>NZ_JBMDLF010000001.1:0-1239079 GCF_048656465.1 Streptomyces sp. MAR4 CNX-425 | reverse complement strand
AGCCCTCGCCCTCAACAACACATGGAACGAAACTCGCTGAGAAAACCTGACTGGCCTTCTTGGGACTCGCAGCCACCCTGACCTGCTACAAGAAGCTCGCAAAACTCGCCACGTGAGACAAGCTCTAAGACGTCGTACGATCTCTTCAGCCCGATGGTGTCCAGCCGTGATGTGGACACGGAATGCCGGGAACAATCCCGAATCACCTGGCGCCCAGTCCCTGAATCCGCTGATGGAATTATTCCCTCTCGGTCCGCCGAAGTGCGCGACGCGCCAAACGTGTCCGATCAGGCATCGGGTTGAAAGGGCTCAGTCATTCGCCTGAGGGTCGGCGTCGGAACTGTTCGCTCTGCGCTGTTCGTGAAGTCTGAGCATGTGCGTCGCAAAATGAATGGCGCGATTCTTGTTCGTCTCAGAAATCCGATTCAGCGTCGCGCCGGTAGGTGAGGGTCGTGCCCAGGGGCGTGGTGCGTGTGATGAGGCGGCCGGCGGGGTCGAGTTCGTAGGTGGTGTGGCGGTTGTCGAAGTCGGTTTCGGCAACGAGGCGGCCGGCCGGGTCGTAGGTGTAGTCCCAGGTCAGTCCTTGGGGGTTGGTGACCTGGGTGAGGCGGAGCTGGTGATCGTGGGTGAAGGTGTGGGTGGTGCCGCCGGGGTCGGTGCGGGTGGCGACCTGGTCGAAGTGGGTGTAGGTGAACGCTGTGGTGTGCCCGGCGGCGTTGGTGAAGGTCAGGCAGTTGCCTTCGCCGTCGTACGTCCATCGCTGCTCGGCGCCGTCGGGACCGGTCTGGCGGACGGGCTGGCCTTCGACGGTCCATTCCATCCTGGTGGTGGCACCGGTGGGATCCGTGGCGGCGATCAGCCGGCCGAACTCGTCCCATTCGTAGGCGGCGATACCGCCGGTGGGATCGGTGCGGGTGGCCAGGCCGGCGGGGTTGCACTCCACTTCGGTGACCGCGCCCAGGGGATCGGTCACCGAGACCAGCCGGCCTGCGTCGTCGTAGGCGTAGTGGGTGGTGTGACCGGCCGGGTCCGTTAGCGCGGTTCGGTTGCCGTGCTCGTCGAGGCTCTGACGCCAGACGGTGCCGTCGGCGCTGATGAGTTCGACGGGGGCGGGGTGGCGGTCGTAGACCGCGTGGGTCTGGCTGCCGTCGGGGAGGGTGACGCTGGTGCAGCGGTGCCCGCCGTCGTAGGTGTAGCGGGTGGTGTAGCCGAGGGCATCGGTGGTGGCGGTGAGGTTGTGATGGCGGTCGTAGGCGGTGCGTGTGATCGCACCAAGGGGGTTGATCTCGGCGATGACCTGACAGCTGTCGTTGATGACGAAGCGGGTGGTCGCCTCGTCGGTTGTGGTGAGGGTGGTGAGGGTGCAGTCGGGCCAGGCGGGGTCGGTGGTGCCGTAGGTGAGGGTGAGGGCGAGGTGGCCGGCTTCGCCGCCTTCGGCTATACAGCGGTCGTCCTGGTCGTAGGTGTAGGCGTAGGAGTGGTTGTTGCGGTCGGTCCAGGAGGTGACGCGCAGCCGCTCGTCGTAGGCGAAGCGCAGGGGCAGACCGGAGGAGTTGTAGTCCTCGGTGAGGTTGCCGTCCTCGTCGTACCCGAAGCGCTTGATCTCGGCATCGGTGCCATCGGCGGCCGCACCGGCGAGGTGGAGGGCGGTGACCCGGTCGTCCTCCGTGGTCAGACGGAGGTGATAGCCGGCGGAGTGACGGATACCGGTCGGGGCACCCCCATTGTCGTAGGTGAAGGTGATCGTGTGGCCGTTGCGGTCGGATATCCGGTGCAGGAGACAGACGCCGTCACTGTCCGGGCCCCCAAAGTGGCGGGTGTGCCCGGTGGCCGGATCTGTGACCGTGTAGCCGCCGGTCTCCGGGCGGCCCAGGGGCCAGCGGGGGCCCGAGTCGGGCAGGACCGCACTGTCGGAGGGGTGGGGGTAGGCCAGGAGGCGGCCGTCTTCGGTGATGTAGACGATGCCCTGTTCGTCGGTCTCCAGCCGTTGGTCGACGGTGGAGGTCCAGGTCGGGCCGAACCACCGCCCACATCGGTACGAGGAGCCGACCCGGCGGTTGAACGTCAGCGGCAGCAGACCGGGTAACTCGATGTCGGTCTGAGGCAGGTACATCTCGCCGGTGGCCAGGTCGATCGGGTCGGTGAACTTGTTGACCACACTCTTGAACCGGTCACGGGCGCCGCGCGCCGCGTCGCCCAGCATGGTGCGCCCGCGCTTTGCCAGGCCCAGAACCCCGGCCTTCATGGCCTTGAGGCCCTTCATGGCCTTCATGCCGCCCTTGGCCATCTTCGCCAGCCCGCCGAGGGTGGTCAGGCCCTTCATGCCGGGGATGCAGTCGAGGGCGGCGAAGGCGACGTCCCATGTTGAGAGGCATTCAAGATGCCGATGTCGCGGGCGGGCTTGGGGCGTTGAACATGCCGACAAGATCGGTTGCATGCCGGTGAGGTCGGGGTGTTCGTTGGCGGCGGCACCTTGCCGATGAGGGCATGCAGAAGGCCCTCCCGCTGATCTCTTGGCCGAGTCCGGGAGGGCCGTGCAGCGCGTGGAGGCGCCGGTGCTCACGGTAGAGGCGGACGCGGTTCGGGTCGAGGCCAGGTTGTTGGCGGGTGGGATCGAGTGTCCGGATTGCGGTGGTGTGCTCGCGCCGTGGGGGTGGGCGAGGCGTCGTGTGCTGCGGAGTGTGAAGGGGGTGGTGAGGGTGCGTCCGCGGCGGGCCCGGTGTTCGGGTTGTGGCGGGTCGCATGTGCTTCTCCCGGTGTTCGTGCTGGTCAGGCGGGTGGATTTGGCGGACGTGATCGGGACGGCGCTGGCGTGGAAGGCGGCTGGTTCGGGGGCCAGGACGATCGCGGCCCGTTTGGGCCGGCCGGTGGAGACGGTGCGGGGCTGGCTTCGGCGGTTCGAACGCAGGGCTGAGCACGTTCGCGTGTACTTCACGGTGCTGCTGGTGGACACCGGGCCGGATCCCATCCCGCCGGCGGGGTCGGTGAGCCGGTTCGCGGATGCGGTGGCGGCGGTGGTCGGGGCCTGGAAGGCCGCGGTCTCGCGGTGGCCGGACGTCGGCGAGGTGTCGCCGTGGCATCTGGCCGCGGCGGTGAGCCGGGGACGGTTGTTGTCGCCGTCCTGGCCTTGATCGTCGATCAACACCAACTGCCTCTGATCTGCGGAGGGTTGTTCCTGACAGCCTCGGCGGGCCCATGCCCGTGACGAGATGCCAGGAAGGTGGACGTGTCGAAGAAGGACGACGACGAGGCCGCCCGGACGGAGAGAGCCCGAAGGATCGGCCTGTTCCGCTACATGCTTATCCGCGAGGCGGCGGACCCGAGCCTGACCAGGCACCAGCGGGGCGCCCTGGTGCGCAAGCTGGCGCAGGCCGAGCACATCGACGCCGACGGCCGGCCGGTGCGGATCAGCCGCTACACCATCGACCGGTGGATCCTGGAGTGGCGCCAGGGCGGCTTCGACGCGCTGGTGCCCAGCCCGCGCCAGTCCCAGCCCAGGACCCCGCCGGAGGTGGTCGAGCTGGCGATGGCGCTGAAGAAGGAGAACCCGGACCGCGCGGCCGCGCAGGTCAGGCGGATTCTGCGGGCCCAGATGGGGTGGGCGCCGGACGAGCGCACGCTGCAGCGGATGTTCCACAAGACCGGGCTGGTCGCGCTGAAGAGGGCCAGGCCCAAGGACTCCTTCGGCCGCTTCGAGGCCGACCGGCCCAATGAACTCTGGGTCGGCGATGCCCTGCACGGTCCGCGGATCGACGGCCGCAAGACCTACCTCTTCGCCTTCCTGGACGACCACAGCCGGGCCGTGGTCGGGCACCGCTGGGGCTTCATGGAGGACACCGTCCGCCTGGCCGCGGCCCTGCGGCCGGCGCTGGCCGCCCGCGGCGTCCCGCAGTACATCTACGTCGACAACGGCTCCGCGTTCGTCGACTCGTGGCTGCTGCGGGCCTGCGCGAAACTCGGCATCAAGCTGGTGCACTCCGCCCCCGGACGCCCCGAGGGCAGAGGCAAGATCGAACGCTTCTTCCGCACCGTGAACGGCGAGTTCACCGTCGAGATCGCCTCCGGCGCCGGCGAAGTCGGCCGCGAGATCACCGACCTGGCGGAGATGAACCGCCTGTTCACCGCCTGGGTCGAGAACATCTACCACCGCCGGATGCACTCCGAGACCAAGGCCGAGCCGCTTGCGCGGTGGATGGCCGGCGCCCCCTTCCCCGTCCCGCAGCCCGCCGCTCTCGCGGAAGCATTCCGCTGGTCGGAGAACCGGCGGGTCGCCAAGACCGCGACGATCTCGCTGCACGGCAACCGCTACCAGGTCGACCCCCAACTGGTCGGCCACCGCGTCGAGCTGGTCTTCGACCCCTTCGACCTGACCGTCCTGCGGGTGCGTCTGGACGGCAAGGACGCGGGCACCGCCAGCCCGTTCCAGATCGAGCGGCACTCCCACCCCAAAGCCAAACCCGAAACCCCGGCTGAGGAACCGAAGACCACCACCACGACCGGCATCGACTACCTCGGCCTGGTCGACACCGCCCACTCCAACCACCTCGGCCAGAAGATCAACTACGCGGCCCTGGCGCCCGCACCTGCCGTCACCGTCGACCTGACCACCGAAGACACCAGCCCCGGCCGGGAGGCATGACCCGTCATGATCGAGAAACTGCAGGCCCACTACGGCTTCGAGCGCATGCCCTTCGGCCGCAACCTCGCCCCGGGCATGCTCCACCGGCACGACTCCCACAACCAGGCCGTCGCCCGCATCACCTGGTGCATCGCCGAACGCTCCATCGGCGTGGTCACCGGCGAAGTCGGCGCCGGCAAAACCGTCTCCGTCCGCACCTGCCTGGACGCCCTCGACCCCTCGAAATACACCGTCATCTACATCCCCAACCCCATGATCGGAGTCCGCGGCATCCACGAACAGATCGTCGACGCCTTCGGCCAGACCCCCGCCCACCTCGGCTCCCGCCTGACCGTCCAGACCGGCAAAGCCCTGCTGTCCGAACGCGAAGAACGCGGACGCACCCCCGTCCTGGTCATCGACGAAGCCCACCTGATGGCCTACGAGCAACTCGAATCCATCCGCATGCTCACCAACCAGGGCATGGACCAGGACTCCCCGCTGTCCTGCCTCCTCGTCGGCCAGCCCACCCTCCGACGCACCATGAAGCTCGCCGTCCTGGCCGCCCTCGAACAACGCACCGCCCTGCGCTACACCATGCCGGGCATGGCCTCCACAGAGACCACCAGCTACGTCAACCACCACCTGAAGATCGCCGGACGCCCGGACGAACTGTTCACCGAGGACGCCCTGACACTGATCCACACCACCTCCCGCGGCTATCCGCGGGCCGTGAACAACCTGGCCCTCCAAGCCCTGGTCGCCTCGTTCGCCTCCGGCAAGAACCTCGTCGACGAGGCCGCCGCCCGCGCCGCAGTCAGCGAAGTGGTCGGCGACTGAACCACCGGCACCTCGCCGACGAAAACGACACCTTGCCGACGACCGCCCCGCCCGCACCCACGCCGGCGGGGCTTCGTCATCCCCACCCATCGGCACCGTGAACGCCGCCCCCGTCTGCATTTTCAACGCCGGGCAACACGTCCCAGAGGCTCGCTTCGCCGTTCAGGTACTTGATGAGGGTGTCGGCGAGGACGACGAGGGCGGCGGCGAGGACGACCAGCGCGAGAGGCCCGCCGATGATCATCACGACGATGCCGAGGACCGCGACGATGACCTTGCAGACCGTGACGATGGCATCCCAGTTGTCCCTGACCCAGTCGACCGCCTTCTCCCACCACTTGCGGTTCTGGATGCCGGCGTCGGAGGCGTCTTCGAGCTTGTCTTTGGCCTCGGAGGCGGCGTCCTCGCGCATCTTCTTCGCGTCGGCGGCCATCTTCTTGGCCGCTTCGAGGCCGCCTTCGGCTTTGTCGACGGCCGTCTGGGCGGAGGACTGGGCGGACTTGGCGTCGGTGGCGTTGCGGGCGGCGGCGCGTACCTCGGAGTCGTCGGGCTTCTCCTTGCCCTCCGCCTCGTCGTACTTCTCCGTCTTGGCAGTGGCGCGCTCGACCCAGGAAGTGGCCGAGTCCAGCCGGCCGGTCGCGGACGACAACTCGTTGCGGGCCTCGCGGCCCCTGGCTAACGCCTTGTCGGCCAAGGACTGGGCGCGTTCCAGCTTCGGCCAGTAGGCGGCGAGCGCGTCGCCCGCCAGGTCGTACGAACGCTGGAGCTTCTTTAAGTTCTTGGGGACCTCGTCGAACTCGTCCTGGAACGCCTTCGCCGTCTTCCCCGCCCAGCGCAGGATCGCGTCCTCGCCGGCCATGCCCTTGATCTGACGTAAGGCTTCGGCCACGTCGTCGGCGAAGTCGTGTAACTCGCGGGCGAGCTGCTTCAC
Source organism: Streptomyces sp. MAR4 CNX-425 (assembly GCF_048656465.1). NCBI lineage: Bacteria > Bacillati > Actinomycetota > Actinomycetes > Kitasatosporales > Streptomycetaceae > Streptomyces > Streptomyces sp. MAR4 CNX-425. Next base: position 1,232,690 of record NZ_JBMDLF010000001.1, on the reverse strand, counting down.
CCGGTCCGGGTCGCCGGGGGTGGGGTCCTCGTCGAGGTCGAGCACGTGCCAGTCCGTCGGCCGGTTGCCCATGGGCTCTCCCGTTTGCGGGTCGTCAGCGGACGACGGTCTGGATCTCGGCGACGTCGACTTCGGTGGTGGTGTTGAAGACTCCGTCGGGCAGGCGGACGGGTTCGGTCTGGCCGGTGCCGGTCCAGCTGATTTCCCAGGTGACGGTGGCCGTGAGTTCGTAGGGGCCGGTGCTTTCGGTGGAGCGGAGGTACGTCAGGCCGCAGGGGGGTGTCTCCTCGGAGCGGGCGGCGGTGTACGGGGTGCCGATGGAGCCGTCGTCGTTGATGCGGCAGACGCCGCTTTCCGGGTGTAACTCGGCGTCTTCTGTGCCGGGGTCGATGCGCAGGCCCACGGGGCGGGCGGTGGTGGTGGCCTCCAGGCCGATCTCGGGGATGGAGGCGCTGACCGACACGGGGTGGAAGGTGCCTTCGTCGAGCCAGACCCAGGTGGGGAGGTTGACCTTCTGGTCGGCCGCTTCGGGGCGGAGGGTGGCTTCGTCGCGGGGGATGCGGATCCGGTCGTAGGCGAGTTCGGCCAGGATCTCGGAGGTGATGGCGTTGTCGTTCTCGACGGGGGGTGGTTCACCGGTGTCGACCCAGAACCAGGGGTCGGTGCAGTTGAAGATCGCCGGATCGTCTTTGCGGCTGTCGTCGTAGAAGTCGTCCCACCAGTAGCCTTCGCCGGCTTTGGCATTGTTGAAGTCGTGGTACGGGTTGCCGTCCGCGTATTTGTCCATGAACTCGGAGGCGAGTTCCTGTCCGTCGGGGTCGTGGACCATTGCGAACCACACACGCCGGGCCAGTTCCTCGAACTTGGCGGGGTGGTAGGCGGGGGCGTACCAGCAGGGGGGTGGTTCCCAGTCGCTCACCGGGGTGACGGCTCCGCCGCCGTCGCCGCCGGGGCCGTTGCGGGTCTCGTCCCACACGATCTCGACCTGGGCGTGCAGGTTTCCGTTGCTGTCGGAGCCGCCTCCGACATCGTCGGAAGGTGCGGGCGCCTCTTCGTTGGAGCCGTGGTCACCTCGGCCGCCTTCGTCGGGGTTCGCGTACGCGCTCCCCGTGGCCCATAAGAGGCTGCTTGCCACGGTCACGACGACGGCGGCCCGGGGTAAGTTCGTCAGGGCTGGCACCGATCCGCTCCCCTCTCGGAGACCATGCGGGTCGTGACCCACACTCCCGCGTCGTTCTTCTCCAGCAGGGTGTTGTACATCACGTAGTTGTCCGCGCTGGGAGCGTGGTCGTCCGGCTTCTTCCCCGACTCGGGGTTCTTGGTGATCCACGACTCGTTCTCGTCGGCGCAGGAGACGACCGACGCGGTGCGGTCGTCCTTCACGGTGACTTCTCTGTCGTAGTACCGGATCGTGCCCGCCCACTTGTCGCCGGCATCGACCCATTCTTTGATGAACTTCTTCGAGCCGGCCAGCGACGGCCCGGCGTTGTAGAACGTGAGGGCGGGCGTGGTCAGTTCGCCCTTCAGGATGGCGTCTTCCACGGCGTAGACCAGCTGCGCGTTGTCATGAAGTACGGCGTCCTTGACCGGATCGCCCGTTTCCGATTCCTCGAACGTGACCTTCGCGTACGAGGGGAGCTGGATCTCCGGGCGGTCCGCCGCCGGTTCGCTCTCCTCGGGCGACGGTGACGGCGGTGCCGACGAGGCGTCGTCCGCGCCCTTGATCTTCTCGTCGTCACCCCCGCCCTCGTCGTCCGAGCCGCAGGCTGTCAGCAGCAGGCTCGTGGCGGCTAAGGCCGCCAGGGCGGCGGGGAGGGTGCGTCGGCGTCTCACGTCAACTCCCTGTAGGAGACAGATCACTACCGGTAGAAGACGCTATCCGTGGGACGCGCGGTTTCGCCAGCGCCTTCGTTGGCTCGTTGTCGCCGCTTCACCGAAGCCCCACGCCCCACACCGAACACAGCCCGCCGCCGGCTGCGGGCGGCTTTCAGCCACGGGCCGGCGTCGCCTGGGCCGGGTTGCCGGGGACCAGCGTGGTGCACCATGCGACACAGGCTCCCCAGGCCGCGTAACCGATCAGTACGAGCACCGGGACGTGCGCATCCACGCGGTCCAGGGTGTCGAAGAGGTACCCGCCCACGAACAGCCAGGTGCACGTCGTCAACCAGGCCAGCGAACCGTTCCGCCGCTCTCCGAGCAGCCGCATCCCGGCCCACAGCATGATCGGCATGACCACGAGGCTGATGGCCATAGCGACCCACGGGGTGAAGTCGAGACCCCCCGTGCCGCGCTCCCTGACGATGTCGAAGCCTCTGACCAGGATGCGTGCGCACACCCATACCGTGAGCACGGTGACCACGGCGCCTTTGGCGGCACGCCACACTCCGAAGTGGGCCATCATGAGCACCAGTCTCCGCACCGCGGTGCCGGCTGTCGTGAGTACGCCTACTCACTCCCCGGGCCGCGAGTCCCCGGGGGCCGGGGGGACCGTAGAATCCGGGCATGCGCGTGTACCTCGGCAGTGACCATGCCGGATACGAACTCAAGAACCACCTTCTCGACTGGCTCCGCGAGCACGGGCACGAGCCCGTCGACTGCGGGCCGCTGATCTACGACGCCGACGACGACTACCCGCCGTTCTGCCTCCGCGCCGCCGAACGCGCCGCCGCCGACCCCGGCAGTGTCGCCGTCGTCATCGGCGGGTCCGGTAACGGCGAGCAGATCGCCGCCAACAAGGTGGCGGGTGTGCGGGCCGCGCTGGCGTGGAGCGAGGAGACGGCGCGGCTGGCGCGTGAGCACAACGACGCCAACGTCGTCGGCGTCGGCGCGCGCATGCACACGCGCGACGAGGCGACGAGCTTCGTCGAGGTGTTCCTCGCCACCCCGTACGCCGGGGAGGAGCGCCACCAGCGGCGCGTCGACATGCTCAGCGCGTACGAGCGGAGCGGCAGGCTCCCCGACGTGCCGGCGCACCACCCGCAGCCGTAGCGACCCGAAAGCCGTAGCGACTCCGGAAGCGAGGGCGTATGCCTGAGGGGCACACGATCCACCGGCTGGCCGTCGAGTACGGCGTCCGTTTCGGCGGGCGGGCGGTGCGGGCGGACAGTCCGCAGGGCAAGTTCGCCGACGGGGCCGCGCTGATCGACGGCTGCCGGATGACCGGCACCGACGCGCACGGCAAGCACCTGTTCCTCGGCTTCGGGCCGGTCGGCCACCTCCACGTCCACCTCGGGATCTACGGCAAGGTCGGCTTCGGCGACGGCCCCGCGCCCGCGCCCGTCGGCGCCGTGCGGCTGCGGCTGGCGACCGGCGCCGGCTACGCCGACCTGCGGGGCCCGTCGGCGTGCGAGCTGGTCACCGAGGAGGAGAAGGACGCCGTGCACGCGCGGCTGGGTGACGATCCGCTGCGCGCCGGCGACGACGGCGAGGGGTGCTGGGCGCGGATATCGCGCAGCCGGGCGCCCGTCGCCACGCTGCTCATGGACCAGCGGGTGATCTCCGGCGTCGGCAACATCTACCGCACCGAGGTCCTCTTCCGGCACGGCATCGACCCGTATCGCGCGGGCCGTGATCTCGGCCGTGCCGCCTGGGACGCGGTCTGGGCGGACCTTGCGGCGCTGATGCGCGAGGGCGTACGCACCGGGCGCATCGACACCGTACGGCCCGAGCATCTCCCCGAGGCGATGGGCCGCCCGCCGCGCGTCGACCGGCACGGCAGCGAGGTGTACGTATACCGCCGGGCCGGGCAGCTCTGCCACCTCTGCGGCACCGAGGTGCGCACCGCTGTCCTCGCCGCCCGCAACCTCTTCTGGTGCCCCACGTGCCAGCCCACGTGACCCTCGTCCCAACTGCGTCTGCGCAGGCACACCTTCGTTCCAATCGCGGGAAATTCGCATACGATTCCGGCAGTGCCGCCCGAAGGGTGCGGTCGGCACGCCGTGAATCGACGCCCGGCGCGGCGGGTGGATAGGGTCCCGGGGCATGGCCGGAGGTGCGGGTTCCGCCTCGCAAGCGGCCCGGTGGCACAAGGCGCTGCACCGGGCCCGGGTCGGTGTGCGCAGGGCCGGTGTCGACTACTTCCGCGGTGAGGGCTCCGACTGGATCGCCCTGGGTGTCCTGCTGCTGACGATCCCCGCGCTCGCGGCGGGCACCGTCCTCTCGCCCGCCTGGATCTCGCCGGCCGCGCTGGTGCTGCCGATCTTCGTCGGCGGCCTGGTGCTGCGGCCGGCCAGCCTCCTCGCGCTGTACGCCGCCTCCGCCACCGCGCTCATCGTGGAGGCGGTGGTCCTCGGCCCGTACGCGGAAGGGGCGGCCCGGGTGACGCCGGGCGACGTGCTGGTGATCGCCTCGGTGGGCCTGACGGGCCTGACCGTCGCGCAGTTCCGCAGCCGCGTGGGCGTGCCGTGGCGGCGCGGCGGCACGATGCTCTTCGACCTGCGTGAGCGGATCCGGGTGCAGAGCAAGCTGCCGCGGCTGCCGCGCGGCTGGCACGCGGAGATGTCGCTGCGCCCGGCCGGCGGCCAGTCGTTCTCCGGCGACTTCGTCGTCGCCACCCGCACCCACGACGGGCACATCCTGGAGGCCGTGCTCACCGACGTGTCCGGCAAGGGGATGTCGGCGGGGTCGCGGGCGCTGCTGCTGTCCGGCGCCTTCGGCGGGCTGCTCGGCTCGCTGCCGCCGCACGACTTCCTGCCCGCCGCCAACGGCTACCTGCTGCGCCAGGAGTGGGAGGAGGGCTTCGCCACCTCCGTGCACCTGGTGCTGGACCTGGAGTCCGGGGACTACGAGCTGTTCTCGGCGGGGCACGTGCCGGGCGTGCAGCTCAGCGCGGGCACCGGGCGCTGGGAGGAGAAGGGCGCGGAGGGCCCGCTGCTCGGCGTGGTGGAGGGCGCGCAGTTCGATCCGCTGAAGGGGACGCTGCGCCGCGGGGACGTGCTGATGCTGTTCTCGGACGGCCTGGTCGAGGCGCCGGACCGGGATCTGACGGAGGGCATGGACCGGCTGATAGGCGAGGCGGACCAGTACGCGTCGAGCACGTTCCGCGGCGCGGCGTGGCATCTCATCGAGAAGGTCGCGAAGGACGTCAAGGACGACCGGGCGCTGCTGCTGATCTGCCGGGAGTGACCCGTCGGCGGCACGGCGGGGCCGGGGCGCTCGCGCGTCGCCGTCGTGCGCGTACGCCCCGGCCCCCGCGGGTCAGCCGGCCGCGGCCGGCTCCGGCGCGGGCTCCAGCGGGGTGCCGCCCCGGGGCGGTTTGCGTCCGGGGAGGACGCGGGCCAGCCAGTGCGACCGGCCGGCGGCCAGCGGCCCGAGCACGGCGAGGACCAGCACGTATCCGGCGATGAACGGCGACAGCCGCCGGTCGAGCCCGGCGGTGGCCGCCATGGTGGCCAGGATCAGCGCGAACTCGCCGCGGGCGAGCAGCGTCAGCGCGATGTTCGACGCGGGCAGCGCCCCGAACCCGTACAGCTTCGCGGCGGCGAGGCCGGCGGTCACGTTCATCACGATCGTCAGGACCACCGCGAGGGCCACGGGGGCCGCGACCGAGGGCAGGTCGCCCGGGTCGATGGAGAGCCCGAAGCCGAAGAAGAAGAGGGCGCCGAAGGCGTCCCGCAGCGGGTGTACGAGCGTACGGATCCGCTCCGCGGACGTCGTGCTGCCGAGCATCAGGCCGACCATGAACGCGCCGATGGCGTCCGCCACCCCGAACCACTCGGAGATCCCGGCGACCAGCACCGCGGCGCCGAGGAAGGAGATGACCAGCAGCTCGTTGTCGCGGGTGTCGAAGAGCCGGCCGACGACCCTGGTGCCGTAGCGCGCGAGAGTGGCCAGGACCAGCAGGAACGCCAGCGCTTTGCCGGCCTGGAGGGCGGCTTCGCCGGGGCCTTCCGCGCCGGAGAGCACGGGCTGGAGAACGGCCAGGTAGAGGGCGAGGAAGATGTCCTCGACCACGATGATGCCGAGGATGGGTTTCGTCTCGCCGTTTCCGATCCGGCCCAGGTCGACGAGGATCTTGGTGACGATCGCGGAGGACGAGATGCCCAGCACGCCGGCGAGCACCAGCGCCTCGGAGGTGCCCCAGCCGAGCGCGAACCCGAAGCCGAGTCCGGCCCCGACGTTGAGCAGGAGGTAGCTGCCGCCGGCCAGGGCCATGCGGCGGCCGCCCGACTTCAGGTCGTCCAGGTGGAATTCGAGGCCGAGGTAGAACAGCAGCAGGACGAGGCCGAGGGCGGTGAGCATCTCCAGGTCGTGCGGGTCTTCGACCAGGACGAGGCCGGGGGTGTTCGGGCCGAGCAGGATGCCGGCGAGGATGAAGAGCGGGATGGTGGGCAGCCCGATGCGGCTGCCGATGCGGGCGAGGATGGCGGCCGCCATGAAGGCGCCGCCCATGGCGATCAGGGTTTCTTCGTGTCCGATGGGTTCCTCCCGGGGTCGTGGGGACGGCCGTTCCGGGACCTGAGCCCTTTACTTACTTTACCTTATAGTTGTTAGGGCAATTATTAGGCGGTCCAGCCATCGGGTTATCCCCACCCTCCGTCCGCCAGCGGCCGCCATGGCCGCGGGCCGGGCCGCTCCGTAGCGTCGAAAGACGACGAACACGGCACGGCCACGGCACGACCACGGCGCGATCACCGCGCGAACACGGGCGAAGGGCGGACGGCATGCGGCGTCGGAGCAGCGGACAGCGGCAGGACGGCGGGGCGCCCGCCGCCCCCGGCCACGCCGTCGAACTACGCGGCGTCGAGCGGCGCTACGGCCGCGGCACGGGCGCCGTCCACGCCCTGCGCGGCGTCGACCTCACCCTCCCGCGGGGCACGTACACCGCCGTCATGGGCCCCTCCGGCTCCGGCAAGTCGACGCTGCTCCAGTGCGCCGCGGGCCTCGACCGGCCCACGGCGGGCTCGGTGGTCCTCGGCGGTACGGAGCTGACCGGGCTCGGCGAGAACAAGCTCACCGAGCTGCGCCGCAGCCGCCTCGGGTTCGTCTTCCAGGCGTTCAACCTGCTGCCGTCGCTGACGGTCGAGCAGAACGTCCTGCTGCCGATGCGGCTCGCCGGCCTGCGCGCCGACCGCCGCCGGGCGGGCGGGGTGCTGGCGGCGGTCGGGCTGACGGAGCACGGCCGGCGGCGGCCGGCGGAGCTGTCCGGCGGCCAGCAGCAGCGGGTGGCGATCGCCCGGGCGCTGGTCACCCGGCCGGACGTGATCTTCGCGGACGAGCCGACGGGGGCGCTGGACACGCGCACGGCGGCGGAGATCCTGGCGCTGCTGCGGCGGGCGGTGGATGAGCTGGGCGCGACGGTGGTGATGGTCACGCACGATCCGGTCGCGGCGTCGTACGCCGACGTGGCGCTGTTCCTGGCGGACGGCGCGCTGGCGGGCAGCCTGTCGCGGCCGTCGGCGGCGGAGGTGGCGGCGCGGATGGCGGCGCTGGACCCGCGGGACGCGCGGCGGGAGGCCGGCACGGCGGCGTGAGCGGGGTGGCGCGGGCGCCGCGGGGGCCTCGGGGACGGGGGCGCGGGTCGTCCGCGGAACCCGCGGGGGGCGCCGGTCGTACGGACCTCGTACCGGACCTCGCGGCGGATCCCGTACGCGCCTCCCCGCCGGACGCCGTACGGCCCGGGCCGCCGCTCTCCGCGGGGGAGGCGGCGGCCCGGGCCGGGGTTCAGCGGTCGGCGGTCGCCCGCTCCCGCTCCGGGGCGTACCCCTGCTCCGCCGCCGGCCGCGTCCGGGCCGAGCGGCCGCGACGGGCCTCCGCGTCCGACGTGAACAGCCAGTCCATCTTCGGCTCCATCGCCCACCGGAACATCCGCCGTACCGGCGGGGTGCAGAGCACGGTGATCACCACGCCGGCGATCGCCGTCACCGCGAGGGCGCCGAGGGGTGTGTGCGCGAAGTCGTTGTCGTACCAGCCCCAGAAGCGGGCGCCCTTGGCGAGGAACCCGTGCAGCAGGTAGCCGTAGAGGGTCCCGGCGCCGAGCACCGTGAACCACATCGTGCGCCGCGGCACCCAGGCCAGGAAGCACGCCGTGAGCACCAGCGCGCAGCCGAACATCGCGAACGTCATCGCCGGCCCGGACCACAGCGGCGCCTGCAACTCCTGCGCGGAGTCGCGGTGGTAGAACCAGCCGGCGTTCATCCGCGGCACCGCCCAGTAGGCGACCGCGGCCGCCGCCAGGCCCACGGGCAGGGACAGCAGCCGCACCTCGCGCCGCCGTACCAGCTGGAAGTGCTCGGGCCGGAGCATCAGCCCCAGCACGAAGAAGGGCATGAACTGCAGCACCCGCTGGAGGTCGAGGTCGTTGCCGACGGTGTCGCTCATGGACGCGGCGGTGGCGATGACCAGCGCCAGCGGTACGGGCCAGCGCACCGCCCGCCACAGCGGTGTCGTCATCCGCCAGACGAACAGCGCGATGAGGAACCACGTCAGGTACCACGGGTCGAGGATGCTGATGCGGTAGTCGGGGACGTCGCCCGCCCAGCGGTAGAAGAACGTGTAGGCGGTCTCGAAGATCACGTACGGCACGAGCACCCCGGTGACCAGCCGCTGTACGCGCCCGGGGCGGCCGAGGTCGAACGACCGTGACATGTAGCCGGAGATGAGGATGAACGCCGGCATGTGGAAGGAGTAGACGAGCATGTAGAGCGCGGACGCGGCGCGGCTGTCGTCGCGCAACGGCTCCCAGGCGTGGCCGAGTCCGACCAGCACGATGGCCAGATACTTCGCGTTGTCGAAGAAGGGGTCGCGGGTCTGCGGCTTGCCGGAGTCGCCGGCCGGACCGGCCCCGGTCTGCGTCGGGCGGGTCACGGGGCCTCCTGGTGCGAGTCAGGCGGCGGAACCCGGAAGTGCATCGGCGGGTGTGAGTCGTGGGGGGATCGGAACATCGTCGGCACGATAGCGTCCGGGTGTCCGGCCCGTAAATTTGTCGTCGGCATCGGCGATTTCCTGATCATCGGCCGCGGGTGGAGCGGTCAGCGGTCATCACGGTATGCCAGTTTTGTCCTGAATGAACCGGACATAATTGGACGGAACGCCCGAGTGCTCGCCGGTCTTCTTTTGGCCAGTTTCGATTCGTTCACACGGGGTGTGAAAGGGGAATTGCGACGGCCGGAACGCCGCTGGGCGCACCGCTCATTGCGTATATCGGGGCGCTCGATCGTGGAATTCGGATTCCCCGGCGGTTTCCCGCCGCCCGCCGCCGGGGATGGACCGCGTGGGCGCGTCACCGGCGCGGCGGCCGTGGGCGGCCCGCCTGCGGCACGCCCGCGTGCGCCCGGAGCGCACATCGGTGTAAGGGGCGCGAGATATCAGCCAGTTGGGCATCCCACGCACCCTCGCGCACCCGATGGTGGCACGATGGATCCACCGGGGTGTGCGGGCGGCGGGTGCCCTGGGCGGGTGAACGAGAACCTAGGGGTGATCAGGGCGTGGCTATCTCACTGTCCATGGTGCTGCTGATGGGGATCATCCTGGTCGTGCTGATTCGTGGCGGCTCGGTCAAGATAGGTCCGGCGATCGTTGCCGTGCTCTTCGGCTTCTTCCTGGCGTCCAGCAGCGCGGCTCCGGACATCAACGACGCACTCGACGAGATAACCCGGAGCATCAGCGACATCGGCACCTGACCGCCCCCTCGGGGGCGGCCCGGCCGCCGTGCGCACGACAACGGCCGGGACCCCGGCACGCGCCCGTCGCGAGCGACGCGGCGCGGCCGCGATCCCGGCCGTCCTCTCACCGAGCGGGTGACGGGAATCGAACCCGCGTAGCCAGCTTGGAAGGCTGGAGCTCTACCATTGAGCTACACCCGCAGGCGCCGCCCCGCACGGGCGGCACGCCCCGCATGGTAGCCGCTGCGCCCCCTGTCCCGCACGCCGCTTCCGGCAGGCGCGGGGGCGCACGTGCACGCGCGCGTGGTGTACCGCGTGGCGCACGGGGCCGCGGACGGGCCCGCGTACGGGCCGCGTACGGTGTCACCAGGGACGTAATCGGCGGCGGCGCGACAGCGCGGGCATGTACCCTACTGCTCGCACCAGCGGGGTGTGGCGCAGCTTGGTAGCGCGTCCGCTTTGGGAGCGGAAGGTCGTCGGTTCGAATCCGGCCACCCCGACCGCGGCGGGGACCTTCGGCGCGAAGGTCCCTTTATGGGGAGTGGACCCGGCACCGGTACTATGCAAGCTGCGTTCCTGCGTGCCTGGACCGGGCCGCTCCAAGCTTCGGCCGAAGCCCGGACGCAGCCACCAAGAAGTCCAGAAGAAGTACAGCACTTCCCAGACGCCATCCCAAGGAGACCGACCGTGAAGAGCGCCGTGGAGACCCTGAACCCGACCCGGGTTCGGCTCACTGTCGAGGTGCCCTTCGAGGAGCTCAAGCCCAGCCTCGACGCGGCGTACAAGAAGATCAACCAGCAGGTCACCGTGCCGGGCTTCCGCAAGGGCAAGATCCCGGCCCGCATCATCGACCAGCGGTTCGGTCGCGGCGCCGTCCTGGAGGAGGCCGTCAACGACGCGCTGCCGAAGCTCTACGAGGACGCCGTCAACGAGGGCGACCTCAAGCCGCTGGGCCGGCCCGAGGTCGACATCACCGAGCTGAAGGACAACGAGACGCTCACCTTCACCGCCGAGGTGGACATCCGTCCCGAGTTCGAGATCCCGGACTACTCGGGCATCAGCGTCGAGGTCGACGCCATCGAGGTGCCGGAGGAGGACGTCGACAAGTCGGTCGAGCAGCTGCGCGAGCGCTTCGCCTCCAGCACGCCGGTGGAGCGGGCCGCGGCGGAGGGCGACGTCGTCACCCTCGACCTGGAGGCGAGCGTCGACGGCGAGGTCCTGGAGGACGGTGTCGCCAGCGGCGTGTCGTACACCATCGGCTCCGGCGAGCTGCTGGACGGCATCGACGAGGCCGTGACCGGCCTGGAGGCCGGCGGCTCGGCGACGTTCGCGTCCGAGCTGAAGGGCGGCTCGGCGGCCGGCCGCGAGGCGCAGGTCAAGGTCGAGGTCACGCAGGTCGCCGAGCGCGAGCTGCCGGAGCTGGACGACGAGTTCGCCCAGATGGCCAGCGAGTTCGACACGCTGGAGGAGATGCGGGCGGACAGCCGCAAGCGGCTGGAGCAGATGAAGAAGTACGACCAGGCGCAGCAGGCCCAGGAGAAGGTGCTGGACGAGCTGCTGGGCATGGTCGAGATCCCGGTGCCGGAGAAGCTGCTGGAGGAGGAGATCTCCACCCGCAAGCACAACCTGGAGAACCACCAGCTGGCCCAGATGGGGATGAACCTGGAGGGCTACCTGAAGCTCCAGGAGAAGACCGCCGAGGAGCACGACGCGGAGCTGAAGGAGCAGGCGGAGCGCGGCATCCGCACGCAGTTCGTCCTGGACGAGCTGGTGGGCAAGGAGCAGGTGAACGTCGGCCAGGAGGAGCTGACCGAGCACCTGATGCGCCGGGCGCAGTCGTCGGGCATGAGCCCGGACCAGTTCGCGCAGGCGGTCGTCGAGGGCGGCCAGGTGCCGGTGCTGGTGGGCGAGGTCGCCCGCGGCAAGGCGCTGGCGGTCGTGGTCGAGGCCGCGACGGTCACCGACACGAACGGCGAGGCCGTGGACCTGTCGGACGAGGACGAGACGGCCGAGACGGTGACGCCTGCCGCCGAGGAGACGGCGGACGAGGCGGCCGGGGCGGACGGCGACGAGGCGGAGCCGTCCGAGAAGGCCGGCGCCTGAGGCCGGGTGACCACCCCGCCGGGCCCCGCCGCACGTGCGGCGGGGCCCGGCGGCGTTCGCGGGAGGCGTGCGGGGCGCCCTGGCGGGCGGCCGGACCGGCGCGGTGGGCCCCGCCCACGCCCCCGACGCGCGCCCCAGGCGCGCCCGACGACCGCACGCGCCCGGCTTTCGCCGTCTCCGGCGGCCCGGTGGCGGCTCCGCCGGGCTACCGGCTGCCCGTGCAGGCCCACGTGGTGACGCTTGGTGGCCGTGTGCGGCGGCGGGCGCCCCGCCCGGAGGGCTCGTTGGTGGCCGCGCCGCGTTGTGGCAGCCCACGTCGCCTGCGCGGCTTCGTGTCTCCTCGTCCTCCGGCATCCGCCGCCCGCGCAGGGCACCCGCGCCCCGCCGCCCCGCCCGGAGGGCCTGCGCTCACAGCGAACAGTTCCGGAACCGGGATGGCGCCCGCCTACCTGCGCGTTAGGGTCCATTAGCAAGTCAGGCAAGTCAGGAACGTACAGTCAGACGGCCACTGGCGGCCGTCGCAGAGTGAGCAGGTGGACACGTGACGAACCCGATGCTTTCCGGGCCGGGCGAGCCGTCCTTCGGCGGCCTTGGCGACCAGGTCTACAACCGGCTGCTCAACGAGCGCATCATCTTCCTGGGCCAGCCGGTCGACGACGACATCGCCAACAAGATCACGGCGCAGCTGCTTCTCCTCGCCGCCGACCCGGACAAGGACATCAACCTCTACGTCAACAGCCCGGGCGGCTCCGTGACCGCCGGCATGGCGATCTACGACACGATGCAGTTCATCAAGAACGACATCGTCACCATCGCCCTGGGTCTCGCGGCTTCGATGGGTCAGTTCCTGCTCAGCGCCGGCACCCCCGGCAAGCGCTTCGCGCTGCCGAACGCCGAGATCCTGATCCACCAGCCCTCCGCCGGCCTGGCCGGCTCGGCGACGGACATCAAGATCCACGCCGAGCAGCTGATCCGTACGAAGAAGAAGATGGCCGAGCTGACCGCGCTGCACACCGGCCAGAGCGTCGAGCAGGTCACCCACGACTCCGACCGCGACCGCTGGTTCTCCGCCGAGGAGGCCAAGGAGTACGGCCTGATCGACGAGGTCATGCCGTCGGCCACGGGCATCCCCGGCGGCGGCGGCACCGGCGCCTGAGCCCCGGACCACCTGAGCCCCGGAACCGGTCCCGGCCCCCGGCCCCCGGCGCCCCGACCCCGGCCCCCGGCCCGGCACGCCGCAGCCCCGCAGCCCTTCTCACCGCAGCCGCACTGCCACCAGGACGGAACACCACGATGCAGAACTTCCCCGGACGCGGCCTCTACGACCGCCTGGCCGACGAGGCCGCCGACGCCGCCGACGCCAGTCGTGCGCTGGGCGCCGAGTCCCGCTACGTCATCCCGCGCTTCGTCGAGCGCACCTCGCAGGGCATCCGCGAGTACGACCCGTACGCGAAGCTCTTCGAGGAGCGCGTCATCTTCCTCGGCGTGCAGATCGACGACGCCTCGGCCAACGACGTGATGGCCCAACTCCTGTGCCTGGAGTCGATGGACCCCGACCGGGACATCTCGGTCTACATCAACAGCCCCGGCGGCTCCTTCACGGCGCTCACCGCCATTTACGACACGATGCAGTTCGTCAAGCCGGACATCCAGACCGTCTGCATGGGCCAGGCCGCCTCGGCCGCCGCCGTGCTGCTGGCCGCCGGCACCGAGGGCAAGCGCATGGCCCTGCCGAACGCCCGCATCCTGATCCACCAGCCGTACACCGAGACCGGCCGCGGCCAGGTCTCCGACCTGGAGATCGCCGCGAAGGAGATCTTCCGGATGCGTAACCAGCTGGAGGAGATGCTGGCCAAGCACTCGACCACGCCGATCGAGAAGATCAAGGACGACATCGAGCGGGACAAGATCCTCACCGCCGAGGAGTCGCTGGAGTACGGGCTGATCGACCAGATCGTCTCCACCCGCAAGATGTCCGCCGGCATCGGCGGCTGACGGCGCGCGGCCGGTCCCGGCTCCGTCCGGGGCGGCCGTGTCCGCGGCGCCGGACCCATCGTCCGGGCCCTTGTCCTCTGGACAGGGCCGCCCGCGGAGCGGTCCCCTGGAAGCGAACCAGTGAGTTGGGCTCAAGGGGACCGCTCGGGGCTCCGGGCAAGGTACCGTCGATACGCAACCAGGTTCCGCCCCCCAAGAGCGGATCCCAGGCGAAGGGGAAGCACCTCGTGGCACGCATCGGTGACGGCGGCGATCTGCTGAAATGCTCGTTCTGCGGCAAGAGCCAGAAGCAGGTCAAGAAGCTCATCGCAGGACCCGGCGTCTACATCTGCGACGAGTGCATCGACCTCTGTAACGAGATCATCGAAGAGGAGCTGGCAGAAAGCTCCGAGGTGCGCTGGGAGGAACTGCCCAAGCCCCGCGAGATCTACGAGTTCCTGGAGGGCTACGTCGTCGGGCAGGAGGCCGCCAAGAAGGCGCTGTCCGTCGCGGTCTACAACCACTACAAGCGGGTGCAGGCCGGCGAGAACGGCGTCGCGGCGCAGAACCGCGAGGACGGCATCGAGCTGTCCAAGTCCAACATCCTGCTGCTCGGCCCCACCGGTTCCGGCAAGACGCTGCTGGCGCAGACCCTGGCCCGGATGCTCAACGTCCCCTTCGCCATCGCCGACGCCACCGCCCTCACCGAGGCGGGGTACGTGGGCGAGGACGTCGAGAACATCCTGCTGAAGCTGATCCAGGCCGCCGACTACGACGTCAAGAAGGCCGAGACCGGCATCATCTACATCGACGAGATCGACAAGGTCGCCCGGAAGAGTGAGAACCCGTCGATCACCCGGGACGTCTCCGGCGAGGGCGTGCAGCAGGCGCTGCTGAAGATCCTGGAGGGCACCACGGCCTCCGTGCCGCCGCAGGGCGGCCGGAAGCACCCGCACCAGGAGTTCATCCAGATCGACACGACGAACGTGCTGTTCATCGTCGGCGGCGCCTTCGCCGGTCTGGAGAAGCTCATCGAGTCCCGGGCGGGCGCCAAGGGCATCGGCTTCGGCGCCACCATCCGCTCCAAGCGCGAGCTGGAGAACGAGGACCCGTTCCAGGAGGTCATGCCCGAGGACCTGGTGAAGTACGGCATGATCCCCGAGTTCATCGGGCGGCTGCCGGTCATCACCAGCGTGCACAACCTGGACCGCGCCGCCCTGCTGAAGATCCTCGTCGAGCCGCGGAACGCGCTCGTCAAGCAGTACCAGCGCCTCTTCGAACTCGACGGCGTCGAGCTGGACTTCGACCGCCCGGCGCTGGAGGCCATCGCCGACCAGGCCATCCTCCGCGGCACCGGCGCCCGCGGGCTGCGCGCCATCATGGAGGAGGTGCTGCAGTCGGTGATGTACGAGGTGCCGTCCCGCAAGGACGTCGCCCGCGTGGTCATCACGGAGGAGGCGGTGCACTCCAACGTCAACCCGACGCTGGTGCCCCGCTCCCGCACCGCCGAGCCGGAGCAGCGGCACCAGGAGAGCGCCTGAGCCGCGCGCACGACACCCACCGCACGAACAGGGGCCGCCCCACCGGGGCGGCCCCTTCGCGTCGTGCGGTACGGCGTACGGCTCAGCCGATCGGCACCCGGACGTCGCCGCGGACCTCCGCGGTGGTGGTCGCGGCCTCGTCGATGCTGGTCTCGGTGCCGGCGATGATCTGCATCGGGTCGGACAGCGCGACGTAGCCGATGGTGCTGCTGTCGGCCCAGGCGCAGGTCGGGAAGTTGAAGCTGTCGACCGGGGCGCTGGCGTCGTCGGTGGAGAACTTCACGTACTGGCACTTCATCGAAGCGCCTTCCTCCAGCCCCTCGGGCTGGACGTCCTCCGGGCTGCCGACCAGCTCGGCGCTGTCGCCGCCCATGGACGGGTCGGCCGCCGCCTCGGTGGCCATGTACGCGAAGAACGCGTCCAGGACCGCCTCCGGGTCCTCGATGTCGCCGTAGACGCCCTGGAACTGCAGGATCTTGCCCGTCTGGCTGGTGCCCACCCGGTAACCGGCGCCGGCGTCCTCCGCGTTGCTGACCCCGATCGACTCCATCTCGTCGAGGTCGCTCGACGACAGTCCGCCGGTGCTGAGGTCGTCGGCCTTCTCGTACTCGCCGGCGACCGTCTGCGGGGTGGTCAGCTTGTACTTCTCGCCGCTGTCGACGGGCGGGTCGTCGCCGTCGTCGCCGCTGCCGTCGCCGCTGTCGCCGTCGTCGCCCTTGCTGCCCTCGGTCAGCGAGTTCTTCGACTCGTCCTTCTTGCCGTCGTCCTCGTCGTCGCCGCCGAGCAGGAAGAACCCGCCGACGGCGATCAGCGCGACCGCGACCACGGCGGCGATGACGATGTACAGGGTCTTGTTGCTGTTGCCGCCCTGCGGAGGCGGTGCCTGGTTGTATCCGGGCTGCTGCCCGTACGGCCCCGCCTGCTGCTGGCCGTACCCGCCGGACTGCTGCTGGCCGTAACCCCCGGGCTGCCCGTACGGACC
Source organism: Streptomyces sp. MAR4 CNX-425 (assembly GCF_048656465.1). Classification (NCBI taxonomy): domain Bacteria; kingdom Bacillati; phylum Actinomycetota; class Actinomycetes; order Kitasatosporales; family Streptomycetaceae; genus Streptomyces; species Streptomyces sp. MAR4 CNX-425. The sequence continues at coordinate 1,216,488 of NZ_JBMDLF010000001.1, read as the reverse complement.
GGGCTGCTGCTGGCCGTAGCCCTGGCCGCCGCCCTGCTGCGGGTAGCCGTAGCCGGGCTGACCGGGCTGGCCGGGCTGCGCGGGCTGGGCGTAGGGCGACTGTGCAGGCTGCTGTGGGGGCTGCTGCGGCTGGCCGTAGGGACCGGGCTGCCCGTACGGGCCTGGCTGCTGCCCCCCACCCCCGTAGGGTCCGGGTGGCGGCGGCTGGTTGTGACTCATTACGGTCCCCTCCGTGAGTTAAGACTGCTCCGCACATACTGTCGGATCGCGCCGCGTCGCGCTTCCTCGGGTCGTGATCGGCACGCTGCGCGGTGGTGCATGCGGTTGTCCACAAGGACGCACGTCGTCCACAAGTGGTTCGCGGCCGGGTGCGGCGCGGCTCTAGACTTACCGTCGTGACCGACGCAAAGAACCCGCAGAGCAGCGCAGCAGAACTCCCCACGCAGTACACGCCCGGCGAGGTGGAGACCTCGCTGTACGAGGGCTGGGTAGAGCGCGGTTACTTCGCGGCGGACGCCAAGAGCGACAAGCCGCCGTACGCGGTCGTCATCCCGCCGCCCAACGTCACCGGCAGCCTCCACCTCGGCCACGCCTTCGAGCACACGCTGATCGACGCCCTCACCCGCCGCAAGCGCATGCAGGGGTACGAGACGCTGTGGCAGCCCGGCATGGACCACGCCGGCATCGCCACGCAGAACGTCGTGGAGCGCGAGCTGGCCAAGGAGGGCCTCTCGCGGCACGACCTGGGCCGCGAGGCGTTCGTCGAGCGGGTGTGGAAGTGGAAGGCGGAGTCCGGCGGGCAGATCGCCGGCCAGATGCGCCGCCTCGGCGACGGTGTCGACTGGAGCCGGGACCGCTTCACCATGGACGAGGGCCTGTCGCGCGCCGTCCAGACCATCTTCAAGCGGCTCTACGACGACGGGTTGATCTACCGCGCCGAGCGCATCATCAACTGGTGCCCCCGCTGCCTCACCGCGATCTCCGACATCGAGGTGGAGTACCAGGAGGACGACGGCGAGCTGGTCTCCATCCGCTACGGCGAGGGCGAGGAGACCATCGTCGTGGCCACCACGCGCGCGGAGACGATGCTCGGCGACACCGCCGTCGCGGTCCACCCGGACGACGAGCGCTACCGCCACCTCGTCGGCACCGAGATCGTGCTGCCGCTCACCGGCCGCCGCATCCCCGTCGTCGCCGACGAGCACGTGGACCCGGAGTTCGGCTCCGGCGCCGTGAAGGTGACCCCGGCGCACGACCCCAACGACTTCGAGATCGGCCGCCGCCACGACCTGCCGATGCTCACGGTCATGGACGAGCACGCGGTGATCACCGCCCACGGCCCCTTCCAGGGCCTCGACCGGCTGGAGGCCCGCTCCGCGATCGTCGCCGCGCTGCGCGCCGACGGCCGGATCGTGGCCGAGAAGCGCCCCTATGTGCACTCGGTGGGCCACTGCTCCCGCTGCAAGACCACGATCGAGCCGCGGCTGTCCCTCCAGTGGTGGGTCAAGGTCGGCCCGCTGGCGAAGGCCGCGGGCGACGCGGTGCGCGACGGCCGGGTCGCCATCCACCCCAAGGAGATGGAGTCCCGGTACTTCGGCTGGGTCGACAACCTCAACGACTGGTGCATCTCCCGCCAGCTGTGGTGGGGCCACCGCATCCCCGTCTGGCACGGCCCGGACGGCGAGCTGGTGTGCGTCGGCCCGGACGACGAGCCGCCGAGCGGCGAGGGCTGGACGCAGGACAACGACGTGCTGGACACGTGGTTCTCGTCCGGCCTGTGGCCGTTCTCCACGCTGGGCTGGCCGGAGGAGACCGAGAGCCTGGCGAAGTTCTATCCGAACTCCGTCATGGTCACCGGCTACGACATCCTCTTCTTCTGGGTCGCCCGGATGATGATGTTCGGGCTGTACGCGATGGACGGCGAGATCCCGTTCCGTACGATCGCGCTGCACGGGATGGTCCGCGACCAGTTCGGCAAGAAGATGTCGAAGTCCTTCGGGAACGCGGTGGATCCCCTGGAGTGGATGGACAAGTACGGCTCCGACGCCGTCCGCTTCACCCTCGCCCGCGGCGCCAACCCCGGCACCGACGTGCCGATCGGCGAGGACTGGGTCCAGGGCTCGCGCAACTTCGCGAACAAGGTGTGGAACGCCACGCGCTTCGCGCTGATGAACGGCGCCACGGTCGAGGGCCCGCTGCCCGCGGCGGCCGAGCTGTCCACGACGGACCGCTGGATCCTCTCCCGGCTCGGCGCGGTCGTCGCCGAGGTCGACGCGCTCTACGAGGACTTCCAGTTCGCGAAGCTCTCCGACGTGCTGTTCCACTTCGCCTGGGACGAGGTCTTCGACTGGTACGTGGAGCTGTCCAAGACGACGTTCGCGGCCGGCGGCCCCGCGGCCGACGCCTCGCGCCGCGTCCTGGGCGAGGTGCTGGACGTCACGCTGCGGCTGCTGCACCCGGTGGTCCCGTTCGTCACCGAGGCGCTGTGGACGGCGCTGACGGGCCGCGAGTCCCTCGTGATCGCCGACTGGCCCGCGGACTCCGGCTTCCGGGACGCGGCGGCCGAGGCGGAGATCGTCAAGCTCCAGGACGTCGTCACCGAGGTCCGCCGCTTCCGCGCCGACCAGGGCCTCCAGCCGGGCCAGCGGGTGCCCGCCCGGGTCGAGCTGTCCGGCGCCGGCCTTCAGGCGCACGAGGCCGCCGTGCGGCAGCTGCTCCGGTTGCAGCCCGAGGGGGCGGGCGGTCGGGAGTTCGCCGCCACCGCGTCGCTGCCGGTGGCCGGGGCCACCGTCGCGCTGGACCTGTCCGGGACGATCGACGTGGCGGCCGAGCGCAAGCGGCTGGCGAAGGACCTGGCCGCCGCCGAGAAGGAGAAGGCGCAGGCGGAGGCCAAGCTCGGCAACGAGGGCTTTCTCGCCAAGGCGCCGGAGCCCGTCGTGGCGAAGATCCGCACCCGGCTGGCGAAGGCCGAGGAGGACCTCGTCCGTATCGGCGCCCAGCTGGAGAAGCTGCCGCAGCCGTAGCCCGTACGGAGGCGTACGGGCCCGGGGGCGCCCCCGGGCCCGTACCGCCGGCTACGCGCTGCGGTCCAGGGTCTCCTGCCGCACCGGGTGCGCGAAGGGCCGCCCCGCGGCGTAGCGGGCCACCTCGTCCGCCGCCGCCCGGCCCAGCCGCGGCAGCTCGCCCGCCAGCGACCCGGCGATGTGCGGCGTCAGCAGCACGTTCGGCAGGTCGTACAGCGGTGAGCCGGCCGGCGGGAACTCCGGCTCGGTGACGTCCACGACGGCGTGCAGCCGCCCCGCGACCAGCTCCTCCGTCAGCGCCTCCTGGTCCACCAGCGAGCCGCGCGCGGTGTTGACCAGCGTCGCCCCGTCGCGCATCGACGCCAGCCGGGCGCGGCTGATCAGGTGCCGGGTGCTCGGCAGCTCCGGCGCGTGCACGGTGACGACGTCGGCGGCGGCGCACAGGTCGTCGAGACCGGCGGGCGCGGCGCCGAGGGCGCGCAGCTCGCCGTCGTCCGCGTACGGGTCGTACACGAGCGTCGTCAGGTCGTACGGCCGCAGCAGCTCCAGCACCCGCCGCCCGATGAGGGAGGCGCCAACGACGCCGACGGTGCGCCGGTAGTTGCCGGCGCCGGGGTGGTCCGCGTACCAGTCGTACGGGCCGCGCCGCCGCCGGTACTCCTCGCGCACCTGGAGCACCCGCTTGCCGGCGAACAGCACCGCCGCGACCGTGTACTCCGCCACCGGCAGCGCGTTCGCCCACGCCGCCGAGGAGACCGCGATCCCGCGCCGCCACACCGCCCGGGTGACGTGGTGCCTGACGGACCCGGCGGCGTGCACGACGGCCCGCAGCCGCGGCGCCGCGGCGAGCGCCGCGTCGTCCAGCGGCGGGCAGCCCCAGCAGGTGACGAGCACCTCGGCGGCGGCGAGCGCGGCGGCGGCCCGCGGCTCGGCGAAGTCGGCGGCGGCCGGGCCGGGTTCGACGTCGGCGACCTCCGCGAGCCGCTCCCGCGTCGCGGCGTCGAACAGCCGCGGCAGGACGTCGGGGCTCATCGCGAACAGGGTGCGCGGGCGGCGGTCGGCGCCGCCGGGCGGGCCGCCGGGCCGGTCGTTGTGGGACACGCGGTCGCCTCCTGTGCCGGGTCTGCGATCCGGAGCTGTGGCTGCCTCCCCGCCGGGCGGGGATCTGTCGTAGCGGGACCCTAGACTGGCATGGTGAGCGCCCGCGAAGAACCCGCAGGTCCCGACCCGGACGAGACCCCCGGCAGCCCGGACACCCCGGATGTCCCCGAGACCCCGGAAAACCCCGAAGACGCAGCCTTCGACGAGATCGTCGGCACCGAGACCGACCGCGACCCCGACCTGGCCGTCATCGAGGCCGGCAGCCGCACGCTGCGCACCCAGGCGGGCCCGCCCGCCGGGGACGGCGTGCCCGCGCCCCCCGCGGACCCCGAGGTGGCGCGCGCGCTGCGCGAGGCCGAGGCGGAGCTGCTGGCGCGCTGGCCGGAGACGCGGATCGACCCGTCGCTGGAGCGCATCCGGGCGCTGCTCGACATCCTCGGCGAGCCGCAGCGCGCGTACCCGTCGATCCATCTGACGGGCACGAACGGCAAGTCCTCCACCGCCCGCATGATCGAGGCGCTGCTGGTGACGTGCGAGCTGCGTACCGGCCGCTACACCAGCCCGCACCTGCAGTCGATCACGGAGCGCATCGGCATCGACGGCGCGCCGATCGACGCCGAGCGCTTCGTCGAGACGTACCGCGAGCTGAAGCCGTACGCGGAGATGGTCGACGCCCGGCAGGAGCACCCGCTGTCGTTCTTCGAGATGCTCACCGCGATGGCCTTCGCCGCCTTCGCGGAGGCGCCGGTGGACGTGGCGGTGGTCGAGGTGGGCCTGGGCGGCACGTGGGACAGCACGAACGTCGTCGACGCCTCCGTCGCCGTCGTCACGCCCATCGCCGTCGACCACAGCCGGCTGCTCGGGGACACCCCCGGGGAGATCGCCGCCGACAAGGCGGGGATCGTGAAGAAGACGGCGACGTCCGCGGGCGGCGGCCCGGGCACCGTCGTGATCATGGCCCAGCAGCCCGTCGACGCCGCGCAGGTGCTGCTGAAGCGGGCCGTCGAGGTGGACGCGACGGTGGCCCGCGAGGGCATGGAGTTCGGCGTGCTGAGCCGGGAGGTCGCGGTCGGCGGGCAGCTGCTGACGCTGCGCGGCCTCGGCGGCGAGTACCCGGAGGTCTTCCTGCCGCTGCACGGCGAGCACATGGCGCACAACGCCGCGGTGGCCCTGGCCGCCGTGGAGGCGTTCTTCGGCGTCGGCTCCGAGCACGCCCGCAGCCTCGACGCCGACAGCGTCCGGCGCGCGTTCGCCACCGTCACCTCGCCGGGCCGCCTGGAGGTCGTACGGACCTCGCCCACCGTCATCCTCGACGCCGCGCACAACCCGGCCGGCGCGCTGGCGACGGCGGCGGGGGTGCGGGAGGCGTTCGGTTTCAGCCGTCTCATCGGCGTCGTCGGCACCAGCCGGGAGAAGGACGTGCGGGGCGTGCTGGAGGCGTTCGAGCCGATCTTCGCGGAGGTCGTCGTCACGCGGAACTCCACGAGCCGCGCGATGGACCCGGACGAGCTGGCGGCGGTGGCCGTGGAGGTCTTCGGCAGCGAGCGGGTGCAGGTCGAGCCGCGCCTGGACGACGCCCTGGAGGCGGCCATTACCCTGGCGGAGGAGGAGGACGAGTACGCCGGCGCGGGGGTGCTGGTCACGGGTTCGGTCATCACCGCCGGAGAGGCCCGGCTGCTGCTGGGCCCGCAGTAGCGGGCACTACCCTGGCGGCACCGGGTCACCGGTTCCGCCACCACCACGTCACCGCTGGAACAAGGTAGAGGAGCGAGCATGCGCACGCTCTGTGCGAGCACGCTGGTCGGCGAGATCATCGTCATCGGCCTGACGGGGCTCGTCGCGATGCGGCAGTCGGACCTGTCCGACGGCACGATCTGGGGGGTCAGCGGCGCCGCCATGGTGCTGTGCGTGCTGGTCTGCGGCATGCTCGGCCGCCCCGGCGCCGTGGAGGTCGGCTGGGGGCTCCAGGCCGCGCTGATCGCGTCCGGCTTCGTGGTGCCGTCGATGTTCTTCCTGGGCGCGGTCTTCGCCGCCCTGTGGTGGGCGTCCGTGCACTACGGGCGGATCGTCGACGCCGCCAAGGCCGCCCGGCGGGCCGCCGCCGAGGGCGCCGAGGCGGCCGGGGAGACCGGCGGCGCACCGGCGTAGCGGCGGCCGGCGGCGGGACGCGTGCGAGCGTCCGCCGCCCGCCCGGTAAGGTCGGACTCCCCCGAGTCCAGCAACACATCGCAGGAGCCGTACATGAGCCAGCGCACGCTCGTCCTCCTCAAGCCCGACGCGGTACGCCGTGGGCTGGTCGGCGAGATCATCGGCCGGATCGAGCGGAAGGCCGGCTGGTCGATCGCCGCTCTCGAACTGCGCACCCTCGACCGGTCGGTCCTGGAGCAGCACTACGCCGAGCACGTCGGCCGGCCGTTCTACGAGCCGCTGATGGAGTTCATGGCCTCCGGTCCCGTCGTCGCGCTGGTCGTCGAGGGCGAGCGGGTCATCGAGGGCGTCCGTGCGCTGGCCGGCCCCACCGACCCGATCGCCGCCGCGCCCGGCAGCATCCGCGGCGACTTCGGCACCGTCGTCCGCGAAAACCTCGTGCACGCCTCCGACTCGGAGGAATCCGCCGCGCGCGAGCTGAAGCTGTTCTTCCCCGAGCTGGCCTGACGTCGGCGCAGGTCGGCAGCGTCGCCCGGCACCCGCGGAGGCGACCGGATCTTTCGGTCGCCTCTTGGCATGTGCAAGCGAAAAGGGGGCATGCGCAACCGACACGGTGGCGTATTGACCGCGACACCCTCGCTGCCTCTACGACCTCCCGAGACTACGATGGCCCCTACGGGCCGTAGCGCGCGCCGCTCCGTTGCCGACCCCCGCCCGCCGTCACCTTGGAAGGCCAGACGTATCCCATGGCGAACAGCATGTCTTTCATCGGCCGTGACATGGCCGTCGACCTTGGGACCGCCAACACGCTGGTGTACGTCAGAGGCCGGGGCATCGTGCTGAACGAGCCGTCGGTCGTGGCCATCAACACCAACACCGGCGGGATTCTCGCGGTCGGCGCCGAGGCGAAGAAGATGATCGGCCGCACTCCGGGCAACATCGTCGCGGTGCGCCCGCTGAAGGACGGCGTCATCGCCGACTTCGAGATCACCGAGCGGATGCTGCGCTACTTCATCCTGAAGATCCACAAGCGCCGCTACCTCGCCCGCCCGCGCGTCGTGGTCTGCGTGCCGTCGGGCATCACCGGGGTCGAGCGCCGCGCGGTCATCGAGGCCTCGACCCAGGCGGGCGCCCGCCAGGTGCACATCATCGAGGAGCCGATGGCCGCCGCCATCGGCTCCGGGCTCCCGGTGCACGAGGCGACGGGGAACATGGTCGTGGACATCGGCGGCGGCACCACCGAGGTCGCGGTGATCTCCCTCGGCGGAATCGTCACGGCACAGTCCATCCGGGTGGCCGGGGACGAACTGGACAACGCGATCATCCAGCACATCAAGAAGGAGTACAGCCTCCTGCTCGGCGAGCGCACCGCCGAGATGATCAAGATCACCATCGGCTCGGCGTACGACACCGACCGGGACGAGCACACCGAGATCCGCGGCCGTGACCTGGTCAGCGGACTGCCCAAGACCGTCGTGATCTCCTCCGCCGAGGTGCGCAAGGCCATGGAGGAGCCGCTCAACGCGATCGTCGACGCCGTGAAGACGACGCTCGACAAGTGCCCGCCGGAGCTGTCCGGCGACATCATGGACCGCGGCATCGTGCTCACCGGGGGCGGCGCGCTGCTGGCCGGCCTCGACGAGCGGCTGCGGCACGAGACGGGGATGCCGATCCACCTCGCCGAGGAGCCGCTCGACTCCGTCGCGCTCGGCTCCGGCAAGTGCGTCGAGGAGTTCGAGGCACTGCAGCAGGTGCTGGACGCACAGCCCCGTCGTTAGCCCGAGTCCGCACCCCGTCGCCGGGACACCCCAGGAAGGCGCTTCGGTAAGCACGTGAGGGACACACGAGAGAGCCGGGTCCTGCTCCTGCTGCTCATCACCATCTCGTTCGCGCTGATCACGGTCGACATCCGGGGCGGGGACGACTCTCCCCTGGACGCCACGAAGCGCGGGGCCGCGACCGCCCTGGGGCCCGTCGAGGAGGGCGTCGCCACGGTGGTCGACCCGGTGGGCAACGCGATCGAGGCGGTGCGGGAGTCGGGGGACAGACACGATCGGATCGCCGAACTGGAGCGGCAGAACGCCGAGCTGAAGCAGCGGCTGGGCAGCGACGACCGCAACCGGGCCCGCGCCGCCGAGCTGGACAAGATCCTCAAGACCGCCGGCGCCGGCCGGTACGGCATCAAGGGAGCCCAGGTCATCGCCATAGGAGCGGCCCAGGGCCTGTCCTGGACGGTGACCATCGACGCCGGCTCCCGCGACGGCCTGGAGCGGGACATGACCGTACTCAACGGCGACGGCCTCGTCGGCCGCGTCACCACCGTCGGCCCGTCCACCGCCACGGTGCTGCTCGCCAACGACCCGGAGTTCACCGTCGGCACCCGGCTGGAGAAGACCAGCGAGCTGGGCTTCGCCACCGGTCAGGGCGACCGGCCCATGAAGGTGGAGCTGCTCAACGGCAAGCTGAAGGTGCAGAAGGGCGACCGGCTGGTGACCTTCGGCTCCCGGGACTCGCGGCCGTTCGTGCCGGGCGTGCCGATAGGGGTCGTCTCGTCGGTCGAGCCGGTCGGCGACGTCACCCGCACCGTGTACGTCGAGCCGTACGCCTCCTTCACCCGCCTCGACATCGTCGGCGTCGTCGTCCGGCCGCCGCGCGACGACCCGCGCGACGCGGTCCTGCCGCCCGCGCCCAAGCCGACGCCCACGCCGACCGTCACCGTCACGGTCACCCCCGGCGCCGAAGGCGGGGCGGCGGGCGAGGCGGGCGGCGAGCTGGACGCCGGAGCCGGGGACCCGCCGGTGGAGGACCCCGCCGCCGACCCCGCCGCCGGGGGACCCGCAGCCGGAGAGGACGGGAACTGACCGCATGAGGCACGTGAACCGCGTCCTGCTCTCCGCCCTGCTGGTGGTGGTCGCCCTGGTCTTCCAGGTCACCGTGCTCGCCCGGCTCCACCTGCCCGGCGCCGTACCCGACCTGGCCCTGCTCGTCGTCCTCGCCCTCGCCATGGTCTACGGCCACGTGGGCGGCGCGCTCGTCGGCTTCAGCGCCGGCCTGCTCGCCGACATCGCCCCGCCCGCCGACCACGCCGTCGGCCGCTACGCCCTCGTGCTCGCCGTCATCGGCTACCTCGCCGGGCTCATCAAGCCCGAGTCCGGCCAGGTGCGTACCGCCGCCGGCCCGATGATGGTCGTCGGCTGCGCCGCCGTCGGCTCCACGCTGCTGTACGCGGGCGTGGGCGCCCTGGTCGGCGAGGGCTCGGTGCGCGGCGTCGGCCTGGGCAACCTGGTCTTCACCGCCGCGATCTACGACCTGCTGCTCGCCCCGTTCACCGTGCCGCTGGTGATGGCGCTGGCCCGCAAGGCCGACCGCGGCACCACCGCCGAGGCCGCCGAGACCGCCACCGGCGGCTCGGCCGCGGGCGACTCCTCGTACCGCTGGCTGGCCGGCGGCACCGCCAGCCGGGCCGCCGTCAAGCGGGCCCGCTCCTACGGCCGCGGCGGCATCGGCCGGCAGCGCGGCAACCTGTTCGGCCCCCGGTCCAAGAGCGCCAAGGCCACCCGCATCAAAGGGGTGAAGCGGCTGTGACCAACATTCCGGAGACCGGCAAGTCGACCCGGGTGACCGTCCGGCTGGTCGGCATCCAGGTGCTCGTCCTGTCCCTGCTGCTCACCCTCGGCGGCCGGCTGTGGTATCTGCAGATCCGCAACGGCGAGGAGTACGAGGAGCAGGCCGCCGGCAACCACGTCCAGCAGGTCATCGAGCCCGCCGTGCGCGGCTCCATCCTCGACGCCCGCGGCGAGCCGCTCGCCGACAACGAGACCCGCCTGGTGGTCTCCGCCAGCCGCACGGACCTGATGAAGATGGACGACGACGGCGAAGCCGTCCTCACCAAGCTCGCCGGGGTGCTGGGCATGAAGCCCGAGACCGTGCGGGAGCGGGTCCGGCTCTGCGACGCCGAGACCCCGAAGCCGTGCTGGAACGGCTCCCCGTACCAGCCCATCCCCATCACCGACGAGGCCACCGCCCGCCAGGCGCTGCAGATCCGGGAGCAGAAGGAGGAGTTCCCCGGCATCACCGCGGAGCCCAGCGCCGTCCGCCGGTACGGCTCGCCGAACGACGCGCGGACCGCGCAGGTCCTCGGCTACCTCTCCCCGGTCACCGACGAGGAGATCACCCGGGCCGAGGACGGCGACAACCCGCTGCTGCGCACCGACCAGATCGGCCGCGCCGGCCTCGAACGCTCCTACGACTCCGAGCTGCGCGGCCAGGCCGGTGTGACGAGCTACCGCGTCGACAAGCTCGGCCGGGTGATAGGGGAGGCCGACAAGCAGCCCGGCGTGCCCGGCTCCAACCTGGTCACCAGCATCGACTCGCGGGTGCAGGCGCTCGCCGAGAAGGAGCTGGCCAAGGCGATGAAGGTGGCCCGCACCCAGTTCGACGACAACACCGGCGAGAACTACAAGGCGGACTCCGGCGCGATGGTGGTGATGGAGGCCGACACCGGCCGCGTCGTCGCGATGGCGTCCAACCCGACGTACGACCCGAACGACTGGGTCGGCGGCATCGATGCCGGCACGTACAAGAAGCTGACCGGCGAGAAGGCCAACCACCCGCTGCTGAACCGGGCGACCCAGGGCCAGTCGGCCCCCGGCTCGATCTTCAAGCCGATCACGACGACCGCCGCGGTCAACGCCGGCTACGACTTCGACGGCAGCTACCAGTGCAGCAGCGACTACTCCATCGGCGGCCAGGTCTTCAAGAACTTCGAGTCGCAGAGCTACGGCGCCATCGACCTCGGCCGGGCGCTGGAGGTCTCCTGCGACACGGTCTACTACCGGCTGGCGCACCAGGAGTGGCTGAAGGACGGCGGCAACAAGCCGAAGAAGAAGCCCGACGACTGGTTCTACAAGACCGCCCACCAGTTCGGCCTCGGCGAGGAGACCGGCATCGACCTGCCGAACGAGGTCACCGGCCGGGTCCCCGACCGGCAGTGGAAGAAGGACTACTGGCGGGCCAACAAGGACGCCTGGTGCAAGCAGGGCAAGCGGGACGGGAGCTACACCGAGCGCATCGCGTACGAGAACTGCCTGGAGGGCATGCGCATGCGCGCCGGTGACGCCGTCAACTACTCCATCGGCCAGGGCGACACGCTCGTCACCCCGATACAGATGGCCACCATCTACGGCGCCATCGCCAACGGCGGCACGCTCTACGACCCCACCATCGGCAAGGCCGTCATCAGCGCCGACGGCAAGAAGGTCGACATGATCGAGCCGAAGGCGCACGGCAAGCTGCCGCTGGACAAGGCCACCCACGCCGCCATAGACGACGCCCTGGCGGGCGTCGCCACCCGCGGCACCGCCGCCTGGCGCTTCACCGGCTGGCCGCAGGACGAGATCCCGATGCACGCCAAGACCGGCACCGCCGAGGTCTACGGCAAGCAGACGACGTCGTGGTTCGCCACGTACACCGACGAGTACACGATCGTCATGACCATCTCCCAGGGCGGCACCGGCTCCGGCGCCTCCGCGCCCGCGGTCCGCGCGGTCTACGACGCGCTGTACGGCGTCACCGAGGACGGCAGCATCGACCCGAAGAAGGCCCTGCTGCCCAAGCCGCAGAAGAGGCTGCCGAAGATCTCGCCGGACGGCAGGATCGAGGCGCCATGACGGCCGGCGACGGGTACTCCGTCCGGCGCTTCACGCCCGAGCTGGGCACGTGGGGCAGGCTCACCGCGCGTGACTCGCTGGTGCGCCGGATGGACTGGATGCTGATGTTCTCCGGGCTCGCGCTGTCGGTCGTCGGCACCGCGCTGGTCTGGTCCGCGACCCGCAACCGCAACGACCTCACGGGCGGCGACCCGTACTACTTCGTGATGCGGCACGCGATCTTCACCTGCGTCGGCATCGCGCTGATGGCCGCCACCGTGTGGCTGGGCCACCGCACCCTGCGCGGCGCGGTGCCGCTGCTGTACGGGCTGTCGCTGGTGCTCGTCGCCACGGTGCTCAGCCCGCTGGGCACCACCATCAACGGCTCCCGCGCCTGGCTCGACCTCGGCGGCGGCTTCACCGTCCAGCCGGCCGAGTTCACCAAGATCACGATCATCCTGGGGATGGCGATGATCCTGGCCGCCCGGGTCGACGCGGGCGACCGCCAGTACCCCGACGGCCGCACCGTCGTCCAGGCCCTCGGCATGGCCGCGGCGCCGATCGGGATCGTCGTGCTGATGCCGGACCTCGGCTCGGCGATGGTGCTGACCGCGATCGTGCTGGGCGTGCTGCTCGCCTCCGGCGCGTCCAACCGCTGGGTGCTGGGGCTGGTGCTCGCCGGCGTGGGCGGCGCGGCGGCGGTCGTCTCGCTCGGGATGCTGGACGAGTACCAGGTCAACCGCTTCGCGGCCTTCGCCAACCCGGCGCTCGACCCGGCGGGCGTCGGCTACAACACCAACCAGGCCCGGATCGCCATCGGCTCGGGCGGGGCGACCGGCAAGGGCCTGGGCGAGGGCAGCCAGACGACGGGCCAGTTCGTGCCCGAGCAGCAGACCGACTTCATCTTCACGGTGGCCGGCGAGGAGCTGGGCTTCGTCGGCGCGGGCGCCATCCTGCTGCTGATCGGCGTGCTGCTGTGGCGGGCGTGCCGGATCGCGCGGGACGCCAGCGACCTGTACGGGACGATCGTCGCCGCGGGCGTGGTGGCGTGGTTCGCGTTCCAGGCGTTCGAGAACATCGGGATGACGCTGGGCATCATGCCGGTGGCGGGGCTGCCGCTGCCGTTCGTCAGCTACGGCGGGTCGTCGATGTTCGCGGTGTGGATCGCGGTGGGGCTGTTGCAGTCGGTCAAGATGCAGCGGCCGCTGTCGGCGTGACCGGGTACGTCCCCGGGGCGTACCGCGGTCCGCGTCACAGCCCGCGCAGGAGCAGCACCCCCGCCGCGGCGGCCACCCCGAGCACCACCGCCGCCGCCCCCGCCGCCAGCCGCCCGCCGCGCAGCGCCCCCAGCGCCCCGTCGACGGAGACCCGCCCCGCCCCGGTCAGCGCCAGCACTACGCCCGCGGCGCCGAGCAGCACCTCGTACTCGACGCCCCGCGGATCCGCCGCCGCGATCGGACCGCTCCACGCGAAGCCCCACTTGACGGCCACGGCGTTGATCATCACCCCGATCACCGAGGCGGCCGCCAGCGGGGTGAGAAGGCCGACGGCCAGCGCGAGCCCGCCGACGACCTCGCTCAGCCCCAGCACCCACGTCATCGCCCGCTCGCCGGGGTAGCCGGCCGCGCCCAGCATCGCGGCCGTCGGGTCGAACCCGGCGCCGCCGAACCAGCCGAAGAGCTTCTGCGCCCCGTGCACCGCCATGACCGCGCCGACCGCGCCCCGCAGCAGCAGCAGTCCGGCGTCGGCGCCGGACACGCGCGCGGTGACGTCCTCGGCGTAGCTGACGACGGGGATGGTGCGCGTCTGGGCGGCCATGGGCGAGCTCCTCGGGTCGTTCTGGGCGCGACGCTAGGACACCCCCGGCACCCCCGCCACCCGGCATATTCGCGGGATCCGACCCCGCGGGACCCCCTGACCAACCGCCCGGCCGCGGCTAAATTCGATTCATGGTGGACACGGTGCGGGAGATCGAGCGGAAGTACGAGGCCACGGCGGGCGCCCGCGAGCTGCCGCCGTTGCCGGACCTGACGGGCGTCGACGGCGTCACGGCGGTGACCGACGAGGGCACGGCCCACCTCGACGCCGTGTACTACGACACCGCGGCCGGCCGGCTCGCGGCCGACGGCATCACCCTGCGCCGCCGCACGGGCGGCGACGACGCCGGCTGGCATCTGAAGCTGCCGGTGGCCCCCGGCGTACGCGACGAGGTCCGCGCGCCGCTCGGCGAGGGCGTCCCGCGCCGCCTCGCGGCCCTGGTCCGCTCCCGCGTCCGCGACGCCGAGCTGACGCCCGTGATCCGGATCCGCACGGATCGGGACGTCCACCGGCTGCTCGACGCGGACGGCGAACCGGTCGCGGAGGTCTCCGCCGACCGGGTGACGGCGGAGCGCCCGGGGACCGGGGCGACGGCGGAGTGGGCCGAACTGGAGGTGGAGCTGGCCGCCGGGGGAGCGCCGGCGGTGCTGGACGCGGTGGAGGCGGCGCTGACCGGGGCGGGGCTGCGGCGGTCGGCGGCGGCGTCGAAGCTGGCGCGGGCGCTGGCGGAGACGGGGGAGAAGCCCGGGAAGAAGGCCGGGAAAAAGACCGGGAAGAAGGACAAGGACGGCAACAAGGCCAAGCAGCCCAAGCAGGACAAGAAGTCCCAGCAGTCCAATAAGTCCAAGAAGTCCAAGAAGTCCAAGAGCGCCGAGCGCGCCGGGAAGGCCGAGGGCGGCAAGGCCGCGAAGGGCGGCAAGCGGAAGACCGCGGCCCCGGCCTCCCCGAAACCCGCCGAACCCGCCGCCCGCCCCGCCGGCGACCTCGTCCTCGACTACGTACGCGCCCAGGTCACCGCCCTCGTCGAGCTGGACCCCGCCGTCCGCCGCGACCAGCCCGACGCCGTCCACCAGATGCGCGTCGCCAGCCGCCGCCTGCGCAGCACGTTCCGCAGCTACCGCGCCGTCCTCGACCGCACCGCCACCGATCCCCTCGGCGGCGAACTGCGCTGGCTCGCCGGCGAACTCGGCGTGGACCGCGACCGCGAGGTGCTCACCGAACGCATCCACGCCGGCCTCGCCGAGCTGGCCCGCCCGCTCGTCCTCGGGCCCGTACGCGGCCGGCTGCGCACCTGGTCCACCGCCCGCCGCACCGGCTCCCGGCGCCGCATCACCGCCGTCCTCGACGGCCGCCGCTACCTCGCCCTGCTCGACGCCCTCGACGGGCTGCTCGCCGACCCGCCGCTGCGCCCCGCCGCGGCACGCCCCGCGGAGCCCGTGCTGCGCAAGGCCCTCGCCCGCGACTACCGGCGCTTCGCCGACTCGTTGCAGCAGGTCTTCGACCTCGCCCCGGGCCCCGACCGGGACACCGCCATCCACGAGACCCGCAAGTCCGCCAAGCGCGCCCGCTACGCCGCGGAGGTGGCCCGCCCCGTGCTCGGAAAGGAGGCCAAGACCGTCACCTCGCTGATGCGGGAGGTCCAGGACCTGCTCGGCGACTACCAGGACGGCGTGCTGGCCCGGGCCGCGCTGCGCGAGATCGCGCAGCAGGCGCAGGGCGCGGGCGAGCCCTCGTTCACGTACGGCGTGCTGTACGCGCGCGAGGAGGCCCGCGCGGCCGCGCTGCGCGACCGGCTGCCCTGGCTGAAGCAGAAGCACCTGTGAGCAGTGCGAAGAGGGGCCCCCGGCGGGCGCGCGCTACGCTGGATGGTCACCCGCGTACGTACCACAGGACCGCCGAGGACAGCCTGACCGATGACTGCCGTGCCCGCATCCACCGTCGAGTCGGTCTTCCCCCGCCTGGAAGCCCTCCTCCCGCATGTCCAGAAGCCCATCCAGTACGTCGGCGGTGAGCTGAACTCCACCGTGAAGGACTGGGACGCGACCGACGTCCACTGGGCGCTGATGTACCCGGACGCGTACGAGGTCGGCCTGCCCAACCAGGGCGTCATGATCCTCTACGAGGTGCTGAACGAGCGGGCGGACACGCTCGCCGAACGCACGTACAGCGTGTGGCCGGACCTGGAGGAGCTGATGCGCGCGCACGACGTGCCGCAGTTCACCGTGGACAGCCACCGCCCCGTGCGCGCGTTCGACCTCCTCGGCGTCTCCTTCTCCACCGAGCTGGGCTACACCAACCTCCTCGCCGCCCTCGACCTCGCCGGCATCCCGCTGGCCGCCGCCGACCGCGGCGACGACGACCCGGTCGTGGTCGCCGGCGGCCACGCCGCGTTCAACCCGGAGCCGATCGCCGACTTCGTCGACTGCGCGGTCATCGGCGACGGCGAGCAGGCGGTGCTGACGATGACCGACATCGTCAAGGCGTGGAAGGCCGAGGGCCGCCCGGGCGGGCGCGAGGAGCTGCTGCTGCGGCTGGCGAAGACGGGCGGGGTGTACGTCCCGTCGTTCTACGACGTCGAGTACCTGCCCGACGGCCGCATCGCCCGCGTCGTACCGAACCGCTCCGGCGTGCCCTGGCGGGTCTCCAAGCACACCGTCATGGACCTCGACGAGTGGCCCTACCCCAAGCAGCCGCTCGTCCCGATGGCCGAGACCGTGCACGAGCGCATGAGCGTGGAGATCTTCCGCGGCTGCACCCGCGGCTGCCGCTTCTGCCAGGCCGGCATGATCACCCGTCCGGTACGGGAGCGCAGCATCACCGGCATCGGCGAGATGGTCGACAAGGGCCTCGCGGCCACCGGCTTCGAGGAGGTCGGCCTGCTGTCGCTGTCGTCGGCCGACCACAGCGAGATCGGCGACGTCGCCAAGGGCCTTGCCGACCGCTACGAGGAGGACAAGGTCGGCCTGTCGCTCCCCTCCACCCGGGTCGACGCCTTCAACATCGACCTGGCGAACGAGCTGACGCGCAACGGCCGCCGCTCCGGCCTGACCTTCGCCCCCGAGGGCGCCACGGAACGCATCCGCAAGGTCATCAACAAGATGGTCTCGGAGGAGGACCTGATCCGCACGGTCGCCACCGCGTACGGCAACGGCTGGCGGCAGGTGAAGCTCTACTTCATGTGCGGGCTGCCCACCGAGACCGACGAGGACGTGGTCCAGATCGCGGACATGGCCGCCAAGGTCATCGCGAAGGGCCGCGAGGTCGCCCGGTCCAACGACATCCGCTGCACCGTCTCCATCGGCGGCTTCGTCCCCAAGCCGCACACGCCCTTCCAGTGGGCCCCGCAGCTCTCCGCCGAGGACACCGACGCCCGCCTGGAGCAGCTCCGCGACCGCATCCGCGCCGACAAGCGCCACGGCCGCGCCATCGGCTTCCGCTACCACGACGGCAAGCCCGGCATCGTCGAGGGCCTCCTCTCCCGCGGCGACCGCCGCGTCGGCGACGTCATCCGCGCCGTCTACGAGGACGGCGGCCGCTTCGACGGCTGGCGGGAACACTTCTCGTACGAGCGCTGGATGCGCGCCGCGGAGAAGGCGCTCCCCGCGCACGGCGTGGACGTCGGCTGGTACACGACCCGCGAGCGCTCCTACGAGGAGGTCCTGCCCTGGGACCACCTGGACTCGGGCCTGGACAAGGACTGGCTCTGGGAGGACTGGCAGGACGCCCTCGACGAGACGGAGGTCGAGGACTGCCGCTGGACGCCCTGCTTCGACTGCGGGGTGTGCCCGCAGCTCGACACCGAGATCCAGATCGGCCCGACGGGCCGAAAGCTGCTGCCGCTGAGCGTGGTCAAGGGCGAGACCGGCGGCGGCCAGGGCTGACGCCGCCGGGGGCGGGGAGGACCGCGCGGGGCCCGTGGGGGCGGCCCCGCGGTCGCGCTGCTGTTGAGCCGGGCGGAGCCGGAGTACGGCTCCGGGCCGGGCGCGACCGGGCCGGGACCCGGCTCGCACGCATGCCGCAATCCGCCGCGGCGCACCCCGGTATTTTCCGAATTCCGCAGACAATCGCACCATTGCTCCGCACGGGGGACTTGCACGCGATTATTCCGCGTGCCGTGTCGTCACCGCGCCGCCCTCGTTTCGAATAACGAAGGTGGGGCTTCGGGAGAACGGCCGTCGCTCCGACGGTAAGGAAATCGCTCCGAAGGCTCCGTGGCGGAAAGGATGCCAAGTGAAGTACGTCAAGTCTGCCGTGGTCGTGTGCGGTGCCGCCCTGGCACTGGGCACTGCCGGCCCGGCGGGCGCCATCGACCCCGGGCTCACCAACCCGGACCTGAGTCTGGACGCCGCGGCTCAACAGGCCGTGGAAGGGCTGGTCAACACGCCCGCGACCGAGCTGGTGCAGCACAGCCTGCCGGTCGACGGTCCGGCGGTCCGGGAGCTGACCCGGCCGGTCGACGAAGCGGCGCACCAGGTCATCCAGGGCGCCCTGCCGCGGCAGAGCGTGGCGCCCGCCGGCGCGGAGTTGCTCGGCGGCTCCTGAGCGGTCGGTTTCGCTCCGGACACGATCCGATCGTCCGAACGGGCGATTCCGGATAACTCACTCAAGGGTGCGGAGTTGTACAGCGTGCCCGCAACGTTGTTCCCTCAGGTGGAAAAGGAAAGAAAATCATGAGGAAGTACCTGAAGACCACGGCGGTTGCCGTCACCCTGCTCGGCGCCTCCGCGTTCGCCGCCCCGACGGCGATGGCCGCCGACGACACCGGCGACGGCCCGTACGCCAACGGCAACGGCTCGACGCAGGCTTACGGCAACACCCAGACGGGCGGCTACATGAGCCCGAACATGAGCCTGGTCAACGGCTCGCTCAACAAGCCCTGCCTGGCGCTGCCGGACGTCGCGGAGAATGCGAAGCAGCTCGTCAACGTCATCAACCTCGTCAACGTCGGCGTCGACGACGTCCTGAACCAGGAGCAGAACCAGACCTGCGCCGAGAACTCCAGCGCGGACCAGGGCGACGCCCCGCTGTCGCACCTGCTGGACGACTTCCCGATCCTCTCGGGCAACGGCGCGGGCAACAACGCCGGCTGAGTCCCCCACCACACGGGGAATCCCGGTACCCGGCCCGGGGCGAGTCACGTGCTCGCCCCGGGCCGGGGCCTTGCGCGTACGGGGACAGGTGACCCCGGCCCGTACCCGGATCACGGTCCGGGCCGTCCGTGCGTCGGTGGGCGGGGCCGGGCTCAGCGGGCGAGGCCGGCCACGTACTGCCCGAGGGGCGGCAGCTCCGACAGCGACGCGCCCTCCGCCAGCGGCCCGGTGACCGCGGCCGTGCTCAGCGGGGCGCCGTTCTCGCCGACGGCGGTGCCGACCGAGTTGTCCAGCGGGTCGGAGCCGGTCTCGGCCAGCGGGTTGATCTGGATCTTGGTCAGCGAGCCGAGGACCGTGCGCCGGGTCGTGTCCAGGCCGCCGGTGACGCCGGTCAGCGCCGCCGCGACCTGGTCGGTGTCGATCCGGTTGTCCTCGCCGACCTTGAGCTCGCCGAGCGTGTCCAGCGCGGTGCCCGTGACGTCCGCTTCGCCGTCGGCGGGGGCCGCCGCGGCGGCGCCGGCGGCCGCGAGCGCGGAGCCGGCCGCCGCCGCGACGAGGCCGGCGCGCAGCAGGGCGCGGTGCGTACGCGTACGGGTCGGTTTGCGGGAGGCGTGCTGGCCCATGGTCACCACCAGTGAGGAAACGACACTTTCGCGGTTATGCTTCCACAAACCCCATGATTCGTGGAAATTATCCCGTGTGCCTCACTCTGCGCGTTCGTCTCCGCTGTTTTGTGAAAACCGTGTGACCTCCGGTTATCCGGTTGCCGGAGGGCTTCCGGCCCGCAAGCATGGCCGAATGCCGGAACTGACCACCCCCCACGTTCGATTTCGCGCCTCCTTCGCGGACGCCATGAAGGAGTTCGAGGCCGAGGGCCGGGGCGCGGTCGGCGACGACACGTCCATCGGCCAGGACCTCCGCCGCTGGCGGCGGCGCTGGCACGACCCCGCCGTCTTCGCGTCGTACGTCGCGGGGCTGCGCGCCGAGGCGGACGAGACGATCCCGATGATCCGCCCCGGCTGGGTGCACTGCACCACCCTCTGGTACGTCGACGGCGACGTCTATCTGGGCCGGATCGCCATTCGGCACGCGCTCACCGGATGGCTCCGGGAGCAGGGCGGGCACATCGGGTACGACGTGCGCCCCACCGCCCGGCGGCGCGGCCACGCCACCGCCATGCTGCGCGAGGCGCTGCCGGTGGCCCGGGGCCTGGGGCTGGCGGAGGTGCTGGTGACCTGCGACCACGACAACGTCGGGTCGCGGAAGGTCATCGAGGCCAACGGCGGCGTGTTCGAGGACCGGCGGGGCCTGAAGTTGCGGTACTGGGTCCCGACGGGGGCGGCGGGGGCGTAGCTTCGGCGGTACCCGGTGCCGGGGGGCACGTGCGGGGCGGGGCGGCGGCGGGTGCGCCGTGCGGACGAGGGGGATGAGGGCCGTGGCCCAGGAGCGGGAACGGGACCGGGGACCGGACCGGAGACCGGACCGGGGCGGGGGGCCGGGCGGGCCCGGCGGCCCGGATGCCGGCGGGGGCTGTCTCGCGGCGCCGGTGCGCTGGGCGGTGCTCGTTGTCGTGGTGCCGGTACGGGCGGTGTGGGACCTGCTCGGCGCGGCGGCGAAAGGGCTCGGCGCGGCGCTGCTGTGGCTGGGGGAGTGGCTGCTGGCCCGGCCGGCGCGGTGGCTGTACCGGCGGGTGCTGACGCCGGTGGGCCGGGGCGCGGCGTGGCTGCTGCGGGCCGCGGGGGCGGGGCTGGCGTGGGCGTGGCGCCGGCTGGTCGTGGCGCCGCTGGCCTGGCTGTACTCGTACGTCCTGACCCCCCTCGGACACGGCCTGCGCCGCCTGCTGCACGCGCTCGTGGTCGTCCCCGTGACCGCCGTCTTCCGCTACGGCCTGCGCCCCGTGGGCGCCGCCGTGACCTGGCTCTGCCGCGCCGCCGTCCGCCTCGTCGCCACGGGCGCGCGGGCGACGGGCGCGGGCGGGAGGTGGCTGGCGTACGTGCTCGTGGTGGCGCCGGTGTCGTGGGCGTACCGCCGGGTGCTGACGCCCGTGGGGCACGGCGCGGTGTGGACCCTGCGCCTGACCGGCCGCGGTGTCGCCGCCGCGGCGCGCGGCACGGCGGCGGGGGTGGCGTGGCTGTGGCGCCGGCTGGCCGTGGCGCCGGCGGTGTGGGCGTACGGGCACGTGCTGGCGCCGGTGGGCCGGGGCGCGCTGTGGCTGGTGCGGGCCGCGGGGGCGGGGCTGGCGTGGGGGTGGCGGTGGGGGTCGTGGCGCCGGTGGCGCTGCTCTTCTCGTACGTCCTGAAGCCGCTCGGCCTCGGCCTCGCCTGGCTGGCCCGGGGGCTCGTCGCCGTCGTCGGCCGGGTGCTGCGCGCGCTCCTGCTGCCGTTCGTCCTGCTCTGGCGGCACGTCCTCGCCCCCGCCTGGGCGGCGGCCGGGCGGTTGACGCGCCGGCTCTGGAACGCCACCGCCCGGCCCGCGGGGCGGGCGGTCCGCGACGCCTGGCGCGCCGCGCGGGACGCCGTCGCCGCGGCGCGCGCGACGGCCCGCCGCACCCGTATGGAGCTGCGGGCGGCGCTTTTCGGGGCCCCGCGGAAACCGGTCCCGGACGCGGCGCCGCGCCCGCCCGAACCGGTGCCGGTGGCCGCCCCGCCGCCCGCCGTGGACCTGGCCAAGCACGCGCCGCGGCCCGGCGGGCGGCACCGCTGACCTCCGGCGAAGCGGTACGGACCGGACCCGGGCCGGAGGCGGGCACGTACCCTGGTGCCAGGACAAGCTCACGAACGAAGGACTGAACGACCCTGGGCAAGCGACAGCCCGAAGGCCCGCCGCCCGCACCCCCGGTGCAGCGCATCCGACTCCGCTACACCAAACGCGGCCGCCTCCGGTTCAACAGCCACCGCGACTTCCAGCGCGCCTTCGAGCGGGCGCTGCGCCGGGCCGAGGTGCCCATGGCGTACTCCGCCGGCTTCACCCCGCACCCCAAGGTCTCGTACGCGAACGCCGCGCCCACGGGCACCGCGAGCGAGGCCGAGTACCTGGAGATCGCGCTCACCGAGGCCCGCGACCCGGAGCCGCTGCGCGCGCTGCTCGACGAGTCCCTGCCCGCCGGTCTCGACGTCGTCGACGCCGTCGAGGCCCGCGTTCCCGGGCTCGCCGACCGGCTGGCGGCGTCGGTGTGGGAGCTGCGGCTCGACGGCGTGCCGCACGCGACGGCGAAGGAGGCGGTCGGCGCCTTCCTCGCTGCGGAGAAGGTCGAGGTCGAACGGCAGACGAAGAAGGGGATGAGGACCTTCGACACGCGCGGCGCGGTGGCCGTGCTCGACGTGCTTCCGGACGTGCTCCCGGACGGGGGCGATAGGCCGCAGGCGGGTCCTTGTGCGATACTGCGGCTGGTAGTGCGGCACCTGACACCTGCCGTACGACCCGACGACGTCCTGTCCGGCCTGCGAGTCGCGGCTGACCTGGCGCCGCCGGTCCCGGCAGCGGTGACCAGGCTGGCGCAGGGGCCGCTCGACGCGGAGACCGGCACGGTGACCGATCCGCTCGCGCCGGACCGCGACGATGCCGACGAGGCAAAGGCCCTCGCCGCCACACCGCGGGCCGCGAGCGGAACCCCGCCCACGGCAGGGGACGGCACCGGGTAGGGACGGTGTCGAAGCGCCGCCGGTGGACGAGGGAGCCACCCCGGGCCCGGCAGGCGCATGGACCAGCAGACTTTCGCCGGTCCGCCCGAGGAGGGCGGGTCCGGCGAGCGAGACAAGAGCCCTCGCGCGGCGCGTACGTCCCGGGCGGTGGCCCTGTGCACGGCACGGGCGCCGCCGCCGTACGGGAGGTGGCGCCCGGGGGCGTGACGGGAGAACCGCCCGCATGCTCGAACCGATTGAGCCTACGGAAGCGCAGTTGCCTTCCGCGGGCAGCACCGGCAATGCCGAAGCCGCCGCCGGCGGACCACTCGACACCCCCAGCGACCGCCTGCCCTTCCGCCGCCGGCGCGCGGCGGCGGAGCCGGGCGGGGAGGTGTCGCCGAGAGCGACGGAGCCGATCGCCGGGGATCCGGTGTCGGCCCTCACGAGGGGACCGGCCGGGGAGGAGCCGTTCCCCGGACCGGACGGAGACGGAGCGGACGCGGCCGGCGTGACCGGCGCGGCCGGGGCCGCCGACGCGGCGCCGGCGCGGCGTGCGCGGCGGCGGGTCGTGCGCGGCGCCGGAACGCCGGAGGCGGCCGCGGCCGCGGACGCGTGGCCCGCGACAAGCGGTGCCGCAAGCGCCGGGTACGCGACCGCCGGGCCCGTGACTGCCGGGTACGCGACGGCCGAGCCCGCGACCGCCGGGCCCGCGACTGCCGGGCCCGCGACTGCCGAGCCCGTGACCGCCGAGCCCATGACCACCGAGCCCGTGACCGCCCGCCCGGCGGCTTCCGGCTCCACCACCGGCGAGCCCGCGGCGCCCGGCTCCGCCGCGGCCCCGGCCGCCGATGCCGCACCGCCGCGGCGGCGGCGCGTCGTACGGGACGCGGGCGCGCCGCGGACGGCGCGCGCCGCCGAGCCCGTACGGCAGCCCGCCCCGGCCGCCGCCGGACCCGCGGCCACCACAGACCATCACCGCAGCACCGACGAGGGAGCCCCGACCGTGGCCGACAACGAACGAGAGGCCGACGGTGCCGACGCTTCCGCCGACCCCGCGCCCAGCCGCAGGCGCCGCCGGGTGACCCGCACGGCGGGCACCCCGGCCCCCGGCACCGAGCCGGCGACGCCGGAGGCGGCCGCCGAGCCGGCGCCGGAGCCGGTCGTACCGCAGGCTGCCGAGGCCGCGCCGCAGCCCGCCGCCGAGGCGACGCCGGAGCCGGACGCGGACGCCGCCCCGAAGGGGCGCAAGCGCCGCCGTGTCGTCCGCGACGCGGGAACCCCGGAGACCGTGGAGCCGGCCGCCGCCACGACGGCCCCGGCCGCGCCCGCCGAGACCCCGGCGGCCGAGGAGGAGCCGGCCACGCGCACCCGTCGCGTACGCCGCCGCAAGGCCACCGCCGAGACCGCCGACGCCGGGCCCGCGGAGGCCGCGGCCGACGCCGCGTCCGGCGACCAGGCCGGCGGCGACGCCGCCGCCGAGCCCGCCACGGGCACCCGGCGCCGCCGTACCCGCCGGGTCACGGCGCCGGCCGGCGAGCCCACCCACGCCGAGCCCGCCGCGGACGCGGCGGCCGACGAGCGGCCCGCCGCCGCGCCCGGCGCCGCTCCGGCCGCCGAGGCCGCCGGAGCCGACGCCACCGCCGAGCCGGCCGCCGCCCCCGCCGCCGTACCCGGCGGGCCACCGCGCCCGCGGGCGAGCCGCCCGCCGACACCGCGGCCGAGGCCGCACCCGACGCGGGCGCCCCCGGCGACGAGACCCCCGACGCGGCCGCCCCCCGCCGCCGCACCCGCCGGGCCGCCGCGCCCGGCGAGCAGGACGGCGAGGCCCCCGCCGCGTCCGAGCCCGAGGCCGAGTCCGGCACGGGCCGCCGCCGTACGCGCCGCGCCGCCGCCTCCGCCGCCGCGCCCGCCGCCACCGGTGACCGGCCCGCCGCCGACACCGTGGCCGAGGCCCCCGCCGCGTCCGAGCCCGAGTCCGGCACCGGCCGCCGCCGTACCCGCCGCGCCGCCGCCGAACCCGCCGCGGACGACGCCGTCGACCAGCCCGACGACACCGGCGCCGAGCAGTCCGCGCCCGGCTACGGGGCCGCGCCGCTCGCGCTGTTCCAGGCGCCGGTGTTCACCGAGCCCGCGTTCCAGACGCCGCAGCGCGCCGCCGCCGAGGCGGCGGTGGGGCCCGACGAGGCGGAGGAGCCCGAGGACGCGGAGGAGGCCGAGGAGGCCGAGGACACCGCCGCCGGGACCGGGGCGGAGACCGAGCCCGAGGCCGGGGCCGCCGACGCGGAGGACCGCGACGACCACGACGACGGCGAGGACCGCGGCCGCCGCCGGCGCCGTCGCGGCGGCCGTCGCCGGCGGCGCGGCGAGGGCACCGACGAGGGCGACCACGGCGACGGGTCCGCCGCCACCGACGACACCCGCGCCGCCGCCGACACCGCCGAGGACACCGGCACCGACACGGACACCGACGACGACTCCCGCGACCGCGCCAAGGGCGGCTCCCCGGCCGCCGGCGGCAGCAGCACCAGCAGCCGCCGGCGCCGCCGCCGGCGCCGCCGTACCGAGGGCGCCGAGGGCGGCGAGGAGGGCACCGACGACCCGGAGCGCACCGTCGTCAAGGTCCGCGAGCCGCGGGCCAAGGCCACGTCCGGCGACGAGGTGCAGTCCATCAAGGGCTCCACCCGGCTGGAGGCGAAGAAGCAGCGCCGCCGCGAGGGCCGCGAGCAGGGCCGCCGGCGGGTGCCGATCATCACCGAGGCCGAGTTCCTGGCCCGCCGCGAGGCGGTGGAGCGCGTCATGGTGGTGCGCCAGCAGGGCGACCGTACGCAGATCGGCGTGCTGGAGGACGACGTCCTCGTCGAGCACTACGTCAACAAGGAGCAGTCGGCGTCGTACGTCGGCAACGTCTACCTCGGCAAGGTGCAGAACGTGCTGCCCTCCATGGAGGCCGCGTTCGTCGACATCGGCAAGGGCCGCAACGCGGTCCTCTACGCCGGCGAGGTCAACTTCGAGGCCCTCGGCCTCGCCCACAGCCCGCGCCGTATCGAGCACGCGCTGAAGTCCGGCCAGTCCGTCCTCGTCCAGGTCACCAAGGACCCCATCGGCCACAAGGGCGCCCGCCTGACGAGCCAGGTCTCGCTGCCCGGCCGCTACCTCGTGTACGTGCCCGAGGGCTCGATGACCGGCATCAGCCGCAAGCTGCCCGACACCGAGCGGGCCCGGCTGAAGACCATCCTCAAGAAGATCGTCCCCGAGGACGCCGGCGTCATCGTCCGGACGGCCGCGGAGGGCGCCAGCGAGGACGAGCTGCGCCGGGACGTGGAGCGGCTGCAGAAGCAGTGGGAGGACATCCGCAAGAAGGCGAAGGGCGGGAACGCGCCCACGCTGCTGTACGGCGAGCCGGACATGACCGTCCGCGTCGTCCGCGACATCTTCAACGAGGACTTCTCGAAGGTCGTCGTCGAGGGCGCGAAGGCGTGGGACACCATCCACGGCTACGTCTCGCACGTCGCCCCGGACCTCGTCGAGCGGCTGTCCAAGTGGACGTCGGACGTGGACGTCTTCGCCACGTACCGGATCGACGAGCAGCTGATGAAGGCGCTGGACCGCAAGGTGTGGCTGCCGTCGGGCGGCTCGCTGGTGATCGACAGGACCGAGGCGATGGTCGTCGTCGACGTCAACACCGGCAAGTTCACCGGGCAGGGCGGCAACCTGGAGGAGACGGTCACCAGGAACAACCTGGAGGCGGCCGAGGAGATCGTGCGGCAGCTGCGGCTGCGGGACCTCGGCGGCATCATCGTGATCGACTTCATCGACATGGTGCTGGAGTCCAACCGGGACCTGGTGCTGCGCCGGCTGCTGGAGTGCCTGGGCCGCGACCGTACGAAGCACCAGGTCGCGGAGGTGACGTCGCTGGGCCTGGTGCAGATGACCCGCAAGCGGGTCGGGCAGGGCCTGCTGGAGTCGTTCTCCGAGGCGTGCGCGCACTGCAACGGGCGCGGCGTGATCGTGCACATGGACCAGGCGACGGCGGCCGGGTCGGGCGGCAAGCGCAAGAAGAAGGGCAAGGAAGGCAAGGACGCGAAGGACGTCAGGGAGGCGAAGGAAGCCAAGGACGTCCAGGAGAGCAGGGACGCCAAGGAGTCCAAGGACGCCAAGGACGCCAGGGCAGGCGACGCGCGGGGCGCCGGCGCCCCCGCGGAGGCGCCCGCCGAGGCGGAGCGGCCCGACGCCGGCGAGCCCGCGGAGGCGGTGCGCCCGGCCCGTACGCGGCGCCGCGTGACCCGCAAGGCGATGTCGCCGGGCGGCTCGCCGAAGGCGGCGGAGCCGGCGGGCGACGAGCCGGCCGTTGCGGACGCCGCGGCGGCCACGGCGGCGCCCGCGGAGGCGCCGGTGGACGCCGTGGAGCCCGCCGCGGCCCCCGGGACCGTGGCCGCGGCGGTGGCCGGCGACGGCGACGGCGAGCAGCCCCGGGCGCGTAAGAAGACGGCCGCCAAGCGCGCCTCCGCCAAGAAGGCCACGGCGAAGAAGGCCGCGGCCAAGAAGACGGCGAAGACCGCCGCGAAGAAGACCGTGGCCAAGTCCGCCGCCACCAAGACGGCGGCCAAGGCCACGGCCAAGAAGACGGCCAAGAAGACCGCGAAGAAGACGGTCAAGAAGACCGCCGCCGCGGAGCAGGGCTCCCCGCCCTCGGTCTCCGTGGCCGCGGAGGACTGAGCCCGCCCGGTCCCGTACGCCTCCCGGGGCGTACGGGACCGGTTTGACCAGCCGGTCGAGGGGCCCGTAACCTTGGGCGTCGGCGTGTCTGGTAGACACGCCAGGCTTCTGAGCAACTCCCTCCCGAAACCTCCTCGTGAGTGTCGGGAGAGGCCGCTCATTCCACGTGTCCCATCCGGGCGGCTGGCATCAGGGGTCTCCGTCGCGACTGAGAAAGAGAGCTGAAGCGCGTGTACGCGATCGTGCGCACCGGCGGCCGCCAGCAGAAGGTTTCTGTGGGCGACGTCATCGAGGTTGACCGGATGTCGGGCAAGGGCGTCGGCGACGGCGTCGAGCTGTCCGCTCTCCTCGTCGTCGACGGTGAGACCGTCACCAGCGACCCCTGGGTCCTGGACGGCGTGAAGGTCCAGGCCGAGGTCGTGGACCACCACAAGGGCGACAAGATCGACATCCTGAAGTACAAGAACAAGACCGGTTACCGCAAGCGGATCGGTCACCGCCAGCTGCACACCGCGCTGAAGATCACCGAGATCCCGGCGCCGGCCGCGAAGTAAGGGACTGAGGAGAGATGGCACACAAGAAGGGCGCATCGTCCACTCGGAACGGTCGCGACTCCAACGCCCAGCGGCTCGGCGTCAAGCGCTTCGGCGGTCAGGTCGTCGGCGCCGGCGAGATCATCATCCGCCAGCGCGGCACCAAGTTCCACCCGGGCACGGGCGTGGGCCGCGGCGGTGACGACACGCTGTTCGCGCTGATCCCCGGCTCGGTCACGTTCGGCACCAGCCGCGGCCGCAAGGTCGTGAACATCGTCCCGGTCGCCGAGTAAGCACCGGCTCCGGACACCACACACCTGATCCGAGGGCGGCCCGCCGCTCCGCACCCGTCACGGACGACGTGACGGCGGGCGGGGAAGCGGGGCCGCCCTCGGGGCGTTTCAATGGCGTCGTACGGCACGAGCGTCCCGTACGGCGCCGGCGGCCCGTGGCGTACGCACGACGCCGGACGGCACCCTGTCACGCACGACGACGCTCCTCACCCGCCGGGAGGCACACCCTCATGACCACCTTCGTGGACCGCGTCACCCTGCACGTGGCCGCGGGCAACGGGGGACACGGCTGCGCCTCCGTGCACCGCGAGAAGTTCAAGCCGCTCGGCGGCCCCGACGGCGGCAACGGCGGCCACGGCGGAGACGTCGTCCTGACCGTCGACCAGAACGTCACCACCCTGATCGACTACCACCACACCCCCCACCGCAAGGCCACCAACGGCAAGCCGGGCGAGGGCGGCGACCGGGCCGGCGCCAACGGCAAGGACCTCGTGCTGTCGGTGCCGGACGGTACGGTCGTCCTCACCCGGGACGGCGAGCCGCTCGCCGACCTCGTCGGGCACGGCACCACCTTCGTCGTCGCCCAGGGCGGCCGCGGCGGCCTGGGCAACGCGGCGCTCGCCTCCCAGCGCCGCAAGGCGCCCGGCTTCGCGCTGCTCGGCGAGCCGGGCACCGCGCGCGACATCGTGCTGGAGCTGAAGACCGTCGCCGACGTGGCGCTCGTGGGCTACCCGAGCGCCGGCAAGTCGTCCCTGATCAGTGTCCTGTCCGCGGCCAAGCCGAAGATCGCCGACTATCCCTTCACCACCCTCGTGCCCCACCTCGGCGTCGTCACCGCCGGCGCCGTGACGTACACGATCGCCGACGTCCCCGGCCTCATCCCGGGCGCCAGCGAGGGCCGCGGACTGGGCCTCGCCTTCCTGCGGCACGTCGAGCGCTGCGCGGTGCTCGTGCACGTGCTGGACACCGCGACCCTGGAGTCCGACCGCGACCCGCTCAGCGACCTCGACGTCATCGAGGAGGAGCTGCGCGCGTACGGCGGCCTGGAGGACCGGCCGCGGGTGGTCGTCCTCAACAAGATCGACATCCCGGACGGCCGGGACCTGGCCGAGATGGTGTGCCCGGACCTCGAAGCGCGCGGCTTCACGGTCTACGAGGTCTCGGCGGTCGCGCGTACGGGCCTGAAGGAGCTGTCGTACGGGCTCGCCAACCTCGTCGGCGCGGCGCGGGCCGCGCGGCCGAAGCAGGAGTCGACCCGGATCGTCATCCGCCCGCAGGCCGTCGACGAGGCCGGGTTCACCGTCGCCCGCGAGGGCGGCGACGGGGGCGGGGCGCTGTTCCGCATCACCGGCGAGAAGCCGGAGCGCTGGGTGCGGCAGACCGACTTCGGCAACGACGAGGCCGTCGGCTACCTCGGCGACCGGCTGAACCGGCTGGGCGTGGAGGACCGGCTGCGCAAGGCCGGGGCCCGGCCCGGCGACGACGTCGTCATCGGCACCGGCGACGACGCGGTCGTCTTCGACTGGGAGCCCGCGATGGCGTCCGGCGCCGAGATGCTGGGCCGCCGCGGCGAGGACCACCGCTTCGACGCGCCGCGGCCCGCCGCGCAGCGGCGGCGGGAGCGGGAGGCGGAGCGCACGGAGGAGGAGTACGAGGACTTCGACCCCTTCGCGTGACGGGGGCGTGACACGCGACGGCGGCGGCCCGCGGGATGTCCTCCCGCGGGCCGCCGCCGTTCACGTCTCCTGGTCCGGCTCCGCCTCCGGGTCGAAGGGCGCGTCCGCCTCGGCGTCCGCGTCCTCGTCCGGCAGCGGGTCCGTGTCGGGGACGCGGCCTACACGCCGGCCGGTTCCTCCGGCTCCAGCTCTTTTTCCTCGGCCGCGTCCCGACGTTGTGAAGGGATATCGGAATCCCCTCGCGCCTCCATGCGCGCCGCGCGCGCGTCCGCCTTGGCGCACAGCGCCACCGCGGCGGCGTTGAAGCGCACCAGCGACGGCGGGTCCGAGGGCCCGAGCAGGTGTTCCTTCAGCTCGGTGCGGGCCGCGGCGAGGGTGTCGTGCTCCGGGTCGCGTACGGCCCGGAGCAGGTCCGGGACCTGCTCCGCCGCCGGCCCGAGGATGGTGCCGGCCCGCACGGTCGGGAACTCCGCCTTGAAGGCCTCCTCGGACAGGCCGCTGGTGTTGGCGACCGCGTACGGCTTCTCGCTGGTCAGGTAGTCCGAGATGACGCTGGACACGTCGCTGATGAGCACGTCCGCGACGTTGAAGCAGGCGTAGATGCCGGGGCGGGAGTCGGTGATGACCCGGTGCTCCCAGGCGGGCAGCGAGGCCCAGTACGCCTTCTCCCAGGCGGCGGTCGCGGCCTCCACGGCCTCGGCCCGGCCCGCCTCGGGGGAGGACTGCACCAGCATCCGCTCGGCTTCGTCGGCGCTGCGGCGGAACGACGCGGTGGCCAGCGCGTCCAGCTCCGCCTGCGCCCGCGCCAGCTCGGCGGCGGCCTCCGGGCCGGGCCGCTCGGCGCCCCGGCCGTCGCCGCCGCCGGCGGCGGCCGCCGCGACCCGCTCGGCGTTCGCCTCCGCGATCATGGCCTGCATCCGCTTGTTGGCCTCGCCCGCGCGCGGGTCGACCGAGCCGGTCAGCGGGTGCGGCTTGTAGAGCAGCCGCACCCCGGGGTCGGCGAGCAGCTCGCGCACGATGTTCTCGCCGGCCAGCACGACGGAGGTGTTGCCCGGGTTGCCGTCCCAGCCCTCCCAGGTGGGGGCGTACAGCACGGTGGTCGGGCCGTCGGCGGGCGGCGGCCCGGCGTACGGCCGGATCGGCGCGAGCTGCGGGCGGCCGACCTCCACGACGTCGCGGTCGTCGACGCCGATGTCGGCGAGCTGGTAGCGGGCGCGGGCGGCGGGGCCGGCGACCCACACCTCGTCGTACGCCTTGGCGTACGGGTTGCAGCTGGACAGCTTGTCGCTCTCGCCGTGGTTGGTGAAGGCGTGCTTGATCGTGGGGATGCGGAGCACCTGCGAGGTCTTCCCCGAGTTCGCCGGGTGCAGCAGCATCTTCAGCGTCGAGTGCTCCAGCAGCATCAGGTCGGCGACCTTCGGCAGGCAGACGATCGGCACGTCGGTCGCGGTGATCTTCTGCACCATGAAGCGCTCGCGGAGCACGATGAGCGGCTTGCCGTCGAGGGCGGCGAGCGTGGAGACCCACATGTTGGCCTGGTACGCGGACGTGGTGCCGCCGGAGAAGTAGAGGCCGACGGTCGGGCCGTACCCCCGCAGCCACTCGGCGAACCACTCGCGGACCCGCTGGTCGTCGGCGGTCCGCTTGCCGGGCAGCAGCCAGGTCGCCAGATACCCGGCGCCGAGGCCGCTGAGCGCCAGCGAGACGGCGAGGCCCAGCACGCCCCACACCGCGTCGGCGGTGGCGGCGGTGGTGAGCAGCCCGGCGGTCACCGGCACCGAGAGGTACAGCAGCCGGTGGCCGGAGCGGCGGGCGAGGATCCGCGGCGGCGCGGGCGCGAGGCCCAGCTCGGAGACGTCGACGTTGCGGGTGACGACCGGCAGGGTGCGGTCCCGGCGCACCATGATCGTCACACCCTGGATGACGAAGTGCAGCAGGTACGAGGAGAGCAGCATGACCGTCAGCGGCGACTGCTCTTTGAGCGGCTCGATGCCCTCGATCTGGAGCAGGCCGATGAGGATGAGCATGTCGCGCAGCAGCTGGCGGACCATGACGTCGAAACGGACCCTGCTGAGCAGGGAGAGCAGCCCGGGCTGCCGGTGCTGCAGAGAGAGGTCGAGGGCGAGGCCGCCCGCGGCCGCGGTGACGAGCAGCGGTACATGAGGCATGAGCGCGCCGACGAGCTGCGCGCAATACGCTGCTAGTAGCGCTGTCAGCGCCGTGAGCTGCACGGCGCGACGGGGGACGATACCGGCGAAAGGCACGGTGCTGACTCCTGGCAGGAACGTGTGGGGATGTTCCCGTGAACCCGCGCGGGTTCAGGGGAGCTATGGAGTTGACCCCAGACCGTATGCCGGTCCCGGGCAGGAGACAATTCTCCACCCGGCATGCGCCGCCAATCGGGCTCAAACGCGCGGAGCGGGTCTCGGCGGCGTTGTCGTTCGTGTCCGTACCCTGGGACGGAGCGGCCGGGCGGCCCCGCGGTGGCGTAGATTCGCAGTTCCGTACGGACGGGTCGCGGGTGGCGGGGGCGGGCGCGCGGGCCGGGAGAGCACAGGGGTACACGTGGCAGGGGCGAGTCGGGAAACCGCGGCGGGTGCCCGCAGGGTGGTCGTGAAGGTGGGGTCGTCCTCGCTGACCACCGCCGCCGGCGGGCTGGACGCGGACCGGGTGGACGCGCTGGTGGACGCGCTCGCCAAGCACGGCGACCGGGAGATCGTGCTGGTCAGCTCCGGCGCCATCGCCGCCGGGCTGGCGCCGCTCGGCCTCGGCCGGCGGCCCCGCGACCTGGCCCGGCAGCAGGCGGCGGCCAGCGTCGGGCAGGGGCTGCTGATGGCCCGCTACACCGCCTCGTACGCCCGCTACGGCCGGCGCGTCGGGCAGGTGCTCCTGACCACGGACGACATGAGCCGCCGCACCCACTACCGCAACGCGCAGCGCACCCTGGAGCAGCTGCTCGCCATGGGCGCCGTGCCCGTCGTCAACGAGAACGACACCGTGGCGACCGAGGAGATCCGCTTCGGCGACAACGACCGCCTCGCCGCCCTCGTCGCCCATCTGGCCCACGCCGACCTGCTGGTCCTCCTCTCCGACGTGGACGGCCTCTACGACGGCCCGCCCACCGCGCCGGGCGCCTCCCGGATCGCGGAGGTGCGCGACCGGAGCGAGCTGGCCGGCGTCCGGCTCGGCCGGGCGGGGCGGGCCGGGGTGGGCACGGGCGGCATGGTGACCAAGGTGGAGGCCGCCCGGATCGCCACCGGCGAGGGCGTGCCCGTCGTGCTGACCACCGCCGTGCACGCGGACGCGGCGCTGTCCGGGCAGCTCACGGGCACGTACTTCCACCCCACCGGGCGGCGCGCCCGCGGCCGGCTGCTGTGGCTCGCGCACGCCTCCACCCCGCAGGGGGCGCTGGTGCTGGACGACGGCGCGGTACGGGCCGTCACCGAGCGGCGCACGTCGCTGCTGCCGGCGGGGATCAAGGAGGTGGAGGGCAGGTTCACCGCGGGCGACCCGGTGGAGCTGCGGGACACCGCGGGGCGGGCGGTCGCCCGCGGGCTGGTGGCCTTCGACGCCGAGGAGCTGCCGCGGCTGCTGGGCCGCTCCACGCGCGAGCTGGCCAAGGAGCTGGGGCCGGCGTACGAGCGCGAGGTCGTGCACCGGGACGACCTGGTGGTGCTGGACAAGTGACGTGACGCGGGGCGCGTGACGAGGGGCGCGGGACGCGGGAGGGGCGGCGTGCGGGGAGTGACGCGCGACGGGTGACCTTCCCCGCGCGGGACCGGCGTGCGGCGCGCGGAAAAAACGCGGTTGGACCAGAGACCTTGGGCAAAAGCACCACGGGCGGGCGCGTCGGCTGGTCAACTTTGTTGTATGGGGCTGCCGCGGCGCGCAGCCCGTTGCAGACTCGTATTCAGGAGGCCGCCCGTGACACAAGGGCGTCCAGGGGCGCTGCCCCGGGGAACGGCACAGCGGACGCTGACCAGCGTCAAGGGGACCGGAGGTGCGCGTGCGGGGACCGCGGAGGAGCCGGCGTCCGCGGCGGTCGACGGCGGGTCCGACGCGGCCGGCGCCCACCGGCTGTGGCACGTCACGCTGAGCGTCGCCGGTCCGGAGGCCCCGCTGAAGGAGATCCGGCGGGGGCTGGAGCGGCTGGCGCACGACCATCCCTTTCTGCTGACCAGCCGCTACGCCAACGACCACGCCGAGATCCGCTACTGGGAAGAGGCCCGCGACCTGCACGACGCGGCGGCCGTGGCGCTGCGGCTCTGGGGGGAGCACCGGGCGTCGGCGCAGCTGCCGCCGTGGGAGATCGTCGGCCTGGAGGTGATCGCGCGGGAGACGTACCACCAGCGCGTCGCCGACGGGTACGGGCCGGCTCCGGCGGTTCCCGTGGGGGTGCACCCGTTCTGAGCGGCGGGGCGGCCGGGCGGGGGAGCGGCCGAGGGGGGTCCGGTGGTGCCGCGGGCGCGCGGGGGCGTACACACAGGCGCGCGCGGCGAGGCGCACGCCCTGGGGCGGCTCCCGGCGCACGCGCACGGGCAGGCGCGCCGACGCGCGCACCTGTCCGCGGCGGCGTCTCGCGGAGTGATACGGACCGTCCGCGCCCCCCGCCCCGGCGACTACCCTGCTCGGCATGAGCAGCGAAACCCAGTCCCCGGTCCACGAGGCCGCCCAGCGCGCGCGCACCGCGGCGGCGATGATCGCCCCGCTGCCCCGGGCGGCCAAGGACGCCGCCCTGCTGGCCGTCGCCGACGCGCTCACGGCCCGCGCCGCGGAGGTCGTCGCGGCCAACGCCGAGGACGTCGCCCGGGCCCGGGCCGACGGGGTCTCGGACACGGTCGTGGACCGGCTGACGCTCACCGAGGAGCGCATCGCCGGCGTCGCCTCCGACGTCCGGGACGTCGCCGGGCTGCCGGACCCGGTCGGCGAGGTGGTCCGCGGGTCCACGCTGCCGAACGGCCTGGAGCTGCGCCAGCTGCGGGTGCCGCTGGGCGTCGTCGGCATCGTCTACGAGGGCCGGCCCAACGTCACCGTGGACGCCGCCGCGCTCTGCCTCAAGTCGGGCAACGCGGTACTGCTGCGCGGCTCCTCCTCCGCGTACGCCTCGAACGCCGCGCTCGTCGCCGTGCTGCGCGACGCCCTGGCCGGCGCCGGGCTGCCGCCGGACGCGGTGCAGCTGGTGCCCGGGCAGAGCCGCGAGTCGGTGCGCGCGCTGATGCGCGCCCGCGGCCTGGTCGACGTGCTGATCCCGCGCGGCGGCGCCGGCCTCATCCGCACCGTCGTCGAGGAGTCCACGGTCCCGGTGATCGAGACCGGCACGGGCAACTGCCACGTGTACGTCGACGAGCACGCCGACCTCGACCTCGCCGAGCAGATCCTCGTCAACTCCAAGGCGCAGCGCCCCAGCGTGTGCAACGCCGCCGAGACCGTCCTGGTGCACCAGTCCGTCGCCGACGTCTTCCTGCCCCGCGCGCTGGCCGCCCTGGGCGCCGCGGGCGTCACCGTGCACGGCGACGACGCCTGGGTGAAGGCGGGCGCCGCCGCCGGCGTGGAGGTGCCGCTCGCCGACGACGCCGACTGGGCCGAGGAGTACCTGTCGTACGACATCGCCGCGGCCGTGGTGCGCTCCCTGGACGACGCGGTGGGGCACATCCGCCGCTGGTCCTCCGGGCACACCGAGGCGATCGTCACCCGCGACACCGGCGCGGCCCGCCGCTTCACCGCCCTGGTGGACTCCGCCGCGGTCATGGTCAACGCCTCCACCCGGTTCACCGACGGCGCGGAGTTCGGCTTCGGCGCGGAGATCGGCATCTCCACGCAGAAGCTGCACGCGCGCGGCCCGATGGGGCTGCCGGAGCTGACGTCGACGAAGTACGTGGTCACCGGCGACGGCCAGCTGAAGGGCCGGTAGACCGCCGCCGGCGCCCCCGCGGGGCCGCCGTGCCCCGTGTGCCGTAGCGGCGGCCGCCGAGCCGTGAGAGGCCGCCCAGGGGCCTTCCCGGGGGCCTCCTCAGGGCAGTCCGGGGCCGCCCTCCCGGCCCTCCGGCGGCGTCCTCGCCCCGCGGGTCCGCCCGTACGGCCGGTCCCGATCCGCCGGCCGCGACGGGTCGGCCGAGTCCGCCGGTGCCTGGCGCATCGTGACCGTCGCGGTTTACGCTGGCCGGGTGCCGGACGATGTGGGGGGCAGGCCGTACGCCGACGGTGACGAGCCCGACAGCCACCACCACGGAGGCGCGGACGAAGAGTTCGCCGCCGTGGTCCTTGACGAGGACTTCGTCCGCTCGGCCCACTTCCACGAGCCCAGCGCCGTCGAGCGCATGGTCGGCGCCGCCGAGGCGCGGGCCCAGGCCGAGGCCGTCCTCGGCGACGCCGCGCAGGACGACCGGCTGTACGACGACTGGGACGACCCGGACGCCCCCGACCCGTACGGCCCGTACGGCGGCGCCCTGCGCCCGTACCGCGGCTACGGGCACTGGCAGCGGCCCGTCGCCCTGCTGCTCGCCCTCCTGCTGGGCGTCGGCATCGTCGCCCTGTCCTTCACCGCCGTCTACCGCTCCGGCTCCGGCGGCCGCGAGGACGCCCCGCCCCCCGGCGGCTCCAGCCCCTCGGCGACGACCGGTGCGGACGCCCGCGAGCCCTCGCTGACCACGCCCTGACCGGCGGCTGACCGGCTGCTGACCGGCCGCCGGCGGCAACGCTCCGATAACGGGACGGCACCGGGACGGCAGCGGCGCAACCGCTTCCACCCGATTGCTCCTCACCAGCCCGGCGCGGCGGGCACTCGGAGTTGACGGGGCGGTTTACGCAAGGCCCGACGGACCTACTCTTCTGTATATGGCCGGGCACGAAGGCCCGCCCGACGGGACACCCGAGCGCGCCCCGGGAGGCGGAGACGACGAGTACCGCTCCATCGTGTTCGATGAGGCGTTCGTCAAGGCTGCCCGGCTGGAGGAGTACTCCGCGCGCGAACGCGTCGGCGACCACACCCCCGCCGTACGCAGCCGCCGCCCCCAGCGCCCCGGCGCCTCCCGGCAGGCCCTCGTGCTCGTGCTGCTCATCGCCCTCGCCTTCGGCACCGCCATCTACATGGGCGTACGCCACCCCTACCGGCAGCCCGGCGTCCCCGCCGCGGCGCCGCTGCGCAGCACCGTCGTCCCGCTGACGCCCGAGGGCCCGGTGCCCGGCGGCGAGCCGGCGAAGCTGTTCGCGGACAGCCCGGCCGCCGGCTTCGGCACCGGCGCCGCCGGCATCGAGCTGCCGGACCCGGACTCGACCCGCCACTTCACCGAGGACCAGGTGGTCCAGGCGCTCACCGCCAGCAAGGACTACCTCGTCACCTCCGCGCTCGACGTCCACACGCTGACCGGCGGCAACGTGCGCGACGTACGCATTCAGCTCGACCCGCAGCAGCACGGGCAGTTCGACCAGAGCCTCGCCCGCCCCGCCGACGACGGCCGGCACGCCGCGACCGGCTGGATGGTCCGCTTCGACCCTGAGCACGTGCGGCTGGCCGAACGGCAGGTACGGGTCGACGGCGCCGTGCGCTACGCGGAGGTCGGCGATCAGGAGCTGGAGGTCAGCGCCGACCACGTCTTCGTCTACGCGCTGCGCCCGGCCAAGGCGTCCGCGGCGGCGGCGAAGGAGGCGTCGCTGTTCACCGTGCGCCGCCAGGTGCGCATCCGCTTCGACCACGACGACCTGCGCGACCGCCAGCTGGAGCTGGCCGAGACCGCGCTGACCGCCGGGCCGCTGGCGTGCACCGCGGACGCCTCGGCGTACCTGCGGCCGCTGCTGGCCGGCGAGCGGGACCCGCAGAAGGCGCCGCACGGCACGAATCCGTTCGCGACGCCGGGGCAGCTGAGCGGGTCGCTGTGCGGGGTGCTGGACACGGGGCAGGAGACGTAGCGGCCCGCGCGGCGCGGCACCGGGAGCGTACGGACCGCGCGCGGACTGGTCGTACGACGGGAAACGCCGCCGCCCCGGGACGGCGGGGCGGCGGCGTCGCTGCGCACTGCGGCGTACGGCGTGCGCCGAGCGGAGGGGGGACGGTGCTCAGTTGGGCGAGGCGTCCGCGGGGCCGGAGCCGTCCGACGGGCCCGAGCCGCCGGAGCCGCCCGAGCCGCGGGTGTTGAAGCGGTCGCGCAGCTTGCCGCCGATGTCGGCGGTGCCGCCCGCGATGTCGTTCACGAGCCGCAGCAGCGGGTCCTTGCTGTTCTTCACCGTGTCCGCGTAGCTGCTGGCGGACTCGCGGAAGGACTCGCGCGCGGAGGTGTCCTTGTCCTCGCCGCGCCGCGGGTAGTGGCCGTCCATGATCCGCTGGTAGTCGCGGCTCTCCGACCACTTCTTCAGCTCGGCGGCCCGGATGGTGGTGAACGGGTGGCTGCGCGGGAGCACGTTGAGGATCTTCAGCACGGAGTCGCGGACGTCGCCGCCGCGGTCGTACTCCTCGGCCTGCTCCAGGAACGAGTCGACGTTCATCTCATGAAGGTGGTTGCCGCCGGCGAGCTTCATCAGCCCGCGCATCGACGCCTCCAGGTCCTGACCGACGAGCAGCCCGGCCCGGTCCGCGGACAGCTCCGACTTGCGGAACCACTCCAGCAGCGCGGCGATGATGGCCCGGATCGCCAGGGCGCCCAGCGGGATCCAGGCGATCGCGAGGGCGAGGTTGGTGAGGAAGAGCATGATCGTGCGGTACACCGAGTGGCCGGAGAGGGCGTGGCCCACCTCGTGCCCGACGACGGCCCGCATCTCCTCCTCGTCGAGAAGCTCGACGAGGCCGGTGGTGACCACGATGATCGGCTCGTCCATGCCGATGCACATCGCGTTCGGCTGGGGGTCCTGCTTGACGTACATCTGCGGGACCTTCTCCAGGTCCAGGATGTAGCAGGCGTCGCGCAGCATGTCGTGGAGGTGCTGGAACTGCTGGTCGCTGACCCGCACCGAGTCGGAGAGGAAGAGCAGGCGCAGCGAGCGCTCCGGCAGCATGCCGGAGATCGCCTTGAAGACCTTGTCGAAGCCGGTGAGCTTGCGCAGCGAGACCAGCGCGGAGCGGTCGGCCGGGTGCTCGTACGCCCGCGAGGAGATTTCCGGGAACCTCTTGCGTTCCCGGCTTGGCACGTTCTTGTTGAGTTCAGGCATGCTGTCCGTCCCCTCCCCGTACGTCTGACCCCCAAGGCTAGTGCGACAACGGGCCGGGGCGGCCGGGAGTTCCGTAGCAGGTTCGTCACGGCATCCGTACCCGGCGGTGACCTAGGCCGCGGCGGGGCGGCGGCGCGGGGCCGGCGGCCCCGATGGCGGAGCCGACGTGGGAGCGGGCCGCGGGCCCGCTTACGATGTCGAGGCACGCCCACCCGACGACACCGGATTGGCCACAGTGACCATGAGTGCTCTGACCGCCGCCCACGACCTCGCCGTGTCCCTCGCCTCCGAGAGCGGTGGCGGCGGTGGGCACGAGAGCGAGGGCTCCACGCTCAACGCCTACTTCGTGGGCGGGAGCGCGCTGTTCATCCTGCTGCTCCTGCTGTTCATCACCACCCGCTTCAACCGGGACCGCTGAGGGCGGTGAAGCGGAGGCTGGGGGTGATGGGCGGGACGTTCGACCCCGTCCATCACGGGCACCTGGTGGCGGCGAGCGAGGTCGCGGCCCGGTTCCACCTCGACGAGGTGATCTTCGTGCCCACGGGCGAGCCCTGGCAGAAGGGCGACAAGGTGGTCTCGCCGCGCGAGGACCGCTATCTGATGACCGTGATCGCCACGGCGTCGAACCCGCAGTTCTCGGTGAGCCGCATCGACATCGACCGCGAAGGCCCGACGTACACGATCGACACGCTCCGGGAGCTGCACGGGCTCGAACCGGAGGCCGAGCTGTTCTTCATCACGGGCGCGGACGCGCTCTCCCA
Organism: Streptomyces sp. MAR4 CNX-425; assembly: GCF_048656465.1. Taxonomy (NCBI): domain Bacteria; kingdom Bacillati; phylum Actinomycetota; class Actinomycetes; order Kitasatosporales; family Streptomycetaceae; genus Streptomyces; species Streptomyces sp. MAR4 CNX-425. Next base: position 1,176,920 of record NZ_JBMDLF010000001.1, on the reverse strand, counting down.
GATCTTCACCTGGCGGGGCGCCGAGGAGCTGTTCGCGCTGGCCCATTTCATCGGCGTGACCAGGCCCGGACACCGGCTGCACGACCCCGGGCTGCCGGAGGGCAGGGTGTCCCTGGTCGAGGTTCCGGCGCTCGCCATCTCCTCCACCGATTGCCGGGAACGGGTGGCTCGTGACGAACCTGTCTGGTATTTGGTGCCAGACGGGGTTGTGCGCTACATCAACAAGCGAAGGCTTTACCGCGACGAGCACTGAGGGCCAGGATCGGGGAGGCGGCGGGGGCCGCACGGGGAGCGAAGGGTAAGCACGGGGGACCACGGGCGGGGATGCCCATCAGGGAAGGGGCACCAGTGAACGACGGATACCGCGGCCCGCAGGGCCAGGACCCGTACCAGGACCCCTACGCCCACGGCTACGACCCGTACGGACAGCAGGGCTACGACTACGACCAGGGGCGGCCCGCGCAGGACCCGGGCGGCGGCCCCGGCCGACCCGGCCCGCCCTCCTCCGGCTACGGGTACGACTACGACCCGTACGCCCAGCAGGCGCCCCACCCGCAGCAGCACTACCCCGCCCAGGCCCCCCACCCCCAGGCGCAGCAGCAGTACGCCCCGCACGCCCCGCCCCCCGCCGTCGGGTACGACTACGACTACGACCCCTACGGCCCCGCCGCCCACTCCGGCGAGCAGCCGGTGACGCCCGCGCCGCCCGACGGCGACTGGGGCCGCATCCCGCACCAGCGCCCGCCGGAGAGCGAGCCGCGCGAGTACGCCACCGAGCAGTTCTCCTTCGTCGAGGACGAGACCGAGTCCTCCGAGGACGTCATCGACTGGCTGAAGTTCACCGAGAGCCGCACCGAGCGCCGCGAGGAGGCCAAGCGCCGCGGCCGCAACCGCCGGGTCGCGCTGCTGGTGGCCGTGGTCCTCGCCGTGCTCGGCGGCGGCGGCTACCTGTGGGCCACCGACCGCCTCCCCTTCGCCGGCGAGGAGTCCGGGCCCGCGGCGGCGGGCGAGGAGCAGCGCGACACCCTCGTGGTGCACCTGCACGACACCGAGGGCGGCGGCAGCGCCACCGCGCTGCTCGTGAACAACGCCACCACCGGCAAGGGCACCACCGTCCTGCTCCCCAACAGCCTCGCCGTCTCCGGCGACGACGGCGCCGCCACCACCCTCGGCCAGGCCGTCGACGAGCAGGGCACGGGCGCCACCCGGGACGCGATCGACACGCTGCTGGGCTCGGAGATCAAGGGCAGCTGGCGGCTGGACACCCCGTACCTGGAGATCCTGGTGGAGGGCGTCGGCGGCATCACCCTCGACGCCGACGCGACCGTGCCCGGGGCGAAGAAGGGCGACGACCCGCTGGTCGAGAAGGGCGAGCGGCGCCGCCTCGACGGCGAGCAGGCCATCGCCTACGCCACGTACCTGGCGGACGACGAGCCGCAGACGGCCCAGCTGCGCCGGTTCGGGCAGGTCATGGAGGCGGTCCTGAAGAACCTGCCGGGCGACCCCGCGGGGACGAAGAGCCTGGTCAAGTCCATGGGCCTGGTGCTCGACCCGTCGCTGTCCGAAGCCGAGCTGGCCGCGTCGCTGGCGTCGCTGTCCGAGCTGGCCAAGGGCGGCGACTACGCGACCCAGACGCTCGACGTCGGCGACGACGGGCGGCCCAGCGACGAGGCCACCCGGAAGGTCGTCGAGGACGTGCTCGGCGGCACCGTCAAGAGCCCCGAGGGCACCGCGGCCGCGCGCGTGAGCGTGCGGAACGGCTCCGGGAGCGCGGAGCCGGCGGAGGCGGCGAAGGTCGCGCTGGTCAACGGCGGGTTCACGTTCGTCGACGGCGGACAGGCGAAGGACCCGGCGCTGACCTCCGAGGTGCGCTACGCGGACGCGGCGGCCAAGGAGCAGGCCGCGCAGGTCGCGCTGACGCTGGGGCTGCCGGAGAAGGCCGTGACGAAGGGCGAGACGCCGGCGAACGCGGACGTGGTCGTCGTCCTCGGCGACGACTACGAGGGGTGACGATGCCGGGAGCCGCGGGGCTGTCGTACGGGCGTGAGATCCTGGAATACGTATCCACAGCGATGCACCAGATTGCCGACAGCCCCGACAGAAGTGGACAGCTCTGCCCGTGACCGCAACGGACCGCGCCATCGACCTCGTCAGCACCGCGGCGCAGGCCGCCGCCGACAAGCTCGCGCACGACATCGTCGCGTACGACGTCAGCGACGTCCTCGCCATCACCGACGCCTTCCTGCTCGCCTCGGCGCCCAACGACCGCCAGGTCAAGGCGATCGTGGACGGCATCGAGGAGGCGCTGCTGAAAGAGCGCGGCGCCAAGCCGGTGCGGCGCGAGGGCGAGCGGGACGGCCGCTGGGTCCTGCTGGACTTCTCCGACATCGTGGTCCACGTGCAGCACTCCGAGGAGCGGGTCTTCTACGCGCTGGAGCGGCTCTGGAAGGACTGCCCGGAGCTGGACCTGCCGCCGGACGCGGTGGCCTCCCGCGGGCGCGCCGCGGAGTACGCGGAGGCGCACGGCGACGGGTCCCGGCGGGATGCGTGAGCGCCGGATCGTCCTCTGGCGGCACGGCCAGACGGCCTGGAACCTGGAGCGGCGCTTCCAGGGCCAGACGGACATCGAGCTGACCGAGGCGGGCGTGCTGCAGGCGCGGCGCGCCGCCCGGCTGCTGGCGGGGCTGCGGCCGGACGCGATGATCTCCTCCGACCTGCTGCGCACCCGCGCCACGGCGGCGGAGCTGGCGTCGCTGACGGGCCTGGAGGTGACGTACGACAGCGCCCTGCGCGAGACGTACGCGGGCGTCTGGCAGGGGCTGACGCACGACGAGATCATCGAGCGGCACGGCGAGCAGTACGCGGCCTGGAAGCGCGGCGAGCCGGTGCGGCGCGGGGGCGGCGAGCTGGAGACGGAGGTCGCCGACCGGGCGGCGCCGGTGGTGCTGGCGCACGCCGACAAGCTGTCGGACGTCGGCACGCTGGTGGTGGTCAGCCACGGCGGGACGATCCGGACGACGATCGGGCGGCTGCTGGGCCTGGACCCGCGGAACTGGGAGGCGCTGGGCGGGCTGTCGAACTGCAGCTGGTCGGTGCTGGGGGAGTCCGTGGTGGGCTGGCGGCTGCTGGAGCACAACGCGGGCAGCCTGCCGGAGCCGGTGCTCGGCGACGACACGTGAGGCGCCGGGGCGGGGGCGGGCCCGGGAAACCGATTTTTGTTTCCGGACGCCTTCCCGCTAAGATTTAGCTCGTTCGCCCGACGGACACGGCGGGTGACGACGCGGGGCTATAGCTCAGTTGGTAGAGCGCTTGCATGGCATGCAAGAGGTCAGGAGTTCGATTCTCCTTAGCTCCACCCCGATCGTTCTTCACGATCCCGTCCCCCCGGGGCGGGATCTTTTCTATTCCGGGGCCCCCAGGGGCACCTTGCGGGCCCGTTCCACCGACAGCGGGCGGGCGTGGGCCGGGCAGCCGATCAGCGGGTCCTCCAGGGCCCGCAGGCCGTCGAGCAGCGTGCGGCTCCGGTCGTCCGCGGGGGTGTAGACCACGATCCGGGTCTCGGGCATGCCCGTGATCGACAGCGACGTCGACACGCAGCGCAGCTCGCCGACCGAGGCGTGCTGCACGACCTTGATGCGGGACCCCGGCGGCGCCACGTTCCCGCTGCGCCACAGCTCCCCGAAGTCCTCGCTCACCTCGCACAGCCCGCGGATCAGACTCTCCCAGGTCGGCTCGCCGACGTGCCGCCCGTACGCCCCGCGGAACGTGGCCACCAGCATCGGCAGCTCCTCGTCGCGGTTGACCATCGGGCAGCAGCAGGACCGGGCGGAGAACAGCTCCCACAGGACGTTCCGCCGGCCGTGCGGAACGGCGCGGACGCCGGGGAAGAGCCGCTCGTAGAGATCGTTGGAGGCGAGCACGTCGTACCGCGAGCTGTAGACCGCGGCGGGCAGGTCCATGGCGGCCAGGATCGCGAGCACCTCCGGGCCGACGGACCGGGGCGCGGCGGCCGGCGCGGGCGCGTACGGCACCTCCGCGAGGTGGTACAGGTGCTCGCGCTCCATCGGGTCCAGGCGCAGCGTGCGCGCCACCGCGTCGAGCACCTGCGGGCTGGCGTTGATGCGCCGGCCCTGCTCCAGCCACGTGTACCAGGTGACGCCGACGCCGGAGAGCTGGGCGACCTCCTCGCGGCGCAGCCCGGGCGTACGCCGCCGGGGGCCCGGCGGCATGCCGACGTCCGCCGGCGTGATGCGCGCCCGGCGGCTGCGCAGGAAGGTGGCCAGCTCCGGCCTGCGCGGCCCGTTCGTCACCGTCGCCATGCTCATCCCCCCAGGGTGGGGCCTCCCGGCCCGCCGTGCCAGGTGTTGTCAGTACCAGCATCGGCAGGCTCTCATTACCAGTACAGCGCGGGGGCGATGCTGTCGTCATGCCCGACTCGACCACGACCTCCCCCGCCGGCGGCCCCGCGGCCGGTACCGCCCGCCCCGCCGGCACCTCCAGTAAAGCGCCCGGCACCGACAACGCCCCCGCCGTGCGCACCGGCTGGCTCCTCGGCATCGTCCTCGCCGGTCAGTTCATGGCGCTGCTCGACGTCTTCATCGTCAACGTCGCCGCCCCCACCATGCGCAGCGAGCTGGGCACCTCCGGCGCCGAGCTGCAACTGATCATCGCCGGTTACACCATCTCGTACGCCGTGCTGCTGGTCACCGGCGCCCGGCTCGGCGGCCTGCTCGGCCACCGCCGCATGTACCTCGGCGGGCTGGCGCTCTTCACCGCCGCCTCGCTCGCCTGCGGACTGGCCGTCACCTCCGGTCAGCTGATCGCGTTCCGGCTGGTGCAGGGCGTGGGCGCGGCGGCGATGATCCCCCAGGTGCTCAGCCTCATCCAGCACCACTTCCGGGGCACCGAGCGCGTCCGGGCGCTCGGCGTCTACGCGGCCGTCCTGGCCACCGGCGCCGCCGCCGGGCAGATCGCGGGCGGCCTGCTGGTCAGCGCCGACATCCTCGGCTGGGGCTGGCGTCCGGTGTTCCTGGTGAACGTGGCCGTGGGGATACCCCTGCTCGGGCTCGGCGCCCGGCTGCTGCCGCGCGACGAGCCGCGCCCCGCGGCGGGCGGCCCGCCCGGCGGGGCGATCGACCGGGGTGGCCTGGTGCTGCTGGCCGCCGCGGTCACCCTGTTCACCGTGCCGCTGGTGCTCGGCCAGGAGCTGGGCTGGCCGGCGTGGGGCTGGGCGATGCTGGCCGGCAGCGTCGTCGCGGCTGGTGCCTTCGCCGCGTACGAGCCGATGCTGGCCCGGCGCGGGGGCGTGCCGCTGTTCCCGCCGCGCGTGGTGCGCGCGCCGGGGATGCCCGTGGCCGTCGTGCGCTCCCTGCTGGCGATGGTGCTCAACGGGGCGTTCATGTTCGTCATGGCGCTGCACCTCCAGGCCGGGCTGGGCTTCGGCGCGCTGCGCGCGGGGCTGACCTTCGTGCCGACCGCCGTCGCCTTCGGGGTCGCCGGGCTGACCTGGCAGCGGCTGCCGGAGCGGCTGCGCCCGGCGCTGGTGCCGGCCGGCTTCGTGACGACCACGGTGTCGTTCCTGGCCGTGGGGCTCGCGATGCGCGACGGCGGCGAGGGCGGCCCCGGCTTCTACGCCGGGCTGACCGGCGTCGGCGCCGGCCTGGCGCTGGCCTTCAGCCCCAACCTGACCGGCGCGCTCGCCCTCGTACGCCCCGAGGACGCGCCGCACGCCAGCGGCCTGATGACCACCACGGCACAGCTCGGCAGCCTCGTCGGGGTGGCGACGATCGGCACCCTGTACCTGGAGCGCGCGGGCGCGCTGACGCTGCGGGCGTCGGCGGACGCGGTGTGGGACGCCTCGCTTGCGCTGGCCGCCACCGGGGTGCTGGGGCTGCTCGCGGGGGTACGGTACCGGTATCGGCGCTGACCACGACGGCGGCGCGTGGCAGAATCACAGCATCCTCACAGGGCGGAAGCCGAAGGGAGGGGCTGCGAGATGCCTTCGTGCGCCACCGGGAGGCGGCCGGCGGCCGGGACTCGCCGGCCGGGGGCGTACCGCGCCTCCGCCCTGCACTGCCCGGCTTGCGGTTCGTCGCACGTCGCGCAGGTCCTCGGTGACAACGGCGGAGTGTCCTATGTGTGCACGGCCTGCGGCCACAGCTGGAGCTGAGTGATGGGAGCACACAGCCGGAAGTGCGACTGGTGCGGTAACGGCACCCCCATCGTGCGCGACATGGAGCCGCTGAACCCCGACTACCAGTACTGGTGCGAGGAGTGCGCGCGGGCGCTGATCATAAAGGGCGACCCGATCGAGACCTACCGCGAGCTGGAGGGGGAGCCGATCTACGGCCGGCTGCTGGACGAGCACTGCACGCTCAAGCGCTTCTACTCGTTCGCGACCGCCTGACCGGCCGCGGCCGGCGGTGGGGTAGGGTGAGCCCGACCCGGGGCTATAGCTCAGTTGGTAGAGCGCTTGCATGGCATGCAAGAGGTCAGGAGTTCGATTCTCCTTAGCTCCACTCCCAGGTCCGTATGCCGCGGAGAGGCACCCGCCACCGGCCCGCCGCCCTCTGCGATATCCTGACGCCATGCGTGCCCGACGCCTTCTGCTTAGCGGGCCGCGCTGACGGCAGGAAACACTCAGCGCGGCGGTCCCCTCCTGTGCGAGGGGATTTTTCGTTTCCGCATCCGGCCGCAGGCAGAGACCACCAGGAGCTTTGAGGACGATGAGCAGCGAGACGACGACCGCCGCCGCCACCGGGACCGTGCCGGCGACGGCCCCGCACCGCTACACCGCGGCCCTTGCCGCCGAGATCGAGGCACGCTGGCAGGACTTCTGGGCGCGCGAGGGCACCTACGCGGTTGACACGGCCGCGGACACGGCCGCGCCGTCCGACCGGCCCCGGAAGTTCATCATGGACATGTTCCCGTACCCTTCGGGCGCGGGCCTGCACGTGGGCCACCCGCTGGGGTACATCGCCACCGACGTCTTCGCCCGCTACGAGCGCATGACGGGCCACGACGTGCTGCACACCATGGGCTTCGACGCCTTCGGCCTGCCCGCCGAGCAGTACGCCGTACAGACCGGCACCCACCCCCGCGTCACCACCGAGGCGAACATCGTCTCCATGCGCCGCCAGCTGGGCCGGCTGGGCCTGGGCCACGACACGGACCGGTCGTTCGCCACGATCGACCCGGACTACTACAAGTGGACCCAGTGGATCTTCCTGCAGATCTTCGAGTCCTGGTACGACGAGGAGGCCGACGCCGCCCGCCCGATCGCCACCCTGGTCGAGCAGTTCGAGACCGGCAAGCGCGAGACGCCCGACGGCCGCCCCTGGGCGGAGCTGCCCGCCGACGAGCGCGCCGAGGTGCTGAGCGGCTACCGGCTGGCGTACGCCTCCGACTCGCCGGTCAACTGGTGCCCCGGCCTGGGCACCGTGCTGGCCAACGAGGAGGTCACCGCCGACGGCCGCTCCGAGCGCGGCAACTTCCCCGTCTTCAAGGCGAACCTGCGCCAGTGGATGATGCGCATCACCGCCTACGCCGACCGGCTGCTGGCCGACCTGGACGAACTGGACTGGCCCGAGGCCATCAAGCTGCAACAGCGCAACTGGATCGGCCGCAGCGAGGGCGCCCGCGTGGACTTCCCCGTCGGGGAGCACGAGGACGCCCGCATCTCCGTCTTCACCACCCGCCCCGACACCCTGTTCGGCGCCACCTACATGGTGCTGGCGCCCGAGCACCCGCTGGTCGACGACATCGTCCCGGCCGGCTGGCCGCAGGGCACCCACGGGGTGTGGACCGGCGGGCACGCCACGCCCGCCGAGGCGGTGGCGACGTACCGCGTCCAGGCCGCCGCCAAGTCCGACGTCGAGCGGCAGGCCGAGGCCAAGGAGAAGACCGGCGTGTTCACGGGCGCGTACGCCGTGAACCCCGTCAACGGCGAACGCGTCCCCGTCTTCATCGCCGACTATGTACTGATGGGCTACGGCACCGGCGCCATCATGGCCGTACCCGGACAGGACGCGCGCGACTGGGCGTTCGCCGAGGTCTTCGAACTGCCCATCGTCCGCACCGTGCAGCCGCCCGCGGACTGGGACGGCAAGGCGTACACCGGCGACGGCCCCGCGATCAACTCCGCCGGGCCGGGCGTCGACCTGAACGGCCTGGAGGTCGCCGACGCCAAGCGGAAGATCATCGCCTGGCTGGAGGACCGGGGCGTCGGCGAGGGCACCGTCAGCTTCCGGCTGCGCGACTGGCTGTTCAGCCGCCAGCGCTACTGGGGCGAGCCCTTCCCCATCGTCTACGACGAGAACGACGTCGCCCACGCCCTGCCCGAGTCGATGCTTCCGCTGGAGCTGCCGGAGGTGGAGGACTACTCCCCGCGCACCTTCGACCCGGACGACGCCGGCAGCCGCCCCGAGACCCCGCTGTCGCGCAACGCGGACTGGGTGCACGTCACCCTGGACCTGGGCGACGGCAACGGCCCGCGGCGCTACCGGCGCGAGACCAACACCATGCCCAACTGGGCCGGCTCCTGCTGGTACGAACTGCGCTACCTGGACCCGCACAACGCGGACCGGCTGGTCGACCCCGCGGTCGAGCGCGCCTGGATGGGCCCGGCCGAGGACAAGCCGCACGGCGGCGTCGACCTGTACGTCGGCGGCGCCGAGCACGCCGTGCTGCACCTGCTGTACGCCCGCTTCTGGTCCAAGGTGCTGTACGACCTGGGGCACGTCTCGTCCGCCGAGCCGTTCCACAAGCTGTTCAACCAGGGCATGATCCAGGCGTACGTCTACCGCGACGCCCGCGGCTTCCCGGTGCCCGCCGCGCAGGTCGAGGAGCGCGACGGCGGCTACTGGTACGGCGGCGAGCAGGTCCGGCGCGAGCTGGGCAAGATGGGCAAGTCCCTGAAGAACGCCGTCACGCCGGACGAGATCTGCGCCGAGTACGGGGCCGACACGCTGCGGCTGTACGAGATGGCGATGGGCCCGCTGGACGTCTCCCGGCCCTGGGACACCCGCGCGGTCGTCGGGCAGTACCGGCTGCTGCAACGGCTGTGGCGCAACGTCGTGGACGAGTCGACCGGCGCGGTCACCGTCGTGGACGAGGAGCCGGACGAGGAGACGCTGCGGGCGCTGCACAAGGCCGTCGACGGGGTCACCCGGGACATGGCCGGGCTGCGCTTCAACACCGCCATCGCGAAGGTGACGGAGCTGAACAACCACGTCACCAAGCTGCGCGCGGTGCCGCGGAGCGTCGCCGAGGCGCTGGTGAAGCTGGTCGCGCCGCTGGCGCCGCACGTCGCCGAGGAGCTGTGGCGCCGGCTGGGGCACGGGACGACGGTGGTCTACGAGGCGTTCCCGGTGGCCGATCCGCGGTACGTCGCCGACGAGACGGTGACGTGCGTGGTGCAGGTCAAGGGCAAGGTCAAGGCCCGGCTGGAGGTGTCGCCGGACATCGCGGAGGCGGAGCTGGAGGCGGCGGCGCTGGCGGACGAGGCGGTGCGGCGGGCGCTGGACGGGGCGCCGGTCCGGAAGGTGATCGTACGGGCGCCCAAGCTGGTGAACGTCGTCATCTGAGGGCCTTCGAGGTCGTACGGGGGGCGTTGGGGCGTCGGGGGCGTTCCCTAAGGGACGATTCGGGGAAGGGCCGGGGGCCGGAGGGGCCGCCCGGCCCCTCCGTACCCGTAGGCTGGAAGGAAGACCGCTTTCCGGGCAGCTTCCCGGGCCGCCCGGCCCCAAGCGCGGACCGTGATGGAGGGATGCAGACCTCATGGACGTCGTCGTCGCTCTGCTGGCGCTGTTGTTCGTGCTCTGTGTCGCGGCGGGCGTGGTCGTGACCGTGAAGGCGACGCGGGCGGTGAAGCGCGGCGTCGAACGCACCGTGGCCGACACCCGCAGAACGGTCCAGGAGACCACGCTCAAGGCCCGGCGCGCGGTGCAGCCGGGCCCCGCCGGCGACATCGCGGGCCTGCGGCTCTCCCTGCGCAACGCGATCGACGCCACCCGCCGCGAGCTGGAGCACGCCGTGGCGGGCGACCCCGGGCTGCGGGAGTCGATCGGCCTGCTGGACCGGCTCCACGAGTACGCGCGCCAGGTCGACGGCGAGCTGCGGCACCTGGAGCGGGAGCCGGACAAGTCGCGCGTCGCGGAGCGGCTGCCGGAGCTGCGGAGCCGGGCGGAGCGGATCGCGCAGTCGGCGAACTCGATGCGCTGGGCCGCGCAGGACCGCGCGCGGCACACGGCGGAGGACGATCAGGGGCTGGACGCGCTGACGACGCAGATCGACCTGGAGACGGGGGCGCTGCGGCACTGGACGCCGGCGGAGGAGCGGGCGGCGGAGAAGCGGGCGGCCGACGCGCCGGCGGCGGGGAGCGGCGCGGGGCCGGCGGCGCCGGACCCCCGGCCCGAGGACGCGGAGAACCGGTCGCCGAAGCAGCAGCCGGCGCTGTCGCCCGGTGCCGGACCGGAGGGACAGGACGCCTTCCAGGCGCTGCTGTCGAAGATCGAGAACCTGCGCAAGCCCGAGTCGGCCTAGCGGCGTACCGCGCCCCGCGGCGGGTCGCCTGACCTCGGCGGACTCCTTGGCCCGTACGCGCCGTGCGGGCCCTCGGATGCGGGGTGTTCGCCGCGCCCAGTAGTGTCTTGGGCATGTCCCCCGATGTCGCGATCGTCGCCGATTCCACGGCCTATCTGCCGCCCGAGGCGATGCGGCGGCACGGCATCATCTCCGTCCCGCTGACCGTCGTCCTCGGCGACCGGGCGCTGGAGGAGGGCACCGAGATCTCCGCCCGTTCGCTGGCGGAGGCGCTGCGCAAACGGCACCCGGTCACCACCTCGCGGCCGAGCCCGGCGCGGTTCGCCGAGACGTACCGGAAGGCGGCGGAGGCGGGCGCGCGGGGCATCGTGTCGCTGCACCTGTCGGCGGAGTTCTCCGGGACGTACGACGCGGCGGTGCTGGCGGCGAAGGAGGCGCCGGTGCCGGTGCGGGTGGTGGACACCCGCATGGTGGCGATGGCCCTCGGCTTCTGCGCGATCGCCGCCGCGGAGGCGGCGGAGGCGGGCGGCACGGTGGACGACGCGGTGGCGGCGGCGGAGCGGCGGGCGGAGGGGACGTCGGCGTTCTTCTACGTCGACACCCTGGACTACCTGCGGCGGGGCGGCCGGATCGGGACCGCCCAGGCGCTGCTGGGCTCGGCGCTGGCGGTCAAGCCGCTGCTGCGGCTGGACGGGGGGCGGATCGAGCTGCTGGAGAAGGTCCGCACGGCGGGCCGGGCGATCCTGCGACTGGAGGAACTGGTGCTAGACCGGGCCGCGGAGGGCCGGGTGGACGTCGCGGTTCACCACCTGGCGGCGGCGGAGCGGGCGGCGGAGCTTGCGGACCGGCTGCGGGAGCGGGTGCCGGGAGTGGGGGAGCTGCACCTGAGCGAGGTGGGCGCGGTGATCGGGGCGCACACGGGGCCGGGGCTGCTGGGAGCGGTGGTGTCGCGGCGGGACGCCGGGTAGGCCCGGTGCCGCGTATCCACAACCGGTGGGTTGTCCACAGGAATTGACCATGATCATCGGGGGTGGGGGCGGGGCTCGTACCTTCGGGTCATGAGCGCACGTACGGAGACCAGGGGACCGGGGCGGCACGAGTGGCGGCGGCGCCCGCCGCGCGGGAGCGAGGCCGGGGCGGGCCCGGGGCGGCCGCGGCGGCCAGCGGCGGCGGGCGGGAGCCCGCGGGCCGCCCGCACGCCGCGGGAGCATGTGCGGGACCGCGCCACGACGATGTTCACGCCCCCGCGGTCCCACCCACCGCCGAACGGCCCCTCCCCGCCACCCCTGCCACGCTGGTCGAGCCAGGACCCGCCGCGTTTCCCGGCCCGCCGGGGCCAGGTGGAGGGGCCCGCGCCGCCGCGACGCCGGGGCGACGCGGAGCGGCCAGGTGCGCTCGCGACGGGGGACGTGCGCCGGGGGACGCCTGCCGCCCTGACCCGGGCGTGGGGTGTGCCCCCGGGCGATGCCGAGCGGAGTCGCGAGGAGGGCGGGCCGGCGGGACGAGCGGACCCGGCGGCTCCGGCGCCGGAGCCGCCGCTGCCGGAACCGGTGGTGCCGGAAGTGGGGGTGCCCGAGTCGCCGGTGCCGGAGCCTCCCGTGCCCGAGCCTCCGGTGGCGTGGCCCCCGTCCGTACGTCACGTTGCCGTCCCGGGCGCCGGCGGCCGCCGTGCCGTCGCGGCGGCGCCGGGCCGCTCCGGCGTGCCCGCCCCGGGGACGGTGGCCGCCGGACCCCCCGCCGCGGGGGACGCCGCTCGCGTGCCCGTCGCCGCCGCGACGCCCCCCGAGCCGGGGCCCACGCCCGTCCCGGCGCCGGCCGCCTTCGACGGCGCCCCCGGCCCGCCTTCCCGGCGGGAGGCGGAGGGCGACGGGGAGACGGGGCGTCGGGAGCGACCGGCGGCCGCGCCTGACTCCACCTCGGCCTCCACCGCCCCCGGTTCCGGCTCCGGGTGGGAAGCCGAGGTCTCCCGCGACGGCGCTCCCGGGCCACCTTCCCCGCCGGCGGCGGACCGCGAGGCGGGGATGGGGCGCCGGGAGCGGTGGTGGGTCGCGTTGCGGGAGCGGCTGCCGGTGTGGGTCCGGCTGCGGTGCGGGCTGGAGCCCGCGACGTGCGCGGCCCTGGTGCTGGTGCTCGTCGCCGGGGTGGCTCTCGCCGCGTACCACTTCTGGTCCGGCCGCCCCCAGCCCGTGCCGGTACCCGAGCCGCGCGGCTCCCTGCCGCCGCCGGCCACCGGAGCCGCAGACGCCGCGGGGAAGCCCGGCCCGGGGAGCGCCGCGGCGGCGGAGGTCGTGGTGGACGTCGCCGGGAAGGTCCGCGAGCCCGGTGTGCACCGGCTGCCCGCCGGGTCGCGGGTCGGGGACGCCTTACGCGCCGCCGGAGGCATCCGCCCCGGCGCGGAGCCGGACGGACTCAACCGGGCCCGGCCGCTGGTCGACGGTGAGCAGATCGTCGTCGGCGAGCCCCCGCCGGCCGCCCCGGGCGCACCGCCCGCGCCGCCCGCCGGCGGCGCGGGCCCACCGGCCGCGGGCGGCGCGTCGGCGGCCGGACCGACGGCGGTGATCAGCCTCAACTCGGCGACCCCGGAACAGCTCGACGCGCTGCCCGGTATCGGCCCCGTGCTGGCCCAGCACATCATCGACTACCGCGACCAGAACGGTGGCTTCACGGACATCGAGCAACTCCGCGACGTGAACGGCATCGGCGACAGCCGTTTCGCGGACCTCCGCCCCCATGTCCGGCCGTGACACCGCCCGCGCCCACACCACCGCCACGACCACCGCCGGGGAATCCGGCCGCCGTCCGGCGCCGCGGGCGGTCCGGGCCCGGGAGCGGGTCCGGGGCGGGGCGGCGGACGCACCGCGGGGGAGCGGGGCGGCGGTCCCGTTCGGCGCGGCGGGCGGGCGGGCGGAGGGACCGGCCGATCTGCGGCTGGTGCCACCGGCGTTGGCCGCCTGGGCGGCGGCGGCGCTGGCGCTGGGACGGGACGGCGCCGCCGTGCCGGTGGTGTGCGCGCTGGCCACGGCCGCCGCGCTGGTGCTGCTCGCGGCCCGCCCGCACCGCCGGCGGCGCCCCGCGCACCCATCCCGGCGCCCACCTCCCGGTACGGGCTCGACCGCGGCGCGGTCGCGGGTGCGCGTGGCCGGGGCCGCCGTGCTGCTCTGCGGTGCCGCGGGGGCGGGGGCCGCGGGGTTGCACGGCGCCGACCTCCACCGCGGCCCGCTGCCCGCCGTCGCCGAGCGGTACGGGCAGGCAATCGTCGAGGTGGAGCTGACCTCCGACCCCCGTATCACCCGCCCGCGGGTCCGGGGCTCGGCCCCGGCCCCGCCCGCCGTGCTCGTCCGGGCCGAGGCCCGCCTCGTCACCGCCCGCCCACCGGCCCCGCAAGAACCGCCGACCGCCCCCGCCCCCGTCGCCGCCGCACCCACCGCCCCCGCACCCACCGCCGCCGTACCCACCGTCCCCGCTGCACCGACCACCGCCGCACTGACCCCCGCCGCATCAGCCCCCGCACCCGTCGCCGGTGACTCAGCGCCCGCGGCCCCCGCCGACCCGAGGGCCGCCGCGGCCGGCGACCCGCCGCCCGCCTTCCCCCACGCGGCGCCTCACGCCCCCGCCCCGGCCGCCACCCGTCCACCGGCGCCCGCTTCCGCACCCGTCGCTGCCACGGGCAGCCCCCGCACCACCCGCGTCCGGACCCCCGTCCTGCTCCTCGTGCAGCCCCGCGACGACGCCGCGCGGCGGGCCTGGCTGCGCCTGCTGCCCTCGACCCGGGTGCGGGTCGACGCGCGGGTCTCGCCGGACTCCGGCGGCGGCCGCGCCGTGGGCGCCGTACTCCGGGCCGATGCCGACGGGCCGCCGGACGTCGTGCGCGGGCCCGATGACGTGCAGCGTGCCGCCGGCGCGCTGCGGGGCGGGCTGCGCGACGCCACCGACGGGCTCACCGCCGACGCCCGCGCGCTGCTGCCCGGGCTCGTCGTCGGCGACACCTCCCGCGTCCCCGCCGAACTGCACGACGCCTTCCACGCCACCGACCTCACCCACCTCCTCGCCGTCTCCGGCGCCAACCTCACGATCGTCCTCGCCCTGCTCGTCGGCCCGCCCCACCTCGCCGCCCGGGCCGAGCGCCGCGGCCTCGCGCCGCGGCTCGGCCTCCCGCTACGCGCCACGGCCCTGCTCGGCGGGCTCCTCACCCTCGGCTTCGTCGTCGTCTGCCGCCCCGAGCCGAGCGTCCTGCGCGCGGCGGTCTGCGGCCTGATCACCCTCCTCGTCCTCGGCACCGGCCGGCGCCGCTCCCTGCTGCCCGCCCTCGCCGGCGCCGTCCTGCTGCTCGTGCTCTACGACCCGTGGCTGGCCCGCGACTTCGGGTTCCTGCTCTCCGTGCTGGCCACCGCCGCCCTGCTCACCCTCGCGCCCCGCTGGAGCGCGGCGCTCCGCGCCCGTCGGGTGCCGCCGCGGCTCGCCGAGGCGCTGGCCGCGGCCGGGGCCGCGCAGGCGGTGTGCGCGCCCGTGGTCGCCGTGCTCGCGGCCCGGGTCAGCCTGGTGGCGGTCCCGTGCAACCTGCTCGCCGAGTTCGCCGTCGCGCCCGCCACGGTCCTGGGGTTCGCCGCGCTCGCCGCCGCCCTGCCGGCTATGCCGGTCGCGGAGCTGCTGGCGACGCCCGCGGGCTGGGCGGCGGAGTGGATCGCCGCGGTCGCCAGGACCGGCGCCGCGCTGCCCGGTGCCACGTACGGGTGGCCCGGCGGGTGGTACGGCGGGCTGGCCCTGGCCGCCGTCACCCCTCCGCTGCTGCTCGGCCTGCGCCGCGTGGCCCGCCGCCGGTGGCTCGGCGCCGGCTGCGTCCTGCTGGTGCTGCTCGCCGTGCTCCGGCCCGTCCCCCTCACCCGGGTCCTCACCGGCTGGCCGCCCGCCGGCTGGCGCCTCGTGGCCTGCGACGTCGGCCAGGGCGACGCGCTCGCGCTGGCCGCCGGCGACGGGGCGGCGGTCGTCGTCGACACCGGCCCCGACCCGGCGCTGGTCGACCGCTGCCTGCGCGACCTCGGCGTCCGCCGGGTCCCGCTGCTCGTCCTCACCCACTTCCACGCCGATCACGTCTCGGGCCTGCCGGGCGTCCTCCGCGGCCGGTCGGTGGGCGCCATCCAGGTCGGCGGCCTCGACGAACCGCCCGGGCAGGCCGCCGCCGTGCGCCGCGCGGCCGCGGCCGCGGGCGTGCCGGTGATCCGCGCGCGGCCGGGGGAGCGGCGCCGGGTGGGCGGGGTGTCGTGGCAGGTGGTGTGGCCCGCGGCCGGGGCGCCGCCCGCGGCGGAGCCGAACGACGCCAGCGTCACCCTGCTCGTCCGCACCGCCGGCCTCACCGTGCTCCTCCCCGGCGACCTGGAGCCGCCCGCCCAGCGCGCGCTGCGCACCGCCGCCCCGCGGCTGCCCCGGGTCGACGTGCTCAAAGTCGCGCACCACGGCTCCGCGTATCAGGATCCGGAGCTGCTGCGCCGTCTCGACCCCCGCTTCGCGATCGTCAGCGCGGGCGCCGACAACCCGTACGGCCACCCCTCGCCCCGTACCCTCGCCGCCCTGCGCGCCCGGGGAGCCGCGGTGCTGCGCACCGACGAGCACGGTCCCGTCGCCGTCGTCGCCCGGGGAGACGGCGAGGAGGACAGCACCCCGGCCGCCGCCCTCGGGGGGAAGCAGTAGGGCAGCGCCACCCGCCGGGCGCCGGAAGGGCGCCGTAGCCGCCGCTCCCGCCGCCCGCCCGACGGGCCGTACCCCGTACCCCTCGACCCCGCCCGCCGTCCAGGAGTGCCGCCGCCGGCTCCGCCGCCCGCCCCCTGTGCCACGTCCGCGGCGCCCGTCCCCCTTCCCCGGTCCTAGATCCTCCGTCCCCGTCACCTCCGCCCGCCGTACCTGGTAATCGCCGCTCCCGCCGGGAGATAAAGGCGCCATGGACTCCGCACAGACAGACGCCTACCTCGCCCGCATCGGCGCCGCCCGCCCCGCCAAGCCGACCGTCGCCGCCCTGCGCGAGCTTCAGGTCGCCCACCTCCGCGCCGTGCCGTTCGAGAACCTCTCCGTCGCGCTCGGCGAGGAGATCGTGCTGACGGAGCAGGCGCTCTACGACAAGATCGTCGGAGCCCGCCGCGGCGGCTTCTGCTACGAGGCCAACGGCGCGTTCGCCGCCCTCCTCGCCGCCCTCGGCTACGACGTCGCGCTCCTCGCCGCCCGCGTCTTCGGCGACGACGACCGCCTCGGCCCGCCCTACGACCACCTCGCCCTCCGCGTCCGCACCGCCGACGACCCCGCCCCCCTGCTCGCCGACGTCGGCTTCGGCCGCCACGCCCACCACCCCCTGCGCTACGACGACCGCGCCGACCAGCCCGACCCCGAGGGCGTGTTCCGTATCGCCGACGCCCCGGCCGGCGACCTCGACGTGCTGCACGACGGCGCCCCCGTCTACCGGCTGGAGCAACGCCCGCGCGCGCTGGCGGACTTCGAGGCGACCTCCTGGTTCCAGCAGACCTCGCCGCGCTCGCACTTCTCCCGCTCCCTGACCTGCTCCCGGCTGACCGGGGACGGCGGCCGCGTCACCCTCGGCGGCGACCGGCTCATCCGCACCGCCCCCGACGGCGAGCGCACCGAGGAGCACCTGCCCGCGGACCGCGTCCTGCCCGCCTACCGCGAGCACTTCGGCATCGAGCTGGACCGCGTCCCGCCGCCGCCCCCGCACGCGGAAACCGACCAAACGGACCGGTGAACTCCGGCACTTGACCCAAGCCCGCCCCAGCCGTCACAACCCGGCGGCGAACCCCCGGTTTGCATCCAAAGCCACACCGATGCTCGAATGAGTGCCCGAGTCACTGAAATTCCACGGGGGTGGATGATCCATGATCGGTCGGCTGCGACGCAGATCCACGGCCACGGCGACCCGGCACGGCGCCGGCCTGGTCGGCCTGCGGGTTCCCACGCACGCGGGGGTGCTGAGCTGCCGCGTGCTCGACCCGGTCGACCAGCCGCTGCCGCAGGCGGAGGTCGTGCTCGCCGACTCGGCCGGGCGTCGTGTCGTCAGCGGGGAGAGCGATCCGTTCGGCACCTTCGTGGTCGCCGTCCCGGCCGGCACCTACCGGCTCTCCGTCAACGCCGAGGGCTTCACCCCGTACCGCGGCGAGGTCGAGGTCGAGGAGGGCGCCCACCGCTCCCTGGGCGACCTCGCGCTCGGCCCCTCCCCGCTGCCGCAGCTCCCGCCGCCCGGCGACTGGGAGATCGACCCGGCGCACACCACCGTCGGCTTCGTCGCGCAGCACATCGGCATGGCGCGGGTACGGGGCCGGTTCAACGCCTTCACCGGGGCCCTGCGCATCGGGCAGCGCATGGAGGACTCGTCGATGCGCGTGGCCATCGAGGCGGCCAGCATCGACACCAACATCAAGATGCGCGACGACCACCTGCGCTCCCCGGACTTCCTCGACGTCCAGCGCTACCCGGCCATCGAGTTCGCCAGCGACCGCTTCCTCCACCGCGGCGGCGCCCGCTGGACGGTCACCGGCGCGCTGTCCATCCACGGCGTCAGCCGCACCGTCTCGCTCGACACCCGCTACCTCGGCACCGGCTACGGCATGGAGGGCGAGCTGCGCGCCGCCTGCCGGGCCACCGTCGAACTGCACCGCGAGGACTTCACCCTCAACTGGCAGCACATGCTCGCCCGCGGCATCGCCGTCGTGGGCTCCAGCATCCAGATCGAGCTGGACATCCAGGTGGTCGCCGCGGGCTGACCCGCGGAGCGCGCGGGAGCCGGTCAGCCGTGCGGCTCGTCCGGGCCCTCCGGCACCGTGGCGGAGCCCTCCAGCCACCCGTCGTACGACTCGGCCAGCTCCTCCAGCTCCGCCGCCAGCGGCTCGCGCCCGTTCTCGATGACGACGAGCCACTGCGCGTCCTCCGCGTCGTCCTCCCCGGCCAGGGCGTCGCGGATCAGCTCCGGCTCCCCGGGCAGGCCGAAGCGTTCCACGGCCAGCCCGGCCACCTCCTCCGCGGCGTCGCGGTCGGGCAGCACGAGTACGTACGTCAGGTCGCTCACGCCGTCATTGTGCCGGTGGCCGCGGGGCGATGTCGTACCGGCGTGGGATGCTGTACGGCGATGGCTGCGACGACCCGTACTCCCAGGACCGGCAAGGGCGCGAGCGCCGGCGGCGACCCGCTCACGCCCGTCACGCTCGCCGTCGGCCAGGAGGACCTGCTGGTCGACCGCGCCGTGCGGGAGGTCGTCACCGCCGCCCGGGCCGCCGACCCCGACACCGACGTGCGCGAGCTCACCCACGACGCCCTCCAGCCCGGCACACTCGCCGAGCTGACCAGCCCGTCGCTCTTCGCCGAGCGCAAGGTCGTGGTCGTACGGGGGGCGCAGGACCTCGGCGCCGACGCCGTCAAGGACGTCAAGGCGTACGTGGCCGCCCCCGCCGACGAGATCACGCTGGTGCTGGCGCACGCCGGCGGCGCCAAGGGCAAGGGCCTGCTGGACGCGGCCCGCAAGGCCGGCGCCCGCGAGGTCGACTGCGCCAAGGTCACCCGGCCCGCGGACCGGCTGGCGTTCGTGAAGGCCGAATTCCGGGCCGCGGGCCGGAAGGCGACGCCGTCCGCCTGTCAAGCCCTGGTCGACGCCGTCGGGTCCGACCTGCGGGAGATGGCGAGCGCCTGCGCGCAGCTCGCGGCCGACGTGGAGGGCACGATCGACGACGCCGTCGTCGCGCGGTACTACACCGGCCGCGCCGAGACCTCCGGCTTCGAGGTGGCCGACCGCGCCGTCGAGGGGCGTACGGCCGAGGCGCTGGAGGCGCTGCGCTGGGCGCTGGCCACGGGCGTCGCCCCCGTGCTGCTCACCAGCGCGCTCGCCCAGGGCGTTCGCGGCATCGGCCGCCTCGCCTCCGCCCCCCGCAACATGCGCCCTGCCGACCTGGCGCGCGAGCTGGGCATGCCGCCGTGGAAGGTGGACCGGGTCCGCCAGCAGATGCGCGGCTGGACCGCGGACGGGGTGGCCGCGGCGCTGCGCGCGGTGGCGCGGGCGGACGCGGACGTCAAGGGCGGCTCGGACGACCCGGCGTACGCGCTGGAGCGGGCGGTGGTGGCCGTCGCCGCCGCCGCCCGCTCCCGCTGACCCCGCGCCCCACCCCACCCGGCCGCCCCCTCGCCCCCGGCCCGGGCGGGCGTGGGCTACCGGCCGCTCCGCTCCCGTCCGCCCGGAGGCCGGCGGCGCGCTGCTGGTCGGCGGCACCGAGCCCGAGTGCGACCTGCTGGAGTGGGCCGACGACCCGGACGAGGTCGACGTCCGTCCGACGAAGCCGGTGTTCGAGGCGCAGGTGACCCGGGCGGCGCGGCGCTTCGGCGGGCTCGGCGTGCCGCCCCGGCCGCGCGGTGTCGTCGGCGTGTACGACGTCTCCGACGACTGGTGCCCGGTCTACGACCGCACCGGCGTCGACGGCTTCTACGTGGCCGTCGGCACGAGCGGCAACCAGTTCAAGAACGCGCCGCTGGTCGGTCTCGTCCTGCGCGCGATCATCGAGCACGTCGAGAGCGGCGCGGACCACGACACCGCACCGGCCCGGCTGACCGGCCCGTACACCGGCCTGTCCCTCGATCTCGGCGCCTTCTCCCGGCGCCGGCCGGCCGGCGCCCCGGCGCGCGGCGGCGTCATGGGGTAGCCGAGGGTCCCGGCACAGCGATGCCCCCGGAGTGGGTCCGGGGGCATCGGCGTAGCGTGGCGTACTACGTGGTCTGTCCGTGTGGCCGGGGTAGAGGGCCCGGCCGGTTCCCGCACGGGAGGGTCGTGCTGTCCGGCGGCCGGCGCGGAGTGAGAGCCTCCGCGGGCCGGTCCGGCGGCGGGCCCTCGCGGGGCCCGGCGGTCGGCCCGGAGGGCTCAGCCCTGGAGGGCCTGGACGCGCTTGGCCAGCGCGGCCTTCTTGTTGGCCGCCTGGTTCTTGTGGATGACGCCCTTGCCGGCGGCCATGTCCAGCTTGCGGGCGGCGACGCGCTGCGCCTCCACGGCCTTGCCGGCGTCCCCGGCCTCGACGGCCTCGCGGGTACGGCGGATCGCGGTGCGCAGCTCGGACTTCACGGCCTTGTTGCGCAGGCGGGCCTTCTCGTTCGTCTTGATCCGCTTGATCTGGGACTTGATGTTCGCCACGTAGCTGCCTCTTGAAGATGTTCGGTGATCGTCCCGTGGGACCTGAACTGCCGGACCTCACCGGGTCCAGGCACAGTGGTTCAGGCTACCAGCAGCCGGTACGGCCGCCCAAACCGTCCCCGGCCGCCCGCGCATGGGACGATGGGGGCGACGAGTGCAGACCCGCCCCTCCCTCCCGACAGGACCCCTAGGTGCCCGCGACCGAAACCACCGTGCCGCAGCCCAGCCGTACCGAGCCCGCGCTGATCCGCAACTTCTGCATCATCGCGCACATCGACCACGGCAAGTCGACGCTGGCCGACCGGATGCTCCAGATCACCGGAGTCGTCGAGCAGCGCCAGATGCGCGAGCAGTACCTCGACCGCATGGACATCGAGCGCGAGCGCGGCATCACGATCAAGTCCCAGGCCGTCCGCATGCCGTGGTCCTCCGCGGAGGGCGGGAGCGGCGGCGCGCACATCCTCAACATGATCGACACCCCCGGGCACGTCGACTTCACGTACGAGGTCTCCCGCTCCCTCGCCGCCTGCGAGGGCTGCATCCTGCTGGTGGACGCCGCCCAGGGCATCGAGGCGCAGACCCTCGCGAACCTCTACCTCGCGATGGAGAACGACCTCACCATCATCCCGGTGCTGAACAAGATCGACCTGCCCGCCGCGCAGCCGGAGAAGTTCGCCGCCGAGCTGGCCGGGCTCATCGGCTGCGACCCCGGCGACGTGCTGCGGGTCTCGGCGAAGACCGGCGAGGGCGTCGAGGGGCTGCTCGACGAGGTGGTCCGGCAGGTGCCGGCGCCGGTCGGGGTGAAGGACGCCCCCGCCCGCGCGATGATCTTCGACTCCGTCTACGACTCGTACCGCGGCGTCGTGACGTACGTGAAGGTCGTCGACGGCACGCTCGGCAGGCGCGAGCGGATCAAGATGATGTCGACCGGCGCCCAGCACGAGCTGCTGGAGATCGGCACGAACTCGCCCGAGATGACCCCGGCCGACGGCCTCTCCGTCGGCGAGGTGGGCTATCTGATCACGGGCGTGAAGGACGTGCGCCAGTCCAAGGTCGGCGACACCGTCACCCGGCTCAGCAAGGGCGCCACCGAGCCGCTCGGCGGCTACAAGGACCCCAAGCCGATGGTGTTCTCCGGGCTCTACCCCGTCGACGGCTCCGACTACCCGGAGCTGCGCGACGCGCTGGACAAGCTGCGGCTCAACGACGCCGCGCTGGTCTACGAGCCGGAGACCTCGGCGGCCCTCGGCTTCGGCTTCCGCGTCGGCTTCCTCGGCCTGCTGCACCTGGAGGTGATCCGGGAGCGGCTGGAGCGCGAGTTCGGCCTCGACCTGATCGCCACCGCGCCCAACGTGATCTACCGCGTCGTGCTGGAGGACGGCACCGAGCACGTCGTGACCAACCCCAGCGAGTTCCCGGTCGGCAAGATCGAAGAGGTCCACGAGCCGGTCGTACGGGCGACGATCCTCACCCCCAGCGACTACATCGGCGCGGTCATGGAGCTGTGCCAGAACCGCCGCGGCGCGCTGCTCGGGATGGACTACCTCTCCGAGGAGCGCGTCGAGATCCGCTACACGCTGCCGCTCGCCGAGGTCGTCTTCGACTTCTTCGACCAGCTGAAGTCCAAGACCCGCGGCTACGCCTCCCTCGACTACGAGCCCACCGGCGAGCAGAGCAGCCAGCTCGTCAAGGTCGACATCCTGCTGCACGGCGACAAGGTCGACGCCTTCTCCGCGATCACGCACAAGGACAAGGCGTACGCCTACGGGGTGCGGCTGGTCGCCAAGCTGAAGGAGCTGATCCCGCGGCAGGCGTTCGAGGTGCCCGTACAGGCGGCCATCGGCTCCCGGGTCATCGCCCGCGAGACCATCCGCGCCATCCGCAAGGACGTCCTCGCCAAGTGCTACGGCGGTGACATCTCCCGCAAGCGGAAGCTGCTGGAGAAGCAGAAGGAGGGCAAGAAGCGGATGAAGATGGTCGGCAGCGTGGAGGTGCCGCAGGAGGCGTTCATCGCCGTGCTGTCCTCGGACGAGGGCGACAGCAAGGCGAAGAAGTAGCGGCGGCGCCTCCGGCGGCGGCCCGCCCGGCGGGGGCGAAAGCGGAATCCCAGGGACCGGTCCGGCGGCGCGACGGCGCCCGCCGGCCCCGCCCGCGCCCGGCTTCGAGACCTATCCGAGCCTTGCAGCCCCTTACGCCGCCCGCGGTCACCCTCTAATCTGCTGGTTACTCGCCAGTTACCAGCGAAGAGCAGGGCCGGAGGATGCAGTGACCGAGACCGAAACCCAGACGAAGCTGGACAGCCGCCCGCCGTCCGTCGCCACGCTCTTCCTTGACCGCGTCGAGTCCACCCCCGACGGGGAGGCGTTCCAGTACCCCGTGCCCGGCTCCGGCGGCGAGTCGGGAGCGGACGAGTGGAAGTCGCTGACCTGGGCGCAGTCCGCCGAGCGCGTCTTCGCGATCGCCGCCGGGCTGATGGACCTCGGCCTGCGGTCCGAGGAGCGGGTGGCGGTCGCCTGCAACACCCGGCTGGAGTGGATCCTCACCGACCTCGGCATCCTGTGCGCCGGCGGCGCCAACACCACCGTCTACCCCAGCACCAACGCCGAGGAGACCGCGTTCATCCTCGCCGACTCCGGCAGCCGCGTCCTCGTCGCCGAGGACGCCGCCCAGCTCGCCAAGGCGCGCGAGATGCGGGCGGAGCTGCCCGACCTGGCGCACGTCGTCGTGGTGGACGCGGAGGGAACGGGCGAGGCGCTGGCCGCCGAGGGCGACCCGGAGGGCTGGGTGCTCTCCCTCGCCGAGCTGGAGCGGCGCGGCGCCGACCACCTGGCGAAGAACCCCGACGCGGTACGCGAGCAGATCCGGGCCCTGCGCCCCGACCAGCTCGCCACCCTCATCTACACCTCCGGCACCACCGGCCGCCCCAAGGGCGTGCGGCTGGCGCACGACGCCTGGTCGTACATGGGCTACGCGATCGAGGGCATCGAGCTGGTCAAGCCGGACGACGTGCAGTACCTCTGGCTGCCGCTGGCGCACGTCTTCGGCAAGGTCCTGACCGCCGGGCACATCAAGGTCGGGCACGTGATGGCCGTCGACGGCCGGATCGACAAGATCATCGAGAACCTGCCGGTCGTCCGGCCCACGAGGATGTGCGGCGTGCCGCGGATCTTCGAGAAGGTCTACAACGGCGTCGCCGCCAAGGCGAAGGCCGGCGGCGGCGCCAAGTACAAGATCTTCCTCTGGGCGGCCGAGGTCGCCCGCGAGTACGCGCGCGTGACCCAGGACAACCACCGCCGCACCGGCAAGCGCACCGCGCCCTTCGGGCTGACCACGAAGCACGCCCTCGCCGACAAGCTCGTCTACGGCAAGTTCCGCGACGCCTTCGGCGGCCGGATGCACGGCATGGTCTCCGGCTCCGCCGCCCTCGCCCCCGAGATCGGCTACTTCTTCGACGGCGCCGGCGTGCCCATCCTGGAGGGCTACGGCCTCACCGAGTCCGCCGCCGCGAGCTTCTGCAACCGCGAGGACACCTACCGCACCGGCACCGTCGGCAAGCCGCTGCCCGGCTGCGAGGTCCGCATCGCCGACGACGGCGAGATCATGCTGCGCGGCCCGGGCATCATGCAGGGCTACCACGGCCTGCCGGACAAGACCGCCGAGGTGCTGGAGGACGACGGCTGGTTCCACACCGGCGACATCGGCGAGCTGTCCGACGACGGCTTCCTGCGGATCACCGACCGCAAGAAGGACCTGATCAAGACCTCCGGCGGCAAGTACATCGCGCCGAGCGAGGTCGAGGGCCAGTTCAAGGCCGTCTGCCCCTACGTCGGCTCGATCCTCGTCATCGGCGCCGACCGCAACTTCTGCACCGCCCTGATCTCGCTCGACGAGGTGGCGCTGACCGGCTGGGCGAAGGAGAACGGGCTGGAGGACCGGTCGTACGCGGAGCTGGTCGCCTCCGCCGAGGCGCGGAAGCTGGTCGAGGGCTACGTCGAGCAGCTCAACGAGCGGCTCCAGCGCTGGCAGACGATCAAGAAGTTCCGGATCCTGCCGCGGGACCTCGACATTGAGCACGGGGAGCTGACGCCGAGCCTGAAGCTGAAGCGGCCGGTGGTGGAGCGGGAGTACAAGGACCTGATCGAGGACATGTACGCGGGCTCCCGCGAGGGCTGAGGCGCCGGGCGCACGGAACCGCCCGGCCGGGCCGCGGAGCACGGCGGGGCGGGGCGTCCGGGAGTACGCGGCGGCGTGGGCGCCGCCGGCCGCGCCCCTCGTGCGGGTGGATCGCGCGATCCGGTTGACGGCGGCCGCCACCCCCCGGCCGGGGTGCCGGAGGGGCCGTCCCGGCGGGCAAGCACGCCTCGTACGCACCCCTGGAAACCCGCCGTGAGCTGCGCGTTCGCCGCGGATACGGAACCGGGCCCCGGGCGCGCGCGGCCTGCGCGGCGGGGCGGGCGGGGGTGGCGGGAGGGGGTAATCCGGGTGGCCTGACGGGGGTCGGATGGGCCATATCCGGTCACCAGTTGTGTCACTTGGCGCATCTGGGCGAGCTCAGTCTGTCACCCTGGCTACCCGGGGAACGCCCGTATGCCGGATTCTGGCCGGGAGAGGACAGTGGGGACGACCTTCGCAGTGCAGGCCGTACGTCGATCGACCACGGTGTCGGTCGTGCGCAGAGAGCCCGCGGGACCGCGCGGCGGGGCCGGCCGGGCCAGCGGGGACGGCGGCGGGGGCGGCGGCGGCACGGGCGGCGGAGGCGGTGCGGGCGGCGCCGACGACGCGGACGACCCGGACGGCGCGGGCGGGACCGACGGAGCGGACGGAGCCGACGGCGCGCCGCCACCCGGCCGCACGGCGGGTGCGCCGCAGGACGTCACGGACGTCGCGCTGACCCTCGCCGCCGGCATGCCCGCCGCCGGGGCGGCCCGCCGGTTCGTCCGCGACCTGCTCGCCGGCCGCGCCGGGCCCGAGGCAGACGACGCCGAGCTGCTGACCAGCGAGCTGGTCACGAACGCCGTGGTGCACGCGGGCACCGACGTGCGGGTGCGCTGCCGGCTCGTCGCCGAGGACGCCACCGCCGCCGGGCTGGCACGGCACGGGACGGACGGCGGCGGACCAGCCGCGGAGCCGACGCTGCTGGTGGAGGTGACGGATGGGCACGCGGCCCGGGTGATGCCGCTGCCGGCGCCCGAGGAGTCGTACGGCTACGGCCTCCAGCTGGTCGCGGCGCTGGCCGACGCCTGGGGCGTCGAGCACCGGCGCAGCGAGAAGACGGTCTGGTTCCGGATGGGCCCGCTGCGGGAGATCGGGGACGGCACGAACGCCGCCGGGGACGGGACGGAGGCCGCCGACCCGGCCCGTACCGACGCCGGCGGCTTCCCGGCCGTGGTCCCGGCGGGCGGCGCCGACGAGGCCGGCGCCTACGGCGTCCCCGACGACGGCACCCACGGCCGCGGCCTGGCCCACCACGCGGACGGCTCCGGCGCCGCGCCGGTGCGCGGCGCGCACGACATCGCCGACGACGACCCCGCCGACCCGCCCGTCGCCCGCACCGCCGCGCTCCGGCTGCCCAGCCAGGCCACCGCGCACACCCCGCGCAGCGCCACCGACCCCGAGCTGCGCGCCGGCGGCGCCTGGGCGGGCGTCGGCGCGTTCTCGTTCCTCGCCGAGACCTCCGACATGCTCGCCGGGCAGTTCGACGAGGACATGGTCGCCTCGCTGGCCACCCAGCTCCTCGTACCCCGGCTCGCCGACTGGAGCGCCGTCTGGCTCGAAGGCGCCGGCGCCGCCGAACCCCGCCTCGCGCAGGTCTGGCACGCCGCCGAGGAGCGGATCTCCCCGCTCCGCGAGGCCCTGGAGCGGCACCCGCTGCCGCCGCCGGACGCCCGCCCCGCGCCCGTGCCCTGGCCCGGCAGCGCCACCCGCGGCCCCGCCGACGCCGACGACGGGCTCGGCGGCCCCGCGCTCGCCTGCCCGCTGGTCGCCGGCGGCCGGCGCGTCGGCACGCTGCTCCTCGGCCGCGCCGGCGTCGCCCGGATCGGCGGCGACGTCGCCGCCGTCGTCACGGACTTCGCCCGCCGCGTCGCGCACGCCGTCTCGGCCGCCCGCCAGTACACCCGCCAGGTGACCATCAGCGAAGTGCTGCAACGCGGGCTGCTGCCCAGCGGCATCGCGGAGATGCCGGGCATGGACACCGCCGTCGTCTACGAACCGGCCGAGGGCGCCGCCGCGGGCGGCGACTTCTACGACCTGTTCCCCAGCGGCAGCGACCGCTGGTGCTTCGCCCTCGGCGACGTCTGCGGCCAGGGCCCCGAGGCGGCCGTCGTCACCGGCATGGCCCGGCCGGTGCTGCGGCTGCTGGCCCGCGAGGGCTACGGCGTCTCCGACGTCCTCGCCGGGCTGAACCGCACGCTCGTGGAGCACGCCTTCGAGGCGGTGGAGGCGGCGAGCGCCTTCGGGCTGCCGCCGGAGCAGGCGCGGTTCCTGTCGCTGCTGTACGGGGAGCTGGTGCCGCACCAGCAGGACGGCGGCGGCGTGCGCTGCACCGTGGCCAGCGCCGGACACCCGCCGCCGCTGCTGCTGAGCAGCGACGGCGGGGTGCGGGCGGCGGCGGACGCGCAGCTGCTGCTGGGCGTGCTGGACGACGCGGAGTACTACAGCCAGTCGTTCGACATGGAGCCCGGCGACACGCTGCTGTGCGTCACCGACGGGGTCACGGAGCGGCGGTACGGGGACCGGCTGTTCGACGACGGGGACGGGCTGGCGGAGGCGCTGTCCTGCTGCACGGGGCTGGGAGCGGCGGCGGTGGCGGAGCGGATCAGGACGGCGGTGCACGACTTCGCGCCGGTGCCGCCGCGGGACGACCTGGCGATGATGGTGCTCCAGGCGCGCGGCGGGGAGCCGGCGGGGTACTGAGGGGCCGCGGCCGCGCCGCAGCGGGGCGCGGGCAGGGAGCCGGACCCGGAGACCCGGGGCCGGGGACTGCGCGCCGACGGCTGCGCGCCGGGGGTTGTGCGCCGGGCGGGGGACAATGGACGCCATGCCCTCCGTACTGCCCGACGGCGAGCCCGCCCCCGAGGACGGGACGCTGCCCGCCGAAGCCCTGGCCGGGGCCGCCGCCCGCCCCCTCGGCTTCTACGCCCACGTCCCGTACTGCGCCACCCGCTGCGGTTACTGCGACTTCAACACCTACACCGCTTCCGAGCTGCGCGGCACCTCCCGCGACGACTACGCCGCCACCTTCGCCGAGGAGGTCCGCCTCGCCCGCAAGGTCCTCGGCGACGACCCCCGCGAGGTCGAGACCGTCTTCTTCGGCGGCGGGACGCCCACGCTGCTGCCGGCGGCGGACCTGGGGCGGATGCTGGCGGCGATCCGCGCGGAGTTCGGCCTCGCGGCGGACGCGGAGGTGACGACGGAGGCCAACCCCGAGTCCGTGGACGCCGCGTATCTGGCGGAGCTGCGGGAGGCGGGGTTCAAGCGGATCTCGTTCGGGATGCAGAGCGCGCGGGAGCACGTGCTGCGGGTGCTGGACCGTACGCACACGCCCGGGCGCCCGGAGGCGTGCGTGGCCCAGGCGCGGGCGGCGGGCTTCGCGCACGTGAACCTGGACCTGATCTACGGCACGCCGGGCGAGACCGACGACGACTGGCGGGCGTCGCTGGCGGCGGCGCTGGGGGCGGGGCCGGACCACGTGTCGGCGTACGCGCTGATCGTCGAGGAGGGTACGCAGCTCGCGCGGCGGATCCGGCGCGGCGAGGTGCCGCCGACGGACGACGACGTGCACGCGGACCGGTACCTGATGGCCCAGGAGGCGCTGGCGGCGGCCGGGATGGAGTGGTACGAGGTGTCGAACTGGGCGGTCGCGGGGGAGCCCGGGGCCCGGTGCCGGCACAACGAGCTGTACTGGACGGGCGCGGACTGGTGGGGCGCGGGCCCGGGGGCGCACAGCCACGTGGGCGGGGTGCGCTGGTGGAACGTGAAGCACCCGGCGCCGTACGCGGAGGCCCTGGCGGCGGGCCGGTCGCCGGCGGCGGGGCGCGAGGTGCTGACGGCGGAGGACCGGCGGGTGGAGCGGATCCTGCTGGAGCTGCGGCTGTCGGCGGGCTGCCCGCGGTCGCTGCTGCGCCCGGCGGGGGCGGAGGCGGCGGAGCGCGCGGTAAGGGACGGGCTTTTGGAGCGCGGTCCTTACGACGCGGGTCGGCTGGTGCTGACGCTGCGGGGTCGTCTGCTGGCGGACGCGGTGGTGCGGGACCTGGTGGACTGAGGGCCCGGACGCCTCCCGCCCCGGCCTCCCGCCGGTCGAACCCGGGCCCAGGGACCTCGCGAGGCGGCCCCGGATCGCAGCACGGTCCCCTCGCGGCGCGGCCCCGGATCGCAGCACGGTTGCCTGGGCGGTGCCGTGCCCCCGCCCACGTTCCCCGCACACCCGCCCCAGGGTAGGCACGCACGGTGACACCGCCGGCACACCACCGCGGCGGGGCGCACCGCGACGGGGGCACGTGCGGCGGGCCCGGTCCCTTTGCCGTGTCAGGCGTCCGGGGCCGTGACGAAGTCGATCAGTTCCTCCACCCGCCCCAGCAGCGCCGGCTCCAGGTCCCGGTACGTCCGTACCGACCCCAGGATCCGGCGCCAGGCCGCACCCGTGTCCGGGGGCCAGCCCAGCTCCCGGCACACGCCGGTCTTCCAGTCCTCCCCGCGGGGGATCCGCGGCCACGCCGCGATGCCCACCGACGCCGGCTTGACCGCCTCCCACACGTCCACGTACGGGTGACCCACCACCAGCGCGTGGGCGCTCGTCACCGACTCCGCGATGCGCCACTCCTTCGTGCCCGGGACCAGGTGGTCCACCAGCACCCCCAGCCGCGCGTCCGGGCCCGGGGCGAACGACTCGACCACCGCCGGGAGGTCGTCGACGCCCTCCAGGTACTCCACCACCACGCCCTCCACCCGCAGGTCGTGGCCCCACACCCGCTCCACCAGCTCCGCGTCGTGGCGGCCCTCGACGTAGATGCGGCCGGCGCGGGCCACGCGCGCGGTGTGGCCGCGGACCGCGATCGAGCCGGAGGCGGACCGCAGGGGGCCGGTCGGCGCGGCGGAGGCACGCGGGCGGACCAGCGTGACCACCTTGCCGTCGATCATGAAGCCGTTCGGCGTCAGCGGGAACACGCGGTGTCTGCCGAAGCGGTCCTCCAGGGTGACCGTCGCGCCCTCCGCGGTCTTCTCGGTACGGATGACCGCTCCGCAGTAGCCCGTGGCCACCTCCTCCACCACGAGGTCCGGCTCCGCCGGCACCTCCGGGGCGGGCTGCCGCGGCTTCTTCCACGGGGGCGTGAGGTCGGGGTCGTCGTAGCGGCGCACGGGGTGAGACTACGACAGGCGCTCCGCCAGCCGGTCCCGTTGGGCCCGTACGAAGTCGGCGTCCACCGCGGCGCCGTGCCCCGGCACGTACACCGCGCCCGGCCCGCCCAGCTCCAGCAGCCGGTCCAGCGCCGCCGGCCACCGCGCGGGGTCGGCGTCCGGGCCCAGCGAGGGCGGGCCGGACTCCTCCACCAGGTCGCCGCAGAAGACGACCGCCGGCCGCCCCGGGACGACCACGGCCAGGTCGTGCGGCGAGTGCGCCGCGCCCAGCTCGGCCAGCAGCACCTCCCGCCCGCCTCCGAGGTCCAGCGGGTACGTGCCGGAGACCGCGTGCCGCGGGGCGACCAGGACGTCGACGGCCTCCGCCGCGGTGTCGGGCGGCAGCCCGTGGCGTACGGCGTCCGCGCGCAGCGACTCCGCGCCTTCCCCGCGCAGCCGCTCGGCCATGCCCGCCGGGCCGTAGACCTCGGCTCCGGCGAAGGCCGCGGTGCCGAGCACGTGGTCGAAGTGCGGATGGGTGAGCGCGATATGCGTCACCGGGCGGCCGAGGCGCTCGCGTACCGCCCGGCGCAGCTCCGCGCCCTCCCGCAGCGAGGCGCCCGTGTCCACGAGCAGCACGCCTTCCGCTCCGCGCACCGCGCCCGCGGTCGCGTCCCAGCGGGGCAGCCGGCGCCGTACGACGCCCGGCGCGGGCTCTTCCCAGCCGACAGCCATTCCCCGACGCTATAACGTGACCGGCCGCCTTGCCCGGCCTCCCGTACCCGGCCGTACACTGGCCCCGGACCCTGGCACTCACCGCCGTCGAGTGCCAGCGGCGGAACGGTCGAGCGGCCCGAGGAGTGCGGAGGTGGGCAGCATGCTCAGCGAGCGTCGGCTCGAAGTGCTGCGCGCCATCGTCCAGGACTACGTGGGCACGGAGGAGCCGGTCGGCTCCAAGGCCCTCACCGAGCGGCACGGCCTGGGTGTCTCCCCGGCGACGGTGCGCAACGACATGGCGGCCCTGGAGGACGAGGGGTACATCGCCCAGCCGCACACCAGCGCCGGCCGCATTCCCACGGACAAGGGCTACCGGCTGTTCGTCGACAAGCTCGCCGACGTCAAGCCGCTCAGCGCGCCCGAGCGGCGGGCCATCCAGAACTTCCTGTCCGGCGCCGTCGACCTCGACGACGTCGTCGGGCGTACGGTCCGGCTGCTGGCGCAGCTGACGCGGCAGGTGGCGGTCGTGCAGTACCCGTCGCTGACCCGCTCGACCGTGCGCCACGTCGAGCTGCTCCAGCTCGCCCCCGCGCGCGTGATGCTCGTCCTCATCACCGACACCGGGCGGGTCGAGCAGCGCGTGATCGACTGCCCGGCGCCGATCAGCGAGGACTCCCTCGCCGACCTGCGCGCCCGGCTCAACAGCCGCGTCGTCGGCCGCCGCTTCGGCGACGTGCCGCGGCTGGTGGCCGACCTGGCGGACTCCTTCCCCGCGGACGACCGCGGCACGGTGCAGACCGTGCTGTCGGTGCTGCTGGAGACGCTGGTGGAGGAGACCGAGGAGCGGCTGATGATCGGCGGCACCGCCAACCTCACCCGCTTCGACCACGACTTCCCGCTCACCATCCGGCCGGTGCTGGAGGCGCTGGAGGAGCAGGTGGTGCTCCTGCGGCTCCTCGGTGAGGCGAAGGAACCGGGCGTGATGGTGCGTATCGGTCACGAGAACGACCACGAGGGCCTCACCGCCACCTCGGTCGTCTCGGTCGGATACGGTTCTGGCGGCGACACCGGCGAAGCGGTCGCCAAGCTCGGCGTGGTCGGACCTACCCGCATGGACTACCCCGGAACGATGGGAGCGGTACGCGCAGTGGCACGGTACGTCGGACAGATCCTGGCGGAGTCATAAGTGGCCACGGACTACTACGCGGTCCTCGGCGTCGGACGTGACGCCTCGCAGGATGAGATCAAGAAGGCGTTCCGCCGGCTCGCGCGCGAGCTGCACCCGGACGTGAACCCGGATCCGAAGACCCAGGAGCGGTTCAAGGAGATCAACGCCGCCTACGAGGTCCTGTCGGACCCGCAGAAGAAACAGGTCTACGACCTGGGCGGCGACCCGCTGTCGCAGAACGGCGCCGCGGCCGGCGGCTTCGGCGCCGGCGGCTTCGGCAACCTCTCCGACATCATGGACGCCTTCTTCGGCACCCAGGGTCAGCGCGGGCCGCGTTCGCGCACCCGGCGCGGCCAGGACGCCATGATCCGGCTCGAAATCGAGCTGGAGGAGGCGGCGTTCGGCGCCAGCAAGGAGATCCAGGTCGACACCGCGGTCGTCTGCGGCACGTGCAGCGGCGAGGGCGCGGCGCCCGGCACGTCGGCGCAGACGTGCGACATGTGCCGCGGCCGCGGCGAGGTCTCCCAGGTCACCCGCTCCTTCCTGGGCCAGGTCATGACGTCCCGGCCCTGCCCGCAGTGCCAGGGCTTCGGCACCGTGGTGCCCACGCCGTGCCCCGAGTGCGCGGGCGACGGCCGGGTGCGTTCGCGGCGCAGCCTGACGGTCAAGATCCCGGCCGGCGTCGACACCGGCACCCGCATCCAGCACGCCGGCAAGGGCGAGGTCGGCCCGGGCGGCGGCCCGGCGGGCGACCTGTACGTGGAGATCCGCGAGCTGCCGCACCCGATCTTCCAGCGCCGCGGCGACGACCTGCACTGCACGGTGACGATCCCGATGACGGCCGCCGCGCTGGGCACGAAGGTCAACCTGGAGACGCTCGACGGCCTCGAAGAGGTCGACATCCGCCCCGGTACGCAGTCGGGGCAGGCGATTCCGCTGCACCAGCACGGTGTCACGCACCTGCGCGGCGGCGGCCGGGGCGACCTGGTCGTCCACGTCGAGGTCGAGACGCCGCAGAAGCTGGACCCGGAGCAGGAGCGGCTCCTGACCCAACTCGCCCAGCTGCGCGGCGAGGAGCGGCCCCAGGGCCAGTTCAAGCCGGGGCAGCAGGGGTTGTTCTCGCGGCTGAAGGACGCCTGGAGCGGACGCTAGCCGCGGGGTGCTGCCGGTGCCGGCGACCGTCGCCGGGCCGTCGCCCGGGCCGCCGCGGAGTGCGGCCCGTGCGACGGGTGTGGTGGGTGGGGACGTCCATGTCCCCGGGCACGTGAAGACGTGCGGATTCCATGATCCGGAGCGGGCCGCCGGTGTCCGACCTGCATGACAGGATTGAGCCATGCCCACCGAGCTGAACGATCTGTTCACCTTCCCGATCGTGCAGGCGCCCATGGCCGGTGGCGCATCCTGCCCGCAGCTCGCCGCCGGCGTGCTGGAGGGCGGCGGCCTCCCGTTCCTCGCCGCCGGGTACAAGACCCCCGAGGCGATGTACGAGGAGATCCGCCAGCTGCGGGCGGTCACCGACCGCCCCTTCGGGGTCAACCTGTTCCTGCCCCAGCCCCCCACCCCGCCCGACCCCGCCCACATCGGGGCGTACGCGGAGCAGTTGGCCGGCGAGGCCGAGTGGTACGGCACGGAGCTGGGCGACGCCGAGGCAGGCACGGACGACGCCTTCGACGCCAAGGTGGCCATACTCCTGGACGAGCCGGTGGCGCTGGTGTCGTTCACCTTCGGCTGCCCCCGGCCCGCCGTGCTCGACGCCTTCGCCCGCGCCGGGACGCACACGGTCGTCACCGTCACCAACGTCGCCGAGGCACGCCGGGCGCAGGCCGCCGGCGCCGGCGCCGTGTGCGTGCAGGGCGTCGAGGCCGGCGGCCACCAGGGCGGCTTCCGCAACGACCCGCGGGACGACCGGGTGGGCCGCGGGCTGCTCACGCTGCTCGCCGAGGTGCTGGAGGCGGTCGACGTGCCGGTGATCGCCGCCGGCGGGCTGATGCGCGGCGGGCAGATCGCCGCCGTGCTGTCCGCCGGCGCCGCCGCCGCGCAGCTCGGCACCGCGTTCCTGGTCTGCCCCGAGTCCGGCGCCGGCGCGGTCCACAAACGGGCCGTCACCGGCGGGGTGTTCACGCGCACGGAGCTGACCCGCGCCTTCTCCGGCCGCCCCGCGCGCGGGCTGGTCAACCGGTTCGTACGGGAACACGGCCCGTACGCCCCCGCCGCCTACCCGCAGGTCCACCACCTGACCGCCCCGCTGCGCGCCGCCGCCGCCCGCCTCGGCGACCCGCAGGGCATGGCCCTGTGGGCCGGCCAGGGCTACCGGCTGGCGCGCGAACTGCCCGCCGCCGAGCTGGTGGAGGTGCTGGCCCGGGAGCTGGCCGACGCGCTCAGCGGGGCGGCGAAGCCCGCCGGTGACGCCTCGGGCGGCCTGCCGTGACCGCCCCCGTGTTCGTCGCCGAGCCCGCCGTGCTGGACGCCGCCCGCCCCGGCGCGGTGCTGACGCTGACCGGCCCGGAGGGGCGGCACGCGGTGTCCGTACGGCGGCTGCGCCCCGGCGAGGACGTGGTGCTCACCGACGGCGCGGGGCGCGGCGCGTACGGCACCGTGGCCGCCGCGGAGGGCCCGGACCGGCTGCTGGTGGCGTGCGCCGAGGTGGCCGGGGAGCCGGCGCCGCGGCCGCGGCTGACCGTCGTGCAGGCCCTGCCGAAGGGCGACCGGGGCGAGCTGGCCGTGGAGACGATGACCGAGACCGGGGTGGACGCGGTGGTGCCCTGGGCGGCGGCCCGCTGCGTGACCCGGTGGCGCGCGGAGCGGGGGCGGAAGTCCCTGGCCAAGTGGCGCGCCACCGCCCGCGAGGCGGGCAAGCAGGCCCGCCGGCTGCGCTTCCCGGAGGTCGCCGGGCTGCACTCGACGAAGGAGCTGCTGCCGCTGCTGGCGGACGCGGCGTTCGCCGCCGTGCTGCACGAGGAGGGCGGCGCGCCGCTGGCCGCCGCGGCGCTGCCGGAGGCGGGGGAGGTCGTGCTCGTGGTCGGGCCCGAGGGCGGGGTCGCGCCGGAGGAGCTGGCCGCGTTCGAGGAGGCGGGCGCCGGGGCATACCGACTGGGGCCGACCGTGCTGCGCACCTCCACCGCCGGCACCGCGGCGAGTGCGGTGGTGCTCGCGGCGACCGGGCGGTGGTCCTGACCGCGCCGGGAGCCGGGCCGTACGGACCCGGGGGCCGCCGGGACCGTACGCCCTGATCCGGGCGTTCCGGCCGCCGCCGTCGAGGGTTTTTCCACGGGTTTCCGCCGCGATGTTCTGGTTCGTTCCACATGGGTACAGGACGAACGTCACACCGCACCGCAAAGCGGTGGTGGGCGCGGCCTCCGCATGATGGGATGATCGACGTGACTCAGCCTGCTTACCTGCGATTCCCGCACCTGCACGGCGACTTGATCACCTTCACGGCGGAGGACGACGTCTGGGCGGCGCCCCTCGACGGCGGCCGCGCCTGGCGGGTGAGCGCCGACAACATGCCGGTCGACCACCCCCGCATAGCCCCCGACGGCACCCGCGTCGCCTGGACCTCCACCCGCGACGGCGCCCCCGAGGTCCTCACCGCCCCCCTCGACGGCGGCGCGGCCGAGCGGCTGACGTACTGGGGCAGCGGCAAGACCTCCGTACGCGGCTGGACCCCCGACGGCGACGTGCTGGCCCTCACCACCCACGGCCAGTACTCGCTGCGCCGCACCTGGGCGCGCGCCGTGCCGCCGGGCGGCGGCCCCGCGCGCACGCTGCCGTTCGGGCCCGTCGGGGACGTCGCGTACGGGCCGGAGGGCCGCGTCGCGCTGCTCACCGCGACCATGGGCCGGGAGGCGGCGTACTGGAAGCGCTACCGCGGCGGCACCGCCGGCCGGCTGTGGCTGCGCACCGCGGCCGACGGGGAGTTCACCCGGCCCGCGGACCTCGACGCGCTCCTCGGCAACGCCGAGTGCCCGCTGTGGGCCGGCGGGCGGCTCGCGTTCCTCTCCGACCACGAGGGCACCGGCGCGCTCTACTCCGTCGGCCAGGACACCGACGCCCCCGACGCCTTCGCCGCGCCGCGCCGCCACACCCCCCTCGGCGGCTTCTACGCCCGCCACGCCGCCACCGACGGCGTCCGCGTCGTCTACGCCGCCGCCGGCGAACTCTGGCTCCTCGACGACCTCGACGAGGGCACCGAGCCGCGCCGCGTCGACGTCCGCCTCGGCGGCCAGCGCACCGACCTGCGCCCCCGCCCGCTGCGCGCCCGGTACAACCTCGGCGCCGCCCGCCCCGACCACACCGGCCGCGGCAGCGCCGTCGAGATCCGCGGCACCCTGCACTGGGTGACCCACCGCGAGGGCCCCGCCCGCGCGCTGGCCGCCGAGCCGGGCGTACGGGCCCGGATGCCGCGGGTGTTCCGCGCCGAGGGCGCCGAGCACGTCGTGTGGGTGACCGACGCCGAGGGCGAGGACGCGCTGGAGTTCATCCCCGCCGCCGGCCGCGACGCCGGCGCCACGCCCCGCCGGGTGGCCGCCGGGCGCCTCGGCCGCGTCACCGGGCTCGCCGTCGCACCGGACGGCAGCCGCGTCGCGGTCGCCGCGCACGACGGCCGGGTGCTCCTCGTCGAACGCGCCTCCGGCGAGGTGCGGGACGTCGACGCCAGCGAGCACGGCGACGTCGGCGGGCTGGTGTTCTCGCCCGACTCCGCCTGGCTGGCCTGGTCCCACCCGGGCCCGGGCGAGCTGCGGCAGCTCAAGCTGGCCACCACCGACGCGCTGTCCGTCGCCGAGGCCACGCCGCTGCGCTTCCGCGACTACTCGCCGGCGTTCACCGCCGACGGCAAGCACCTCGCGTTCCTCTCCGAGCGCGCCTTCGACCCCGTCTACGACAGCCACGTCTTCGACCTGTCGTTCCCGTACGCCTGCCGCCCGCACCTGATCACGCTCGCCGCCGAGACCCCCTCGCCGTTCGGCCCGCAGCGCCACGGCCGGGCCCCCGAACGCGGCCCCTCCGACGACGGCGACGACGCCGGCTCCGGCGACACCCCGCCGGTCACCCGCATCGACCTCGACGGCCTCGCCGACCGCATCCTGCCCTTCCCCGTCGAGGCCGCCCGCTACTCGACGCTGCGCGCCGCCGACGGCGGCCTGCTGTGGCTGGTCCACCCGCTGCGCGGCGTCCTCGGCGCCGACGCCGCCGGACCCGACGACGACCGGCCCGCCACCCGTCTGGAGCGCTACGACCTGGGCAAGCAGCGCGTCGAGGAACTCGCCGACGACGCCGACGGCTTCACCGTCACCGGCGACGGCAAACGGCTCCTGCTGCGCACCGACGGCAAGCTGAAGGTCGTCCCCGCCGACCGCAAGGCCAGCCACGCCGACGACGGCGACGGGGACAACGTCACCGTCGACCTCACCCGCGTACGGCAGCAGCTCGACCCGGCCGCGGAGTGGCGGCAGATGTACGACGAGGCCGGGCGGCTGATGCGCGACCACTTCTGGCGCGCCGACCTCGGCGGCGTCGACTGGGGCGGGGTGCTGGAGCGCTACCGCCCGGTGCTGGACCGCGTCGCCACCCACGACGACCTCGTCGACCTGCTGTGGGAGGTGCAGGGCGAGCTGGGCACGTCGCACGCGTACGTCGTCCCGCCGGGCGGCGGCACCCCCGCGGGCGCCCCGGAGCGGCGCCAGGGGCTCCTCGGCGCCGACATCACGCGCGCGGACGACGGCCGTTGGCGCGTGGAACGGATACTGCCCTCCGAGACCTCCGACCCCGACGCCCGCTCCCCGCTGGCCGCGCCCGGCGCCGCCGTCCGGCCCGGCGACGTGATCGTCGCCGTCGACGGGCGGCCGGTGGACCCGCTGGCCGGGCCCGCGCCGCTGCTGGTGGGGTCGGCGGGCAAGCCGGTCGAGCTGAGCGTGCTGCCGGCCGACGGCGGGGACGTGCGCTACGCGGTGGTCGTGCCGGTCGCCGACGAGGAGCCGCTGCGTTACCACGCGTGGGTCGCCGGGCGGCGCGCCTACGTAGGAGAAGCATCCGGCGGCCGCCTCGGCTACCTCCACGTGCCCGACATGCAGGGCCCCGGCTGGGCGCAGCTCCACCGCGACCTGCGCGTCGAGGTGGCCCGGGAGGGCCTGGTGGTCGACCTCCGCGACAACCGGGGCGGGCACACCTCGCAGCTCGTCGTGGAGAAGCTGGCGCGGCGCATCGTCGGCTGGGACGCGGGCCGCGGCCTGCGGCCCGTCAGCTACCCGATGGACGCCCCGCGCGGGCCGGTGGTCGCCGTGGCCAACGAGTTCTCCGGCTCGGACGGCGACATCGTCAGCGCCGCGATCAGGGCGCTGGGCATCGGCCCGATCGTCGGGCAGCGCACCTGGGGCGGCGTCGTCGGCATCGACAGCCGCTACCGGCTGGTGGACGGCACGCTGGTGACCCAGCCGAAGTACGCCATCTGGATGGAGGGCCCGGGCTGGGACGTGGAGAACCACGGCGTCGAGCCGGACGTGGACGTGTGGCTGGCCCCGGAGGACTGGGCCCAGGGGCGCGACCCGCAGCTGGAGACGGCGGTGCGGCTGGCGCTGGCGGAGCTGGAGCGCAGTCCGGCGGCGGCGCCGCCCGCGGTGCCGGGGTCGGAGCCGGAGCCGTCGGAGCCGTCGGGACCGGAGCCGTCGGGACCGGCCGCGGAGTCGCCGGCGGGGGAGTAGCGCGGGGCAGCCGGTGCGGGCCGCGGGGTACCATGCGGCCCGTACCGCCCGACTCGTACGAAGGAGGCCGGGAACATGGCCGGGGAGCCGCAGGCAGACTGCCTGTTCTGCAAGATCACCGCGGGGGAGGTGCCCGCGACCGTCGTCCGCGAGACCGCCACGACGATCGCCTTCCGCGACATCAACCCGCAGGCGCCCACCCACGTCCTCGTCATCCCCAAGGCCCACTACCCGGACGCCGGCAGCCTCGCCGCCGCCGACCCGCAGCTCACCGCCGACATGCTGCGCGAGGCCGCCGAGGTCGCCGCCGAGGACAAGGTCGACGGCACCGGCTACCGCGTCGTGTTCAACACCGGCTCCGGCGCCGGCCAGACCGTCTTCCACGTACACGCGCACGTGCTCGGCGGCCGCGGCCTGAACTGGCCGCCCGGATAGCGCCGCCCGCCCGGCCTTGCCCGCCCGCGAACTCGTCGTCCTCGGCACCGCCAGCCAGGTCCCCACACGCCAGCGCAACCACAACGGGTACGTGCTGCGCTGGGACGGCGACGCCCTCCTCTTCGACCCCGGCGAAGGCACCCAGCGCCAGATGCTGCGCGCCGGCGTGGCCGCGCACGACCTGAGCCGCGTCTGCGTCACCCACTTCCACGGCGACCACTGCCTGGGCCTGCCCGGCGTCATCCAGCGCATCAACCTCGACCGCGTCCCGCACCCGGTCGCCGTCCACTTCCCGGCGAGCGGGGCGCACTTCTTCGAGCGGCTGCGCTACGCGAGCGCGTACCGGGAGACCGCGAAGGTCGAGGCGGGCCCGGTCGAGGGGGACGGCGTGGTCGCCGCCACGCCCGCGTACCGCCTGGAGGCGCGCCGCCTGAATCACCCCGTGGACGCGTACGGCTACCGCCTCGTCGAGCCGGACGGCCGCCGCATGCTGCCCGACCGGCTGGCGCGGGCGGGGATCACCGGACCGGACATCTCCCGGTTGCAGCGCGAGGGCTCGCTGCGGGGGGTGCGGCTGGAGGAGATGTCGGAGACGCGGCGCGGGCAGCGGGTCGCGTTCATCATGGACACCGGCCTGTGCGAGGGGGTGTACGCGCTGGCCGAGGAGGCGGACCTGCTCGTCATCGAGTCGACCTTCCTGGGCGCGGAGACCGCGCTGGCGGTCGAGTACGGGCATCTGACGGCGGCGCAGGCCGCGGGGGTGGCGATCGCGGCGGGCGTACGGCACCTGGTGCTGACGCACTTCTCGCAGCGCTACCCGGACCCGGCGGACTTCGCGCGGGAAGCGCGGGAGGCGGGCTACGAGGGGCCGCTGACGGTGGCGACGGACCTGGGGCGGGTGGCGGTGCCGGGACGCCGCTGAGGGGCGAGGGGGGCGTCGCAGGGGGCCGCGGTGGTACGTCGCCGCGAGCGGGCGCCCCGGCGCAACGGAGGTTCCCGCTGCGCGCCCCCCGGCCATCGGCGAGTATGTTCCGGCATACCCATGACGACGCCCAGAAGGTCACCGCGATGAACGAGCCCGTGCCGAACGACGCCCGCGACCTCCGCTCCCCGGTGGACAGCACCCTGCCGCACTCCGCGCGCGTGTGGAACTACTGGCTCGGCGGCAAGGACCACTACGCCGTCGACCGCAAGGCGGGGGACGAGATGCTCGCCATGGCCCCCGCCCTGGTCAGGTCGGCGCGCGAGGACCGGCTGTTCCTCATACGCTCCGTCCAGCTGCTCGCCGGCGAGCTCGGGATACGCCAGTTCCTCGACATCGGCACCGGCCTGCCCACCGCCGACAACACCCACGAGGTGGCCCAGCGCGCCGCCCCCGACGCCCGGGTCGTCTACGTGGACAACGACCCCCTGGTCCTCGCGCACGCGCGCGCCCTGCTCACCAGCACCCCGGAAGGCGCCACCGCCTATATCGATGCCGATGTGCACGATCCGCAGGAGATCCTGCGGATCGCGGCGCACACCCTGGACCTCACCAGGCCGGTCGCCGTCACCATGCTGGGCATCGTCAACCACATGCCCGACATCGAGGAGGCGCGGGCGGTCATCCGGCGGCTGATGGACGCGGTGCCCTCGGGCAGCTATCTGGTGATCTCCCACCCGACGACCGAGGTCGACACCGAGGCGATGCGCCAGGTGGCCGATCACTGGAACAGCCGGGGCAGCTCCCCGCTGGTCATCCGCTCGGCCGCCGAGGTCGAAACCCTCTTCGACGGCCTGGAGCTGCTTGAGCCCGGAGTCGTCTCCTGCCCTCGCTGGCGCCCGGCCCCGGCGGAGACTCCGCAGGTCGGGACGCGCGTCGACGTCGCGCACTACTGCGGCGTCGCCCGAAAGCCCTGACGCGCCACCGCGGCTCCCGCGCGGCGGGCGCCTCTGTGTAAGCGGTGCGACCTTGGCCGGATCGGACCGGTGCGAGCGGCGTGCGGAGGCGGGAAGGGCGGCGGGCGGCGGGCGGCTGGCGGTGGGCGGCGGCCGGCGGGGTCGGTGCGCGGGGCGTTGTCAGTGGGCTGAGGCAGACTGATTTCAGCCGGGCAGAGGTGTTCCGGCCGGAGTCGGGAGGGAGGTGCCCACGTGACCACGCCCACCGGCCCGCCCGTTTCGTCCGCGGCGGCCGTAGACCCGCTGAAGCATGTGCGCACGCCCGACGACCCGGCCATCGATGTGTACCTGACGGGGACGGTCTTCCTGGACATCGTCTTCACCGGCCTGGACAGCGCCCCCGTCCGCGGCACCGAGTCCTGGGCCCGCGGCATGGGCTCCAGCCCCGGCGGCGTCGCGAACATGGCGACGGCTCTCGCCCGCCTCGGCCTGCGCACGTCGCTGTCCGCCGCCTTCGGCGACGACGTCTACGGCGACCACTGCCAGGAGGCCCTGGCCGGCGAGGGCATCGACGTGTCCCTGTCGCGCACCTGCCGCGGCTGGCACTCGCCGGTCACCGTCTCCATGGCGTACGACGGCGAGCGCACCATGGTCTCCCACGGCCACGAGGCCCCGCCCCCCGACGAGCCCCCGCGCTGCCCGCCCGCCAGCCGCGCCTGCGTCGCCTCCCTCGCCCCGGTCCGCCGGCAGCCGTGGATCGAGCAGGCCGCGCTGCACGGCAGCCGCGTCTTCGCCGACGTCGGCTGGGACGACACCGGCCGCTGGGACCTCGCGGAGATACCGGAGCTGGCCCACTGCGAGGCGTTCCTGCCGAACGCCGCGGAGGCCATGCGCTACACCGGCACGGACTCGCCCCGCGCGGCGGCCCGCGCCCTCGCCGAGCACGTGCCGGTGGTGGTGGTCACGATGGGCGCCGACGGGGCGTACGCGGTGGACAGCCGCACCGGGGAGAGCGCCGAGGTGCCCGCGATATCCGTGACCGCCCTGGACACCACCGGCGCCGGGGACGTCTTCGTCGCCGGCTTCGTCGCCACGTCCCTCGCCGGCTACCCGCTGCCGGACCGGCTGGCACTGGCGGGCCTGACGGCGGCGCTGTCGGTGCAGGAGTTCGGCGGCTCGCAGTCGGCGCCGGGCTGGACGGAGGTGGCGGCCTGGTGGGAGCGGGTGCGCACGGTCGCCGAGCAGGACCCGCAGGCCCTCGCCCGGTACGCGTTCCTGGACGGCATCACGCCCTGCGCCCCCCGCCGCTGGCCGCTGCGCCGCGCGGTCCCGACGATCGGCTTCCGCCCGTAGCGGGGCGCGCCGTGGGGGGATCCGTCACGCGCGGGTGGTGCTCCGCACCAAGCCGTCCGGGCCCGCCAGCAGGACCGGCGTACCCGCGCCGCCGAGGTCCCGCACGGCCGCCAGGTCCGCGTCCACCGGGGCATCGGCCTCGGTGACCACCGCCGCGGCCTCCAGGGACGTGGCGCCGCTGGCGACGGCCATCGCCACGGCCGTCTGCAACGCCGTCAGCCGTAGCGACTCCAGCGCCACGGTCCCGGCCACGTACGTCCGGCCGGTCTCGTCCCGCACCGCCGCGCCCTCCGGCACGGCGTTGCGGGCGCGCGTGCTGCGCGCCAGGGTGACGATCTTGCGGTCCTCGGGGTCCAGCGGGCTGCTCTCGCTCATACCGCCGAGCATACGAAGCTCCCCGCGGCTTCCCAACGGCAGGCAGCCGGTCCGGTGCGGCGGGGCGCTACAGGAGGTGGTCGGCCTTGCCCGCCTTGATGTCCCGGATGAGTGTGCGCAGCGCGTCGCGTGTGTCCGTGAGGTAGGTGTCCTCCTGACCCGCCACGGCTATGTAGGCGTTGCCGTCGGTGTCGGTGCCGATCCGGAAGCAGTTGTTTCCCTCTCCGCAGAAGGGGGCTTCCCACTGGATGTCTGTCACGGTCGAATTCCTCACAGGTCCCTGATGACGGCGTGAATAAAGTCTCTTGACGCTTCGGCGGGCAGGCTCATTTGGTCCATCCATTCCAAGTGAGCCCGATACTTCGAGAGTTGCAGCTCAGCGTGCATGAACTCAGGGCTGTGGGCTGAGTCGAGTTGCGCCGTGTCGAGTTGAGGTACGGGCCCCTCCGCGTAAAGCAACGCGTGCCCGGCTCCGGGGAAACTTCCGAGTTCAACGGGTACGACACGCACGACGACGTTGGCTCGCTCGCTCCACTCGATCAGGGCGTTGAGCTGCCCTCGGGTCGCCTCTCGTCCCCCGAACAGCATGCGAAGCGCGGCCTCGTGCACGTATCCCACGTACGCAACCGGATCGTCGCGGTCCAGAACGCGCTGCCGGTCCATCCGATGAGCGACGCGCAGTTCGACTTCGAGGCGCGACAAGGCGGGAAGAACCGCCGTGAAGACGCTCCGGGCGTAGTCCTCGGTCTGGAGCAGCCCGGGCACGTGGACAGTCTGAATGGTCTGAATGCGGGTCGCGTGCCACTCCAACTCGACGATGTCCAGGAGGCCGGGCGAGAGTCGCCCCCGGTACTCATCCCACCAGCGAGGCTTGGCCGGCTGGGCCATGTCCACCAGCGCTTCCAGGTATCGGTCGTCCGCGCACTCGCAGTGTGTCGCCAGCGTCCGCAGACGGTCCGGGCTGATGTTGCGGATGCCGGTCTCGATGTTGGAGATCTTGCCTCGATCGACGCCCAGCAAGCCCGCGACGTACTCGGAGCTCAGTCCCGCTTCCGTGCGCAGCTTCTTGACCTCGGCGCCGAGCCTGCGTTGTCGCTGCGTAGGTGTGGTGCGTGGCGGCATCGATCGCCTTTCTGCTCGGGCCATGGCCCAGTCTGCCGGGAGCGGCCAGCGTAATCCACTGGGGGTCCAACCATCACTCTGGGGGTGGCGTATGTGCCACTCTTCCTCTACTGTAAGTAACTCGACGCTCACGTAAGGCGAACGAGAAG
Organism: Streptomyces sp. MAR4 CNX-425; assembly: GCF_048656465.1. Lineage (NCBI taxonomy): Bacteria > Bacillati > Actinomycetota > Actinomycetes > Kitasatosporales > Streptomycetaceae > Streptomyces > Streptomyces sp. MAR4 CNX-425. Next base: position 1,132,988 of record NZ_JBMDLF010000001.1, on the reverse strand, counting down.
AGCATCGCGCGAGCCTGCCCGCAGCCTCCTTCCCTGGGAGGGGCGTGCTCGCGCCAGGGAGACGAGCCACCGCCTCGCCGCGTCGCGAACTGTCCCGTGCCGTAACCGGCCCTGACCCGACAACGCCTCCCGTGTCGCCAACGACACGCGCCCGTACCAGTGTTCACGCCCCGAACGGAGTCGTCATGCCCGAAAACGCACCTCCGGCACCCGCGATGCCCGACGCCGCCCCCGACGTCACCCCGCTCGCCCGCCGCACTTCCGCGGGCCGTGCCGGTCACCAACGGGCCGCACGCGGGGCGCGAACCAGCCTGCCCGCCTACGCGGTCGGCTCGCCCTACGCCCTCCGGCCCGCACCGACGGTCACCCAGTGCCCACCGCCCCCGCCGGACCTCGGGGAGCCCTCCGCCTCCCACTTCGTCTACGGGCTGACGCTCCCCTCGGCCGCCGGCACGCCGGTGATCGCGTACGAGGCGGCCGAGGCCGTCCTCGACGTGCACGGATCCGAGGACGGGCTGGTCGAGCCGACGCTCGGCCTCGTCCACGAACTCGCCGTCCACGCCTGCCGCTTCACCGGGGCGGGCGAGATGGTCCACCTCGTACTGCGCCGCTCCGACGGCGTGCTCCAAGTGGTGGCGTACGACACGCACACCCCGCACCTCCATTCCCGTCTCGCCGCACAGTGCGCCGAACGCCGCCGGGTGTCGCTCGCCGTGGTGCGTGAACTGGTGGAGGGGCGTGGCGGGGAGTGGGGGTTCGCCGCCTCGCATCCGCCCGCCGCGGGGGTGTGCACCTGGGCCTCGATCGCGTGCGAGGGGCAGGACCCGGTGGCGTCGGCCGCTGCCGGAGAGGAGGTCGCCTGACCGGCGGCGGGGGGTCGGGAGCCGTTCTCGGGATCGTGGGCCGCTGGGGGTGGGGCAGGTACCGGCGAGTCGACTCGGTCGGTGACCGGGTGATCACTTCGAGCGGACGCCCGCGGAGGGTGTGGGGTGGGCGGCGGCCGAAGTCACCGCGAGGCGGTCAGGCGTCAGGGTCGACCTCGGGGTGCGTGAACCGCACGGGCTTGTCCAGCGACCGGGCGTAGGCGACTTCGGCTCGGGTGCTGTCTCCGATGTAGTTGCCGACTACGAGCACCTCATCGGCGAGCCGGATCTTCGCCCGGTGCAGATCGTCGAGTCGAACCTTCAGCGCCTTGGCCTCGACAGGATCCGACCAGAGTTCGTGCGGCGACTTCATGTCAAAGCCGGGCTTGACGACAATCTTTCCGGCTTTGGTCTCCCGCAGATCGGCCTCGTTCATCTCGGTCATGAAGCGGGTGGAGCCGCAGATCACGACGATACGCGGGAGGCTCAACAACTCCTTCGCGTCGGCGAGCTTCTCCTCGGGGGTGTGCAGTTGCGGTGACACTGGTTCCTCCTGGAGGCGTGGTCCAAGGGTGCCTGTGGAGACGAGAGCGAGGGTGTCCAGGATCGTTCTTGACGAACGACGTGGGACACCCTCGCGACAGGACTCTAGGGGACGACCGAGCTGCTGAAGGGGCACCTGACCCCTTGGAATCGATCATCTAGGCCGCTCGACGGGGCACCGTGCGGCAGCGGCAGCGGCAGCGGCAGCGGTGGCGGTGTGGTGGTTACTGCGGACGGGCGGTTCTCGGTCGACGGGGGCGGCGCCGGGGTGGGCGGCCGTGCGCGCGGGCGCTGTGGCGACGTCGGGGCCTGCGTCGGGGGTAGCCGGGTGCGGTGGGTGGTGCGGCGCCGGGGTGGTTGGACCGTGTCGGGGTGGGTGGGCGAGGTGCGGGGGCGGCGACGGGGTCTGGGTCGGGGGGCGGCCGGGGGCGGCGGGTGTCTCGGTGCCGGGGTGGGGGTGCGGTGTCGGGGTGGATGGCCGTGCGTACGTGGGGCCGGGTCGGGCGGGGGCCTGCGCCGGGGGTGGCAGCGGGCGGTCGGTGGCCCGGCGCCGGGGTGGGTGGGCGGGCGTGTGGGGTCGCGGCGTCGGGGTGTTGGAGCATTTGTCCCCCGGGGCCCTGCTGCCCGGTGTGTCAGGAGTGCGGGCGTCGGGCTTGGTCGGCGATGTGGCGGAGCTGGGCGGCTATCGGCCCTCGTAGCGCGTCTGCACCGCAGGGCGCCCCACTGGCGCTGCCGCCCTGCGGCGATGCGCCTGCGGCTGCTCGCCGCCCCCGGGAGGGGACCCGCCGCGTGTCACAACCCGCGGTAACCCCCTCCCCGAACCCGGGCAAACCGCCCACCGGGGCCGAGTTTTGACCACCCACGTGCGCGCGGGCGCTCGGTGCGCACGTGGCGGTGACGAACCCGGGGTAACCCACCCGTCAAACCGGTCCGAATCACCCACTGGGGCCGAGTTTTGACCAGCTACGTGCGCGAGGCTCCTCGGCGCGCACGTGGCGGTGACGAACCGGCGGTAACTCGCCCGCCAAACCTGAGCAAATCGCCCACGGGGGTCGGGTTTCGCCCGCTGACGTGCACCCCGGCGGGCCCTGGCTGCGCCGGGCCCCGTGTGGTCCCCGGAGGGCGGTGCGAGCGGGCGCCGCGGGGCAGGGAGCGGGTCCCGGGCGGCGGCGTGGGCGGGATACGAGGGCGCATCGCCACCAGCTCCGTGCCAATCGCCGGTCAAGCCCGACGCCCAGCGCTCCTGACACGCCGGGCAGCGAAGCCCCGGGGGACAAATGCTCCAAACCCCCGTCGCCGCGGCCCTCATACGCACGGCCGCTCACCCCGGAACGGCCCCATCCGCCCCGGCGCCGAGCCAACCGCCGACCCGTCCCCCTCGGCGCAGGCCGCCCCCGCCACCGCTCCCGAACCGCACGGCCGCTCACCCCGGCACCGGCCTGTCCACCCTGGCGCCGGGTCACGCCGCCGCCCCCGGTTACCCCCGGCGTAGGGCGCCCCGTCGCCGTTCCCGAAACGCACGGCCGCTCGCCCGGCACGGCCCATCCGCCCCGGCATCGGATCACCCGCCGACCCGGTTACCCCCGGCGTAGGCGGCCCCCGTCGAGGCTCCGAAACGCTCGGCCCCTCACCCCGGCACCGGCCGGTCCGCCCCGGCGCCGGGCAACCCGCCGACCCGGCCACCCCCGGCGCCGGCGGCCCCCGTCGCCGCTCCCGAAACGCTCCGCTGCCCACCCCGGCACCGGCCCGTCCGCCCCGGCGCCGGGGCACACCGCCGCCCCGGCCACCCCGGCACAGATCCCCCGTCGACCGGCCGCGGGCACCACCCCACCGCCGCACTCCCGCTCCCGTTGCCGCCCCGGCCGCCACGCCGCCCCCGGCGCAGACCACTCCGCCCCCGGCGTCCCCACCCCCGCCGTCCGGCGGCGGCGTCGCTTCCCCCCACCATCTGCCCCCCGCCCCCTACGACCCGACAGGGAGGAACCGGCGGCCCCTCAGCCCGCGAGGCGGTGCAGGCCCTCGCGGCGGCCCTCCGGGGACGCCAGCCACCGCAGCTTCTCCGCCGTGTCCGTGCCCTCCACCGCGTTGTGCAGCACGATCGTCAGGTCCGGCCGGGCCGGCAGCTGGAGGTGCGTGCCGACCAGGAACAGCGTGCCCACCAGCGGGTGTTCGACCTCCTTCGCCGTCTGCCCGGCGGCGGCCACGTCTCCGCTGCTCCACATCTCGCGGAACTCCTCGCTCTGCTCCGCCAGCCCGTCGACTACCAGCTGGAAGCCCTCGTCGTCGAGCCGCTCCGCCATCGCCGCCCGGTACTCCGCGACCACGATCGGCGCCGTCTCCGCCCAGCGCGCCGAACGGGACCGGTACACGGGGTCGGTGAAGAAGTTGACCAGGCAGTTCTCGGATATCTCCGGCCGCATCGCGAAGATCACGGCCGCGGCGTCGTTGTGCGCGATCGTGTTCCAGTAAGCGTCCATGATGTGCCCCGGCAGCGGCATCCAGCTGTCGATGACCCGCTTCAGCCCGTCGCACAGGTAGTCCGGGTCGTACTCCGCTGTCCGCGCCGGCGGGTTCAGCCCCGCCAGCACGTACAGGTGCCGCCGCTCGACGTCGCTCAGCCGCAGCACCCGCGCCACCGCGTCCAGCACCTGCGGTGAGACCGTGATGTCCCGCCCCTGCTCCAGCCACTGATACCAGGACGCGCCCACGCCCGCGAGCACCGCGACCTCCTCGCGGCGCAGCCCCGGCGTGCGGCGCCGCGCACCGCCGTCCGGCAGGCCCGCGTCGGCCGGGCTCACCCGCGCCCGGCGGGTCATCAGGAACTCGCGCAGCTCCCGGTGCCTGCGGGACCTCGTGCCGCCCGCGGGCGGCGTGACGGTCGCTGCCATGGATCCCCCTCGTCCGTAGCTGGTGGTACGGCCACCAGGATAAGTTCCCGCTCCCCAGCAAACCCCGGGCCGCCGGAACCTGTTCCCATGTCATCCGAGACCACGACCCCCGCCGCCGGCGACCAGGCGTCCCCCGCCGCCGGCGACCAGGCGGCCTCCGCCGACCCGGGCGGCGCCGCGCCCGCCGCGTCCCCGGCCAGCCCGGCCGGCCCGGCCGACGCCCCCGTCCGGCTCACCCGGCGCGCCCGGCTGGTGCTCTTCGTCCTCTGCGCGTCCCAGTTCATGGTCGCGCTCGACTTCTCCATCCTCAACGTCGCCCTCCCCGAACTGGGCGCCGACCTCGGCCTCGGTCAGGCCAGCCTGCAGTGGGCCGTCACCGCCTTCGCCCTGCCCTCCGGCGGCTTCCTGCTCCTCTTCGGCCGCATCGGCGACCTCTACGGCCGCCGCCGGCTCTTTCTTTCCGGCCTCGCCGTCTTCGCCGTCGCGTCCGCCCTCGCCACCTTCGCCTGGAACCCCGCGTCCTTCCTGGCGGGCCGCGCCCTTCAGGGCCTCGGCGCCGCCGCTCTCGTCCCCACCGGCATGGCCTTGCTGACCACCGGTTTCCCGGAGGGCCCGCAGCGCTCCCGGGCGCTGTCCATCATGGGCAGCATCATGGCGCTGGGCTTTACCGCCGGGATGCTCCTCGGCGGCGTTCTCACCGAGGCGTTCGGCTGGCGCTCGACGATGGCGCTGCTCGCCGTCGCCGCCGTCGCCGTGCTGGCCGTGGCGCCCGGTGTGCTGGCCGAGAGCCGCCCGGAGCGCCGTCCCCGGCTCGACGTTCCCGGTGCCGTCACCGTCACCGGCGGCCTGCTCGCGGTGATCTACGCCCTGTCCACCGCCGCCGAGCACGGCTTCGGCCGTCCCGACGTGCCGGTCACCCTCGTCGTGGGTGCCGCGCTGCTCGTCGCGTTCGCGGCGATCGAGGCGAGGACCGCCGAGCCGCTGGTGTCGCTGCCGCTGCTGCGCCGCCCGACCGTGGCGTGGGGCGCGCTGGGCGGGCTGGCCACGTTCTCGATGATGAGTTCGGTCGTCTTCCTCTGCACCCTCTACCTTCAGGAGATCCGCGGCGTCAGCGCGCTCGGCACCGGGCTGGTCTTCGGCGTCATGGGCCTGACCGCCGCCGCCGGCGGCAGTGTCGCGCCGCGGCTGGTGGCCCGCTGGGGCGCCCACCGCACGCTCCGGGCGGGGCTGCTGGCGCAGGGTGTGACCACCGCGCCGCTGGTGCTGATCGGCGACTCGTCGGCGGGCCTGTGGCTGGTCACCGTCCTCGGCGCGGTCGCCGCGTTCTTCCACCTGTGGGCCATCGTGGCGTACGGGCTGACCGTGACCTCCGGGGTGCCGAACGAGCGGCAGGGCCTCGCCACCGGCGTCGTCACCAGCGCCCAGCAGCTCGGCCTGACCGTCGGCATTCCGCTGCTCAGCGCGCTGGCGGCGAGCCGGAGCGGGCTGCTCGACGGGCTGCGGCTGGGTCTGGCGGCGGACGCGGCGGTGCTGGTCGCGGTGGCGCTGCTGGTCGCGGCGGGCCTGCGGCGCGGGGCCGCACGCGCGGCGGCGTAGCGGGGGGGAGGAGGGGGGGCGGGCCCGGCGGGCGGAACGCGCCGGGCCCGCGCGCCCACGCGCCGTACGGGCCCGGAGGACGCCCGCGCCGTACGGGCCGGCCCCGCGGCTACGCCCCGTCCCCGGCCTCCTCCGCCACCACCCGCACCGGCTCCACCAGCACCGTCACGATCTTGTTCCGCCGCCCCGCCGGCGACTCCGCCGTCAGCCGCAGCGCCCGCAGCCCCGGGTCGGACCCGTCGTGCGTCACGTCGACCTCCGCCGTCGCCCCGGCGATCGGCACCCGCCCCAGCTGCTTCGCCAGCAGCCCGCCGACCGTCTCCACGTCCTCGTCGTCCAGCTCCAGGTCGTACAGCTCGCCCAGGTCGCCGATGTCCAGCCGGGCCGTCACGCGGTAGCGGCCGTCGCCCAGCTCCGCCACGGGCGGCAGCTCCCGGTCGTACTCGTCGGTGATCTCGCCGACGATCTCCTCCAGGATGTCCTCGATCGTCACGATGCCCGCCGTCGAGCCGTACTCGTCGATGACGACGGCCACGTGGATCCGCTGCCGCTGCATCTCGCGCAGCATGTCCGCGGCCTTCTTCGTGTCGGGTACGAACGCCGCCGGCCGCATCGCGGTCGACACCAGCTCCGACTCCGCCTCCCGGCTGATGTGCACCTTCCGCGCCAGGTCCTTCAGATACACCACGCCGACGACGTCGTCCTCGCTCTCGCCGGTCACCGGGATCCGCGAGAAGCCCGAGCGCAGCGCCAGCGTCAGCGCCTGCCGGAGGGTCTTGTACCGCTCGATGGTCACCACGTCCGTCCGCGGCACCATCACCTCGCGCACCAGGGTGTCGCCGAGTTCGAAGACCGAGTGGACCATGCGCCGCTCGTCGTCCTCGATCAGCGACTCCTTCTCCGCCAGGTCGACCATCGCGCGCAGCTCCGCCTCCGAGGCGAACGGGCCCTGGCGGAAGCCCTTGCCGGGGGTCAGCGCGTTGCCGAGGAGGATCAGCAGCCGCGGCACCGGCCCCATCACGCGCGCCAGCGGCAGCAGCACGTACGCGGCGGCCGTCGCCGTCACCTCCGGGTGCTGCCGCCCGATGGTGCGCGGCGAGACCCCGATCGCGACGTACGAGACGAGGACCATCGCGGCGATCGCGACCGTCAACGCCTCCCAGGTGCGGTCGAAGTGGCGCAGGCAGCCGTACGTGACCAGCGCCCCCGCGGCCATCTCGCAGCCCACCCGCGCCAGCAGCGCCACGTTCAGGTAGCGCACCGGGTCGGACGTCACCGCCAGCAGTTTCGCCGAGCCGCGCCGCCCGGCCCGTACCGCGTCCTCGGCGGCGATCCGCGTCGTACGGGCGAGCGCCGTCTCCGCGCAGGACGCCAGCCAGCCGCCGCCGACGAGCAGGACCGCCGCGGCGATCAGCCGGGCGGTCATCGCTCGGTGGGCGCCGGCGACGGGCCGGTCGCGCCGCGCTCGGCGCGCCAGCCGTCGACGATCGCCTTCTGCAGGCCGAACATCTCGGCCTTCTCCGCGGCGTCCTCGTGCTCGTAGCCGAGGAGGTGCAGCACCCCGTGGACGGTGAGCAGCTGGAGCTCCTCGTCCATGGAGTGCCCGGTGGGCGCCGCGGCGCCCTGCCGGCGGGCGACGTCGGGACACAGGACGATGTCGCCGAGGAGCCCCTGCACGGGCTCCTCGTCGTCCTTGGCGGGCGGGCGCAGCTCGTCCATGGGGAACGACATCACGTCCGTCGGCCCCGGCTCGTCCATCCACTGCACGTGCAGCTGCTCCATCGCGGCAGGGTCGACGAGGATGACGGACAGCTCGGACAGCGGGTGGATGCGCATCCGCGCCAGCGCGTACCGGGCGATGGCGAGCACGGACTCCTCGTCCGCCTCGACCCCGGACTCGTTGTTGACCTCGACGGACACGGGTCTACGCCTTGCCGTTCCTGTCGTCGCCGCCGCTGCCGTCGCCGCTTCTGACGTCGTACTTGTCGTACGCCTCGACGATCCGGCTCACCAGCTTGTGCCGGACGACGTCCTGGCTGGTCAGCGTGGAGAAGTGCACGTCCTGCACGCCGTCCAGGATGCCCTGCACCTGGCGCAGCCCGCTCCGCGTGCCGCCGGGCAGGTCGACCTGGGTGATGTCGCCGGTGACGACGATCTTCGAGTTGAACCCGAGCCGGGTGAGGAACATCTTCATCTGCTCGGGGTTCGTGTTCTGCGCCTCGTCGAGGATGATGAACGCGTCGTTCAGGGAGCGGCCCCTCATGTACGCCAGGGGCGCCACCTCGATCGTCCCGGCCGCCATCAGGCGCGGGATCGAGTCCGGGTCCAGCATGTCGTGCAGGGCGTCGTACAGCGGGCGCAGATACGGGTCGATCTTCTCGTACAGCGTGCCGGGCAGGAAGCCGAGCCGCTCGCCGGCCTCGACCGCGGGGCGGGTCAGGATGATGCGGTTGACCTGCTTGGACTGCAGGGCCTGCACCGCCTTGGCCATGGCGAGGTAGGTCTTGCCGGTGCCGGCGGGGCCGATGCCGAAGACGATGGTGTGCTTGTCGATGGCGTCGACGTAGCGCTTCTGGTTGAGGGTCTTCGGGCGGATCGTCTTGCCGCGGTTCGACAGGATGTTCTGCGTGAGGACCTCGGAGGGGGCGTGGTGGCCGCCGGCCTCGTCGTCGCGGTCGGACTTGAGCATGGCGATCGTCCGCTCCACCGCGTCCTCCGTCATGGGGGCTCCGGTGCGCAGGACGAGCAGCATCTCGTCGAAGAGCCGCTGGACGAGGGCCACTTCCTCGGGGGCGCCGACGGCGCTGACCTCGTTGCCCCGGACGTGGATGTCGGTGCCGGGGAACGCCTTCTCGATGACCCGCAGGAGGGAGTCCCCGGAACCCAGCACGGTCACCATGGGGTGCTTCGCCGGGATGCTGATGTGTGCGCGGGCCTGCCCCTCTTCGGGGCTGCGGCTTACGGGTGTCTGTGTCATGGGCCGGCCCTCGGGCCTGAGTCTCATCCCACTTCTTCGCTCGCGTGACTGGACGAGGGCCCGCCGGACGGACCACGCCCGGGGTCCCGGCGCCTGCTCCTCGCGCAGGCCCTCACGCCATCGTAACGGGGTGGGGTGCGGCTGTGGCCAGTGAGTTTCCACGACGGTACGCCAGACGTGTGGGGCCCTGGTCAGGGCCTACCGCGGTACCTCGGTGCCCGCCCGCGGTCCCGCCGCCGGCGGCGGCGCCGCCCGGAACGCCGCCGCGAACTCCGCCACCTCCCGCCGCCGGTCACCCGCCCGCCACACCAGCGCCAGCTCGCACGGCGCCAGCCCCCGCACCGGTACGGACACGACCTCCGGCCGCGGGTACAGCCGCGCGTTGCCCTCCGCCAGCAGCGCCACGCCCAGCCCCGCGCCCACCGCCTCGAACACCTCCTCCGGCGACGACGCCTCCAGCCCCACCACCGGCTCCCGCCCGCCGCGCTCCGCCGTGCCGAGCCAGAACTCCCGCAGCGGCCCCGCCGACCGCGGCAGCGCCACGAACGGCTCGTCCAGCAGCTCGGCGAAGTCCAGCGCCGCCCGCCCCGCGAGGCGGTGCCCCCGCGGCAGCGCCACCCAGCGGTTCTCCCGTACGAGGACCTTCGCGGTCAGCTCCGCGCCCACCCCCGGCACCGGCAGCCAGCAGAACGCCGCGTCCACGTCCCCGCCGGCGAGCCCGGCGGTGGGGTCCTCCCAGTTCACCAGCCGCAGCGAGACCCGCCAGCCGCGCTCCCGGAACCGGCTCAGCACCTCCCGCTGGAGGTCCCGCCCCACCGCCGTCTGCATGCCCACCGCCAGCGACTCCGCGGGCCCGGCCGTCCGCGCGGCCCGTACCGCCTCCGCCCAGCCCGCGGCCAGCTCCCGGGCCGCCGGCAGCAGCGCCGCGCCCTGCGGGGTGAGGGCGATCGCGCGCGGCAGCCGCTCGAAGAGCGGGAAGCCGAGCTGCCGCTCCAGCGCCCTGATCTGCTTGGACAGGGCGGGCTGGGAGACGTAGAGCCGCTCGGCGGCGCGGGTGAAGCTCAGCTCCTCCGCGACCGCGGCGAAATAGCGCAGATCGCGTACGTGGACGTCCATAGCCACCGGTTATAGCCGTAGGTCTTGGACGCCGCCAGGCCATTCCGCGGAGGCTTGCGGGCATGACGACGTTTTCGCACACAGTTCCGGTACGTACCCTCGGCCCCCTCGAAACCCCGGCCATCGGCTACGGCGCGATGGTGCTCTCGCCCGGCGTGTACGGCGAGACCGACGACGACCGCGGCGTCGCCGCCGTACGGGCCGCGCTGGACGCCGGCGCCACCCACGTCGACAGCTCCGACGCCTACGGCCCCGACGGCCACAACGAGCGCCTGATCGGCCGGGCCCTCGCCGGCCGGCGGGACGAGGCGGTGGTGGCCACGAAGTTCGGGCTGAGCCTCCCCGAGGGCGCCGAGGGGCGGGCGCACCCCGTCGGCTACGCCTTCGGCAACCTGACCGTCAACGCCGAGCCGCGGTACGTGCGCGGCTACGCCGAAAGCTCCCTGCGCAACCTGAACACCGACCGCATCGACCTCTACTACGTGCACTTCCCCGACCCGGCCGTGCCCATCGAGGACACCGTGGGCGCCATGGCCGAGCTGGTCGCCGCCGGCAAGGTCCGCCACCTGGGCCTGTCCAACGTCACCGCCGAGCAGCTGCGCCGCGCCCACGCCGTGCACCCGGTGGCGGCGGTGCAGGCGCAGTGGTCGATGTGGACGCCGGTCGACCCGGAGCTGCACGCCGCCGCGCGCGAGCTGGGCGTGGGCGTCGTCGCGTGGGGGCCGCTGGGTACGGGCTTCCTCACCGGCGCCGTGACCGACGTGGCCGAGGGCGACTTCCGCCGCCACATCGGCGCCTTCGACGCGGCGCACCTGAAGGCCAACCACGACCGCTTCGCGCCGCTGCGCGCCGTCGCCGCCGACCTGGGGCTCACGCCGGGGCAGCTGGCGCTGGCCTGGCTGCTGCACCAGAACGACCACGTCGTGCCGATCCCGGGCAGCCGGACGCCGGCGCACATCGAGGAGAACGTGGCGGCGGCCCGCGTCGAGCTGCACGCCGACACCCTGGCGCGGATCGACGGAATCCTCGCCGGGCTGGCCCCGGAGGGCGGGGCGCGGCTGCTGGACGGCGCGTAGGACCGCGGGCGGCGCGCGGCCGGGGAGGGCCGGCGGACCGTTCCCTCACCGGCCCGCGCCGCGGCCGGGGGCGGCGTTCCAGCCGCGGATCCTGGACTCCAGTCCGGCCAGCTCGCCACCGGCAGCCGGGTGTCCGCTGTCCCGCGGCAGCGGGGTGTCGAGGTAGAAGAGCGCCTCGTAGGGCACCTCGTCGTCCCCGCCCCAGCGGACGAGGCCGTCGCAGTCGGCGAGGATGTCCCGCACGGTCCTCTCCTGCCAGCCCAGCAGGTTGCCCCGGGTGCCCCTGGGGTACGCACCGGGGCGGATCGCGACCGCGGTCCCGGAGGCGAGGTTCGACTCCGGAGAGTCCGCGTCCAGCCGGCCGATCGGGGTCCAGCCGGTGACCTCGCCGTCGCGGAGGGTTTCGATCTCGTAGTGCCAGCGGCGTACCACGTGCACCAGCACGGTCTCGGCACGGCCGATGCGGGTGTCCAGCGTGAACCCTGTGCCGGAGACGGGACGGGTCCATACCGCCTGCCCGGCGTTCGCCTCGCTCGCGATCGGCCAGCCGTTGGCGGACAGCAGTGGGCCGCCGGCGGCCTCCGTGGGCCGGGGTGCGGCCAGCGCGGGTAATGGCCAGCCGCCGGCGGTGGCGGCCAGGGCGGCGCCGGCCGAAACCCCGCCCAGTTGCTTCAACACGGTCCGTCGTGATCTCGGCTGCTGCGTCACGATGTGATCAGGTCCTTTGCCGGAGGATTATGAGGTGAGAGAGGTGACGGCCACGGCGACACCGCAGACGCCGACCGGTAGCCAGAGGTATCCCAGCTGCTTGAGCCACGTCCGTGGGCCGCGGCTGCCCGCAGGAACGAACAGGGCGTTGAGCACGAAGGCCGCGGCCAGCGATCCAGCGGCACAGAAACCGAGCAGAGCCAGGCCGAGCCCGGCGGTCTCCTCGCCCTGCCGGGCCGGGCCCGGACCACTCCACTCCCAGGTCATCCAGAACGCCGCGAGGAACACCGGGATGACAGACACCGCCCCGGTCACCAGCCCGACGACGCGGTTGGCCGGTGAGAGGCTGAACGATTCGTGATCGCTGGGATTCGGCATGCTGTCTGCTGACTCTGCGGGGGTGGGATTACCGGCGCCTGGCGGACATCTCGCGGAACACCTTGTTGTAGTTGTCCTCGATCACGCGGTACAGGCCCATCCGCTTCTTGCCCTCGGCCACGGCGTCCGGGTTGTCGAGGGCGCCCTGGTAGCGGATGAGGAGCTTCTCGGTGTCGGCCTCGCCGGTGGTCAGTCCCGGTCGGCTCAGACCGATCGTCGAGGCGTGGTAGATGTGCATGTAGGGGATGGTGGAGACGTTGTAGGCGTCGTTGTAGTGCAGCTTCTCCCACACGGTCCAGATGTGGGCGTCGTTGCCCGCGTCACGCTTGGACGCGTCGAGAAGACCCAGGTCGATCGCGTGGTTGCGTGCCGCGATGGCGAACTTCGCGAAGATCTGGCCCACTCCGGTTGACGCGTCCCTGATCTCCACGATCTTGTCGATGAAGCGCAGTACCCAGTCCGGTGCCCCGTCGACCCCGTTGTGGTAGCCGTACACGCACGCGTCGGAGAAGGTGTCGTTGGCCAGCGGCGTGTCGACGACGTCGAAGAACTCGGTGTCGTTCTTGTGCCGCATCTCCCACAGCGCGGGGATCTGGATCAGCGTCTTGCGGATCTTCAGCATCCGGGCGAGCGACGTGATGAGTTCATCCGCGGACAGCAGGAAGTCGACGCACTGCCGGGTGGTGTAGACGGTCCGGGGGGTCACGGCGGGCTCGTACCAGCCGTGCCAGTGCTCCGGCGGGCCTTCCGGCGGGATGCCCTTCGAGGACAGGTAGTCCTGGATGGAGTCGTAGAACTCCTGCTCCCAGGAGTAGTCGAACCTCACGTCCAGATCGTCGGCGGCCGGCGGGGTGTCGAAGGTGTTCTGCCCGGCCTCCCGGCCGGAGTTGATGTTGTTGTCGATCTCGATCCGGCCGTCACCGGAGCCGAGGGTGATGGTCTTGATCTGGTCGATGGCCCAGTCCTCGGGCATCGGGAAGCCGAGGTTTCCGGAGTACCCGGAGGACATGTCGGAGACGAACGAGCTGCCGGACAGTCCTTCGGCCGCCACCCGGCTGCAGGCGTTGCGAGTGGCGTAGATACCCACCCTGTAGTAGTTGCCGGCCTGGACGATGCCCTCGTTGATACCCCGGAAGTGCGGGATGAGACCGGACGTGATCTCGTCGTCGGTGTTGTCGTAGTCGATGGCGAAGTAGATCCGGGTGCCCTTTTTGAAGCCGTGGTTCCGCGCGGCGACGGTGGCGGCGATCGCGTCGGACGTCCCCTGGGCGCGATGGAAGTAGTCCGCGTAGTTGGCCGAGGTCTGATAGATGGGGAAGCAGGAGATCCCCGCGGCCGCCATCCTGGTCAGCTCGCCCGGCTTGATGACCTTGTCCAGGTCGGTGCCGGGCACATTCGTCAGGTAACGGCCGCCGAGCTTGTAGCCGTTGTCGGACAGGGTCTTCGCGCGCGCCGAGGTGACGGTGTCCGCGCAGTCGAAAGCAGTTCCCTTGCGGGTGTCGTCGCCGTAGGACACCAGCAACGACGCCCACGTGGGATAGTCCGCGTTCCCGTTGACGTTCAGCCTGACGAAGTCCTGGAAGGTGCGGACGGTGCCGGCGAGCGTGGTGGAGTAGCTGCTGGTGAAGGTTGCGCCGGACCGGCGGTTGAACACCAGCGCGGCGGAGAACAGCCGCACCCAGACCCCGGTGTCCCCCACGGTCAGGGGGTGGCTCTTCAGACCAGCCTTGGTGCCGGGTCCGAAGTTGCCGTTGGCCACGCCGTCCGCCATGCCGATCTCGTACTGGATCGCCAGCATCAGGGCCTTCTGCACGCTGCGGGAGTAGTGGCCGTCACACGGGATGATGAAGTAGTCGGCCCTGTCGACATAGCGTCCGTTGAGCCACTGCTCGATGCCGCGAACGGTGTCCGTGCCGCCGACCGTCCTGACGTAGGGGTCCATGTTCAGCAGGCCCTTGAAGACCTTGGGGGTCAGCGTGCCGGCCGGGTACGCCGAGGCGACGCCCATGTCCCGCTGCATCTGGGTGACCGAGGATGCCACGGTGTCGCTGAAGTCCCCGTCGACGCCGCCGACGGTGCCGGTCGCCGGGTAGCCCTTACACCACAGTCCCGACTGGACTATCTTGACGATGTTGAGGGGGACCGCGACGTTGGCGTTGATCGCCGGATACCTGCTCCGCAGGGTGGACAGGGTCGTCGGGCCGAAGTTGTCGGAGAGGGCGTCGATGCCGAGTTCGTACTGAAGGGCGCGGGTTAACGCGTACATGACGGCCCACTTTGTTCGGCCGTCCTCTTCGACAGTGGGTATTCCGGGAACGCCGCCGTACGTGTTGTTGATGAACTCCTGGGCCTGGCGCACCATTTCATCGGCCATCGGGGCCTCCTCCTGCGATCGTCGCCACCGGACTGCCCGGTAGCGGATTCTGGACCGTCTTCGGCCCCGGCGGATTCGAGCTCAACGGTCGCATCTCTGGTCGGCGGCCAGTACGGGATCGGCCGCCTGGGTCAGGAGCCCTAACTGCTGGGCCCGGGCGCCGAGCGCCACTCTTCCCTTCGCCCCGAGGACCTGCATGAGGTAATGCACCCTGCGCTGTACGGTGCGATGTCCGAGTCCCAGCCGGCGCGCCACGGAGGCGTCGTCGAATCCGAAATAGAGTAGGCGGAGAATCTGCAACCCGGTGGCATCGATCTTTGGACGGGAATCCAGCATCCTGCCCTCCATTGGCAACCGCATGCGATGGAGTTGGATCGTATGGCAGTCGCCTGTCACTTGACAGTGACTTAAACCTAGCGTACCGCGCTAAAAGGTGCATTACGGGATGGCGCGAATGCGCCACATGTTCGTACGGGAACCGAGTGGATCTCTGTCGTTGCCTCAAGAGGCAATTGCGAACGGATGTCTGCGGCCGACGTCGACGCCTGGACCTGTCTGCCCCCGCCCGGCTCGTCGCCCGGGAACAGGATCGGTGCTCTACCGGTACCGCCCGGAAACGGTGGATCCACCGTTTCCGGGCGGAGTCGTCACGCGGTCGCCCTGCAGGTGGGGATGACGGTGTTGGATGAGTGGTCTATTCCCTTGGTGGCCGAACCGGACCAGTCCCCGGTGTAGGCGCCGACAAAGATGGACCGCCCCTCCTTGTAGCTCAGGTTCACGTCGCGGGTGGTCCCCGCGCCGTCCCTGTTCCAGTACCAGTAGTGGGTTGCGGAACCCCACGTGATTTGGACGTGGCCGATTGCCGAATGGCCGTCCTTGGAGTTGTCCGTCACCAGGAGGTGCTCTCCGTAGGGCTTGAACTTCGCCGTGGCCGTGCCCGCGTCTGATTTGTCGGTGCAGCCGGTTCCGGTCGGAGCCGCCTGCGCCGGACCGGCGACCGTGAGTGACACGAGCGCCAAAGCGGGCAGGATCGAGGATGCGAACGGGAACAGCTTTGCTCTCACCATTACTTCCCTCCTGGCTGAGCTTTCCTTTTACTGGGCGGCGGTCCTTGTGGGGCACTCCTTGTTTTCGCGCACCGCATAGATGTCCACGGCGCTGAATTTCGGAGCGTCCCGCACGTAGCACACCTTGTAGCGCCGGGCGTGGGCCGGATGAATGGCATCACCCGGATTGTCGACGTCGTGCAGTGAAAACCCGAGTCCCTGGTCCGCGCTCTCCCGCATGGCTGCGTCCAGTGGTTTACCCGATGCCAACGAGGGTTTCTGCGGAGCCGCGGACGATTGGTTATCCTCCTGGGCGCCGCAGCCGAGTACACCGGTCACAAGTGCCGGAGTGAGCGCCAGAAGAAGGAATCGAAACGTTCTTCTGGGGTGGTGGCTGGGGATGCTCATGTGATCCGCCCGCTCCGGGATCGGGTCCCTTTCGACTTCTTACGGCGATGACGCTATCCAGCGGGCTCGTCTGTCTGCAACGCGCCCAGCGGCATCGGCGTAATCACGCCTTATGGTGTGCGGGGCTTCTGCGGTGATGGTGCCGCTGCCGTACGGCAGCGAAAGCTTTCGGGTATCTGGCGGCCCGGCCGGAGAACCGGGTGAATGCGGCCGAGCGCATTTTCCCCCGCCGCCCGACCCCCGCGACCCGGATCGGCGCGGTCGCGGTACCGCCACGGCGGGTGCCGCGGCCGGAGCGGCGGTCGGCGCGGGGCGGCGGTCGGGGAGAATGCTCCCCATGACCACCCCTGACACCGGGCACCGCTCCGGCTTCGCCTGCTTCGTCGGCCGGCCCAACGCCGGCAAGTCGACCCTGACCAACGCGCTGGTCGGCCAGAAGGTGGCCATCACCTCCAGCCGCCCGCAGACGACCCGGCACACCGTGCGCGGCATCGTCCACCGCCCCGACGCGCAGCTCGTGCTCGTCGACACCCCCGGCTACCACAAGCCGCGCACCCTCCTCGGCCAGCGGCTCAACGACGCGGTGCGCGCCACCTGGGCCGAGGTCGACGTCATCGGCTTCTGCGTACCGGCGAACGAGAAGACCGGGCCCGGCGACCGGTTCATCGCGGGCGAGCTGGCCGCGCTGCGGCGCACCCCGAAGGTTGCCGTCGTCACCAAGACGGACCTGGCCGACCCCGACACGATCGCGGCCCAGCTGGTGGCCGTGGACCGGATGGCGAAGGACCTGGGCTTCGAGTGGGCCGAGGTGGTGCCGGTCTCGGCGGTCGAGGACAAGCAGGTCGGCCTCCTCGCCGACCTGCTGGTGCCGCTGCTGCCGGAGGGCCCGGAGCTGTACCCGGACGGCGACCTGACCGACGAGCCGGAGCAGGTGATGGTCGCCGAGCTGATCCGGGAGGCGGCCCTGGAGGGCGTACGGGACGAGCTGCCGCACTCGATCGCGGTGGTGGTGGACGAGATGGAGCCGCGCGAGGACCGGCCGGCGGACCGGCCGCTGCTGGACATCCACGCCAACCTGTTCATCGAGCGGGACAGCCAGAAGGGCATCGTCATCGGGCCGAAGGGGCAGCGGCTGCGGGAGATCGGCACCAGGGCGCGCGGGCACATCGAGGCGCTGCTGGGCACGCCGGTGTACCTGGACATCCACGTGAAGGTCGCGAAGGACTGGCAGCGGGACCCGAAGAAGCTGCGCCGGCTGGGCTTCTGAGGAGGGCGGGGCGCGCGGGGGCGCACCGGTCCCGCGCGCGTGCCGTACGAGCCGGTGGCCCCGCCGTACGCGCCGGGCCGCGCCCGTGCCGTACGAGTCCGGCCGCACACGCCCGTGCCGTACGCGCCCGCCCGTACGCGCCCGTGCCGTACGCGCCCGCGGCCCGCCCTACGCGCCGGGCCGCGCCCCGCGCGTACCGCCGCTCAGGACGGCGTGCGCGCCGACGTCAGCAGCCGCTCCACGTCCGCCCCGGGCAGCAGCAGCGCGTCCCCGACCACCGTCAGCGTCTCCCACTCCGGCGGCGTGTACGCCCCGTCCGCCAGCGCGATGCGCGCGCCGCCCAGCAGGATCGACTCCCGCCCCGCCGCCACCAGGTGCGGCGCCAGCGGCGCCAGCGTCTCGCGCAGCTCCGCCTCGAAGTTCCGCTGCTCCGCCGGGTGCCGCGCGCTCAGGTCGGGCATCCGCCCGGAGTCGGCCTCGATGGCGGCCAGCAGCGTGAGCAGCTGCTCCTCCGTGCAGTCGTCGTACCCCGCGGTGCGCACCGCGGTGACGGCCGTGCCGCGGACGGCGGGGGAGGAGGTGCCGCCGGCGTGGAGCACGGCGAGGGCGACGGCGTGCGTGGCGTCGCGCAGCAGCAGCGCGAAGCGCGTGGAGGTGGGTTCGGCGAGGGACCCGAGGCCGAAGTGCCCGGCGCAGTCGGCGCACTCGACGACGGGGCCGGCGTCGCCGCGCGGCAGCACCGGTACGCCGAGGACGGTGAACCGCCGTCTGCCGCTGCGCCGGCGGTAGTTGCGGTCGCCGCCGCAGCCGGGGCAGAAGAACTCACCGTCGGACTCGGTGTACCAGGACGTCCGCACGCCGGCGAACCGGCGGGGGATATGCGTCACGTCGACCTCCATCACGCTTCGGCAACGCTGCCGCGCTGACGTGATGCTAACCACACCGGCCGACATCGTCAGCCCTCGCGCACGTCAACCCGGTGCGAACGAGCCGCGCCCGCGCCCCTCCGCGCCCGGACGGGGGCGCGGACGGGGGCGCGGGCGCACCGCCGCGGCGGCGCCGGACGGCGGGCCGACGGCGGGCCGGGCAACGGTGCCGGACGGCGGTCCCGGACGGCGGTCCCGGACGGCGGTCCCGGACGGCGGTGCGGACCGGGTCAGCGGGACGCGCGGTTGACCGCGGAGACGACCGCCTTCAGCGACGCGCGCGTGGTGTTCGCGTCGATGCCGATGCCCCACAGCACCCTGCCGTCCACCGCGACCTCGATGTACGAGGCCGCCTGCGCGCTGGCGCCCTCGCTCATCGTGTGCTCCTGGTAGTCCAGCAGCCGCGCGTCGACGCCGATGCCCTGAAGGGCGTGGAAGAACGCGGAGATCGGCCCGTTGCCGGTGCCGACGAGGGTGGTCTCGGCGCCGTCGACGTCGGCCTGCACGGTGAGGGTGTCGACGCCGTCGCGGTCGGTCGTCGTCTGCCCGCCGCGCAGCTGGATGCGGCCCCAGGGGTTGCCGGGGTTGGGCAGGTACTCGTCGCGGAAGGTGTCCCAGATCTGCGCCGGGGTGACCTCGCCGCCCTCGGCGTCGGTCCTGGCCTGGATGATCTGGGAGAACTCCACCTGCATGCGGCGCGGCAGGTCGAGGCTGTGGTCGTGCTGGAGCACGTACGCCACGCCGCCCTTGCCGGACTGCGAGTTGACCCGGATGACCGCCTCGTACGAGCGGCCCACGTCCTTGGGGTCGATGGGCAGGTACGGCACCGCCCACTCCAGCTCCCCGACGGGCTTGCCGGCCCGCTCCGCCTTCGCCTCCATCGCCTCGAAGCCCTTCTTTATGGCGTCCTGGTGGGAGCCGGAGAAGGCGGTGTAGACGAGGTCGCCGACGTAGGGGTGGCGGGGGTGGACGCCCATCTGGTTGCAGTACTCGTAGGTGCGCCGGATCTCGTCGATCTCCGAGAAGTCGATCATCGGGTCGACGCCCTGCGAGAACAGGTTCATGCCCAGGGTGACGAGGTCGACGTTGCCGGTCCGCTCGCCCTGCCCGAACAGGCAGCCCTCGATGCGGTCGGCGCCCGCCATGAGCGCCAGCTCGGCGGCGGCGACGGCGGTGCCGCGGTCGTTGTGCGGGTGGACGGACAGGCACACGTGCTCGCGGCGGGACAGGTTCCGCGACATCCACTCGAAGCGGTCGGCGTGCGTGGAGGGCGTGGACCGCTCCACGGTGGCCGGCAGGTTGAGGATGATCTCGCGGCCGTCCTCGGGCTGCCAGACGTCCATGACGCCCTCGCAGACCTCCAGCGCGAAGTCCAGCTCGGTGTCGGTGAAGATCTCCGGGCTGTACTGGTAGCCGAAGACGGTGCGGTCGTCGAGCAGTTTCTCGGCGTACTCCACGACCAGCCGGGTGCCGTCGACGGCGATCTGCCTGACCGCGTCGCGCGAGCCGCGGAAGACGACCTCGCGCCACACGGGCGCGGTCGCGTTGTACAGGTGGACGGTCGCGCGGTGGGCGCCCTTGAGCGACTGCACGGTGCGCTCGATCAGCTCCTCGCGCGCCTGCGTCAGCACGGAGATCGTCACGTCCTCGGGGACGGCGCCGTCCTCGATGATGGAGCGTACGAAGTCGAAGTCGGTCTGCCCGGAGGACGGGAAGCCGACCTCGATCTCCTTGTAGCCCATGCGCACCAGCAGGTCGAACATGGCGCGTTTGCGCGCCGGCGACATGGGGTCGATCAGCGCCTGGTTGCCGTCGCGCAGGTCGGTGGACAGCCACCGGGGCGCGCGCGTGACGCGGTTGCCGGGCCAGGTGCGGTCGGGGATGTCGACGGCCTCGTACGGGCGGTAGCGGTGCACCGGCATGCCGGAGGGCTGCTGGCGAACGGTGGCGGCGGTGACGGGCGTACCGCGGCCGACGGTGTTACCGGGGCGGTCGGATCGACCGGAGGGGGACATGGTGGCGTGGGCTCCTTCGCGCGAGCTGGTCGTCGACCGACGGGTGGCAGCACCGGACTCCGCGGGGAGGGGGTCGGTCTACGACGGCAGACCCTCGCCGCGGCGGCTAAGAAGAAGCAGCCCGTAACGCACGATGCCGAACAATGTAGCCCAGCCCGGCGGCACCGGCCGACCAGTATCACGATGCGAGATCCCGCGCGGAGCCCGTACCGGCCCCGGCCACCCGAAATCGCTAACCATCCGCTGCGGGGAGTGACAAGTCGGTTACTTAGTGCCACATTGCCAGGCATGGATGCCACTTCACGTAACCCGGTCTTCTGCACCATCGTGCCGCCGCACATCCTGGACAGGCTGGCCCGCACCGGCGACCCCGCCCTCGCCGCCCGTGCCCGCCGCACCCTGGAGCGCGACGCCTTGCAGCGCACCCGCCGCCGTACCGCCACCGTCCGCGCCGCCGCCGCCCGCCCGGCCGCGCGCGCGGCGCGGGAGGACGCGAAGCCGAAGCGCACCGTCTACGACGCCGAAGGGACCCAGAACCTCCCCGGCACCGAGGTCCGCGCCGAGGGCTCGGAGCCCGTCGCCGACGCCACCGTCAACCGCGCCTACGACGGCCTCGGCGCCACCTTCGAGCTGTTCCTCAGCGGCTTCGCGCGCGACTCCGTCGACGGCGCCGGGCTGCCGCTGCACGCCACCGTCCACTACGGCGAGGACTACGGGAACGCCTTCTGGGACGGCGAGCAGATGGTCTTCGGCGACGGCGACGGCGAGGTCTTCCTCGACTTCACCCGCGCCGTCGACGTCATCGGCCACGAGCTGACCCACGGCGTCACCCAGTACAGCGCGAACCTGGAGTACTTCGGCCAGTCCGGCGCGCTCAACGAGTCGGTCTCCGACGTCTTCGGCTCCCTCATCAAGCAGTACGTCCAGGGCACCACCGCCGCGGACGCGGACTGGCTCATCGGCGCCGAACTGCTCGCCCCCGGCGTCTCCGGCGAGGCGCTGCGCTCGATGAAGGCCCCCGGCACGGCCTACGACGACGACGTCCTCGGCAAGGACCCGCAGCCGGCGACGATGGCGGACTACGTCGACACCGCCACCGACAACGGCGGCGTCCACATCAACTCCGGCATCCCCAACCACGCCTTCTACCGGCTGGCCACCGACCTCGGCGGCAACGCCTGGGACCGCGCCGGCCGCATCTGGTACGACACGCTGACCGGCGGCGCCCTCACCACCACCGCCGACTTCGCCGCGTTCGCCGCCGCCACCGTCGCCGCCGCCGAGGCCCGCTACGGCGACGGGGCGGAGCGCGCCGCCGTGGTCAAGGCGTGGTCGGTGGTCGACGTGCCCACGGGCACGGACGCCACCGTGCCGCGGCAGACCCCGGCCCCGGAGGGTGCCCCGCCGCCGGCGGGGTAGGCGTGGGGCATGCGCATCACCGTCACCCGCACCGGGGGCTTCGCGGGCATCCCCCGCGAGGCCACCCTGGACACGGCCGGCCGCCCCGACGCGGCCGGCCTGGAGGCCCTGGCCCACCGCGCCCTGGCCCAGGGCAGCGCCGCCCCGCCCCCGGGCGTACCCGACGGCTTCGCGTACCGCGTCACCGCCGGCGGCCGCACCGCCCACTTCGCCGACCCCCGGTTGACCGACGCCCAACGCGCGCTCGTACGGACCGTCCTGAAAGAGGGCGCCTAGCCGCCGCCCGCACTCACTACCCGCGCCCGATCCACGATCTCCCGCAGCCTCGCGTCGAAGACGGCGCCGGCGTCGTCGGTGATCGAGGCGAGCGCGACCATGCTTGTCGTGATCACGTCGCACAGCTCCTTGCAGAGGTCGTCGACCGTATGAGTGCTGCCCTTGCGCGGGTTCGTGCCGAGCACGCCGTGTACGGCTTCGGCGACCTCGCCGAACTCTTCCCCGATCTTGAGGATGCGCAGCAGGCGTGCGGTCTCCCCCGCGACGGGACTCTCCCTGTCCAGCCACTCGCAGAGCGCCTCGACCGTTTCCCAGGTGTCTTTCTTCTCGGTCCTCGTGATCGGGGTCAGAAGAGTGAAGCCACGTCGCGGGTGGAAGGGAAGAAGCAGGGGCGGAGGCGAATCCGAGGGTGAGGAGGACGAGGACGCCGGTGAGGATGGCGGCGTAGGCCAGCTCGGGGATGCGGCCGTTCACGAGGCGCCCTCGGGAACGTCGAGGTCTGCCCACACCCGCTTGCCCCACGGCAGCGTGTCGACGCCCCATGCGGTAGAGACCGCGGCGACCGTGGCCAGGCCCCGCCCCGATTCGTCGTCCACGTCGGCGTCGATGAGCGTCGGCGGGGTTCGGGAGAGGTCGACGACCGCCACCCGGACCCGCCGGGGTCCGACGCGGGAGACCCGGACGATCACCGCCGCCAGGCGCGCGTGCCGCACCGCGTTCGTCACCAACTCGCTGATGACGAGGCACGCCGCGGCGTCGGCGGCGTCCAGCGACCAGACGCGCAGCGAGGTGGAGACCAGCCGCCGGGCCCTGGCCACCGACATCGCCGTGCGCGGCAGGGTTTCGCATCGGACCGGTGGAGTCGCGGCGGACGGCACGGCCATCGCGCTCACACCCCCTCCCGGCCGCCCGGGGTGGAGCGGAACACCTCGGGCGAGGGCATGACGGACTCGTGCAAGGTGGTTCCGTCCGGCGCGTCGTCCTCGTGGGGGCGGAGATCATCCACGCGTGCCGTCCATCCCCGGCCGCCGCCGGGCGGGCACAGGTGGTAGACGGGTGCACCGGTGTCCTCGGGGAGGGCGATGACGATGCCGGTGCGCTGCCCGGGGACGTCGTAGACGACGTCTCCCCGTCGCGGTGCCCAACCGGCGGCCACCTCGGCCGGGGACCGGTGGCGAGCCTTGTCCTGGGGTGTGCGTTTCGCTGCGGTCACGCGACGGAAAGTATTCTCCCCGTCACACAGAATTATGACTCAGCGGAATAGCCCCTGCTCGTCGAGGTGAAATCGATGCGACATACGGCGTAGCCGTTCACGCGTGGACGCTCTCTCCGCGTAGATGATCTTCCGGAGAGTGGCGCGGCCGATGGGGTGGTTGCGCACCAACTCGGGTGCCAGCCGCTCGGCCTCCACCAGTTCCTGCAGCGCCTTGTCCCGGCTGCCGTCCCAGAGGAAGGCTCTGGAGAGGTCCATGTGATGGTGGCCCCGGCGAGAGTTCGGCAGGGCGTCGATGTGCCGCTGATCGGCTTCGTCGTTCAGCCGCAGCGCTTCGGACTGGTTGGCCATCTCCAGTTGGACGCTGATCGCGTGGATCTGCACATTGCCGGTGGAGAACGTCAACGTGGCGCGGTCGTGGATCGGCGGACCCGTATAGGCGTCCACGTGGGCGCCGGCCTCGCGGGCGAGGCTGATGCGGTGCTCGGCCTCGGCCTTGTTGTTCGCCCGGGCGGCGGAGACCGCGGCTCGCAGTTGCAGAGCCCCCCAGAGACGTACCGCAAGCTGGTCGTGCCGGTCGTAGTCGTCCTGGACGTTGCGCAGCGCCCGGTCGGCCAAGGCGAGGGAATCGGACCAGTCCGCGGTGGCCCACATGTCCCACACCCGCATCCAGTCCGCGACGGCGGGCATGAGGGGGTCGCCGGACAGCCTGGCGGACCAAGCGGCGCGCTCGCAGGCCATGGCGACCAGTTCAGGATGGCCGAGCGCGTGCGCGGCCGTGTGGGCGAACTTGCAGCAGATCGCGTAGACGCCGTACGCCTCTTCCCGCTCATGCCCGTGGGAGACCTCGGCCAGCGCCCGGGCCTCGCGGAACATGTCCGGCAGGCTGCTCAAGACCGCAACGTTGGCGGCGGCGTCACGCAGTCGGTGCAGGCGCCTCATGTCCTGCCACAGGGCGTTCG
This sequence comes from Streptomyces sp. MAR4 CNX-425, assembly GCF_048656465.1. Lineage (NCBI taxonomy): Bacteria > Bacillati > Actinomycetota > Actinomycetes > Kitasatosporales > Streptomycetaceae > Streptomyces > Streptomyces sp. MAR4 CNX-425. The sequence continues at coordinate 1,108,937 of NZ_JBMDLF010000001.1, read as the reverse complement.
AACCCCGCGGAGTGCCCGTGAACACCGGGGGGAGGTCGTATCGGCGCAGCTCCCGCAAGATCGACGCAGCGGCCACCTGCCACCGGGCTTCCCCCGCGGCGACCTCGTACGGCCGGTCTATCAGTTCGTTCGGGTGACAGTGAAGCGCGGCGGCAAGCTGGTTGATCAGCGCCGTGCGGTCCAGCTCCAGGCGTCCGTTCTCGACGCGGGACAACCACGCCTGCTTCTTGCCGACCGCCGCGGCCAGATCGGCCTGCGTCATTCCGAGCTGAAGACGTCGCCGCTTGATACGGCGCCCGATCGCCTCCTGCTCTTCCAGCGGGTAGGGCACAAGGACTCCGTTCATACCTCGACACCCAGAACGGTACCCGGCCGGACCCGGGGCAGCAGCCCGTAGCCGTTGTTCACCACACGTGGCGGAGGGGCCGGCCCCGGCCGGGCCGCGTACCTTGCCGTCCGCGGGCGGCCGGCGCGCAACGTGCGTTCGTGCGGGCGGTGTTGACAACGGCGCGCGGGAGTACTCCCGGGGGAGTAAGGGCCGCCTCAACACACCCCGCGCAGTAAGGCGGGTTTGGCACCCGGGAGCGAAGAACCGGGGCCGGTCCCCGGGGGAAGCTGGGGCAAGAACAGCTACTTCCCGGAGGGAGAGCCCCTATGGGCGCCGTATCCGCACCACCTGAAGGGCCGCCCGGCACGGCCACCCGGCCCAGGCGCCGATGGATACCGTGGGCCGTGCTCGGCCTGTGGATCGCGGTCCTCGCCATCACCATGCCGTTCGGCAGCAAGCTCGGCGAGTCGACCCGCGACCGGGCCGTCGACTATCTGCCGGGCAGCGCCGACTCGACCCAGGTCGCCGAGATCGTCGCGGACATGCCCGGCGGCGACACCCTCGACGGGATCCTGGTCTACCAGCGCGACGGCGGCGTCACCGCCACCGACCGCGAACTCGCCACGCGGGACGCCGGTGACATCGCCGGCGCGTACGAGCTGGCCGGGGGCCGCGCTCCCCAGGTGGTGCCGTCCGAGGACGGTACGACCCTGATGGTGCCGTTCTCCATCGTCGGGCTGCCCGACGAGGACGCCCAGCTGGAGACCGTCGAGGGGATCCGCGACGAGCACGTCGCGGATCCCCCCGAGGGCCTGTCCGTCGAACTCGGCGGCCCCGCCGGCATCCAGGCCGACTCCGAGGCGGTCTACGAGCAGGTCGACGGCACGCTGATGTACGCCACCGCGGGCATCGTCACCATTCTGCTGATCATCACCTACCGCAGCCCGTTCCTGTGGCTGCTGCCGCTGGTCTGCGTCGGCGTCGCGGCCATGACCTCGATGGCCGTCGTCTACGGCCTCATCCAGGCGTTCGACCTGACCGTCAGCTCCATGAGCTCGGCGATGATGACGGTGCTGATCTTCGGCGCGGGAACGGACTACGCGCTGTTGCTCGTCGCCCGCTACCGCGAGGAACTGCGGCGCACCCCGGTGCCGCAGGACGCGATGTTCCGGGCCGTGCGCAGGTGCGGCCCGGCGATCCTCGCCTCGTCCGGCACGGTCGCGGCCGGTCTGGTCTGCCTGGTGGCCGCCGACCTCAACAGCACCGCGGGCCTGGGCCCGGTCGGCGCGGTGGGTGTGCTGTGCGCGCTCGCCGTGATGCTCACCCTGCTGCCGGCGCTGCTGGTGCTCTTCGGCCGGCGGGTCTTCTGGCCGCTGATCCCCGCCTACGGCAGCGAGGCCAAGCGGCGCGGCTTCTTCGACCGGATGGGCACCTCGGTGGGCCGCCGCCCGGTGCTGATCCTCGTCAGCGGCACGGTGGCGCTGGGCGCGCTGGCGCTCGGCACGCTCAACCTGCCGGGCAACCTCAAGCAGGAGGACGCCTTCATCGACAAGCCCGAGTCCATCACGGCGATGGAGAAGCTGAAGGAGGCGTACCCCGAGCAGGGCGCGCAGCCGATCGTCGTGATCGCGAACGCGGACCGGGCGGACGAGGCGCTGTCCACCACCCGGAACGTCGAGGGCATCGCCTCGGCCGAGGTCTCCCGCTCCGGCGGCGGCCACACCGAGATCACCGTCTTCGCCGCCGACCCGCCGCAGTCCGCGGGCGAGGACCGGGCGATCAACGACCTGCGCGGCCAGCTCGACGAGCTGGAGGGCGCCGACGCCGTGGTCGGCGGGCTCAGCGCCGAGGCCATGGACCTGGCCGAGGCCAACTCCAACGACCGCAAGCTGATCATCCCGCTCACCCTCGCCGCGGTGCTGCTCATCCTCATCGTCCTGCTGCGCAGCCTGATCGCGCCGCTGGTGCTGACGGTCGCGGTGGCCGCGTCCTGGGGTGCGGCGATGGGTATCGGCGGCCTGGTCTTCGAGCCGGTGATGGGCTTCTCCGGCATCGGCGGCGAACTGGCGCTGCTGACCTTCGTCTTCGGGGTGGCGCTCGGTGTCGACTACGGCATCTTCCTGCTGCACCGGATGCGGGAGGAGGCGGTGAACGGCGCGGACACCCGCACCGCGGCGCTGACCGCGCTGCGCCGCACCGGCGGCGTGATCGCGTCCGCCGGGGTGGTGCTGGCGGCGACGTTCGCGGCGCTGGCGACGATGCCGATGGTGATGATGTTCGAGATCGGCTTCGTCATCGCGGTCGGCGTGCTGCTCGACACCTTCCTGGTCCGTACCTACCTGGTCACGTCCGCGAGCTGGCTGCTGGGCAAGCGGATCTGGTGGCCCGGACCGCTGGCGAAGCGGGTGGAGACCCCGCCCGCGGAGCCGGAGAGGGAGCCGGAGCCGGAACCCGCGGGCGCGGCGGCGCGGTAGCGCGCTCGCGCGGCCCGTACCGCCCGGCCCGGTACGTCCCGCCCGCCCGGCACGTCCGGGCGGGCCGGGCGGAGCCGGGCGGTACGGCCCACGAACTCCCCGGCCGAGTGGCGGCTCCCCCCGTGGCTGCCACCCGGCCGGGGCACCGCCGTTTCCGGGCGGCGGACAGGTACCCAGGGGTTCCCTGCCGGGAGCCGTAGGCGAGGATGGTTTCATGCAGTCAGCGTTGACCCGGCTGAAGCGGCTGGAGCGGCCGACGCGCGCGGATCTCCGCGTCCCCGCGGTGGTCGGCGTGGTCGTCGCGGGCCTGGCGCTGTTCGGGAAGGTCGAGGAGTCGGCGCACCGGCCCGACGCCCTGGGCTGGCTGCTGCTGTTCCTCATGGTGGCGGTGCTGGCCTGGCGCCGGCACTACCCGCTGGGCGTCTTCGTGGTGTCCTTCGTGCCCGAGGCGCCGTACCACATCCTCGACAACGTCCACACCGCGCCGACGCCCACGATCATGGTCGCGGTCTACTCCCTCGCGGTCGCCGGGCCGCGGGTGCGCACCCTGGCGGTCACCTCCGGGCTCCTCGTCGCCGCGGTGGTCATGCTGACGCTGCGCGACATCGACCAGGCCACCGAGTTCCTGCGCACCTCCGGCTGGGTCATCTCCGTCGCGCTCTTCGGCGAGGCGGTACGGGTCCACCGCAACTACGTCGGCGCCATCGTCGAACGCGCCGAACGGGCCGAGCGCACCCGCGAGGAGACCGCCGCCCGGCGGGTGGCGGAGGAGCGGCTGCGCATCGCCCAGGACCTCCACGACCTGCTGGCGCACAGCATCACCCTCATCGGCGTGCAGACCTCGGTGGCCGCGCACCTGCTGGTCGCCGACCCCGACCGGCTGGACCGCGCGGCGCTCGCCGACGCGCTCGACGGCATCGCGGGCACCTGCCGCGACGCCCGCGTCGAACTGCGCACCACGCTGCAGGTGCTGCGCGCCGGGGACGCCGTGGAGGGCACCGGGCCGCCGCCCGGGCTCGCGGGGCTGGACGACCTGGTGGAGGCCGCGCGCGCCGGGGGCGCCAAGGTGCACCTGGACGTCGCCGACACCGCCCGCGACGTGCCGCAGGGGGTGGGGGCGGCGGCGTACCGGATCGTGCAGCAGTCGCTCACCAACGCCGTGCAGCACGCCGGGTCCGCGGTGCAGGTCCGTATCGCCGTCACGTACGACGAGGGGGCCGACGCGCTGCGCATCGCCGTCGTCGACGACGGGCCGGAGGGCGGCCCGGCGGGCGCGGCGCCCCCGGGGCTGACGAAGGCCCCGGCGGCCGCGGCCGAACCCGCCCGCTCCGGCTACGGGATCGTCGGCATGCGCGAGCGGGCCCGCACCGTCGGCGGCACGCTGGAGGCCGGCCTGCGCGGGGACGCCGCGGGCTTCGCGGTCACCGCCGAACTGCCGTGCGCGGCGACAGCGGCCGGGGCGGGCGGCGCGGCCGGGGCGGGCGAGGGCGCCGAGGGGATCGAGACCGTCGACGCAGACGCCCCCGCGGGCCCCGGCGCCGACCGCACCGGGGCGCGTACCGCCTTCACCGACAGGAGCCGCACCGCATGACCGCGCAGCCCATCCGCGTCCTGCTCGCCGACGACCAGACCCTGGTGCGCAAGGCGTTCACCATGCTCGTGGACTCCGCCCCCGACATGGAGGTGGTCGGCGAGGCGGGCAACGGCCGCGAGGCCGTGGAGCTGACCCGCAGCGAGCGCGTCGACCTGGTGGTGATGGACCTGCGGATGCCCGAGCTGGACGGCATCGAGGCCACCCATCTGATCGCCGCCGACGAGGACCTCGCGGGCGTACGGGTGCTGGTGCTCACCACCTACGACACCGACGAGCACATCATGGCCGCGCTGCGCGCCGGTGCCTCCGGCTTCCTGGTCAAGGACACCCAGCCGGCCGCGCTGCTGGAGGCCATCCGCACCGTCGCCGCCGGCGACGCGCTCCTCTCGCCCGGCCCCACGGCCCGGCTCATCGAGCGGCTGGTGCGGCTGCCGGAGGCGCCGCAGCCGTCCGCGACGCACAGCGGCGGGGCGGCGCTGGGAGCGCTGTCGGAGCGGGAGCGGCAGGTGCTCATGCTGGTGGCGCGCGGGCTGAACAACACCGAGATCGCCGAGTCGCTGGCGCTCTCGCCGCTGACGGCCAAGACCCATGTGAGCCGGATCATGGGCAAGGTGGGCGCGCGGGACCGGGCGCAGTTGGTCGTCATCGGCTACGAATCCGGGCTCATCACTCCCGGATCTTCCTCATCTTCCGGATGAAACTGACGTATCACACGTAGGATGTCCCTCCTTGTGCGTACGATACCGCCATGCCCCAGGAGCTGAAGCACCCCCAGCCGCGTTCGGACCGCAGGAAGCGCATGGGCGGCCAGATCCAGCGCGAGATCATGCAGCTGATCCTCGACCGGGGGCTGCGCCCCGGCGAGGTGCTGCCCACCGAGACCGAGCTGATGGACGACCTGGGGGTGAGCCGCAACTCCGTGCGCGAGGCGCTCAAGGCGCTCCAGGCCCTCGACATCGTCGAGATCCGCCACGGGTACGGCACCTACGTCGGCGAGGCGTCGCTCACGCCGCTCGCCGACGGGCTGACGTTCCGCACCCTGGTGCAGCTCGGCGGCGACGACGCGCACGCCCTCACCGAGATCCTCCAGGTCCGCGAAATACTCGAAGAGGGCCTGGTCAGCCGGGTGGTGGAGAGCATCCCCGAGGACGATCTGGACGCGCTGGACGGCATCGTCGCGCGCATGGAGACCCGGGCCGGCCAGGGCGAGGTCTTCCCCGAGGAGGACCGCGAGTTCCACGAGGTGCTCTACCGCTCGATAGGCAACACCCTGGTCCCGCAGCTTCTCGGGGCGTTCTGGAACGTCTTTCACCGGGTGGCCGGCGCCCGCGGCTGGGCCAACGACCCGTCGCCGATGGGCACGGCCCGGCGCCACAAGGAGATCGTCGCGGCGCTGCGGGCGCGCGACCGCGAGCGCGTACGGGCCGCGATGACGACCCACTTCCGCGGCATCGAGGCGCGCGCCGGGAAGGCCATGCGCGGCGTCGGGTAGGCGGCACACACGTGTGCGGAAGGTGAACTCCCGGTAGCCGAAGCCGAACTCTTGACCGTACGAGGGGCCGCCTCTAAGTTACGCCGATGGACATCCCACGTCCTACGTAGGACATGGGCTATCCGATTGTCTGCGTAACCGGACGAATCCCTCGACGAAAGCGAGTCGCATCCATGCAGCCACGCCTCGCGCCACCCGCCCAGGACCGCTCCCGCCGAAGAAAACCCCGCCCCCGGCACGCCACCGTCCTCGCCGCCTGCGCCGCGGTCCTCGGCACCGGACTGACCGCACTCGCGCCGCACGCCGCGGCCGGAGAGACCCGGCAGGCCGCCGCGCCGGAGTTCAGCGAGGAGGTGCTCTTCCAGGGCGGCACCGGCGGCTACTCCTGCTACCGCATCCCCGCCGTCGTCGCAGCCGCCGACGGCACCCTCCTCGCCTTCGCCGAAGGCCGCGTCGACAGCTGCTCCGACAAGGGCGACATCGACATCGTGCTCCGCCGCTCCACCGACGGCGGCGCCACCTGGACCGCACCGCAGGTCGTCCTCTCCGGCGACGGCGACACCCGCGGCAACCCCGCGCCCGTCGTCGACCGGGAGTCCGGCCGCATCTCCCTGCTCAGCACCCACAACCCCGGCGCCGACGACACCACGCGCACCCCGTACCTGCAACACTCCACCGACCACGGCCGCACCTGGACCCCCGCCCGCGACATGGGCGCCGAGCTGTCCAAGCCCGAGTGGGACCGCTGGTACGCCACCGGCCCCGGCCACGGCCTCCAGCTCGACACCGGCGACCACGCCGGCCGCCTGCTCGTCGGCGGCAACCACCAGGGCCTCGACGGCCGCCAGGGCGCGCACCTCCTCTACAGCGACGACGGCGGCCTGAACTGGCAGCTGGGCGCCGACGACACCCGCGCCGTCCAGCCGCCCGACGTCAAGCCCCAGGAACTCAGCCTCTTCCAGCGCGAGGACGGCGCCGTCTACGCCGCCGCCCGCGACGAGCGCGGCACCGACCCCGGCAACCGCGCCGCCGCCGTCAGCAGCGACGGCGGCGTCACCTGGGACGCCCCCTTCGCCACGACGCCCAGCCTGGTCAGCCCCGTCGTGCAGGGCTCCACGCTGCGCCACGGCGACGAGGTCCTCGCCTCGCTGCCCGCCCACCCCGCCGACCGCAAGGTCATGTCCGTACGCGCCTCCCACGACGACGGACGCACCTGGGAGCCCTGGGACCAGGGCCGCGTCATCCACTGGGGACCCACCGCCTACTCCGACATGGTCGAGCTGGCCGAGGACCGCGTCGGCCTGCTCTACGAGGCCGGCACGGACAGCCCGTACGAGGCGATCCGCTGGGCCCGCTTCAACGACGCCTTCCTCGACCAGCCCAACGAGGACCCGCCGCAGCCTCCCGCCCCCGCCCCGGGAGCGACCACACCCGACGTCTCCGGCAACGACAACACCGCGTACGTGCGCGGCAGCTCCGTCCTGCGCGACGGCAGGTTCGGCCGGTCCCTCTTCCTCGACAACGCCGACGACCACGTCGACGCCCGCGTCGAGATCCCGTGGAACGACTCCCTCGACGTCGGCGACGGCGACTTCACCTGGACCGGCTGGTTCAAGTACGGCCGCACCAACGGCGCCCACGCGATCATGTGGGCCTACGGGGTCGGCGGCAACGCCCCCTCGATCTGGCTGCGCGCCGAACCCGAGCGGAACCGCGTCATCGCCCGCATGCAGATGGAGCAGGCCGCCGTGAGCGTCCAGACCGACAAGGCGTACAACGACAACTCCTTCCACTTCGTGACCCTGCAACGCGCCGACGGCAAGCTCACCCTGACCGTCGACGGCGACTCCTTCGCCGTCGCCGCCCCGCCCGGCTCGCCCACCGCGGGCAAGGAGTTCGGCATCGGCGGCATCGACATCGGCCAGCGCCTCGACGGCGCCAACCGCTTCCACGGCTACCTCGACGACATGCGCGTCTACAACCGCGCCCTCAGGCCCGGAGAGCTGACGGGCATACGCAACGGCAACGCCGACGTCCCGAAGGGCCAGCAGCTCCGGCTGCCGCTCGACACCGTCATCCCCCGGTAGCACCGCAGCGCCGCGGCCCCCGCCGGCATCCCGCCCCGTCGCACACCGGCGGGGCGGGAATCCGGCCGCGTAGGCAAGAATGGGGACCATGACCCTGTTCCGCGACGACGGCATCGTGCTGCGCACCCAGAAGCTGGGCGAGGCGGACCGGATCATCTCCCTGCTCACCCGCGGCCACGGCCGCGTCCGCGCGGTGGCGCGCGGCGTACGGCGCACCAAGTCGAAGTTCGGCGCCCGGCTGGAGCCCTTCTCCCACGTCGACGTGCAGCTCTTCGCCCGCGGCGGCGAGCTCGTCGGCCGCGGCCTGCCGATGTGCACCCAGACCGAGACCATCGCCCCCTACGGCGCCGCCGTCGTCGGCGACTACGCCCGCTACACCGCCGGCACCGCCATGCTGGAGACCGCCGAGCGCTTCGCCGACCAGGAGGGCGAGCCCGCGACCCAGCAGTACCTGCTGCTCGTCGGCGCCCTGCGCACCCTCGCCGGCGGCGCCCACGCCCCCGAGCTGGTCCTCGACGCCTATCTGCTGCGCTCGCTCGCCGTCAACGGCTACGCCCCCAGCTTCGGCGACTGCGCCCGCTGCGGCCTCGACGGGCCCAACCGGTTCTTCTCCGTCACGGCGGGGGGTGTGCTGTGCGGCGATTGCCGGGTCCCCGGTAGCGTCGTACCGTCGCCCGAGGTACTCGTGCTGCTCGGCGCGCTCCTGACCGGCGACTGGCAGACCGCCGACCGCTGTGGGGCACATCACGTCAGAGAGGGCAGCGGGCTCGTCGCGGCCTATCTGCACTGGCACCTGGAGCGCGGCCTGCGCTCGCTGCGCCACGTCGAGCGGTAGCCGGGGGTACCAGCCGCCGCGCGGCGGGGAGGAAGACGGCCACGTCGAGGAACGGGAGAGCACGGCACATGGCACGACGAGGGATTCGCGGCAGTTCCCTGACGCGGCGGAGCCGCGCGTACAAGGCACCCGAGCCGCACCCCTCCGGCGCCCGGGCACCGAAGCTGCCGGGCGAGCTGGTGCCCGGGCACGTCGCGATCGTCATGGACGGGAACGGCCGCTGGGCCAAGGAGCGCGGCCTGCCGCGCACCGAGGGCCACAAGGTCGGCGAGGCCGTCGTCCTCGACGTCGTCAAGGGCTGCATCGAGCTGGGCGTGCAGAACCTCTCGGTGTACGCCTTCTCCACCGAGAACTGGAAGCGCTCGCCGGACGAGGTGCGCTTCCTGATGAACTTCAACCGCGACGTCATCCACCGCCGCCGCGACGAACTCGACGCCATGGGCGTACGCATCCGCTGGGCCGGGCGCATGCCCAAGCTCTGGAAGAGCGTCGTCCAGGAGCTCCAGGTCGCCGAGGAGCAGACCCGCGGCAACGACGCCATGACCCTCTACATGTGCGTCAACTACGGCGGCCGGGCCGAGATCGCCGACGCCGCCGCCGCCATCGCGCGCGAGGTCGCCGCCGGCCGCCTGGACCCCAAGAAGGTCAGCGAGCGCACCTTCGCGAAATACCTCTACCACCCCGACATGCCGGACGTGGACCTGTTCATCCGGCCCTCCGGCGAGCGGCGCACCTCCAACTACCTGATCTGGCAGAGCGTCTACGCGGAGATGGTCTTCCAGGACATCCTGTGGCCCGACTTCGACCGCCGGGACCTGTGGCGAGCCTGCGTCGAGTACGCCTCCCGCGACCGGCGCTTCGGCGGCGCCATCCCCAACGAGGTCGGTGAGGAGGCGCAGGCCGGCACGCCCTGACGCCCCGGGCGTACGCGGGCGCGCGCCCGGGGGCGCGGGGTCAGTCCCGGGCCTCCGCGGCGCAGTCCGCGCACGTGCCGAAGACCTCCACCGTGTGCGCCACGTCCACGAAGCCGTGCTCCGCGGCGATCGACTCCGCCCAGCGCTCCACCGCCGGGCCGTCGACCTCCACCGCCTTGCCGCACACCCGGCACACCAGGTGGTGGTGGTGCTCGCCGGTGCTGCACCGGCGGTACACCGCCTCGCCCTCCGTGGTGCGCAGCACGTCGACGTCGCCCGCGTCCGCGAGGGACTGCAACGTGCGGTACACCGTGGTCAGCCCCACGGACTCGCCGCGGTGCCGCAGCATGTCGTGCAGCTCCTGGGCGCTGCGGAACTCGTCGACCTCCGCGAGCGCCGCGGCCACCGCCGCGCGCTGCCGCGTCGACCGGCCGCGTACCGGGGGCCCTGCGGTCGTCACCCTTGCCTCCTGCTGCTCGTTCGAAGCCCTGTCCGCTCCACGAGCCGCCATTGTGCCAGCAGCAACCGCATAACCGGGCACACGCGCCACGGCCGTCCTCACCGCGACCCGCCCCCCGCCGGCGCCCGCGCCGGCTCCGCCGCCGCCCCGCCGGGACCGCCGCCGGTCCTGCCGCCCGGCTTGCCGGCGGCCCCGGAGCGTAGCCGCGCCAACGGCACCGCCAGCGCCGTGACCAGCAGAAACAGCCCGAGCGCGAAGAGCACGATGGTCGCCCCCGGCGGCACGTCCACGTAGTACGAGAACACCGTGCCGGACAGCGTCGTCAGCACCCCCATCGCCACGGCCACCGCCAGCGTCGCCGCGAACGCGCGCGTCGCCTGCTGCGCCGCCGCCACCGGGATCACCATCAGCGCGCTGACCAGCAGCAGCCCCACCACGCGCATCGCCACGGTGACCGTCACCGCCGCCGTCACCGCCAGCAGCAGGTTCAGCGACCGCACCGGCAGCCCCGTGACCTTGGCGAACTCCTCGTCCTGGCAGATCGCGAAGAACTGCCGCCGCAGGCCCAGGGTCACCAGCAGCACGAACACCGACAGCCACACGATCGCCACCACGTCGGAGTCCGAGACCGTGGTCACCGAGCCGAAGAGGTAGGTGGTGAGGTTCGCCGTGGAGCCGTTCGGCGCCAGGTTGATCAGCAGGACGCCGCCGGCCATGCCGCCGTAGAAGAGCATCGCCAGCGCCAGGTCGCCGCGGGTTCGCCCGTACGAGCGGATCAGCTCCATCGCCACCGCGCCAACCGCCGCCACCAGCACCGCCGTCCACACCGGGCTGGTGTTCAGCAGGAAGCCCAGCGCGACGCCCGTCAGCGCCACGTGCCCGATGCCGTCGCCCATGATCGCCTGGCGGCGCTGCACCAGGTAGATGCCCACCGCGGGCGCGGCGATTCCCACCAGCAGCGCCGCCAGCAGCGCGCGCTGCATGAACGCGGGCTCCAGGAACTCCAGTGTCATGTCAGCAGCCCCGTCCGGTCCGCCTCGGCCGTCTCGCCCGCCTCGCCCGGGTGCGGGTGGCAGGCCAGGTCGTGCACCCGCGCCGCCGCGTCCGCCTCCCCGCGCCCGTACTCCCGCGCCACCAGGCCGTCGCTGAGCACGACCGTGCGGTCGATCAACGGTTGCAGCGGCCCCAGCTCGTGCAGCACCAGCAGCACCGACGTACCCTCCGCCACCTGCGCGCGCAGCGCCTCGGCCAGAATCCGCTGGCTCGGCAGGTCCACCCCGCCCAGCGGCTCGTCCATGATCAGCAGCTCCGGCTCCGCCGCCAGCGCCCGGGCGATCAGCACCCGCTGGTGCTGCCCGCCGGACAGCCGGTTCACCGACTCCTTCGCCCGGTCCGCCAGCCCCACGACCTCAAGGGCCCGCTCCACCGCCGTACGGTCCGCGCGCCGCAGCGGCCGCAGCCGCGAGCGCGACAGCCGCCCCGCCGCCACCACCTCGCGCACCGACGCGGGCACGCCGGACGCCGCCGTCGAGCGCTGCGGCACGTACCCGATCCGCCGCCACTGCCTAAAGCGCGCGATCGGCGTCCCGAACAGCTCCAGCCCGCCCGACGTCAGCGGCACCCGGCCCACCACGGCCCGTACCGTCGTCGACTTGCCCGAGCCGTTCGCGCCCAGCAGGGCCACCACCTCGCCGCGCCCGACCTTCAGGTCGATCCCGCCGAGGACGGTCCGGCCGCCGAGCGCGGCCGTCGCGTCGCACAGGCATATCACCGGCTCCCTCACGCCCGCTCCGTCCACCGTGACCCCTCTCATCGCGCGCCCCTGCTCATTCCACGCCCAGCGCCTTCTGCAGCGCCGCGAGGTTCGCCTCCATGATCTCGAAGTAGTCGTCACCCTTCGACTTGTCCGTCACGCCCTCGATCGGGTCGAGCACGTCGGTCTCCAGGCCGAGGTCACCCGCGAGCGTACGGGCCGTCTTGTCGCTGACGAGCGTCTCGAAGAACACCGTCGTCACGCCGTCGTCCTCGGCGATGTCCTGCAACTGCTGCATCCGGGCGGCGCTCGGCTCCGCCTCCGGGCTCAGCCCCTTGATCGACTCCTGGACGAGGCCGTAGCGGTCGGCGATGTAGCCGAAGGCGGCGTGGGTGGTGATGAAGGTGTCCGTACGGCGGTTCTCCAGGCCCGCGGCGAAGTCCTCGTCGAGCTTGTGGAGCCGGTCCGCCAGCTCGGCGGCGTTCTTCTTGTACGTGGCCGCGTGGTCCGGGTCGGCCTTCGCCATCGCCTTGCCGACCCCCTCGGCGACCTCCGCGTAGCGCACGGGGTCCAGCCAGATGTGCGGGTCGGCGCCGTCCTCGCCGCCGTGGTCGTGGCCCTCGTGGCCGCCCTCGGCCTCTTCCCCGGCGTGCTCTTCGGCGTGCTCGTCCGCGTGCTCGCCGCCCGCGTGCTCCCCGCCCTCGTCCTCGTGACCGTGACCGTGGTCGTGGCCGTCCTCCTCCGTGCCGTGCTTCTCCAGCGAGGTGAACTCCGACGCCTCCACGACGTGCTCCGCGCCCGACTGCTCGATGGCCTCGTCCACGGCCGGCTGCATGTCCTTCAGATAGACGATCAGCCCGGCGTCCGTCAGCTCGCCCGTCTGCCGCGGGCTCAGCTCCAGGTCGTGCGGCTCGGTTCCCGGCTTGGTCAGCGTGTCGACCTCGGCGTGCCGTCCGCCTATCTCCTCGGCGAGGAACTGCATCGGATAGAACGACGCGGTGACCCGCAGCCTGCCGTCGTCGGTCGTCGTGCCCGTGTCCCCGTCGGCGCACGCGGACAGGGCCAGCACGGCGGCCGCGGACAGCGCCGCCGCGGCGGGGGTGAGGCCGGATATGGACCGGCGGCTAGCTCTCATGACACTCATTTTCATCGAAGATGGAAACGATTGTCAAAAAAATCTGCGGCGGCCCCCGATTTGAAACGGAGGGTGCCGCCGCCGGTAACCTGGAGCACCGCTTCGTCGTCGTAATGAAGAGAGCACCGTGGCCGCCGACAAGATCGACACAATCGTCAGCCTGAGCAAGCGCCGTGGCTTCGTCTACCCGTGCAGCGAGATCTACGGCGGTCAGCGCGCCGCCTGGGACTACGGCCCTCTCGGCGTAGAGCTCAAGGAGAACATCAAGCGCCAGTGGTGGCGCAACATGGTCACCTCCCGCGACGACGTCGTCGGCCTCGACTCCTCCGTGATCCTCGCCCGCGAGGTCTGGGAGGCGTCCGGTCACGTCGCCACCTTCACCGACCCCCTCACCGAGTGCACCTCCTGCCACAAGCGCTTCCGCGCCGACCACCTGGAAGAGGCGTACGAGGCGAAGCACGGGCACCCGCCGGCGAACGGCCTCGCCGACCTCAACTGCCCCCACTGCGGCAACAAGGGCGGCTTCACCGAGCCCAAGCAGTTCTCCGGTCTGCTCTCCACCCACCTCGGCCCCACCCAGGACGCCGGCTCCGAGACCTTCCTGCGCCCGGAGACCGCCCAGGGCATCTTCACCAACTTCCTCCAGGTCCAGACCTCCTCCCGGAAGAAGCCCCCGTTCGGCATCGCCCAGACGGGCAAGTCCTTCCGCAACGAGATCACCCCGGGCAACTTCATCTTCCGCACCCGCGAGTTCGAGCAGATGGAGATGGAGTTCTTCGTCAAGCCCGGCGAGGACGAGACCTGGCACGAGTACTGGATGCAGCAGCGCTGGGCCTGGTACACCGGCCTCGGGATGCGGGAGGCGAACCTCCGCTGGTTCGAGCACCCCAAGGACAAGCTCTCCCACTACTCCAAGCGCACCGTCGACATCGAGTACCGCTTCGACTTCGCCGGCTCCCAGTGGGGCGAGCTGGAGGGCATCGCCAACCGCACCGACTTCGACCTCAAGGCCCACTCCGCCGCCTCCGGCCAGGACCTGTCGTTCTTCGACCAGGAGGCCGGCGAGCGCTGGACCCCGTACGTCATCGAGCCCGCCGCCGGCGTCGGCCGCACCATGCTCGCCTTCATGCTCGACGCCTACGTCGAGGACGAGGCCCCCAACGCCAAGGGCAAGATGGAGAAGCGCACCGTCATGCGCCTCGACCCGCGCCTCGCCCCCGTCAAGGCCGCGGTCCTCCCGCTCTCCCGCAACCCCGAACTGTCCCCCAAGGCCAAGGGGCTCGCCGCCGACCTCCGCGGGCACTGGAACATCGAGTTCGACGACGCCGGCGCCATCGGCCGCCGCTACCGCCGCCAGGACGAGATCGGCACGCCGTACTGCATCACCGTCGACTTCGACACCCTCGACGACAACGCCGTCACGGTGCGCGAGCGCGACACCATGAAGCAGGAGCGCGTCTCCCTCGACCAGGTCGAGAGCTACCTCGCGGGCCGCCTCCTCGGCTGCTGACCCCGCCCTCGTCCGTACGGCGAAGCCCCCGGCCGCAGTGGCCGGGGGCTTCGCCGTACGGGCCCGCTCAGGCGGCGAGGGCGGTGGGCCCCTTCGCCGCCCGCAGCGCCTCTTGCAACAGCGCGCGGTGCAGCGCCTGCTCGCGCCGGGTCGCCCTGCTGCTCCACGCGGTCAGCGCCCCCGCCGCCGTCGCCGCCAGCGCCCAGCCGAGCGCCGGCCGCAGCCACTCCGGCCGCCCGGCCGGCGGGGTTGCGGAGACGGGTGTGTCCGGCGGCGGTACCGCCGCGAGGTGCCGTACGGGCGGGTGCGGCCGGTCGGCGCGCTGCGAGTCCCGGCGGCGGGCCGCGTCCGCCAGGACCCAGAGCCGGTGCAGCTCGGACAGCTCGCGCTCGTCGGCGCGGCACAGCCGGCCGAGCCGCTCCACGACGGCGTAGTCCGCGGGTACGCCCCGTCCGGAGCAGTAACGGTGCAGCGCGGAGCGGCTGACGCCGACGCGCAGCGACAGCGCCTCGAAGGTGCGATCGCTGCGGACCTTCAACTCCAGCAGCCGGGCGGCGAACTCCTGCGCGCTCCTGCTGTGGCTATCTCTGAGTGCCATGCGGCACTTCCCTCCCCCTGGGTGTTCAGAGACCTGATGACGCGGACACTGTAGCGGGATGCATAGCGTGGGTCAGTGGTTTGAGGTGAATATGTAGGAGAATCACTCTAGTTACTTACTGGTGCCGGAATGTGATGCACGTGACATGTCGGCGGCGCGCGCCAGGGCCCGGTCCCGGGCCTCCCGGAACACGGCGAGCCGGCCGGTTTGCGCCCCGGGCAGCGCCGCCTCCCTCCGCCGCTGCGCCGCGGCCACCGCAGCCGTGAGGTCCGCGTCCGACTGGCAGCGGGCGTCGCGCTCGGCCAGCGCCAGCTCCGCGCGCCCGGCCGCGCGCAGGGCGGGAACGCCGCCGCGCGTGCGGTCGGCCCGGTCCAGCTTCCGCTGTATCACCCGTGGTCCGTCGTCGAGCGCGGCGAAGTCGTGGCCGTGCTCGCGCATGCAGTCCGACCACCGGGCCACCGACCTGCGGACGTCCCGGGCGGCGAGCGTGTCCCGGACGACCTCGTTGCGCAGGCTCTGCGCCCACAGGTAACGCTCCTCCCACCCCGGTCCGTAGACCTCCTTCCGGGCGGCGAAGACACAGGAGTCGGTCGGCACGATCACCTTGGGGCCGCCGGGGGCGCCGATCTCCCGGGCGGCGGGTCCCTCGGCGTCGCCCTTCAGCGCCCGCTCCCACTCCCGGCGTTCCGCGGCGGGCAGCCGGTCGAGCCGGGACGCGTTCGGGTCCGGGGGCGGGGGCCGCAGCCGGGCGCCGGTCATGCCGTAGCCGTCCTGGGCCGCTTCCCGTACGGACAGCAGACCGTACGGACTCTCCCCGGTCCCCCGCCTACCGGCCGGCGGGGGAACCGGCCGGTAGGCGAAGCCGCGGTCCCGCATGCAGGCCCGTACCCCCAGCTCTTCTGCGCGGTGCAGCAGCGCGGACTCGCCGGCCGTGAAGTCCGCCGCGCCGCCGAGGGGGAGCGGGACGGGACGGGGACCGGCGGCCTCGCCGCCGGATGCGGTGGAGCACCCGGCGGCGAGGAGCGCTGCGGCAACGAGCCACAGCAGTCGTCTCACGGGCTCACACGCACCAGTTGTTGGAGTCGATGTCGTGGTAGAAGTCCCGCCGGGTCGCGTAGAGGTCGTAGGTGGCGTAGCCGCGGGACAGCACGTAGCTGTCGCCGCTGCGGCTCAGGCCCTCGTACAGCCGGACGTTGCAGTTGTTGCCGTTGTTCCAGATCGACTCCACGTTGTCGAACTTGGTGTACTGGCGCAGGTTGCTGTTGTCCCCGAAGACTTCCCCCGGGTCGCCGCCGCCGTTCGGCTGCACGTAGGCGCACAGGGCGCCGCTGCGGCAGCCGCCCCAGGCCGCGCTGGCCGGCGTCGCGGTGGCGGCCACGCCGATCCCCGCAAGGACGGCCGCGGTCGCGGCGGCAGCGATCTTCGCTCGGGTCATCTGCTCCTCCATCGTCGGTGGCGACGGGCCCGTCGCCGCATCGAGTTGTCCCAGCAGGCGGCGGCGCCGGGCAATGCCGTGCGACAGGGGCGGGACAGGGGGACGCGCCGGGCCGGGTCACCTGCGCGGGCATGAGCTCCAGGGGACGGGGGATGAGAAGGGATTGACATCGCGACCGGATGATGTCTTGCTACGGGGCCGGGGCGGGCGCGTCGTAGGGGCCGACCACGGGAGGCGTGATGCACGCGATGGCGAACAGCCGGGTCACCGGCATCGACCCGGCGGGGGCGGAGCACACCGTACGGGTCACGGGGGCGGGGGCCCGGCGGCGGCTGGAGTGCGGCAGCTGCGAGTGGAGCAGGTCGGCGCAGTTCCTGCCGTGGCTGAAGGCGGAGGAGCACCTGGCGCAGGAGCACCGGGCGGCGGTCGCCGCGGACCGGCAGGGCGGGCAGGGCGCCGCGGGCCCGGCGGGCGGCGCCGAGGCGTAGCGCGGCCAGGCGGTGCGGGTACGGGCGCGGCTGCCGGTGCCGGTGCCGGTGCCGGTGCCGGTGCCGGTGCCGGTGCCGGTGCCGGTGCGGGTGCGCGTGCCGGTGCGGGCGGCGGTGCCGTGGGCAGATCCGGTGGGCCGAAGCGGAACAGCGGCCTCGCCGCGGGCGTTCTCCTCTCTGGACCGTATCCACGAGATCCGCGGCGAGGAGAGCACATGGGCGGAATGCGACCGGCGTCCTTCGGAGCCGAGCCCACGGGCGACCGAATGGAGCGCATCCTGCGCTCGCCGAACTACGACCCCGAGGCCGGCGCCTTCCGCAACCCCGTCCCCGCAGGCATCACCCCGCAGCCCGGTGGCGGCACCCGCGGCGAGATGATCCGCGCCCTGCTGCGCCGCGACGGCCGCAAGCCCGCCGGCCCCGTCCCCGTCCAGCGCCCCGACCTGTCCGAACCGCCCGCCGGCGGGCTGCGCCTGACCTGGCTCGGCCACGCCACCGTCCTCGCCGAGATCGACGGCCGCCGGGTCCTCTTCGACCCGGTCTTCGGCGAGCGCTGCTCGCCCTTCTCCTTCGCGGGCCCGCGCCGCTTCCACCGCGTACCGCTGCCGCTCGCCGAGCTCGGCCCGCTCGACGCGGTCGTGATCTCCCACGACCACTACGACCACCTCGACATGTCGACGGTCCGCGAGCTGCGCAAGGCGGTCGCGGGCGACGCCGTCTTCGCCGTGCCCCTCGGCGTCGGCGCCCACCTGGAGCGCTGGGGCGTACCGCAGGACCGCATCGAGGAACTCGACTGGCACGAGTCCGCGGAGGTCGCGGGCCTGACCCTGACGGCGACCCCCGCGCGGCACTTCTGCGGCCGCGGCATCCGCAACAAGCAGCGCACGCTGTGGGCCTCCTGGTCCGTCCGCGGCCCGGAGCACCGGGTGTTCCACAGCGGCGACACCGGGTACTTCCCCGGCTTCGCCGACATCGGCGCCGACCACGGGCCGTTCGACGCGGCGATGGTGCAGATCGGCGCGTACAGCGAGTTCTGGCCGGACATCCACATGACGCCGGAGGAGGGCGTACAGGCCCACCTCGACCTGCGCGGCGGGGTGCTGCTGCCTATCCACTGGGGCACGTTCAACCTCGCCCCGCACCGCTGGGAGGAGCCGGCGGAACGCACCGCCGCGGCGGCGGGCCCGGCGGGCGTCCGCACGGCGATCCCGCGCCCGGGCGAGCCGTTCGAGCCGTCGGCGGAGACGCTGCCGACGACGCCGTGGTGGCAGGAGATCGCCGCGCCGGAGCGCCGCGCCCAGCCGGGCGGCGGCAGGCAGGCGCCGGCGAAGCCGAGCCCGGCGGAGCGGTAGCCCGGCGGGCGCGGCCGCGGGCCGGGGCGGGATCCGGGCCGAGGCCGAGCGGGTCGATGGTCCGGGGCGTGATCGCGGTGATCGTCGTGGCGTACGCGCTGGTGAACTCCGGCATCGGTCCGGTGCTGGCGCTCGGCACCGAGCTGGTCGTCGGCTCGGCGCCGCGGGAGAAGGCGGGAGCTGCGTCGGCGATCAGCGAGACGAGTTCGGAGCTGGGCGTGGCGCTCGGCGTCGCGCTGCGGCCCGGGCCGTACGAGCCCCGGGCCGGGCGCGGCCGGGGCCGGGCGGCGCCTCGGGCGCGTACGGGGCCGCGGGCGTGCGCGGGGGCGCTCCGCGCGGCGCGCTCCCGCCGTGCGCTCCGCGCCCCGGGCGGCACGCCCACCCCGCCTGTCACCGGGGCCCGTTAGGCTGCCCCCAGGCACGGACGCAGCGCGCGCGTCGGACACGGGGCGTGCTTGGAACGGCAGAGGGCAGCGGTGGGGGAGAGCGAAGCGGGGGGCGGCCGGCGGCTTGCCGGGCGGTATCGCGTGGTGGGGCGGCTCGGACAGGGCGGCATGGGCACGGTGTGGCGTGCCGTGGACGAGGTGCTGGGCCGCGAGGTCGCGGTGAAGGAGCTGCGGGCGTTCGCGGAGGGCTCCGCGCACGACGCGGCGGAGCTGCGCTTAAGGATGCAGCGGGAGGCGCGGGCCGCGGCCCGCGTCGACCACCCGGGCGTGGTCGCCGTCCACGACGTCACGGAGCACGAGGGCCTGCCCCTGATCGTCATGGAGCTGGTCGACGGGCCGTCGCTCGACGACGTCGTACGGGAACGGGGCGTGCTGGAGCCCGCCGAGGCCGCCGGCATCGGCGCGAAGGTCGTCGACGCGCTGGCCGCCGCGCACCGGGCGGGGGTCCTCCACCGCGACGTCAAACCCGCCAACATCCTGCTCGCCCGCAGCGGCCGCGTCGTCCTCACCGACTTCGGCATCGCCGCGATGGACGACCCGGGCGACGACGGCACGACACGGCTGACCGCCCCCGGCGAGATGGTCGGCTCCATCGACTACCTGTCGCCCGAGCGCGCCCGCGGCGACCTGCCGGGCCCGCCGTCGGACGTGTGGTCGCTGGGCGCCACGCTGTACGCGGCGGTGGAGGGCATCTCGCCGTTCCGCCGGTCGTCGACGTGGTCGACGATCAGCGCGATCGTCGTGGACCCGCTGCCGGAGCCGCGGCGCGCGGGCGCGCTGACGGGTGCGCTGCGGGAGTTGATGGACAAGGACCCGGAGCGGCGCGCGGACGCGCTGCGCGCGGGGCGGCTGCTGGCGGCGGTGGCGGCGGGAGAGCCGCTGCCGGACGCGGCGGAGACGATGCGGCTGGGCGGCCCGGTCCCGGGCGCGGTGTCCGGTGCGGTGGCGGGCGGGTTCGGTCCGGCGCCGGAGTCGCACACGCCGTCGATGCCGCCGGAGGCGCTGCACGCCGCGTCGGCGGGTTACGCGGCGGAGCCGGGACCGGGGACGCCGGGTGCGCCGGAGACGCCGGGTGCGTACGGACAGCCGCCGCCCGGCCCGTACGGCCAGGCCACGCCGCAGGGGCAGTTCACCCCGTACGGCCAGAGCCCGCCGGACACCGCGGACACCCCCGCCACCCCCGCCGCGCGCCGCGCGTCGCGCCGCCGCCGCCCGCTGCTGCTGGCGGGCGCCGTCGCCGCGGTGGCGGCCGTGGCGGCCCTGGCGTTCGCCGTACCGGGGTGGCTGGGCTCCGACGACGGCGAGGCTGACGCGCGCGGGGCGGACCGGAGTTCGAGCGCCCCGGCCGCGGCGGGCGACCAGCCCGGAAAGGTGAAGCCGTCGAAGAAGAAGGACAAGGACGAGGACGAGGAGTCCACCACCCCGTCCCCGAGCCCGTCCGCCGCGGGCACCTCGCAGCCGACGGAGCCCCCCGACAAGACCGCCGACCCCACCCCGGACCCCACCCGCCCCGACCCCACCTCGGCGAAGCCGACCACCCGCCCCACGAAGTCCGCACCTCCCGCGGACCCGTGGGACTCCTGCAACTACTACTCGGGCACGGCCCTCACCCAGAACGGCGACACCGGCGAGCGCGTGGTGCAGGTGCAGTGCATCCTCCGCGCCCGCGGCTACGACCTCGGCGCGGGCGGCGTCGACGGCATGTTCGGCCCGAGCACCGAGGCGGCGGTCAAGCAGTTCCAGAGCGCGAAGGGCCTGGCGGTGGACGGCCAGGTGGGGCCCAACACGTGGGGTGCGCTGCGGAGCTGAGCCCGCTCAGAACTCGTCGTTCTTCACGGCGGTGAGGAATGCGGCCCAGCCCGCGGTGCTGAACATGAGCCGGGGCCCGTCGGGGTCCTTGCTGTCACGGACGGGGACGGCGTCGAAGACGCCCTCCCCGACCTCGACGCAGTCGCCGCCGGTGCCGTTGCTGTACGACGACTTGTGCCAGGTGCCGACCTCGACGCAGTTCCCGCCTTCGCCGTTGCTGTACGACGACTTGTGCCAGGTGATCATCGTCTCCCGTAGTCCTCCGCCACCGAAGCCAGCATCGCGAGGGACGCCGTCGGTGACAGAGCAGCGGCCCTGACGAGATCGTAGGACGCCCGGTACCGGGCGACCAGGGCCGGGTCATCGAGCAGATACCCGCTGTGAGTGCCTTCCAGATACACCACGGGCGGTCCCTCCGCGAACGTCATGATCTTCGCTGCGCCGTTGAGGAAGCCGTCCGCCGCCCCGGCGAACGGCAGCACCTGCACCAGGACGCGATCCGCCTGGCCAAGGTCGACGATGTGGCGAAGTTGCGCTGCCATGGTGGTCGGGCCGCCCAACGGCACCCGGAGCGCCGTTTCGTGGACAATCGCCCAGAGTTCGGGGCCCTCCGGGGCCCGGAGCAACCGCTGGCGCTCCAGCCGGGCCTGGACGTGGCCCTCGACCACCTCCTCACCCGCGAACGGCATGGTGGACCGGATGACCGCACGTGCGTAGTCCGCAGTCTGCAACAGGCCGGGGACGACCATCGGCTCGTGCTGGTAGAGCCGCACAGCCTCCTTCTCCAACTCCGCCGCATCCGCGAAATAGTCCGCGTGCTTCGAACGCCGCGCCAACCGGCATAGCCGTTGCAGATGCTCTCCAGTCTCGAAGATGTCGTCCAGCATCTTCGAGATCTCCTCCTGCGGCAGCCTGATACAGCTCTCGAAGTGCGCGATGTACGCCGCAGAGCAGAACACCATCTCGCCCAGCCGTGTCTGCGAGAGCCCGGCTTTCTCCCTCAGGCGGCGCAACTCCGCCCCGTAGAAAGCGCGTGGTGAGTCGTACGGGTCCAGACGTCGTGTCTCAGTCATGTGACCGAAGGTAGTGGCACGTGTGCTGTACGGAGTCGTTACAGGCGTAGTTGTACAGCTGCCGGGTGAGGGACAATGGGGGTCCGTCCCCGTACGTACCGAGGTAGTCCGCCGCATGTCTGAGCTGCAGATCGGCCCGCACACCGTCTCCCCGCCCGTGGTGCTCGCGCCCATGGCGGGGATCACGAACGCGCCGTTCCGCACGCTCTGCCGGGAGTTCTCCGGCGGGCGGGGGCTGTTCGTCAGCGAGATGATCACGACGCGGGCGCTGGTCGAGCGGGACGCGAAGACGATGCGCCTCGTGCACTTCGACGGCACCGAGAAGCCGCGGTCCATCCAGCTGTACGGGGTGGATCCGCAGTACACCGGCAGGGCGGCCCGCATGATCGCCGACGAGGACCTCGCCGACCACATCGACCTCAACTTCGGCTGCCCCGTGCCCAAGGTCACCCGCAAGGGCGGCGGCTCGGCGCTCCCGTACAAGCGGAACCTGCTGCGCGCCATCCTCCGCGAGGCCGTCGCGGGCGCCGGGGGCCTGCCGGTGACCATGAAGATGCGCAAGGGCATCGACGACGATCACCTCACGTATCTGGACGCCGGCCGCATCGCGGTCGAGGAGGGCGTCACCGCGATCGCTCTGCACGGCCGCACCGCCGCGCAGCACTACGGCGGCACCGCGGACTGGGACGCCATCGCGCGGCTGAAGGAGCATGTGCCGGAGATCCCCGTGCTGGGCAACGGGGACATCTGGTCGGCGGACGACGCGCTGCGGATGGTGCGGGAGACGGGCTGCGACGGGGTGGTGGTCGGGCGCGGCTGCCTGGGGCGGCCGTGGCTCTTCGGCGACCTGGTGGCGGCCTTCGACGCGGGGGCGGAGCGGCCCTCGTACGCGCGGCCGGTGCTGAAGGAGGTCGCCGGGGTGATGCTGCGGCACGCGGAGCTGCTGGGGCGGTGGATCGGCGACGAGCGGCGCGGTGTCATCGACTTCCGCAAGCACGTGCCGTGGTACACGAAGGGCTTCTCGGTGGGCAAGGACGTACGACACCGGATGGCGATGGCCGGGTCCCTCGCCGAGCTGGACGACCTGCTGGGCACCCTCGACCTGGACCAGCCGTGGCCGGCGGGCGCGGACGGGCCGCGGGGGCGGACGGCGGGGAGGAACAAGGTGGTGCTGCCGGAGGGGTGGCTGGCGGACCCGTACGAGTGCGCGCGGGTGGACGCGGGCGCGGAGCTGGACACGTCGGGCGGCTGAGGCCCGCGGGCGCGGCGCGGCGGGGTGGTCCCCCCGCCCCTCCCCGGAACCGGCGGCCGCGCCCCCGGCCCCCGCGACCCAGCCCGCCGGGGCTAGCCTCGGAGCGGTGGACACGACGCACCGGCCCGCCGCGCGGGTCATCTGCCTCGACGCCGCCGAGCGCCTGCTCCTGCTGCGCTGGCGGGACCCCTTCGACGGCGCCCTGATCTGGGAGCCGCCCGGCGGCGGCATCGAGCCGGACGAGACCCCGCTCGCCGCCGCCCGCCGCGAACTGGCCGAGGAGACCGGCCTCGACCCCGCCGCCGTCCTGGAACGCGGCGTACCCGTCGACCGCGACTTCCACTGGAAGGGCACGCACTTCGCCGGCGTCGAGCACTTCTTCCTCGCCCGCTACCCGGACGACCGGCCCCCGCTGCGCCGCGGCGGCCTCCTCCCCGACGAGCAGGCCACCCTGGCCGGTCACGCCTGGGTCCCCTGGTCCGACCTCGCCACCCTGCCGGACCCCCTCGAACCCCCGCACCTGCGGTCGGTCCTCGCCGACCTGGCCCCCGACGGCCCGTGGGGGAGCGCCGCGGACGGCGTGTAGCGCTGCCTAGCGCTTGACCCGGTAGTGGTGGAAGACGGTGCCCGAGTCGAAGGTGCGGGTCTCGACGAGTGCGAGGTCCACCCGCCGTTCGTTGCGGGCGAAGAACGGGGTGCCGCCGCCGAGCAGCACCGGGAAGACCCGGACCAGGTACTCGTCGATGAGGCCGAGGTCCGCCGCCTGGGCGGCGAGCGTCGCGCCGCCGATCGCGATGTCGCCCTCGCCCGGCTCGTCCCGCAGCCGCCCGATCTCCTCGGCCAGCCCGCCGGAGGCCAGCCGGGCGTTGCCCTCGACCGCCGTCAGCGTGCGGGAGAACACCACCTTGGGCAGCGGGTTCCATAGCGCCGTCCACTCCCGCTCGGCCTCGCCGAGCGAGGGGTCCTGCTCGGCGGTCTCCCAGTACAGCATCGTCTCGTACAGCCGCCGCCCCATGAGGTGCACGCCGACCTCGCGGATCTCGTCGATGGAGTGGCGGAAGACGTCTGGGCCGGGATCCGCCCAGCCGAAGCCGCCGTCCGGGCCGGTGATGAAGCCGTCGAGCGAGATGCCCATGGAGTAGGTCACGCTGCGCATCCGAAGTCCTCCTCGCCAAGGGGTTCGACAGTAGGACGGCCGGAACCCGCGGAACTCATCGCAACGCCGGTTCCGTCGCCGACCACGACCGGGGCGAGTCGGTGCGGAGGGAAGCGGCAGCCCCCCGGGAACGGGCCCGGCCGCCGCTGATCGCTACGGCACGCAGTGTCATGCCCCCGACCCGGTGCCGTCTCGACGTCATCCCTCCGTCGCCCTCCCGTCGGCCCGTTGATACGTCCGCATGTTGAGACGCCGGGCGCCCGATCGCGTGATTCTTGCCACGCTTGATAGGGGTTGCGCTCAAATGAGCGCTCAAATGTGGGCGTCATCTCTCGTATGCGCGGCACTGAGTGCCATCCGTATTCCTTCACGACTCGAACCCACCGCTGCGTTCCGTCACGCGGATGACCCGTCCCGGCTTGCCGACACCCGCCCGTAGGGGATCGTCGGTTAGAGAAGTGAAGAAGGGGCGCGGCTCCCGGTCGACGGCAGGATCCCAGGTATGAGGGCCGAAACCCCTCGTGATCGTCTACGCCTCATCCCTCCGGGCCTTCGATCTGGGTATGTTCCTCGCCGTCAGGGCAACTCCCCGCCAGGGGTCCCACACGAGGAGTCGATCCCGTGCCGGAAAAGAAGCCGGAAAAGAAGAAGGCAGCTTCGCGGAAGGCGACGGCGCAGCGGAAGGCCGCGGCCAAGTTCGTCTACGACTTCCACGAGGGCAACAAGGACCTCAAGGACCTCCTCGGCGGCAAGGGCGCCAACCTCGCCGAGATGACCAACCTCGGCCTGCCCGTCCCGCCGGGCTTCACCATCACCACCGAGGCGTGCAAGGTCTACCTCGCCAGCGGCGCCGAGCCGCCCGCCCTCCGCGACGAGGTCGGCGCCCACCTCGCCGCCCTCGAAGAGCGCATGGGCAAGAAGCTCGGCCAGGCCGACGACCCGCTGCTGGTGTCCGTGCGCTCCGGCGCGAAGTTCTCCATGCCCGGCATGATGGACACCGTCCTCAACATCGGCCTGTCCGACGCCTGCCTGCCCGGCCTCGCCGCGCAGGCGGGCGACGAGCGGTTCGCGTGGGACTCGTACCGGCGCCTCATCCAGATGTTCGGCGACACCGTGCAGGGCATCGACGGCGAGCTGTTCGAGAACGCCCTGGAGGACGCGCGGCGCGCCAAGGGCGTCGCCACCGACGTCGAGCTGGACGCCGCCGATCTCGAAGCCCTCGTCGGCACGTTCAAGGACATCGTCGCCCGGGAGACCGGCCGGCCCTTCCCGCAGGACCCGCGCGAGCAGATGGACCTGGCCGTACGGGCCGTCTTCGACAGCTGGAACGGCGAGCGCGCCAAGCTCTACCGGCGCCAGGAGCGCATCGCCGGCGACCTCGGCACCGCCGTCAACATCTGCTCCATGGTCTTCGGCAACCTCGGCCCCGACTCCGGCACCGGCGTCGCCTTCACCCGCGACCCCGCCAGCGGGCAGCAGGGCGTCTACGGCGACTACCTGCAGAACGCACAGGGCGAGGACGTCGTCGCCGGTATCCGCAACACCGTGCCGCTCGCCAAGCTCCAGGACCTCGACCCGGCCTCGTACGACGAGCTGATGCGGATCATGGAGACGCTGGAGACGCACTACCGCGACCTGTGCGACATCGAGTTCACCATCGAGCGCGGCAAGCTGTGGATGCTCCAGACCCGGGTCGGCAAGCGCACCGCGGCGGCGGCGTTCCGTATCGCCGTGCAGCTCGTCGACCAGGGGCTCATCACCGAGGCCGAGGCGCTCCAGCGGGTCAGCGGGGCGCAGCTGGCGCAGCTGATGTTCCCGCGGTTCGACAACGGCCACAAGGGCGACCTGCTCGCCCGCGGCATCGCCGCCTCGCCGGGCGCCGCCGTCGGCAAGGCGGTCTTCGACTCGTACACCGCGGTGAAGTGGTCGCGCTCCGGCGAGCAGGTCATCCTCATCCGCCGCGAGACCAACCCCGACGACCTCGACGGCATGATCGCCGCCGAGGGCATCCTCACCTCCCGCGGCGGCAAGACCTCGCACGCCGCCGTCGTCGCCCGCGGCATGGGCAAGACGTGCGTGTGCGGCGCGGAGGACCTGGAGGTCGACACCAAGCGGCGGCAGCTGACCGCGCCCGGCGGCGAGGTCATCGACGAGGGCGACGTTGTGTCGATCGACGGCTCCAGCGGCAAGGTCTACCGCGGCCGGGTGCCGGTCGTGCCGTCGCCGGTCGTGGAGTACTTCGAGGGCCGCATGCACGCCGGCGCCGAGGACGCCGACGAACTCGTCGTCGCCGTGCACCGCCTCATGTCGTACGCCGACCGCATCCGCCGGCTGCGGGTCCGGGCCAACGCCGACAACTTCGACGACGCCGCCCGCGCCCGCCGCTTCGGCGCCCAGGGCATCGGGCTGTGCCGCACCGAGCACATGTTCCTCGGCGAGCGGCGCGAGCTGGTCGAACGGCTCATCCTCGCCGACACCGAGGGGGAGCGGGACGCGGCCCTTGCGGAGCTGCTGCCGTTGCAGCAGCGGGACTTCGTGCAGCTCTTCGAGGTGATGGACGGGCTGCCGGTCACGGTGCGGCTGCTGGACCCGCCGCTGCACGAGTTCCTGCCGGACATCACCGAGCTGTCGGTACGGGTCGCGCTCGCCGAGTCCCGCAAGGACCACAACGAGAATGACCTGCGGCTCCTCCAGGCCGTCCACCGGCTGCACGAGCAGAACCCGATGCTGGGCCTGCGCGGCGTGCGCCTCGGGCTGGTCATCCCGGGGCTGTTCACGATGCAGGTACGGGCCATCGCGGAGGCGGCGGCGCAGCGGCGCGAGGCGAAGGGCGACCCGCGGGCGGAGATCATGATCCCGCTGGTGGGCACGGTGCAGGAGCTGGAGCTGGTACGCGACGAGGCCGAGGCCGTCATCGCCGAGGTCGAGGCGGCGCGCGGGGTGGAGCTGAAGCTGACGCTGGGCACGATGATCGAGCTGCCGCGGGCGGCGCTCACGGCCGGTCAGATCGCGGAGTCGGCGGACTTCTTCTCGTTCGGCACCAACGACCTCACCCAGACCGTGTGGGGCTTCTCGCGCGACGACGTGGAGGCGAGCTTCTTCACCGCTTACCTGGAGAAGGGCATCTTCGGCGTCTCCCCGTTCGAGACGATCGACAAGGACGGCGTCGGCGCGCTCGTCCGCGACGCGGTGCGGGCGGGCCGCGCGACGCGGCCGGACCTGAAGCTCGGCGTGTGCGGCGAGCACGGCGGCGACCCGGAGTCGGTCCACTTCTTTCACGATGTGGGGCTCGACTACGTGTCGTGCAGCCCGTTCCGTATCCCGGTGGCCCGGCTGGAGGCGGCGCGGGCGGCGGCCGCGGCGCCACCGGCCGGCTGAGACCTCCGGCCACCGAGACCTCCGGCCACCGTCGGCGTTTGCCCTGACCCTCACCCGACGGCAGACCGGATCCGGAGGGGCGGCGCCCGTGCGGGGGCGCCGCCCCTCACCTTTGGCCGTCAGGTGCGGAAGGGGCCCGTCACCTCGTACGTGATGCCGCCCGAGGAGCTGCCCGTGGTGCCGCGCTGGCTGGAGAAGTACAGCCGCGTGCCGTCCGGCGTGAACGCCGGGCCGGTGATCTCCGAGCCGCCCTGCCCCTCCACCCGCAGGAACGGGGCGACGACCTCGTCCGGGGTGATCAGGCAGATCTCCATGGTGCCGCCGTCCTCCGCGACGTAGAGGTCGCCGGTGCGGCTGCCGGTGACGTTGTCGACGCCGGTGAGCGGGGCGGTGCCGGGGACGAGGGAGTCGTCGTACGCCAGCTGAAGGGTCTCCGCCGCCGCGTCGTACCGCCAGACCCGGCCGTCGCCCTTCGTCGTGAACCAGCAGACGCCCTCCGCGGCCCCGTAGTGGCAGCCCTCGCCGCCGTCGAACCGCTTGGCGCCCGCCACCTGGTGCCGCGTCGCCGCCGTCGCGCCGCTCGGGTCCGGCACCGGCGCCCACGTCACCGGGCCCGAGGTGCCCGGCCCCATCCGCAGCACCTCCAGGGTGCCGGCGGACAGCGAGCCCCAGGTGCGCGGCCGGAAGCGGTAGAAGCAGCCGTCGGAGACGTCCTCGGTGAGGTAGACGACCTGCCGGTCCGGGTCCGCGGCCGCCGCCTCGTGCGTGAAGCGGCCCATCGCGTCGCGCCGCACGGCGGCGTGCGCGCCCCGGGGGTCGGTCTCGTAGACGTAGCCGCGGTCGACCTCCTCGCACGACAGCCAGGTGCCCCACGGCGTCGCGCCGCCCGCGCAGTTCTGCCGGGTCCCGGACAGGATGCGGTACGCGCCCGCCACCTCGCCGGCGGCGGTGAAGCGGATCGAGCCGGCGCCGCCGGAGGGGGTGACCTCGGAGTTGGAGACGTAGATCCAGCCGTCGCCGTCGGCGAAGCAGGCGCCGCCGTCGGGCGCCGGGTGCCAGGTGTACGACGTACCGGCCACCCGCTGTCCGGAGCGGGCGACGACGCGGCTGGTGAAGCCCTCCGGCAGCCGGATGCCGCGCGCGTCGGCCGGCTCCAGCGGCCCGTACGGCCCGGCCCCGGGCTGCGCCGGGTCCGCCGCGGCCGACCCCCGCCACAGGGTGCCGCCGAACGCCGTCGCCGAACCGCCGACGACCGCTCCGCGCAGGAAAGAACGGCGCTCCACGACCATCCACTCCTTTGGTGGGGGAGCCCGGGACTGCCGCCCGCGGGCCGCGTTTCGCACGATAGGGCCGCGAGGTTGACGGGGCGGGAACCGGACGGTTACGCCGAACTGACCGCTCGCCGCCGTTCCGGCACCCGGCGCCGTAGCCGGGGCCCCGGCTACGGCGCCAGCGCCTCGTACGCGACCCCCGTCAGCTTCACCGAACGCTCCCACAACCCCGCCGCCGCCGTGTCGTCCAGCGTCCACCGCGCCCGCCAGGAGCGCGCGGGCCCGCCGCGCCAGCCCTGCAGCCGGGTGCCGATGAACGCGTCCGGGTGGACGCCCGGGGCGGTGGCGGCGAAGAGCACCGGCAGCGCGCCGCGGTCGGCGGACTGGGCGAAGGCGCGGTGGCCGAGGGCGTTGAGCCGCTCGGCCAGCCGCCGGCCCTCCATGCGGGGGCCGGCCAGCTGGAGGTTGGTGGCGGCGTAGCCGGGGTGGGCCGCGGCGGCGACGACGTCCGAGCCGGCCGCGGCCAGCCGGCGGGCCAGCTCGTGCACGAAGAGCAGGTTCGCCGTTTTGGAGCGGGCGTACGCGCGGAAGCGGCGGTGGTCCCGGCGGTGCCCGGAGCCGAGGCCGGCGGGGTCCACGCGGGCGGCGAGGTGCGCGATGCTGGACAGGCTCACCACCCGCGCCCGCGGCGTCGCCAGGAGCTTCGGCAGCAGCAGCCCGGTGAGGGCGAAGTGCCCGAAGTGGTTCACGCCGATCTGCATCTCGAAGCCGTCCGCGGTCTCGCGGTACGGGAGCGCCATCACGCCCGCGTTGTTGACCAGCAGGTCGAGGCGGTCGCCGGCGAAATCGCGGGCGAAGGCCCGTACGGAGTCCAGCTCGGCGAGGTCCAGCGGGCGGAACTCCGCCCCGGCGGCGGGCACCTCCGCGCGCAGCCGCGCGCACGCCTCGGTGCCGCGGCGCTCGCTGCGGCAGGCGAGGACCACGTGCGCGCCGCGGCGGGCCAGCTCGCGCGCGACGGGGTAGCCGACGCCGCCGTTCGCCCCGGTGACCACCGCCACGCGGCCGGTCTGGTCCGGGATGTCGCTCGCGGTCCACGCCGCCATGGCCGGTGCCCTTCCGCTCGTGCCGCTCGCGCCGCTCGTGTCGGGCGTCAGGGTCGTCAGGGTATGGGCGCGAGGGCGGGGGGAGAACCCTCAGGCGGCGGGGGAGTGAACGGCGGTGAGCTGTTCGTCGTAGCGGCGGAGTACGAGCCGCGCGAGCGCCGGGTGCGCGCCGAGCGGCGCCGCGACGGGCAGGCCCAGGGCGCGGGCCGCCGCCGCGGTGCGCCGGACGAAGAGCCCGGGCGCGGTGAAGCAGCAGGCCACGGCGGTACGGCGGTGGCCGCGGGCGGCGAGGGCGCGGGCCGCCGCCGCGACGGTCGGCGCGGCGGCCGAGGCGTACGCCGGCCGCACCGGCACCCCGAGCCGGGCGGCCAGCAGCGCCGCGGTGGCCTCGGTGTCGGCCGCCGACCGGGCGGCGCGGGACCCGGCGGCGGCGAGCACGACGGAGTCGCAGTCGCCGGCGCCGGACTCGGCCAGCCGGGCGGCGAGCGCGTCGGCGAGGAGGGGGTGCGGCCCGAGGGGCGCGGCGACGCGGGCGGCGAGCGGCGGCGCCGCCGCCAGCGTCTCCGGGATGTCCCGCGTCACGTGGTGGCCCCGCCCGTACAGCAGCGGCACCAGCACCGCCGCGCCCCCCTCCCGCGCCAGCGCCCCCAGCGTGTCCGGCAGCAGCGGCTCGTTCAGCTCCACGTGCCCCAGCCGCACCGCCAGCCCCGGCCGCAGCGCGCGCACCGCCGCCAGCAGCGCCCGTACCGTACCCACCGCCGCCGGATCCCGGCTCCCGTGCGCCACGGCCACCAGCGCCGGTTCGGAAAAGCCCGTCATGCCGCGAGCCTGACCCGCCCGGTTTGCCGCCGTGTTTCGCGCCCCGCGCCGACGTGTTGACGGCTGCTCACGCCCGTACGCCCCCCGCGCTGAGGACGGCGAACCCCTCCCGTAACACCCCCGTCCACCAGGGGAGACATCCGTGCCGCACCCTCACCCACATGAACGTCGACACCCACTGCCCGTACTGCTCGCTCCAGTGCGGCATGACGCTGACACCCGCCGCCGACGCCCCCGGTCTCGACGTGCTGGAACGCACGGGCTTCGACGTCAACCGCGGCGCCCTGTGCTCCAAGGGCCGCACCGCGCCCGCCGTCCTGGACTCCGCCGCCCGCCTGACCGAGCCCCTGGTACGCGACGACCCCGCGGCCCCGCTCCGCCCCGCCTCCTGGCCCGACGCCCTCGACCGCGTCGCCGCCGGGCTCGCCCGCGCCCGGGACGCGCACGGGCCGGACGCCGTCGGCGTCTTCGGCGGCGGCGGGCTGACGAACGAGAAGGCGTACGCGCTCGGCAAGTTCGCCCGCGTCGTCCTTCGCACCTCCCAGATCGACTACAACGGCCGCTTCTGCATGTCCTCCGCCGCCGCCGCGGGCACCCGCGCCTTCGGCCTCGACCGCGGCCTGCCGTTCCCCCTCGCCGACATCCCCCGCACCGGCTGCGTGATCCTCGTCGGCGCCAACCCCGCCGAGACCATGCCGCCCGCCCTGCGCTACTTCACCGAGCTGCGCGCCAACGGCGGCACCCTCGTCGTCGTCGACCCGCGCCGCACCCGCACCGCCGAACAGGCCGACCTCCACCTCGCCCCCCGCCCCGGCACCGACCTCGCGCTCGCCCTCGGCCTGCTGCACCTCGTGATCGCCGAGGGCCGCACCGACGACGCCTTCATCGCCGCCCGCACCACCGGCTGGGCGGACGCCCGCGCCACCGCCATGGCCCACTGGCCGGAGCTCGTGGAACGGATCACCGGCGTGCCCGTGCCGCGGCTGCGCCGGGCCGTGGAGCTGTTCTGCGCGCCGGAGTCCGCCATGGTCCTCACCGCCCGCGGCCCCGAGCAGCAGGCCAAGGGCACCGACACCGTCGGCGCGTGGATCGACCTGTGCCTCGCCACCGGCCGGGCCGGCCGCCCGCACTCCGGCTACGGCTGCCTCACCGGCCAGGGCAACGGGCAGGGCGGCCGCGAGCACGGCCAGAAGGCCGACCAGCTCCCCGGCTACCGGCTCCTCACCGACCCCGACGCGCGCCGCCACGTCGCCGCCGTCTGGGGCGTCGACCCCGAGACGCTGCCGGGGCCCGGGCGCAGCGCGTACGAGCTGCTCGACGCGCTCGGCGGCACCGGCCCCGACGGGATCCGGGCGCTGCTGCTCATGGGCTCCAACCCGGCGGTCTCCGCGCCGCGCGCCGCGCACGTCGAGTCGCGTCTCGCCGCGCTGGACTTCCTGGCGGTGGCGGACGTGGTGCTGTCGGAGACCGCGGCGCTCGCGGACGTCGTCCTGCCGGTGGCGCAGTGGGCCGAGGAGACCGGCACGCTCACGAACCTGGAGGGCCGCGTACTGCTGCGCCGCCGCGCCGTCGACCCGCCGCCGGGCGTACGCGGCGACCTCGACGTGCTGCGCGGGCTGGCCGACCGGCTGGCGCCGGCGCGGGCGGCGGGGTTCCCGGTGGCGGCGGAGGAGGTCTTCGCGGAGCTGCGGCGGGCGTCGGCCGGGGGGAAGGCGGACTACTCGGGGATCACGTACGAGCGGATCGAGGCCGCGGACGGCGTGTTCTGGCCCTGCCCGGAGGGCGGGGAGCCGACACCGCGGATGTTCCTCGACCGGTTCGCGACACCGGACGGCCGGGCCCGGTTCTCGGGGGTGCAGCACCGGCCGGCGGCGGAGGAGACGGACGCGGAGTACCCGGTGTGGCTGACGACCGGCCGGGTACTCGCCCAGTACCAGTCGGGCGCCCAGACGCGCCGGGTGAGCGAGCTCAACGCGGCCACTCCCGGGCCGTACGTGCAGATGCACCCGGAGCTGGCCGCCCGCGTGGGCGCCGACGAGGGCGACCCGGTCGCGGTTCTCTCCCGTCGCGGCCGGGCCGTGGCGCCCGCCCGGATCACGGCGGGGATCAGGCCGGACACGGTGTTCATGCCGTTCCACTGGCCGGGGGAGGGGCGGGCCAACACGGTGACGAACCCGGCGCTGGACCCGGTGTCGCGGATGCCGGAGTTCAAGGTGTGCGCGGTGCGGGTGGAGCGGGCGTAGCGGCCGCCCCGCCGTGTCGTACGGGCCGGGGGCTCACCCCGCCGACGTCTCGCCCGCCACCCACCCCAGATACCCGCCGCTCCCGTGCGTCACCGGCATCGCGATGATCTCCGGCTCGTCGTAGTCGTGCGCCGCCTTCAGATGCGCCTCCAGCTCCGCGTACCGCGCGGTCGTCGTCTTGAAGAGCACCTGCCACTCGGTCGACTCCTCGACCGCGCCCTGCCACCGGTAGACCGACGTGATCGGCGCGCTCACCTGCGCACACGCCGCCAGCCGCGCCGCCACCGCCCCGCGCGCCAGCGCCTCCGCCTTCTCGCGGGCGTCCGTCGTCGTGAGCACCGTCAGGAAGTCCGTCATAGCCACTGATCGTAGGCGAGCTTGGCCACCAGGCCGACGACGGTGACGACCAGCACCCCGCGGACGAAGCCGCTGCCCTTCTTCAGCGCCATGTGCGCGCCGAGCCAGCCGCCGCCGAGGTTGAACACCGCCAGCAGCACGGCCAGCGACCACAGCACCGTGCCCTGGACCGCGAACATCACCAGCGCGCCGAAGTTGGTGCACACGTTCACGATCTTGGCGGTGGCGGACGCCTGCACCAGGTTCAGCTGGAGGACCGCCGTCAGCGCCAGCACCAGGAACGTACCCGTACCCGGGCCGATCAGCCCGTCGTAGAAGCCGATGCCCAGCCCCGCCACCCCCACCGCGACGGCCACGCGGCGCGCGGTCACCGGACCGGTCGCGGGCGCGTCCGTACCGAACGACGGACGCAGCACGACGAACGCGAGCACCGCGAGCAGCACCCCCATGATCACCGGCCGCAGCACCTCGCTGGATATCCCCGCGGCGAAGAACGCCCCCAGCGCCGACCCGGCCAGCGCCGCCGCCCCGATACGCACCGCCAGCCGCACGTCGACGGGGGACTTGCGGGCGTACGTCACCGCGGCGGCGGAGGTGCCGACGATGGCCACGGCCTTGTTCGTACCGAGGAGATACGCGGGCTGGTGGTGCGGAAAACCGAGGAGCAGCGCGGGCAGCAACAACAGCCCGCCGCCGCCCACGACGGCGTCGATCCAGCCGGCCGCGGCGGCGGCGACACACAGCATGACCAGCGTCAACAGGGATATGTCGGGCATGATCGGGCGAGCGTAACCCGAGGTGGGGAGCGGGCCGGCCGGCGGGGTGGAACCGGGGATCGGGCGGGCCGCGTTCTTGGGGGGTGGGGAGGGAGTCTGCGTGAGGATCCTGTGGGGGGACCGGGCGATAAGGCTGGCGGCGCGGTCACGGGCGCTGCGACCGTGGCCGCGCACGCGGCCCCGGCTCCGGCTGCCGCGGACCCGGGCCGGACGCCGCCGGGCGCTGCGCGCCGCGGTGCTGACGTGCGTGCTGGGGCTGCTGCCGTCGGCGTGGCTGTACCTCGCCGCCGGCGACCGCGTCGTGGCCGCCGAGCGCGCCCCGCACGCGCCGGTCGCCCTTGTCTTCGGCGCCGGCCTGTGGGGCGGGGAGCCGTCCCCGTACCTCGCCCACCGCCTCGACACCGCCGCCGAGCTGTACGAGCGGGGCAAGGTCGACGCCGTCCTCGTCAGCGGCGACAACAGCACCCGCGACTACGACGAGCCCACCGCCATGCGCCGCTACCTCGTCGACCACGGCGTCCCCGCCGACGCGATCGTCCGCGACCACGCCGGCTTCGACACCTGGGACAGCTGCGCCCGCGCCCACCGCGTCTTCGGCGTCGACCGCGCTCTGCTGGTCAGCCAGCGCTTCCACATCCGCCGGGCGCTGGCCCTGTGCCGCGCGGCGGGCATCGACGCGTACGGGGTCGGGGTGGAGGAGCCGCACCGCGGCGCCTGGTACTACGGCGGCCTGCGGGAGATCCCGGGCGCGGTGAAGGCGGCGTACGACGCGGCGTTCACCCCGGACCCGAAGTACCTGGGCCCACGGGAACGGGGCGTGGACGAGGCGGTCGCGGCAGCTCGGTAGCGCCGGGCCCGGGGGCGGGTGCCCGGCGACGAGAGGCCAGGTGTACGCGCGCGGGGCAGCGGCGCAGCCGGAGCTGATGGGGACGCCCCGCCGTGCCGGCGGCGGACGTTCAGCGGACGAGTTGGAGGGCCTGCTTCATCAGCTCGCCGTCATCGAGGGCGAAGGTGCCGGTGTGCAGGACGTCGTGGCCATACATCTGCGTGGCCAGCGCGATGCGGCGGTCCGGGCGCAGGCTCCAGCGGGTGTCTCGGATGTCGAGGCGGGGGCCGGAGCCGCCGATGCGGGCGGACCAGCCGGTGCAGATCACCCAGCCGGCGCAGGCGTTGTCGTGCCCGCCGCGGGAGCCGTAGAGGCCCTGGGCGTGGTGCGCGGCCGCGACCGCCAGCAGGTCGGGGTGTTCCAGTTCCGGCACCGGCAGTACGCCGACGATCGCGGTGGTGCCGAAGTCGCCGGTGGTGGTGTAGGCGAGGAGACAGCGGCGGTCCGGCCAGTGGTGGGTGAGAGGGAAGACGGTGATGCGGCCGGTGCCGGTCTGCTCGCTGGCCATGGTGCTCCTGTAGCTCTGGGGCGGCCCCCACGGCGCCGTAGCCGCGGGGGCCGACATGGCCCGGTATGTCAGCGGTGGCCGGGGGACGGGTTGCCGCCTCCGCCGTCGCCGTCCTCGATGTCGGTGTTGTCGTCCTCGTCGCCGGGGTCGCCCGATACGGCGGGGTTGATCGTGAGCGGGGTGTCGAGGGTCATCGGGCGTGCCTCCTCTCCAGCGCCCCGGACCGCCCGGGACGGTGGTGCGGCGCCCCACCCCTGGCCGGAGGATTCGGTCGGCCTGGGGGCGGGCGTTCAGTGGTGGGGGTGCCGGCGGATGGGCGGATGAGGACGGAGCAGTCGGTGGCGGCCGAGTGGTCGCCGCGGTTGCGCGCGTCCCGGCGGTCCTGGTCGAGTTGGCCGCAGGTCTCGCAGCCGCGGACGGGTTGCGTTTCCCTGCCGTCGCGGGCGGGCCGGAACACGGACGGTTCGGGGCAGGTCCGCCGGCGGGCCGCGTCCCCCGCCTCGGTGCTCATGGTCACCGCCCTCCGCGGCAGCGCGGGCACTCGCACGGCGGCATGGTGCTGTTGAGCAGGGGAGGTAGGCAGTCGCGGGCGTGGTAGCTCTTCTTGCGTCCCCAGGTGCGTCCGCTGTCGCGGGACACGCGCAGGGTCATCAACGGACGTTCAGGCGCCGACGGCGCCTCTGCTTGGGCGGCCATGCCCAGGAAGGTAGGGATGCGCGGGAGCGCATGGGAGAACCGTTACATAGAATTACACGCGTCTTGAGGTGTGCTGGTGTGCTACCGCAGTACGCCCTTGACGACGTCACCTCACCGGCTCAAGGTGGTGAAATTCCCTGTAACCAGCTCGCGAGACAGGAGGATGCCATGACCATTCGGTTCGTTGGGATCGACCCGGAGACGGACGAAGACGGGTGCCCCACAGTGTGGGTCGACTCAGAGGCGGGGGATTTACTCGTCCAGAGCTACACCGCCGACGAGGAGACGACTTCCGACTGCAACAGCACATCACCGGCGCGATCACCGAAGCCGCAGGAGGAGACCATCATCAGGATCCCTCAAAGGATGATCCCCGCACTCAGGAGGGCGTGCGATGAACTCGATTCCGGAGTTCGGTGAACTCCTCGCCGACGCGAAGCAGTCCGCCGTCCACCTGGAGATGCGCGATCGGTACTTCTCCAACCCGCGCTTCGAGGCGTGGCAGCGCGGTCACCGCGTCGACTGGGAGGACCGCGCCTCCTGGTGGCGGCCGTTCCACGACGATGTCGCAGCCGCTGCCTCCCGCGGCGTGTCGATGCGCCGGGCCCGGGTCGTCAGCGAGCCGGTGACCGACTACATCCGCTGGGAGCACTACGTCACCACCGCCAACGTCAAGGCTGGCGAGATGGTGCGGTGGCTACCGCGGCGCTGCACTGCGGACCTACTGCTCCCCGGCTGCGACTTCTGGATCTTCGACAACCGGCTCATCCGCATCCACCACTTCTCCGGTGACGGACAGTGGGTGGACAAGGAGTTGCATAATGACTCGTCGCTCGTCGAGAGTTGCGCCGCGGCCTTCGAGAAGGTCTGGGCACGCGCGATCCCGCACGACGCATACGAGATCCGGTAGCACCGATGCCCCTGTCCCCGTCGTCCAGTGCCCATGAGGCGCGCGCAGCTCTCGCGGCCCGGCTGCGAGAGCTGCGCCTGGACGCGGGGATCACCAGCAAGGAACTCGCCGCGCGCTGCGGCTGGTCGGTCGCGAAGCCGTCGCGTATCGAGAACGCTCACACTGCCCCGTCTGACGCCGACATACGCGCCTGGTGCACCGCATGCGACGTCGACGGGCAGGCGCTCGACCTCATCGCCGCCAACCGGCAGGCCGACCAGATGTACGTCCAGTGGCGCCGGCTCCAGCGCACCGGACTGCGCCGACTGCAGGAAGCCGCCGCACCACTGTACGAACGCACCCGAGCCTTCCGCACCTACGCCTCGAACGTCATACCCGGCTACCTGCAAACACCGGCCTACGCCACCGCTCTGATGGGCACCATCGCCGACTTCCGCGGCACCCCGGACGACGTGAGCGAGGCCGTGGCCGCGCGCATGCGGCGCTCACGGGTCATCCGCGAAGGCGACCACCGCTTTGCGGTACTTGTCGAGGAACACGTGCTGAACCATCGCCTCGGCGACGCGGGGGTGATGTCGGGCCAGTTGGGCAACCTGCTCGCGTGCATGACACTGCCCGCGGTCTCCCTCGGCGTCGTGCCCACGGCCACGCCGCGGGAGACGGTTATGTGGCCGCTGGAGGCGTTCACGATCTTCGATGACTCGCAGGTCAACATTGAACTACTCGCCGCACGCGTGCGAGTCACCGCGCCCGGCGAGATCGAGTTGTACGAGCAGGCGTTCGCGAAGTTCACACAGCTTGCGGTGTACGGCGCGGAGGCGCGGGCGCTGATCCTCAAGGCGATCGAAGCCCTGGGCTGAAAGCACGACGTACGGCCGAGCATCGTTCATGCGCGCACCGTAGTGTGCGGTTCCGCGCCGCCCTCGGCGCCGCGCAGCGTCCCGTGGCCGCTCACAGTGCCGGGCGGGTGCCGCTGAGGGCAGTGTTGCGCGGCGGAAACAGGGGGGATGCGGCGGGGTAACGGCGTCGGCGCAGGGTGGTCGCCATGAGCCCTACCGTCTCCGTACCCGCAGCTCCCGCGGCCGTCGCGGCCTCCGTCGAGGGGCGGCGCGTCGTGGTCGTGGGCGGCGGCATGGCCGGTACGCGGCTCGCGCGGCAGCTCGCGCCCGCCGGGGCGCGGGTGACGCTCGTGGGGGAGGAGCCGCACGCCGCGTACAACCGGGTGCTGCTCGCCGAGGTCCTCGCCGGGCGGTACGAGCCCGGGGTGATCCGCCTTCCCGACCTGCCGGCGGGCCCGGGCGTGCGCACGCTGCGGGGGGTGCGCGCGGTGCGGCTCGACCGCGCCGCGCGGCTCGTGCAGTGCGACGACGGGCGGGCCGTGCCGTACGACGTGCTGGTGCTCGCCACCGGCTCCGGGCCGGTGCTGCCGCCGCTGCGCGGGCTGTTCGACGGCGCGGACGACACGGGGGGCGCCGGCGGCGGTGCGCTGCCGACGGGAGCGCACGCCTTCCGCACCATGGACGACTGCCTCGCCCTCGCCGCGGCGACCACGCCCGGCGCGGCGGCGGTCGTCGTCGGCGGCGGGCTGCTCGGCGTCTCGGCGGCGCGGGCGCTGGCGCGCCGCGGGGCGCGGGTGGTGCTGGCGCAGCAGGGGGAGCGGCTGATGGAGCGGCAGCTCGACCCGGCCGCGGCGCGGCTGCTGCGGGCGCACCTGGAGGAGCTGGGGGTGGAGGTGCACACGGAGTGCCGGGTACGGGGCGTGCGGACCCGGCGCCGGGTGCCGGACGTGCGTCCGGGGCCGCCGGCGGCGGGCCCGGCCCCGGCGGCACGGGCCGTGGCCCGCCGCGCCCGCGGCGCCGGCTCCGCCGCGGGCGCGGACGGCGGCGCGGATGGGGGCGGGGACGGCTTCGCCAGTAGCGCCGAGGGTTCCCCGCCCGCCGACGGCTCCGCGTACGCCGACGGCTCCGCGCCCGCGGACGGTCCCGCGTACGGCGACGGTCCCGCGGACGTCGGCGGCTCCGCCGCGCCCACGGACGGCCGCGGCCCCGCCCTTACCGCCGCCCCGGGTACCGCCCTCCGCGCCGTCTCCGGTGTCGAACTCGCCGACGGCTACGTCCTCGACGCCCAGGTCGTCGTCCTCGCCTGCGGCGTCCGCCCCCGCGTCGGGCTCGCCCGGGCCGCCGGGCTCGACGTCGCCAAGGGCGTCGTCGTCGACGACGAACTCCGCACCTCCGACCCCGCCGTCCACGCCATCGGCGACTGCGCCGAGCACGCCGGGATCCTCTACGGCCTCGCCACCCCCGCGCTCGAACAGGCCGACCTCCTCGCCCGGGTCCTCACCGGCGCCGGCGGCGACGGGTCCGGCCGTACGCACCGCTACGCCGGCACCCGCGCGCTGACCCGCCTCACCCTCCCCGCCGCCGACGGCTCCCTCGACCTCGCCGCCTTCGGCGAGACCGAGCCCGCTCCCGGCGACGACGTCGTCCACCTCGCCGACGCCACCCGCCGCGTCTACCGCAAGGTCGTCGTCCGCGCCGACCGCCTCGTCGGCGGCATCCTCCTCGGCGACCTCGGCGCGGTCGGCGACCTCGCCCGCGCCTGGGAGGGCGACGAGCCGCTGCCCGCCGGTGCCCCGCTGCACCACCTGCTCACCGACCACCTCGGAGGCTCCTGACGATGGCGACCACCACCACCCGCCCGCCCCGCACGATCGTGCTCGTCGGCCACGGCATGGTCGGCCAGCGCTTCCTCGAAGCCCTCGCCGAGCACGGCGTCACTGGCGCCGACCGCGTCGTCGTCTTCTGCGAGGAGCCCCGCCCCGCCTACGACCGCATGCACCTCACCTCCTACTTCTCCGGCACCACCCCCGACGACCTGTCCGTCACCCCCGACGGCTTCATGGCCGAGCACGGCATCGAGCTGCACGTCGGCGACCCCGCCGTCGCCGTCGACCGCGCGGCGCGCACCGTCACCTCCGCCGCCGGCCGCACCGTCGCGTACGACGTGCTCGTGCTCGCCACCGGCTCGTACCCCTTCGTCCCGCCCGTGCCCGGCAAGGACGCCCGCGGCTGCTTCGTCTACCGCACCGTCGACGACCTGCTGGCCATCGAGGCGTACGCGCAGGGCGCCACCGCCGGCGTCGTCGTCGGCGGCGGGCTGCTGGGCCTGGAGGCGGCCGGGGCGTTGCAGGGGCTCGGGCTGCGGACGCACATCGTGGAGTTCGCGCCGCGGCTCATGCCCGTGCAGGTCGACGAGGGCGGCGGCGCCGCGCTGCGCCGCACCATCGGCGACATGGGGCTCGACGTGCACACCGGCGTCGCGGGCAAGGAGATCCGCACCGACGCGGCGGGCGCCGTGACGGCGATGGAGCTGTCGGACGGCTCGGCCGTGGACGCGGACCTCGTCGTGTTCTCCGCCGGGGTACGCCCCCGGGACCAACTCGCCCGCGAGGCGGGCCTGGACGTCGGGGAGCGCGGTGGTGTCGCCGTCGACGAGCGGTGCCGGACCTCCGACCCCGCGGTCTTCGCGATCGGGGAGTGCGCGCAGGCCGCCGACGGCCGGGTGTACGGGCTGGTGGCGCCCGGGTACGAGATGGCGGAGACCGCCGCCGCCGCGATCGCGGCCGGGCCGGCGGCGGCCGAAACCGACGCCGAAGCCGTCGAAGCCGCCACCGAAGCCGCCGCCGGGGCCGAAGCCGCGGCGGGCCGGACCTTCACCGGCGCCGACACCTCCACCAAGCTCAAGCTCCTCGGCGTCGGCGTCGCCTCCTTCGGCGACGCCCTCGGCGCCGCCGACGACTGCCTCGACGTCGTCTACTCCGACTCCCGCGCCGGCCTCTACAAGAAGCTCGTCGTCGACCGCGACGGCACCCTCCTCGGCGGCGTCCTCGTCGGCGACACCGACGCGTACGGCATGCTCCGCCCGCTCACCGGCAGCGTGCCGCCCGTCCCGCCCGAGCAGCTGGTGCTGCCCCCCGGCGCCGGCGCGCCCGCCGCCCTGGGGCCGTCCGCGCTCCCCGACGACGCCGTCGTCTGCAACTGCCACAACGTCACCAAGGCCGCCATCCGCGGCGCCGTCGCCGACCACGACTGCACCACCGTCCGCGAGGTCGGGAAGTGCACCCGCGCGGGCTCCGGCTGCGGCTCCTGCGAGAAGGTGCTCGCCGCGCTCGTCAACGACGAGCTGGCGGCCCGCGGCGTCGCCGTCGACAAGGGCCTGTGCGGCTGCTTCGCCCACACCAGGACCGAGCTGTACGAGATCGTCCGCGTCAAGCGCATCAGCTCGTACGTCCGCCTCCTCGACGAGCACGGCCGCGCGGAGGCCCGCAGCGGCGACGGCTGCGAGGTCTGCAAGCCGGCCGTCGCCTCGATCTTCGCCTCGCTCGCGCCGGTCATCGGCGCCGACGGCTACGTCCTCGACGGCGAGCAGGGCGCGCTTCAGGACACCAACGACCACTTCCTCGCCAACCTCCAGCGCAACGGTTCGTACTCCGTCGTCCCGCGCGTGCCCGGCGGCGAGATCACCCCCGAGAAGCTGATCGTGCTCGGCGAGGTGGCGCGCGAGTTCGGGCTCTACACGAAGATCACCGGCGGCCAGCGCATCGACCTCTTCGGCGCCCGCGTGGACCAGCTCCCGGCCATCTGGGCGCGCCTGGTCGACGCCGGGTTCGAGTCCGGGCACGCGTACGGCAAGGCGCTGCGCACCGTGAAGTCCTGCGTGGGGTCCACCTGGTGCCGCTACGGCGTGCAGGACAGCGTCCGCATGGCCATCGACCTGGAGCTGCGCTACCGCGGGCTGCGCTCCCCGCACAAGCTCAAGGCCGCCGTCTCCGGCTGCTCCCGCGAGTGCGCCGAGGCGCAGGGCAAGGACTTCGGCGTCATCGCCACCGCCAACGGCTGGAACCTGTACGTGTGCGGCAACGGCGGCGCCACCCCGCGCCACGCCGACCTGCTCGCCCAGGACCTCTCCGACGAGGAGCTGATCCGGCTCATCGACCGGTTCCTGATGTTCTACATCCGCACCGCCGACCGGCTGGAGCGCACCTCGGTGTGGCTGGAGCGGCTGGAGGGCGGCCTGGACCACCTGCGGGACGTCGTGGTCGCCGACTCGCTCGGCATCGGGGCGGAGCTGGAGGAGCTGATGGCCGCGCACGTCGCGCACTACCGCGACGAGTGGGCCGCCACCCTGGCCGACCCGGAGCGGCTGGCGCGCTTCGTCTCGTTCGTCAACGCGCCGGGCGTGCCGGACCCCTCCGTGCGGTTCGTCCCCGAGCGTGACCAGGTCAAGCCCGACCTCACCCTGCTGTCAGGCCCCGCCATCCCGGTGCGCGGGACGCTGGAAGGAGCATCCGCGTGACGACCATGACCATGACCCACGCCCCCGCGCGGACCGTGCGGCGGGTCGAGATCCGCACGGCGGCCGGCGGCTGGCACCCGGTGTGCGACCTCGGCCTGCTCACCCACGGCCGCGGCGTCGCGGCGCTGCTCCCGGACGGCACGCAGGTGGCGCTCTTCCTCGGCCGCACCGGCGAGGCGTACGCGATCGGCAACCGCGACCCGTTCACCGGCGCGTACGTGCTGTCGCGAGGGCTGCTGGGCTCCGCGGGCGGGCGGCCGTTCGTGGCGTCGCCGCTGCTGAAGCAGCGCTTCGACCTGGGGAACGGGCGCTGCCTGGACGACGACGAGGTGGCGGTGCCGGCGTACCCGGCGCGGATCGCGGAGGTCGGGGCGTAGGGGGAGGAGCACCGGGGGGTACGAACCGGGGCACCGCCCCCGCGCCGGGCCCGGGCTACCGTTCGACCCATGGGGTACACCGACGCCGACCTCGAACGCTGGGCCCCCGAGCCCGACAAGCGCCCCGGCCGCACCGCCTTCCAGCGCGACCGCGCCCGCGTGCTGCACTCCGCCGCCCTGCGCCGGCTCGCCGGCAAGACCCAGGTCGTCACCCCCGGCGTCAGCGACGCGCAGGCCGTGACGTTCGCCGACGCCACGCCCCGCACCCGCCTCACCCACTCGCTGGAGTGCGCCCAGGTCGGCCGCGAGCTGGGCGCCGCCCTCGGCTGCGACGCCGACCTCGTCGAGACCGCGTGCCTCGCGCACGACCTCGGCCACCCGCCGTTCGGGCACAACGGCGAGCAGGTCCTCGACGAGCTGGCCGCGGGCTGCGGCGGCTTCGAGGGCAACGCGCAGTCGCTGCGGCTGCTCACCCGGCTGGAGCCCAAGCGCTTCACCGGCGACGGCCGGCCCGTCGGGCTCAACCTCACCCGGGCGGCCCTGGACGCCGCCACCAAGTACCCCTGGCCGCGCGGCGCCCACCCGGCCGGGCCGGACGCGGCCAAGTTCGGCGTCTACCCCGACGACCTGCCGGTCTTCGGCTGGCTGCGGGACGGCGTGCCGGGGCCGCGCACCTGCTTCGAGGCGCAGGTCATGGACTGGTCCGACGACGTGGCGTACTCCGTGCACGACGTCGAGGACGGCCTGCACGCCGGGCACCTCGACCCCGCGATGCTGCTCGCCGGGCCGGAGCGCGCCGAGGTCTTCGCCGTCGCCGCCGGCCGCTACGCCCCGGGCACCCCGGCCGTCGAGCTGGCCGAGGCGCTCGACCGGCTGCTGGCCCAGGAGTGGTGGCCGCACGGCTACGACGGCACCGCCGCCGCGCAGGCCCGCCTCAAGGACGCCACCAGCCAGCTCATCGGCCGCTTCTGCCTCGCCGCCGAGGGCGCCACGCGCGCCGCGTACGGCACGGGCCCGCTGTCCCGCTACGCCGCCGAGCTGATCGTGCCACGGGCGGCGCGGCTGGAGTGCGCGGTGCTGAAGGCGGTCGCGGACCGGTTCGTGATGCAGCGGCCGGACCAGGCGCGGCTGCGGGCGGACCAGCGGGTGGTGCTGGCGGAGCTGGCGGAGGCGCTGACGGCGGGCGCGCCGGCGGGTCTGGACCCGCAGTTCCGCGCGCTGTACGGCGAGGCGGCGGACGACGCGGGGCGGCTGCGGGCGGTGGTGGACCAGATCGCGGCGCTGACGGACGCGGCGGCGCGGCGGCTGCACGCGCGGCTGACCGCGGCCGACGGCGGCTGACGGCGGCTGACGGCGGCTGCCGGGCGGCTGACGGGGCTGCCGGGCGGCCGGCGGCGCGGGCGGCGGGGTGAGCGGCGGGACCCGGCGCGCCCGGCGGGTGAACCGGCCCGAGCCGCGCCCGCCCGGCGGGGTGAACCGCGCGGACACGCACCCCCGACGGAGTGAACGGCGAGATCCGGCCACCGGCGCGCCGGTGGCCGCGGGGGCGGGCGCGGACCCGGGAGCGCCCCCGGCCGCGTACCGGGGTAAGGTGCCGTCCCGGCACCCGCCCCTCACCGCCCCCACCAGCACGTTTGCCCCCCACCCGGCCCCGCGTCGGCTACCCGCCGGACCCGCGCCCGCGCCGCGCCCGGACCGCCGTCCGCCCCGCCCGTCGCGTCCGCCACCCGTTCCGCCCACCCAGCCCTGGCGTGCCTCCCCCTTCCGCGCCCCCGTTCCGTGCGGGAGGCTCGCGGTGGCGGCAACGCGGCCGGGGACACGGCAAAATGGATGGTCGGGGCCAGGGAGCCAGAGGAGGGCGTGAAGTGGTCGACGCACATGAGACGTTCGTCATCGTCGGAGGAGGACTGGCCGGCGCGAAAGCAGCAGAGACGCTGCGATCGGAGGGATTCAGCGGGCGGGTCATCCTCATCGGCGACGAGCGCGACCACCCGTACGAGCGACCGCCGCT
The DNA here is from genome assembly GCF_048656465.1 of Streptomyces sp. MAR4 CNX-425. NCBI lineage: Bacteria > Bacillati > Actinomycetota > Actinomycetes > Kitasatosporales > Streptomycetaceae > Streptomyces > Streptomyces sp. MAR4 CNX-425. The sequence continues at coordinate 1,064,056 of NZ_JBMDLF010000001.1, read as the reverse complement.
CTCCAAGGGATACCTCCTCGGCAAGGAGGAGCGCGACAGCGTCTTCGCCCAGCCGTCCGGCTGGTACGCGGAGGCCGAGGTCGAGCTGCACCTCGGCCAGACCGTCACCGCGCTGGACCGGGCCGCGAAGACCGTGACCCTCGGCGACGGCACCCGGGTGCACTACGACAAGCTGCTCCTCGCCACCGGCGCCGAGCCGCGCCGGCTCGACATCCCCGGCACCGACCTCGGCGGCGTCCACCACCTCCGCCGCCTCGCCCACGCCGAGCTGCTGCGCGGCGTCCTCGCCGCCCTCGGCCGCGACAACGGGCACCTCGTCATCGCCGGCGCCGGCTGGATCGGCCTGGAGGTGGCCGCGGCGGCGCGCTCGTACGGGGCGGAGGTCACGGTCGTCGAGCCGGAGCCCACGCCGCTGCACGCGGTCGTCGGCCCGGAGATCGGCCAGGTCTTCGTCGACCTGCACAGCGAACACGGCGTACGGTTCCACTTCGGCGCCCGGCTGACGGAGATCACCGGCCGGGACGGCATGGTGCTGGCCGCGCTCACCGACGACGGCGAGGAGCACCCGGCGCACGACGTGCTCGCCGCCATCGGCGCCGCCCCGCGCACCGCGCTCGCCGAGGCCGCCGGGCTCGACGTGGTGCCGCGCGAGCAGGGCGGCGGCATCGCCACCGACTCCTCCCTGCGCACCTCCGACCCGGCCGTCTACGCCGCCGGCGACGTCGCCGCCGTCACGTACCCCGCCGCCGTCTCCCCTGCCGCGGGCGGCGGCCCGCTGCGGGTGGAGCACTGGGCGAACGCGCTCAACGGCGGCCCCGCCGCGGCCCGCGCGATGCTCGGGCAGGACGTGACGTACGACCGCGTGCCGTACTTCTTCTCCGACCAGTACGACATGGGCCTGGAGTACTCGGGACACGCGCCGCCCGGGTCGTACGACCAGGTCGTCGCGCGCGGCGACGTCGGGCGGCGGGAGTTCGTCGCGTTCTGGCTGAAGGAGGGCCGGGTGCTGGCGGGGATGAACATGAACGTGTGGGACGTCACCGGGGACATCCAGAACCTGATCCGCTCGGGCGCGCGCGTGGACCCGGAGCGGCTGGGCGACCCGGCGGTGCCGCTGGGGGACCTGAGCGCGTAGGGCGCGGGACGGCGCCGCGCGGGTCCGCGACCGGGCAGGAGCCGGTCGCGGGCCCGCGGCGCGCCACCGTACGGGCGAGGCCGCCCCCGCACGCGGACGCGCCGTCCCCGCGCACCCCGGCCGCCGCGACCCCGCCATCCACGCCCCCGCCCGGCACCGGCCCGCCCGCCCCGGCATATCCTCGGCCCATGCCGATCCGCACCGCCCAGGTCGACGTCGCCGAGATCTTCGGACTGCGCCACTCCGTGCTGCTCCCCGGCCGCCCGCCCGCCGAGGCGGAGTTCGCGGAGGACACCGCGCCGGGCGCCTTCCACCTCGCGGCGTACGACCCGCGGGGTGCCCTCGCCGCCTGCGTCTCCTTCTGCCCCGAGCCCCTCCCCGGCGACGACACCCCCGCCTACCGCTTCCGCGGCATGGCCAGCGCCCCCGCCGTCCGCGGCCGGGGCTACGGCGTCGCCGTCCTCGACGCCGGGCTCGCCGAGTCGGCCGCCCGCGGCGCGCGGCTGGTCTGGTGCAACGCCCGTACCTCCGCCAGCGGCTTCTACCTGAAGCGCGGCTTCGAGGTCCGGGGCGCGGAGTTCGTCATCGAGGGCGTGGGCCCGCACGTCGTGATGACCACGGAAGCGGTGCCGCGCGGCTGACCCTGCGCGCCCGGCGGCTCCGGCTGTCGGCGCCCGGCCGTAGACTGCACTCGTGGCAGGCAGGATCAACGATGACGACGTGAAGGCGGTCAGGAACGCGGTTCCGATCGACGCCGTCGTCTCGGAATACCTGCAACTCCGCCCCGGCGGCGGCGGAAACCTCAAGGGCCTCTGTCCCTTTCACGACGAGAAGTCCCCTTCCTTCCACGTCAGCCCGGCAAAGGGTCTCTACCACTGCTTCGGCTGCCAGGAGGGCGGGGACACGGTCGACTTCGTCATGAAGGTCGAGCACCTGTCCTTCTCGGAGACCATCGAGCGCCTCGCCGCCCAGGGCGGCATCACCCTGCGGTACGAGGAGGGCGGCTACACCCCCGGCCGCCAGCAGGGCGAGCGCACCCGGCTGCTGGAGGCGCACAAGGTCGCCGCGCAGTTCTACGCCGAGCAGCTGGCGTCCCCGGAGGCGGAGACCGGGCGCGGGTTCCTGACGGAGCGGGGGTTCGACCAGGCGGCGGCGGAGCGCTTCGGTGTGGGGTACGCGCCGGCGGGCTGGGACCACCTGACGCGGTTCCTGCGCGGCCGGGGGTTCACGGACAAGGAGCTGACGCTCTCCGGGCTGTCGCAGGACGGCCGCCGCGGGCCCATCGACCGGTTCCGGGGGCGGCTGATGTGGCCCATCCGGGACATCACCGGGGAGGTCGTCGGCTTCGGCGCCCGGCGGCTCCGCGAGGACGACAACGGGCCGAAGTACCTGAACACGCCGGAGACGCCGATCTACCGCAAGTCCCAGGTGCTGTACGGGATCGACCAGGCCAAGCGGGACATCGGCAAGCAGGGCCGGGCGGTCGTCGTCGAGGGGTACACGGACGTGATGGCCTGCCACCTGTCCGGGGTGACGACGGCCATCGCGACGTGCGGCACGGCGTTCGGCGGCGAGCACGTGAAGATCCTCCGGCGGGTGCTCACGGACAACTCGCGCTCGGAGGTCGTGTTCACGTTCGACGGGGACGCGGCCGGGCAGAAGGCGGCGCTGCGCGCGTTCGAGGACGACCAGAAGTTCGCCGCCCGTACGTCGATCGCGATCAGCCCGGGCGGCATGGACCCGTGCGACCTGCGGCTGGCGCAGGGCGACGAGGCGGTGCAGCGGCTGATCGAGGACCGGTCGCCGCTGTTCGAGTTCGCGATCCGCTCGTTCGTCACCCAGCACAACCTGGACACGGCGGAGGGCCGTTCGGCGGCGCTGGAGCAGGCGGCGCCGGTGGTGGCGCGGATCAAGGACGTGTCGATCCAGCACGACTACGCGGTGCGGCTGGGCGGGATGCTGGGGATCCTGGACGAGCGGTTCGTGATCAACCGGGTGCGGCAGCTCGCGCGGTACGCGTCCCAGGGCGGCCCGGGCCGCGGCCGTGGGGGTCGCCAGGGCCCGGGGCCGGGACAGGCGCAGCCCGGCGGCCCGGCGCCCGGCCGGCCCCCGGGCCCGGGACGTACCGCGGGCGCGCCCCCCGGCCCCGCCGCCTCCGCCGGCCCCGCGCTGTACATGCGCACCCCGGCCCTGCACCGCGAGCGCGAGCTGCTGAAGCTCGCGCTCCAGCACCCCAAGCTGGTCGCCCCCGCCTTCGACGCCTACCTCGCCGACGAGTTCACCGCCGCCCCGTACGCCACGGTCCGCGCCGCCATCGACACCGCCGGCGGCGTCACCGACGCCGGCGACGGCGCCGCCTACCTGGCCCGCGTCCGCGACGCCGCCCCCGACGACGGCGTCCGCTCCCTGATCACGGAGCTGGCCGTCGAACCCGTCCGCACCCGCCGCGAACCCGACGCGATCTACGCGGGCGAACAGCTCGCCGGTGTCCGCCTGGCGGCGGTGGACCGCCGCATCGACGACGTCCGCAGCACCGTCCACCGCCTCGGCGCCCAGGGCCCCCCGGAGCAGTTCGAGGCGGCCCAGCGGGAGCTGTGGACGCTCCAGCAGTACCGCGACTCCCTCCGCGCCCGCGGCGCGGCGGCGCTCTGACGCGGACGCCTCGGGCGGGTTGACGCCGAACGTCCGGCGGCACCTGGTCCCGTGCTGCCCTGAGCGTGCGCATTCGTCCGTTGCGTAACCATCCGGTCACGGCACGGGCACAAAATGTGGCCGCACGCCCCTACTGCGCGGCGTGTGTCGTACCCCACACTGGGGTCGGTGCCTGAGTCCTCGGAGCGTGGCGGTGTCTCCCGGAAGGGGCGACAACCCGCCAGGGATCCGCTATCCACGATCGGGACGGAAGGCGGCGAGTTCGCCGCAGCCGTTCCGCTGCCCCACGTCCCCGAACCGGCAGTGACCACCCTGGAGGTCGCCCCCGTGCAGACCCAGACCCTCAACACTTCCGTACGACCCGCGCGCGACGGCGCGCCGGACGTCCTGACCCTGCCGAACGGGGCTCCGGCGGGGCTCGACGAGCCCGGGCCCGGGGTCGCCGCAGAGGCGGCCGCCGAGGCGCCCGCGCCGCCTCCGCCGCCGGCGTCCGCCGTGCGGCCCGAGCGCGGCGGGCCCTCGTCCGACCTGTTCCGCCAGTACCTGCGCGAGATCGGCCGGATCCCGCTGCTCAGCGCCGCCGAGGAGGTGGAGCTGGCCCGGCGCGTCGAGGCGGGGCTGTTCGCCGAGGAGAAGCTGGCCGCCGAGCCGGACCTGGTCTCGCAGCTCGCGCTGGACCTCGACAGGCTCGTGGTGCTCGGCCGCATGGCCAAGCGCCGGCTGATCGAGGCGAACCTGCGCCTCGTCGTCTCCGTCGCCAAGCGGTACGTGGGCCGCGGGCTGACGATGCTCGACCTCGTCCAGGAGGGCAACCTCGGCCTGATCCGCGCGGTGGAGAAGTTCGACTACGCCCGCGGCTACAAGTTCTCCACGTACGCGACCTGGTGGATCCGCCAGGCGATGTCCCGCGCCCTCGCCGACCAGGCCCGCACCATCCGGGTGCCGGTGCACGTGGTCGAGCTGATCAACCGCGTCGTCCGCGTCCAGCGCCGCATGCTCCAGGAGCGCGGCTACGAGCCGACGCCCGAGGAGGTCGCCACCCACCTCGGGCTGCCCGAGGAGCGGGTGAGCGAGGTGCTGCGGCTGGCGCAGGAGCCGGTGTCGCTGCACGCGCCCGTCGGCGAGGAGGACGACGTCGCGCTCGGCGACCTCATCGAGGACGGCGACGCCGCGTCGCCGGTGGAGTCGGCGGCGTTCCTGCTGCTGCGGGAGCATCTGGAGGCGGTGCTGTCGACGCTCGGCGAGCGGGAGCGCAAGGTCGTGCAGCTGCGTTACGGGCTGATCGACGGCCGGCCGCGGACGCTGGAGGAGATAGGCCGCATCTTCGGCGTGACGCGCGAGCGGATCCGGCAGATCGAGTCCAAGACGCTCAACAAGCTGCGGGACCACGCCTTCGCGGACCAGCTGCGCGGCTACCTGGACTGATCCCCGTACCGGCGGCCGTGAAGTCACCGCCGCCGGGACCGTGTTGAAAGATTTTGCAGGCGTCTTTCCGCGCCCCGGCCCCGGCGGAGCCTTCACCCGGGCGCCGAGGCCGTCGACCCGCGCACCACCAGCTCGGGGTGGAAGACGAACTCGCTGTGCGGCGCCGGCGTGCCGCCGATCTCCTCCAGCAGCGCCCGCACGGCGGCCTGCCCCATCGCCCGCACCGGCTGCCGGACCGTGGTCAGCGGCGGGTCGGTGAAGGCGATCAGCGGCGAGTCGTCGTAGCCCACCACCGACACCTGCCGCGGCACCGGGAGCCCCCGCTGCCGCGCCGCGCGGATCGCGCCCAGCGCCATCATGTCGCTGGCGCACACGATCGCCGTACAGCCGCGGTCCAGCAGCGCCGCGGCGGCGGCCTGGCCGCCCTCCAGCGAGTACAGCGAGTGCTCGATGTCCGCCCGGGCGTCCGCCTCGGGTACGTCGAGCAGTTCGCGCATCGAGTCGAGGAACCCCTCGACCTTCCGCTGGACGGGCACGAAGCGGCCGGGTCCGAGCGCGAGCCCGATGCGGCGGTGGCCCAGGGAGGTCAGGTGGGTCACCGACAGCCGCATCGCGTCCCGGTCGTCGGGGGAGATGAACGTGCCCTGGAACTTCTCCGAGTAGCCGTTGATCATCACGAACGGCACGCCCTTGCCGCGCAGTCGGGTGTAGCGCTCCATGTCGGCCGTCGTGTCGGCGTGCAGCCCGGAGACGAAGACGATGCCGTCCACGCCGCGCTCCACGAGCATCTCGGTCAGCTCGTCCTCGGTCGAGCCGCCGGGCGTCTGCGCGGCCAGCACCGGGGTGTAGCCCTGCCGGGTCAGGGCCTGGCCGATGACCTGGGCGAAGCCGGGGAAGATCGGGTTGTCCAGCTCGGGGATGAGCAGCCCGATCAGGCCCGCGCTGCGCCGGCGGAGCTTCACCGGCCGCTCGTAGCCGAGCACGTCGAGCGCGGCCAGCACGGCCTGCCGGGTGGTGTCCGCCACGCCCGGCCTGCCGTTCAGCACCCGGCTGACCGTGGCCTCGCTCACCCCGGCCTGGGCCGCGATGTCGGCGAGCCGCGCGGTCGCGGGACCTGACTGTTCCTGGCGCACGTCGTGCCTCCCTGGTTCTCGGAGGCGACCGTAACTCCTTGCAGAAATTCTTTGCAAGACCTTTCGGTCGCCTGTCAATCCTGTTAGCTTCCTCGGCGTCCGGCGCCGCGCTGTGCGGTCGCGGTTCCCTGCTGAAGGAGAGTTCACTATGCGACGTGGCATAGCCGCCACCGCCCTGGCCGCATCACTTGCGCTGGTGGCGACGGCCTGCGGTGACGACGGCGACGGCGGGAGCGCCGGCGGTCCGGTGAAGATCACCTGGTGGGACACCTCCAACGCGACCAACGAGGCGCCCACGTACAAGGCGCTGATCAAGGAGTTCGAGAAGGCGCACCCGGACATCGACGTCGAGTACGTCAACGTCCCCTTCGACCAGGCCCAGAACAAGTTCACCACGGCCGCCGGCACCAAGGGCGCCCCCGACGTCATCCGCACCGAGGTCGGCTGGACCGCCTCCTGGGCCAAGTCGCAGTTCCTCGCCCAGCTCGACGGCACGGCCGCCCTGCCGAAGCCGGAGGACTTCACGCCGTCGCTGCTGAAGCAGGCGCAGTACGAGGGCGCCACCTACGGCGCCCCGATCGTCACCGACACCCTCGCGCTGCTGTGGAACAAGGACCTGCTGAAGAAGGCCGGCCACGACGCCCCGCCCGCCGACTGGGACGAGCTGATGGACATCGCCGCCGACGTCGAGGACAAGGCCGGCGCCGACGGCTTCTGGGTCAACAGCGACCCGTACTACACGCTGCCGTTCCTCTTCGGCGAGGGCACCGACATGGTCGACGCCGAGGCCGGGAAGATCACCGTCGACTCGCCCGCGGCCGTCACCGGGGTGGAGAAGCTGAAGGAGATCGTCGACGCCCCCGGCACCGCGGACCTGGACGTCACCGCCGACGCGTACGCCCACATGCAGGACGCGTTCGTCAACGGCAAGGTCGCCATGATCATCCAGGGTCCCTGGGAGCTGACGAACATCTACGCCGGCTCCGCCTTCACGCACAAGTCCAACCTCGGCATCGCCCCCGTCCCGGCCGGCTCCACCGGCGAGGCCGGCGCCCCCACCGGCGGCCACAACCTCTCCGTCTACAACGGCTCCGACGAGGCGCACCAGGAGGCCGCGAAGGAGTTCGTCGGCTGGATGACCTCCGCGCGGACCCAGTCGAAGATCGCGCGGGCGAACGGCACCCTGCCCACCCGCGCCTCCGCCTACACCGACGAGGTCACGGCCGCCCCCGGCATCGCCGACTACCAGCAGGTCCTCGCCGACACCGCCCAGCCGCGCCCGTCGCTGCCCGAGTACAGCACCCTGCTCGGCGACGACTTCGCGCAGAACCTCACCGCGATCCTCCAGGGCGACACGTCCGTCGCGGACGGACTCGACGACACCGCCGGGAAGTTCGCCGAGCTGGTCCCCGACTTCGCGTAGAGACGAGACCGCTGCGCCGGAAGGGCACCGAAGTGATCAGCAGCCTGAAGAGGTCGTACAGCCGCCACTGGTACGCCTACGCCATGGTGGCCCCCGTGGCCGCCGTCCTGGCCGTGCTCGTGGCGTACCCGCTGGGCCGCGGCATCTACCTGTCGCTGACCGACGCCACCAGCGACAACGTCGGCCGCACCATCGGCGTCAACGAGATCCCGGACAGCTTCTCGTTCGTCGGCCTCGACCACTACGTCGAGATCCTCACCGGCAGCGCCGCCGACACCTTCTGGCAGCAGTTCGTCTGGACGCTGTTCTGGACCGCGGCCTGCGTCACCCTGCACTACGGCATCGGCCTGGGCCTCGCCGTGCTGCTCAACCGCAGGATGCGCGGGCGCACCCTCTACCGGCTGGCGCTGATCCTGCCCTGGGCGGTGCCGACGTTCGTCACCGTCTTCTCCTGGCGGATGATCCTCGCCGACGGAGGCGTCCTGAACTCCGCGTTCGCCTCCGTCGGCCTGCCCGAACCGGCCTGGCTCAGCGAGCCGTTCTGGCAGCGGACCGCGGCGATCGTCGTCAACACCTGGTGCGGGGTGCCGTTCATGATGGTCTCGCTGCTCGGCGGGCTGCAGTCGATCCCGAACGAGCTGTACGAGGCCGCCGAGACGGACGGCGCCACACCCTGGCAGCGGTTCCGGTACGTGACCCTGCCCGGGCTGCGCGCGGTGAGCAGCACGGTGATCATGCTGGGCATCATCTGGACGTTCAACCAGTTCATCGTCATCTTCCTGCTCTTCGGCTCCACCGCCCCGGACACCGAGATCCTGGTCACCTGGGCGTACCGGCTCGGCTTCGGCCAGACGCCGCGGGACTACGCCGGCTCCGCCGCCTACGGCGTGATCATCCTGTCCATGCTCGTCGTGCTGGTGTCGGTCTACCGGCGCTGGCTGAACCGCAACGAGGAGGCGGCCCTCCGATGAGCCCCGCAACCACCTCCCGCCCGGCCGCCTCCCGCCTCGCCGCCGCGCGCCCCGCCGGTGCCCGCCCGCGCCCGCGCCGCCGCGGCGAGCGCAGCACGGCCGCGTCCGTCGCGCTGCACGGCACCCTGCTGCTGGCGAGCTTCGTCGCGCTCTTCCCGGTCGCCTGGCTCGCCTGGATCTCCCTCGGCCCCGACAAGACCGACTTCCTGCACGCCGGCGAGATCGCCGGGAAGATCAGCCTGTCGAACTACACCACCGTGCTGTCCGACACCGACTTCCTCCGCTGGGTCGGCAACTCGCTGATCGTCAGCCTCGGCACCTGCCTCATCGGCGTCTTCGTCTCCGCCAGCTCCGCCTACGCCGTCTCGCGCATGCGCTTCCCCGGCCACCGGCAGCTGATGTGGACGTTCCTGGTCACGCAGATGTTCCCGTTCGCGATCCTGATCGTGCCGCTGTACAACATCCTCGCCGGGCTCGACCTGCTGGACACGTACTGGGCGCTGATCGCCGTCAACCTCACCCAGGCCGTGCCGTACTGCGCCTGGCTGCTCAAGGGCTACTTCGACACCATCCCGCACGAGATCGACGAGGCCGGCCGGGTCGACGGGCTCACGCCCTTCGGCACCTTCTGGCGGCTGGTGCTGCCGCTGGCCCGGCCCGGGATGGCGGTCGCGGCGTTCTACACCTTCATCACCGCGTGGGCGGAGTTCGCCTTCGCGTCGGTGTTCATGCTCAGCTCCGACAAGTACACCCTGCCGATCGGCCTGGCGACCTTCGTCAGCGAGCACGACCAGCAGTGGAACCTGATGGCCGCCACCGGCGTGCTCATCGGGATCCCCGCGGCCGGGTTCTTCTACCTCGTCCAGCGCCATCTGGTGACCGGCCTGACGGCCGGCGCCGCCAAGTCGTAGCCCGCCTCCCGCGACCCCCCACCCGCAAGCCACTGGACGCGGCCCGCGCGGCCGCCCGCCCACCTCACCACCCGGGGAAGACATGACCCAGCACCTTGCCGCCCGTACGGCCGCCGACTCCGCCGACGCCCTCGACTGGTGGCGCGACGCGGTGATCTACCAGGTCTATCCGCGCAGCTTCGCCGACGGCGACGGCGACGGCACCGGCGACCTGCCCGGCGTCCGCGCCCGGCTGCCGTACCTCGCGCAGCTCGGCGTCGACGCGGTCTGGCTCAGCCCCTTCTACGCCTCCCCGCAGGCCGACGGCGGCTACGACGTCGCCGACTACCGCGCCATCGACCCCGTCTACGGCACCCTCCACGACGCCGACGCCCTCATCCGCGACGCCCACGAGCTTGGCCTGCGGATCATCGTCGACGTCGTGCCCAACCACTCCTCCGACCGGCACGAGTGGTTCCGCCGCGCCCTCGCCGACGGCCCCGGCTCCCCGCTGCGCGCCCGCTACCACTTCCGCCCGGGCAAGGGCCCGGACGGCGCGCTGCCGCCCAACGACTGGGAGTCCATCTTCGGCGGCCCCGCCTGGACCCGCTGCCCCGACGGCGAGTGGTACCTGCACCTCTTCGCCCCCGAACAGCCCGACTTCAACTGGGACCACCCCGCGGTCGCCGACGAGTTCCGCTCCATCCTGCGCTTCTGGCTCGACATGGGCGTGGACGGCTTCCGCGTCGACGTCGCGCACGGCCTGGTCAAGGCCGCCGGGCTGCCGGACGTCGGCGGCGACGACCAGCTGCGGCTGCTGGGCAACTCCGCCATGCCCTTCTTCGACCAGGACGGCGTGCACGACATCTACCGCAGCTGGCGCCGCGTCCTGGAGGAGTACCCCGGCCGGCGCATCGCCGTCGCCGAGGCGTGGACGCCGACCGTCGAGCGCACCGCCAACTACGTACGCCCCGACGAGCTGCACCAGGCGTTCAACTTCCAGTACCTCGGCACCTACTGGGACGCCGCCGAGCTGCGCCCCGTCATCGACGCCTCGCTGGCCGCCATGCGCCCGGTCGGCGCCCCCGCCACCTGGGTGCTGTCCAACCACGACGTCACCCGCCACACCACCCGCTTCGCCAACCCGGCGGGCCTGGGCACCCAGCTGCGCACCCCCGGCGACCCGGCCCTCGGCCTGCGCCGCGCCCGCGCCGCGACGCTCCTGATGCTCGCCCTGCCCGGCTCCGCGTACCTCTACCAGGGCGAGGAACTGGGCCTGCCGGACGTCACCGACCTGCCCGACGAGGTGCGGCAGGACCCGGCGTTCGCGCGGGGCGCGGGGCAGGACGGGTTCCGCGACGGCTGCCGGGTGCCGATCCCGTGGACGGTGGCGGGAAGCTCGTACGGCTTCGGCCCGGGCGGCAGCTGGCTGCCGCAGCCGGCGGGCTGGGGCGAGCTGAGCGTCGAGGCGCAGAGCGGCGACCCGGGCTCGACGCTGGAGCTGTACCGCACGGCGCTGGCGCTACGCCGCGAACACCCGGCGCTGGGCGCCGGGGACGGGGTGGAGTGGCTGGCCGCGCCGGAGGGGGTGCTGCTGTTCCGGCGGACGGCCGCCGACGGCACCGGGTTCGTCTGCGCGGCGAACACCACGGGCGCGGCGGTCCGCGTCGAGGTGCCCGGCGGGCGGGTGCTGCTGGCGAGCACGGAGGCCGCGGCGGGGGAGCCCGTCGACGGCGCGGTCGAACTGCCGGGAGACACGACGGTCTGGTGGTCGGCGCAGGGCACTTAGCCCGTACGGACCCGGGTGGCGGCCCGCCCCCGTCCGATAGCCTCAAGGAGCCGGACTGGGGCGAACGCGGAGGCGGTTGATGCCGGGTGGGGAGACGCGGACGGGCACGGCACCGGAACCGGCGCCCGCGCCGAGCGTCCGCTTCGGCCGCGGCAGACACCGCGACCTGCGCGGCCGCCCCTTCCCCGGCGCCGCGCTGGAGCCGGGCGCGGGCGGGCCCCGGGAGGTCCTGCGCGAGCTGCGGACCTGGGCCGAACGCGAGGCCGAGGACGCGATCGAGTGGTACCTGCACGACAAGCGCCTCAAACGCCGCGGCTCACGCGTCATCAGCGCGCTGACGATCCTGCTGGCGGTGGGCGGCACGCTGATCCCGCTGGCGAGCGTCGTCTCCGGCGGCCCGCCGCAGGGGTGGGGGTACGTGCTGCTGGCGCTGGCCGCGGGGTGCAAGGGGTTCGACCACTTCTTCGGGCTGTCGTCGGGGTGGATGCGCGACATCACGGCGGCGAACGCGCTGCGCGCGGAGCTGAACGACTTCCGGATGGCGTGGGCGGCGGAGCAGCTGCGCACCGCCGAGGGAGACGGTGACCTCGAACCGGCGGCGCTGGAACGCCGGCTGGCGCTGCTGACATCGCTGGTGGAGGCCGTACGCCGGCAGGTCGAGGCGGAGACGGCGGAGTGGCTGACGGAGTTCCGCGCGACGGCGCAGCAGCTCCAGGAGCACGCGGGCCCGCCACCGGGCGGCACGGGCGCGGGGGCGTGAGGCGGGGGTGGCCGCGGAGCGGATGCTGACCGTCGTCCTGCCGGACGGCGCGGAGCGCGACGTGGTGCTGGAGGCGCCGGACAGCGCGCCGGTGCGGGAGGTCGTTGCCGCACTGGTGAACTGGGTGGACCCGGCTCTGTTCTCCCGGCCGGTCCATCTGGCCGACGGCACCGAGCTGCCGCTCGACGTGCCCTTGTCCGAGGTCCCGGTGCGCCCCGGCAGCCGCATCTGGCTCGGCCGGCCCCCGGCGAAGCCGAACGCCGCCTCCCCGGGCCCCGTCGTCGCCTCTCCGGACGCCGTCCACCGCGCGCTCCTCCGCCTGGGCCTCGCCGAGCCGGGGGAGGGCGGCACGCTGCTGCTGTCGCGCTCCCCGGGGGCGTCGGCCGCGCAGCGGCGCCCGCGGGGCAGCTGGCGGCGGTTACTGCCGGGCGGACGGCAACCGGGCGACCCGCCGCTGCTGGCCGTCCCACCCACGGAGCCCGGCAAGCTGATGCCGGACCCCCGAAGGGCGATGTGGGAACTGTGGCGCCGCAGGCCGTCCGACGACGACTTCCTCCGCCTGTACCTGGGCCATTACCGCTGGTCCCGGGGCCATCACAGCGACGACCTGGTCGGGTTCGACCCGGTCGGGGAGCCGGTCGGTGCGGATCTGCGCCGCCTCGGCGTGATCGGCATTGCCGCGGACGACGGCCGGCACCGGATCGCCGCCTGGGCGGCCGCCCAGATCGCGACCCTGCACAGCCCGGCCGACGTGGACCTGCGCGTCCTGACCCTCGGCGGCGGAGAGGACGACGACGCCTGGGCCTTCCTGCGCTGGCTCCCGCGCACGGCGGCCGGCCCCAGAGTCAGCCGCGACGCGCGGACGCACGCCGGCCAGGTGGCCGACCTGCTGCGCCGGCTGGATGACCGGCTCGACGACGGCCCGCGGCCCGCTACGGCGGTGCTGATGCTGGACGGTGCCCGGCAGGTGGGACAGCTCCCGGGCGTGCCGGAGCTGCTCAGCACCGGTCCGGACCACGGGGTGCTCACTATCTGCCTGGACGACCACCCCAGGCTGCTGCCGGCCGCCTGCCGCCGCGTGTTCGACGCACGCGACCTGCCGAACTGGAGGACGCCCGACGCCTGGGTCGCGGACAGAGCCGACCCCGCCTGGTCCGACCGCGTCGGCCGCATCCTCGCCCCCCTCCGCGACCCCGCCTCCGTTGCCGAGCCCGACAGCCCCGGCCTGCTCGACCTGATCGAGCTCCCCGACCCCCGGACGTACAGCCTCCGCGCCTCCCGCGGTCTCCGCCCCCGCGGGCTCTCCGCGCGCGTGGGGAAGTCCCGGGGCGAGCCCGTCTCCATCGACCTCGTACGCGACGGCCCGCACGCCCTCGTCGCGGGCACGACCGGCTCCGGCAAGACCGAGTTCCTGCGCACCTGGATCTCCTCCATGGCCGTCTCCCACCCACCCGACGCCCTGTCGTTCCTGCTGGTGGACTACAAGGGCGGCACCGCGTTCGGCGAGTGCGCCCTGCTGCCGCACACCGTGGACGTGCTCGCCGACCTCGACGGCTATCTCGTCGAACGCACCCTCGCCGGCCTCGCCGCCGAGCTGCGCCGGCGCGAGGAACTGTTGATGACGACAGAAATGCGGGACATCGGTGAGTACACCGACCGCTACGCCGCCGGGGACGCGCGCGCCCCGGATCCGCTGCCCCGGCTGGTGCTCGTCGTGGACGAGGCCGCCGCGCTCCTCAGCGAACTGCCCGACTTCGTCCGCGGCCTGCTCGACATCGCGCGGCGCGGCCGCTCCCTCGGCGTCCACCTCGTGCTCGCCACCCAGCGGCCCGCCGCCGTGGCGACCGCCCAGGTCCGGGCCACCACCAACCTCCGTATCGCACTGCGCGTCGCGGGCGAGAGCGACAGCGCCGACGTGATCGACGCGCCGGACGCGGCCTGGCTCAGCGCCTCCGAGCCCGGGCTCGCGTACGTGCGCACCGGCGCCGAGACGCTCGTGCGGCTGCGCACCGCGCGCGTCGGCGTGCTCTCGGCGGCCGGGCCCGGCGCCGGGCCCCTCGTGCGGGTGCGCGGCGCCGACGGGGCCGGCGACGAGGACGGCGGCGGCTCGCTGCGCGTGGAGCCGGACCCGACCGGGCGGACGGATCTGGCCGTCCTCGTCGACGCCGTCCGCGGCGCCGCCCGCACGGCAGGCGTCCCCGGGCCCACGCCGCTGCTGCCGCCTCCGCTCCGCGAGGAGATCGACCTGGACGCGCTGTCCGCGGGCCGTCCCTCGCCGGACGCGCCCCCCGAGGAGTGGCCCGACCTGGCCCCCGTGCCGATCGGTCTGGCGGACGTCCCCGGCGCCCAGCGGCAGGAGCGCACGCTGCTCGACCTGTCCGACAACGCGCCGCTGTTCGTCGTGGGCGGCCCGGGTAGCGGGCGCTCGCAGTTCCTGCGCACCGTGGCCGGCGCCGTCGCACGCCGGCACAGCACCGTTGATGTGCACCTCTACGGCATCGACTGCGGCGCCGGCGCGCTGCAGGCACTCACCGAGCTGCCGCACTGCGGCGCCGTCGTCTCCCGCAACGAACCCGACCGGCTCACGCGCCTGCTGGACCGGCTCACCACCACCGTGCGCGCCCGGGAGTCGCAGCTCGCGGCCGAGGCGTTCCCCGACGTCGTCGCGCAGCGGCAGGCGGTGGCGACGCACCGGCGGCTGCCGTACCTGCTCGTGCTCCTGGACGGCTACGAGGGCTTCCTGGACGCGTTGGAGGACGTGGAGCACGGCAAGCCCGTCGAGGACTTCACCCGGCTCTGCCGGGAGGGGCCGCGGGTCGGGGTCCATCCGGTCGTCGCGGGCGGCCGGGCGGTGCTGTCCGCGCGGATCAGGAAGATGGCCGCGGCCACGCTCGTGCTGCCGCTCGGCGACCGCCACGACTACGGGGCGGCGGGCATCAACCCCCGCCGCGTACCGGACTACCTGCCCCCCGGCCGGGCCCTGTCCGCGCAGGGCAGGGTCCGCGTCGTCTTGCAGATCGCCCTCCTGCCCGGCGACCCCACCGCCCGCGGCCAGGCCGAGGCCCTTGCCCGCATCGGCGCCGCCGCGCGCGAGCGGGACGCCGACGTGCCGCGCACGCGTCGGCCGTTCCGCGTCGACGCCCTCGACCTCGCCGCCGACCGCTTCCACGTCGGCGGCGGTACCGGCCGCCCCGTCGGCCGCGACGCGGAACTCGCGTGGCTGCGCGACCGGTACGCCACCGGCACCTCCGTCGCCCTCCTCGGCCCCCGCCGGGCCGGCAAGACATGGGTGCTCGGCGAGCTGGAGCGGCGGCTCGTCGCGGACGGCGCGCGGCGGGTGCGCAAGCTCACCGTGCCGCACCGCGCCAGTCCCGTCGACAGCCCGGACGAGCTGGCCGCCCTCCTCGACCCCGCCGTACGGGGCGCCGCGAGCCCCGCCGACGCCCTCCTCACCCGGGCGGGCGAGCCCGCGGCGCGCGCCGACCGGGAGGCGTTCCTGCTCGACGAGGTCGGGCGGCTCGCCGAGTACCACCCCGCCGCCGTCTCCTGGCTCCGCGACCTCGGCCAGGCCGGCGCCTGGCTCGTCTACACCGGCACCGAGAAGGACTGGCACACCGTCGTACGCTCCGCGCTCACCGCCCCCGGCTCCAGCTTCGGCAACGACGTCGACAAACGCATCCTCGGCCCCCTCGGCGAGCCGCACGCCCTGGCGTTCCTCACCGGCACCGCCGCGAACCTCGGCGTCGACATCGAACCCGGCCGCGCGGGCACGCGGATCCTCGCGCTGGTCGGCACCTGGCCGTTCTACCTTCAGGTGATGGGCGACGCGGTCGTACGGGCCGTGCAGGCCGACGACCGCGACCCGCTCACCAGCGGGGCGGCGCTCGAAGAGCTGCGCCGCCAGGAGCTGCTGATCGGCCGCGGCGAGCAGTTCCAGTCCCGCTGGGCGGAGATCGGCCCCGCGGGCCGCGCCGCGCTGCTCCAGGTGCCCGGCGAGCCGCCGCCGGAGCCGGCGCCGGCGCAGCGGATGGAGCTGCGGGACGTGGGGCTGCTGCGGCCGGGGGACGAGTGGCTGGCGGACCGGCCGTTCTTCGACTGGATCGCGCTGAGCCAGGTGTCGCTGCGGGACGAGTCGTCACACACCCGGGCCGCGGGCCCCCGAACCGATGAGGAGTCGGCCCCATGAGCCTCTACCGGCCGAGCCGGGCCTACCAGCGGGAGCTGGACGTCCGGTTCCCCGGCGACCACGTGCCCGGCTGGGCGCGCCCCCTGGTCGAGGGACAGCTGCCCAACTCCGCCGCCTGGCTGGTGGAGCTGCCCCGCCGGGCGGGCAAGACGTGGCTGGCGCACGCGGTCGAACGGGCCCGGGGCGACGACCGGCCGTCGCGCCGGGTCGACCTGCGGTCGGGGCCCGAGGCGGTACGGCGCCGGGGGCTGCTGTGCCTGCGCGGCGGCAAGCAGGCGCCGGGGGTGCCGGAGGGGTGCGTGGTGCTGGTCGACGAGCCGGCGCTGGCGCGGGACGGCGACCGTACCGCCCGCGCGCCCGCCCACGACCCGGCCGCCACCGGCCCCACCGGCCCTGCCGCCCGCGGCGGCGTCGACCCCGCCGCCCTCGCCGCCGGCCTGGCGCAGGTGCGCGACGCCGGCGCCGTGCCCGTCGTCCTCGCCACCCCCGCCGAGCAGTTGCTCCTCGCCCCGCACCTCGGCGCCGACGCCCCGAAGGACGTGCTGCGCCCGCCGCCGCTCGGCGCCGGCGAGTGCGCGCGCATGGCCGCCCGCGCCCCCGACTGGGCCCCCGGCGTCGTGGACCTGCTGCGCGCCGCCGAACCGGCCTGGCTGCACACGCCGTTCCTCCTCGAACTCGCCCTCCAGACCGCCGAGGAGCACCCCGCGCTCCGCACCGACGCGGCGCGGCTGGCCACGGCCGCGTACGAGGAGGCGTGCGGACGGCACCAGTACGTGCCGCAGTGGTTCCACGACGGCCTCGCCGCCCCGCACCGCGCCGCGCTGCGCGCGCGGCGGTGGCGGGACGCGGGCGTGGACGTCGCCGTACGGGACGCGCACACGCCGCCCGCGGACGACCCCGTGCTCGTCCGGCACCTCCCCGACGTGCTGCGCATCCACCACATCACCGACCTCCACCACGGCGGCGGGCTGCGCGCGAACGTCGACGCCAAGGACACCTCGCAGGCCGGGCAGCGGCTCGCGGAGCTGGCGGGCGCGGGGTCGCCGCTCGACGCGTACCTCGAACACGTCCGTCAACTCGCCGGCCAGGGCCGGGCGCCGCACCTGGTCATCGCCACCGGCGACCTCGTGAACCGGCCCGTCGACGCGGACGGCGAGACGGCCCTCGGCTGGCTGCGCGCCCTGGAGACCCACCTCGCCGACCACCCCGACCTGCGCCCCGGCGACCCGCGGGTGCTGCTGACCGGCGGCAACCACGACGTGTCGTGGGAGCTGTGCCTGGACGCGGACCCGCAGGCGCGGCACCGCTGGTTCGCCGACGTCTTCGCCGGCTACCCGCACCCCGACCTGCACGAGCCCGACCCCGCCGCCCGCCGGCTCTACGTCACCTACCCGGACGCGGGCCTGCGCGTGGCGCTGCTGGGCACCGCGGAGTCCGGCGGCGAACCGGCGCACGACCGGGACCGGGAGCGGCTGGCGCGGTTCCGCGAGGAGTACGTGGCGGCGGCGGACGCGGCGGACGACGAGGCCGTACGCCGCCTCGTCCTCGATTTCGAGCGCCACGACCCCGGGGTCCTCGCCCGCGGCGTCCTCGACCGGCTCACCCGCGAACCGGGCTACGTCACCCTGGCGGCCCTGCACCACCCGCTGTCGCCGGTCCCGGCGGTGGAGATCGCCCCGTACTCGGGGGTGGTCAACGCGGGCCAGGCGAAGTGGACGCTGGCGGACGCCGCCACCTCCCTGGTCCTGCACGGCCACACCCACCTGGGCTTCACCGCCGCCGAACGGCTGCTGGGCACCGCCCGCCCCTGGACCACGCGCATCGCGGGCGCGCCGGCGCTGGGGAGCCGCGAGTCGGACGAGCGCAACGGCTACAACCAGGTCTTCGTCGCCCGCGAGGGCGGCGAGCACGCGCTCGCGCTGCGGACGGTGCGGTACGAGGCGGGCGCCTGGACCCCGGGCCCGCCGATCGCCTTCCACCCCGGCGCCCCCGACGAAACCCCCCTCCGGGCGATCTGCGCCGCCCCCGCCCCGGCCGTGCGCTGAGCGGGGCCTTGGTCGTGGCACGGAGACCGTGAGCTGTTACGGTGACGCCCTCCCGGGTCCGGGCAGCGGACCCGCGGCAACGGGGATGACGGGGGGCGACGGTGCGGCGACGTGGATGCTTAGTACCGGTCGTGGTGACGGCGGTCGTGCTGGGAGCCGGGGGTTGTGAAGAAGTCCGCGAGCCGGGCGGCTCGGTGCTGCCCGAGTCCCCGACGCCGTGCGCCTCGTGGAGTCCGGGGCACACTCCCGAGCCGCCGCACCTCACCCGGGTCACCTACCGCGCCGAGGAGTTCGAGGACGGCTCGGTGGTCATGACCGTGGGCGACGTCGACGCGGCTCCCCAGGACCCCGATGCCGTGCGCACCGTCGACTACCGGGAGCCGGCCGCCGTCACGGAGTGCGAGACGGTGCGGATCGAACCGGTCAGCGGCTGGTGGTGCGCCACGACCGTCGAGCCGATCGCGGTCGAGGGGGAGATCGTCGTGGGCGGCGCCGAGCCCCGTGCCGAGATCGGCGGCGAGGGGTTCGCCACCGAGTGCCACGGCGATCTGCCGGGCCGGATGAGGCAGGTCTCCGTACTTGAGCGCGACAGCTGGTCGGGCTGGCGCGACTACGGCGACCCGCGGTACACGTCGTGGACCAGGGCGCGGAGCCAGCAGGGGCCCGCCCGCACGGAGCCGTGTCCGCAGGGCAGGACGGGCACCTACAACTACCGCCTTGCGGTGAGGGTCGAGGTGGACTCCGTGACGGTCGGCGAATCCTGGGCCGCCAGCCCGCATATCCGCACCGACTGCGGCACCGGGGTGAGCTAGGAGTACGTCGTCGCCCCCGGGGAGGGGCGGGCCCGATGCCGCCCGCATGGCCCACCCCGCCGGTCCACGCGCCGCGGCGCCGTTCGGTTCAGTCCTGCGAGACTTCCTGCGCGGGCCCCCGCTCCCGCTCCTCCTGCCCGGGCCCCGGCCCGCCGGCCGCCGCCCCTGCCGCCGGCGCACCCGTACCGGCCGCGCCCGCCCCCGACGACACCGCCTCCGGGTACACCGACTCCCGTACCGCCGCGTACTGCTGCCGCACCGCCTGCCCCAGCGCCTGCTCCTCCGCCGCCTCGAACGTCTCGTGCGGCCCCGTCTCCCACGCCGGCGGCGCCTCCGCGCTCAGCCGCCCCTCGGCGACGCCCAGCGCCCACGCCGCCTGCCGGGCGGCGCCCAGGGCCGCGTAGTCCGCGGAGGCCGGGACGACCACCTGCGCCTGGAAGACGGCCGGGGCCAGCGCCTGGACCGCCGGGAGGGCGGCCGCGGCGCCGAGGAGGAACACGCGGCGTACGGCGACGCCCCGGGCGCGCAGCACCTCCAGCGCATCCGCGAGGCCGCACAGCATGCCCTCGAAGGCGGCCCGCGCCAGGTGTTCGGGGCGCATGCTCTCGCGGCGCAGGCCGTGCAGGGAACCGGCGGCCTGGGGGAGGCTCGGGGTGCGTTCGCCGTCGAGGTAGGGGAGGAGTACGAGGCCGTGGGCGCCGGGCGTGGAGGTCAGGGCCAGCTCGGAGAGCCGCTCCAGGTCGGTCGGCGCCAGGCCCAGCAGCTCGGCGGCGCCGCGCAGGGCGCGTACGGCGTTGAGGGTGTGGACGACCGGCAGGTGCTTGCCGGTGGCGTCGGCCAGGGCGGTGATGGTGCCGCCGGTGTCGGGCAGCGCCGCGTCGTGGACGGCGTAGACCGCGCCGGAGGCGCCGAGGGTGACGACCGCGTCGCCGGCGCCCACGCCGAGGCCGAAGACGGCGGCCATGGTCTCGCCGGTGCCGGCGGAGATCAGCAGCCCCTCGGGGGTGCGGCCGGCCGCCTCGGCGGGGCCCAGCACCTCCGGCAGCCCGGCCTCGTGGCCGAGGGCCAGCTCGACGAGGTCGCGGCGCCAGTCGCCGGCGTGCGCGGACCAGTAGCCGGTGGTGGAGGCGGAGCCGCGGTCGGTGGTGCGGCGGTGCGGCTTGCCGAGGAGCTGCCAGACCAGCCAGTCGTGGGGGGTCATGAGCTGCGTGGTGCGCTTGGCGTGGTCGGGCTCGTCGGCGGCGAAGCGGCGCAGCTTGGTGACGGGAAGCTTGGCGTCGGGCACGGTGCCGACGGCCCCGGCCCAGGCCGCCCGGCCGCCGAGCTGGTCGACGAGGTCGGCGGCGGCGCCCTGGGCCCGCTTGTCGTTGCCGGTGAGCGCGGGCCGTACGGGCGTGCCCGCGCCGTCCAGCGGGATGACGGCGTGCTGCTGCGCCGCGACCCCGATGGCCTGCACGCCTTCGAGGAGGCCGCCGTCGGCGGCCTCGCCGAGCGAGAGGAGCCACGTCTGCGGGTCGGCCTCGTACGCGGCCGCCGCCTCCCCGGCGGACTCGGGGTGCGGGGCGTAGCCCTGCTTGAGTACCGCGCCGGTGTCGGCGTCGCAGACGACGATGTTGGTGCCTTCGGGCGAGCTGTCCAGACCGGCGACTATCCCCATGCCGCAGATGATGCCCTATCGGGGGACCCGGCCGGGCACCGGCGCGGTTTCGGCCGCGGGACCGTCATGATCCGGCCGCTTCCGGCCGGGGGCGGTCGAACCGGTGCTCGGCCGTGGGGCGCGCCGGGGTCAGGTGTTCGTCGTACCCCAGTCGTCGGACTCCTCGCGTCCGCCGCGGACGCTGCCCGCGTGCCCGTTGCCGTGCCGGAGGTGCACGCGCGCGGCGACGTTCTCGGGCACGACGTCCGCGAACTTCGTGGAGATCGTGTTCGCCGCCTTGGTCACGGCGTCCCGGCTGGTCAGCGCCGCGGCCTCGGCCGCGTTGCGCACCGCCGGGGACTCGCTGAACTGCTGTGCCGCCTTTCGCAGCTGCTCGTAGCGCTCGCGTCCGGCCCGGCTGCCCAGGACGTACCCGACGGCGATCCCCGCGATGAAGCTGACCCGGTACCGCATGGTCTCCACCTTCCCTCGGCCTAGCTCGACTGGGCTGTCCCGCCCTGCCGCCACCGGTACGGCTACCCGGGGTGGGGGAGGTGTGAATACCGATTTCGGAGCGGACCCAGCCATGCGCTAATGTATGGCGAGCAGCACAGGAGCGCCCCCCGGGAGCCGGAAGGGCCTCCGTGCGGAGCAGTCCTCCGTAGCTCAATCGGCAGAGCAGCCGGCTGTTAACCGGCAGGTTACTGGTTCGAGTCCAGTCGGGGGAGCAGGTACGCGAAGGCCCCGACCGGGGCCTTCGCCCCTTTCTGCGCCGTACGGCCCGCCGGCGCCCGCCGCCCCGGAACCGGAAGCGGTCTTCCGCGCGTCCTTCCGGGCGTGCGCAGCGGCCGGTCCGCCCCGGCGCAGGGGTCTCCGGGCGACAGATCGTATGAGCGGCTATGCTGCGGCAGACGGCGCGCACATCTGTGCGTGACGCGCCGTACGGGGCGGTAGCTCAGCCGGTTAGAGCAACGGACTCATAATCCGTCGGCCGTGGGTTCGAGTCCCACCCGCCCCACCCAGCACCCTCCCCCAGGGGTCGCGAGGACCGCCTGCCGGTCCGGTGCGCGTGCGCCCGCCCCGGTCGCGGGCGCGCGACGGCGCCGCGGCACCGGCGGGGCCGCGATCCGCCGCCCGACGCGGATCGCCGGGTCGAAGGATCGCAGCCCGTACGGCCGCCGTGCCGGAGAGCGGCGGCGCTCCCCGTCGCACCGGGGGAGCCCGGAGGGCCAGGGAGGCCGGGAG
This sequence comes from Streptomyces sp. MAR4 CNX-425, assembly GCF_048656465.1. Classification (NCBI taxonomy): domain Bacteria; kingdom Bacillati; phylum Actinomycetota; class Actinomycetes; order Kitasatosporales; family Streptomycetaceae; genus Streptomyces; species Streptomyces sp. MAR4 CNX-425. The sequence goes on along the minus strand of NZ_JBMDLF010000001.1, from coordinate 1,041,954 downwards.
GCCGCGCTACGGGACCGGCGGGTCAGTCGCCGACGTCGCCGTCGACGTGCCGCCGCATGTACTCGTAGGCCAGGTCGCCGAACTGCTCGCCGAAGGGGACCGACCTCTCGGACGTCTTCGCGAAGTGCACGCCGCCCCACAGCCGGCTGGTGGCGCAGTCGTGGACGAAGTCGGTCCAGGTGGCCCAGTGGAATGAGAGGTCCCTGCCGGGCGTCGCCCCCGGCTCCACCAGCGACGAGCCGGCGGGGATGGGCTGCGTCCAGTCGAGGGTGTCGTCGTCGAAGAAGCGCCGCGCCGCCTGCGCCTCGGCGGAACAGATCGACGCCGACGCGGACGGGTACTCGGGGTGGTCCGCCACGTTCAGGTAGCTGGTCCACTCGTCGGCGGGCAGGTCGTCGACGGTCCCCACCCCGGGGCCGCCCCAGGCGGTCACCGGGCGGTCGCCGTACACGTGCCGGATCGCGCTGAACGGCCGCACCGAGTCGTACTTCGCCTTGTAGTGCCAGACGGCGATCAGCGCGTCGTAGATCGACACCGACATCGCGAACAGCATGTGGACCCAGCCGTCCAGGTCCAGGCCGCGGGCGTCAGCCGCGACCTGCCCCGCCAGGCCGACGCCCAGCAGCTTGTTGTCGAAGAACTCGTTCTTGAGCTTGCGCTCGTCGGTGAGGGTGGCCGACGCGTCGAGGACCTCGTCCACCGCGTGCCGGTACGCGCGCCGCCGGGTGTGGTCGGTGTGGGTGGGCGGAGCGAGCCCGAACCGGCCGGGGCCGTCGAACGTGTGGGCCCGGGTCAGCCGCATCTGCGGGGTGACGAACTGCTGGACGGTGAAGATGCCCTTGTCGCCCCGGCCGGGGCCGAGGCGGCGCTGGTGGGATCCCAGCTTCGGCTGCCAGCGCGAGGGGTGGGTCAGCTCGTAGGCGGTGTTCACGGGCCGGTAGCCGGTGTAGTCCGCGTAGGGCTGGCGGTGGTACCTGCGGCCCTCGTCGCCGAGCTGGTTCATGCCGTCCCGCTCGGTCGCCGCGGCGACGGCCTTGCCGGCCAGGTTGCCGATGCCGACCGGACTGGTCCGGTCCTCCGACATGTCGTCGGGGTCCAGCCCCACCGCGGTCAGCAGCTCCCGGAAGAGCGGCTCCCACGCCGGCTCCATGGCCTTGGTCACGTGGTAATTGGCGTGCAGGGCGGCGATGTTCTTGTTCCTGTTGGTGGCGGACTCGCTGGAGGGGCGGCGGCCGAGCCGGGAGTACACGCCGACGGCGGTCGGGTGGTAGGGCGCCAGCGCGTCGAACCACGAGACCATCGAGAGGTGGATGTACCGCTGCACGATGGTCACATCCATGGGGGCGGCGATGTCCTCGTACAGCGGATGACTCGGCTGGAACCGGGAGATCACGTCCCGGATGAAGTTGCCGGTGTCCAGATCGAAGTCCGCGACCGACTCCGCCGCCGAGCGGCCGGATTCGTCGGCGGCGGCCGTCCCGCTGTGCCCCAGGGCGCCCAGCGCCGCCGTGGCGGCACCGCCGATTCCGCCGAGCAGTAACGACCTGCGCCGCGGTGAGAAGCCTGAGACCGATGAATCCCCGAACGTCGTCATAGGAGTCGTGCCTTTCTTGAGAACATCGCTTGAGGTGCGCAGACGGCTGAAATGAGGCTGCGCGGGAGGCGTGCCGATACACGGGCTCCGTTTTGCCGCGAAGAGTCGGGCAGAACCTTAAAAATGATGTATACCACCCGCCCGGAGTCCCGTGGCGGGGCATAAAGTTGCCACGGGCCGCGGCTATCGGCGGCGCGGGTGGCGGGTGTTGACCGCTTGCGCCAGGGGCCGTTCCCGGCGGCGGGCGGAACGGGCCGCGAACCCGCGTACGCTGGTGAACACACCCTTCCAGACGGGAAATTGCGACGCGTGGAGCCCACCGGATACCCGACCGACTTCGTCGCGGACCTCGCCTTCCCCGGGGTCGCGCGGAGGTTTCTGGTGCGCCGGGCGCGTCACTGGCCGCGGCTGTTCCTGAACGGAGAACGACTGGTCGGCGCGGATCTGGGAAACTGGCGGCTGCCGGAGGCGGCGGACTCGTCCGACGCGAACATCCTCGGCTTCGCCCGCGACGCCGCGATGGAACAGCACTGGGAGGACGAGGGATACGCGCTCGACGCCACCGGCGAGGGCCCCTTCGCGCTCTTCTACTCGCGCCACCCCCGCCCCCTGACGGCCGCCGCGGTCACCGGCGTCTCCGCCGTACCGGCGGCCGTCGCCGAATCCGTCGAATCCGTCGGCCTCATGCTCACCGCCTTCTTCGTCGTCACCGTTCTCACCCCGGCCGACCCCGCCGCCGACCCGTTCTCCGGAGCGGTGCTCCGCGACCTCCGCGAGAGCTTCACCCCGGACGCCGCGTAGCCCCGGCCGGCGGCGCCGGCCCGCCCGGGCCCGTACGCGTCGGAGAACGCGCTCACCCCCGGGAAACCTGCCGCACCGCACCCTGACGGGCATGCAGACGACATCACATTTCACCGCTTTGCCGGCGGCGTTCCGCCGCCCGGGCCCGGTCCGCGGCGAGGCCGGGCGGACCACGCGGAGGCCGGGCCATGCGGGAATCTGAGGCGCCCCGGGAGCACGTGCCCGGGCAGGAGGAGACAGGGCCGGAAGCCGCGCCCGCCGGCGAGCCGCACGAGGCGCCGCCGCCCCGCCGTCGCCGGCGCGGCGTCTGGGTGCTGGGCGGCGCGGCGGTCGCGCTGGCGGTCGGCGCGGCGAGCACGCTGTACCCGGCGCAGGACGGCGGCGGCCCGGCCCGGTCCGGCGCGAAGCTGCCGACCGCGAAGGTGGTCCGCACCGATCTGGTCAGCACCACCGAGGTGGACGGCACGCTGGGCTACGCGGGCGGCCGCACGGTCCTCGCCGAGGGCGGCGGGCGGATCACCTGGCTCCCGGACGTCGGCGACGTCATCGAACGGGGCGACGCCGTCTACGCCGCGGACGGCCGCCCGGTGCCGCTGTTCTACGGCTCGACGCCGTTCTGGCGGGAGCTGAAGGCGGGGGTGCCCGCCGGGCACGACGTGCTGGAGCTGGAACGCAACCTCCGCGCCCTCGGCCACGGAAGCTACCTGAGCGTCGACGAGGAGTTCACCGCGGCGACCGCCGAGGCGGTCAAGGACTGGCAGGAGGACCTGGGCGCGCCGGAGTCCGGCGCGGTCGCGCCGGGCGACGCGGTGGTACGGGCCGGGCGGTTCCGGGTGAGCGAGGTCACCGCCGTGCCGGGCGCACCCGCCCGGGGGGCGGTGCTGACCGGCGGCAGCACCCGGCAACGGGTCACCGTGGACCTGCCGGTGACCGACCTGGCGCTGGCGAAGGTGGGCGCGAAGGTGACGGTGCAGCTGCCGGGCGGCGAGAGCGCCGCCGGCCGGATCTCCTCGATCGGCACGGTGGCGTCCGCCGGGGACACCAACTCCCGGTCCCAGACCGGGGTGGGCACCCGGAACGCCACCGTCCCCGTCCACATCACCCTGGCGGAGAAGAGCGGCACGGGGAACCTGGACGGCGCCCCCGCGACCGTCGGCTTCGCCGGCACCGCGCGCGAGGACGTGCTGGCGGTGCCGGTGAACGCGCTGCTGGCGTCGGCGACCGGCGCCTACCGGGTGAAGGTCGTGACCGCGGCCGGGAGGGTACGGACCGTGCCCGTCGAACTCGGCGTGTTCGAAGCCGACCTGGTCGAGGTGAAGGGCGACCTCACCGCGGGCATGAGGGTGCAGGTGCCCCGCTCATGAGCCGCCGCACGGGCGCCGCCGGCCGGCCGGCGGTCATCGAGGTGGACGGCTGCACCAAGGAGTACCCCGGTGGCGTGCGGGCCCTGCGCCGGGTCTCCCTCGCCGTACCCGAGGGGGAGCTGATGGCGATCCTGGGACCGTCCGGATCCGGGAAGTCGACGCTGCTGAACCTCATGGGGACCCTGGACAGCCCCAGTGACGGGCGGGTCCTCCTCCACGGGCACGACATGGCCGAGGTGCCCGACCGGCGGCTCGCCGCGGTACGCGCCCACTGGATCGGCTTCGTCTTCCAGCAGTTCTTCCTCACCCCGCACCTCTCCGCCGTGGACAACGTGGCGACCGGGCTGCTCTACCACGGCACCCCGCCCCGGGAACGGCGCGAGCGGGCGAAGGCCGCGCTGGAGCGCGTCGGGCTCGGCCACCGGCTCGCCCACCGCCCGCACCAGCTGTCGGGAGGCGAGAAGCAGCGCGTCGCGATAGCCCGGGCCGTCGTCGGCAGCCCGCCGCTCGTGCTCGCGGACGAGCCGACCGGCAACCTCGACACGACATCGGGAGCGGGAGTGCTGGAGCTGCTCGCCGAGCTGAACCGCGACGGCACCGCCGTCGTGGTGATCACCCATGACCTTGAGGTCGCGGCGTCGCTGCCGCGGTGCCTGGAGATACGCGACGGGCGGATCCACGCCGATACGGGGGCTCCGTCATGAAACCCCTGCCCGAAGCCGCCCGGCTGCGCACCCGCGACCTGGCCGCGGTCGGCGTTGCCGGACTGCGCGGCCGGCCGCTGCGCGCCGTGCTCTCCGCGCTCGGCATCGCCATCGGCGTCGCCGCCATGGTCGCCCTGGTGGGCATCAGCACCGCCAGCCGGGACGCGCTGCTGGCCGACATCGAGGAACTGGGCACCAACCTGCTGACCGTCGAGCCCGGCACCACGCTGACGGGCAAGGACTCGGAGCTGCCCCGGAGCGCGGAGAGCATGGTCTCCCGTATCCCCGGGGTGACGAGCGTGTCCGCGACCGGAACGGTCGAGGACGCGACCGCCCGCCGCACCGACAAGATCGACCCCGGCACCACCGGCGGCATCGCGGTGCAGGCCAGCCGCCCCGACCTGCTCGGGACCCTCGGCGGCACGCTGCGATCCGGGACCTTCCTCAACGCCGCCACCGGCGCCTACCCGGTGGTCGTGCTGGGGGCCGACGCCGCCGGGCGGCTCGGCATCGACCGCGCCGGCGCGCACGTCCACATCGACGGGCGGTGGTTCCTGGTCGTGGGCGTCCTCGACGAGATCGACCTCGCGCCCGAGATCGACCGCTCCGCCCTCGTCGGCTGGTCGTACGCGCAACGCATGGGATTCGACGGGAACGTCACCACCCTCTACCAGAAGTCCACGGAAGCGGCGGTGGACGACGTACGCGCCGTGCTGGGGTACACCGTGAACCCCGAGCACCCGGAGGAGGTGGCGGTCAGCCGCCCCTCGGACGCGCTCACGGCCCGGGCCGCCGCGGAACGCACCTTCAACGCGCTGTTCTTCGGCCTCGGCGCCATCGCCCTGCTGGCCGGCGGCGTCGGCATCGCCAACATCATGGTCATCTCGGTGCTGGAGCGGCGGACGGAGATCGGGCTGCGCCGCTCGCTGGGCGCGACCCGCGGGCAGATCAGGCTCCAGTTCCTCACCGAGTCGGTGACCCTGTCGGCGCTGGGCGGGGCCGCCGGAGTACTCGTCGGGCTCGGCACCTGCGCCGGATACGCCCTCTACCGCGACTGGCCCACCCCCCTGCCCGGCACCGCCGTCGCCGGCGGCGCGCTGGCCGCCGTCGTCATCGGCGCGCTGGCCGGCGTCTACCCGGCCCGCCGCGCGGCCGGTCTCACGCCCACGGAAGCCCTCGCCACGACCTGACGGGGCATCCGCTGACAGGGCGTGTGCTGACAGGGCGTCCGCTACGGGCCTCCTGACCGGGCCCCCGGGGTGTCTCCGCGTGCACCGACGCGGAGGCACCCCGGCCGCATGTCCGCCGCGGTGCTCCCGCCCCGGCCCGGCCGGCCGGCGCCGGTGGTCACCGCGGGGAAACCCGCCGGAGGCCACGCTGACGGGCATGAAGACACAGATTCTCGCCGCGGTGGTACTCGCGGCCACCGCCACGTTCGGGCTGACCGCCTGCGGCGACGACCCGCCCGCCGCCGGCGGGAACGCGCAGGCGGACGAGGGCCCCCGGCAACGGAAGTTCGCCGCGTGCATGGAGAAGCACGGCATGCACCTCCCCGCCCCCGGGGAGGTGAAGGAGGGCGAGATGGAGGTCCAGGCCCCCGGCGAGTCCTCCGCCGAACAGGAGGCCGCGCGGGTGGCCTGCGCCAGGTACGCGCCCGTCCAGGACGCCCCCGAGGACGTCACCGAAGCCGACCAGGACCGCGCGTTGAAGAAGGCCGAGTGCCTGCGCGAGCAGGGGATCGCCGCCGAGGACCCCCCGCCGGGAACGGTGGACATCACCATCGAGGAGGGGGCTGAGAAGTCGCAGCAGGAGCTGGTCGAGGCGCTCGCCCTGTGCAACAAGAAGTACGGCCGCGAATCCGGCTAGAGCCGCCGGGGTTCCCCGGCCCGCCGCCCCGTCCGTATGCCCCGGGGCGGGGCGGCGGGCCGTCAGGCGGACGGCACCGGGGCGCCGGCCGGGAGGGACACGCGGACCGACAGACCGCCCCCGGGGTTGGCCGTCGCGTGCACACCGCCGCCGTGGGCGTCGGCGATGGCGGTGACGATGGAGAGCCCGAGGCCCGCGCCCTCGGACGAACCGGTCCGGTCCGCGCGCAGCCGCCGGAACGGCACGAACAGCTCCCCGACCAGCTCGTCCGGCACCGGCGGTCCGGTGTTGCACACCACGAGACCGCCGTCCGGTGACAGGTCGACCAGCACGTGCCCGCCGTCGGTGTTGTGCCGGATCGCGTTCTGCACCAGGTTGGCGACGAGACGGGTGAGCAGCACCTCGTCGCCCGGGACGACGACGGGACGGGTGGCGGCCGTGAGGCTGATGTTGCGGCGCTCGGCCAGGGGGAGCTGCTCGGCGACGACCTGGTCGACCGCGGCGGCGAGGTCCACCGGGTCCCGGGAGGTGAGTTCCCGCTCCCCCTGCGCGAGTACGAGCAGGCCCTCGATGAGCCGCTCGGAGCGTTCGGTGGCGCGGAGGAGCTCGTGGCGGATCCGCCGCACCCGCTCCGGGGCCGGGTCCCTCAGGCCGACCTCGATCGCCGTCCGCTGGATGGCGAGGGGCGTGCGCAGCTCGTGGGAGGCGTTGGCGACGAAGCGCCGCTGGCTCGCCACGGCGCGGTCCAGCCGGTCGAGCATGGCGTCGAAGGCGTCGGCGAGTTCCTTGAGTTCGTCCTCCCGCCCGGCCAGGGCGATGCGTTCGTGCAGGGTGGACAGCGACAGGCGGCGGGCGGTGGCGGTGACGCGGTGCAGCGGACGCAGGAGGCGCCCGGTCAGCCACCAGCACACCGCGAAGGCGAGCAGCACCAGCGCCCCGATGGCGACGAGGCCGACGACGAGCTGGGTGTCCGCGAGCTCCTCCTGCAACTGCTCCTTCCCGTCCGGGACGAAGACCGACGGCTCGGACCCGGGAGGGGCGGGCGGGACGGCCTGGGACGGGTCGTACGGCACGGCCGGGCACGGCGCCTTCCCGGGCCGGAAGCGGCAGGGGATCCCCTCGACCGGGCCGGTCGAGACGAGGTTGTTCACCTTGTCGCTGACGGCGCGCTGCTGGAAGCGCTGCGTGGCGATGAGTACCGCCAGGGTGATGAGCGTGAACATGCCGCTGTAGAGCAGCGTCATCCGGGCCCGGAGGGAGCCGCCGCACAGCGACGTGACGCGCCGCACGATCCGTACGGGCCTCACAGCCGGTACCCGCTGCCCGGCAGCGTGACGATGACGGGCGGATCGCCGAGCTTGGCCCGGAGCTTGCTCATCGTCACCTTGACGACGGTGGTGAACGGGTCCGTGTGCTCGTCCCAGGCCCGTTCCAGCAGCTCCTCGGTGCTGACGACCGCGCCCCGCGCCCGCATCAGCTCCTCCAGCACCGCGTACTCCTTGCGGGACAGGGGCAGGTGGCGCCCGTCGCGGGACGCCTCCCGGCGCGCGGTGTCCAGCGTGATGCCGCCGCGCTCCAGCACCGGCGGCAGCGGCGGGGCGGACCGCCGGGCGAGCGCCAGTACCCGCGCGACCAGTTCGTCGAAGGCGAAGGGCTTGGCCAGGTAGTCGTCGGCCCCCAGGTTCAGCCCGGTGACCCGTTCGTGCACCGCGCCGGAGGCGGTCAGCATGAGGACGCGGACCCGGCTCCCCCGCCGGGCCAGCTCCCGGCAGACGTCGTCGCCGTGCACGCGCGGCAGGTCGCGGTCCAGCACCAGCACGTCGTAGTCGTTGACCGCGAGGAGTTCGAGCGCGCCGGCCCCGTCGTAGGCGACGTCGACCGCCATGGCCTCCGCGTACAGCCCCTCGACCACCAGGTCCGCGAGCACCCGCTCGTCCTCGGCCACCAGTATCCGCATACCGCCGTATTCCCGCAGACGCGGGGTAAGGCGGCGGTTAACCGGCGCCGGGAGCGGGAGCGGCGCCGGGGGCGGTGCCGGTGTCGCGGTCCAGCACGTGCAGGCAGCCGGCGCGGGTGCGGTAGCCGACGTCGCCGGTGCGCCACCAGCCGTCGCGGAGGTTCTCGTCGTAACGGTCCCGCTCGCCGTGGTACGTCTGGGCGAGGCCGTCCCAGCGGACCTCGATGAAGCCCGGGTTGGCCGCCGAGACGGCCCGCCCGTCCCGGGAGGCCACGCGGACCCGGGCGCCGCCCGGCAGCGGGAAGCCGGCGCAGCGGCCGTCCATGGCGCGGGCGTGGCGGCGGTAGTAGGGGCGGCCGGCGGCCGGGCCCGCCTCGGACTGGCCGTAGATCTGGAAGAACCCCGGGTTGCGACGGCGGGAGGCGCCCAGGAGGCGGCGTACGGTGCGGGGGTGGAGGGCGTCGAAGGTGGCGGAGAAGTACTTCACCGAGGCGAAGGGCGCGCGCGGGTCCGCGGCCAGTCCCTCCCAGGCGAGGAACGAGCGGGGCAGGGCCTCGACGAGCCCGGGGCGGTTCTTGACGAAGAACCTGGCGACCGCCCGCGGGTCCTGGTCGTTGACCAGGAGCGTCGGCATGCCCTTCAGCAGCGTCAGCGCCATCGCCGCGAACAGCCGCGAGTGCACGAACGGCACGCTGACCGCGACCGTCTCCCGCCGCCGCAGCGCGCCGAGCAGGAACCGCTGCGGGCGCAGCCGGGCGCGCATCGTGCGCGGGGTGTGCACCACCAGCTTCGGCACGCCCGTGGTGCCCGAGGTGTGCGTGATCAACGCGGGCTCGTCGAGGCCCTGGCACACCGGCGGCACCGCCGGCGACCCGGCGAGCCGCGCCAGCGACGCCACCCCGCGGCCCGCGCCCGCCACCCCGATCACCGACGCGGTCAGCCCGGCGAGCGGCAGGTCCGCCAGCTCGTCCAGCTTCGGGCCGTCGGTGAGGAGGTGCGGCCGCGGCAGCCGCTTGAGCAGCGCGGCGAGTGTGGGGGCGGGGAGGGCGGGGGAGAGCATGACGGGGACCGCGCCGAGGCGGGCGGCGGCGGTGGCCAGCAGCCAGGCGTCGACGTTCGCCCGCTTGCAGACGGCGACGTGGTGCCCGGCCCGTACGCCGGCCGCGGCGAGGCGGTTCGCCAGGTCCGCCGCGTAGGCCGCCACCTCGGCCACCGTCAGCCGGCGGCCGGCGTCGGGCAGGACGTCGAGGTCGTGGTCGAGGGTGAGGAGCGTGGCGCCGTGCCGTAGCGCGGCCCGCTCCGGGACCGTACCCAGATAGAGGCCGCGCTCGTGGTTCGGGATCCGGCTCATGACGACCTCCACCCAGACCGGCGTCACCTTCGGTTACGGAGGGCGGGGGTGCGCCCTCGACCTGCGCGGCGACAGTGTGGGGCGGGGGACTTGGCCGCCAGCCGGAGGCGACTTGGCGCCCGGTTGACGATTCGTCAGTGGAAAAGCGGCATAACGGCACACGCCTGACCTCTCAGGCTGCCTGATCGGGGTGTGAGGCGGTGTGTGGTTTCTGTTTCGATTCGTGGCGCCGGCCACACACGGGCCCCGCGCCGGGCCCGCGGGGCCGCGGGCCCGGCACGTCGTGACCGAACGTGACCGGCCCGCGGCCTCCGGGCCGGGCCGCGCGCTCGCCGCCGCTCAGGTGGGCAGCACGCACCCGGTCGACGCCGTGGCGAACGGCTCGCCCGACGCGGTGAGCGCGCCGGTCTCCGCGGCCACGGTGAACACGCCGATGTTGGCGCCCCGTTCGTTGGCCGAGAAGAGCAGCGCGCCGTCGGGCGACAGCGTGATGTGCCGCGGCCAGCTGCCGCCGCACGGCACGGCGTCCTGGAGGGCGAGCGTGGCGCCGCCGCCCCCGACGGCGAAGCGGGCGACGCTGTCGTGGCCGCGGTTGGAGAGGTACACGTACGCGCCGTCCGCCGAGATCGTAATCTCCGCCGGGAAGTTGCCCCCGGGGTCCACGCCGCCGGGGAGCGTCGACCAGCTCTCCAGCCGGGTCAGCCCACCGGTCGCCGCGTCGTGGGCGTACGCGGTGACGGTGCTGTCCAGCTCGTTGGCCACGTAGGCGTGGCCGCCGTCGGGGTGGAACACCATGTGCCGCGGTCCGGCGCCGGGCACGGCCCGTACCTCGGAGACCGGCGCGAGGGCGCCGCCGGTGTCGAGCGTGTAGGTGTAGACGGAGTCGGTGCCCAGGTCCACGGCGTAGACGAAACCGCCGGCGGGGTCGGTGACGATCTGGTGGGCGTGCGGGCCCTCCTGGCGGTCCGGGTCGGGTCCTGAGCCGGAGTGCTGGACGAAGCCGGTGCGCTCGCCGACGCTGCCGTCGGCCTCGATGACGTGCGCGGCGACGCTGCCGCTGTTGTAGTTGGCACTGAGCAGATGGCCGCCGCCGGGGTGCACCGACACGTGCGTGACGCCGGCGCCGCCGGTCGACCGCACGCCGCCCAGCGCGCTGAGCGCGCCGTCCGCGCCGATGGCGTACGCCCGCACCCCGCCCTCGGGGCCGCCGCCGACGGTGGAGTAGAGCACGTCGCCGGCAGGGGAGAGGGCGAGGAAGTCGGGGTTGGTGACGTCGCCGAAGCCGCCGCCGGTCTCGGTGAGCGCGCCGGTGGCGGTGTCGTACGTGCAGGCGATGATGCCCTGGCCGTAGGTGCCCAGGTAGAGCGGATTGAGAGCGGCGCGGCCGGCGGCGCGGCCCGGGCCGGCGTGGGCGGCGCCGGCGCCCGCGGCACCGATGCCCGCGGCGCCGAGCGCGCCCGCGCCGAGGGCGCCGAAGAGCAGGGAGCGGCGGCTGGCGCCGGAGGGTTCGGGACGTGACGGCATGCGAGACCTCCAGTGGGGGATGGAGTGACGAGTGGGTGGCATGTCCCGGCCATGAGCATGCCGCCCGCCCCCGGACGGGTCAACGGCGCCCCGTCGCCCCCGTCGCCCTCGCCGTCACCAGCCTTCCGCCCCCGCCGCCTCCGCCGCGACCGTCGTCGACTCGCCGTGCCCGGTGCGTACCACCGTCTCCGGCGGCAGCGTCAGCAACCGCGCGCGGATCGAGGCTTCGATCGTCGGGCGGTCGGAGTACGAGCGGCCGGTGGCGCCCGGGCCGCCGTGGAAGAGGGTGTCCCCGGTGAACACGGTGCCCAGGCCCGGGGCGTACAGGCACACCGCGCCCGGCGCGTGCCCCGGCGTGTGCAGGACCGTCAGGTCCGTGCCCGCCACCGTCAGCGTCTGGCCGTCGGCGAGGGCGGCGTCGGGGGCGCGGTCCGGGTGGGTCATGTCCCACAGCACCCGGTCGTCGGGGTGCAGCAGGACCGGCGCGCCGGACGCGGCGGCCAGCGCGGGGGCCGCGTCGATGTGGTCGTCGTGCGCGTGCGTGCAGACGATCGCGGTCAGGCGGCGGTCGCCGACGGCCGCGGCGATCGCGTCGGCGTCGTGCGCGGCGTCGATGACCAGCGCCTCCGTATCGTCGCCGACGATCCACACGTTGTTGTCGACGTCCCACGTGCCGCCGTCGAGCGAGAACGTGCCCGAGGTGACCAGGTGGTCGATCCGCACGCGGCTCACAGGACCACCACCGAGCGCAGCACGTCGCCCGCCTGCATCCGCGCGAAGGCCGCCTCCACGCCGTCGAGTTCGATGGTTTCGGAGACGAAGGCGTCGAGGTCGAGGCGGCCCTGCCGGTAGAGGTCGATGAGCACGGGGAAGTCGCGGGACGGCAGGCAGTCGCCGTACCAGGAGGACTTCAGCGCGCCGCCGCGCCCGAAGACGTCGAGCAGCGGCAGCTCCAGCCGCATCTCGGGGGTGGGGACGCCGACGAGGACGACGGTGCCGGCGAGGTCGCGGGCGTAGAACGCCTGCTTGTACGTCTCGGGGCGGCCGACCGCCTCGATGACGACGTCGGCGCCGTTGCCGCCGGTCAGCTCGCGCACCGCCGCGACGGGATCGGTCGCGCGGGCGTCGACGGTGTGGGTGGCGCCGAGGCCGGTGGCGGTGGTGAGCTTCCGCTCGTCCACGTCGATCGCGATGATCTTCGCCGCGCCGGCCAGCCGCGCCCCCATGACGGCCGCCCCGCCGACGCCGCCGCAGCCGAAGACGGCGACGGAGTCGCCGCGGCCCACCTCGCCGGTGTTGAGCGCGGCGCCCAGGCCGGCCATCACGCCGCAGCCGAGCAGCCCGGCCGCCGCGGGGGACGCCCCGGGGTCGACCTTCGTGCACTGGCCGGCGGCGACGAGGGTCTTCTCGGCGAATGCGCCGATGCCCAGCGCGGGCGCCAGCTCGGTGCCGTCGGCGAGGGTCATCTTCTGCGTCGCGTTGTGGGTGTCGAAGCAGTACCAGGGCCGCCCGCGCTCACACGCCCGGCACCGGCCGCACACCGCGCGCCAGTTGAGGATCACGAAGTCCCCGGGCGCCACCCCGGTGACACCGTCGCCGACGGCCTCCACCACCCCGGCGGCCTCGTGCCCGAGGAGGAAGGGGAAGTCGTCGTTGATGCCGCCCTCCCGGTAGTGCAGGTCGGTATGGCACACCCCGCACGCCTGCACCGCCACCACCGCCTCGCCCGGCCCGGGGTCGGGCACGACGACGGTCTCGATCCGCACCGGCTCGTTCTTGGCGCGCGCGACGACGGCGCGTACGTCCTGGGGCATGAAGGGTGCTCCGTTCCAACGCTGGCGGGGCTCATACAGTACGTGCTCCGCCCCGGTCGAGCGCCCTGCCCTGCCGCGGCGGGGATCAGGTGTTGTTCGACCGGCCGACGTAGAGGTTCCGGGCGCGGTAGAAGGTGTCGCCGGAGGGGCCGGGGGAGCCCGAGGAGCCCTCCATCTGCAGGTTGATGATGATCCACATCGGCTCGCCGACGAAGTTCGAGGCGCGGTGCTGACCGACCCAGGTGCCGTCGAGGTAGTAGTGGATGTCGGCGTCGGTGGCGCTCACCTTGGCGATCCAGGCGCGGTAGGTGTGCCAGGCGCCGGGGTTGGAGACGCCGACGACGGTGTTGTCCCAGCCGCCGTCGTAGGTGTTGAACCAGTTGCGGGCGTCGCCCTTGTACTCCAGGATGTCGCTCTCCGGCGGCCAGCCGTTGACGCCGGTCAGCCAGAAGGCGGGCCAGGTGCCCCGGGCGGACGGCGCCTGGAACTCGCCCTTGACCTCCCACTGCGGGTACCGGTCGCTGACGACCACGTGCGCCTTGGAGTGGACGGCACCGGAGTGGTAGCGGATGGGCAGGTGGGGGTCGGAGCTGCTGTTGCCCTCGTCCCAGGTGATGCGCGACGCCTTGAGTACGAGGACGCCGGATTCCAGATAGACGTGGTTGTGGTCGCCGGCGCTTGCGTACATGCGCGCGGAGCCGTTGTGGTCGGAGCCCCACGGATAGCGGTAGTTCCACGCGGCCTCCAGGGCGCCGTAGTCGGCGAAGGTCCCGGAGCCGATGACGGTCTCCCACGCGAGCGGCGCGGCGGGTCGCGCCGCGGCGGGGCCGGCGGCGGCGAGGGCGGTGCCGGCGGAGAGGGCGGCACCGGAGGAGAGCAGGAACGTACGGCGGTCGAGCGGCATGGGGACCTCGCTTCGCGGACAGCGGACGGCGGACGGCTTACGTACGCGGGCGGTGGCGAGGCCCCGGCGCGATCCGCCCGTCGACTTACCACGAAAGCACAACCCCCGCCCTCCGGGGAGACCGCGGCGGGCAACGCCCCCACGGCCACCGGGTCCGGCTCGACACCCAGGACCACCCGGTTCCCCCGGCCGCCGGACAGGGCCCTGTCCTCCGGTCAGGACCCCGGGCGGGACCCTCCGGTGTCTCTCGTCGTCATGGGACTCGCAACCGGGCGGTCGCCGCGCTGACGGGGCGTCGTCGTAAGACGGCACGGGTGTGGGGCGGGTGCTGGCATACTCGGGGCGCGCGCTCGGGTCCTGGGGGAGCCGGGTGCCGTCCCCAGACCCGACTTCCGTGACGAGGAACCGAGTTGATGCGGCTCACGCGTGTACTGGCCGGTTTGCTGGCCGCCGGGATGCTCACCGCCTGCGGCGGCGGTGACGGTGGTGACGACGGCAAGGGCGGCGGGATCCTCGGGGGCCCGTCCGGGGGCGGCGGGGGCGCGCCGGAGGCGCAGCTGAAGGTGCCCGCGCTGTACGACACGTCCCGGGGCTGGGAGTCCGACCTCCGCGGTACGCAGCACCCCCTGCCGCACTCCGGCGCGGTCGGCGTGTACACCGGGGAGCCCAGGCAGTTCACCGTCCTGGACGTGACCAGCGGCGACACGCTGTGGACCAGCGCGAAGCTGCGCTCCGCGGGCGAGGACATGCGCTACGAGTCGCTCTCGGCCACCGCGGGCGGCAAGGACTACCTCGTGCTCTGGGGCACCGGCACGACCGAGGGCGACGTGGTCAGCAAGGGGAGCGAGATCACGACGATCGACATCTTCGACGCCGAGGGCTCCGGCGAGGGGGTGAAGCCCGCCCGGCACGTCGAACTCGAAGGTGAGGGATTCGTGTCGGACGGCGGCGGCGGGCTCATGGTCAAGCAGCAGGACGGCGACGTGTACGTGACCGTCGACCTTGCCACCGGGGCCACGGAGGAGTACGACCTGTACGAGGTCGAGCCCCCGGCGAGCGAGTGCAACCTGTGCGGCGTCCTCTCCGAGATTCAGGGCGTCACGGCCGGCGGCCCGCTGCTGTGGAACGAGGGCCTCGGATCCGACACCGCGCTCTGGGTGCCGGACGGATGGACGGGCGCGGAGATCGATGCGGACGCCCGGCCCTACCCGTCGCTGATCCTGGAGGACGTCCTGGTGGCCCGGTGGCGTGCGAAGGGGGCGACCCACGTCACCTGGGGCGCGCTGGACAGCGCGACCGGCGAGATCCGCGCGGAGGTGCAGTGCGAGCCGGATGGCGGCCTGGGCGGCTTCGACGCCGAGGACGAGCCCGCTCTCTCCGCGAACGGGCGGTACCTCGTCAGGGGCAACGTGGTCTTCGACCTGGAGCAGGGCGGGGGGCACTGCTTCGAGGAGACCGACACCGACAAGCCGGTGGAGTTCGACGGTGTGACCGACACCGGCCTCGCCTTCGGCGTGGCGCCGGACACGCGCGTGGTGGTCGACATCGCCACCGGCAAGGTGGAGGCGAGCAAGCACCTGGAGGTCCCGTTCGCCGACTACGCCGGCCACGGGCTGTTCTGGGACGAGGAGAACAGCTCGATGGTCGTGTACCCGCACGCGAGCTAGCTCCGCTGCGCCCCGACTTCCGGTACGTGCCGGGGCGTTGACCCCGGGCGGCCGGGGCGCTTACTTTGACAGGGCACAGTCGGTAAGCGCTTTCTTCTACGTACCGGGAGAACACTGTGCCCACCCCCCACTCCCGCACCACCCGCCGGGCCGCCGGCCTCCGGGCGGCCCTCGTCGCCACCGCCGCCGGGTGCCTGCTCGCCGCCGCCCCGCCCCTGTCCCCGGCCCCGGCCACCGCCGCACCCGCACCCGTCCCCGAACGCCTCGTCCTCTTCGACGGCACCTCCACCGCAGGCTGGAGCCAGGCCGGACCCGGCGGCTTCACCCTCGACGACGGCGCGCTCACCTCGTACGGCGGCCTCGGCCTCCTCTGGTACTCCGGCCGCGAGTTCGGCCGGGACTACCGCCTGACGCTCGACTGGCGCATGGCCGGCGACGACAACTCCGGCGTGCACCTCGGCTTTCCGGCCGGGGAGGACCCCGCCATCCGCAACGAGGGCTTCGAGGTGCAGATCGACGCCACCGACGCCCCCGACCGCACCACCGGCGCGGTGTACGGGTTCCGGTCGCCCGACATCGCCGCCCGCGACGCCGCTCTCCGGCCGCCGGGGGAGTGGAACACCTACGAACTCCGCGTCACCGGTGACCGGCTCACCGTGCGCCTCAACGGCGTGAAGATCAACGACTACACCGACACCGTCCCCGAGCGCCGCCTCGGCCCCGGCCACGTCGGGCTGCAGAACCACGGCGCGGGAGACGAGGTCTCGTTCCGGAACATCGTGATCGAGGTCTTTGGCAAGTGACGAGCAGGCGGGAAACGGCGCCGCGCCGTCCCGCCGCACCGCCTCCACCTTTGGGAGCCTCATGAGCCGTCCGATCAAACCCCTGGCCCTCGCCGCCTCCCTCGCCGTCCTGCCGGCCCTGCTGGCGGCGACGCCCGCCGCGGTCGCCGCGCCCGGGCCCACCGGCGCGAGCGCCCCCAACGCGGCCGGGTTCACCCGCACCACTCTGGTCGACTCCGGCCTCGCCGACCCCTTCGAACTGGCCGTCACGCCGGACGGGCGGGTGATCTGGGCGCAGCGCACCGGCGAGCTGAAGATCGTCGACCAGGAGACCCGGGAGGTCACCACCGCGTACGACTTCGACTACCCGCTGGAGTTCACCACCCAGTCCGACGGGCTGATCGGGCTCGCGCTCGACCCCGGCTTCGCGCGGAACAACCGGCTGTACGTGATGCACTCCGACAAGGCCGAGAAGGAGGTCGACATCTCCCGGTTCACCCTCGACGGCGACAAGCTCGACCCCGCCTCCCGGAAGACCCTGCTGTCCATCCCCACCTGGCGCGACGAAGGCCGCGCCAACGTGCACATGGGCGGGTCCCTGGCCTTCGACAGCAAGGGCAACCTGTACGCCGCCACCGGAGACAACACCGACCCCTTCGAGTCCGACGGCTTCGCGCCGATCGACGAGCGCGACGGACGGCACGCCTGGGACGCGCAGGCCACCTCCGCCAACACGAACGACCTGCGCGGCAAGGTGCTGCGCATCAAACCCACCAAGGGCGGCGGCTACACGATCCCGAAGGGCAACCTCTTCGAGAGAGGCGAGAAGAAGACCCGCCCGGAGATCTACGCGATGGGCTTCCGCAACCCGTTCCGTATCGCCGTCGACCCCGCCACCGACGCGCTGATGGTCGGCGACTACGGCCCCGACTCCGGCGAGGCGAACCCCGACCGCGGGCCTGCCGGCACCGTCGAGTACAACCTGATCACCCGGGCCGGCAACATGGGCTGGCCGTACTGCGTCGGCGACAACATCCCGTTCAACGACTACGACTTCGCCACCGGCACCTCCGGCGACAAGTTCGACTGCGCCGCGCCCGTCAACGAGTCGCCGAACAACACCGGCAAGACGCGGCTGCCCCCGGCCACCGCCGCGCAGGTCTGGTACTCGTACGCGGCCTCCCCCGAGTTCCCGGAGCTGGGCACGGGCGGCGGCGGCCCGATGGGCGGTCCGGCGTACGACTTCGACCCGGACCTCGACAGCGCGACGAAGTTCCCCGAGTCGTACGACGGCAAGTGGTTCAACTACGAGCTGACCCGTAAGTGGTTCAAGACGTTCTCGTACGAGGACGGCGAGCTGCGGTCGATCGACCCGGTGTTCGAGGGGATGGAGTGGATCCAGATCTTCGACGCCGCCTTCGGGCCCGACGGCTCGCTCTACGTCATCGACTTCGGCGCGGGTAGCGGCGTCGGCCGCGGCAGCACCAACACCGACGCGGGGATCTACCGCATCGACCACGTCGCGGAGAAGACGGCGGAGTAGCCGGGCAGCCGGGGACCCGGGCAGCCGGGGACCCGGGTACCCGGGTCGGCGCCGCCGGGGCGGTTCTTCCGCCCGGCGGCGCCCCGGCGGCGGAGGATGAGGGGGTACGCACTCGCCGACGCCGCAGGAGCAGACGATGAAGTTCCAGTCCAGGGTCGAGCCCCCGGAGCCGATGAAGGGCCTGGAGATTCCCCCCGAGGTGGTCGAGTCGCTGGGCGGGGGCAAGCGGCCGCCGGTGACGATCACGCTGAACGGGCACGTGTGGCGCAGCCGCGTCGCCCTCATGCGCGGCCGCTACCTCATCGGCCTGAGCCGGGCGAACAGGGAGGCCGCGGGGGTGGAGACGGGCGACGAGGTCGAGGTGGGGCTGGAGCTGGACACCGAGCCGCGTCCGGTCGTCGAGCCCGAGGAGCTGGCCGCCGCGCTCGACGCCGAGCCGGCGGCCAGGGCCGCGTACGACAAGCTGCCCCCGGGGCGCCGGCGGCAGCACGTGATCGCGGTCGAGGGCGCGAAGAAGCCCGAGACGCGGCAGCGGCGGGTGGAGAAGATCGTCGCGGAGCTGCTGGACCGGCCGGGGAGCTAGTCCGGCCGGGGAGCTAGTCCGGGGCGGTCCCGGCCGCCTCCGGCCGGTCCTCCGGGCGGTCCTCCGGCCGGTCCTTCGAGCGGTCCTCCGGCCGGTCCTCCGGGCGGCCGGCCCACTCCACCAGCGTGATGTCCAGGTCCCGCAGCCGGTCGGCCTCGGCCACCAGCTCGATCCGGGTGATCCGGTCGTCCACCAGGGTGAACCGGAACGCGACGACCGTACGGGACTTCCGCCGCCAGACCGCGCCCACGTCCCCGCCGACCAGCGCGAGCTGCGCCGCCTGCGCACCGCCGGAGAAGGTCTCCGCCACCGCCTGCGCGCCCAGCGTGCCCGGCGCCGCGCCGATGCGCACGGCGGCCGCGTCGGCGTGCATCGCGACGTCCGGCGCCAGCAGCTCCAGCAGCCGCGCGAACTCGCCCTTGCGGGCCGCCGTGAGGAACGCGCTCACCACCTCGTGCTGGCGGCGCAGGTCCGGCAGCGGCGACGTGTCCTGGACGCGGCGGCGGGCGCGGCTGGCGAGCTTCCGCGTCGCCGCCGGGCTGCGTTCGATGACCGCGGCGATGTCGGAGAACGGCACCGCGAACATGTCGTGCAGCACGAAGGCCAGCCGCTCGTCCGGCTCCAGCGTGTCCAGGACGACGAGCAGGGCCATCCCCACCGAGTCGGCCAGCAGCGCGGCCTGCTCGGGGTCGGCGCTCTCGTCCGCCGGGGCGGCGGGCACGGGGTCGGTGTGGTCGTCGAACAGCACCGCGCGGCGGTTGCGGGCGCGCAGCACGTCGAGACAGACGCGGCCGACGACGGTGGTGAGCCAGGCGTCGAGGTTGTCGACGGACTCCGCGCCGTTGCGGTGCAGCCTGATCCACACCTCCTGCACGGCGTCCTCGGCCTCTTCCGCGGAGCCGAGCATGCGGTGGGCCACGGCCTGCAGCCGCGGCCGCCGCTCCTCGAAGCTGCGGGCCAGCTGCTCGCTGTCGTGCATGACCACTCTCCGTCTTCTCTCCCGGTGCCGGCGCGCGGTGCGGGCACCGCCGGTCACATCACCGCCGCGGCGGACGTCGTAGGGGTGTGCACGTCGGAATCCGGTGCCACGTTATTCCCAGAAGGAGCGATTTTCCCATGCAACCGCGAATGCCGAACCCGGCCATGGTTCTCGATGCTATGCAGTCCGTCGGGGACGTCTACAAGGCCACCTATTCCGGCGGGGTGCCGAAGACCACGCTCGACCTCGTACATCTGCGCACCAGCCAGATCAACGGATGCAGTGCGTGCGTCGACGCCGGCTCCCGCAATGCGCGTAAGAGCGGCGAGACCGACGAACGGCTTTCCGCGGTCGCCGCCTGGCGGGACACGCCGTATTTCACCGACGAGGAGCGTGCCGCGCTGGCGCTGGCGGAGGCCACCACCAGGATGGCCGACCGCAGCGACCCGGTGCCCGACGACATCTGGAACGAGGCCGCCCGGCACTTCGACGAGAAGGGCCTCGCGGCCGTCGTCCTCACGATAGCCGTGACGAACATGTTCAACCGGCTGAACGCGACCACCAAGCAGATCCCCCAGGACTGGGGCTCCTGACCGGGTGCTCCCAGGCGCCGTCCCGGTCCGCGGTGCGGCGGACCGGGCCGGCCGCCGGCCGGCGGCCGGAGAAGGGAGCGGTGCCGTGGAGCCGGGGGAGTCAGCCGGGCAGCGGCCCCAGGGCCACGGCGGCACTCGCCATCATCAGGACCAGGGCGACCACCACGAGCAGCAGGGCGGCGGTCAGCGCCCACGCCCGCCCGCGGTTGACCCGCCGCAGGGCGAGGATCGTGTCCACCTTCGCGCGGTTCCACTCCTCCGGGCCGGAGCGGACGTGGGGCTCCAGCAGCCGGGTGAGGTCCGCCGCGCCGGCGTGCGGCAGCCGTACCGGTACGTTGACGAGCAGCCCCAGCACCGCGGCGAGCACCAGCATGACCAGGGCCGCCACGAGCAGGCGCTGAGCCGTCCCGGGGAACGTCACGGACCGGCCGCTCGCGGCCAGCGCCACCGCGCCGGTGGTGATGCCGACGAGGGTGCCCGCGGCCGAGATGACGGCCATGCCGCGGGCTTCGAAGGAGGTCTTCTTGGCGCGCTCCTCGGCCAGTTGCTCGGCCAGCAGCGCGGACACGTGTCCGAGGTGCGTCTCCTGGTTCACGGGCGCACCCGCCCTGGGGTCGCGGTGGCCCGTGCGGTGGCGGGGCTGGTGCCGGGGTCGTGGACGGTGGCGGGGCCGGTGGCGGCCGGGTCGGCGGCCGTCACGACCGCTCGTACCCGTGGCTCAGGGCGTGCGGCGGCGGCTCGCCCAGGACCGTCAGCGGCCAGGCCAGCCCCCGCGGCTCGCGGAGGCCGGGGTCCCGCAGCCCGGTCAGCCCGAACTCCGCGGCGGCGCCGGCGACGGCCTCGCCGAGCCGCAGCTCCCGGCCGAGCGCGTCGAGCCGGCTCTTCACCCGGCCGATCCGGTCCTCGTTGGCCGCCGCCTCGGCCATGGCCGCCGCCAGCCGTCGCGGCGCCTCGTCCTGCCCGGGGCGGCCGCCGTTCATCCCGGCCAGCGTCCGGCGCAGCCGGCGCGGCAGCCTGCCGGCCGCCCCCGTCGCGACGAGGGCGGCCAGCACCGCCCGTACCCAGGCCCGCTCGTCGTCGGCGACCGGGTCGTCCCGTTCGACGCGCTCCGCCATCCGCAGGCACAGCCCGGCCTCGGCCGGCGCGAGCCGTCCGGCGAACGCCTCCAGGTCGGCGCCGAGGCGGCGCTTCTGCGCCGCCCAGCTCGCCCGGGCGTTGGCGGCGGGCGCGCGCGACCGTCCCACGAGGTCGCGGAGGCGGTGGCGGGCTTCGAGCGCCGCGACGAGTTCCGCGTCCGCCGCGTCGATGCGGGGGAGGACGTGCTCGATGCGCGTCATGATCTTCTTCAAGAGGTCGTACACGCTGCCGACGTCCGCCAGGGTGACGGCGGACGCGCTCCGTTGCTCCAGGTCGACGATCACGGCGCACGGCACGAGGGACTCGGGGATCCCGAAGAAGCGCTGCATGGCGGAGACCGCGAGCGTGAGGGCGCGCTGGTGCCTCTCCAGGCCGTACGGCCGGACGCCGGTCGCCTCGGCGACCAGCCGCGGGCCCGGGCCCGCCGGCGCCGCGGCGTCCCCGTCCGCCCGTACCCTCCCGCCCCGCAACGCGGTCCCCATCCGTACCGACCCCGGCGACTCGCGGGACGACATGAACAGCCGCCCGCTGTGGCCGCCCGCCTCCGCCACGCCCCGCACCGAGATGGTCTCGGGTTCGTAGAACCCGTGCGGGTGCTCGGCGGACAGGTGAAGGCCCTCGGGCGAGGGGGAGAAGACGGCGAGGGGGCGGCCCGTCAGATCGTCGATGTCGCTCCAGTGCTGGAAGAAACCCCGTTGCAGCTCCGGCGCGTCGGCGGTGCGGGCGAGCAGGAACACCATTCCGGCGTAACCGCCCTGGCTCAGGGTGCGGAAAGGCAGGGACAGAAAACTCTCGACGGACAGATCGGCATCGGATGAGTACACGCGCACCCCTCGGCCGGACACCGGAAACCGGACAGTGGCAGTGGCCAGAAGGATAAGAGAGAAACGATCGACCGCGCAGCCGGACAGGGCGAGTTCACGCCCTGCCGGGCCCTGCGCTACTCGGCGGCTATGCGCCGATCTCGGTGTCGGATACCCAGTTGCCGTGGAAGCCGAAGGGGACGCGTCGGGGAAGGTGTACGCGCGCGAGAGGGGCGGCCGCGACGTCGGCGGCGTCGAGCACGACCAGTTCGCTGCGGTCGGTGTTGCCGTCGTAGACGACGGTGAGGATCCAGCCGTCGTCCTCGGCCCCGGTGCCGGTCCCCGCCCCGGTGCCCGGCCGGGGCACGAACGCCGGTTCCTGCGTCACCCGCCCGGCGCCGAAGTGGTGGGTCGCCGCCTCGCCGGTCGCGGTGTCGAACTTGACCAGCGGGCCGGGTTCGAAGCTGCCGCCCCTGTCGCGCGCGACGTCGTCGGACAGGCGCAGGCTCGCGGGACCGACCGCGCCGAACCAGCCGTAGCGGTGGGCGCGCCCGGCCCGGTCCTGGTTGATCCGGGGCCACTCGATGCTGTGGTCGGACATGATCTGCTCGGAGACGGTGCCGCGGTGCGGTGAGATGGTCCACCGGGCCAGGGAGGGCAGCGCGTCGGCGGGGCCGCGGAACGAGTCGCGGAACACCGAGTCGTAGCGTACGACGTCCATGACGATCGAACCGTCCGGCGCGTCGTACGCGTTGAGGACGTGGAACACGTAGCAGCGCGGCGCGTCGAACCACCTGAGCCGGTCCGCCGTGCCGCCGCGCGGCAGCACGCCCACGCGGGCCGGATGCTCGTCGTTCCAGCGCATCGGCAGCGCGTCCCCGGCCTGCGGCCGTCCCGCGGCGAGGCGGCCCGCGGCCTCCGCCGACAGCGTCACCGGCAGGTCGAACACCACGACCCGGGTCCCGGTCAACGCCATGTCGTGAACCATCGGCACCCCGGCGACGGGCAGTTCGGCGCTGTGCGTCACCTTCCCGGTGGCGTCGACGACGTCGTAGCGCAGGTGCTCCGACCGGGGGTCGATCAGGTAGCTGACGGCGTGCATCTCGCCGCAGGCCGGATCGACCTTCGGGTGCGCGGTGAAGCCGAGGCGCAGCGCGCCGTCCGCGTCCCAGGTACGCATCCCGTTCAGGTCGGGGGCGATCGACACGGGCGCCCCGCCGCCTTCGACGAGGGCGAGGAGCCGACCGCCGTGGGCGAGGACGTTGGTGTTGGGCGAGTCCTCGGGAACGTCGCCCCGGACGAACCGGTTCCGGTACCACTCGGCCCGCCCGGCGCGCAGGCGGACACCGTGCACCATGCCCTGCCCGGTGAACCAGTGGTGGCCGGGGCCGGTTTCGTGCCCGGCGGGGTTGGGGCCGATGCGCAGGTAGCGGCCGTTCAGCTCGGGCGGCAGGGTGCCGGTCACCGGCAGGTCGGCGACGCTGACCTCGTCGGAGAGGGGGGCGAAGTTGCCCGCCAGGTAGGGGTTGTCGGCGCGGGTCGCGGTAGCCATCGAGGACTCCGATCGTCACATTGAAACGTGCAACCTGTACTGTCTCGATGGTCCGGTGCGCCCGCCGGGCCTGCAACGCCGAGGTTCAGACCGTCCAGACCGGGAGATGACATGCCAACGCTCTCCGCCAGCGCCTACGTCGTACTCGGCCTTCTGGAGCAGATGGGCCCCACCACCCCGTACGCGCTCGATCGCGAAATCCAGCAGAGCGTCGGGCACTTCTGGGACTTCCCCCGGTCGCAGATCTACGCGGAGGCGGCGCGGCTCGCACGCCGCGGGCTCGTCACCGAGGACCGGGAGGCCACCGGCCGCCGGCGGCGGACGCTGTCGCTGACGCAGCAGGGGCGGGACACGCTCGCCGACTGGCTCACCGGCCCGGCGGAACGCGCCACGGACGTCCGCGACGAGGGCCTGCTGCGGCTGTACTTCCAGCGGGACGGGGTGTCGGACGCGGGCGAGGTGAGGCGGCTGGCGGAGGCGCAGGTGGAGGCGCACCGGCGCAAGCTGGCCGAGTACGAGGCGATTTTGGCGACGGCCCCGCCGCGGCGCGCGCGGGGGGTGGCGGGTGCGGGGGCGGCGGATGCCGGTGCCGGGGCGGGTTCGGTGGGGGCGGCGGGTGCAGCGGGTGCGACGGGTGGGGTGGGGGCCGGTGGCGGGGTGGTCGGTGCGGGCCCGCGGTTCGGCGCGCCGCAGGCGGCCGCGCTGGCGTTCGGGCTGCGGTTCGAGGAACTGGCGGTGGCCTACTGGACCGAGGTCGCGGAGCGCGGCATGGGCTCGGTGGATCCCCGGCCGGGGCGTGGCTGAAGGAGCGTTACGGCGAAGGGGCGGCGGCTTTGGTGGGCGGCCCCTTGGTCAGTTCCGGTCCGGGCGCTGCTCGCGCGAACCGGTCCGTTGTTACGGCGCTGACGAGGTCGGCGAGCGGCGGGGCGGCCCGCGCGGGCGAGGGTGGGCACGTGACCCGCCGGGTTTGTGGGCCCCCGGTACGTCGACGGGGTTGGCGGCGAGGCGGGGTGGGGCGGGGCTGGGGTGGGGCGGTGTCGGGGTGGGTGGGCGTGCGTGCTGGGGCGCGGCGTCGGGGGGTTGGAGCATTTGTCCCCCGGGGCCCCGCTGCCCGGTGTGTCAGGAGTGCGGGGCGTCGGGGTGTGGCCGGCGATGTGGCGGAGCTGGGCGGCGATCGGCTCTCGTATCGTGTCCGTACCGCAGGGCGCCCCACTGGCGTTGGCGCTCTGCGGCGATGCGCTTGCTGCTGCTCGCCGCCCCCGGGAGGGGACGCGCCGCGTGTCACAACCTGCGGTAACCCCCTTCCCGAACCCGGGCAAATCGCCCACCGGGGCCAAGTTTTGACCACTTACGTGCGTGCGGGCGCTCGGCGCGCACGTGGCGGTGACGAACCCGCGGTAACTCACCCGTCAAACGGGCCCGAATCGCCCACCGGGACCGAGTTTTGACCAGTTACGTGCGTGCGGGCCCTCGGTGCGCACGTGGCGGTGACGAACCCGGGGTAACTCGCCCGCCAAACCTGACCAAATCGACCACGGGGGGCGGGTTTCGCCCGCCGACGTACGCCCCGGCGGGCCCTGGCCGCGCCGGGCCCCGTGTGGTCCCCGGAGGGCGGTGCAAGCGGGCGGCGCGAGGCAGGGAGCGGGGCCCGGGCGGCGGCGCGGGCGGGATACGAGGGCCGATCGCCGCCAGCTCCGTGCCAATCGCCGACCAGGCCCGACGCCCCGCACTCCTGACACGCTGGGCGGCGGGGCCCCGGGGGACAAATGCTCCACACCCCCGTCGCCGCGCCGCCGTACGCACGGCCACCAGCCCCGACACCGCGCCACCCACCCCGGCGCCGGGCTGCCTACCGTTCCCGACCGCCCCGACACCGCCCCCTCCCCCGGCACCGGGGCCGCCTACCGTTCCCGACCGCCCCGACACCGCCCCCTCCCCCGGCACCGGGCCGCCCAATCGTTCCCGACCGCCCCGACACCGCCCCCTCCCCCGACGCCGGGTCACCCGCCGCCCCCGGCCGTCCCCGACGCGGGCCGTCTGTCGCCGCGTCCGTCACGTACCGCCGCTCACCCCGGCACCGCCCGTTCCCCCGACGCGGTGCCACCCGCCGACCTGGCCGTCCCCGACGCAGGCCCCCGTCGCCGCGTCCGCCCCGCACGGCCGCCTACCCCGGCACGGCCTCCACCCCGTCACCGCGCCCCCGCCGCCACCGGCTGCCGCCGACGAGCCCCCCGTCGCCGCGCCCCCGTACGCCGGCCGCCCATCCCGACCCCACCCCGACCCCGCCCGCACCCGCCCCCCCGTGGCACCGTCAAGCGGCTGGTCACCGGCCGAGTCGACTCCGCCGATACCGGCTCCACCACCAGGCGGGACGCGATCGTCAGAGGGGCCGCATACCCTAGGGCGGGAGTGCGGGGTTGGTCCTGCGGGGCGGGTGGGGGCGTGGGTCGGCCCGGCGCGGGCCGGCCTAGCGCGGGTTGGCCCGGCGTCCGCCGAGGCGGTGCTGTGCCGAGTCTCGGATCGCAGTTCCGGTGCCGGGGCGGCGCTGTCCTGAGTCCCGGATCGCAGTTCCGGCGCTGGGGCGGCGTTTCGCCGAGTCCCGGATCACCGGTCCCGCGCCGGGGCGGCTCTGCTCCGAGTCCCGGGTCGCCGGTTCCGGCGCCGGGACGGGCGCTTCGCCGCCCCGGATCACCGGCTTCCGCGCCGGGGCGGCGTTACGCCGAGTCCCGGATCACCAGTTCCGGTTCGAAGATCACCGACGCCGGCGGGGCCGTCGGGGACTCCAGGGCCGCCAGCAGCAGCCGTACCATCTCGCCCGCCATGTCCTCCACCGGCTGCCGCACCGTCGTCAGCCCCGGCCGGGCGGAAGTCGCCGCGCTGCTGTCGTCGAAGCCGACCACGGCCACGTCCTGCGGCACCCGCTTCCCCTGCTCCTGGAGCACCTGCGCGGCGGCTCGCGCCATCAGGTCGTTCGCCGCGAAGACGCCGTCCAGGTCGGGGTGTTCGCGCAGCAGCCGGGTCATCGCCTGCTCGCCGCTCTCCGCCGTGAAGTTGCCCTCCGCGCACGGCACGTACGCGTGGCCGTGGCGGGCCATCGCCTGGCCGAAGCCGTCGAGGCGCTCCTGCCCGGCCAGGACGTCCAGGGGGCCGCTGATCGTCACCGGGCGGCGGCAGCCGCGGGCGAGGAGGTGCTCGGCGGCCAGGCGGGCGCCGTCGCGGTGGGCGAGGTCGACGTAGCCGGCGGGGACGGGGCGGGGTGGGCGGGCGAAGAGGACGGTCGGGACGCCCGCGGCCGTGAGCATCCCCGGCAGCGGGTCCTCGCCGTGGGTGGAGACCAGCAGGGCGCCGTCCGCGATGCCCTGCCGCAGGTGGGCGACGACCTGTTCGCGGGCGTCCGCGGACTCGGCGAGCATCAGCATCGGGTGCATGCCGCGGGGGCGCAGCGCGCCCATCACGCCGTCGACGACGCGGCCGAAGAAGGGGTCGGAGAAGACGTAGCGCCGGTACGCGGACTCGTCGCCGCCCTCGCCGGCGCCCGAGATGACCAGGCCCACCGCGCCGGTGTGGCGGGTGACGAGGGAGCGGGCGGCGCTGTTGGGGGCGTAGCCGGTGGTGTGTACGGCCGCGCGGACGGTCTCCTGGATCGCGGGGTCCACGTTGCGGGTGCCGTTGATCACGCGCGAGACCGTGGCCCGGGACACTCCGGCGACCCGGGCCACGTCCTCCAGCGTCGGCGGTCGGCTCATAGGCGCCTTTATAGCACGCCCGGGAAACCGCTCTCCGACCGCTGATCCGTCAGCTGTACACGCCGAACTCGTAGAGCGAGTACCCGTATCCGGTGCCGCGCGCGGTGCCGTTCATGCGCACGTAGCGGCCGGTGCCGGAGACCTCCAGGTCGTCGATCCCGCCGTTGCCCTCGGCGGTCTCGTACACCGTCCGCCAGCTCTGGCCGTCGTCGGAGACCTGGATCGCGTACGACGTCGCGTGGGCGGCCTCCCACGCGAGCTGGACGTGCTTGAACGCCGTACGCTCGCCGAGGTCGACGCTGACCCACTGCGGATCGGCCCACGAGCTGGCCCACCGGGTCGAGAAGTCGCCGTCCGTGGCGTCGCCGGCCAGGCAGGGGCAGTCGCCGTAGGCGTCGGTCTGCTCGGTGGACGCCGTGGCGGGCCTGCCCTCGGCGACGTTGGTGCCGTCGACCGGCGGCGGGACGGCCTTCACCGACAGCGTCTCGATGCCGACGTTGCCGTTGCCGTCCTCGGCGCGCAGGTACACCTTCCACACGCCCAGCCGGTCCGGCGCCGTGACCGCGAACGTCCCGTCGCCCGTCTCCCGGAACTCCGCGGGCCGCAGAGCCTTGTTCCCGTCTATGTAGTTGCTGTTGACGAGCACCTCGTACGTCACCGCGTCCCCGTCCGGGTCGGCGACGTCCGCGGAGAGCGTGAACTCCCGCCCCGCCGGCACGGCACCCGCGTTCTGCGCGGTCAGGCCGGAGATCACCGGCGGGGTGTTGTCGCCGGACGTGTCGCCGCCGTACGCTTCCTTGACCGCGTAGTACGACAGCCGCCGCTTCTTGTCGGGCGTGAGGTTGAACCACACGCCGCCGAAGTCGTTCTCGATGCCGTAGTGGAAGAGGGTCGCGCCGAGCGCGACGCCCTCGTGGCCGGTGACGCAGTCCCACGCGCGGCCGTAGCCCGCGGCCTTGGCGACGTCGGTCGGCTCCTCGGGCACGCCGTTGGCGTCGTCGTCGACCTCCCACTCGCCGGGCGGGCCGCCCTCGGTGACGATGTACGGCTTGTCGTAGCCTCCGGCCTCCCAGGCGGCGCGTATGTCGCAGACGGCGGCGTACGCGTTGACGGCGTACAGGTCGAGGTCGGGGGCGTTCTCCTGGTAGTACGGCCAGGCGCCGACCCAGGCGTCGGTGGAGGTCACGGGGTGGTTCGGGTCGACCTCGTGGATCTTCTTCGCGACGTCGTTGACGAAGGTGGTGTACGCGTCGCGCTGGCGCTCCAGCTCGTCGCCCTCGTAGCAGTTCTGCAGCCCGAGGACGGACTCGTTGCCGACGTTCCACATCAGCACGCCGCTGTGGTCCTTGTACTCCTCGACCCACCTGGGGAACTCGGCGAGCATGTCGTTCTTGTACTGCTCGTCGTCGACGTAGTCGACGCAGCCGCCGCTGCCCGGGCCGCCGCCGGGCTGGAGCCAGAAGCCGGCGATGACCTTGACGCCGTTGGCGGCGGCGGCGTCGAGCAGCGGTCGGGTGGTGGCGTCGGTGCCCCAGGTGCGTACGGTGTTGGCGCCGAGGGACGCGACGTCGGGCATGTAGTCGGCGGCCTCGGCGACGGGCGGGCCCCAGGTGAGGCCCTTGACGGTGTACGGCTGGCCGTCGACGGTGAGCTGCCAGTCGCCCTGCCCGCCGGTGACCTCGACGACGCTCGCGGCGGCGGCCGGTTCGGGGGCGGGGTCGGATTCCGGGGCGGGCTGGGCGGAGGCGGGCAGGGCGACCGTCAGACCGGCCAGCACGGCGCCGGCGGCGAGGACGGCCGGGAGGCCGCGGGACGCGGCGCGCCGCGGCCGGGCTCCGGGGCCGGTGCCGCCCGGGGGTCTTGCCGCGCCGGGGGCTGCGGGGGGTTGAGGGTGCATGGGAGGGTCCTCCAGCGGTGGGGGGTCAGGGAAGCTCGTAGTCCTCGTTGAGGGCCGCGCCCGCTTCCGGGTGGGTCTGGTCGTAGCCGCGCGCGTCGCACTGGAGCGCGCCGACGACGCAGTGGTCGACGAGCGCCTTGAGGGTCGCGTCGTCCCAGACGTTGAGGAAGTCGTAGTGGAAGGAGTAGCCGCGCCCGCTGGCGAGTTCGACCTGCGACATGTCGCCGTTCACGGGGAACGCCATCTTGAACTCGATCATCGGCAGCGCGACCGGGTGCGACTCCGGGCAGACGTTGTTGTTGGTCCCGGCCTTGACCACGGGGTACGCCATGTGGCTGCGGTGGTCCGGCGTGTCCAGGTACGTGCCGTCCCAGCAGCTGGGCGCCTGCATCCGGATGTTCAGCTGGGTGTCCCGGGTGTCGGGGCAGGTGGCGGGGAAGTCGACGTTGAAGTAGCTCTCGCCGCACTCCCAGCCCTCCACGAAGCCCGGGTGGTTGCGGAACTCCTCGGCGCTCTGCATCGGGCTGCCGACGACGAAGCGCAGGCCCTTGGGGAACGGGCGGACGCTGGTGTAGTCGGTGACGCCGGCCTTGTAGTAGATGGTCTGGTCGCCGACCGGCAGCACGGGCTCGCCGGCGTTGGAGAGCGTGGGCATCCAGTAGGCGGACCTGTCGCCGGGCGCCTTGCACTCGGTGCCGCCGGCGTCGAGCGAGGCGGTGGTGCTGTGGGCGTCGGTGGTGACGTTGCCCATGAAGGTGTGGTCGTGGGACCTGCCGGGCTGGCCGGGGTAGACGATGGGGTCGTCGGGCTTGGTGTGGCTGACGGAGCAGTTGGCCTGGAACTCGTGGAAGTAGCGGTGGGGCGGCTCCTTGTCGGACGGCTCGACGCCGGTGACGGGCGGGACGGCGGGGATGTAGCCGTCGCCGTCCGGGTCGTCGCCGGAGGCGAGGGGGCGGGGCTCGGCGTGGCGGGCGGGGGCGGAGTGGTGCGCCCTGTCCGTCCGGTCGTCGGACGCGGTCGGGGCGGTGCGCGCGCTGGCCGTCTCTCCGGTGACGGCGGTGGCGCCGAGTGCGGTGACGCACAGGGCCAGGGCCGGCAGGAGCACGGTGGAGAGGCGCGATCTCCTTCTCATCGGGGGCCTCCTGGGTGGGGGGAGGGAGAGTCGGGAGAGCGCTCTCCCGTTGCGCTGGATGGTTGCGCTCCCGGGGAGGGCGCGTCAAGGGAGCGCGCAAGGACCGGTGCCCCGATAAGCGAGAACGCGTCAAATGTCCTGCCGGGTACCGCGGTTGCGCGGCGCGCTCCGCGCCCGTGATCCGCTGACCCCGCCCCGTCCCGTCGCGTACGGCCGCGTCCGTACCATGCACCGATGCAGGGCTCCGACCTCACGCCGTACTGGAACACCAACGTCGCCCGCCACCCGGGCATCCTGCGCGCCGTCCCCGACGGCTGCCGCGACGCCCTCGACGTCGGCTGCGGCGACGGCCTCCTCGTACGCAAGCTCGCCGCCCGCGCCCGGCACGTCACCGGCGTCGACAGCTCCCCGCGGATGGTCGCCCGCGCCCGCGAACTGTCCGCCGGCCGCCCCGGGACCGACTTCGTCGAGGCCGACTTCCTCGCCGCCGACCTGCCCGCCGCGGGCTACGACTTCGTCTGCTCGGTCTCCGCCGTGCACCACATGGACTTCACCGCCGCCCTCGTCCGCATGCGCGACCTCCTGCGCCCCGGCGGCGTCCTCGTCGTCGCCGGTCTGGCGCGGGAGGCGACGGCCGCGGACTGGGCCGCCACGGCCGCCGCCGCACCCGTCGTACGGGTCACGAAGGTCCTGCGCCGCGCCGGCGGCCCGCCCGGCATGCCGGCCGCCGACCCGCGGATGAGCTACGGCGAGGTGCGCGCCGAAGCCCGCCGGCTGCTCCCCGGCGTCCGCTACCGCCGCCACGTCCTGCGCCGCTACACCCTCACCTGGCGGGCGCCGCCGGCGTGACCGGCCCCCGCCCCCGGGCGAGTTCACCCGCCCTTCACCCGCCGCGGGCTACGCCCACGGCGGCCCCGCTCCTAGGCTGACCGGTATGCCGACCCACCGCACCAGCGCGCCCCTGCCTCCCTTCGACCCCGCGGAGGCAGAGGTCGTGATGCCCCCCGAGGCCCCCGAAGCCGGCTACTGGACCGGCTGCCCCGGGGTGCTGCACGAGCCGGAGCGGGGCCGCTGGCTGCTCACGTACCGCCGCCGGCGCCCCCGCGGGCACCCGGGCGGCGAGCGCGGCTGGCGCTGCGCGGTCGCCGTCAGCGACGACGGCGTGGACTTCACCGACGTGTGGGCCGTGGAGAGCCGCGAGCTGGGAACCGCCTCCATGGAGCGCTTCAGCCTGCTGCCCACCCCCGGCGGCTACCAGCTCTACCTCAGCTACGTCGACCCCGCCGACTCCCGCTGGCGCGTCGACGTCGTCGACGCCGCCGCGCCCGACGCCTTCGACCTCGCCGCGGCGCGCCCCGCGCTCACCGCCGCCGGCACCGGCACCGAGGGCGTCAAGGACCCGTACACCCTCCGGCACGGCCCGCTGACCTACCTCTTCGCCAGCTACGCGCGCGCCGGGCTCGCCGGCGCCGACGCCGCCCGCGCGCACGCCACCGCGGACATCTACAACACCGGCGTCACCACCCACCCCACCGGCCTCGCCGTCTCCACCGACGGCGGCGCGACCTTCGCCTGGCAGGGCGAGGTCATGCCCACCGGCGGCGGCTGGGACGCCTTCCAGACCCGGCTCAACTGCGCCGTCCCGCTGGGGCCCGGCGCCGGGTGGCTCGCCTTCTACGACGGCGCCGCCTCCCACGAGGAGAACTACGAGGAGCGCTGCGGCCTCGCGCTCTCCCACGACCTGCGCACCTGGCACCGGCTCAGCACGGAGGGACCGTGGGCAACGGTCCCGTACGGGACGGGCTCGCTGCGCTACGTCGACGCCGTCGTCGCGGACGGCACGTGGCACATCTACTTCGAGGCCGCCCGGGTGGACGGCGCGCACGAACTCCGGCTGGCGCGCGTCCCCGTACGCTGAACGGCGCGCGCTGCGTTCCCTGAACGGCATGCTCTGAGCGCGCGTCACCTGAACGGCGTGCCTTGAACGGCGTGCCTTGAGCCCGCGGGCGGTGAACCGCCTGTGCTGAACCGCGCAACTGTGACCGTGCTGTATCCGGCCGAGTGACGCCGGTCACAGCCGAGGCGTACCCGCCCTGGTCGACTGGGCGGATGCGCCCCGCCACCCGTCTGACCCGCGTACGCCGCACCCGCCCCCTCGCCCTCCTCGCCGTGCTGCTGCTCGCCGCGTGCGGTACCGAGACCGCCGACGCGCGCGTCGGCGCCAGGGGGCCGAGCGCGGTCGGCGAGGCGTCGCCGGCCGAGGTCGACGGGGTGTCCATCACCCGGGTCCACACGAAGGCGGGCACGGGGGAGCCGGAGCGGGTGGAGTTCGAGATCGCCAACCGCGGGTCGGAGGCGATGACGTACACCGTCGCCTTCCAGGTGCGGACGCCGTCCGGCGAGGTGCTGTCGTCCCCCGAGACGGCCGTGGAGTCCGTGCCGGCGGGCCGTACCGTGCCGGCGGAGATCGACATCGCCGAGCCGATGGCGCGCGGCGACGGGGCGGACGTGCAGGTCGGCAAGGTGCGCAGCGTCCCCGCGGACGAGGCGCCGTCCACGGGCGGGCCGTGTCCGCCGACCGGGGTGCGGCTGTACGCGGACCGGGGCGACGCGGCGATGGGGCTGCGCGTCGTCGGACTGCACCTGGAGAACTGCGGCACCGGCGTGCTCCGGCTCGACGGCTACCCGCGCCTCCAACTCCTCGACGAGGACCACGAGGTCGTCACCGGCATACGTATCCACCGCGGCGGCGCCGCCATCGCCTCCGGCACCGGCGCGGACGCGCCGCCGCGCGCGCTGGCGCTGCGGCCGGGGGAGCGGGCGTCGACCCAACTGGTGTGGCGCAACACCGTCCTGGCCGGCGAGGCGGTCAACGCCCCGTACGTGCGGGTGTGGGCGAAGCCCGGCGCGGCACCGGTGACGGTCACGCCGGAACTGGACCTCGGCACGACGGGCGAACTCGGCGTCGGCGCCTGGCAGCAGCCCCCCGCCTGACCCCTCCAGCCGCCCGCCCAACCAACCCCGCACTCCCACCCAAGGGTAGGCCCGCCCTGTGACATCGAGTCGGGGCCGCGGCCGCGTCCCTCCCGGGCTCTGCCGCACCCCCCCGGCCGCCCCGGTTTCGGAGGGCGCGGGGCCGCCTCGGATGTCCGAGGGGGCGCCTACCCTTGGGCGGGGGTGCGGGGTTGATGTTGGTGCGGTGACCGGGCTGGGCCGCTGGCCGGGGTGGCCGCGCCGGGCCGTCGGGGTCCGGCCGGGTGGGGCGGTCGTACGTTTCTGCTGCTCACCGGGTGTATCTACGGATCCGGTACCTCAGCCCCGACCGGGAGTCCTGCCAGCCGCCGTCCTCCTCGACCCGCCACTCCGGGCCCGGCACCGGCGCGTACGTGTCGCCGGCGACCGTCGTGTCGATCTCCGTCACCGACAGGGTCGTCGCATGTTCCAGCGCGGCCCGGTAGATCTCCCCGCCGCCGATCACCCACACCGTGCCGGTACCGGCGCCGGCGGCCAGCTCCAGGGCCTCGGTCACGGACCCGGCGCGTACGGCGCCCTCGGCCGTCCACCGCGGGTCGCGCGTGACCACGACGTTCCGCCTGCCCGGCAGCGGGCGGAACCGCGGCGGCAGCGAGTCCCACGTCCTGCGCCCCATCACCACCGGGTGCCCCAGCGTGGTCGCCTTGAAGTGCGCCATGTCCTCGGGCAGCCGCCACGGGATCCCGTTGTCCGCGCCGATCACGCCGTCGCGGGCCTGCGCCCAGATCAGCCCCGTGTTCACACGGCGACCGGGGCCTTGATGGCCGGGTGGTGCCGGTAGCCGAGGATCTCCACGTCCGCGTGGGCGTAGCCGAAGAGCGAGTCCGCCCGGCGGAGCCGCAGCTCCGGGAACTCGTACGGGCTGCGCGACAGCTGCTCCGTCACCTGCTCGACGTGGTTGTCGTAGATGTGGCAGTCGCCGCCGGTCCAGATGAAATCGCCCGGTTCGAGGCCGGTCTGCTGCGCCACCATGTGCGTGAGGAGGGCGTAGCTGGCGATGTTGAACGGGACGCCGAGGAACAGGTCCGCGCTGCGCTGGTAGAGCTGGCAGGAGAGGCGGCCTTCGGCGACGTAGAACTGGAAGAAGGCGTGGCACGGCGGCAGCGCCATGTTCTCCAGCTCGGCGACGTTCCAGGCGGAGACGATCATGCGGCGGGAGTCGGGGTTGCGGCGGAGGGTGTCGAGCACCTCGCTGATCTGGTCGACGTGTCGGCCGTCCGGCGTCGGCCAGGAGCGCCACTGCACGCCGTAGACGGGGCCCAGCTCGCCGTCCGGCCCGGCCCACTCGTCCCAGATGGTGACGCCGTGCTCCTGCAGCCAGCCGACGTTCGAGTCGCCGCGGAGGAACCACAGCAGCTCGTACACGATCGACTTGAGATGCACCTTCTTGGTGGTGACCAGCGGGAACCCGCGGGAGAGGTCGTACCGCAGCTGGTGCCCGAAGACACTCCGGGTGCCGGTGCCCGTCCGGTCGGCCTTGGCCGTCCCGGAGGTGAGCACCAGCCGCAACAGGTCTTCGTACTGGGTGTCCGCCACGGCGGCGAGTCTACTGCCGCCGGCCGGGCGGGCCGCGAACCGGGACCGCCGGCCCGTCTACGTTGCCCGGTGCCGCACCCCGTTCACCGCGGCGATGACCGCCGCCACGCCCGCCGACACGCCGGCGATGACGAAGCAGAGGACGTACGCGTCCACGGTGGGCACCTCGGTGCCGTCGATGACCTGCGCCGCCAGCACC
Source organism: Streptomyces sp. MAR4 CNX-425 (assembly GCF_048656465.1). Taxonomy (NCBI): domain Bacteria; kingdom Bacillati; phylum Actinomycetota; class Actinomycetes; order Kitasatosporales; family Streptomycetaceae; genus Streptomyces; species Streptomyces sp. MAR4 CNX-425. The sequence continues at coordinate 1,006,893 of NZ_JBMDLF010000001.1, read as the reverse complement.
GCCGCGGTGGCCGCGCTGGCGATGCTGCCGCCGGCGGTGCGGACGAGGGAGTTGATGCCGCTGGCGATGCCGCTCTGGTCCATCGGCACGTGCTGCACGGCGAGGGTGCCGAGGGCCGCGTAGGCGATGCCGATGCCGAGGCCCTGGATGCCGCTGAAGATCATGACGTCCAGGGCGGTGTCGTGCATGAGCGCCAGCCAGATGTACGCGGCGCCCGCGACGACCGAGCCGAGGGCCAGGGTCCAGGCGGCGCCGAGGCGGGCCTCCAGCCGGCCGGAGAGCGCGGAGAAGATCAGCATGGTGAAGGTGCTGGGCAGCATGTAGAGGCCGACGTCCAGCACCGAGCCGGTGAGCCCGTAGCCCACCCGGTCCTCCGGGGTCTGGATGAAGTTCGCGATCAACGTGAAGGCCGCGAACATGGAGAAGCCGAGGAGGAGCGAGGCCAGGTTGGCCGAGAGCGACTTGGGGCCGACGAGGATCTGCAGCCGCACCAGCGGCTCGCGCACCTTCAGCTCGACGGCCACCCACGCCGCGCACAGCACGACCGCGGCGGCGAACAGGCCGAGGATGCGGGCGTCGGTCCAGCCCCAGGCGTTGCCCTGGCTGATGCCGAGCAGCAGGCTGACCAGCCAGCCGCCGAGCAGGCCCGCGCCCGGGAGGTCGGGGCGGCCGCCGGCGCGGCGGCCGGAGTCGCGGGTGCAGAACAGCACGAACAGCAGGCCGACCGCGGCCATGGCGGCGGCTATCCAGAAGACCGGCTGGTGGGAGTCGGTGTGGTCGGCGATGAGCCCGGTGACGAGCATGCCGACGGCGCCGCCGACGCCGAGGGTGGCGCTGACGACGCCGATGGCGGTGGTGACCCGCTCGCGCGGGTAGGAGTCGCGGATCATCCCGATGGCCAGCGGGATCACGGCCGCGGCGGTGCCCTGGAGCGCGCGGCCGGCGATGAGTACGGCGAGGGAGTCGGATACCGCGCAGATTACGGAGCCGGCGACGAGCAGCGACATCGTCACCGAGATCATCTTCTTCTTGCCGTACATGTCGCCGAAGCGGGAGAGCAGCGGCGTGGCGACCGCCCCGGCGAGCAGCGTCGCGGTGAAGACCCACGAGACGGCGGCGACCGAGATGTCGAACGCCCGCATGAGCTGGGGGAGCATGGGCAGCACCAGCGTCTGCTGTAGCGAGACGACGAGGCCGGCGCTGCCCAGCGCCAGCAGCGTCAGGCCGGGACCGGCGTCGCCGGGCCGGTCGGCGTGGCGCTTCTCGGCTGCCGGGGCGGCGGTGTCTGTCATCGGGGTGGACTCCTGCGACGGGAAGGGACTTTACTTGACTTACGCAAGCATGTGGTAGTTAGTTGAGTCAAGCAAACTTCTTGTAAAGTGATGCCCATGTCTTTCCGGTCACCAGCGGCCGTCGACGTCTCCCCGGACGTGGTCGAGATCGAGCGCGCCCTCAGCCGCATCGCGTATCTGAGCAGCCGGGTCCGGCAGCACGACCGGCTGATGGCGACGGCCGGGGTGTCGCTGGACCGGGCGGCGGTGGCGCTGCTGCGGCAGGTGGAGGGCGCCGAACCGCTGCGCCTCGGCGAGCTGGCGGGGCAGCTGGGCGTGGAGGCGTCGCACGTGACGCGCCAGGTGCAGCAGTTGCAGAAGGCCGGGTATGTCAGCCGGGTCCCGGACCCGGACGACCGCCGGGCGCAGCTCATCCAGCTCACCGGGGAGGGGCGGGAGGCGATCGCGCGTATCCGCGCGGTGGCGTGCCAGGGGATGCAGGTGGCGCTGGGGGAGTGGTCGCCGGAGGAGCTGCGGCGGCTCGCGGAGCTGTTTCACCGGATGGTCGACGACTTCGTCGCGTTCGGGGAGGGCCGGGCGGCCGAGGGGGAGGGGGCCGGCCCTTCCGGCGGGGCGGACTCGGCCGGGGCGGGGGCTTGACGGCGCCGGAGGGCTTCGCTTCAATCCGAGGCAAGGCCCAATAGGTCCAGACCAATAACGCACCCCCTTCGGGCGGTCCGATCCCCGGTCGCCCGTAGAACTGTCATGCCCACGACATTGCGCCCGCGTCAGCGCCGCCCTCCTCTGATCCGGGCACCCACCCCACCGCACTGGGAGGACCCGTGCGTATCCGAAACCGCCTAGCCGCCTACCTGAGCGCCGCGCTGCTCGCCGGCGCCGGCGCGGTGGCCCTGCCCGCCCCGGCGGCGCAGGCCGCCAACCTGCTGAACGACCCCGGCTTCGAGTCCGGCGGCCTGTCGAGCTGGAGCTGCGCCGACGACGCCGGCTCCGTGGTGAGCAGCCCCGTCCACGGCGGCACCAAGGCGCTGGCCGGCGCCGCGAGCGGAAGCAGCAACGCCCGCTGCTCCCAGACCGTCGCCGTCCAGCCCGGTACCACCTACACGCTGTCCGGCTGGGTGCGCGGCGGCTACGTCTACCTCGGCGTGACCGGCGGCAACGCCACCTGGACGGCGTCAGCCGCCGACTACACCGAGCTGACCACGTCGTTCACCACCGGCGCCAACCAGACCAGCGCCGAGGTCTACGTCCACGGCTGGTACGGGCAGGGCACCTACTACGCCGACGACATCAGCCTCGACGGCCCCGGCGGCCAGCCCGACACCGAGGCCCCCGGCACCCCGGGCACCCCCCGGGCCACCGGCACCTCCGCCACCTCCGTCTCGCTCGCCTGGGACGCCGCCACCGACAACGTCGGCGTCACCGGCTACGACGTCTACCGCGACGGCACCCTCGCCACCACGGTGACCGGCACCAGCGCCACCGTCACCGGCCTCACGCCGGAGACCGAGTACGCCTTCAGCATCCGCGCCCGGGACCGGGCCGGCAACGCCTCGCCGCGCACCGCCGAGGTGCGCGCCACGACCGACAAGGACGGCGGCGGCAGCCCCGGCTTCGTCCAGGCCGCGCCCTACCTCTACCTGGGCTGGGGCAACCCGCCGAGCCCGACCGAGGTGATGAGCGCGACCGGCATCAAGTGGTACACGATGGCGTTCATCCTCGCCCAGAACGGCTGCAACCCCGCCTGGGACAGCCAGCGTCCGCTCACCGGCGGCGTCGACGAGGCCACCATCAACGCCATCCGCGCGGCCGGCGGCGACATCGTCCCGTCCATCGGCGGCTGGAGCGGCAACAAGCTCGGCCCCAACTGCTCCACGGCCCAGGCGCTCGCCGGCGCCTACCAGAAGGTGATCGACGCCTACGACCTGAAGGCGATCGACGTCGACATCGAGAACACCGACGAGTTCGAGAACCCGGCGGTCCAGGACCGTATCCTGAACGCGCTGAAGATCGTCAAGCAGAACAACCCCGGGCTGCGGACCATCCTCACCTTCCCCACTCTCAACACCGGCCCCAACTCCTGGGGCGACCGCCTGATCGAGCGGGCGCACGCGCTCCAGGCGGACATCGACAACTTCACGATCATGCCGTTCAACTTCGGCGGCCACTCGGACATGTACGGGAGCACCGTCAATGCCACCGAGGGGCTGAAGGACAAACTCGTCTCCGTCTTCGGCTGGACCGACGCGGAGGCGTACGCCCACATCGGCATCTCGGGCATGAACAACACCAGTGACGTCGGCGAGGTCACCACGCCGCAGATCTGGACCCAGATCCGCGACTGGGCCAACTCCCACCACATCGGCCGGCTGGCCTTCTGGTCGGTCAACCGCGACCGCCCGAACTGGGAGTTCACCCGCATCACCGCCGGCTTCACCGGCTGACCGCCGACCACCACCCGCACACCGCTACGGGTACGCCGGCACCCCCGGGCCCTGCCCCGGGGGTGCCGCGCCGTCCCGGAGGCCGCCGCGCTCCCCGGGGGCCGCCGCGCGCTCCCCGGAGGCGCGAGCGCGCGGGGCGCGCGGCCGGACGCGTCAACTGCCGGGTTTCGCGGGCGGTTCCGCGGGCTGGCCCGTGGGCGGGGGGCCGGGCGTGTAGCCCGCCTCCTCGACGGCGGCGTGGATGAGCGCCTGCGGAACCGGGCGGTCGGCCCGTACGACCACGGTCTCGGCCGCTATGTCCACCCGCACGTCCGTGACCCCCGGGACCTGGCCGATCTCCTCCCCGACGATCCCCGCGCAGTGAGCGCACACCATGCCCAGCACGGTGTGACGGGACTCGATCACGAGCCCTCCTCCTTCCCGCCTGCTACTTCCCCGGGCGCTCCCGGGTCCTTGAGGGTCCGGCTGATCTGGTGCGTACGGCATATCCGGCCGTCCGGCGCCAGCTCGCCGAAGAGATGGACCTCCGTGGCGGTGCGCCGGCCCTTGCGGTCGGTGGCGCGGATGGTGAAGCGGGCCGCTATCCGCTCCCCGTCCCGCAGCGCCTCGTGCACCTCGAACGCGAAGTCCGCCAGGTTCTTCCGGACCGGGCGGACGTGGGCCACCAGCCGGTCCCGGTCGAGCCGGATCCCGTCGGCGATCTGCACGACATCCGGGGTGTAGTAGCGGTCGATGACCGGGCCCGGGTCGCCGTCGTCCGCCACGATCTCGCGCGTGAAGGAGGTGAAGAGCTCGGCAATGAACTGCCTGGGCTGCTCGCCGGCCGTCCTGGCGGCCGCCGCACCGGCCGCCGTGCCGGTCGTCTCATCGGTCGCCTCGCGGGCTGCCATGTCGCTCTCCCCCCTCGCGGGACCTGCCCGCGCGCATCGGTGAGCTAGCACCCGGAGGCGCTATCTCTTACACTCCGTAAGATATAACGCCCGATCTAACTTTGACAAGGTGTATGACTTTGCCCTCCCAGGGAGCCAGGCAACCCGCGGGGTCCCCGCGCCGCCGCCGCGCCGACGCCGAGCGCAGCCGGTCCGCCATCGTCGACGCCGCCGTCCGCCTGCTCGGCGAGCGGCCGGAGGTCAGCGTCGAGGCCATCGCCGCCGCCGCGGGCGTCACCCGCCAGACCGTCTACGCCCACTACCCCTCCCGCGACGAGGTCCTCACCGCCGTCTACGACCGCGTCACCGCCGAGACCGACGCCGCGCTGGACTCCGCCCGCCTCGACGAACTCCCCGCCGCCGCCGGGCTCTTGCGGCTCCTCGACGTCAGCTGGGAGATCGCCGACCGCTACCCCGGCCTCCGGCACGCCGAGCCGCCCCCCGCGGACCGCCGGCAGGAGCGTGACCAGCACCGCCCGATCACCGAGCGGCTGGAGCGGGTCGCCCGCCGCGGGCAGGAGTCGGGGGAGTTCGACCGGGGCGCCGAGCCGCACTGGCTGGCCGCCGCCACCGTCGCCCTCGGCCACGCGGCGGGCGCGGAGGTCGCCGCCGGGCGGATGACCCCCGCCGCGGCGGCGGACGCCCTGCGCACGGGGGTGCTGCGGCTGTACGGGACCGAGGCGCCGCCGGACGTCTAGCGCCCCGCGGGCCGGGACCGGGCACGGGCACGCGCACGGACCAGGTCCGGGTCCGACCGAACCCCACTCCGGCCGGACCCGGGGCATGACGACGCGGCGCGTCCCAGGGGCGCGTCCCCGGGGCGGGCACCGCGGGGCCGCGCCCCGAAGGCGCACCCCCGGCCACCGCCCGGCCCGCCCCGGCGACGCCGCCCGCGGGTACGCGAACGGAGCCCGCGGCCCCGGCCCACCGGCCCGGCCCGCGGGCCCCTTCGCGGGGGCCGGGCGCCGCGTCACGCCCGCCCCGCCCGGCGGCGCCCGGTGGCGGTCCCCGGCGGCGTTCTCCGTGCGGCGCCTTCCTGAACGCCGCCGGCTACGCCGCCGTGGACAACCCCGTGACCACCGCCGTCGACACTGTCGAACGCGCGGTCAGCTCTGCTGCCTCCCCGCCGCGTTCCGCCGCTGGTTGTACACCAGCGCACCGCCCGCGAAGATCACCGCGCCCGCGCCCGCCAGGGCCGCCGGCAGCACCGCCGACGACTCCTCCGAGGCGGCGGCGAGGTTCGACTCGCCCGCGTCCAGCGTCTCCACCGCCTGCGTCCGGCTGCCCTCGGCGGCGTGGTCGCCGTGGTCGCCGTGCAGGGGGTCGGCCTTGCTGTTCTCCTGGCCCGCGCCCAGCGCCCGCACCTCGTCCGCCGACATGGCGCCCGGCGTCAGCCCGGTGACCTCGCCGTTGCCGCCGTCGAAGACGATGTCCGAGCAGGAGAAGAAGTTCTCCTGGCTGTCCGAGCGGATCCACTGGATGAACAGCATGTGCTGCCCGCTGCGCTGCGGCAGTTGCAGGTCCCAGTAGTAGTGCCCGCCGTCCGAGCCCGCGCCGCCCGCCTGCGGCGGGTTGGTGACCGTCCGCAGGTGCTCCAGGTCGCCCCAGGCCAGCGTCCTGGACGGGCTCCAGCCGCTCCTGGTGATGTACACCTCGAACTTGCCCGGGTGGTGCGCCCAGTTGCTGTATTCGAGGTTGATGGTCGAGCCGGAGGTCAGGTGGGTGACCGGCCAGTCGGTGCGGGCCGCGTTGTACGGCGAGAAGTTGTACGGGCTGCGGTCGCCGGCGCTGCAGAGCGTGCCGTCCGGCACGTAGCCCTGGCCGCGCCCGCCGGCGTTGGAGTCCAGCACGGCGAACCAGTTGTACAGCGGTGTCGTGCCGGCGGCCTGCACCGCGGCCGCGCACGCGGGGTTCTGCGGCATCTGCGTGGAGCCGTTCGCGAGCAGGTCCTTGTAGCACAGGAACGTGCGCGAGCCGGGCGCCATCGCGACGCCGTGGGCCGCGGCGGGCGTCGGCACCGCCAGCGCCGCGGTCGCGATGCCCGCGACCCCGGCGAGTGCGAGCGTGCGCCGGAGGCGGAGCGATCTGCCGGCGCGGACGAGTCGTTGGACAGCCATGGTCATGGTCTCCTTCGGGTTCTCCCTGAGCGCTGACGCGAGAGCCCGCGACCTCGGTCCGCGTGGCGGGCCGCCGAGCCGTCCCGGGATCGGCGGCCGACGACCTGGCAGGGGGTCTCACGTTCGTCGTGGACAGGTCAATGGGAGCGCTCCCATCGACGTTAGCGCGGGATTTCCCGGCTGTAAATGGCTCTCGACGGGGCTACGGGCATGAGCCGGGCGGCGGCGTTGTTGTCCGTCCCGACAGCTACGCCGTGAACAGGAGAAACACATGTCCCCAGGCCGCGAGACCGAGCTCGTCGTCTTCGACGTCCTCGGCACGCTCGTCGACGAACCCGGCGGGCTCCGCGCCGAGATCCGCGCCGCCGCACCCGCGGCCGACGACACCGCCGCCGGCGAACTGCTCGCCCTCTGGCAGGACCACGTCGCGGCCGAGCAGGGCCGGATGGCGCGGGGGGAACGCCCGTACGCCGACAGCGACACCGTCGACCGCGAGGCCGCCGAACTCGTCGCCGAGCGCGCCGGCGTCACCGACTTGGAGACCCGCGACCGGCTGGCCACCGCGACCCGGCGGCTGCCCCCGTGGCCGGACTCCGCCGCCGGGCTCGACGCCGTCGCGCGGCACTTCCCCGTGGCCGGGCTCTCGAACGCCTCCGGCCCCACGCTGCTGCGCCTGGCCGCACACGGCGGGCTGCGCTGGCACCAGGCGCTGTCCGGCGCGGCGGTACGGGCCTACAAGCCGGCGCCGGAGGTGTACCGGCTCGCCGCCGAGGCGGCGGGCTGCCCGCCGGAGCGGGTGCTGATGGTGGCCGCCCACGCGTGGGACCTGCGGGCGGCGCGGGAGTACGGCCTGCGGACGGCGTACGTCCCGCGCCCGGTGGGCGATCCGCCCGGGGAGGCGGACGACTTCGACCTGCGGGTGGAGAGCCTGGACGAGCTGGTGGCGGTGCTGACGCGGAAGTAGTCGACGCGGGAAAGGAGGGTGGGGCCGGGGGGCCGTGGTGGGGCGAGTGGCGGAACGTGAGCGGTGGGGCCGCGCGGGCCGGTGCCGTGGGGCGTGCGGCCTCGGCCTGCGCTCCCGTGGTCGTACACGCGGCCGACTTCTGCCTGGTCGGGGGAGCTTCGGTCGGTCAGGATCCTCTTGATGGCCGAAGTGCCCGCCCGGGGGCGGTTGTTCCGGGACCCCTCCCGGCCCGCGGTGCCGAGGATAGGAGACGGCCGCAAGTGGCTCGCCCGAGAAAGGGACCACGATGGAAGCGTTTCCTCCAATGCCCGGCGAGCCGCCCTCCCGGCCCGGGCAGCCGCCGTCCGGCGACGGGCAGCCCGCGTCCGGCGACGGGCAGCCGCCGTCCGCCGACGAGCTGGGGTTCGGGCCGCTGGAGCCGCTGTACGGACCGCCGCCGCCCCCGCCCCCCGTGCCCGCCCGGCCCCGGGACCCGTACGCCGTCGGGCTCGCCAACGCCTCCCTCCTGGGCATCGGTTACGCGATGCTCCGGCGCCCCCGCATCGCCGCCGGCGCGGCGGTCGTGTCCGTCGTGCTCGTCGTCGTGCTGGCGACCGCCGGGCGCAACGCGTGGTTCCAGGGCGTCGTGCTGGCGTGGTGGATCGGCGTCACGGTGCACGGCTGGTACCTCGCCGGCGGTCGCCTGCCGCGCCGCGGAGCCGCCGCGCCTCCCGCCCCACCCTCCGATGACACCCCGCCCCCGGGCGCCCGCCGGGACCGGCTCGTCGCCCTCGCCGTCGCCGCCCCCGTCCTCCTCGCCTGCACCGCCCTCCGCCTCGACGCCTCCCGCATCGAGGACAACGCCGCCGACGCCCACCGCGCCGGCGACTGCGCGCAGGCCGTCTCCGACCTCGACGGCCTCTGGCTCGGCCACCGCCTCGCCGACGCCCCGCTGACCGCCCGCGCGGACGACAGCACCGAGGCGTGCGAGCTGCTGCTGAAGGCCGACCGCCAGTCCGGCTCGGACCGGGTACGCGCCGCCCGCACCCTCCAGGTGTACGCGGAACACCCGGCCGCCGTCTGGCAGGGCGCCGACAACCGCCGGGCGGACCTGCTCCTCGGCCAGGCGAAGGACGAGCTGAACCTCGGGCTGACCGGCGACACCGACGCGCTCGGCGCGGGTTTCGGCCACCTCGGCAGCGTCCTCGACGAGTTCACGGGCGAGCACGGCGCCCCGGACCGCAGCGGCGACGTGGACAAGGCGCTGGACGGCTTCCTCGGCGCGCTGCCGACCGACGACCCGTGCCAGACCGAGCAGGTCACCGACTGGCTCGCGCAGCGCGAGGGCGGCGGCGACGGGCTGGACCGCGCCGCCGACGTCGTCCCCGAGGTCGCGCCCGCCGCGATGGTCGACTGCGGCGACGCGCTGATGGCCGAGGACACCTGGGAGGAGGCCCGTGCGCGGTACCGCGAGCTGCTCGACGAGTACCCCTCGCACGAGCTGACCGACGCGGCCGAGGACGGCGTCGAGCGCGCGACGCTGGCCATCCAGCTCGACAACGTACGCGGACTGCTGTCCACCGACGGCGGCGGCAAGCCCGAGTACTGCGACAACCCGGCCCCGTACCGCGGCGCCGAGCCCTACCGCGGCGGCGGCCCGCACCGCGCGATGCTCTACGGGCAGAACAAGCACCGGTCCAAGCTCCCGTCCTCCTGGAAGGCGAAGGACGCGAAGGACGCGGTGGTGGTGATCTGCGCGGGCGGGTCCCAGAAGGGCAGCACGGTCCAGACCTGCCCCTACGAGTACGGCAAGAACTACGACAAGGTCGCGTACGTGTCGTTCAAGAACCGGGAGGTCCCGGTGCGGGTGTACGAGCTGCGCACCGGCAAGCTGGTGAAGAAGACGCGCGTGGAGATCGGCGGCTCCAGCTGCCCGGCCACGCTGCCGTACACGTACTACGGCATCGACACCGGCCCGCCGTCCAGCATGTACGTCACGTCCTCCGCGTCCGACGTGCGCGCCGGCTACGAGTCGCTGATCCACCCCTGAGAGCCGGGGCCGGTCCGGGACGGTGGCGGCCGTCCCGGACCGGCCCGCGGCGCGGGCCGCTCAGTTGGTCGCCAGCGCGTACGCCAGGTCCGGGACGAACTGCCCCGCCGACGCCGCGCAGCCGTCCGCCTCGCCCGGGGGCTTGACCCACAGCAGCGCGTCCACGGCGTCGTCGCCGGGCGACAGCGTCGGGTTCTCGCCCAGCGCGCGGCCGGGCGGGTCGCACCACTCGCCGTTGGAGCCGTTGCCGTTGCGGCTGGTGTCCACGACCAGGTTCAGGTCGGGGTCGCCGATGGCGGAGAGTATCTGCTTGCCGTAGGCGAGTTCGTCGGCGGTGGTGTGGAAGTTGGAGACGTTGGTGAACACGCCGTCCGCCTCGCTGACCCCGGAGGCCGACAGCCGGGCGGCCTGGTCGGCGGGGGCGTGCCAGCCGGAGTGGCCGCCGTCGAGGTAGACGTGGGCCTGCGGGTCGGCGGACTTCAGGGTGGTGACGGCCTGCCGCAGGGCGGCGTGCCGGGCGTCGCGGCCGGACTGGTCGAGGCAGTCCTCCAGGGCGAGCGCGTCGGTCTCCAGGATGATCACGACCGGGTGGTCGCCGAGGCCGGCGGCGATCAGCTCGATCCAGTTCTGGTACGAGGGCAGGTCGGGGGCGCCGCCGGAGCTGGCGCCGCCGCAGTCGCGGTTGGGGATGCCGTAGACGGAGAGCACGGGCAGCGCGTCGCCGGCCGCGGACATGTAGCCGGCGACCTCCTGCTGCACGGTGCCGGGGTTGTACTGGGCGAGCCAGCGGGCCTGCGGCTGGGAGGCGATCCGGTCGGCGATGACCGGCTGCCGGGAGTCGCCGGGGTTGGCGGCGGTCCACCGCCGGACCTGGGAGTCGGGGTCGACGTACAGCGGGCCGGGCAGCTGGGCGGCGGCGTCGGCGACGGCGCCTCCGGAGGTCTCCGTCGCCGGGGCGGCGGTGGCCAGCCCCGCGAGGGCGAGGCCGGCGCCGAGGAGGCCGGTCAGGGCGGTGCGGTGCAATCGGCGCAGGATGCGTGCGCGCATGGTGGTCCGTCCTTGTCGCGTCTGCCGGAGACCGGTGGCCTCCGGGTGGGAGGTGGGCGAATGGGAGCGCTCCCATGCGATGCCGGAGCATAGTGCCGCGCCGCCGGGTTGGAAACACCGCGCGCACGGCGGAGGGGCGGGCGTGGGACGTACGTCACGGCCGGCGGCCCGCTGGATCCGGGTTACAGTCGTGCGGTGAACGTGGGAGGACCCGAGGACGAGGCCGTCGGCTGCCCGCTGACCGCCGTCGCCGCCAGGTACCTGCCCCGGCTGTCGGAGTTCGCTTTCGAACCGGGGCTGGTCGCGGCCGTCGACCAGCACGCGGCTGCCGTACGCGACGCGTTGGTGCCCCGGCAGCGCCGCCCCTGGCACGACCTCCTGCCGCAGCGGATCGAACGCGTCTGCGCGCCGCGGCGCATGCGGCGCGAGGACCTCACGGACTACGTGGTCGGCTTCACCGACGTGCTGGCCGAGAGTGACTGGCGCGAGCCCGTCGGGTACGACTTCGCGGTGCTGCGGCTGACGGCGGTCTGCTGGCTGATCCGCGAGTACGACCTGCTCTCCGGCTGAGCGGCGCCCCGGCCGTACCCCCGCGGCTCACCCCGCCCCCGGCGTGACGCCCCCCGCCTCTGCGCACCCCTGCCTCACACCCCCCGTCACGCTCCCTGGGTGACGCCCGCCCTCGTGACGCCCCCGCCGTGACGGCCCGCCGGCCGGAGCCTCGACGCCTCTCCGGCCGGCGGGCCCGTTTCCGGGCGCCGCGGTTCAGCGCGTGCCGGCGTGGGTCACCGCAGGTCGTCGCGCTCGTCCGGCCGCGGCGGCACCGTACCCGAGTACTCCTGCCCCACCGGCTGCCCGGCCGCCGCGTCCGCGCGGCCCCGCTGGTATGCCGAGACGCTGTCCCGCGCGTGGGCCGACTCCCGCTCGGCCGCGGTCAGCCAGCGCTCCCAGCGCTGCCGCATCGGCATGACCAGGCCGCCGCCGACGCCCACGATGACGACGCCGGCCGCCGCGGCGAGCACCGCGATCAGCAGCGGGCCGGTGATCGCCGTGGCGATCTGCGCCTGGCCGAGCGCGGCGACCGCGCCGAGGCCGATGATGAACGCCCACGCGATCGTCGCCATCGTCCGGCCGTACGAGGTGGCGCTCAGGGCGTTGCCGACGATGTCGCGCACCGCCGTCGCCACCGCCATGGCGACCATCATGATCACCACCGCGACCAGCAGCTTCGGCAGCCAGGCGACAAGCTGGCTGAGCAGCGTGCTGACGGGGTTCGGGCCGAAGGCGCTCAGCGCGAGCTGGAGCACGACCAGCATCAGCGTGTAGTAGATGATCTTGACGACGATCCCGGTCGCGTCGTACTTCGAGTTCTCCAGCGCGCGGCCGACGCCGCTGCGGTCCGCGAGCCTGCTGAAACCGGCGCTGTGCAGGACTTTGCCCAGCGCCTTGGCTATCAGCTTGACCACGAACCAGCCGACGACCAGGACGAGGAGGAAGGCGATCAGCTTCGGGATAAAGCCGATCAGCTTCGAGAACGCGTCGCTGAAGCCTCCTCCGAAGTCGATCGAGAGGGCGAGTTGCTGCGACATGGTGGGCCTCTTTCGTGGATGTAGGACCCGGGCCGCTGTGCCGTGGGCCTGATCTCCGTCGTAGCACCCGCGCCGCCGCCCCACCCGGCCACCGCCGCGCGGTGTGCGCCGGTCGGGTGACATGTCCCGGCCCGCGGGTGCCGCGCCGGGCGACACGCGCGGGGGGCCTTCCGGTACGGCCGGGTGAACGCGGGCCGCCGCCGGATTGCGGCGCCGGTGACGTCCCGTATCGTCACGAATGCCCCGGTGACCAGGAGGGACCGTGCCGACCGTGCCCGAACCCCAGCCCGTGCTGGCCCCGCCCGCGACCGCGGCCGTCTTCCTCGTCGTCACCGTCGCGCCCGGCGGCGAGAAGGCCGTCCGCGACGTCCTCGCGGACCTTCCGGCGCTCCAGCGCGCCGTGGGCTTCGGCGCCCCCGACGACCGGCTGACGTGCGTCGCGGGCATCGGCGCCACCGTCTGGGGCCGCCTCTTCCAGGGCCCGCGCCCGGCCGGTCTGCACCCGTTCCGCGAGCTGGCCGGCGCGCGGCACCGCGCCGTCGCCACCCCCGGGGACGTGCTCTTCCACGTCCGCTCCCGGCGCATGGACCTCTGCTTCGAGCTGGCCAGACGGCTCTGCGCGGAGCTGGGCGACGCGGTCGAGGTGGCCGACGAGGTGCACGGCTTCAAGTACTACGACATGCGCGACCTGCTGGGCTTCGTGGACGGCACGGAGAACCCGGAGGGGCGGGCGGCCGGCGCGGCGGTGTTCACCGGCGCCGAGGACCCGCGGTTCGCCGGCGGCGCTTACGTGATGGTGCAGAAGTACCTGCACGACCTCGACGCCTGGGAGGCGCTGAGCACCGAGGAGCAGGAGCGGGTCATCGGGCGCACCAAGCTGGGCAACACCGAGCTGCCGGAGGGCGTCCAGCCCGACGACTCGCACGTCGCGCTGAACACGGTCACCGGCGCGGACGGCGAGGAGCGCGAGGTCGTACGGGACAACATGCCGTTCGGCTCCGTCGGCGAGGGCGAGTTCGGCACGTACTTCATCGGCTACGCGCGCGAGCCCGGGGTGCTGGAGGAGATGCTGGAGAACATGTTCCTCGGCCGGCCCCCGGCCGCGTACGACCGGATCCTGGACTTCTCCACGGCTGTGACCGGCTGCCTGTTCTTCGCCCCGGCGGCCGGCTTCCTCGACGACCTCCCGGACCTGCCCACCGCCCTTGGCCCGGCGGCCACCGCCGGCCCCGACCCCGTACCCGACCCTCCGGCCGCCGGAGACGGCTCCCTGGGGATCGGCGGCCTCGAAGGAGCCACGGCACGATGAACAACCTGCACCGAGAACTCGCCCCGGTCACCCGGGCGGCGTGGGCGGAGATCGAGGAGGAGGCCCGGCGCACCTTCCGCCGCCACGTCGCCGGCCGCCGCGTCGTGGACGTCACCGGCCCGGAGGGACCGGAGCTGGCCGCCGTCGGCACCGGGCACCTGGAGGAGATCGCGCCGCCCGCGCCCGGCGCGACGGCGCGGCTGCGCGCGGCGCAGCGGCTGATCGAGCTGCGGGTGCCGTTCACCGTGAGCCGCGACGCCGTGGACGACGTGGAGCGCGGGGCGCGGGACTCCGACTGGCAGCCGGTCAAGGACGCCGCACGCACCGCCGCCTTCGCCGAGGACCGGATGATCGCCGACGGGTACGCCGCCGCCGGCGTCGACGGCCTGCGGACGCGCTCGTCGCTGCCGGAGCTGAGCCTGCCCGCGGAGGTGCGCGACTACCCGGACACCGTCAGCCGGGCGCTGTCCGCGCTGCGGCTGGCCGGCGTCGACGGCCCGTACTCGCTGCTGCTCGGCGCGGAGGCGTACACCGCGGTGAGCGAGACCGCGGACCACGGCTACCCGGTCGCCCAGCACATCGCGCGGCTCCTGGACGGCGAGCTGATCTGGGCGCCGGCCATGAGCGGGGGCCTGGCGCTGTCCACCCGCGGGGGCGACTTCGAGCTGCGGCTCGGGGAGGACCTGTCGATCGGCTACACGGTGCACGACGCGAAGACCGTGCAGCTGTACCTGCACGAGACGCTGACGTTCCTGACGTACACGGACGAGGCGATCGTCGCCCTGCGGGCATGACGGGCCGACGCAACGACGGCCGGGGCGGAAAAGACGGCTCCCCGGACCCCGGCCCGGAGCACCAGCGGGAACCTCTGCTCGGCTGGCTGCGCACGAGCGTACCCGTGGCGTTCATGCTCGTCGCCTACTTCCTGATCCCCCTGCACCTGGTGCGCACGCGCAGCCCCGAGCTGGGCTGGGCGCTCTTCGTGCTGGCGCTCGGCGCGGTCACCGTGCTGCTGCTCCGCGAGATCCGGGCGGTGCTGATGGAGGTGCCGCAGGCCCGCCCCGGGGTCACCATCCCGCTGCTGATGATCGCCTCGATCCTCGTCTTCGCCGCCGCGTACAATCAGATCGCCCAGGAGCCGGGGGAGTTCAGCGGGCTGCGGACCCGGGTCGACGCGTTGTACTTCACGGCTGCCACCGTGGCGACCGTCGGCTATGGGGACATCACCGCGCACGGGCAGACGGCCCGGGTCCTGGTCATGGGGCAGATCACGTACAGCTTCGTCTTCCTGACCGCTGCGGCGACGGCGCTGAGCCGGCGGCTGCGCCGGACGCTCGGCGAGCGGCAGGACGAGGGCGCCGGGCGGGGCGGGTGAGCGGGCGGGACGGGGGCCCGGGCGCGCCCGGGCGTTCACCCGAACGGCCCGCACTAAGTCGTCCGGACGCTGCCCCGGCGCGATGCTGAGAACCCTGGCCGGCCCCTCTGGCGGCCCTCGGTAAGGAGTGTGCGCCGATGACCACCCCCACCAGCTCCTCCCACCCCACCACCCCGACGAGCTCCGCCCCGCCGAGCGGCGGCGGCAGCCCGTGGGCGACGGGCGGCACGGTGTTCGCCGGGGTGCTGATGTTCGTGTACGGCATCCTCGCCGTGCTCCAGGGCGTCGCGAGCCTCGTCGACAACGACGTGTACGCCTCGATCGGCGACTACGTCTACAAGTTCGACCTGACGACCTGGGGCTGGATCCACCTCATCCTCGGCGCCGTCCTCGCCCTCACCGGCATCGGCATCCTCCAGGGCGCCGAGTGGGGGCGGCTGCTGGGCGTCGGGCTGGCGTCCCTGGCGGTGATCGCGAACTTCCTGTGGCTGCCGTACCAGCCGGTGTGGGCGATCGTGAACATCGCCATCGGCGTCTTCGTGATCTGGGCGCTGTGCACCGACCGCTCCCGGTCGCTCATCTGAGGAGCGGCACCGCCCGCGGGGGGGGCCTACCCGCCGGAGCGGCCGAGGAGGGTGCGTACCCCCGCCGCGCTCAGCGTCAGCGCGCCCGGGCTGCCGGTGTCGATGGTGAGGTACACCTCCTCCGACGGCCAGGCGTTGGCCAGCAGCACCAGCGGCAGCTTGCGGTACCTGTCGACGGAGGGCAGCGCGTACCCCATCCGCGACTCGGAGGTGAAGACGGGCACCAGCCGGTCCCCGTTCGGCTGCTCCATCACCGGCAGCATCATGCTCTCCTCGGCGCCCGCCGGCCCCGGCTCCGTGACCTCACCGGGCGGGTCCGGTCTCTCGTCCGGCACGGGTACGAGTACCTCGCTGTGGGCCAGCGCGTGCAGCGCCGCCGGGTCCTTGGCGTCGGTCGCCAGCGCCTCCAGCGCCCGCTGAGTAGTCGAGGGGTCGTTCCCCTGCGGTGCCTCGGTCATGGTCCTTCGCTTCCTCCGGTGTGCCGCGTGCGCGGCCATGGGACCGCCCGCGGCATTGCACTACCTCGTACAGCGCCGAACGTGCCCGCGCTGTCACTCCCGGGAGGGTGGTGACCGTGTCGTTCCGGGTGTGCGCGGGCCCGCAAGGGCCCATAATCCGGGCGATGGACGACCTCGGGGGCTACACACAGAGCGAACCCAGAGCCGGTCACCGACTCGCGTTGCACACCGCCGCCAAGAGGTTACGGGCGGAGTTCCGCGGGGTGTTCGGCGAGGAGACCATCGAGCGGTTCCTGTACGGCGCGTACGGCGACATCTCGGTGCGCGGCGACGTACCGGACGCCTGGCCGCGGCTGACCGAGCGCTACGCGCGTCGCCGGCTGCACGCGCTGGCCCGGCCCGAGGGGGTGGGGCGCGACGGGCCGCCGGTCGTGCTCTACCTCTGCGTGCACAACGCCGGGCGCAGCATCATGGCCATGGGCCTGACCGCCCGGCTGGCGCGGGGCGGCGCGGTGGCCTGGTCGGCCGGGTCCGCCCCGGGCGACGCGGTCGACGCGGCCGCGGTGACGGCGATGGAGGAGCGCGGCATCGACGTCTCGGCCGAGTTCCCTACGGCGTGGACGGACGAGATGGTCCGGGCGGCGGACGTGATCGTCACGATGGGCTGCGGGGACGCCTGCCCGGTGATCCCCGGCAAGCGGTACGTGGACTGGCCCCTGGCCGACCCGCGGGGGCGGCCGGTGGCGGAGGTGCGGCCGTTACGGAACGAGATCGAGCACCGCGTCCGCGGACTGCTCACGGAGCTGGGGATACCGCCGCGGGACTGACGGCACGGGGGCGGCGGGGCGGCCGGCCGGCCGCGGCGTTCCCGCTTCACCCGAAGGGCGGGTGGCGGCGCGCGTGTTGGTCGGCGGGGCCGCCGCCCGCCCTGCGGATCATGGTGAGGCCGCCGTCCGCAGAGCGTGAAGGACCCCCACCGTGCCGCGAACCCGCACCGTACGTACGGCACTTGCCGTGCTCGCCGCCGCCGGCCTCACCGGCTTCACCGGCGCCGTCCCCGCCGCCGCCGAGGACGCCGGGCACCCCGGCCCCGCGGCCCGCCCCCCGCTCGTACGCCACGTCCCGGACGCCCGCGAGCCCGCCGCCGTACCCGCCGCGTCCGCCGCGTCCGCTCCTTCCGCCGCCGCGCCCGGCGCGCCCGCCGCCGTACGGGACGAGCCCGTCTGCACCGGCGAGCACCTCGGCGACGCCCGGCTGGGCCCCGAGCACCTGCCGGGCCGGTGGGAGCCGCGGGTCGGCCCGCTGCTCCAGGGCTGGCGGCCCACCGGCTCCCTCACCCCCGCCGCGTTCCTGGAGAAGTACTGGACGGGCCCGGCCGACGGCGGCGGCTGGAAGTACCCGCCGAACGACGGCTTCGCCGAGGTCAACGGCACCGTGGACCGGGAGGCGACCCGCCTGGTCCCGGGCCAGCTCCTCGACCGCTTCGGCTCGGAGTCCGGCGGCTATCTGGCCCCCGCCGGCGACCGCTACGCCGAGCGCGCGCTGCCCCCGCAGAACCTCCACACCCACGACCCCGACGCCCCCTGCAACTACCACGTCTACCAGGTCACCAAGCCGTTCCGGGCCTGGCAGGGCGCGGTCGCGCCGTGGTTCGAGCAGCCCGGCGGGGGCGAGCAGATCAAGCTGGACCCGGTCTTCCTCGATCCGGGCGAGGGGCAGCGCCTCAACGTCAACTGGCTGGTGGAGCACGGCTACCTGGCGCCCGCCTGACCCCTCAGTCGTGCTCGGAGACGAGGACGGCGACCGTGTCCGGCGCCAGCGCCTCGAAGACGTGCGGTACGTCGGCGGGGTAGCAGGCGTAGTCGCCCGGCTCCAGGACGGCCGGCTCCTCCGCCACCCCCACCCGGGCCCGGCCGGTGCCGACCACGACGTGCTCGATGACGCCGGGGGAGTGCGGGTCGGAGCGGCGCGGGGTGCCGGGCTGGACGGTGACGAGGTAGATGTCGCGGCGCGCGTGGGCGGGGGATGAGGCCAGCAGCGTGGCGGCGTAGTCGGCGCGCTCGGAGGGCACGGACGGCCCCTCGCCGCGCCGGATGACCTGCACGCGCGGGCGGGGCGGCTCGACGAGCCGGGCGAACGGCACGTCGAGCGCGACGCTGAGCGCCCAGAGCGTCTCCACGCTCGGGTTGCCCGTGCCGGACTCCAGCTGGGAGAGCGTCGACTTGGCGATGCCCGCCCGGCGGGCCAGCTCGGTGAGGGTGAGCCCGGTGCGGCGGCGCTCGCGCTGGAGCGACGCGGCGATGGCGTCGAGGGGGGCTCCGCCGCTCTGGGGCATGGCACGCTCCGTTCGCTCCACGGCTGCGTTCGTTCTGTCGGACCTTTATTCGGCTTGACGAACAGCCTAGCGGATGTTCAGCATGGCAGTCATGCGTTCGATATGGCGAACCCGCCGCGGCGGCCTCCCCCGCGACCTCGTCCGCGACATCGCGCTGGTCTGCGCCGCGGACACCCTGGTCGGCGTCTCGTTCGGAGCCATCGCGGTCGGCGAGGGGCTGCCGCTGTGGCTGCCGGTGCTGCTGTCGGTGGTGGTCTTCGCGGGGGCGGCGCAGTTCATGTTCGTCGGCATCGTCGCCTCCGGCGGCACCGCGCTGGCGGCCGTGGCGGCGGGGCTGCTGGTGAACGCGCGGCACGTGCCGTTCGGCTTCACCGTCGGCGACGCGCTGGGCGGCGGGCGGCTGCGCCGGCTCGTCGGCAGCCACCTGATGATCGACGAGACCGTGGCCTTCGCGCTGGCCCAGCGGGACCCGGCGCGGCGGCGGGCGGCGTACTGGGCGTGCGGCGTCGGGCTGTTCGTGTGCTGGAACGCGGGGGTGGCGCTCGGCGCGCTCGGCGGTTCGGCGGTGAGCGACACCGACGCCTTCGGGCTGGACGCGGCGTTCCCCGCGGTGCTGCTGGCGCTGGTGCTGCCGTCGCTGCGCGAGAGGGGTACGCGGCGGGCGGCGCTGGCGGGCCTGGCGGTCGCGCTGGCGGCGGCGCCGTTCCTGCCGGCGGGGGTGCCGGTGCTGCTGGCGCTGGCGGGGCTGGCGGTGGCGGGGACCGGAACGGCGGGGGCCGGAACCGCGACCGCCGGGGAGGCGCCGGGAGCCGGGGACCGGCGCTCCGTCGGCGACGGGCCGGAGGCCGGTCCGTACGGCGATCCACACGGCGGTCCGTGCGACGGCCCGCACGACGATCCGTACGACGAGGAGCGTGTCCCGTGACCGCGACGACCCTGGTGCCCGCCGTCCTCGTGCTCGCCGTGGGCACGTTCGCGTTCCGCTTCGCCGGCCCCGCGCTGCGCACCCGCGTGCGGCTGGAGCCGCGGGTGGAGCGGCTGATGACGGTCGCGGCCATCGTGCTGCTCACCGCCCTGGTCGGCACCCAGGCGGTGCTCGACGACGGCGGCTTCGCGGGGGTCGCGCGGCCGGCGGGCGTCGCGGTCGGCGGCGTGCTGGCGTGGCGGCGGGCGCCGTTCGTCGTCGTGGTGGTCGCGGCGGCGGGCACGGCGGCGGCGCTGCGGCTGCTCGGGGTGGACTGAGCGGGGGAGGGGAAGCTTCAGCGCGCCGCGCCGGTTGTACCGTCGGCCAGCCGTCGGCCAGCCGTCGGCCACCAAGCGGAGGCCCCATGCCCGCACCGCCCGCCGAATCCGCCGCCCCCCTCGTCGTGCGCCACCTGCCCGCTCCGCCCCCGCTGGTCCACCGGGCGTGGACCGACGCGGACCTGCTGGCGCGCTGGATCGGCCCGCGGGGCCACACCGTCCCGCGCGACACCGTCACCGTCGAACCGCACGTCGGCGGGCGCTACGACTACTGTCTGGTCGACTCCGCCGACGGCGCCCGCTACTGGCTCCGCGGCCGCGTCACCGAACTCGCCGCCCCCGGGCTGCTCGTCCTCACCTCCGACCCCGTGCCGGAGTACGGCACCTCCACCCCCGTCACCACCCGCGTCCACCTGGCCCC
Source organism: Streptomyces sp. MAR4 CNX-425 (assembly GCF_048656465.1). Taxonomy (NCBI): domain Bacteria; kingdom Bacillati; phylum Actinomycetota; class Actinomycetes; order Kitasatosporales; family Streptomycetaceae; genus Streptomyces; species Streptomyces sp. MAR4 CNX-425. The sequence goes on along the minus strand of NZ_JBMDLF010000001.1, from coordinate 986,761 downwards.
CGCCCCGCCCGGCACCCGGCTGACCTTCACCCGCCCCTACCCCCCGGACCGCCGCCCCACGGCCCGCGCCACCTGGACCACGTCGTTCGACAACCTGGAGGCGCTCCTGAACACCCTCACGTGACACGGCGACGGGACGACGCGCCGTCTCGCACGTCCCGCCGCCGTGGTCCCGGGGGTCTCCTCAGTCCGCCATGCCGAGCACGGTCAGCGAGTACGGCGTGAAGCCCAGCTCCATCGACCGCGTCACCTCGAACCCGTCCCGCGACACCTCCGCCTCGATCAGCGACCCGGTGAACGGGTCGGTCACGTACACCGACTCCTCGCCCGGGGCCAGCGCCGCCTGGTTCTTCGTCCAGTCGTCGGAGACCTCGAACGGCTCGGTCACCTCGGAGGAGGTCACGACCTCCGCGCGCTCCGGGTCGACGCCGTGCAGACTGCCGTCCGCGGTGAGCGCGAGCCCCTGGTCCCAGTACGGGTCCCAGGCGTACGCGGCGCGCGGGGCCGGCAGCTCGACGCGGCGCATGGTGCGCTTGTCGAGGTCGATCGCGGCCATCGCCTCGTCGCCGAAGGTGCCGAGGACCGCGTTCCCGCTGTGCCCGGCGAAGGAGCTGACGCGCTCCTCCGCGCCCGCGCCGGCCGGGTTGGGGATCTTGTCGGCGGTCCAGCCGCCGTCGCCGCGCTCCAGCACCAGCACGCCGTCCAGGCAGCCGAAGAGCAGCAGGCCGTCGTCGACGGCGTGTTCGCCGTGGAGCCCGGGGCAGTCGCGGAAGGTCTCGACCTCGCGGTTGTGCTTGTCGTGGACGCGTACGCCCACGGGCAGGTCCTCCTCCGTCTTCCCGGGGACGGTGACGACCATCTCGCCGGTCTCCAGCGTCACGGCCACGCCGTGGTGCGGGCCCGCGGCCGTCAGCTCCCGCTCGGGGTCGGTGCTCGCGTGCTCCGCGCCGACGTGCAGGACCTGTGCCGTGCCGGTGCCGTCGTCGAAGACGGTGACGTGCTCGCCGTGCGGCACGGCGTGGGAGGGGTACTCGCCCTCCAGCGAGCCGAGGACGCGGGGGCGTTCGTGGTGCGGGTCCCGGTGCCCGCCGTGGTCCTCCCAGCGGATGCCGGCGTCGACGAGGTGGGTCACGCCCTGCTCGCCCTGCGGCAGCAGCACGTGGGTGCCGTCCTCGGTGCGTACGGGCCGGGACTGGCCCTCGACGTCGAGCGTCCGCACCGTGCCGCCGTCGGCGAGGCCGATCACGCGGACCTTGCCCGAGCCCTGCTCGGTGACGACGGCGCGCAGTTCGGGGGCGCCGTGCGGGACCTTCTCGGCGGGCCAGCCGGACCGGTCGGCGCGGGACGCCTGCGGCGGGCTGCCGGCGCCGGGCTTTCCGCCGCCCGGGTCGTCGTCCTCGTTCTCCGCACACCCGGCGGTGAGCACGAGGGCTATCGCCGCCACACCCGCCGCCAGTGTCTTCCTGCTCTTCGTAATGACAATCATTTTCATGACGATAGCAGGAGTGTGCGCGGACGTCTGCCGCCGGGGGGTACGGGACCGGGGGTGCCGGCGCCCGGAGGCGCGGGCGCGGGGAGGCGCGGACCTGCGGATGTACGGGTGCGGGGGGTGCGCGTACGCGGGCACGCGAAGACCGGCGACCCCACCCAGCGGGGCCGCCGGCCGGTCTCGCGGCTCGGCGCGCCGTGGCTCCCTTCGCGCCGCGGCTCAGCGCGTCCTACGGCTCAGTGCGTCTCGTGGCTCCCGTGCGCCGGTGCGTCGCGGGTCGGCTTCATCGCCTCCGCGTCGTGCTCCCCGGCCACCGTGCCGTCCGGGTTCGTCACCACCAGCAGCCCCGCCATGCCCATGTCCGCGTGGCTCTGGACGTGGCAGTGGTACATCCACCGCCCCGAGCCGACCAGTTCGCCCGCGATGAACTGGAAGCCGAACGAGTCGCCCGGCCCGCAGATCTTGTTGTCGATGATCCGCGTCGGGTCGTCCACGCTGGTCAGCATGCCCGTCCGGTTGTCCGCCCAGCGGTGACCGTGCATGTGGAACGTGTGGTAGAACTCGCCGTGCGTGATCATGATGACCTCGCAGCGGTCGCCGAGGGTGGCCGTGAAGTCGGGCCCGTGGCCGGAGAGGTTGTTGATGGTGTTGTCGTTGAAGACGATGACGAACTGCTTGTCGGGCAGCTTGTCGCCGCGCCGCCGGACGATCAGCCCGCCGTACAGCCCGGCCTTGACGCCGCCGGAGCCGTGCGGGGTGCCGACCGCGTGGTCGTGGTAGTGCCAGTAGCCGGCGCTGCCCGGCTGGATGGTCCCGTCGCGGCGGGTGCCGGCGGTGTGCGAGTGCCAGACGTAGTCGCGCGAACCGCCGGGCGGCACCGCGCTGTTCGTCATCGGCGTGCCGTCGTTGTCGATGTCGTAGTCGACGCCGTGGACGTGCAGGCTGGCCTCGACGTCGAGGTTGTTGACCAGCTTGATCATCATGCTGTCGCCCTCGTACATCTCCAGCAGCGGGCCGGGGATGGAGGGCTTGCCCGGTTCGAGTCCGTAGCCGAGCTGCCCGTCCGGCATGGCCTCGGCGTACATGGTGATCCGCTTGATCTCGCCCAGGGGTTGGGGTTGGGGTTTGTCGTTCGCTCCGGTGACCGTCGCTCCCGAGGTGGAGAGCGCTACCGGGGTCGCCAGTGCGGCCGCGGCCGCACCACTGGTGAACGACCTTCTGGTAAAGACACTGCGCGGCATGGTGGCCCCCGCCTTCTCGCGCGTTTCTGACTCGTCCCTGACAGCCGTCGATGGTAAGGGCTTGTCGGAGCTTTGCCCATCCTCAGGACAAAGTTCGAACCGAATCCGGCTGTAGGCATTGGCAGTTCGCCAAAAGAGGTCTAGCTTCCTACGGCGGCGCAGCTATCCCGCAGCATCCCGGGACGAGGTGGGAGGACCATGCGACGCAGGGGAAACGCCCTACGCTGGGCGGCCGGCACATCTGCCGTGGCGATGACGGCAACGCTACTGGCCGGAGCTCAGGCCGTGGCCGGGCCGCCGGGCGGCGGACCGCTCGCGGCGGGCAAGCCGCCGGGCCAGTCGGCGGCCAAGGTACTGGTGTTCACCAGGACGGACGGTCACCAGCACCCGGTGACCCAGGCGGGTGTCGAGGCCATCGAGGCCATCGGGGCCCAGGGGCCGGAGACGTTCACGGTGACCGCCACCGACAGGGTGACGGCCTTCACCGACAAGAATCTGGCCAAGTACAACGCGGTCGTCTTCCTCTCACCGGGGAGCGACCGGCTCAACACCATGCAGGAGCGGTCGTTCCAGCGCTACGTCGAGGCCGGCGGCGGGTTCCTCGGGATCCACGGCGCGGCCCGCTCCGAGCCGGAGTCCGACTGGTTCACGGGCCTCATCGGCGCCCGCCCCGCCGGCAACTCCGGCGACGCCCAGGAGGCCGTCGTCGAGGTCGGCGACCGGCTCAACCCGGCCACCAGGGACCTGCCGCTCACGTGGTCACGCAGCGACGTCTGGACGAACTGGGAGAACAACCCGTCCGGCAGCGTGCACACCGTCGCCCGGGTCCGGGAGAGGTCGTACGAGCCGGGCCCGAGCGCCGACGGCTGGGACCACCCGATCTCCTGGTGCCGCGACTACGAGGGCGGCCGCTCCTTCTACACCGGCATGGGCGGCACCGCCGCCGGCTTCGCCGAGGAGAACTTCCGCAGCCACCTGCGCGGCGCCCTGCTGTGGACCACCCGCCAGGCGCGCGCCGACTGCCAGGCGAGCATCACCGGCAACTACGAGGCGACGCGGCTGACCCAGCCCAACCAGCCCGAGCAGCTCGACCAGATCGGCGAGCCGCACGGCATCGACATCGCCGAGGACGGCAAGGTCTACTACATCGGCCGCGGCGGCCGCTGGTCCGGCGCGCCCGTCGACACCGACTGGAACAGCCCGGAGATCGGCAAGGGCCCCGGCACCCTCCACATGTGGGACCCGGAGACCGAACAGGTCACCGAGGTCGGCACCCTCGACGTCTTCGGCAACAAGGGCGGCGGCGACGAGCTGATCAAGGTCGAGGAGGGCCTGCTCGGCATCGCCCTCGACCCGGACTTCGCCGCCAACGGCCACGTGTACCTGCACTACACGCCGCACTCCGGCATCGACCGCGACGCCCGCATGGCCGAGCGGCGGGTCTCCCGCTTCACCATCGACCCGGCGACGCAGAAGCTCGACACCTCCTCCGAGAAGGTGCTGCTGTCCTGGCCCGTCCAGGTGCACAGCTGCTGCCACGCGGGCGGCGACATGGAGTGGGACTCGAAGGGCAACCTGTACATCGCCACCGGCGACAACAACTCCTCGCGGTTCAGCGACGGCTACTCGGGCAACAACCCCGAGCCGAACTTCGGCGGCGTGTCCTTCGCCGACGCCCGCCGCACCGCGGGCAACACCAACAACCTCAACGGCAAGATCCTGCGGATCCACCCCGAGCCCGACGGCACGTACACCATCCCGGAGGGCAACCTCTTCACCGGTGACGAGGGCAACGGCGACCAGGCCCGGCCGGAGATCTACGTGATGGGCGTGCGCAACCCGTCCCGCATCGAGATCGACGAGCGCGACTGGCTCTACGCCGGCTGGGTCGGCCCGGACGCCGGACAGCCCAGCACCACCTGGGGACCGGCGAAGTACGACACCTTCGCCGTCATCACCAGCGCGGGCAACCAGGGCTGGCCGTACTGCATGGGCAACAAGCAGCCGTACCGCGACCGCAACCTGCCCGACCCGACGCAGCCGCTCGACTGGTACGACTGCGACAACCTCAAGAACACCTCGCCCAACAACGACGGCCTGACGGACATCCCGCCGGCCCGCGACAACAACATCTGGTACTCGCCCCAGGGCGGCGCCCCCGACTACCCGCGCAACGCGGACGGGCTGCCCAGCTACAACATCGACGAGGCGCAGTACCGGCTGCCGTGGCTCAAGGGCGGCGGCCAGGCGGCCATGACCGGCCCCGTCTACCGCTACGACGCCTCCTCCGACAGCGATGTCAAGTGGCCGGAGTACTGGGACGACAAGTGGTTCGTCGGCGACTTCTACGACCAGGACCAGCCGCGGCACGCCGTGGTCATGGACCCGGACAACGCCGGCGACGGCGGGCTGCCCGTGCACGCCGAGTCGCTCGACGACATCGTCCCGGCGGGCGACGGCGGCATCCGCAACCTGATGGACTGGAAGTTCGGCCCGGACGGCGCGCTCTACGTGCTCGACTACGGCCGCGGCTTCTTCAACGCCGACTCGGCGTCCGCCCTGTGGCGGGTCACGTACAAGGGCGGGCCGCCGACGCCCCTGCCCGAGAACCTGATCAAGAAGGGGAGTCGATGAGATCCGGAGCTCTGGCCGCGGGAACACTGCGGCGGGCGCTGATCACCGTGGTGGCGGTCTGCCTGGCGCTCCTCGCGCCGGGCGGCCTCCCCGCCGCCGACGCGGCGGCGCCCGAGGAGGCCGCGGCGGCGCAGACACTGACCTGGACCGCGGGCGACAGCATGACGGAGTACACGTCCGCGCCCACGACGGCGGTGGCCGGGGAGACGACCATCGTCTTCGAGAACAGCGCCGCCACCGGCAACACCACCGGCATGGTGCACACGCTCACGTTCGACACGTTCACCGACGGATACAACAAGGACGTCGACCTCAACATCCAGGCGTCGCCGAACGACACGAACGGCGGCAGGTACGAGGCGACCGTCACCCTCACGCCGGGCACGTACCGCTACTTCTGCGCGATCCCCGGCCACACCGCGATGAGCGGCGAGCTGGTCGTCACCGACGGCGGCGGTACGGACACCACGGCGCCCGAGGCCACGGCCGAGGTCACCGGCGAGCAGAACGCGGACGGCGCGTACCTGGGCAGCGCGACGGCCGAGCTGTCCGCCACCGACGACATGTCGGGGGTCGACCGCATCGACTACGCCCTGGACGGGGCTACGGGGTGGACCGCGTACGAGGCGCCCGTCGTGGTCAACGTGCCCGGCGAGCACACCCTCCGCTACCGGGCCACCGACAAGGCGGGCAACACGTCCGAGGAGAAGTCGGTGACCTTCTCGGTCGTCGAGGCCGACGACACGGCGCCGCCCACGGTCACCGCCTCGGTCAGCGGCGAGCAGAACGACGACGGCGCGTACCTCGACGTGGCCGTGGTCACCCTGGAGGCGGCCGACACCGGCGGCTCCGGCCTCGACAAGGTCGAGTACGCGGTGGGCGGCGGCGACTTCCGCGCGTACACCGAGCCGGTGCAGGTCCACACCATCGGCGAGCACACCGTCACCTACCGCGCCACCGACAAGGCGGGGAACTCCTCCGAGCCCGGGACGGCCACCTTCACGGTGGTCGAGAAGTACCCCAACCCGGACCCGGTCTGCCCGGAGCTGGACTCCCGTCCCATCGTCTTCATCGGCGAGTACGACACCCACGTGCCCAACCGCGTCACCGCGAGCGGCTGCACGATCAACGAGGTGATCGAGGACGAGAGGGCGTGGGAGAAGCGGCGGCCCTTCCTCAGGCACATCGACGAGATCACGGACGAGCTGTACACGGACGCCGTGATCAACGGCGAGGAGCGCGAGACGATCCGCGACACCGCGAAGGCGACGGACATCGGCAAGCCGGGCCACAACGACGGCTACACGTCGCTCTTCACCGGCACCGAGAACTCCTTCTCGAAGTGGGAGCAGGTCGGCGGCGGCAGCTTCAACCTCAACGGCGACGGGTCGATGACCAGCGATCCGACCGTCGAGGGCATGGGCATGCTGTGGTACCCGCAGCAGCAGTACGGCGACTTCTCGCTCAAGCTCCAGTGGCGGGACGACGCGCCGGGGGACGCGCGCACCAACGGCGGCGTCTTCGTCCGCTTCCCGGACGTGCGCGACCACCCGGACGAGTCGCGGCCGGAGTGGGTGGCCATCAAGTACGGGCACGAGATCCAGATCTTCGACTCGGAGGCCGGCGACCAGTACAAGACGGGCTCGGTCTACGGCTTCGACCGCGTCGGCCACGGCGCGGCCGGGGTGACGCCGAAGGGCACGTGGAACGACTACGAGATCCGGGTGGTGGACCAGCACTACGAGGTCTACCGCAACGGCGTGCTCATCAACGAGTTCGACAACACCCCCGGCCAGGTCTTCGAGCCGCCGCGTGCGGACGACCCGGGGACCGACGGCAGGCAGCACGCGCAGGGCTACATCGGCCTGCAGGTGCACAGCACCACGGACGTGGTCTCGTACCGCGACATCCGGATCAAGCCGCTGTGACGTATACGTATACGGTCGGCTGACAGCGCAGGGCCCGGTGGGAGGCGGTGACACACACCGCCTCCCATCAGGCACGCCGGGGGTGTTCCAACGCGCGCGGGGGTCGAAACGCCTGTTCGCCACGGGATCGAATCCGCGCCGCCCCCGCCGTCTCGGTGGGATAGTCGGTCCCGTTCGGTGTCCACGGTCCCGAAGGAAGGTGATGGCGCGTGGTGTTCGCCATGGGATTCTCCGCGTACGGGGGCCCCGAGGTGCTGCGCCGCCTCGACGTCGAGGTGCCGGAGCCGGCCGCCGGCGAGGTGCGGATCCGCGTCCGGTGCGCGGGGGTGAGCCCGCTGGACTGGAAGCTGCGCAGCGGGCGGATGGCCGCCCTCCGGCCGCCGGCGTTCCCGTGCGTCCCGGGGAGCGAGGCCGCGGGCGTGGTGGAGGCCGTCGGTACGGGCGCGGGCGGGTGGCGGACGGGCGACGAGGTGCTGGGGCCGGTGCACGCGGGGTACGCGGTGCGGACGCTGGCCCGCGCGGACCGGCTGGTCGCGAAGCCGCCGGGGCTGCCGTGGGAGCTGGCCGGCGGCCTGCCGACGGCGGCGGAGACGGCGTTCCGCACGCTGACGGCGCTGCGGGTGGCGAAGGACGACACGCTGCTGGTGCACGGCGCCGCGGGCGGAGTGGGCAGCCTGGCGGTGCAGTTCGCGGTCTCGGCGGGGGTGCGGGTGATCGGCACGGCGAGCCCGGCCAACCACGACTACCTGCGCTCGCTGGGCGCGGAGCCGGTCGCGTACGGGGAGGGCGTGGGCGCCCGGGTACGACAGCTGAGCCCCGGGGTCGACGCGGTGCTGGACGCCGCCGGGCGCGGGGTGCTGCCGGAGTCGGTGGAGCTGGCGGGCGGGCCGGAGCGGGTGCTGACGATCGCGGACGCGGCGGGTGCGGCGGCCCTCGGGGTGCGGTTCTCGCGGGCGGCGGACGGCGAGGACCAGCATGTGGCGGGCATCGAGCGGGCGCTGGCGCTGTACCGCGACGGGCGGCTGCACCTGCCGGTGTGGCGGGCGCTGCCGCTGGCGGAGGCGGCGGACGCGCACCGGGCGAGCGAGGAGGGCCACCTGCGCGGCAAGATCGTGCTGGTCGCGGACGACTAGCGCCCCGCGGGCGGCGCGGCGGGTTCCGTGGGCGGCGGGGTCAGCGGGCGAGACCGAAGGCCGTCGTCCGGCGTGCCGCCCGCCGCGGCTCTGCCGCCGAGGCGGCGGACAGCGGATGCGGCGCGGACGCCGCGGCCTGCTCCACCCCGGCCTCCGGGCGGGACAGCAGGACCACGCCGCGGGCGGCCACCGCCGTGGCGGCCAGGGCCACCGCCGCGCCCAGCGCGCCGCCGGCCAGGCTCTCGCCCAGCAGCGTCAGGCCCACCGCCGCCGACACCGCCGGGTTGACCAGCGTCGCGGTGGCCAGCGGGGCGCCGAGGCCGCCGCGGTAGGCGGCCTGGGAGAGCATCAGACCGGCCGGCGCGAGGGCCGCCACCGCCAGGCCCGTCAGCACCGTGAAGGCGTCCGGGCCGGGCCGGACCGCGACCGTCTGGGTCAGCACCGAGCCGGCGCCGAAGGCGATCCCGGCGGCCGTGGCGTACGCGATGCCGCCCGCCCGCGGTCCGGCGCCGCGGGCCGCCGCGGTGAGCGCGGCCAGCGCCGCGGCGGTGGCCGCGACCGTGCCGAGGACCTGCGCGGGAGCGAGGACCTCGATGTGCCCGCCGCCGCGGACCAGCACCAGCACCCCCGCCAGCCCCGCCACCGTCAGCGCCGCGCCCCGCCACCGCTGGGCGCCGACCCGTCCCGCGCCGACCCGTCCCGCGCCGCCCGCGCGGCGCCGTACCGCCGCCTGCAACGGCAGCGCCAGGACCAGGGTCAGCGCGCCGAGCGGCTGTATCAGGGTCAGCGGCCCGTACCGCAGCGCGAGCACGTGCAGCGCCGCGCCGGTCGCGTTGAGCCCCACCGACAGCCACCACGAGCCCCGCGTGAGCGCCGCCCACACCCCGGATCCGCCCTCCCGGCCCGCGTCCGCGACCCGCTCCTGCAGCACGGCGGCCCCCGCGTACGCGGCGGCGGACGCGACGGCCAGCACCAGTGCTGCCGCGAGGCCGTTCATGCCGTTCATGTCCCCTCCGGTGGTCGAGCGTGTCCTCCGACGGTACGGGGCCTTGCGGTCAGATCCTGTCCGCAACTCGCCGCTGCCGTCGTGTGGGTGGACCGCCCGCGCCGCCCGAACTCATCGGAGGAGCGTCAGCTCACTTCGTCGCCCCCCTCATGAACCCGTTGTAGATGTAGCGCTGGAGGAAGAGGAAAACGGCGAGGGTCGGCAGGATGACCAGGATCGTGCCGGCCGAGATCGTCTCCCAGTGCGCCCCGTACGGGCCCTTGAAGCGGAACAGCGCGGTGGACATCGTCCCGAGGTCGTCGGAGGGCATGTAGAGGAAGGGGATGTAGAAGTCGTTGTAGACCGTGACGCCCTTGACGATGACGACCGTCGCGATCGCCGGCTTCAGCAGCGGAAAGATGATCTTCCGGTAGATCGTGAAGGAGTTGGCGCCCTCCAGCCGCGCCGACTCGTCGAGCGAGATCGGGATGGACCGGATGAACTGCAGGAAGATGTAGATCGAGACGATGTCCGTGCCCATGTAGAGCACGATGGGCGCGAGCCGGCTGTTGACCATCCCGAAGCTGTCGACGATCTGGAACGTCGCCACCTGCGTCGTCACCCCGGGAACCATCGCCGCCACCAGGAACAGCCCCACCACCAGCCTCCGGAAGCGGAACCGGAAGCGGTCGATCGCGTACGCCGTCATCGAGCCGATGAGCACCGTGCCGGCGATCGCGAAGACCAGGATGACCGCGGTGTTCGTGAACGCGGACAGCATCCGGCCGTCCTCGAAGGCGGTCGCGTAGTTGTCGAAGTTGAGTACGTTGCCGGGCAGGGAGAGCGCCCCGCCGTCGCCGGCCATCTCCTCCGGGGTCTTCAGCGAGGTGAGGAGGACCACCAGCAGCGGCAGCACCACCACCAGCGCGGCCACGACCAGCGACAGATACGTCAGCGCGCGCGAGACGACGGCCGTTCTCATCGGGATTCCTCCGTGGATGCCCCGGCGTTCGGGCCGGGGAGGAAAAGGGCTCCGACCGGGCGGGACGGGGAGGGCGGCCGGATGACCGCCGAGACGATTCGGCGTCTGCCGGCCATCGGCCAACGCGCGGAACTCACACAGAACTTGATAGAATGTGAGTTATGGGTCGGCAGGTCAAGCGGGCGTTCAAGTACCGCTTCTACCCCACGGACGTGCAGGCGGCGGAGCTGGCGCGCACGTTCGGTTGCGTCCGGCTCGTGTACAACAAAGCGCTCCAGGAGCGCACCCGGGCCTGGTACGTCGAACAGCGCCGGATCTCCTATGCGCAGTCGTCCGCCGCTCTGACGGAATGGAAGAAGTCCGAGGAGCTGGCGTTCCTGGCCAAGGTTTCCTCTGTTCCGCTGCAGCAGGCGCTGCGTCATCTTCAGGCCGCGTTCGCGAACTTCTTCGCCCGGCGTGCGAGATACCCGCGCTACAAGAGCCGGAAGGGGTCCCGTGCGTCGGCCGAGTACACCCGCAGCGCCTTTAAGTGGCGGGAAGGGAAGCTGACGCTGGCGAAGATGGCGGATCCATTGGACATTCGCTGGTCGCGCCCCCTGCCTGCGGGTGCGGAGCCGAGCACGGTGACGGTGTCCCGGGACAGCGCCGGGCGTTGGTTCGTCGCTCTGCTGTGCCAGGACGCGATCGCTCCGGCTCCTGCCACGGACGCGGCGGTCGGTATCGACGCCGGGCTCACGTCCCTCGTGACCCTGTCCACTGGGGAGAAGATCGACAACCCCCGGCACGAGCGCCGTGACCGTGCCCGCATGACCCGCGCGCAGCACGAGCTGTCCCGCAAGGCGAAGGGATCGGCGAACCGGGACAAGGCCCGTCGGAATGTGGCGCGCGTGCATGCGCGGATCGCCGACCGGCGCCGGGACTTCCTCCACAAACTGTCGACTCGTCTCGTCCGTGAGAACCAAACGGTCGTGATCGAGGACCTGACCGTCCGCAATCTGCTGAAGAACGGCAAGATCGCGCGCGCCATCTCGGATGCATCCTGGACGGAACTGCGCTCCATGCTGGAGTACAAGTGCGCCTGGTACGGGCGCGAACTCGTGACGGTCGACCGCTGGTTCCCCTCCAGCAAGCTGTGCGGGAACTGTGGCACGGTCCGCGAGAAGCTGCCGCTGAACGTCCGCAAGTGGACGTGCACCTGCGGCGCGGTGCACGACCGCGATGTGAACGCGGCACGCAACATCAGGGCGGCCGGGCTGGCCGCAGCTGCCTGTGGAGCTGGTGTAAGACCTCAACGGGAGTCCTCCCGGACGGGGCAGTCGGCGATGAATCAGGAACCCCCCACGGCGCGAGCCGTAGGAATTCCCCTCGGTTTACGAGGGGGAGGAAGTCAAACCAGGTCCCCCGCCTTGTCGTCCGGCACGAGCGTCCGCTGCACCCAGGTCACCGCGAGCACGATCAGCAGCAGCACCACGGCCGCCGCCGAGGCCAGCCCCGTCTTGTTGAACTTGAAGGCCAGGTCGACCGTCTGGATCACGAAGGTCTCGGTGCCGGTCGCGCCGCCCGTCATGATGTACGGGATCTCGAAGACCGCCAGCGACCCGGAGATCGCCAGGATCACGCTGAGGCTGATCACCGGCCGGATGCCGGGCGCGATGATGTGCCGGAACTGCTGCCAGCGGTTCGCGCCGTCCAGCTCGGCGGCCTCGTACAGCTCGCCCGGGACGGACTGGATCGCGCCGAGGAACAGCACGAAGTTCAGGCCCATGAAGCGCCAGACCGACACCCCGGCGAGCGAGGTGTTGGCAGAGGTGGAGTCGCCGAGCCAGGCGCGGTCGGGCTCGTCGCCGACGAGGCCGAACAGCGCGTCGAGGGTGCCGCCGTCCTGGAAGAAGTAGAGGAAGACGAAGCCGATGGCGACGCCGTTGACCAGGTACGGGAAGAAGAGGATGCCCTTGAAGAGGTTCCGGAAGCGGACGTTGAAGGAGAGGACCGTCGCGAAGTACAGCGCGAGCACGATCTGCACGGCCGAGGCGGCCAGGTAGTAGCCGCTGACGAAGAAGACCTCGAACAGCTCGGAGCGGGTGAACAGGTCGGCGTAGTTCTCCGTGCCGACGTAGTTCAGCTCGGGGCTCAGCCCGTCCCAGTCGGTGAAGCTGTACGCGACCATGTTGGCGACCGGCGCGTACGTGAACGTGATCAGCAGCGCCAGCGGGGCGGCGAGGAACAGCCACGGCACCACGCCGCCCTGCAGCCGGCGCCCTCGTGGACTCACCGGTACCCCAGCTCCTCCGCGGCGCCCGTCCAGCGCTCGGAGAGGTCCGCGAACAGCTCCTCGGGGCTGCCGTCCCGCGCGCCGCGGGCGATGTCGACGAGCTCCTGGCGGTAGTCGGGGTCGTCGATACCGACCTCCGAGGCGTCGTCCAGCTCCTTCAGCTCCGCGCCCCGCGACTGGTCCAGCTCCAGCAGCTCGACGTCCCGCTTCTCGTACTCGGCGAGCACGCCGGGCAGCGGCGCGTCGCGCAGGGTGGAGACGTTCATGTTGTCCTCGGGGTAGCCGGACTTCTCCGCGAACCAGTCGACCCAGGCGCGGGCGGCCTCCTTGTGGTCGGAGTGGATGCTCACGGCCTGCTGGTAGTCGGGGGAGAGGCCGGCGCAGAACCGGCCGTCGACCCGGTGCGGGAAGGGCATGAAGCCGATGTCGTCGGGGTCCGTGCCGGCCTGCTCGGCGGCGTCGCGCATCTGGACGACGGCCCAGGAGCCGAGGAACATCGTGGCGATCTCGCCCTTGGCGAGCCGCGGCTTGGAGCCCTCCCAGTTGGTGGTCGTCGGGTCCTTCTCGGCCAGGCCGCGGTCCACGATGTCGTACAGGAGGGTGTCCACGGTGCGTACGGTGCCGCCCTCGGCGAAGGGGTCGCCCTCGACCACCTCGACGTCCGCCTGCTCGTCGCAGCTGGCGGAGGCGTGCGCGGGCCACCACTGGCCCAGCGGCCAGCCGTCCTTGAAGTTGGTGTAGTACGGGACGGCGTCGGTCTCGTCCTCGACGGCCTTCAGGCTGTCGAGGAACTCCGCCGGGGTGGTGGGCCACTCGGTGACGCCGGCCTGCTCCCAGACGCGCTTGTTGTAGACGAAGCCGGGGATGCTGCCGTAGATGCTGAGGCCGTAGACCTCGCCGTCGACCGTGGAGTAGTCGGTGAAGCGGAACTTCTTGCTGCGCTCCGCCTGCTTGCCCAGCGAGGCGAAGAACCGCGGGTAGTCGTTCTTCTTCACCGTGCCCGGGATCATGAGCACGTCGCCGTAGTCGTCGGAGTTCATCCGGGTCTTGACTTCGCCCTCGTAGTCGGTGACCCCGTCGAACTCGACCGTGACGTTGGGGTACGTCTTGCGGAACTCGGCCGCGTACGCGTCCATCGTGCCGTCCTCGACGAGGTCGGTGCGGTGCGTGATGACCTCGATCGTCCCGGAGACCTTGTCCGGGTCGTCGACCGCCTTCGCCTCCTGCTTCTCGGACGAGGCCCCGCTGCCCGTGCAGCCGGCCGCGGTCGTCGCGAGTGCGGCCGCCAGCAGCGCACCGGCGAGCGCCCTTCCCCTCATCGTCACCATCTCCGTTCGCTGAGCCCGGCCCGTGGTGCTTAACCGGTTGAGTTGAGGCCCCTTTTCTTGACGAGGAACCATCCCCCACCCCGGCAGTGACGTCAACCTCTCCGACGCAGAAGAAACTAGACCGGTTTATGGACAGGGTCGAGAGGTGCGGCTACGTTGGCGCGAGACCCGAGATTGGAGCACCCATGAAGGACGTCATCCCGCTCACCGAGGGCTGGACCCTGTGGCACGACGGGGACCGGCTGCCCGCACAGGTGCCGGGCTGCGTCCACACGGACCTGCTCGCCGCCGGCGCCATCCCCGACCCGTACCTCGGCACGCACGAGGCCGACGTCGCCTGGGTCGGCCGGCGGGACTGGACGTACGAGACGGAGATCGCGCCCTACGACGGGCCGCACGAGCGCACCGACCTCGTCTTCGACGGCCTCGACACCGCCGCCGGAATCACCCTCGGCACCGGGCCGCTCGGCCGCACCCGCAACATGCACCGCCGCCACCGCTTCGACGTCACCGGCCGGTCCGGCCCGCTCACCGTCGCCTTCACCTCCGCCTACGCCGAGGCCGAGGCGGTACGCGCCCGCACGGGCGACCGGCCCAACGCCTATCCCGAACCGTTCCCGTTCCTCCGCAAGATGGCCTGCTCCTTCGGCTGGGACTGGGGCCCGACGCTCGTCACCGCCGGGATCTGGCGCCCCGCCCGGCTGGAGCGCTGGAGCACCGCGCGGCTGGCCCGGGTGCGCCCGCTGGTGACCGTCGACGCCGACGGCACCGGCCGCGTCGACCTGCGCCTCGACGTCGAGCGCACCGCCGCGGGCGCCGGCCGCCCGCTCACCGTCCGCGCCCGCGTCGGCGGCGCCGAGGCGACGGCGGTGCTCGACGGCACCGAGGGCGCCGTCGCACTCGTCGTCGACCGCCCGGAGCTGTGGTGGCCCCGCGGCTACGGCGACCAGCCCCTCTACGCGCTGGACGTCACCCTCCACGACGGCCCCACCGCCGCCGCCCCGGCCCTCGACTCCTGGACCCGCCGCGTCGGCTTCCGCACCGTCCGCCTCGACACCGCCGCCGACGCCCACGGCTCCCGCTTCACCCTCGTCGTCAACGGCGAACCCCTCTTCGCCCGCGGCGTCAACTGGATCCCCGACGACGCCCTCCCGTCCCGCGTCACCCCCGCCCGCTACCGCGCCCGCCTCGCGCAGGCGGCGGACGCGGGCGTCGACCTCGTACGCGTCTGGGGCGGCGGCATCTACGAGGACGACGCCTTCTACGCCGCCTGCGACGAACTCGGCCTCCTGGTCTGGCAGGACTTCCCCTTCGCCTGCGCCGCCTACCCCGAGGACCAGCCGCTGCGCGGCGAGGTCGAGGCCGAGGCCCGCGACAACGTCGAACGGCTCATGCCCCACCCCTCCCTGGCGCTCTGGTGCGGCAACAACGAGAACCTGTGGGGCTTCCGCGACTGGGACTGGGAGCCGGAACTCGCCGGCGACTCCTGGGGCGAGGGCTACTACCTCGGCGTCCTCCCGCGCGTCGTCGCCGAGCTGGACCCCACCCGCCCGTACTGGCCGGGCAGCCCATGGTCCGGCTCCTGGGCGCACCACCCCAACGACCCCGCGCACGGCAACCACCACGACTGGGAGGTGTGGAACCGCGCCGACTACACCGACTACCGCGCCGCCGTCCCCCGCTTCGTCGCCGAGTTCGGCTGGCAGGCGCCCCCCGCCTGGGCCACCCTGCGCCGCGCCCTCGGCGACGGCCCACAGCTGGCCGCCGACTCGCCCGCCATGCGCCACCGCCAGAAGGCCGACGACGGCAACGGCAAGCTGACCCGCGGCCTCGCCCGCCACTTCGCCGTCCCGGACGGGACCGCCGACTTCGCCCGCTGGCACTACCTCATGCAGGTCAACCAGGCGCGGGCGATCGCCGCCGGCATCGAGCACTGGCGGTCCCACTGGCCGCTGTGCGCGGGCACGGTGCTCTGGCAGCTGAACGACTGCTGGCCGGTCACCTCCTGGTCCGCCGTCGACGGCGACGGCCGCGCGAAACCGCTCTGGCACGAGCTGCGCCGTCTCTACGCCGACCGGCTGCTGACCGTCCGCGAGGACGACGGCGGCGGCTCCGGCGGCCTGGCCGTGGCCGTCGTCAACCAGGGCCCCGAGCCCTGGTCCGGCACCCTCGCGCTGCGCCGCACGGCGGTCGACGGCGCGGTGACGGCGCGGGCGGAGGTTCCGTTCGCCGCGGCGGCGCGGGCCGTCGCCGTGGTGCCGGTGCCGGAGGGGCTGGCGCCGCCCGCCGGGTCGGCGAAGGAGCTGCTGGTCGCCGCGGCGGACGGGCTGCGGGCGCTGCACTTCCCGACGCGGGACAAGGACTTCGCGTACCCCCGTCCGGAGTTCGGGGTCGAGGTGGTACGCGCCGGGGGCGCCGCCCCGGATAGGGTCGACGTCGTGGTCACCGCCCACACCTTCGTACGAGACCTGCTGCTCCAGCCCGACCGGCTCGACCCGGCCGCCACGGCGGACCGGGGCCTGCTGACGCTGCTGCCCGGCGAACGCGCGACCATCGCCGTCCGCGGCTGGCGCGCGCCCGCGCCACCAGCGGCCCCCGGCGGGGACGACCCCGCCGTCGCCGCCGTGCGCGCCGCGCTGTTCTGCGTGGAGCCCGGGTGAGCGGCGACGGCCCCGCGGCCAAGGTGACGATCAAGGACGTCGCCGCCCGCGCCGGCGTCTCCAAAGGCGCCGTCTCGCTGGCCTTCAACAACCGCCCCGGGCTCGCCGACGCCACCCGCGACCGCATCTTCGCCGCCGCCCGCGAGCTGGGCTGGGCGCCGAACCTCGCCGCCCGCTCGCTGTCCAGCTCCCGCGTCGACGCCGTGGGCCTGGCCGTCTGCCGCCCGGCCCGGCTGCTCGGGCTGGAGCCGTTCTACATGGAGTTCGTCTCCGGCATCGAGAGCGTCCTCGCCGAGCAGTCGAGCTCGCTGCTGCTGCGGCTGGTCCGGGACCTCGACGAGGAGGTGGCGCAGCAGGGCCGGTGGTGGCGGTCCAAGCAGGTCGCCGGGTCGATCCTGGTCGACTTCCGCACCGACGACCCGCGGGTCGCGGCGGTCGGCGCCCTCGGCATGCCGGTCGTCGCCGTCGGCCACCCCGCGCTGACCGGCGGCTTCCCGTCGCTGTGGACCGACGACGCCACCGCGGTCACGGAGGCCGTACGCTACCTCGCCGCCCTCGGCCACCGGCGCGTCGCCCGCGTCGGCGGCGCCGCGGAGCTGGGCCACAGCGCGATCCGCACCGACGCCTTCGCCGCCGCCGTCCGCGAACTGGGCCTGGACGGGGGCCACCAGACGGCCACCGACTTCTCCGGCGAGGCGGGCGCCCGCGCCACCCGTACCCTGCTGGCCTCCGCGGAGCGGCCCACCGCGATCCTCTACGACAACGACATCATGGCCGTCGCCGGGCTGTCGGTCGCCGCCGAGATGGGCCTGTCGGTGCCGGCCGACCTCTCGCTGCTCGCCTGGGACGACTCCCAGCTGTGCCGCCTCACCCACCCCACGCTCTCCGCGATGAGCCACGACGTGCACGGCTTCGGGGCGGAGGTGGCGCGGGCCCTGTTCACCCTGATGACCACGGGCGCGGCCGAGTCCCGCCGGGTACCGACCCCGGCCCTCACCCCGCGCGGCTCCACCGGCCCGCCGCCGCCCTGAGCGCGGCGACCGCGCGCCGCACCCGCCGGGCCGCCCACGGGCGGCCCGGGGCCACAATGGCACCGTGACCTCCCTGCTCGACGACGACCCCGCCCCGCCGCCCGGCCCGGTGCGGTTCCAGCTCGTCCTGCTGCGCCGCATGCAGGACTTCCAGCCCGAGC
Organism: Streptomyces sp. MAR4 CNX-425; assembly: GCF_048656465.1. Taxonomy (NCBI): domain Bacteria; kingdom Bacillati; phylum Actinomycetota; class Actinomycetes; order Kitasatosporales; family Streptomycetaceae; genus Streptomyces; species Streptomyces sp. MAR4 CNX-425. Next base: position 968,917 of record NZ_JBMDLF010000001.1, on the reverse strand, counting down.
TGGTCGCCGAGGCGCTGCGCGACCTCGGCGTGCCCCGCGGCGCCCTGCGCGAGGCGAACCGCCGCTGGCAGGGCCGGCTGCGGGCGCGCGGCGGCCCGGCCCCCGGCGCGGCCCGGGACCGCGACTTCGCCGCGCTGCTCGGCCCGGCCGAGTCGGTGACGCGGCGGGCGCACGGCGACGCGACCGTGGACGTGCACCGCTGGCGGGTGCCGCTCTGGCCGGACCTGCGGTTCGAAGCGACCTGCGGGACCGGCGGGGTGGCGCTCACCGCCTGGCTGGTACGGGCCCCGGACGCCGCCGCGCCGGTACTGCGCACGGCCGCCGACCTGGCGCCCTGGGGCTGCACCGCCGGCGAGGCCGCGCGCGCGTTCCCGCCCGCACGCCCGGGCGAGGGCTCCGCCCCGCACCGCTTCACGCTGGCCTTCACCGCGCCGGACGAGGCCGGCGAACCGCGGGCGTGCACGGCGGAGTTCGCCTGGGGGCTGTTGCAGCGCTGGACCGTTGATTAAGGATCGCTTACCAGTCCATTCAACGAATTCTCGCTGGTGCTGCACAGTCGGGGCGGCGAGACTGGACGCATGATCACACCGGACACCAAGGACTGGACGTGGGTCCTGGAACGCCCCTGCCCCGAATGCGGGTTCGCGGCGGCGGAGACACGTGCGGCGGACGTCTCCGGACTGATGCGGAAGAGCGTCGCGCGCTGGACACAGATCCTGGCCGGCGAACCGGACCGGCTGCGCGCCCGGCCCCGGCCCGACGTCTGGTCCGTGCTGGAGTACGGCTGCCACGCCCGCGACGTGTTCGTGCGGTGCGACGAACGGCTGCGCCTGATGCTCACCGAGGACGCCCCCACGTTCCCCAACTGGGACCAGGACGCCACCGCCGTCGAAGACCGGTACGGCGAACAGGACCCGCGCCGGGTCGCCGACGAGCTGTCCGCGTGGGGCGAGACGATGGCCGAGCACCTCGACGAGGTGACGGGCGCGCAGTGGGAGCGCACGGGATACCGCGGCGACGGCGCCGCGTTCACCGTCGACACCTTCGCGCGCTACGTCGTCCACGACGTAGTGCACCACCTGCACGACGTGGGCGCACCCGTGCGGTAACCGCTCCGCGGGGGCCCGGGGGACGGCAGGGCCCCGGGCCCCGCTGGGGCTGCGCCCCCGGGCCCTGCCGGGGCTGCGCCCCGGGCCCCGCTGGGGCTGCGCCCCTGGACCCCTGCCGGGGCTGCGGCCCTTGGGCCCCGCTGGGGCTGCGCCCCGGGCCCCGCTGGGGCTCCGCCCCGGGCCCGTGGGGGCTTCGGGCTCGGGGGCTGGGCTCGGTGGGGTGGTCATCCTCTGGCTTGGCCCGCCGTTCTCATCCGGCCGAACGCGTACACGCACCCCGCCAGCGCCAGGTCCGACAGCAGCATGAAGCCGATCGAGTACGAGTCCTTCGCGCTGTAGATCGCCCCCATCACCAGCGGCGGCACGAACCCGCCCAGGCCGCCCACCGCGCCCACGATGCCCGTCACGCTGCCCACCCGCGGCTCCGGCGTGACCTGCGCGACCAGCGCGAAGACCGCGCCGCTCGCCGCGCCGAGGCCCGCGGCCAGCACCAGCAGGCAGACCGTGCCGAGCCAGTCCAGCTCCGGGTCGAACGACTGCACCACCGCGAAGAGCCCGACGATCCCCAGCGACCACGACGTCACCACCGCCGGGTGCACCCGGTCCGACAGCCAGCCGCCGAACGGCCGGAAGAGCACCGTCACCAGCGAGAAGCCCGCCGCCTTGGTGCCGGCGTCGGTGGCGCCCAGGTCGTACCAGGTCTTCAGGTACGTCGGCAGGTAGACGCCGAACGCGACGATGCCGCCGAACCCGATCGCGTACAGCGCCGACAGCTCCCACGTCACCCGCAGCCGCGCCGCCTCCCGCAGCCGGTGGCCCAGCGAGGTCGTCGGCGCCTTGCGCCCGGGGTGGTCGCGCAGGGTCAGCCAGGACAGCACCACGTACGCCGCGAGGGCGATCGCCAGCACCAGGAACGGCAGGCGGTGGCCGTGGTCGTAGATCCGCGGGGTGACGTAGCCGGACAGCGCGACGCCGCCCATGCCCATGCCGAAGACGCCGATGGCGAAGCCCCGTCTGGCCGGCGGGAACCAGGAGTTGACGTGCGGCACGCCGATCGCGAAGGTCGTGCCGCCGATGCCCAGCAGGAAGCCGGCGAGCAGCAGTGCCCAGTACGACTCCTTCGCCGGGATCAGCAGCAGCACCGGCACGATGGTCAGCGCCGAGGTCAGCGGGAACATCACCCGCGCGCCGAACCGGTCGGTCAGCGCGCCGACGGGGATCCGGCCCAGCGAGCCGACGATCACCGGCACCGCGACCATCAGCGACTGCTCGAACGAGCTGATGCCCAGGTCGTCGCCGAGCGGGCCGGCGATCGGCGCGATCAGGTTCCACGCCCAGAACGTCAGGGTGAAGCCGAGGGTGGCCACCAGCAGGTTGACGTACGCGGCGCGGGGCGGCGGCTCCCCGGCGCCGGCGGCGGGCCTCTCCACCGCGGGGGCGTTCACTCGGCGCCTTCCCAGCCGCGCCGGGCGGCCCGCGCGGCGAGCTGCCGCGGCTCCCGGCTGCGGTAGACGATGTAGGGGCGGAAGAGGTACTGCACCGGCGCGCTGAGCATGTGCACCAGCCGGGTGAACGGCACCAGCGCGATGAGCGCGAGCCCGATGAGCACGTGGATCTGGTACGTGACCGGCACCCCCTCCATCCGCGACCCGTCCGGCTGGAGGGTGAAGACGCCGCGCGCCCAGGGCGCGATGGTCTCGCGGTAGGGGTAGCCGTCGCCCGTCGCGTGGGTGAGCTTGGCCCACATCCCCATGACGATCGCGCCCAGCAGCACCAGGTACATGGCCTTGTCGTTGGCCGTCGTCGCCCGGAACACCGCGCCCGTCGTACGCCTGCGGTAGATCAGCAGCACGATCCCGGCGACGGTCAGCAGCCCGGCGGCGGTGCCGGTGTAGAGCGACAGCAGGTGGTACGCGTGTTCGCTGACGCCCAGGTCCGAGGTCCAGGAGTCGGGGATGAACAGCCCCACCAGGTGTCCGGCGAGGACGAAGAGGATGCCGTAGTGGAACACCGGCGAGGCGACGCTCAGCAGCCGTGACTCGTACAGCTCGGACGAGCGCGTCGTCCAGCCGAACTTGTCGTAGCGGTACCGCCACGCCGTGCCGGAGAGGAACAGCGCGATCACGACGTACGGCAGGACGTTCCACAGCGTGCTCACGACCGGCCTCCGGGGGTGTCGACGAGCGGCAGCGGCGCGTGTCCGTACGGCTCCAGCCCCACGTCCTCGCGCGGCGGGCCGCCGCGGGCCAGCGCCAGGGCGGCGGCCCGGTCCTTCGGAGAGGGGCCGGGCAGCGTGGCGCAGACGGCGTCGAGCACGGCGGCGTACGGGGTGCCGTGCTCGGCCAGCGACAGCCGCAGCAGCTCGACGGCCGGGCGGTGGTCCGTGAGCAGCCCGTCGTCGCCGGTGGCGGCGGTGAACTCCAGCACGGCGGGCAGGAAGTCGGGCAGCTCCTCGCCGGTGAGGTCCATGCCGTACGACCGGTAGACCTCCTTGAAGCGGACCATCGCCATGCCGCGGCGGCGGGTGTCGCCGTCGGTCCACCAGGTCAGGTACAGGCAGCGGCGCGCCCGGAAGTCGAAGACCTCGACGTAGTGCGCGGCCAGGTCCGCCGGGCCGATGCGCTCGGCGTGGTCGAGGAAGCCGTGCAGGGCGTGCCGGGCGGGCAGCGCGCGGCGCAGCGACGGCAGGGCGGCGAAGAAGTCGTCGTCGGGGTAGCCGAGGCAGCGGGCGGCGACCTGGCGCACGACGGCGGTGCTCATGAGACGTCGTCTCTTTCGTCGGGGGTGTCGGCCGTCTGGCGGCGGCGCAGCGCGTGGAAGCTCTCGATGGTCACCAGCGGCAGCCGCCGGTGCCCGGAGCCGGCGCCCACCGGGCCGTCGGCGCCCATGCCGGGGCCGCCCTCGTGGTCGAGGCTGCAGTCCTGCGGCAGCGCCGACTCCTCCAGCGTCCGGGCGTCGCCGACGGCGGCGGTGGGGATGACGTAGCGCTCGTCGTACTTCGCGATCGCCAGCAGCCGGTACATGTCCTCGACCTCCCGGCCCGTCATGCCGGCGGCCGCGGCCGCGTCGCCGGGCGGCTCCCCGAGGTTGACCGCGCGCATGTGGCCGCGCATCGCCGCCAGCTTCTCCAGCGCCGCCCGCACCGGCCCGGTGTCCCCGGCCGTGAACAGCTCCGCCAGGTACGTAAGCGGGATGCGCAGGGTGTCGATGGCGCCGAAGAGGTTGCCCGCGTCCTCGCCGTCGAAGCCCGTCTCCGTCAGCGCCTCCACCACCGGGGACAGCGGCGGGATGTACCAGACCATCGGCATCGTCCGGTACTCCGGGTGCAGCGGCAGGGCCACCCGGTACCGGCTGATCAGCGCGTGCACCGGCGAGCGCCGGGCCGCCTCGATCCAGTCGTGCGGAATGTCCGCCGCCTCCGCAGCCCGCCGCACCTGAAGGTCCTCCGGGTCGAGGAGGACGCCGAGCTGCGCCTCGTACAGGTCCGTGTCCTCCGGCACGGACGCCGCCTCAAGCACCCGGTCCGCGTCGTACAGCACCACCCCGAGGTAGCGCAGCCGCCCCACGCAGGTCTCCGAGCACACCGTGGGCAGCCCCACCTCCAGCCGCGGGTAGCACAGCGTGCACTTCTCGGCCTTGCCGGTGCGGTGGTTGAAGTAGACCTTCTTGTACGGGCAGCCCGAGACGCACATCCGCCAGCCGCGGCAGCGGTCCTGGTCGACCAGGACGATCCCGTCCTCCGTGCGCTTGTACATCGCGCCGGACGGGCAGCTGGCCACGCAGGAGGGGTTCAGGCAGTGCTCGCAGATCCGCGGCAGGTAGAACATGAAGGTCTGCTCGAACTCGAACTTCACCTTCTCCGCCGCCCGCCGCCGGGTCCGTTCCACCATCGGGTCGAGGTCGCCGTGCTCGGCGGTGCCGCCGAGGTTGTCGTCCCAGTTGGCGCTCCACTCGATCTTCATCGGCTTGCCGGTGAGCGCGGAGCGCGGCGCGGCGACGGGGAAGTCGTCGCCCAGCGGCGCGTCGATCAGGTTGCGGTACTCGTACGTCCAGGGCTCGTAGTAGTCCTTGATGACCGGCAGGACGGGGTTGGAGAAGATCGAGGCGAGCTTCCTGAACCGGCCGCCGGCCCGGAGCTTCAGCCGGCCGCGCCGGTTCAGCTCCCAGCCGCCGCGCCAGCGTTCCTGGTCCTCGTAGCGGCGCGGATAGCCGAGGCCCGGGCGGGTCTCCACGTTGTTGAACCACACGTACTCGACGCCGGCCCGGTTGGTCCACGCCTGCTTGCAGGTCACCGAGCAGGTGTGGCAGCCGATGCACTTGTCGAGGTTCATCACCATCGCGAGCTGGGCCATGACGCGCATCAGTACGTGACCTCCCCGTCGCGGCGCCGGATGACGGTCACCTCGTCGCGCTGGTTGCCCGTCGGGCCGAGGTAGTTGAACGCCCACGACAGCTGGGCGTAGCCGCCGATGAGGTGGGTGGGCTTGATCAGCAGCCGGGTCAGCGAGTTGTGGACGCCGCCGCGGCGGCCGGTGGTCTCGGCCTTCGGCACGCCGACCGTGCGGTCCTGGGCGTGGTGCATGTAGACCGTGCCGCGCGGCATCCGGTGCGAGACGACGGCCCGCGCGGTGACCACGCCGTTGCGGTTGACGGCCTCGATCCAGTCGTTGTCCCGTACGCCGATGGCCGCCGCGTCCTCCGTCGACATCCAGACCGACTGCCCGCCGCGGGAGAGCGAGAGCATGAACAGGTTGTCCTGGTACTCGGAGTGGATCGACCATTTGTTGTGCGGGGTGAGGTAGCGGACGGTCACCTGCCGCTCGCCTCCCGGCCCCAGATCGGGTTCGCCGAAGAGCCGGTGCATGTCCAGCGGCGGCCGGTAGCCGGGCAGCGCCTCGCCCAGCTCGTGCATCCAGTCGTGGTCCAGGAAGAAGTGCTGCCGCCCGGTGAGGGTGTGCCAGGGCTTCAGCTGCTCGGTGTTGAGGGTGAAGGCGGTGTAGCGGCGCCCGCCGGCCTCGCTGCCCGACCACTCCGGCGAGGTGATGACGGGCACCGGCGCGGCCTGGGTGTCCGCGTACGAGACGCGCTTGCCCTCGTGCTCCGCGGCCAGGTGCGCCATCTCCTGCCCGGTGCGCTCGGTCAGGGTGCGGAAGCCCTGGACCGCGAGCCGGCCGTTGGTGGTGCCGGAGAGCGCGAGGATCGCGTCCGCCCACTTCACCGCGGTGTCCAGCAGCGGGCGGCCGGCCGCCGGGCCGCCGTCCTTCGTGCCGCCGAGGGCGCCGAGTAGTTCGACCTCCCGGTCCGGCCGGAGCGCGATGCCCTTGGCGGGCAGGCCGAGGCGTTCGGCGAGCGGGCCGAGCGTGGTCATCTTGTCGGCGACGGCGGTGTAGTCCCGCTCCACCACCGTCAGCTGCGGCATCGTCCTCCCGGGCACCGGCTCGCAGTCGCCGCGCCGCCAGTCCGGCGCGACGCCGCCGGGCTGGGCGGTCTCGCCGGGGGTGTCGTGCTGGAGCGCGGTGGCGACGACGTCGCGGCGGACGCCGAGGTGGTCGCGGGCCAGCTCGCTGAAGCGGCGGGCGAGGGCCTGGAAGGCGTCGAAGTCGGTGCGGGCCTGCCACGGCGGGTTCACGGCGGGGGTGAAGGAGTGGACGTAGGGGTGCATGTCCGTGGCGGACAGGTCGTGCTTCTCGTACCAGGTGGCCGCCGGCAGCACCACGTCCGACAGCAGCGTGGAGGACGTCATGCGGAAGTCCAGCGACAGCAGCAGGTCGAGCTTTCCCTCGGGCGCTTCGTCGCGCCAGCGGACGTCGCGCGGGCGGACCTCCGGCGGCGCCTCGGTGGCGCGCAGCGAGGAGTGGGTGCCGAGCAGGTGGCGCTGGAAGTACTCGGCGCCCTTGGCGGAGGAGCCGAGCAGGTTGGCGCGCCAGAGGGTGACGATGCGGGGCCAGTTCTCCTCGGCGTCGGGGTCCTCGCAGGCGAAGCCGAGGCGCCCGGCGCGCAGTTCGTCCACGGTGTACGCGACGGGGTCCTTGCCGGCGGCCGCCGCGTCCTCGGCGAGGTCCAGCGGGTTGCGGTCGAAGGTCGGGTACGAGGGCATCCAGCCGGCCCGGGTCGCGGCGGCCAGGCAGTCGGCGCCGGTCATGCCCGCGAGGTCGCCGCGGCCGAGGGGGGAGGCGAGGACGTCGGCGCGGAAGTGGTCGTAGCGCCACTGGCCGGTGTTCAGGAACCAGTACGCGGTGCCGATCATCTGCCGCGGCGGCCGGGACCAGTCGCTCGCCGAGGCCAGCGTCGCCCAGCCGGTGACGGGCCGGCACTTCTCCTGCCCGACGTAGTGCGCCCAGCCGCCGCCGTTGACGCCCTGGCAGCCGGTGAGCTGAAGGAGGGCGAGGAAGGCGCGGTAGATGGTCTCGGAGTGGAACCAGTGGTTCGTGCCCGCGCCCATGAGGATCATGCAGCGCCCGCGGGAGACCTCCGCGGTACGGGCGAACTCGCGGGCGATCGCCACGCACCGGGCGGCGGGCACCGAGGTGTGCGTCTCCTGCCACGCCGGCGTCGCCGGCTGCGCGGCGTCCCCGTACCCCTGCGGCCAGCTGCCCGGCAGCCGCGGGCGGGCCACGCCGTACTGGGCGAGCAGCAGGTCGAAGACCGTGGTGACCAGCTGCCCGCCGGGCAGCCGCAGCGCCGGCACGCCGCGCGCGACCACCTCGCCGCGGCCCTGGCCGTGGTCGCCGCCCTCGGTGTCGAACCGCGGCAGCAGCACCTCGGCGGGCTCGGCGCCGGGCGCCCCGGACAGGCTGAGGCGGGGAACCGTCCCGCCGAGGTCCAGGTTCCACCGGCCCCGGCCCGCTTCGGTCCAGCGGAATCCGATCGAGCCGCCCGGCACCACGGTGCCGCCGGTGGTCTCGTCCAGCAGCACCGTCTGCCACTCCGCGCCCTCGGCCGCCGCCTCCGGACGGCCGGTGAGGTCGGCGGCGCGCAGGAACTTCCCGGGCACGTGGCTCCCGCCGCGCTGCCGGAGGGTGACGAGGAACGGCAGGTCGGTGAAGCGGCGGACGTAGTCCGTGAAGAAGGGGACCTGCCGGTCGACGAAGCACTCCTTGAGGATCACGTGCCCCATGGCCATGGCGAGCGCGCCGTCGGTGCCGGGGTGCGGGTGCAGCCACTCGTCGGCGAACTTGGCGTTGTCGGCGTAGTCGGGGGCGACGACCACGACCTTCTGGCCCCGGTAGCGGGCCTCCGCCATCCAGTGCGCGTCCGGGGTGCGGGTCACGGGGACGTTGGAGCCCCACATGATCAGGTACGCGGCGTCCCACCAGTCGCCGGACTCCGGCACGTCGGTCTGGTCGCCGAAGACCTGCGGCGAGGCCACCGGCAGGTCGGCGTACCAGTCGTAGAAGGAGAGCATCGGGGCGCCGATGAGGGAGTGGAAGCGGGCACCGGCGGCGTGCGAGACCATCGACATCGCCGGGATCGGGGAGAAGCCGGCGATCCGGTCCGGGCCGTGCCGCCGGACGGTGTGCACGTGCGCGGCGGCGACCAGCTCCACGGCCTCGTCCCAGGTGGCCCGGACGAACCCGCCCTTGCCGCGGGCCCGCTGGTAGCGGCGGCGGCGCGCGGGGTCGTCCTGGAGTTCGGCCCACGCCAGCACGGGGTCGCCCAGGCGCCGCTTCGCCTCGCGGTACATCTCCAGCAGCACGCCGCGCACGTACGGGTAGCGGACGCGGGTGGGGGAGTAGGTGTACCAGGAGAAGGCGGCGCCGCGGGGACAGCCGCGCGGCTCGTACTCGGGCCGGTCGGGCCCGACCGAGGGGTAGTCGGTCTCCTGGGTCTCCCAGGTGATGATCCCGTCCTTGACGTAGACCTTCCAGCGGCACGAGCCCGTGCAGTTCACGCCGTGGGTGGAGCGGACGACCTTGTCGTGGCTCCACCGGTCGCGGTAGAAGACGTCGCCCGCGCGGCCGCCCGTCTTCGTCACGGTACGTAGGTCGGGCGAGACCGGGGCGCGGGTGAACCAGCGGCCCGTACGCAACAGCAGGTCGGTGGCGGCACCGTCGATTCCGGCCACGGCTACCTCGGTTCTCTCGCGCTCTGCGGCGGTGGGGGACGGAGGGCGGTGGCCACCCTGCCTGCGCCACGCGCTCCACGCTAAGGGCCGGACGGCTCTCGAACACGGCCGGGAGGCCCGTCCGGGTGACTACGCAGAGTCGCGTCCCGAAGCGAAACGGAAGCGGTCGGAAGTGCCTGATTGCAGGCAGGTCACGGCAGTGGCCTAGACCTGTTCGCGAGAGGCGCCCGTCGGTAGGCTGACGCCCAGCGCACGCTGGATGATCTTCATCTGGCCGTAAACCAGCGCCGAGGACAAAGGGGTTCAACAGTGAGGACAGTACGGTTGATCAGTGCCGGCGCAGCGGCCTCTGCGCTGGTACTGGGGCTGGCGGCATGCGGTGACGACGGGGGCGGCTCGGACGACGGCACGACCACCATCAAGCTGGTTGCGGCCGATTACGGGGACAAGGCGTCGAACGCGTCCAAGGTCTACTGGGACGACGTCGTCAAGCGCTTCGAGGCGAAGAACAAAGACATCAAGGTCGACGTCCAGGTCATCAACTGGAACGACATCGACGCCAAGGTCAAGACGATGATCCAGGGCGGGAACGTCCCGGACATCCTCCAGACCGGCGGCTACGCCGACAAGGTCGCCGACGACCTGCTGTACGAGGCCGACGAGGTGCTCTCGCCGAAGACGAAGTCGAACCTCATCGAGTCGTTCGCCAAGGCGGGCGAGGTCGACGGCACCCAGTACGGCATCCCGTTCGTCTCCTCCGCGCGGCTGATGTTCTACAACAAGGAAGTCCTCGACAAGGCCGGCGTGGAGGTCCCGCAGACCTGGGACGACCTCGCCGCCGCGGCTAGTAAGATCAAGGACAAGAAGGCCGCCGAGATCCCCTACGCGCTGCCCCTCGGCCCGGAGGAGGCCCAGGGCGAGACGATGATGTGGGAGCTCGGCAACGGCGGCGGTTACACCGACGCCGAGGGCAACTACACCCTCGACAGCAAGCAGAACGTCGAGACGTTCGAATGGCTCCAGGAGAACCTGGTCGGCCCCGGCCTGACCTACGACAACCCCGCCACCACCGACCGCAAGACGGCCTTCGCCGACTTCGCCGCCGGCAAGGTGGGCATGCTCAACGGCCACCCGACGCTCATCCAGATGGCCAAGGACGGCGGCGTCGACTACGAGGTCGCCCCCATCCCCGGCAAGGACGGCCCGCTGGACTCCACCCTCGGCGTCGCCGACTGGATGATGGCGTTCAAGGACGGCGGCAAGCAGGAACAGATCAAGAAGTTCCTCGACTTCGCGTACTCCAAGGAGAACACGCTGAAGTTCGACGAGATGTACAACCTCATGCCGGTGACCACCGACACCCTTGAGGAGATGCAGTCGAACGGCAAGCACAAGGACCTGGAGCCCTTCTTCGAGGTGCTGCCGTCCGCCGAGTTCTACCCGCTGGGCAACACCAGCTGGGACGCGGTCTCCGCGGAGATCAAGAAGACGGGCGGCAAGGCCGCTGCCGACGACCCGGCCGACGTGCTCGGTGAGTTGCAGCAGAAGGCCGAGGACGTCGCCGCCGACATGGGCGAGTGACCCCCGGCACGGGTTCCGACCGGCCCCGGTGACCGCACCGGGGCGGGCCGCCGCGGCGTGCGGCGGCCCGCCCCGGCCGCGTCGCCGCGGCACCCCGTGCCCGTAGCACCACGCGCGCCTCTGACGCGCCGTCGTGCCCCCCAGCTCAAGCGCGGTCCCCGGGCCGCCGTATCCGCAAGGAGTCCCCCGTGCCCGTCACGGTCAAGGAGCCCGCGGCCGGTACCGGCCCCGGGCCCGGCGGGCGGAAGGCCGGGCCGCGGCGCCGCCGTCGCGGCGGCATCGCCCGGCTCGGCCCGCTGCCCTGGATTGCCCCCGTCATACTGCTGATCGCCGTGGTGGTCCTGTGGCCCATCTACGAACTGGTCCGCACCTCGTTCCTCAACGTCAGCATCAGCGGCTTCGTCCGCGGCTCGGCCGGCACCGAGAAGTACCGCCAGCTCTTCGACGAGTCCGGCTTCGGCAGCGTACTGACGATGACAGTGGTATGGACCGTCACCGTCGTCGGCGTCACCATGCTGCTCTCCCTCGGCCTCGCCCAGCTGTTCAACAAGCCCTTCCCGGGCCGCACCGTCACCCGCTGGGCGCTCATCGCGCCGTGGGCCGCCTCGGTGCTGATGACCGCCATCGGCTTCCGCTGGATGCTCGACCAGACCGCCGGCGTGCTCAACACCCTGATGACCGACATCGGGCTGATCGACGGGCCGAAGGACTGGCTCGGCGACCCCGCGACCGCCTGGCCGTGGATGATGTTCGTCGCGGTCTTCGTCTCGCTGCCCTTCACCACCTACACGCTGCTCGCCGGGCTCCAGACCATCCCGCACGAGGTGTACGAGGCCGCGCGCATCGACGGCGCCAACTCCCGCCAGACCTACTGGCGGGTGACCGTGCCGCTGCTGCGGCCGGCGTTCCTCGTCGGCTTCGTCATCAACCTCATCAACGTCTTCAACTCGTTCCCGATCATCTGGGGCATGACCCAGGGCGGGCCCGGCAGCGACACCGCCACGACCACGGTGTTCATGTACCAGCTGAAGAGCTCCGACATCGGCGAGTCCGCCGCGATGTCCGTGGTCAACTTCGCGATGGTCGTCGTACTCGTCCTGATCTTCCTCAAGGTCAGCCGCTGGAACAAGGAGGACGCATGAAGGTCTCCGCGCCCTCACGCACATCCGGCGGCACGACCGCCGGGAACGGCGGGAACCCCAAGGGCGGCAAGGGCGCCGCCAAGACGCGCCGGAAGTACGGGCCGCGCACCCTCGTCACCGCCGCGAGCGCCTGGATGCTGGCCGTCATCTTCCTCGCGCCGTATCTGGAGATGATCGTCACGGCGCTGCGGCCCGCGGACGAGCTGCGCGACCGCACGTACCTGCCCTCGTCGTTCGACTGGAACAACTTCGTCGACGTCTGGAGCGAGTCCACCCTCGGTGACAACCTCAAGACGACCCTGCTCATCGCGGGCGGCGCCACGGTGCTCGTGCTGCTGGTGTCGCTGCCGGCCGCGTACTACACGGCGCGGGTGCGCTACCGCGGCCGCAAGGTGTTCCTGCTGCTGGTGCTGGTCACCCAGATGTTCCAGCCCACGGCGCTGCTCATCGGCCTCTACCGGCAGTTCTACCAGCTCGACATGCTCAACTCGACCTGGACGCTGATCCTGGCCAACGGCGCGTTCAACCTCGCCTTCGCCGTCTGGATCCTCACCGCCTACATCTCCTCCATCCCGGCGGAGCTGGAGGAGGCGGCGATGGTGGACGGCACCGGGCGGTTCGGCGCGCTGTTCCGGGTGACGCTGCCGCTGGCCATGCCGGGCGTGGTCACGGCGCTCATCTTCACGTTCATCGCGACCTGGAACGAGTTCGTGATGGGCCTGACGCTGATGACGGAGCCGGAGAAGCAGCCGCTGACCGTCGGCATCAACAATTTCATCGGCAACTACACCGTCGAATGGAATTACCTCTTCGCGGCCTCGGTGGTCGCGATCCTCCCGGTCGTCGTGCTCTTCGCCTTCATCGAGCGGCACGTCGTCTCCGGGTTGACGGCGGGTTCCGTGAAGTAGCCCCGGGGCCCGCGCCCGCGGGCCGTATCCTGACCCGCACCCCGCCCGCCGGCGTCCCCGGCCGGCGGGGTGCGGCGTCGCCGGGGGCGGGGCTGCGCCGGACGGGCGATATACACCGGCTCCCCGCGTTTCCTTCGCCGGGGCGCGCGGAAATGCCGATAACTTCGACCGATGCGACGAATTGTCACACAAACGGGAGCGGCCACGGTCCTGTGCGTCGCCCTCGCCGTCCCCGCCGGCGGCGCCCCGCACGCCGCGGCCCGCCCCGACCCGGGCACCGACGGCAAGGGCGGGGTGCGCGCGGTGCGCGGCACCGTCGACCGGCTGTTCCGGGACGCCGCCGCGGCCACCGAGCGCTACGAGGCCGCCCGCCGGGCGTCCGCCGCGCAGCGCAGGAAGGTCGCCAGACTCCAGCGGGCCGTACGCGCCCAGCACCGCCGGCTCGTCGTGCTGCGCGGCCGGATCGGGCAGCTCGCCGCCCGCCAGTACCAGTCCGGCGGCCTCGTCCCCACCGCCCGGCTGCTGCTCTCCCGGTCCCCCGAGGACCTCCTCGACAAGGTTTTCCTGCTGGACAAGGGGCAGCAGGCCGTGGCCGGTCTCTACCACCGGGTCGAGCAGGCCGAGCGCCGGCTCGCGGACGAGCGTGAGCGGCAGGCCGTCGCGCTCGCGGACCTGCGCGCCGAACTGCACACGCAGGCGCGCGTGAAGCGGGTCATCGAGCGGAAGCTGGAGCGCGCGCAGGGGCGGCTGGAGCGGTTGCAGGCCGCGCAGAGCACCCGTTCCCGCGGCTCCCAGTGCCCGCGCGGCGAGCGCTCCCGGGCCGTGACGCTGAGCGTCGACGGCAAGTCGCTGGCGGGGCGCAGGTGGGCGGCGCCGGTCGCCGGGGACACCATCACCTCGCGCTTCGACCAGTCCGGCGGCATGTGGTCGGGCCGGCACACCGGCCTGGACTTCGCCGTCGACGAGGGCGAGCCCGTCGGCAGCGTGGGCTACGGGGTGGTCTACGAGATCGGCTGCGGCGACGCCTTCGGCAACTCCGTGACCGTCCGCCACGACGACGGCTACTACACCTTCTACGCCCACCTCTCCGAGACCCGGGTGGCGCCCGGCGACCGGGTCTTCCCCGGCCAGCACCTCGGCCTCGCCGGCAGCACCGGCAACTCCACGGGGCCGCACCTGCACTTCGAGGTGCGGGTGACGCCGCAGTTCGGCTCGGGGATCGACCCGGAGCCGTGGCTGCGCGACAAGGGCGTGCGCGTCGGCAAGGGGCCGGGGACGTAGGCGCCGCGGCTCCTACGGCTGGGGCTGCAAGCCGCCCGTGATCCGCTCGTGCTCCTCGTCCGACACCGGCTCGCCGGAGGCCGGCAGCAGCTGCGGGACGCCGTCGCGCACGGGGTAGCGGCGGCGCAGCCGCGGGTTGTACAGCGCGTCGCCGGAGTCCAGCAGGGTCAGCGGGCCCTTGTCGAGCGGGCAGACGAGGATTCTCAGGCGCGGGTCGTCGGGGTTCACGAGGCGGGTCCTCCACGGTCGGGGGTCGGTACGGGGGTGGGCGGCAGGGCGGCGGGCTCCCGCGGCGGTCCGGGCCCGGCGGCGGACCCGGGCGCGGGGGCAGTCCCGGGCGCGGGCCCGAGGGCGCGTACGGGGCCGGGTTCCGGCGTCCCGTCGCGTACGGGCCCCTCCCCGGGCCCCGCGCCGGACCCGGGCTCCGCTTCCGTCCCCGTCCCCGGCGCCGGTTCGTCGTGGCGCGGCAGCGCCAGCAGCACCGACACGGCCAGCGCGATCCCGCCCAGCCGCAGCAGCAGCCGCGGCGCGTCGTCCGGCAGCGGCTCGCCGAAGACGAACGTGCCCGCGGCGACGGCGTGCAGGCAGTTGGCCGTCGTGCACACCGGCACGATCAGCGAGGCCCGGCAGCGCTGGAGCGCCGCCTGCGACATCACCAGCCCCGCCGCCCCGGTGAACAGCAGCGTGTACGGGTACGGCGAGGCCAGCAGGTCCGCCGCGGTGCCGAGCGGGTCCGGGCCCGACACCAGACCCGAGACGCCCTTGATCGTCAGCGAGCTGACCCCGTACAGGAAGCCCACCCCGACCCCGTACGCGATGCCCGTGGTGGGGATCCGGTGCCGCCGCCGGGCGCGCAGCTCCGCCGCCAGGTACAGCCACACGCCCGCGGCCAGCGACGGCAGCGCGATCAGCAGGAACCGCCCGGCCGGCGCCGACTTGCTGACCGTGTCGGCCTCGCTGTCCAGCGACAGCACGATCATCGCCAGCGACGCGAGGATCGCGCCCACCCCGGCCATCTCGCGCACGCTCAGCCGCTCGCCGAGGAACCGCGACGACAGCAGGATCAGCAGCACCAGGCCGGAGACGAGGATCCCCTGCGCGGCGGCCAGCGGCAGCGTGCGGTAGCAGACCAGCTGGGCGGCGAAGCCGAGGCCCAGGCTGAGGCAGCCGGCGAGCCACAGGGGGCTGGACAGCAGCACCCGCACCAGCCGGGCGGGCCGCTTCACGCTCAGCTCGGGCAGCGCGGACAGCGCCCGCTTCTCCAGCACGAACCCGCAGCTGATGAAGACGTTGGCCAGCAGTGCCGCGGCAACCCCCCACCACATCGGCTACTCCCGCCTGGCGTGGACGAGCAGGATCGAGGCCAGCGACGGCGCCCGGCAGGCGACGCGGTCGAACGGCCGCAGCGGCCGGGGCACGTCGTGGTACGGCGCGCCGGCCACCTTCTCCACGGTAAAGCCGGAGGCCGTGAGAAAACCCCGGAGTGCGCGGGCCGTGTACAGCCGGAGGTGGCCGACGACCTGGCTGCCCGGCCGCCCGTGGATGCCGCGCAGGCTCACCTCGGAGAACACCGGCTGCACGCCGGCCAGCAGCAGCGCGCGGTTGTACCAGGCGGCGAGGTTCGGGGTGGACAGCAGCAGGTGGCCGCCGGGCCGCAGCACCCGGCGCAGCTCGTCCAGCGCGGCGTCCGGGTCGACCAGGTGCTCCACGACCTCGCTGAAGAGCACGGCGTCGGCGCTGCCGTCGGCGAGCGGGAGCCCGCCGGCGCGCCGTTCGCCGGCGGCACCGCCGTCCGGCAGCCCGCCGCGGACGACGTGGACCGGCGTGCCGGGCGCGGCTCCGCGGGTACGGTCGCGGGCGCGGCGCAGGGCGTCGTGCGACCAGTCGACGGCGACGAGGCGCTGCCCGCCGGGGCGGCGTTCGTCGAGCACCGCGGCGGCCACGGCCGCGGCGGAGCCGTCGCCGCACCCGGCGTCCACGACGACCGCGGGCGCCGCGCCGGTACGGAACGGGCCCAGCGCGTCGGCCAGCATCCGCGCCTGCCGGCGGCTGCGGGCGTCGCCGGAGGCGACGGGCACGGCGGGGTTCTCGTAGAACTCCCGCAACGAGGCCGGCGCCTCGGCGCGGGTCATCGCGGCTCCTCCGCGCAGGCCGCGAGGCCCTGCTGGAGCAGCTCGCCGATGCGGACGGCGGCGGCGTGGTCGAGGAGGGCGCGGGAGTAGCGGACGGTCAGGTGCAGCCGGCCGGCGGTGGAGGCGGCGGTGATCGCGAGGCCGCGCGGCATGCGCGCGGGGGCGGAGAACCACACCGCGGTGGGGCGGCCGGCGGGGCCGAAGGCCAGCGGGTAGACGATCCGGCCGAGGTTGGACAGCAGGGTCGTCGACATCAGCGGCGCGGCGGTTCGGCGCAGCGTGCGGGCCAGCGCGCCGCGTACGCCCACCGGCAGCACCGGCGCGGTGAGCAGCACGCCGGACAGGCCCAGCGGGTGGCTCGGTTCGGACTTCAGCGCGTGCGTACGGGCCATGGTCGCGCGCAGCAGCCGGGCGACCGCCGCGCGGTCCGGCGTCTCGCCGCCGGTCAGCGCCTCCGCGTCGGCCCGCTCCTCCGGGCCGAAGCCGACCTCGGTCAGCCGGGTGCCGTTGCCGATCGGCATCTCGGCGGACTCCCGGGAGCGGTTGTCGACGGGCATGGTGATGCGTACGGGGGCGCTGCGCTGCCCGTGGGCGCGGTTCCAGCGGGCCGCCGCCAGGCAGGTGGCGACGAGGAGCTGGTCGTTGACGGTGGCGCCGTAGGAGGTGCGGCGCGGGGCGGGCAGGTCGAGCAGGTGCATGCCGTTGCCGGTGGCGGACGCCCCGGGGGACGCGGGGGCCGACGCGGGGGCCGACGTGTCGGCGGCGATGCGGGCGGGGCGGGTCGGCCCGGAGCGGCCCGCCGCGGGGGGCGGAGGCGCGGGCGCGGGTTTCGCGGGGGCCGTCCGCGTCCCCGTACCGCCGGGGCCGGCACCGCCGGGGGAGGGCGGCGCCGGGGGCTCCGCGCCCGCCCCGGCGGCGTAGACCTCGGCCGCCGTGGCCAGCACCCGCAGGCACGAGGGGCCGTCCATGGCGGTGTGGTTGACGGTGGTCATCAGCACCGAGCCGCCGTCCGCGGTCTCGACGACCTCCAGGCGCACCGGCGGCGCGGCGGTGAGCGGCGGGCAGTCGGTCATGGTCCGCTCGCGCGCCGCTTCGAGGACGCCGGGTCCCGCGGCCCGGAACGTCACCGGGTCGAGGTCCGGCTCCGCGGTCACCTGCCACCGGTAACGCCGGTGCCACCACCGGCTGTCGGCCTTGCGCTGGAGGAACCGCGGGTGCCGCCGGGCCGCCTCGGCGAGCGCGGTGCGCAGCCGCTCGGGCTCGAACCGCCCGGGGAAGTGGAGCTCGATGTGCACGGTCTCCGGCTCGGCCGGATCCGCGCAGTGCAGCGAGACCTCGTCCACCGTGGGGAACGGGACCAGTCCCGGCGCCGCCGGGGCGGGCCGGGCGGGCTGCGTCACCGTCATCTACGCCTCTCCTTCGCGGTGGGCGCCCCGGGGTCCGGGGCGCCCACCGTCACCTAACTGCCGTTCTCCTCCCGCCGGTCGGCGGGCGTGCCGTCGTCCGGCGGGGTGTCCGCGGGCGGGGTGTCCTGGACGTCCTCCGCGTCGGCCGTGCCGCTGAGCGGGATCGGCGGCCGGGGTACGAAGGCGTCGCCCGGCTCGTCCGGGCCGGTGCCCGGCGGCGGGGCCGCGGGGTCGTCCCCGTCGCGCGCCGTGCCGAGCGGCGGCGTCGCCTCGGCGGCGGACCCGGGCCCGGCGGCGGACCCCGCGGCGGCACCGCGGGCCGCGCCGCCCCGGCGCCAGAACCTCGCCGTCGGCCGGTCCGGCTCCGCCTGCGCGGTGGCCGGGGGCGCCGCGGACGGCGCCGGGGCCGCGGCCGTACGTCCGGGCGGCCCGCCGGGCCCGGGCGGGGGACCGCCCGCGGCACCGGCACCCGCACCGGCCGCACCCGCACCCGCGGCGGCGCCGTAGGCCGGGAACGCGGCCGTCTCCGCCTCCGGGTCGGCGCCCGGGACGTACCCGGTCTCCGCGCCCGCCGGCTCCGGCCGCTCCGCGGTGACCAGCGCCGCGGCCAGCGCCAGCACCGCCAGCGCCTGCGCCACCCCGCTGTAGGCCCCCTCGTCCATGCGGACAGCCTCGCCCGCGCCGGTCAGCGCCGCAACACCTGCGCCGGCCATCGCCACCAGCGCCAGCGGCGCGAGCAGCCCGGACCGGGCCCGGGCCAGCAGCGCCAGCGCCGGCACGATCAGCGCGTACGGCCCGGCGACCACGGCGACCACAGCGGTGAGCAGCAGCGTGCCCAGCACCCAGCCCGGCGCCGGCGGCGCCGGCTCCGCGGCGGCCGCCTCGCGGCGCCCGGCGCGGACGAACGCGAGGCCGAGCAGCGCGAGGATCGCGGCGGCGCCGGCGAAGATCCCGGCGTCGTACCAGACGGCCGGCCGGTACTCCAGCTTCACCTCGCCGCTCAGCTTCTCCGGCACCAGGAAGCCCTGCTGCCAGCCGTCGAGCCGCACCGACTCCAGCTCCTCGCCGTCGAGGGTGGCCTTCCAGCCGTCGTTGTAGTTCTCGTACATCGTCAGGTACGTGTCGGCGCCCTCGCCGACCGTGACGGTGCGCTCGTCGCCCGCCCAGTCGGTGGCCTCCACCGTGCGGCTGTCCGCCGCCGCGGCCGGCTCGCCGCGGGTCAGCGTCAGGTCGGTGACGGCCAGCGCGTCCCCGTCGCCGGCGGCGACGGCGTGCCGGCCCTCGTCCAGCGCCAGCGGGCCGGCGGCCTCGCCGTCGCCCGGGCACAGCTCGATGTCGACGGGCCGGCGGTCGACCAGGTCGCCCAGCGTGCCCTCGGCGCGGGTGCTGAGCAGCTGCCCGTCCACCGACACGGTCGGGCCGCGGCCGCACTCCAGCTCGAACGGCTCGTCCTTGTCGACGGGCTCGGAGCGCAGGTCCTTCTCGGCGTCCTCGCCGAGCGCCGGGACGTAGACCTCGGTGAGGCCCACGGGCAGCTGCACGTCGCGGTCCGCGAACGGGTTGTGCACCGCCAGCGACTCGGTCTCGGTGACCTTGATGTCGAGCCGGTCGGTCGTCACCGGCGGGATCCGCACCCAGCCGTTGTCGTCCACACCGACGGTCTGCGCCCCGGTCGGGGTGCTCACCTCGACCTCGGTCGGCCGCGCCGACAGCCCGCCGGCGGGCGCGAGCACGAACTCGCTGATCTCCGCCGGCTCCGGCCAGCTCAGCGTGAGCGTCTGGTCCCGGCCGGCGATCCAGGCCGTCGTCAGGTCGGTGTCGACGAGGTTGCGCGGGCTCAGCTGCGGGCTGAGCGGCAGCGTGGAGCCCGCGGTGACCGTGATCCGGTCCTCGTCGTCCCCGGCGCCCAGCTCGTCGAGCAGCGCGTCGAGGTCCTGACCCTGGACGGGCATCGCCCGGCCGGTCACCGTGTAGTCGCCCCCGCCGGACTCGAAGCGCCGCAGCAGCCCGGTCTCGGCCACGGCCGGGTTGAGGCCGCCGAGGTCGCTGCCGCGGTGCAGGGAGATCTGCTCGGCGTCGGCCGTGACCTGCGCCGCGTCCGCCGGCAGCCGCAGCTGCCGGCTGACCGGCTCGACGCCGGGGATCTCGACCTCGGCGAAGCCGGCGCCGGCGAAGCCGGTGCGGTCGCCCTCGGTCTTGCGGATGGTGATCCGCAGCCACTCCGCCTGCCCCTTCGGGGAGGCGACGGTCTGGGGCCGGCCGCCGGGCTGCAGCGTGCTGACCTCGCTGCCGCGCGCGGTCTCCACCTCGACCTCGACGGGCTCGGGGCGGATGCCGCCGCCGGCCAGCGGCGTCAGGTCGACCGTGCCTTCCAGGTTCGTGGGCTCGGTGAAGTCGATCTGGAGCCACTCGCCCTCGGAGGTGTCCGGGTTGCCCTCGGCCCAGCCGGTCTGCGGTACGCCGTCGAAGGCGCCCACCGGGTCGAACTGCGGCAGGTGGAACATCCAGTTGCCGCTGGTCGAGGCGGTCACCGAGGCGGCCCCGTCGATGACGGCGGTCGTCTGGTGCTCCTCGCCCTCCTCCGGCACGATCATCCGCGGGTCCTCGCCCGCGTCCTGGAGGCTCTCCGGCGGGTTCTTCTCGTCCTCGGTATAGGTGTACGAGGTGTTGTTGTTCACCACGCCGAACCGGGTGTCCGCCCGGCGCAGCCCGTCCGCCTGCACCTTGAGCGCCGGCTCGTCGACGCCCGGGTGGGCGTCGGCGGCGAGCACCGCGGGCCGGCCCTGCCAGTCGGGGTCGGCGGACAGCGGCAGCAGCGACTCCGGGCCGCCGGACAGGACGGCGGTGTCGGCGGCGTTGAGCGCCCCGGCCGGGCCCGGGCGCAGGTCCTCGCCGCCGGCCGGCTGGAAGATCTCCACCGCCCGCTGGCGCGAGTAGAGCCCCTCGATCTGGAGCGGCGTGCCCTCGGGGATCCGTCCGCCGGTCAGCTCGGGGCCGAACTCGGCGACCTTCTCGTAGCCGGACGCGGTGAGCGTCTGCTTGACGGTGGTCGGCGGGACGTAGCCCACCTGGTCCGGGTCGAGGTCGTTGCGTACGACGACGTAGTGCAGCCCGGCGCGCGCCAGGAACCGCTGGAGCCCCGGCACCTCGCCGCCGGTCATCAGCGCCTGGTCGACCGCGTCCATCGCGCGCCGCGACCCCGCCGTGCCGAACGGCACGTAGTCGCGCTGGGCCCAGCGGGACTCCGCGAGCACGTCGAGCGGCTGGTCGATCGGCTTGCCCCACTCGTACGTGCCGTGCGCGGTCGCCGGCACCACCAGGGCGCGGCTGTCGGGGGAGTACTCCTCCAGCCAGTCCGCCGTCTGCTCCCAGTGCTTGGGCAGCTTGTCGAACGCGCCCGGCTGGAGCGCGTCGCCGTTGGCGTACGGCAGCAGCAGCCCCGGCAGCACGACGAGGGACGCGATCGCCGGGATCCACGCGCTGCGCCGCGGGTTGGCGCGGGTGCCGCGGCGCTCGGCGGCGACCGTGACGGCGTGGGTGAGGCCCAGGGCGAGGGCGAGCGCCAGGCCCGGCTGGAACTTGTAGATGTTGCGGAACGGGCTCAGCCAGCTGTCCAGCGCGTCCTGCACGCTCTCGGCGAACGGGGCGCCCAGCGCGCCGCCGTAGCCGGCCAGCGTGAGGAGCGCGACGAGCAGCACGGTGAGCAGCAGCCAGCGCCGCTCGGGGATGTCGCGCCGGGCGAGGCCCGCCAGGCCCAGGCCGGCGGCGAGCGCGGAGGAGATGATCGGCAGCCAGCCGGTGGCCATCGTCCAGCCGGCGGGCAGCCACTCCTCGCCGAAGTTCAGGTACGCCACCCAGTTGCCGGTGCCGCGCAGCACCTCGGTCGCCGACATGGTGGTCGTGGTGTTGTCCGCGGTCTCGATGAACGGCAGGAAGTTCTCGCCGTAGACGCCGAGCAGCAGCAGCGGCACGATCCACCACAGACAGGCCAGCACCACCCCGGGTACCCACCACAGCAGCAGCTTCGTGCGGCGCGGGCCGGTGCGGGTGCACACGTACAGCAGCGCGGGCAGGAGCGCCGCCAGCGTGGAGGCCGCGTTGACCCCGCCCATGAACGGGATGACCAGCGCCGAGCGGGCCGCGGCGACCCGCGGGGTCAGCCGCTGGTCGAGCAGCGGCAGCAGCACCCACGGCAGCACCGCGCCGGGCAGCGCGCCGGCGGAGGTGGAGCCGACGATGACGGTGAAGACCGGCCACAGCGCGTACGCGGCGGCGCCCAGCAGCCGGGTGCCGGAGGTGCCGAAGCCCAGGCGCTCGGCCAGCTTCAGCGCGCCCCAGAACGCGGCGGTGACGACGAGCGACAGCCACAGCCGCTCGGCCAGCCAGGTCGGGATCTGCAGCAGATCGGTGAGCAGGTAGTACGGCAGCATCGGGAAGGC
This sequence comes from Streptomyces sp. MAR4 CNX-425, assembly GCF_048656465.1. Classification (NCBI taxonomy): domain Bacteria; kingdom Bacillati; phylum Actinomycetota; class Actinomycetes; order Kitasatosporales; family Streptomycetaceae; genus Streptomyces; species Streptomyces sp. MAR4 CNX-425. The sequence continues at coordinate 946,854 of NZ_JBMDLF010000001.1, read as the reverse complement.
GTAGCCGAAGTACTGGTCGTGGATGCCGCCGAAGCCGTTCTGGTCGTGCCACAGCTCGCCGAGGTCCCCGGCGAACTTCCACGGGTCGACCGCCACGCCGAGCTTCGTCTCGAACGTCGTCTTCCCCGCGGAGGGGATGAGCCAGGCGATGAACGCGAGCGCCCAGAAGCCGAGCGGCCAGCGCCAGCCGCGCCGGTTCTCGGGTGGCCGCGCCTCCGCGGGCCCCGCCGGGGGCGGTGGTGAGTAGGGCCGGCCGGGCGTGGCCGGCTGGGCGGGGAGGGTGGAGGTCATGGGCACCGCCGGAGTATGAGAAGAAGGTTCCAGGTGGCGAACTCGCGTACGCCGGGGACACGGACGACGGCCTCGGCGAGGAACGGCCAGTAGCGGGAGCGGGCCGCGACGACCTCGACGTCGTCCCGGGCCCGTACCGCCCGGAGCGTGGGGCCTATGTGGATGGGGAAGAGGTTCTCGCCCAGGGTGTGCTTCGGGTCGCGCCCGGTGCGCCGCGCGTAGCGGCGGCGCGCCCGGTCCGCGCCCAGGTAGTGCCAGGGCGCCTGCTCGTGGCCGCCCCAGGGGGAGAGCCAGTTGGTGAACGCCACGTACAGCAGGCCGCCGGGCCTGGTGACCCGGATCAGCTCGCTGAGGAAGGTCTCGGGGTCGGCCACGTGCTCCAGCACGTTGGAGGAGAACGCGACGTCGGCGACGCCGTCGGCGAGCGGCAGCAGATAGCCGTCGGCGACCACGGAGCCGGACTTCACATCCGCCCCGCCGCCCGCGCCGGACATCTCGCCCGCGTCGCAGTCGAAGAGGTACGCCTCCGCGCCCCGGCTGCGGAACTCCTCCGTGAACCAGCCCCCGCCGCCGCCGACGTCGACGACCAGCCGGTCCTTGAGCGGGGTGAGCCGCTCGACCTGGTCCGCCGCGTCCCGCGCCAGCAGGCTGTACGCGCGGGCGGGGTCGTTCTGCTCCCGCATGAAGGCGCGGAAGAGAGTGACCGACCGCCGGATGGAGGGGTCCCGCACTGCGCTCAGCCCTCCCGCTTCTCGTGCTGCGCGGCGCGGGCGAGCGCCTCGTCGGCGACGGTGCGGAAGTCGCGTACCGTCGCCTCCCAGCTGAGCCGGGCGGCGCGCCGCCGGGCCGCGGCCCCCAGGGCGTTCCGCCGCTCCTCGCTGAGGGTGAGCGCGCACCAGTGGGCGGCGAACGCGCTCTCGCCGCGGGCGAGCATGCCGGTGTCGCCGTCGCGTATGGAGTCGCGCAGCCCCGGGATGTCGAAGCCGATCGCGGGCGTGCCGCGCACCGCCGCCTCGGTCACCACCAGGCCCCAGCCCTCCACCAGCGACGGGTGCAGCAGCAGCCAGGAGGAGGCGAGGAGCCGGTGCTTCTCGCCCTCGGAGACGTGGCCGGTGAACGTCACGCCCGGCCCCGCCATGGCCTCCAGCCGGCCGCGCTCGGGGCCGGTGCCGACGATGACCAGCCGGCCGCCGGTGACCGGGCGCACCCGCTCCCACAGCCGCAGCAGCAGGTCGATGCGCTTGTACTCCACGAGCCGCCCCATCGCCAGGAACAGCGGCTCCGGCGACTTCGGCGGCAGCGGGCCCGGGTCCTCGACGCCGTTGTGCACGACCCGTATCCGCCGGGGGTCGACGCCGATGTTGCGCAGCGCGGCGGCGGTGGAGGAGGAGACGGCGACCAGCAGGTTGCCGCGGTGCGCGCCGGCGAGCGCCCAGTGCTCCAGCCGGCGGCCCAGCCGGGCCAGCGGCCCGGGGTAGCGCATCGACCACAGCTCGGTGTGCACGTGGTTGACCAGGCAGAGCGACGGGCCGCTGTGCCACAGCGGCGCCAGGTACGGCATGCCGTTGCAGACCTCGACCAGCAGGTCGGTGCCGCCGACGTGGCGGGACAGCGCGCGCCGCGCGCGCAGGAAGTGGCCGGCGTCGCCGCCGGCGGAGACCACGCGGTAGTCGCGGTACGCGGCCGGGCCCCCGCACACCAGGGTGACCTGGTGGCCGTGGGCGGTCAGGCCGCCGGCGAGCCGGTCGACCAGCAGCTCCGAACCCCCGGCGGCGGGGTTGCCGAGGTCGCGGCGGGCGAGGAAGGTGATGCGCCGGGCGGCGTGGGCGGCGGCGTCGCGGGGGGTGTCGCGAGCGGCGGCGGCCCGGTCGGCGGGCGCGCGGGAGCCGGCGGCAGCGGCCGGCAGCGGGTGCGTACGCCGGAGCGCGTCCGCGTCCAGGGACGGGGGTACGTGCTGGGGCATCGGCGCTCCAACTCGTCTCAGGGTGCGGGCGGGTGGTCCAGGGCCGTTCGTGGGGTGCGGCAGGTCGGTAGGAGGGGGGGGGCGGCGGGGGCGCCGGCCGGGGTCCGGCGCCCCCGCCGCCCGGGTGGGGGGAGGGGGTCATCAGGCCGCGACCGGCTGGGGCGGCACGCCGTCCGGCTCCCGGTCGTGGTCCGGCTCGTCCGGCCGGCCGCCGCGGGCGAGCAGCACGGCGCCGGCGCCCGCGAGGACGAACCCGGCCACGAGGGCGACCACCGGCAGGGTCTCGCCGACCAGCTGGAGCCGGCTGCTGTCCTCGTCGGCGAGGTCCACCTGCTCCTGCTGGGTCTCCTCGGTGAACGCGATCCCGTCGCTCTGGAGCAGCGTGACCTCGTCGGTGCCGCCGCCGGGCTGGCGCAGGGTCTTCTTCGGCGCGATGGAGGCGTAGATGATGCGGCCGGTGCGCTCGTCGGCGACCAGCTCGATCTTCTCGTTGGCGTACCACTCGTCGGCGAACACCTGGTCCTTGTCGGGCAGCCCGACCATGACCCCCGGCACCTGCCGGGTGCCGGTCTTGACCGGCTCGACCTCGCCGCTGAAGGCGAGCCCGGTGTAGCCCTGGATCTCCTTCTCGCCCTCGTAGCGCAGCGCCACGGTGTCCTGGGCGGTGCTGTCCCACCAGCGGTAGGTGGCGCCCTTCTCGACGTCGAAGGGGAACTTCAGGTACGCGTCCCCGGCGAACCGCTTGCCGTCCACGCCGGTGTCCGCGCCGCAGCACTGCTCCGGGAGGTTGGTCTCCCGGTCCATGACCCACCGCTCCTTGGTGAACTGGAAGGCGCGGCGCGGGTCGTCGATGTCCCGGGTGACCGGGGTGTCGATGGTGGTGGCGGCGTCCCAGACGGCGGTGTCGTCGTCGCTCGCGGCCACGTCGCCCAGCACCCGGCGGAGGATGGTGATCTCCTGGTTGTCCCGTTCCTTCTGCGCGTCGGTGTCGTAGAAGGTCCCGGTGCCCTCGTAGCGGGTCGTCGAGTCGATGTCGACCGGGTTCAGCTTGGCCCGTGGCTCGACGTAGAACGCGAGCATGGGGGCGAGCACGAGCAGGAAGACGCCCAACCCCAGCAGGACGAGGGACAGGGGTGACGCGGTACGGCGGCTCATGCTGCACTCCCGGCAGGGGCTGGTTTACGACGCTGGTTTTGTCACCGCGGTGCAAGTTCTACGGGTCGGTAACGTAAGGCTGTGCTTGACAGGGTGTCAATGCTGCTCCCACACTCAGCGTCCATGCAGAACCGACTGGTAGCCGCCGTCGTGACCAGCGTCGCCGCCGCCGCCCTCGCCGTGGGCGCCGCCCTCGGCATGGTGGCCGCGCTGAACGCCACGCCGGATCAGCCCAACGTCCCGCTGATCAGCTTCGACCGCTCCTGACCTGGCATTCGTCCCCGCCGCCCAGGGGCGCGGCGGGGGCTTTGCCGTGCCCGCCGGCACCCCCGGGCGGGGGCGGGGACACGCCGGGGACACAGAGTCGTATCGATGGCGAATTTTTGTCGACCAGGTGACAAGTAGTCACCGTGCGGTGGCGCGCCGCGGCGGTCCGGCGTCGGTGCGCGGCGCCGGTGCGCGGCGGCGCGGGCGGGGGCGCGGCGGCGTCGCCGGCGACTGTTCTCAGCCGAACTCGGCCCACACGCACTTGTCGTTGCCGCGCGGCTCCACGCCCCACACGTCCGCCAGCCGGTCCACCAGCAGCAGCCCCCGCCCGGAGACGCCGGCCTCGCCCGGTTCGCGGCGGTGCGGCAGCGCGCTGGAGCGGTCCTCGACCTCGACGCGCAACCGGCGCGCGGGGCCGCTGAGCGGGCGGATGGTCACCACCGCCGGGCCGTCCGTGTGCAGCAGCGCGTTCGTGATCAGCTCGTCCGAGACCAGCTCGATCTCGTCCGCGCGCTCGCCCGCGCCCCAGGAGCGCACCGCGCCGCGGATCATGTGCCGGGCGGCGGACAGCGCGTCGGGGTCGGAGGGCGGGATGAACTGGCGCAGCCGCCCGCCGGGCTCGACCGTGCCGCCCGCGGTGCGGCGGAGCATCACCAGCGCCATGTCGTCCTCGATGCGCCGCTCGTCCACCACGTCGCAGAGCCGGTCGGACAGCTCCCCGATGTCGCGCGGCCCGGTGCGTACCAGCTCCGCCAGCTGCGCCATGCCGTCGTCCAGGTCGGTGCCCGGGACCTCCACCAGGCCGTCGGTGCACATCAGCAGCGCGTCACCGGGGTCGAGGGCCAGCGCCGTCACGGGGTAGTCCAGCGGGCCGAAGGCCGCCGAGAGGCCGAGCGGCAGCCCGCCCGGCACGGGCAGCCAGCGGCACCGGCCGTCGGCGTGCCGCAGCAGCGGGTCGACGTGCCCGGCGCGGACCAGCCGCAGGGCGCCGGTGGACAGGTCGATCTCCGCGTACGTGCAGGTGGCGAAGCGCTCGGTGTCCAGCTCGTGCAGGAACTCCGAGGCCCGGGCCATCACCGTGCCCGGCGCGTGCCCCTCGCCCGCGTACGCCCGCAGCACGATGCGCAGCTGCCCCATGACCGCGGCGGCCTGCGTGTCGTGGCCCTGGACGTCGCCGATGACGACGCCGACCCGGCCGCCGGGCAGGGAGATCACGTCGTACCAGTCGCCGCCGATGTCCTGCCCCTCGTGCGCGGCCCGGTAGCGCACGGCGATCTCGGCGCCGGGCACCTCGGGGATGCTGCGCGGCAGCATGGCCTGCTGGAGGTCCTCGGCGAGGTCGTGCTCGCGGTCGTGCAGCTTGGCGCGCTGGAGGCTCTGCCCGATGCCGCTGCTCAGCGAGACCAGCAGGTTGCGCTCCTCGGGCGAGAAGGTGGTCTTGCCGCGGTACGACAGGCCCAGTGCGCCGATGACGCGCCCCTCGGCGATCAGCGGCAGATAGGCGGCGGAGTCGATGCCCATGGCCTCCGCGTACGGGTAGAGCCGCGGGTACCTGGCGGCGAACTCCGCGCGGGAGAGCACCAGCCGCGGCCGGCCCGTCCGCACCACCTCGCTCAGCGGCAGCCCGGGCTCGTCGACCTTGGTGTAGTCCGCCAGCGGCGCGTCCACGCCCTCCCCCATGGCCACCACCCGGATCCGCCCCGCCTCCACCATCCCCAGGACCATGTTCACCGCGCCGAGCCGGGCCAGCCCCTCCGCGCCGCCGAGCACGCCGATCACGTCGTGCACGGTCCTGGCCTCCGCCAGCACCGCCGTGGTCAGCTCCACGACGCTGGTCTGCCGGCGCCGCTCCCGGTCCAGCGCGATCTGCTGCGCGGAGTTGTTCAGCTCCAGGGTGGCGTCGCGGACCATGCCGATGATGCGGTGCGCCGCGCCGCCCTCGTCGCGCAGGATGGTGCCCTGGGTGTGGGTCCAGCGGACCGTGCCGTCGCGCATCAGTACTTGCAGGTAGGCGCCGTACGCCGAGCGGCCCTCGGCGATGGCCCCGGTGATCATCGCCTCCAGCCGCGCGCTCTCCTCCGGGGTCACCCGGGTGGCCAGGGTCCGCGGATCGCCGTCGAACTCCTCCGGGCGCAGGTCGAACACCCGCAGCGCCCCGTCGTCCAGGTACATCTGGCCGCCGTCGAGATCCCAGTCGAAGCTCCCCATGCGGTTGAGCTCCATGCTGAGATCCGCGTGTGCCGGCCAGGCGCCTGCCTCCGGGGCCGGCCTCGCCATGCCTCCCCGGTCGCTCATGGCGCCCACTTTCGCACCTTTTGTACGATTATTCGAGTGGATCGCGCGGACGGCGCCGGCGCGGCAAACGGGTGGCGCCCCCGTCGCCGCCCCGGCATGCTGAGCCCATGCTGATCAGGGACGCCACCGCCGAGGACTGGCCCGCGATCTGGCCCTTCTTCCACCGGATCGTCGCCGCCGGCGAGACCTACCCCTACCCGCTCGACCTGGACGCGGAGCAGGGGCGCGCGTGGTGGCTGCTGGCGCCCCCGGACCGTACGGCCGTCGCGGTCGACGACGCGGGCCTGGTCGTGGGCACGGCGAAGATGAACGTCAACCGGCCCGGCAACGGCGACCACGTCGCCAGCGCCAGCTACATGGTCGACCCGGACCGGCAGGCGCGCGGCGTCGGCCGCGCGCTGTGCGAGGACTCCCTGCGCTGGGCCCGGGCACAGGGTTTTGCGGCCATGGAGTTCAACGCGGTGGTCGAGACCAATATCTATGCGGTCAAGCTCTACGAGTCCCTCGGCTTCCGCATCACCGGCACCCAGCCCCGCGCCTTCCGCCACCCGACGGAGGGCCTGGTCGGCCTGCACTGCATGCACGTCGACCTCTGAGCCGGACCCCGGCGGATCCCCGGCCCCCATTGCCCGTCGCGGCGGCGGGCGTTACGCTGCGTTCGTCATTTCGGTAGCCGGTCGAGATTTCGGACCCGGCGGAGGGGTGGGTGAGCGCGATGGGGCGACTCGTGCCGGCCGTGACACGCGCGCTCGACATCCTGGAGCTGTTCCTCGACCGGGACGCGACGCTCTCCGCCCCCGAGATCACCCGCAGGCTGGGCCTGCCCCGGACCACCGTGCACGAGCTGGTCACCACCCTGGCCGCCCGCTCCTACCTCAGCACCGTCCCCGGCCAGCCCGGGCGCTACCGGCTGGGGGTGCGCACGTACCAGCTGGGCAGCACCTTCGGCGCGCAGCTCGACCTGGCCGCCGAGGGCCGGGAGGTCGCCCGCGAGGTCGCCGAGACGTGCGACGAGACGGTGCACATCGCGATCCTGGAGGACGCGGACGTCATCTACATCGCGAAGGTCGACAGCACCCGGGCGGTACGGATGGTCTCCGCCACCGGCCGCCGGCTCCCCGCGCACTGCACCGCCGTCGGCAAGATGCTGCTCGCGTCGCTGCCCGAGCAGGCGCTCGACGCGCGGCTGCCGGAGGGCCGCCCGCTGGCCGCCATGACGGACCGCAGCCACACCTCCGTGCGCGAGCTGCGCCGCCACCTCGCCGCCGTCCGCGAGCGCGGCATCGCCGTGGAGGAGCGCGAGTCCAACCCCGACGTCAGCTGCGTGGCCGCGCCCGTGCGCGACTCCGCGGGCCGGGTGGTCGCCGCGCTGAGCATCTCGGTGCCGATGATCCGGTGGAGCGCGGAGCGCCGGGACGAGCTGGCGGAGCTGGCCGCCAAGGGCGCGGGCCGGCTGTCGGAGCGCCTGGGCCACCGCCGGGAGGGAACCCTGTGACGACGCCGGACGTGGCCGTACGCACCCGCGCCGAGCTGGGCGAGGGACCCACCTGGGACCCGGCGGCCGGCCGGCTGGTCTGGGTGGACATCCTGGGCGCCCGCATCCACGTGTACGAGCCGGCCACCGGCCGGCGCACCGTGCAGACCACCGAGCAGCACGTCGGCGCCGCCAAGCCGCGCGCCGGCGGCGCGGGCTACGTGGTCAACCTGCGCGACGGCGTCGGCCTCTACGACACGGACGGCGCCTTCCGCTGGCTCGTCCACGAGCCGGTCCCGGGCCGCCGCGGCAACGAGGCGATGGTCGCCCCCGACGGCGCCCTCTGGGCGGGCACCATGCGCTACGACTCCGCCCCCGGCGGCGGCACCCTCGCCCGCGTCACCGGCGACGGCACCCGGACCGTCGTCCTCGACGACGTCACCATCAGCAACGGCACCGGCTGGAGCCCGGACGGCCGCCTGATGTACTACGCCGACACCCCGACGGGCCGCATCGACGTCTTCGACACCGACGGCACCGGGATCACCGGCCGGCGTCTCTTCGCCGCCGTCGAGGACACCCCGGGCTCCCCGGACGGGCTCTGCGTGGACGCCGAGGGGTACGTGTGGGTCGCGCTCTGGGACGGCGCCGCCGTCCGCCGCTACGCCCCGGACGGCACCCTGGCCCGCACGGTGGACGTCCCCGTGCGCCGCCCCACCTCCTGCGCCTTCGGCGGCCCGGAGCTGACGGACCTCTACATCACCTCGTCGTCGCTGGACGACGCGCACCCGCTGGCGGGGTCGGTGCTGGTCCTGCCGGACGCGGGCCGCGGCCTGCCGCAGGCGCCGTTCGCGGGCTGACGCGGCGCCGCGGGCGCGGCGACGGCCGACGGACGGGCCCCGCCCCGCAGGACGTCGGGTGCCTGCGGGGCGGGGCCCTCGCGCGCGGTCAGTGCGCGGCGAAGGAGTGGACCGTCGTGGAGCGGTAGGTGGCGCCCGGGCGGAGGACCGTGCTGGGGAACGACGGCTGGTTCGGGGAGTCCGGGAAGTGCTGGGTCTCCAGGCAGAAGCCGTCGCCCTGCCGGTAGACCCGGCCCGAGGTGCCCACGAGGGACCCGTCGAGGAAGTTGCCGCTGTAGAACTGGAGCCCGGGCTCGGTGGTGGCGATGCTCATCGTGCGGCCCGAGGACGGCTCGCGGACCGCGGCGACGCGCTCCGGGGCGCGGGTGGCGCCCTTGTCCAGGACCAGGTTGTGGTCGAAGCCCCGGCCGTACAGCAGCTGTTCGTGGTCGTCGCGCAGGTCGGCGCCGACGGGCTTGGCCCGGCGGAAGTCGAAGGGGGTGCGGCCCACCCGGGCCCGCTCGCCGGTGGGGATCAGGCCGGCGTCGACGGGGGTGTAGCGGGAGGCGGCGAGCCGCAGCTCGTGGTCGTAGACGTCGCCGCTGCCCTCGCCGGCGAGGTTGAAGTAGACGTGGCTGGTGAGGTTGACGACCGTCGGCGCGGAGGTGGTGGCGGCGTAGTCGATGCGCCAGTCGCCGTCCGCGGTGAGCGTGTAGTCGACCCGGGTGGTCAGCGCGCCCGGGTAGCCCATCTCGCCGTCGCCGCTGACGTAGCGCAGGGTCAGGCCCACGCCCTTCGCGGAGACGAACGGCTCGACGTCCCACACCCGCTTGTCGAAGCCCTTGTCGCCGCCGTGCAGGCTGTGGTCGCCGTCGTTCAGCGGCAGCTGGTACGTCCGGCCGTCGAGGGTGAAGCGGCCGGCGGCGATGCGGTTACCGTAGCGGCCGATGAGGGCGCCGAAGTACGGGCTGCCGGCGACGTAGTCGTCGAGGTCCGCGAAGCCGAGCGACACGTTGGCGTACCGGCCGTGCCGGTCCGGCAGCTCCAGGGACTGCACGATGCCGCCGTACGACAGCACCCGGAGCCGGGTGCCGCCGTTGGCGAGCGTCCAGCGGTCCACGCGGGTGCCGTCGGCCAGCCGGCCGAACGGCTCGCGCACCGGCCTGCGGGGGTGGCGCGCGGAGTCCGCCGCGGCCGGTGCCGCGAGGCCGGCGGCGGCCAGGCCGCCGGCCGTGGCGGCGAGCAGCGTCCGGCGGCGCGCGGCCGCCGGTGCCGCCGCGGCGGGGGCCGGGTCCGGCGCCGTGGTGCGGGCGGGGGTTCCGGCCGGGGTGCGGGCAGGGGTCATGGGGATGCAGCTCCTCGTAAGGGGAAGTCGGGTCGGGTCACACCGGTCACGGGGTCACACCCCCGCCCGGCGCTTGTTCCAGATGTCGAAGCCCACCGCCGCCAGCAGCACCAGCCCCTTGATGACCTGCTGGTAGTCGGTGCCGAGGCCGACGAGCGACATGCCGTTGTTCAGCACGCCCAGCACCAGGCCGCCGATGATCGCCCCGAACACCGTGCCGATGCCGCCGCTCATCGACGCGCCGCCGATGAACGCCGCGGCGATCGCCTCCAGTTCGAACATCTCGCCGGCCTTCGGCACGCCCGCGTTCAGCCGCGCCGCGTAGACGCAGCCGGCGAGCGCCGCGAGCACGCCCATGTTCACGAACACCAGGAACGTGACCCGCTTGTCCTTCACGCCCGACAGCTTGGCCGCGGCCTTGTTCCCGCCGAGCGCGTAGACGTGCCGGCCGACCACCACGTTGCGCATCACGTAGCCGAGCGATATCAGCAGCCCGGCCATGATGAGCAGCACCACCGGGACCCCCCGGTAGCTGGCCAGCATCAGGGTCGCGGTGGCGACCGCCGCGACGATGAGCGCGCACTTGCCCAGCCACAGCGGGTGCGGCAGCACCTCCAGCTCGAAGGAGAGCTGCCGCCGCCGGTCCCGCCACTCCCGCCAGAGCAGGAACAGGCACACCGCGGTGCCGAGGAGCAGCGTGAGGTTGTGGTAGTTGGTCTCGGGCCCGGCCTCGGGGAGGAAGCCCTGGGCCATGTTCTGGAAGCCCTTGGGGAAGGGCGAGAGCGACTGGCCCTCAAGGACGATCTGGGTGAGCCCGCGGAAGATCAGCATGCCCGCGAGGGTCACGATGAACGATGGTATGCCGACGTAGGCGATCCAGAAGCCCTGCCAGGCTCCGGCGACGGCGCCGATGAGGAGCGAGAGCGTCAGGGCGAGCGGCCACGGGAAGTCGTGGTTGACCATCATCACGGCGGCCATGGCGCTGACGAACGCCACCAGCGAGCCGACCGACAGGTCGATGTGCCCGGCGATGATGACGATCATCATGCCCATCGCCAGGATCAGGATGTAGCTGTTCTGCTGGACGATGTTGGAGACGTTGCGCGGCAGCAGCAGGGTGCCGTCGCTCCATATCTGGAAGAGGATGACGATCAGGCCGAGCGCGACGAGCATGCCGTACTGGCGCACGTTGGCACGCATCGCGTTCAGCAGCGCGGCGGCGAGCGCGCCGCCGGGTCCGCCCGCGGGCGGCGCGGGGGAGGGGGTGCCGCCCTTCCGGGTTGTCACCGTGCTCATCCTTCGTCCTTTACGTGCGTGGTCATGTGGCGCATGAGAACTTCCTGGGTGGCCTCGGCGCGCGGCACCTCACCGGTCAGCCGGCCCGCGGTCATGGTGTAGATCCGGTCGCACATCCCCAGCAGCTCGGGCAGCTCCGAGGAGATGAAGACCACCGCCTTGCCGCGGGCGGCCAGCTGGTCGATGACGGCGTAGATCTCGTACTTCGCCCCCACGTCGATGCCGCGGGTGGGCTCGTCGAGGAGCAGCACCTCGGGGTCGGCGTTGATCCAGTTGCTGAGCACGACCTTCTGCTGGTTGCCGCCGCTCAGCCGGTTCACCGGCTCGAAGACCGTCGGGGTCTTGATGTTCATCGAGGCGCGGTAGTCCTCGGCGACCCGCCGCTCCGCGTGTTCGTCGACCGTGCCGCGGCGGACCAGCTTCGGCAGCGCGGAGAGCGTGATGTTGCGCATGACGTTCTCGATGAGGTTGAGGCCGAACGTCTTGCGGTCCTCGGTGACGTACGCGATGCCGTGCCGCACCGCGTCCGGGACGGTGCGTACGTCGGCCGCCCGGCCGCCGACCCGCAGCGTCCCGGCCTCGTAGCGGCCGTAGGAGCGGCCGAAGACGCTCATCGCCAGCTCCGTGCGGCCCGCGCCCATCAGGCCCGCGATGCCGACGATCTCGCCGCGCCGGACCTCGATCGACACGTCGTCGACCACCTTGCGCTCGTGGTCGATGGGATGGCGTACGGTCCAGCCCTCGACGGACAGCGCGACGGTGCCCGCGTCCGGGCCGCGGTAGTGCGAGCGTTCCGGGAAGCGGTGGTCGAGGTCGCGGCCGACCATCCCGCGGATGATGCGGTCCTCGGACAGCCCGTGCCCGTCCCCGGTCTCGTCGGGGCGCACGGCGAGCGTCTCGATCGTCCGCCCGTCGCGCAGGATGGTCACCGAGTCGGCGACCTGCCGGATCTCGTTGAGCTTGTGCGAGATGAGGATGCAGGCGATCCCCTGCCGCTTGAACTCCAGGATGAGGTCGAGCAGCTTGCGGCTGTCCTCGTCGTTGAGCGCGGCGGTCGGCTCGTCGAGGATGAGCAGCTTCACCTCCTTGGAGAGCGCCTTGGCGATCTCCACGAGCTGCTGCTTGCCCACGCCGATGTCGGCGATCCGGGTCTGCGGCCGTTCGCCGCCCAGGCCGACCCGCTTCAGCAGCTCCGTGGCGCGCCGCAGCGTCTCGGTCCAGGAGATGACGCCGCGGCTGGCCTGCTCGTTGCCGAGGAAGATGTTCTCGGCGATGGACAGGTACGGCACCAGGGCCAGCTCCTGGTGGATGATGACGATGCCGCGGCGCTCGCTGGCCCTGATGTCCCGGAAGGCGCACGGCTCGCCCTCGAAGAGGATGTCCCCCTCGTAGCTGCCGTGCGGATGCACTCCGCTCAGGACCTTCATCAGGGTGGACTTGCCGGCGCCGTTCTCGCCGCACACGGCGTGGATCTCGCCGGGCCCGACGGTGAGGCTGACGTCGGCGAGCGCCGTGACCCCGGGGAAGGTCTTGGTGATGGAGCGCATCTCCAGGACCGCAGCGGTCACTTGAGGTCCCCCTCCGTGTAGAAGCCCTCCTCGATGAGCAGGTCGGTGTTGGACTTGTCGATGCTGACCGGGTCCAGCAGGTACGCCGGCACGACCTTGACGCCGTTGTCGTACGACTTCGTGTCGTTGACCTCGGGCTTGCCGCCGGTGAGCACGGCGTCGGTCATCTGCACGGCCACCTTGGCGAGTTTGCGCATGTCCTTGTAGACGGTCTGGGTCTGCTGGCCGGCGATGATGGACTTCACCGACGCCACCTCGGCGTCCTGCCCGGTGATCACCGGCAGCTCCTTGTCGCCGCTGCCGTAGCCGACGCTCTTCAGCGCGGAGATGATGCCGATGGAGATCCCGTCGTACGGGGAGAGGACGGCGTCGACGGTGGTCCCGCCGCCGTAGTGGGCGCTCAGGAGGTTGTCCATGCGCTTCTGCGCGGTGCCGCCGTCCCAGCGCAGGGTGGTGATCTGGTTCAGCTCCGTCTGGCCGGACTGCACGGTGAGCTGACCCGAGTCCAGGTAGGGCTGGAGGACGCTCATGGCGCCCTTGAAGAAGTAGCGGGTGTTGTTGTCGTCCGGGGACCCCGCGAACAGCTCGATGTTGAACTTCTCGCCCTTGTTCTCCTCCAGCTCCAGGGCGTCCGCGATGTACTGGCCCTGCAGCTTGCCGACCCGCTCGTTGTCGAACGACGCGTAGTAGTCGACGTTCTCCGTCTCCAGGATCAGCCGGTCGTACGCGATGACGGGGATGTCCGCCTCCTTGGCGTCGGCCAGCACCTCCGTCAGCGAGGTGTTGTCGATCGCCGCCACGACGAGCGCGTCGACGCCCTTGGTGATCATGTTGTCGATCTGCGCGACCTGGTTCTCGACCTTGTCCTCGCCGAACTGCAGATCGGTGTCGTAGCCGGCCTTCTCGAACTCCTTGACGATGTTCTCGCCGTCGGCTATCCAGCGCTCGGACGACTTGGTCGGCATCGAGATGCCGATCGTGCCGCCGCCCTCCGAGGTGTCCTTCTTCTCCTCGCTGCCGCCCTCGCTGTCCTGGCCGCAGGCGGCCAGGGCGAGGGCGAGAGCGGAGACGGCGGCGGCGGTGCGCAGGCGTGCGGCTCGGGGGGTGCGCATGGTGGTCAGATCCCTTCGGTCACGGATACGGGGTCGGAGACGGGGGCGGGGACGGGGAACCGGCGCAGGTCGCCGGGCAGCCGGGAGCCGGGCGGCGACATGGCGTCGCCGGCGCCGAGCCGGTCGAGGAGGTCCAGGACCAGCCGCCCGCGGCGCACCCGTTCGCGGGCGGCGGCGAGCACCGTCTCGCGCATGTGGGCGCCGTAGGGGTAGATCCCGGGGGCCTTGGACAGGCCGAACTTCAGGTACAGCGGGGCGCCGCGGCGGATCAGCTCGGCGGCGTCGTACATCCGCACGAAGCCGCCGAGGTCGTCGGGCGCCTCCACGTACAGGTCCATCGGGGCGGCGCTGGCCCGGCGGATCTCGGTGAGCTGCTGGAGCGACAGGTCGGAGGGGATGTTGAGCGAGTCCGCGCCGAGCCGCTCCCACACCGCGTACGCGGCGGGGTTCACCGGGCCGACGAGCGCGGAGACCTTGAACGTGGTGTCCGCGGGCAGCTCGCCCAGTGCGCGCAGCCGGTGCAGCAGCCACAGCACGCCCTCGTCGGCGACGAGCAGGCACCTCACGCCCAGGCTCGCGGCCCGCAGCGCGTCCTCCACACAGCCGGCGAGCTGGTCGTGCCCGCGGGCCCGCAGCCCGGCGCCGCCGGACTCGCTGCGGGTGGCGCCGCCGGTGTCCCAGGTGCCGCGCGGGCCGGTGAACAGCGACAGCTCGATGTCGCGTGCCGCGCAGGCCGCGACCATGTCGGTGATCTCGTCGTCGGTGAGCATCCACACGCCGCTGCCCTGGCTGATCCGGTGGATCGGCACGCCGAGGCGGGTGCTCTCCTTCAGCACGGCGGCCAGCGCCTCCGGGCCTTCGACGGACGGGATCTCGGTGCGCCAGCGGCCTCCGTCGGGGAAGGCGTGCGGCGAGGTGTCGGCCGGATCGGGCGGCGGGGCGCCGAAGCCGAGGCGGCCGAGGGCCGGTTCACCAGGTGCGTGAGCCACGGGACTCCTTCGTTCGATATCTCAGACGTCATTCGGCGTTGATGCGGTGAAAAAGCGGCCGCCGCCCGGGGCGCACGGCCGCTTCACCGGGCTACGGCCGCAGCAGCACCTTGCCCACCCCCGGATCCCCGCCGCCGACCAGCCCGACGGCCTTCTCGTACGCGTCCAGGGGCAGCTCGTGGGTGACCAGCTCCGCCGGATCCAGCGACCCGGCGGCGAACGCGCGCACCGCGTACGACCACGCCGCCGACGGCGCGCCGAACACGCCCAGCACGTCGACCTGGCGCATCGACAGCTCCAGCGGGTCGATGCCCGCCGCGCCGCCCGGCGGGATACCGGTGACGACCACCCGCCCCCCGCGCCGCGCCAGCGCCACCGCGTCGACCGCCGACCGCGCCGCACCGGCCGTCTCCACCACCAAGTCGTACGCCCCCGCCAGGCCGGCGGCAGCGCCGGGCGCCACCGCCCGTACGCCGCCCCACCCCCGCGCCACCCGGGCCCGCTCCTCCCGCGGCTCCACCACCAGCAGCTCCGCCGGCGAGTACGCGGCGAGCAGCCGCACCGCCAGCAGCCCCAGCGTGCCGCCCCCCACCACGGCCACCCGCTCGCCCGGCAGCGGCCCGCCGCGCAGCACCGCCGCCGCGGCGACGGCCGCCGGCTCCAGCAGCGCGGCGCCGCGCAGGCCGGCGGCGTCGGGCAGGACGTGCAGCAGCGCCGCCGGCACCGTGACCGTCTCCGCGAACGCGCCGGGGCGGGTGAACCCCGTCTCGGCGTACGGGCCCGCGCACAGGTTCGTCTCGCCGGCCCGGCAGCGGGCGCACGCCCCGCAGCGGCGGAAGCCCTCGGCGACGGCCTTCCGCCCGGTCAGCGCCGCGTCGACGCCGGGCCCGACGGCCTCGACCGTCCCCGACCACTCGTGCCCGGGCGTGAGCGGGTACGTCACGTAGCCGTCCGGCCGGGTGCCGTCGTACACCTCCCGGTCGCTGCCGCACACCCCGGCCGCGTACACCCGCACCCGCACCTCGCCGGGCCCGGGCGGCGGCGACGGCACGCTCTCGACCCGCGCCCGCCCGGGCTCCCGGAGCACGACCGCGCGGTGGGTCTCAGTCATCGGGGTTCCTCTTCTCCCAGCCCTCGGCCCACAGGTCGAAGCGCGCCCGCCGCTGGGGGAACTCCGCCGCCGCGTCGGTGTCCAGCTCCACCCCCAGACCGGGCGCCGACGAGCGGGCGAAGTAGCCGTCGACCACCTCGGGCGCGCCCGTGACGACCTTCCTGATCTCCGCGTCGGCGAAGTCGTTGAAGTGCTCCAGGATCTTGAAGTTCGGCGTGCAGAAGCCGACCTGCAGGCTGGCCGCGGTCAGCACCGGGCCGCCGACGTTGTGCGGCGCGAGCAGCACCTGGTGGGTCTCGGCGGTGGCGGCGAGCTTGCGGGTCTCCAGAATGCCGCCGACGTGCCCCACGTCCGGCTGCACGATGTCCGCGGCCTGGCTCTCGAACAGCTCGCGGAACTCGATCCGGTCGTGGATCCGCTCCCCGGTCGCCACCGGCAGGTCCACCCGCTTGGCCACCTTCGCCAGCGCCTTGAGGTTCTCCGGCGGCACCGGCTCCTCCAGCCACGCCGGGCGGAACGGGGCCATCTCCCGCGCCAGCCGCACCGCGGTGGCCGGGGAGAAGCGGCCGTGCATCTCCAGCATCAGCTCCGTCTCGTCCCCGACGGCGTCGCGCACCGCCTCGACGAGGGAGACCGCGTAGCGGGACTCCGCGTGGTCCAGCTCCATGCGGCCGGCGCCGAACGGGTCGATCTTCAGCGCCCGGTAGCCGCGCCCGACCACCCGGCGGGCGGCCTCGTGGTACGCCTCCGGGGTGCGCTCGGTGGTGTACCAGCCGTTGGCGTACGCCTTGACCCGGTCGGTGACCGCGCCGCCGAGCAGCTGCCACACCGGCACGCCCAGCGCCTTGCCCTTGATGTCCCAGCAGGCCGTCTCCACGCACGCGATCCCCGACATCACGATCTCGCCGGCCCGGCCGAAGTCGCCGTACTTCATCCGGCGGACCAGGTCCTCGATCGCGAACGGGTCGGAGCCCGCGATGTGGTTCGCCTCCGCCTCCCGCAGATAGCCGACGAGGGCGTCGGTGTGGCCCAGCATCCGGGTCTCGCCGACCCCGGTCAGGCCCTCGTCGGTGTGCACCTGGACGTAGGTCAGGTTCCGCCAGGGGGTGCCGACGACGTGCGTGCTGATTCCGGTGATGCGCACGGGCTGGTGGCTCCTTCACCGTGTCGTTCGAGATTTCGTCACGCGTTCGAAATGTTGGCGAGACAGTAAGGACGAGGCACGGCAGGTGTCAACGGTCAGCGCACGGCGAACTCGTAGACCGTGGCCGAACGGTAATGCTCGCCGGGGCGGAGCACGGTGGAGGGGAAGTGCGGGTGGTTGGGGGAGTCCGCGAAGTGCTGGGTCTCCAGGGCGAGCCCGTCGCCCGGCCGGTAGGCCCGGCCGGACGGGCCGGTGAACGACGGGGAGACGGCGTTCGCGGTGTAGAGCTGGAGCCCGGGCTCGGTGGTCAGCACCCGCAGCACCCGCCCCGAGGCCGGCGAGCGGACCTCGGCGACCGGCTCGGGGGACGGGGTGACACCCTTGTCGAGCACGAGGTTCTGGTCGTACCCGCGGCCGATCAGCAACTGCGGATGCCCGGAGCGCAGTTCGGCGCCGACCGGGCGCGCGGAGCGGAAGTCGAAGGGGGTGCCGGCCACGTCGGCGATCTCGCCGGTCGGCGCGGAGGTGGCGGCGTTGACCGTGAACCGGGAGGCGGCGACGCGCAGGTGGTGGTCCTCGACGCTGCCGCTGCCCTCGCCGTCGAGGTTGACGTAGGTGTGGTTGGTCAGGCTCACCACGGTCGGCGCGTCGGTCGTCGCCTCGTAGTCGAAGCGCAGCGCGCCGCCGGCGGTGACGGTGTACGTCGCCCGCACCCGGAGCGTGCCGGGGAAGCCCTCCTCGCCGTCCGGGCTGGTACGCGACAGCAGCAGCGCGGCCGCCCCGGGCGCGGCCGGCGCCTCGGCCGCGGCCCAGACCTGCTTGTCGAAGCCGTGGGCGCCGCCGTGCAGGCAGTTGGGGCCGTCGTTGGCGCGCAGCGGGTACGAGCGCCCGCCGAGGACGAAGGAGGCGCCGGTGATGCGGTTGGCGTAGCGGCCGATGAGCGCCCCGAAGTACGGGTCCCCGTGCGCCACGTACTCGTCCAGGGTCGCCAGCCCCAGCGCCACGTTCGCGTACCGCCCGGCCCGGTCGGGCACCTCCACGGACTGCACGATCCCGCCGTACGTCAGCACCCGCACCCGGGTCCCGCCCGCGGTGAGCGTCCACCGCTCGACGGGGGTGCCGTCGGCGAGCTTGCCGAAGGGCTCGGCGGTGACGGCGGGCGCGGACGCGGCGTCGGGCGGGGGCAGCGGAGTCGTGGCCATGGGGAGACTTTATGCGGCCCGGGGGCCGAACCCGCGGGACACCGCCCGCCCCGTGCCCGGCCCCGGAGCCCGGGTGTCCCTGGGCTCGGGCCCGGACCGTGCTCCCGGCAGCCCGCCGCGCCCGCGTACGCGCGTGCGGTGCCGCCGCACGGCGCCGGCCGGCGTCCGTGTTCGCCTCTCGTGGCCCCCGAGCCCCGCTCCCGAATCCGGCTCCCGTGCCCGGCCCCGGAGCCCGGCACCGCGCGCCCGGCGCGCCTACCGTGCCTCGCGCAGCTTTCGGTACGCGATCTCCGCCAGCACGTTCTGGCCCTCCTCGTCCGGGTGGAAGGAGTCCCAGCGGCTCAGGTGGCCGCTGGTGAAGTCGTACCGGAACGCCGCCCCGCCGTCGTACACGCACAGCGGATGCCGCCCGCACTCCTCCTCCAGCACCGCGTTGAACTCCACCACCCGGTCCTCCACCTCCTCCCGCCGGCCGGTCGCCGAGGTGCCGAGGTCCGTGGGGTCCGCCAGCATCGACTGGCAGACGTCGCCCAGCGACCAGATCTGCCGCGCCACCACCCCGTCCCGGCCCACCTCCCACAGCCGCAGCAGGCTCGGCACGCTGGACACGTACACCTGCGTCCGCGGCAGATCCCGCTCCAGCCGGTCCAGCGAGTCCGCCACCGCCGTGCGGAAGTCCGCCACCGGTGTCATGGCCGCGGTGCTCTCCGTGCAGGCGTCGTTGGCGCCGATGAGCACGGTCACCAGGTCGGGGCGGTGGACGATCGCCTCGCCCGTCTGGACGGGCAGATCCGCCACTTGCGCGCCCGAACGGGCGAAATTCCACGTGTGCCCCGACGGCTTGTCGAGTAACCGCCGGGCGAGGCTGTCCACGTCCTCGGACGTGCCCGTCGACCACGACTTCTCCGGGCAGTCGGCGAGGGGCTCGCAGACGTGAAACCCGCGCGTGATGGAGTCGCCGAGCGCCGCCACCGACCGCGGCGGCCGGAGCGCCGCGCGGGCCCGCTGCGACGGTTCGCCCACGTCCTCCGCCCCGCCCGACCCCGACGGCGCGGCGGATCCCTTGTCCTCCCCGCGCGTACCGCCCTCGCCGGTGCAGCCGGCGAGCACCAGTGACACCGCTACCGCTCCCGAGCAGACAAGTGCCGCCACTCCGCGCATCGCTGCGCTCCCTCCCGCCCCCGAGGTCCTCCTCCGAACGTAGGTCAGCATGCCCAGGACCGACCGTACGGCACTCGCGCCGCGCGGTGGCACGGTAGCTTGGCTGGTGCTCAACGGGCCGTAGCGCGGCCGTATCCCGGCGGAACAGCACCGGGTGACGGAGTGTCCTGTTTACCCGGAAAGGCGACCCGTGGTGTTTACTCTAGGCAACTTCTTCTAGGCAACTTCGAGGCCGCTTCGAGCCCGCGGATGGAGGCCCCCGGTGACGACACGTGGAGTTCTGTTCGTTCACTCCGCCCCGCGGGCGCTCTGCCCGCACATCGAGTGGGCGGTCGCCGGCGTCCTCGGCGGCCGCGTCAGCCTCGACTGGATCGCGCAGCCCGCCGCGCCCGGCACGCTGCGCGCGGAGTTCTCCTGGCAGGGCGAGCCGGACACCGCCTCGCAGCTCGCCTCCGCGCTCCGCGGCTGGCACCTGCTGCGCTTCGAGGTCACCGCCGACCCGTACGCCACCGCCGAGGGCGAGCGCTACAGCTCCACCCCCGACCTCGGCATCTTCCACGCCGTCACCGGCGTCCACGGCGACATCCTCATCCCCGAGGACCGGCTGCGCGCGGCCCTGACCCGCGCGCAGCGCGGGGAGACGCAGCTGGAGGCGGAGATCGCCCGGCTGCTGGGCAAGCCGTGGGACGACGAGCTGGAACCTTTCCGCTACGCCGGCGAGGGCGCGCCGGTCCGCTGGCTGCACCAGGTCGTCTGAACGGTGCCCTCGCCGGGCGGGCGATACCGGGGATCGGGGCCCGGCCGCGGCGGCGTCGCCGACCGGCGGCAGCGCACCGGACGGCGGAACACCCGCCCCGGCCTCCCGGCACCACGCGCCGCTCGCCAGACCCGCCCCGGTTCCGTTGAGTTCTCCGTCCCCGGCCGGTGCGAGGTCAGAGCGCGCGGAACGCCAGCACCACGTTGTGGCCGCCGAAGCCGAACGAGTTGTTCAGCGCCACGATCGGGCCGCTCGCCGGCAGCGGCGTCGCCTTCACGGCGATCAGCGCCGGGTCGATCTCGTCGTCCAGGTCGTCGACGTTGATCGTCGGCGGCGCGGTGCGGTGCTCGACGGTCAGCACGGCCGCCACCGACTCGACGCCGCCGGCGCCGCCCAGCAGATGTCCGGTCATCGACTTCGTACCGGAGACGAGGACGTGCCCCAGCTCGTCGCCGAACACCTTCTGCATGGCCTTGATCTCCGCCACGTCGCCCTGCGGCGTCGACGTCGCGTGCGCGTTGACGTGGACGACCTCGGCGGGCGTCACGTCGTTGTGCGCGAACAGGTTCTCCAGCGCCGCGGCGATGCCGCGCCCGCTCGGCTCCGGCTGCGCGATGTGGTGCGCGTCCGCCGACAGCCCCTGGCCGACCACCTCGCAGTAGACCTTCGCCTCGCGCCGCGCGGCGTGCTCCGCCGACTCCAGCACCAGCACGCCCGCGCCCTCGCCGAGGACGAAGCCGTCGCGGGCCTTGTCGTACGGGCGGGAGGCGCCCTGCGGGTCGTCGTTGTTCTTCGACATCGCCATCATGTTGGCGAACGCCGCGATGGGCAGCGGGTGGATCGCCGCCTCCGTGCCGCCGGCCACGACGACGTCGGCGCGGCCGGAGCGGATCATCTCTACCGCGTACCCGATCGCCTCCCCGCCGGAGGCGCACGCGCTGACCGGCGTGTGCACGCCGGCCCGGGCGTTGATCTGGAGGCCGACGTTGGCCGCCGGGCTGTTGGGCATGAGCATCGGGACCGTGTGCGGCGAGACCCGCCGGGGGCCCTTGTCGCGGAGGTTGTCGTACTGGTCGAGCAGCGTCGTCACCCCGCCGATGCCGGAGGCGACGACCGCGCCCAGCCGGTCGGGGTCGACCGCCGCGTCCTCGCCGGCCCGGGCCGTGAACCCGGCGTCGGCCCACGCCTCCCCGGTGGCGACGAGCGCGAACTGCGCCGCCCGGTCCAGCTTCCGGGCCTGCGGCCGGGGGATGACCTCGGTGGGCTCCACCGCGACCTCGCCGGCGAAGTGCACGGGCAGGTCCGCGGCCCACGCGTGGTCCAGGTCCGCGATGCCGGACCGGCCGGACACCAGCCCGTCCCAGGTGGATGCGCTGTCGCCACCCAGCGGTGTGGTTGCGCCGATTCCGGTGACGACCACGGTGCGATTGGTCGTGTTCACGTCGAAGCTCACTCCGAAAGGTCGAGGGTCGTACTACGGCGCCACCGCGGACCGCCGTCCGCGCCGGGGCGCGGGGGAGAGGGTGGCGACAGCGGGGCGGGGGTCAGCTCTGGTGCTTGAGGATGTAGTCCGAGGCGTCGCCCACGGTCCTCAGCTGCTTGACGTCGTCGTCCGGGATCTTGACGTCGAAGCGCTCCTCGGCGGCGACGACGACCTCGACCATGGACAGCGAGTCGACATCCAGGTCGTCGGTGAAGGACTTGTCCAGCTGGACGTCCTCGACCGGGATGCCGGCGATCTCGTTCACGATCTCCGCGAGACCGGCGACGATCTCTTCCTGCGTGACGGCCATCTTGGGGACTCCTTCTTCCGTTCCTTGATCTCAATGAGGGATGAGCTGCGGGTGGCCGGGCGGCCCGGCCTGCGGACCGGCGGCCCGCGGGTCAGGGCAGGGTCACGACCGTGGCGGCGTAGACCAGACCTGCTCCGAACCCGATGACGAGGGCGGTGTCCCCGCTCTTCGCCTGCCCGGTCGCCAGCATCCGCTCCATGGCCAGCGGGATGGAGGCGGCCGAGGTGTTGCCGGTCGTCTCGATGTCGCGGGCGACCGCGACATGCTCCGGCAGCTTGAGGGTCTTCACCATCGAGTCGATGATCCGCATGTTCGCCTGGTGCGGGATGAAGACGTCCAGGTCGTCCGGCGTCATACCGGCGGCGTCCAGGGCCTCCTGGGCGACCTTGGCCATCTCGTAGACCGCCCAGCGGAAGACCGTCTGGCCCTCCTGGGTCAGCGCCGGGAACTTGACGTCGCCGTTCTCGTCCAGCGGCAGCTGCTCCACGTCGCCGATCCGGAAGCGGTCCCACGACACGGTCTGCTTGATGGTCTGGTGCTTGTCGCCCTCCGAGCCCCACACCGAGGGGCCGATGCCCGGCTCTTCGGCGGGGCCGACGAGGACCGCGCCGGCGCCGTCGCCGAAGAGGAAGGCGGTGGTGCGGTCGGACAGGTCGGTGAGGTCGGAGAGCCGCTCGACGCCGACGACCAGCACGTGCTCCGCGCTGCCCTCCACGATGAGGCCCTTGGCCAGCGTCAGCCCGTACCCGAAGCCGGCGCAGGCGGCGGAGATGTCGAACGCGGCCGGCTTGCCGGCGCCCAGCAGGTGCGCGATCTCGGTGGCGACCGACGGCGTCTGCATGAAGTGCGAAACGGTCGAGATGATCACCGCGTCGACCTGCTCCGCCGTCACGCCGGCCGCCGCGAGCGCCTTGCCGGCGGCCTCGACGGACATCTGCGCGACGGTCTCGTCCGGCCCGGCCCAGTGCCGGGTGGCGATGCCGGAGCGGCTGCGGATCCACTCGTCGGAGGAGTCGATGTACTTGAGGATCTCCTCGTTGGACACGACGCGGGTCGGGCGGTAGCCGCCGACGCCCATGATCCGGGCGTACGGGGCCCCCTTGGTGGGCCGGATCTTCGCGGTCATGCGCTCTCCTCCGCGGCCGCGGAGGCGGCCGTCTCTGTGGCCGTCCCGGCGACGGCGGCGCGGGCCTTCTCCAGGTCCTCGGGGGTCTTCAGCGGCACCGGCAGCACACCCTTGAGCGCCCGCTTGGCGAGCCCGGTGAGCGTGCCGCCCGGCGCGGCCTCCACCAGCGCGGTCGCGCCGTGGGCCGCGAAGGTCTCCATGCAGGCGTCCCAGCGCACCGGGCTCGCGACCTGCGCGACCAGACGTCGCATCACCTCCGCGCCGCCGTCGACGACCCGGCCGTCGGCGTTGGACACGTACGGGATCCGCGGATCCGCGGGGGCGAGCCGCCCGGCCCGCTCCGCCAGCGCGGCGACGGCGGGCGCCATGTGCTCGGTGTGGAACGCGCCGGCGACCTTCAGCGGAACGACGCGGCGCACCCCCTCGGGCTTGTCGGCGGCCAGCTCGGCGAGCTGCGCCGCGGTGCCGGCGGCGACGATCTGGCCGGCGCCGTTGACGTTGGCCGGGGTCAGGCCGAGCTGCGCCAGATGCCCCAGCACCGTGTCCTGCTCGCCGCCGAGAAGGGCGGCCATGCCGGTCTCCACGGCGGCGGACGCCTCCGCCATGGCCAGGCCCCGGGCCCGTACCAGCGCGATGGCCTCCTCGTCGGTGATCACCCCGGCGAGCGCCGCGGCGGTCAGCTCGCCGACGCTGTGCCCGGCGACCATGCCCACCTGCCGGCGCAGCGGCTCGGGGCCGTCGAAGAGCGCGTACGCGCTGACGAGGCCGGCGGCGACCAGCAGCGGCTGCGCCACGGCGGTGTCGCGGATCTCGTCCTCGTCCGCCTCGGTGCCGGCGCGGACCAGGTCGAGCCCGGCCACGTCCGACCAGGCCGACAGCCGCTCGGCGACGCCGGGGAGGCCGAGCCAGGGGGTGAGGAAGCCGGGCGTCTGGGCGCCCTGGCCGGGAGCTACGAGTACGAGCACCCTTCAACCTTCTCTTGTCGGGGGTGTGTGCCGCCCGTGGGGACGGGGACGAAGAACACCGGAGGGATTTGTGGGGACCGAACAAATGGCTACCGCGGGGGTTCCGTCTCCGTCAGCCGCCCGAGGATCAGCGCGATACGCAGAGTAAACGCTGAGCGGACGTCGGACGGTGACCAGCCCGTGACATCGGTCACACGTCGCAGCCGGTAGCGAACGGTGTTGGGGTGAACGAACAACATCCGCGCGGCACCTTCGAGGCTCGACGCCTGCTCCAGGTACACGCTCAGCGTCTCCAGGAGCGCCGACCCGGCCTCCGCCAGCGGACTGTAGATCTCCTCCACCAGCTGCTCGCGCGCCGCCGGATCACCGGCGATCGCCCGCTCCGGCAGCAGGTCGTCCGCCAGCACCGGCCGCGGCGCGTCCTGCCAGGCGGAGCACGCCTTCAGCCCCGCCGCGGCGGCCTGCGCGGAGCGGGTCGCGGCCAGCAGGTCGCCCACCACCGGCCCGGCCACCACCGGGCCCTGCGCGAACGGGCCGATCAGCGCCTTCGCCGCCTTCAGCGGATCCGCGCTGCCGCCGGCGATCACCACCAGCCGGCTGCCCAGCACCCCGGTCAGCACCTGGAGCTTCGCGTGCCGCGAGGCCCGCCGGATCGCCTCCACGGTCAGCTCGCTGTCCCCGTCCGGCGCGGTGCCGAGCACCACGCACACGTGCTCCGGCGAGATCCAGCCGAGCGCCGCCGCCCGCGACACCGCGCCCTCGTCGGCCTCCCCGGAGAGCACGGCGTTGACCACCAGCGACTCCAGCCGGGCGTCCCACGCGCCGCGGGCCTCGGCGGCCTGCGCGTAGACCTGGGCGGTGGCAAAGGCGATCTCGCGCGCGTAGACGAGCAGCGCCTCGCGCAGCGCGGACTCGTCGCCGGGGGCGGCGACGTCCTCGATGGCCGACTCCATGACCTCGATCGTGGTACGCACCATCTCGACCGTCTGCCGCAGCGTGATCGCCCGGGTGAGCTCGCGCGGCGCGGTGCCGAACACGTCCGTGGAGATCGCCTGCGGCGTCTCGGGGTGCCGGAACCACTCCGTGAACGCCGCGATCCCCGCCTGCGCCACCAGCCCGATCCACGAACGGTGCTCCGGTGGCATGGCCCGGTACCAGGGCAGTTGCTCATCCATCCGGGCGATGGCGGCGGCGGCGAGCTCCCCGGAGGACTTCTCCAGCCGGCGCAGGGTCGCGGCG
The DNA here is from genome assembly GCF_048656465.1 of Streptomyces sp. MAR4 CNX-425. Lineage (NCBI taxonomy): Bacteria > Bacillati > Actinomycetota > Actinomycetes > Kitasatosporales > Streptomycetaceae > Streptomyces > Streptomyces sp. MAR4 CNX-425. The sequence goes on along the minus strand of NZ_JBMDLF010000001.1, from coordinate 921,762 downwards.
TGCGGATGCTGCAGCCGGGCGGCGTCGCGATCGCGCGGCTCGGGTGTCTCGGTCGGTTCAGGCACGGGTCTAGCCTGCCCTATCCGGGTCGCGGCGGACGAAACAGCCGTCCGGCGGCCGGCTCCCGGAGCGTACGGTGGCGGGGTGATTCAGCTACGGCGCGGACGGGGCCGCTACCGCGGCGGGGACCCGGAGGCGGGAATCGAGACGCGGCACGCGTTCTCCTTCGGCGGCTTCTACGACCCGCGGAACGTCCGGTTCGGCTCCCTCGTCGCCTGCAACGAGGAACGGCTGCGGCCCGGCGCCGGATTCGCCGAACACGCCCACCGCGACATGGAGATCGTCACCTGGGTCCTCGACGGCGAACTCACCCACGAGGACTCCGCCGGCCGCACCGGGACCCTCCGCCCCGGCGACGTCGCGCACCTGACCGCCGGCACCGGCATCCGCCACGTCGAACGCAACGCGGGCCCGGCGCCGCTGACCTTCCTCCAGATGTGGCTCATGCCCACGGCACCGGGCGGCCCCCCGTCGTACGAGATCGTCCGCGGCATCGCCGACGGCACCCCCCTCGCCGTGGAAGGCGCCGCGTCGGTGCTGCACCTGCGCCGCCTGCGCCCCGGCGAACGCACGGCCCTCCCCGACGCCCCCTGGGTCTACGTCCACGTCGCCCGCGGCACCGTCCGCCTCGACCCCGGCACCCCGCCCGCGGAAGCGGGCGACGCGGTCCGCATCGCGGGCTGCGAGGGGCAGGCCCTGACGGCGGCGGACGGCGGGGCGGAGGCGCTGGTGTGGGAGATGCGCGGCGCGGGCCGGGACTGAGGGCGGATGCCGTGGCGGATGGATCTCCTTCTTCGCCGTGGCAGTGGTAGAAGGCTCCGGGGCGCCGTGGGGGCGCCCGGGAGGGAACCGCTGATGTCACACACGCCTGCCCCGCCACAGAAGCCGCCGCCGGCAGGGCCGCCCGCGTCCGGACGGCGCCGGAGCCGCACGGTCCTGGGAGCGCTGGCCGGGGCCGTCCTCCTCGCCGCCGGCGCCGCCGGGCTGACGCTCCACCTCGGCGGAGACGAGGACGAACCCGCCGCCCGGTTACCGAACTCGCCCTCCGCCGCCGAAACGCAGCCAGCGTCCGTCCCCGAACCCGGGCCGTCCGAGTCGGCACCCGGCATCGAGGGCGCGCCGGGCGTCTGGCGCGGCGAAGCGGACGCGCGGGACAAGCTGATACTCGCCGAGCCCGGCGGCGAGGGACCCGGCCGGCACCGCGCCGAACTCCACATCGACGGTGACAGCTGCCGGGGCGAGTGGGGCGTGCGGGAAGGCGAATACCTCATCCGGCTGGGCTTTCTGTGCCGGGGCGATCCGCCGAATCGCGCCGGGTCCTTCGAGTACAGCGGCGACACCCTGACGATCGACTGGATCGGAGGTCCACTGGAGACCTCCGTGTTCACCCGCGTCCAGGACGCGGAGTAGCGGAGCGGACGTCGAGGCGCCGTCGCGCGTCAGGGCGCGGCGGCTTCGAGGCGCCGCGCGAGATCGAGCAGATCGGCCAGGCGCAGCACCCGTCCGCCGAACCCCGGCAGAGGAACGTGCAGGGGCTCGGTCCAGCGGGCGGGGACGGCGTCCAGCCCGTGATACGCGCCCGCCAGACCTCCGGTGACCGCGGCGACGGTGTCGGTGTCGCCACCCAGGTCGACCGCCGCGCGGACGGCGTCCTCGAAGCCCGCCGTGGTCCGCAGCGCCCAGACCGCCGACCCCAGGCAGGGCCAGACCGCGCCGTTGACCTCGGTGGCCCGGCCGGGGTGCCAGTCGGCGGCGAGGACCGTCGCGTACCGCTCCCGGTGGTCGGGATGGACGTGCTCCAGCACCTCCGGCAGGGCGCCCAGCGGGTCGGCGCCGGCCAGGGCGAGGCGTACGAGCTCGTGGAACACGGCGGTGCCCTCCCAGGCGGCGCGGTCGCCGTGGGTGAGGGCGGCGATGCGCCGGGCGGCGTCCATCGTGGCGGCCCGGCCGGCGCGGGCGAAGCAGACCGCGGACGTCGACGCCCGCATCAGGGAGCCGTTGCCGGCCGCCCGCCCGTTGACCTCGAAGTGAGCCGCCGCGGCCCGGTCCCACGGCCTGCCGTTCGTCAGCACGTCCTCGGTCTGCAGGCCGATGTCCTTGGGCCCGGCCCCGGCCCACCGCTGGAAGCGGGCGAAGATGTCCGGCAGGTCCAGCCCGCCCCGCTCCAGGAGCGACTCCCCGACGAAGACGGCCATCTGCGTGTCGTCCGTGGCCTCCCCCGGATCCCACCCGCCGCCCCCGCACATCTCGCCCCCGCCCCCGGGCTCGGGGAACCGGGCGGAGAACGCCCCCGCGGGACCGAACTCGAAAGGGGCGCCCAGCGCGTCGCCTACCGCCGACCCGACGACCGTCGCAAGGGCTCGTTCCGTACGTATCATCCGCGCAGGCTACCGGTGCCGAGCGGCGAGAGGCCCGGACGAGCAGCCAACCGCGCGGGGCGGCCGGGCCCGCCGCACGCCGCGCGTCTGCGCGGCGTGCGGCGCCGGCGCCCGGGTCAGCGCAGGTAGACGTTCGGCTGCGGTGGGCGGGTCATGCCGGCCCCGAGGAAGTAGCCGGGGTGGGGCGGCTGGTTGTAGGCGGTGTTCTGCCAGGCCAGGGCGACGCGGTACTGGGCGTCGTGGGCCAGGGTGTGCAGCTTGGTGGCGGTGGGCGTGGACGTCGCGTAGATGCGCAGGGCGGAGTTGTCGGAGTGGCGCCAGATCACCTCCTCGCGCCAGTCGCCGAAGAGGTCGCCGGACAGCACCGGGGTGGACTTCGTGCCGTTGCTGGAGGAGACGCCGCTGCCGGTCAGCAGGCGGGTGTCGCCGCCGGTGCCGTACTTGTCGATACGGGTGCCGTCCAGCAGCTCGCGCACCGGGTCGCCGTCCCACCAGGCGAGGAAGTTCGCGGAGGACGGGTTGCGTCCCACGTTGCCGCCGGAGGCGTTGCGCAGGTGGTCCATGTTCGGGCCCGAGCCCCAGAACTCCGCGCCCGGGTTGCCGGCGTGGATGTCGCCGGCCACGCCGCGGCCCGGTCCCTCGGAGCCGCTGGCCGGGGTGCGGTGGATGACCTGGCCGGTACCGGCGTCGTGCAGGTCGGAGCCGGGCTGGCCGCCCGGTTCGTGGATGGTGAAGACCTCGACGCCGGAGCGGGAGGGCACGAAGTCGCCGACGTGCAGGGCGTCGCCGTGGCCGAAGCCGGTGGTGTACATCAGGCTGCCGTCGTCGTCGACGGTCGCGGAGCCGTAGACGATCTCCTGGCGGCCGTCGTCGTCGACGTCGGCGACGGACAGCTGGTGGTTGCCCTGGCCGGCGGCGGCGCCGTTGCCCGAGGAGTCGGAGTCGAACGTCCAGCGGCGGGTGAGCTGCCCGTCGCGGAAGTCCCAGGCGGCGATGGTCGCGCGCGTGTAGTAGCCGCGGGCCATGATCAGGGACGGCCGTTCGCCGTCGAGGTAGGCGGTGCCGGCCAGGAAGCGGTCGACGCGGTTGCCGTAGTCGTCGCCCCAGTCGCCGACGTTGCCGCGCGGCGGCACGTAGTCCACGGTGTCGACGGCGGCGCCGGTCAGGCCGTCGAACACCGTCAGGTACTCGGGCCCGGTCAGGATGTAGCCGCCGGAGTTGCGGTGGTCGGCGCCTCCGTCGCCGATGACCGCGCCCTGGCCGTCGCGGGTGGCGTCGGCGGTCTTCATGGCGACCTCGGCGCGGCCGTCGCCGTCGTAGTCGTACACCTGGAACTGCGTGTAGTGCGCGCCCGCGCGGATGTTGCGGCCCAGGTCGATGCGCCACAGCCGCTGGCCGTTCAGGCGGTACGCGTCCACGTACACGTTCCCGGTGACGCCGGACTGCGAGTTGTCCTTGGCGTTGTCCGGGTCCCATTTGACGATCAGCTCGTACCGGCCGTCGCCGTCCACGTCGCCCGGGCTCGCCTCGACCGGGGTGTAGCCCGAGCCGGGGGACTGGAGGGGAACGTCGAGGTGGTTTCCGCCGGTGAACCGCAGCGACTCCTTCGACGCGGGCTGTTCGACACCGTCGACCACCGCCCGCACCGTGTATGAGGCGTCGGCGGGCGCCCCCGCGTCCCGGTAGTTGGTGGAGTCGGTGAGGGGGGAGGAGTTGACCTTCGTCGAACCGCGGTAGAGGTTGAACGCGGTCTCGTAGCTCTCCGTACCCCGCAGCCGCCAGGAGACCAGGTTGCCGTCGCCGGAACGGACCGAGACCAGCCCGCGGTCGAGGTCCTCCATCTGCTTGGCGTCCTCCACGGGCGGGTCGGGGTCGCCGCCCCCGCCCACCGGCACGAGCCGCCACTGCTGGTTGGCCCCGTCGTTGTCGGTGTACTGGGAGACCCGCGCGCCGTCCGCGGTGGACCACTCCCAGACCTCCAGCGCCTTGCCGCTGTTGCGGTTGATCAGCCGTACGTGGCCGCTGTCGGTGTCGACGACGCGGAACTGCTGGTTGGCGGCGTTGTTGTCGGTCCACTGGATGACGTTCGCCCCGTTGGCGGTGGACGCGCCCTCGATGTCGACCACCTTGCCGCTGTGCCGGGACCTCAGCCGGTAGTAGCCGCCGCCCGAGTCGACGAACTGCCACTGCTGCCAGGCGCCGTCGTTGCGCGGCCACTGCACCAGCGGCGCGCCGTCCTCGGTCGCCAGGTTGTACACGTCCAGCGCCTGGCCGCTGTGCCGGTTCACGAGCACGTAGGACTCGTCGGTGTCGATGACGGCGGCGTGCGACGGCGCGGCCTGCACAGCGACCAGCGACACGGCGGCGAGCGCCATGACCAGCAGCGCCGTGAGGGGGCCGCGCACTTTGTGCGGGTGACGGGGGCTCATGGCCGCTGCTCCTTCGGTAGCGGGATTCGCCGTGCTGCGAAACGTTCCATGGGGGGTCCTCTTTTCTCTTCGGGGGAGAGGATTGAAACGATTCATGGGAGCGCTCCCAACGACGGTAGGAGCGAACCCGCGCGTCGGCAACAGCCGTGCACGGGGTTCTTCGAAAGTTTCAGCGGGGGCCCGGCCCGGCGTCTGCGTGGTCATCCGGAAGGCGCGCTCAAGATCGAATCTGCGCGGGAACGCATGCCCGCCCAGGTCACGTCGGGCCTCCGCGCTATCGTGCGGGGGGCACGCGGACGGATCGGACGCGGTCGGGCGGAATCAGAGGGGGTACGGCTCGGGTGTTCACGGCGCTGGAGGCGGGGGATCCGCGGCAGGTGGGCAGGTACCGGATCGTGGCCCGGCTCGGGGCGGGCGGCATGGGCCAGGTGTTCCTGGGCCGTTCGCCCGGCGGCCGGAGCGTGGCGGTGAAGGTCGTACGCTCCGAGCTTGCCCAGGACCCCGGGTTCCGGCGCCGGTTCGCCCGCGAAGTCGCCACCGCCCGGCGCGTCACCGGGTTCTTCACCGCCGGGGTCGTGGACGCCGACCCGGAGGGCTCGCCCGCCTGGCTCGCCACCGAGTACGTGCCGGGCCTGCCGCTCGGCGACGCCGTCGAAACGCACGGCCCGTGGCCGGAGCACGGCGTCCTCGCGCTGGCCGCCGGGCTGGCCGAGGCGCTGGAGGCCATCCACGCGGCCGGGGTGGTCCACCGGGACCTGAAGCCGTCCAACGTGCTGCTGGCCCAGGACGGGCCGCGCGTCATCGACTTCGGCATCTCCGTGGCCGCCGAGGCCAGCGTGCTGACACAGACCGGCACGGTGATCGGCACACCCGGCTTCATGTCCCCCGAGCAGCTCACGGGCGGCCGGAACGTGGGCCCGGCGACGGACGTGTTCGCGCTGGGCGCGCTGCTCGTCTACACGGCGACCGGCAACGGCCCCTTCGGCACGGGGTCGTTCCAGGCGCTGAACTACCGCATCGTCCACGAGCAGCCCGACCTGAGCGCCCTCCCGCCGGTCCTGCGGGACGTCGTGGCGCGGTGCATCGCGAAGGACCCGGAGCAGCGGCCCTCCGTCACGTCGCTGGTGACGGAGCTGGCGCACGCGCCCGGCGACGACAACTCGTGGCTCCCGCCGGCGGTCGCGACCGCGCTCCGGGACCCGGCGCGGGTCTCCCCTCCGCCGTCGGACGACGGGCCCGCGACACCGCCGCCGGCGGCGGGGCCCGGCGCGACACCGGCGTCACCGGCGTCGGCGGCGTCGGCGGCGTCGGCGCAGGGACCGGCGTCGGTGGAGGGACCGGCACCCGCACCCGCGCAGGGACCGGCACCGGCACCGGCGGAGGCCCCCGCCCCCGCACCGGCACCGGCCGACCCGACCATGCCCGCCGCCCCGCGCCGGGCCCCCGGGGAGCCGCCCGTACCGGAGCGGCAGCCCGCCCCGGCCCCGAACGCCCCGGCGGCGCCCCTCCACCAGGCCGCGACCGCCCCGGCAACGCCGGACGCGCCCGCGGCCGCCCCGCATCCCCCCACGGCCCCCGCGACCCCGCCCCGACCGTCCCGCCGCCCCGCCCCGTCCCCTCGCCCGCCCTCGTCCCGCCGCCCGGCCTCGTCCCGTCCCCACGTCGTCCGCCAGCCCAACAACCCGCTGCCCGAACCCGCACCGCCCCCCAAACAGGCGCGCAGCCGCCGGGAGGCCTTGGCCACGCTCGGCACGCTGGGCGCCATGGCGCTCGGGTTCACCGCCTGGCAAGTGCTGGGCGACGACGGGGACACCACGAACGACGACAAGCGCGAAGACCCGGCCGACGACGCCGAACCCGGCACCCTCCTCTGGGACACTTCGAAGCCCTTGCTCGGTCCGGTCGCGTCGTACGTCGAAGACATGATCTACGTCGGCGGCGACAAGAAGATGCACGCGATCGACCCGATCAACGGCAAGGAACGCTGGTCCGTCTCGCTCGGCGAGCGCGTCCACACCCGGACCGTGGTGGACGACAAAGCGCGCACGGCCTACGTCGCCGACGCCGGCGGCACACTCCACGCCCTCGACACCTCCGACGGCAGCACCCGCTGGACGTATCCCCTCGGCAGGAAGGTGCTCCCCTCGGACCCGGCGTTCGGGGACGGCGCGGTCTACGTCGCCGGCACCGGGAACCTGGTCCACGCTGTCGACGCGAAGAGCGGCAGACGACGCTGGACCGCCGAGTACGCCACCCCCGGCGACCGCGCCCCCGCCGCGCCGGTCGTCGGCGACGGCACGGTCTACGTCGGCGCCGCCGACGGCAAGCTGCACGCCTTCGACACCGGGGGGCGCCCACGCTGGCACTACGTCGCGGGCGGCTCTCTGAACTCCGCTCCCGCCTTGTCCGACGACACCGTCTACGTCGGCAGCACGACCAACGGGGTGGTGCACGCGGTGAACGTCGCGAACGGCGGCCAGCGCTGGACGTTCCGGGCGAGGGGAGAAATCAGCGGACTGGCCCTGTCGGGCACGTCGCTCTACTTCCACAACTACACCGACACCTTGTACGGGGTCTACACCGTGGTCGGCACGCACAAGTCGTCCTATCCGCTGGCCAGCGAGATCAGGGTCGATCCGGTTGTGGGGTTCGCCACGGTCTTCCTCGGCCACGAGGACGGCACCATGCGGGCGGTCTCCGTGTCCGAGGAGGCGTGGGTGTTCAGAACCAGCGGCCGGTTCCTCTCGCCCCCGACGGCCACGAACAAGGCGGTCTACTTCACGGCCACGGACGGCCGCACGGAGAAGTCCACGCTTTACGCGATAGCCGACTGACGGGTCTCAGAACGCGCCGGAACGGTCAGCCGACGACGCCGGCGGCTGCCGCCCGAGCACGGGCACCGACACGGCACCCGGTACGCCGCGTGGGGCCACGCCCGCGTCCGCCGCCCCCATCCGGGATCCCGCACTCCGCATCCGGCATCCCCGCACCTGAGTTCGGCGCCCCGCATCCGGCACCCCGCGTCCGGGGCCCGCGCCCCGCGTCCGGCGCCCCGCAGCCGGCGCTCCGGACCCCGCATCCGGCATCCGGCATTCCGCCTCACGTATCCCCGCACTCCCGCCCCAGGGTATGCCGCTCCTCTGACAGTTCTGTGTCCGTCACGGTGGCGGGCACTGCGCAGGGTACGGCGCCGGGGTGGGCCAGCGGGCGAAGCGCGAGGCGGGGGTCAGGCGTCGGGGGCGGTGGATGCACCGAACGGGGTCCCGTGGGCGCAGCGCCTCGGTTCGCGTTGCACTGCCTGTGTCCCGGGCGGACGCCCGGGACACAGGCCGCGCAACACCGCTCAGGCCCCCGCGGGGCGGGCGTCCTCCGGTGGTGGTGCGTCGTCTCCCGCGGGGGCGCCCGCCGCGTCAGCCGGCTCGGGGTCCTCCGCCAGCTTCACCACCGCGACCGCCGCGACGACCACCCCCGCGACCGTGACCAGCTTCTCTAAAGCGTTGCCGAATCCGAAAAGCACGGGCCTTCTCCCCCTCACCGTCGAGTGGCCACCAGCCTAATCCGCCGTCAGCTCCGCCAGCACCCCGTCGGTGAACGGCGGCCACACCCGCGCCGCCCAGTCGCCGAACTTCTTGTCCGCCAGCGCCACGCACGCCGCGCCCCGCCCCGCGGGTGTCGCCGCGTCCGGGTCGACCCACAGGAACGTGCCCGACTGGCCGAAGTGCCCGTACGTGCGCGGGGAGGAGGACGTTCCCGTCCAGTGCGGGGACTTGCCGTCGCGGATCTCCAGGCCCAGGCCCCAGTCGTTCGGGTTCATGTGCCCGTATCCCGGCAGTACGCCCTTCAGGCCGGGGAACGCCACCGTCGTGGCCTCCGTGTGCGTGCCCGCCGAGATCAGCCGCGGTGTCAGCAGCTCCGCGGCGAACCGCGCCAGGTCCGCCACCGTCGACGTTCCGGCGTGGGCCGGGGAGCCGTCCAGGGTGGTGGCGGTCATGCCCAGCGGGGCGAAGACCGCGTCCCGGACGTACTCGGACAGCGGTATGTCGGTGGCCTTGGTGAGGTGGTCGCCGAGGACCTCGAAGCCGGCGTTCGAGTACAGCCTGCGGGTGCCGGGCGGGGCCATCACGCGGTGCTCGTCGAAGCCGAGGCCGGAGGTGTGGGCCAGCAGGTGGCGTACGGTCGAGCCCTGGGGGCCCGCCGGCTCGTCCAGCTCGATCGCGCCCTCCTCGACGGCCACCAGCGCGGCGTACGCGACCAGCGGCTTTGTCACGGAGGCCAGGTAGAAGCGGTGGTCTGTCGGGCCGTGGGTCCCGGCGAGGGATCCGTCGGCGCGTACGGCCGCTGCGGCCGCCGTGTCGACGGGCCAGGACTCGATCACATGCAGGCTGTCCATGCGGCGAGCCTAACCCGGGCATATGTTGTTGCTTGGAGTGCACTCGAAGTCAGTAGCGTCGAGCGCGTCGAGAGTGGGGAGCGGGTAATGAGCCTGACCACAGCGGCCCGGGTACGGCCCGTCGGCCAAGATCACTACTCCATCAGCGAGGTCGCCTCGTACACCGGGCTGAGCGCGCACACCCTGCGCTGGTACGAGCGCATCGGGCTGCTCAACGACGTGCACCGCTCGCACACCGGGCAGCGCCTCTACACCGACGACGATCTGGACTGGCTGGATCTCGTCGGCAAGCTGCGGCTCACCGGGATGCCGGTGGCGGACATGGTCCGCTACGCCGAGCTGGTGCGGGCGGGGGAGGAGACCTTCACCGCGCGGATCCAGCTCTTCCGCGAGCACCGGGAGGTGGTCCGGCAGCAGATCGCCGATCTGCAGTCGACACTCGCCGTTCTCGACTTCAAGATCGACTTCTACGAGAGAGCAGCCTCCCGATGCACACCGTGAACACCCCTCTCCCCACCGTCCCGCTCGGCGCCGGCGGCCCCCAGGTCGGCGTCCAGGGCCTCGGCTGTATGGGCATGAGCTTCGCGTACGGGCCCACCGACACGGACGCCGCCCGCGCCACCCTGGACCGGGCGCTGGAGCTCGGCGTCACGCTCTACGACACCGCCGACATGTACGGCGACGGCGAGAACGAGAAGTTCATCGCCCCCTTCATCCGGGCGAACCGGGACGCCGTCACCCTGGCGTCCAAGTTCTCGCTCTCCACCGACCCGGACGACCCGCAGAAGCGCGTGATCCGCAACGACCGCCCGTACCTGCGCTCCTGCATCGAGGCCAGCCTGCGGCGGCTCGGTGTCGAGACCCTCGACCTGTACTACATGCACCGCCGCGACCTGCGGGTACCGCTGGAGGACGCCGTCGGCTACATGGCCGAGCTGGTGCAGGAGGGCAAGGTGCGGCAGCTCGGGCTGAGCGAGGTCACCGGCGCGGAGCTGCGCGCCGCGCACGCGGTCCACCCGATCGCGGCGCTCCAGTCGGAGTGGTCGGTCTTCAGCCGGGACGTGGAGCGGACGGCCGTGCCGGCGGCCAAGGAGCTGGGCGTCGCCTTCGTGCCGTACTCGCCGCTGGGCCGGGGCTTCCTCACCGGCTCCTTCGTCGACGCCCAGGCCGATCTGACCGCCGACGACTTCCGCCGTACGATGCCGCGGTTCAGCGGCGACAACGCGGCGAAGAACGCCGGACTGCTCGCGCCGCTGCGGCAGGTCGCGGACGCGCACGGGGCCACGCCGGCGCAGATCGCGCTCGCGTGGGTGCACGGGCAGGCCGCGCTGCGGGGGATGACGGTGGTGCCGATCCCGGGGACGCGGAAGCCGTCGCGGGTGGCGGAGAACGCGGCGGCGGCGTCGATCGAGCTGACGGAGGCGGAGCGGGCGCTGCTGGAGCCGCTGGCGGAGCAGGTCGCCGGGCCGCGGTACGCGGACGTGAGCTTCACGTCGGCGGGCCGGGAGTAGGCGGCGCGGGGGGCGCCGGGGCGCCGGGGCGCGTCGCGCACCGGCGCCGGCCGCCGCGGTGCCCGCCGCCCGCGGGCGCCGCTACTCCCGCGGGGCCGCCGCCCCCGGCACCACCCCCGCCCCCGGCACCACCCCCGCCCCCGGCACCGCCGCGCCCGGGCCCGCCCCCGCGCCGCCCGCGCCCGCCTCGGCCACCCCCGCACCGGCCGCCCCCGGCGTCTCCGCGTCGCCCGCTCGCCGCAGGGCCGTGATCTCCGCCCGCAGCGACGCCACCTCCTGCGTCAGCTCCCGCAGGGCCGCCGTCTGCTCCTCCTCGTGCTTGCTCTCCCGCTCCACCTGGGAGATGAACCACGCCGCGATGTTCGCCGTGACCAGACCCAGCAGCGCGATCCCCGAGAGCATCAGCCCGATCGCCAGCACCCGGCCCAGGCCCGTGGTCGGGGCGTGGTCGCCGTAGCCGACGGTGGTCATGGTGGTGAAGGCCCACCACACCGCGTCGCCGAGGGTGCGGATGTTGGACTCGGGGGCGTTGCGCTCCACCTCCAGCACCGCGAGGGAGCCGAACAGCCACAGCGTCAGCACCGACCCCGCGACATACGTCGTCAGCCGCACCTGCGCGGCGGCCCGGGAGAGCCGTCCGGCGAGCAGCAGCGCCGAGACCAGCTGGAGCAGCCGCAGCGGGCGGATCAGCGGCAGCAGTACCGCGCAGAGGTCGAGCAGGTGCGTACGGACGAACCGCCACCGCTGCCGGGACAGCCGCAGCCGTACGGCGTAGTCGACGGCGAAGACGGCCCACACCGCCCACGTCGCGGCGTGGCACGCCGTGCGCACGGCCCCCGGCGCGTCGGGCGCCACGACCGGCACCGCGTACGCGACGGCGAACAGCAGCGCGAGCCCGAGCAGCGGGCGGCGGGTGTGGTTCTCCCACCGCGTCAGCCGCGGCGGCGGCGGGGGTGCCTTCGACACGGCGGCGGCCGCGGCGGCGGGGCCGGCGGGGGCGTGCGCGGTGGTGCTGTCCGTCGTACTGGGCATGGCCAGATGTTACGGAGACCGCGCAGGCCCCGGCCACGGCGGTGCGGCGGACGCGGTGGGCGCGGCGCTGGGCGCGGGGCTGGGTGCGGTGCTGCGGCGGGCGCCGGACGTACGGCGGGGGCGGCGGTGCGGCTTCGTTCCGCCGCGTCCGCCGCCCCCGCCGGAGGCGTCAGGCGTCAGGTGTCAGGTGTCAGGCGTCGCCGCCCGCCGCGCCCGGGTCGGCCGCCGCGACGTCGAGCAGTTGGTACCGGTCGATCGCCTGCTTCAGCACCGAGCGGTCCACCTTGCCCTCCTTCGCCAGCTCCGTCAGCACCCCGACCACGATCGACTGGGCGTCGATGTGGAAGTAGCGCCGCGCCCCGCCCCGCGTGTCCGCGAAGCCGAAGCCGTCCGCGCCGAGCGACTGGTAGGTGCCCGGCACCCACCGCGCGATCTGGTCGGGTACGGAGCGCATCCAGTCCGACACCGCCACGAACGGCCCCTCGGCGCCCGCGAGCTTCCGCGTGACCCACGGCACCCGCTGCTCCTCCTCCGGGTGCAGCAGGTTGTGCCGCTCGACCTCGACGGCCTCGCGGCGCAGCTCGTTCCAGGAGGTGGCGGACCAGACGTCGGCGCGCACGTCCCACTCCTCGGCCAGGATCCGCTGGGCCTCAAGGGCCCACGGCACGGCCACGCCGGAGGCCATGACCTGCGCGGGGATCTGCCCGGCGGTCGCGGGCGACAGCCTGTGGATGCCCTTGACGATGCCCTCGACGTCGACGTCCTCCGGCTCGGCCGGGTGGACGGTCGGCTCGTTGTAGACCGTCAGGTAGTAGAAGACGTCCTCGCCGTGCGGGTGCTCCGGCGAGGAGCCGTACATCCGCCGCAGGCCGTCCTGCACGATGTGGGCGATCTCGAAGCCGAACGCCGGGTCGTACGCCACGGCCGCCGGGTTCGTCGACGCGAGCAGCTGCGAGTGGCCGTCGGCGTGCTGGAGGCCCTCGCCGGTCAGCGTGGTGCGGCCGGCGGTGGCGCCGATGACGAAGCCGCGGCCGAGCTGGTCGGCCATGGCCCAGAACTGGTCGCCGGTGCGCTGGAAGCCGAACATCGAGTAGAAGACGTAGACCGGGATCAGCGGCTCGCCGTGGGTCGCGTAGGCCGTCCCGGCGGCGGTCAGCGCGGCTGTGCAGCCGGCCTCGGAGATGCCGTCGTGGAGGAGCTGGCCGGTGGGCGACTCCTTGTAGGCGAGGAGCAGCTCGCGGTCGACGGACTCGTACGTCTGCCCGAGCGGGTTGTAGATCTTGGCGCTCGGGAAGAAGGAGTCCATGCCGAAGGTGCGGTACTCGTCGGGCGCGATCGGCACGAAGCGCTTGCCGATCTCCTTGTCCCGCATGAGGTCCTTCAGCAGCCGGACGAACGCCATGGTGGTGGCGATCTCCTGGGTGCCGGAGCCCTTCTTGACGGCGGCGTAGGTCTTGTCCTCCGGCAGCTTCAGCGGCTCGGCGCGCACGACGCGCGTGGGCACGTACCCGCCGAGCCCCCGGCGCTTGTCGTGCATGTACTGGATCTCCTCCGACTCCCGGCCGGGGTGGTAGTACGGCGGGAGGCCGTCCTCCAGGTCCTTGTCCGGGATGGGGAGGTGCAGCCGGTCGCGGAACCGCTTCAGGTCCTCGACCGTGAGTTTCTTCATCTGGTGCGTGGCGTTGCGGCCCTCGAAGTTCGGGCCGAGGGTCCAGCCCTTGATCGTCTGGGCGAGGATGACGGTCGGCTGGCCGGTGTGCTCGACGGCGGCCTTGAACGCGGCGTAGACCTTGCGGTGGTCGTGGCCGCCGCGGCCGAGGTGGAGCAGCTGGTCGTCGGTCATGTCCTCGACCATCTTGCGCAGCCGCAGATCGTCGCCGAAGAAGTGGTCGCGGATGTACGCGCCGGACTCGGTGGCGTACGTCTGGAACTGGCCGTCGGGCGTCGTGTTCAGCTTGTTGACCAGCGCGCCGTCGCGGTCCTGGGCCAGCAGCGGGTCCCAGGAGCGGTCCCAGACCAGCTTGATCACGTTCCAGCCGGCGCCGCGGAAGTACGACTCCAGCTCCTGGATGACCTTGCCGTTGCCGCGGACCGGGCCGTCGAGCCGCTGGAGGTTGCAGTTCACGACGAAGGTGAGGTTGTCCAGCCCCTCGCGGGCGGGCAGGGACAGCTGGCCCAGCGACTCCGGCTCGTCCATCTCGCCGTCGCCGAGGAAGGCCCACACGTGCGAGTTCGACGTGTCGGCGATGCCGCGGGCGTGCATGTACCGGTTGATCCGGGCCTGGTGGATGGCGCCCAGCGGGCCGAGGCCCATGGACACCGTCGGGAACTCCCAGAAGTCCGGCATGTTGCGCGGGTGCGGGTAGCTCGACAGGCCGTGCGGCGCCTTGGAGTGCTCCTGCCGGAAGCCGTCGAGCTGCGCCTCGCTGAGGCGGTCGAGCAGGAAGGCGCGGGCGTAGATGCCGGGCGAGGCGTGGCCCTGGAAGAAGACCTGGTCACCGCCACCGCCGTCGTCCTTGCCGCGGAAGAAGTGGTTGAAGCCCACGTCGTAGAGCGACGCGGACGAGGCGAAGGTGGCGATGTGACCGCCGACGCCGATCCCGGGCCGCTGGGCCCGGGAGACCATCACCGCCGCGTTCCAGCGGGTCGCGTTCAGAATCTTCCGCTCGATCTCCTCGTTGCCGGGGAAGAACGGTTCGTCCTTGGTCGCGATGGTGTTGACGTAGTCCGTGCTGCGCATCTCGGGCACGGCCACCCGCTTCTCGCGGGCCCGCTCGATGAGGCGGAGCATGAGATAGCGGGCCCGTTCCCGGCCGCGCTCGTCGACCGCCGCGTCGAGCGAGTCGAGCCACTCCTGGGTCTCCTCGGGATCGAAATCCGGGACCTGGCTGGGAAGGCCGCCAATGATGATCGGGTTGCGATCGGATCCGGAAGCCACGCTGTTCCTTCGCTGTACGTATCGGTATCGGACTGCTCGCAGATGAGACGTCGCGCTGATTCCCATCGTCCACCGCGGTTGCGGCCACGTCATCTCTACTGTTTGGTAACCCTGTATTCCTTCCGCCGACGCGGCCGTGGAGGGGCCGTACGGACTGATCGCCAGCGTACCCGCAGGCGAACCGGGCGACTGCGCCCCCTGGTCCCCGGGGTGCCCCCCATAGGGCGGGATCGGCCGCCGGGTACTTGCGCGATTCGCCCGGCACGTGTGGACTACGCCCATCGCCTCGCGTGCGCGCGGGTGTGATGCTGATTTCAGATGACATCGGAAGACACAGGCACACGAGCAGGAGGCAATCCGTGAGCGCGACCGCGGACCACGCGGAGGAGCGGACCAACCCCGCCACCCGGCTGGGTTTCCAGGCCGGAGAGGTGGTCCAGGAGATCGGTTACGACGACGACACCGATCAGGAGCTTCGCGAGGCCATCGAATCGATCACCGGGCAGAACCTCGTCGACGAGGACTACGACGACGTCGCGGACGCCGTCGTGCTCTGGTTCCGCGAGGACGACGGCGATCTGACGGATGCGCTGGTGGACGCCACCACCATGATCGACGAAGGCGCCCCGGTCTGGCTCATGACGCCCAAGACCGGCCGTGACGGCTACGTCGAGCCCAGCGACATCGGCGAGGCGGCCCAGACCGCGGGTCTGGCCCAGACCAAGAGCATCAACGCCGGCAAGGACTGGAGCGGCAGCCGGCTGGTGACCCCGAAGGGGGCCCGCACGACCAAGCGCTGACCCGCCGCCGGGGCGCCGGGGGCCCCGGCCGTTCGCGCCGGGACCCCGTCGCTCCGGTGCCCGGGGGCGGGGCGCGGGCGCCCCGGCCGTAGTCTCGTGACCCGGGACGGGTTCGTACCCCCGACGACCGGAGGTCACGTACATGGCACTGGACGGGATCGAGGGGCTGGCGGCCGGCGCCGCGGCCCCGGACTTCGCGCTGCGCGACGAGCACGGGCAGACCGTGCGGCTCTCGGATCACCGCGGCGGGAAGGCGGTGGTCCTGCTCTTCTTCCCGTACGCCTTCACCGGCGTGTGCACGGGCGAGTTGTGCGCGCTGCGCGACCGGCTGCCGGAGTTCGTCAACGACGACGTGCAGCTGCTCGCCGTCTCCTGCGACACGCCGTTCGCCCTGCGCGTCTTCGCCGACCGGGAGGGCTTCGGCTACCCGCTGCTCAGCGACTTCTGGCCGCACGGCGCCACCGCCCGGGCGTACGGCGTCTTCGACGAGGAGAAGGGCTGCGCGGTGCGCGGCACCTTCGTCATCGACAGCGGCGGCACCGTGCGCTGGACGGTCGTCAACGACCTGCCGGACGCCCGTGACCTCAACGAGTACGTGGCGGCGCTGAAGGGCCTCGCGCCCGCCTGACGGACCCGGGCGGGGCTCCGGCGGGGCCCGTAGGGGTGGACGGCGGTGGCCGGAATGCTGCACTATCCGGCAGCGGCGCGGCGCCCGACGCTTCCGCACCCTGGAAGTGCGGGGGCTTGACACCGCCGGGGAGGATGGGGGAACGGCGCACGTGCCGGGTCCGGGGGAACCGTGCGGGTACGGTGACGGAAGCCCGTGCCGTGCCGCCGGGACGGACCGACCAACGATGAGAATGGACGACTGCCAGTGGTGCTGAGAACCTTCGGCTGGTCCTTCGGCGTGACCGCCGCAGGCCTTGCCTGTGCCGCGATCTTCTGGGGGTGGGAGGCGTTCGTCCTGGTGGCGATCCTCTCCATCCTGGAGATCTCGCTCTCCTTCGACAACGCGGTCGTCAACGCCGGCGTACTGAAGAAGATGAATGCCTTCTGGCAGAAGATCTTCCTCACGATCGGCATCCTCATCGCCGTCTTCGGCATGCGCCTCGTCTTCCCGGTGGTGATCGTCGCGATCACCGCCAAGGTCGGGCCCATCGAAGCCGTCGAGCTGGCGATGGACGACCCCGACCAGTACGAGCAGCTCGTCACCGACGCGCACCCGTCGATCGCCGCGTTCGGCGGGATGTTCCTGCTGATGATCTTCCTGGAGTTCCTCTTCGACGAGCGGGAGCACAAGTGGATCCCGTTCATCGAGAAGCCGCTCTCGCGCGTCGGCCGGATCGACGCGATCTCCGTGTGCATCGCCCTCATCGTGCTGCTGACCACCGCGATGACCATCGCGACCAGCGCGATCCAGCACGGCGGGGCCCATGTGGACAAATCGGGGACGGTCATGTCCGCCGGCATCGCCGGCCTCATCACGTACCTCATCGTCGGCGGACTCTCCGGGCACTTCGAGGACAAGCTCGAAGAGGAGGAGGAACGGGAACACGAGGCGGAGGAGGCGGCGAAGCGCTCCGGCCAGCAGCCGAGCGCCGTGGGGCTCGCCGGCAAGGCCGCGTTCTTCATGTTCCTCTACCTGGAGGTGCTGGACGCGTCGTTCTCGTTCGACGGCGTCATCGGCGCCTTCGCCATCACCAACCACATCTTCTGGATGGCGCTCGGCCTCGGCATCGGCGCGATGTACGTCCGGTCGCTCACCGTGTACCTGGTCCGCCAGGGCACCCTCGACGACTACGTGTACCTGGAGCACGGCGCGCACTACGCGATCGGCGCCCTGGCCACGATCCTGCTGATCACCATCAAGTGGCACATCCACGAGGTCATCACCGGACTCATCGGCGTCGCGCTCATCGCCGCCTCGTTCTACTCGTCGCTCCGCCGCAACCGCCGCATCGCCGCCGAAGGCGGGGGCGGCGACGACGGGGACGACGAACCGGCCGAAAAGGAGCTTCCCTCGCGCGTGTAGGTTCCGCGCGGGGCCCGATGCGGAAGGATTCCCCTCGGGGCCCGGTCGTACCGGCCGGGCCGCGAGGGGTTTCCTGCGTCGAGGTGGGGGTGCGAGGTGTCGTTCTGGGGCAACTGGCGGCGGGAGGGAGTGCCGCAGTTCGACAGCGCGGGCGCGTCGTACTCGGTGCAGCTGACCAAGCGCAGGCCGGTGCTGTCACTGACCAAACAGGGGTCCGACACCGGCAACCTGCGCATCAACCTCTCCTGGCGGATGCGCACCTCGGACATCGGCGGCCGCACCCGCAAGGGCGGCTGGTCGCTGCTGCACCCGGCCCGGCTCTTCCGGCCGGAGGTGGTGCAGGCCCAGGGACCGGCCGTCGTCAACGTCGACCTCGACCTGGCGTGCATGTACGAGCTGGCCGACGGCACCAAGGGCGTGGTCCAGCCGCTCGGCAACTTCCTCGGCGACATCAACGACGCGCCGTACATCAAGCTCAGCGGCGACGACCGGTTCGGCTCCGGGTCGGGCGAGACGGTCTACGTCAACCTCGACCACAAGGACTCCTTCCGGCGGCTGCTCGTCTTCGTCTACATCTACGACGGCACGCCCGCGTTCGACCGCACCCAGGCCGTCGTCACGCTCTACCCGTCCAGCGGGCCGCGGGTCGAGATCGAACTCGACGAGCGCGCGCCGGAGGCGCGGTCGTGCGCGGTGCTGCTGATCGAGAACCGGAAGGGCGAGCTGACGGTGCACCGCGAGGTGCGGTACGTGTACGGGTTCCAGTCGGAGCTGGACCGGCTGTACGGGTGGGGGCTGGTGTGGGGCCGCGGGTTCAAGACGAAGACATGACGCCGGACCAGCCGGACCGGCCGGACCGGTCCGGGCCGGGGCCGGTCAGCGGCCGATGAACTGGGGGCCCTGGGGCGGGAGCGTGAAGGCCGGGGGGTAGCCGTACGCGACCGGGGGCGCGGGCTGCCCGGCCGGCGCGCCGCGGCCGCTCGGGGCGCTCTGGCCCGCCGGTGCGCCCTGCCCGCCGGAGGCCGGGGCCGGCTGCCCGCCGGAGGCCGGGTCGGGCCCGGGCTCGGGCGTCGGGTGGTGCCCGGTGTCCGTCTCGTCCACCGAGATGCCGAACTCGCCGGCCACGCCGACCAGCCCCGTGGGGTACCCCTTCGAGACCGCCCGGAACTGCCAGCCGCCGCCGGCCCGCCGCAGCTCCCCGCAGACCAGCGCCGACGACGCGCCGCCGTCCGGCTGCACGTCCACGTACGCGAACGGCTCCCCGACCGCCGCGTCGCCCCCGCCGGCGCGCGCCGCGTCGTGCAGCTCGACGCGCAGGTTCCGTACCCCCGCGAGGCTCCCGCCGTCCGCGGCGGCCACCAGCACCATCCGGTCCACCGACGGGTCCTGCCGGGCCAGCTGCGCCTCGACGGAGTCCGTCAGCCCCTCGCCCTGCCGCTTCTTCGGCAGCTTGCGGGCGAGCCCGGAGGGGTGCCGGGGCTGGTTGTAGAAGACGAAGTCGGCGTCGGAGCGTACGCGCCCCTTGTCGTCGAGGAGGATGACGCACGCGTCGACGTCCGGCACGCCGGCTCCCGGGGTCCAGCGCAGCACCGCCCGTATTGCGGCGACGGATACGGACATGTCGGATCCCTGCGCCATGGCGTGCGTCATGCAGGCTATCCTGCCCTCTCGCCCGCGGCGGCCACAACGCGGGGCGATCGGGGAACGGTGGAGGGCCCCCGGACGTCCCTACCTACCGGGTCACGACGATTCCCCACCCTCCCGCCCACCCGTACCGGCCGGCACCGGCCTGGCCGCGACAACCCCAGGGAGCACCGCATGCGCCACTTCGGGCACGTCTCCCCGGACGTGCGAGCCGGGCTGTTCCACCGCGAGCCGGCCGAGTTCACCGCCGACGCCCCGGCCGCCGAGCTGGCCACGGCCCTCGGCGCGACCCTCTACAGCCCCGCCACCCGCCCGCACCTGGCCCGCGACATCCGCGCGCAGGCGGCGCGCGGGGTGGTGTCGATGGTGGTGTGCCTGGAGGACTCCATAGCGGACGACGAGGTGCCCGAGGCGGAGGTCAACGTCGTCCGGCAGCTCCGCGAGCTGGAGCGGCAGGCCCCCGGCGGGGCCCTGCCGCTGCTGTTCGTGCGCACCCGCGAGGCCGGGCAGATCCCCGACCTCGTCGCCCGCCTCGGCCCGGCGGCACGGCTGCTGTCGGGGTTCGTGCTGCCGAAGTTCACGGCCGTGCACGGGACGGCGTTCCTGGAAGCGGTGATCAAGGCGGAGCAGCTGGTGGTGCCCGCCGGGCGGCGGCTGTACGCGATGCCGGTGGTGGAGTCGCCGGAGGTGCTGCACCTGGAGTCGCGGCAGACGGCGCTGCGGGGCATCGCGCAGGTGCTGGACCAGTACCGCGAGCGGGTGCTGGCGGTGCGGCTCGGGGTCACGGACTTCTGCGCGGCGTACGGGCTGCGGCGCTCGCCGGACATGACGGCGTACGACGTGCAGCTGGTGGCGGCGGCGATCGGGGACGTGGTGAACGTCTTCGGGCGGGCGGACGGGAGCGGCTTCACGGTCACGGGGCCGGTGTGGGAGTACTTCCGCCAGCAGGAACGATTGTTCAAGCCGCAGCTGCGCAGCAGCCCGTTCGCCGCGGGACGGGCGGAGGAGCTGCGGGCCGCGCTGATCGAACACGACCTGGACGGGCTGCTGCGGGAGACCTCGCTCGACCGCGCGAACGGGCTCCAGGGCAAGACGTGCATCCACCCGAGCCATGTGGCGCCGGTGCACGCGCTGTCGGTGGTGAGCCACGAGGAGTACGTGGACGCGACGGACATCCTGCGCAAGGACGGCGCCGGAGGCGGTGTGATGCGGTCGGCGTACACGAACAAGATGAACGAGGCGAAGCCGCACCGGGCGTGGGCGGAGCGGACACTGCGGCGGGCGCGGGCGTTCGGGGTGGCGCGCGAGGAGACGACGTTCGTGGAGCTGCTCACGGCGGCCGCGGGCCGGGGGGAGGACTGATGGGGGCCGGTGGGACGAGCCCGGCGGGCGCGGACCGCGCGACCCGGCCCGGGGGCGGGGACGCGCCCTGGTCCGGGGAGTGGGTGGAGAGCCGGCTCGGGGTCGAGCTGTCGGGCCCGGCGGAGCTGCGCGACCTGGTGGGCCTGGCGCTGCGCCGCAACCCGCGCCGGGCGCACCTCCTCGTCTCCACGGTGCTCGGCAAGCACGTCCCGCAGCGCCCGTCCCGCATCCACGGCGCGGGCCTGCGGCTGGGCCGGCTGGCCCGGGACCTGCTGGGCCCGGAGGCCGCCGCCCGCGCGGTGGTCCTCGGCTACGCCGAGACGGCGACCGGCCTGGGCCACTGCGTCGCGGACGGCGTGGGGGCGGCGGCGTACCTGCACTCCACGCGCCGGCCGGTGGCGGGAGTGTCGCGGGCGGGGGGCTTCGAGGAGGAGCACAGCCACGCGACGGAGCACCTGCTGCTGCCGTCCGACCCGGGGCTGCTGACGGGCGACGGGCCGCTGGTGCTGGTGGACGACGAGCTGTCGACGGGGCGGACGCTGCGGAACACGATCGCGGCGCTGCACGGGGCGCGTCCGCGGGGGCGGTACGTGGTGGCGGCGCTGACGGACATGCGGTCGGAGGACGACCGCCGGGCGCTGGAGAAGGCGGCGGCGGAGCTGGGCACGCGGGTGGACGTGGTGTCGCTGACGTCGGGACGGGTGCGGCTGCCGGCGGATGTGCTGAGCCGGGGCGCGGAGCTGGTGGCGCGGCACGAGCCGCCTGCGGCGGGCGCGGCGGGGGCGACTTCGCCGGGTGGGTCGGCTGGTGCAGGTGTGGCGGGTTCGGTGGGGGGTGTGTTGCCGGGTGCGCGCCACGGCGGTGCCGCGGAGCGTACGGCGGGCCGCGGCGCCTCGGCCGCCGACGCCTTCGGCGGTCGGGTGGGCGGGCGTCGGGGGGTGCCGGGCGCCGGGGCCCCGGCGGAGGCCGGGGCCGCGCGCGGCGGCTCGGGGGGCTCGGGGGCGGAGCCCCTGGGTTCCGGGAAGGGGCGGGGCCGGGGAACACCCCCCGTCCCCGTACGCCGCGTCGCGCTGCGGTGGCCCGCCGGGCTGCCCGACGGCGGGCGGCACGGGTTCACCGCCGGCCACCGGCGGCGGCTCGACGCCGCCCTGCCGGGCATGGCCGTCCGTATCGCCGACTCCCTCGACCTCCCCGCCGACACCGGGACCGCCGTCACGACCGGGACCGCCGTCACGACCGGCGCCGCCGTCACGACCGGCGCCGCCGTCACGACCGGCGCCGCCGACACGACCGGGACCGCCCGCACCGCCGGCTCCGCGCGGCGGCCCCGCGTGCTCGTACTCGGCACCGAAGAGCTCATGTACGCCCCCCTCCGCCTCGCCACCGCCCTCGAAGACCTCCTCCCCGGCGCCGACATCCGCTTCTCCTCCACCACCCGCTCACCCGTCCTCCCCGTCGACCACCCCGGCTACGCCATCCGCAGCCGCCTCACCTTCCCCGCCCACGACACCCCGCCCGACTCCCCCGACGGCACCCGGTACGCCTACAACATCACCGGAGACCACCCCTACGACGCCGTCGTCGCCGTCACCGACTCCGTCGGCGACACCCCCGCACTGCACGCCCCCGGCGGGCTGCTCGACGCGCTCGCCCCGCACACCCCCCAGGTGCTCCTCGCCGTGATCCCCTCGTACGTGCCGCACACCGCCGGGCCCCTCCGCGGGCCCGGCTTCTCCTCCTACGCCCCCGACGACGTCGGCTGGCTCCTCCAGGACCTCTCGGCCGTCGCCCTCGAAGCCCCCACCGAGGAGCGCGAGGAGGCCATCCAGCGCGGCGGCGCGCACTACGCCGAGTCGCTGCCCGTCGAGTACCAGCCCAGCCCCGGCTACGTACGCCTCTTCCACTCCGCCCTCGACGCCACCGCCGAGCGCATCGCCCACGCCGTCGCCACGGTCACCGAGACCGTGCTCGCCGAGCGGTCGCCCGCCCCCGTCCTCGTCTCGCTCGCCCGCGCCGGCACCCCCGTCGGCATCCTGATGCGCCGCTGGGCCCGCCGCGCCCGCGGCCTCGACGTCCCCCACTACGCCGTCTCCATCGTCCGCGGCCGCGGCATCGACACGGCCGCCCTGCGCTGGCTCGCCGCCCACCACGACCCCGCCGACGTCGTCTTCGTCGACGGCTGGACCGGCAAGGGCGCCATCGCCCGCGAACTGGCCGCCGCGCTCCGCGACTTCCCCGCCTTCGACCCCCGGCTCGCCGTCCTCGCCGACCCGGGCCGCTGCGTGGACACGTACGGCACCCGCGACGACTTCCTCGTCCCCTCAGCCTGCCTCAACTCCACGGTCTCGGGCCTCATATCCCGTACCGTGCTCCGCGCCGACCTCGTCGGCCCCGCCGACTTCCACGGCGCGAAGTTCTACCGCGACCTCGCCGACGACGACCTCTCCGGCCACTTCCTCGACGCCGTCGCCGCCCGCTTCCCCGACCCCGCCGGCGTCCGCCCGATGCCCGCCGGGGCGCCGGAGCGCGAGCCGACGTGGGCGGGGTGGGCCGCGGTGGAGCGGATCAGCGAGGCGTACGGGATCGGGGACGTGAACCTCGTCAAGCCCGGCGTCGGCGAGACGACGCGGGTGCTGCTGCGCCGGGTGCCGTGGCGCGTGCTGGCCCGGCGCGGGGCGGGTGCGGACCTGGACCACGTGCGGCTGCTCGCGGAGCAGCGGGGGGTGCCGGTGGAGGAGACGGACGACCTGCCGTACACCTGCGTGGGGCTGATCCACCCCCGGTACACGCGCGGCGCGACGGGCGCCGACGGCACGGCGGCGACGGCCTCCGCCGACGCGGCGGCCCCCGAGGCGACCGCCCCCGACGCGACCCGCGCGGCGACCGCCCCCGACGTGACCCGCGCCGACGCGACCGCCGCCGACACCTCCGGAAAGCCCGCCCGATGACCATCGTCGCCAGCGACCTCGACCGCACCCTCATCTACTCCCCGGCCGCCCTCGACCTCGACATGCCCGACGCCGCCGCCCCCCGCCTGCTGTGCGTGGAGGTCTACGAGGGCAGGCCGCTGTCCTTCATGACCGAGACCGCCGCCGCGCTGCTCGCCGACCTCGCCGCCCGGGCCCGCTTCGTACCGGTGACGACCCGCACCCGCGAGCAGTACGCCCGCGTCCGCCTCCCCGGCCCCCCGCCCCGCTACGCGATCTGCGCCAACGGCGGCCACCTCCTCGTCGACGGCGAGGCCGACCCCGGCTGGCGGGCCCGGGTGGGGCGCGAGCTGGCGGCCGGGAGCGCGCCGCTGACGGAGGTCCGCGCGCACCTGGAGCGCGCGGCGGACCCGGCCTGGCTGCGCAAGCTCCGTACCGCCGAGGACCTCTTCGCGTACCTGGTGGTGGACCGGGCGGCGGTGCCGGAGGAGTGGCTGAAGGAGCTGGGGGAGTGGGCGGCGGGCCGCGGGTGGTCCGTGTCCGCGCAGGGCCGCAAGGTGTACGCGGTGCCGCGCCCGCTGACGAAGAGCGCGGCGGTCGCGGAGGTCGTACGGCGGTCCGGCGGCACGGGACCCGTCCTGGCCGCCGGCGACTCCCTCCTCGACACCGACCTCCTCCTCGCCGCCGACCGCGCCTGGCGCCCCGGCCACGGCGAACTCGCCGCGCGCGGCTGGACGGCGCCGCACGTCACCGCGCTCGCCGAGAGCGGTGTGGCCGCGGGAGAGCGGATACTGCGGCAGATGGCAGGATGCCTTCCATGACCACTCCCTCTCCCGCGGGCCGGGACAAGCGCCCCGAGCAGACAGCGGACCTGTACCGGTACGTGCTGGACCACAACCCGCCGCTGGACGCCGTGCAGCGCGACCTCGTCGAGCTGACGCACACCCGCTTCCCCGACGCGGCGAGCATGCAGTCCGCGCAGGAGCAGGGCCCGCTGCTGGCGTTCCTGGTGCGGCTGGCCGGCGCCCGGCACGTGGTGGAGGTGGGCACCTTCACCGGCTTCTCGTCGCTGTCGATGGCGCGGGCGCTGCCGGCGGACGGGACGCTGGTGGCGCTGGACGTGTCGGAGGAGTGGACGGCGTACGCGCGCGAGGCGTGGGAGAAGGGCGGCGTCGCGGACCGGGTGGAGCTGCGCCTCGGCCCGGCGCTGGAGTCGCTGCGCGCCATGCCGGCGGAGCCGCACATCGACCTGGCGTACCTGGACGCGGACAAGCAGGGCTACATCGGGTACTGGGAGGAGCTGGTGCCGCGGATGCGGCAGGGCGGGCTGATCGTCGTGGACAACGTCCTGTTCCACGGCCGGGTCGTCGACCCGGCCGCGACGGGCGGGGCCACGGCGATCCGGGCGTTCAACGACCACGTGGCCGCGGACGCCCGGATGGACTCGGTGCTGCTGACGGTCGCCGACGGCCTCACCGTGGCGCGGCGCCGCTAACCTCCTCGGGGTTGCGGGTGCGGTAGTACGGGTTGTCGTACGGCAGCCGGCTGCTGACGCGCCCGTACATGCCGAACGTCGCCAGGACCAGCCCCACCACAAAGCTGAACAGCACGTTCTCCATCTGGAAGGCGAGGAAGTTCCAGCTCGTCTCCAGCAGAGCCAGGTTGACGAAGCCGCTGAGGACGAAGAGCACGCCGAGGACCATGTTGAGCGTGGAGGCGAAGTTGCCGCCGCGGACCATGCCGTAGAGCAGCAGCGCCCCGACGGCGATCGACAGGGTGCTCAGCGCGCCGTTGGTGTTCAGGCCGAGGGTCTCGTCGCCTCCGGTGTCGAAGAACCAGACCCGGTTGAAGAGGCCGAGGACGCCGAAGACCAGCAGGAAGAGCCCGACGAGGCCCGCGCCCGCGCGGTAGACGTTGCTGAGGTGGTGGTCGACGGGCAGGTGCTCGTCGAGCTTCGTGTGCTGCCGGGCGGGGTGCCCGACGTTGACGCGCTCCTTGAGGGCGTCGCGGCTGCCGGGTACCTCGCCCTTGGGCGGTTCGGCCAGGGGATGCGGTAGGGACTCCATGACATGCGGGTGAGTCATGGCGCGACCTCCTAACGGCGGTGCCGTAACCCAGGATCCGCCCGGGCCGCATACCGGGGCAAGTCGCCCGTCGCGTACCGTACGCTACGGCGCCACCCGGCTACGCACAGCACCCGCCGCCGCAGCACCCGCCCCCGCCCCCGCCGGCCTGCGGGGCGGGCGCGCCGGCGGCGGAGCCGCCGACGGCCACGGTGGAGAGCAGCTTGACGGTGTCGTCGTGGCCCCGCGGGCAGTCCGCGGGGGCGGAGGACTCGGCCATGGGGCGGCTGACCTCGAAGGTCGTCCCGCAGGACCGGCAGCGGTACTCGTATCGCGGCATGGCGCACAGCATATCGCCGCGGCCCCGGCACCCGTCCCGACCGCCGGTCAGCGCCCGGCGCCGCTCCCGCGGTCGGCCCGGATCGCCTGGACCACCTCGGCGACGCTCTCGCGGACCGCCTCCAGCTCCCCGAGGAAGTGCCAGTAGTCCGGGTGCCGCCCCGTGAGGGCCGCCTCCGCCCGGTCCACGCGCTCGACCGCCGCGTCCAGCGGCCCCGCGTGCCGGGGGTCGGGGCGGTCCCGGCCGGCCATCGCGAGCCGCTGCGCGTCACGGATGGCGAAGCGGGTGCGGTTCACCTCCGAGGTGCGGTCCTTCTCCACCTCGTCGAGGCGGTGGAGCCGGTCGCGGGCGGCGTCCACGGCCTCGTCGGTCTGGTTCAGCAGCGCCCGTACGCTCGTCAGCAGCGCCGTCGCGTCCGGCCAGCGCTGCTCGCGGCGGGCGACCCCCGCGTCGGCGATCTTCCGCTCCGCCTCCACGACCGCCTGCGCGGCCCGGTCCGGCACCTCCTGCAGATCCCGCCAGCAGGCCAGCGCGAACCGCCGGCGCAGCTCGCTGAGCACGGGCTTGACCCCGTCGGCGCGGGTGGCGAGAGCCTCCGCGCGGGTCCGCAGGCTGACGAGCCGCCGGTCGATCTCCTCGGCCCGCCGCGGCAGCTGCTCCGCCTCGCTGCGCAGCGCCTCCGCGTCGCGCTGCACGCCGACGGCGCGGTGGATGGTCTCCTGCACGCCGTGCCGGCCGGCACCCTCGTTGAGCTTCGTCAGCTCCGGCCCGAGCCGGGCGAGCCGCGCGGCCAGATCGTCGGCCTGATACCCCTTCCCCCGCACCTCGTCCAGCGCCGTCGTCGCCGCCAGCAGCGCCTGCCGGGCCCGCTCCACGGCCGGCGCGAGGCGGGCGAGCTGACTCTCGGCCTGGTCGAGGAGAGGGCCGAGGCCGTGGGCGAAGTGGTTGAGGTCGGAGCGGACCTTCTCCAGGCCGTTGGTGGCCTGCTGGAGCTCGTGCCGCGCCCGGGAGGCGGTGCCCTGGTCGAGGTCGTCGCGGTCCAGGTCGTAGGAGTCGACCGCGGTGATGTACGTGTGACTGACCTCGTCGATCCGCTGCCCCAGGGCGGCGAAGTCGGACGTCGCCTTGCGGGCGGCAGGGGAATCGTCGACGGCGGCGATCGTCTCCACGGAGATGCGCAGATCACGCTGCGCGGTGTCCAGCTCGTAGAACGCGGTCGCCGCGGCGTCCTTGGCCGCCTGCGCCTCGGCCCGCGCCCCGTCACCCCGGTCTCCCCAGCCCCACCGCCGGGTGCCGCCTACGCCTCCGCCGAATGCCACGAGACCCCTTTCCGTGCCCTGCGCTCCCCTGGAGGGTCATTGTCCCACCAGGGCTGAACGAACACACGGCCCGCGACGATCCCCGCGCCCCCCGGCTGTCGATCGCCGTCCCCGGGGCACGGTACGCTGTCCACGCGCCCGGGCGCGTAGCTCAGCGGTAGAGCGCTGCCCTTACAAGGCAGATGTCGGCGGTTCGACCCCGTCCGCGCCCACCCGTCCGACCAGCGACGGAGCCCCGCACCGAGTCAGGTGCGGGGCTCTTTCCACATCACCCGGGAGCGAAACGGGAGCCGATCCTGAACGGGCTCAACTCCGCTTCCGCAGAGGAGCCCACCGGGTGCCACGGCGGGCCCGCACCCAACGCTCCCGCAGCTGCCCCGGGCGGTGCTTGCGCATCGCCGGCGTCACCCTCTCGTAGACGCCTTCGATGTCGTCCGTCGCCCACCCCATCACCTCCACCTCATACCGCAGCGCCCGGTCGACGCCGCCCTCCTTCATCCACGTGTCTGCTGTGCCCCGTGCCGCCCTCATCGCGAAGCCGGGAAGGATCGCCGGCCACTCCTGCGCCGCAGCCCGGCCGCGCGTCCTGGTGACCGCCGGACGGCCGTCCGCTGCGGGCCGCAGATGCCGGGTGCCGAAGCTCCCACGCCTGTGCCACCCGCCGTTGCGTCCGACGAAGACGTATGGGTGGGGCATCCTCATCGAGCGATCCGCCGACCGCGCGGCGTGATCACCTCCGACATCCGTCGGCCGGAGACCGGTGGCAGACTCGCCAGCCCGCGGTGAAGATCGCGACATGTCCAACTTCCTGGAGACCGACCGGCTCGTCCTGCGCGCGTTCACGACGGCCGACACCGACCACCTACTCGCCCTGGACAACGACCCCGAGGTCATGCGCTTCATCAACGGAGGCCGCCCCACCAGCCGCGAGACCATCAAGACGAGGGTCCTGCCGCGACTCCTGCATGACTACCCCTGCTGGGAGACCCGCGGCTACTGGGCCGCGCAGGAGAAGACCACCGGCACCTTTCTGGGCTG
Organism: Streptomyces sp. MAR4 CNX-425; assembly: GCF_048656465.1. Lineage (NCBI taxonomy): Bacteria > Bacillati > Actinomycetota > Actinomycetes > Kitasatosporales > Streptomycetaceae > Streptomyces > Streptomyces sp. MAR4 CNX-425. The sequence goes on along the minus strand of NZ_JBMDLF010000001.1, from coordinate 893,499 downwards.
GTTCGAGTTCCGGCCGCTGGACGAGCACAGCCCCGCCGTGGTCGAACTCGGCTACCGCTTGAACCAGGCGGCATGGGGGCACGGCTATGCCACCGAGGGATCCCAGGCCCTGATCCGCAAGGGGTTCACGGACCTGGAGGTCGAGCGGGTCACAGCGAACGCGATGGCCGTCAACACCCGTTCCCGCCGCGTCATGGAGAAGTCGGGCCTGTTGTTCGTCCGGAACTTCACCGGGGACTGGCCGGAGGCGATCGAGGGCTCCGAGCACGGTGAAGTCGAGTACGAACTCACCCGGACCGAATGGGAGCAGGTGTAGCCGTCAACGACTCAGTCCACAACTCTTGACACTTTCTCGGCATCGGCAAGGGCGGAGTCCTCGGGACGGTGCCACACCGGCAGGGTGGCCGTGCTGACGCAAGCCTTCGCCTACGCCGCTGCCCGGGACAGGAACTCGCGTGCTCCACGGAGCCTGCTGCGGAGGCGCGCTGGGTGGTGCTGTCCAGGCGGATGTCCTGTGCTCCGGAAGCGCCGCTGTCGGCGCGGCGGGCCGAAGGGAGCGTTGTGGGGTCGAGGCCGTCGCGGTCGGCGATCAAGAGGCCGAGTTCGTGTCGGCTCACCGCATCCGGGCCTCCGGGATAGGCCCGGGGGCCGTCGTGAAGGTGCCGGTGACGGTGTGCCCGGCGGCCGCCGCCTGCCGTGCGAGGGCTCCGCCCAGGAAGCCGCTGGCGCCGATGATGATCAACGTCGTCATAGCCCGACACACACTATGCCGGGCGTCGGGAGGTGCGAGGCTCTTGGCCGGTTTCCAGGGGGAGTTGTCAGCGGGCCGGAGAGCGGAATGCGCTCCTGGAGCGCGCTGGGGGAGTGCCCGGACCTGATCGTTGAATACGAACCGGCGGAGTAACTCTGGTCTGTACGCCCGTCTGTACGCCCCCGCCTCCTGGTCGACACACCGGGCGGGGGCGTACGCGCGTCTCCCATCCTGGTCAGATGATGTGCTGGTGCCAGGCGGCCAAGACCGCCTGCACAGCTTCGGAGGTCCTGCGCCAGCCCGCCGCGTCGGCCCACTGGTAGGTCTCGTGCTCGGTGAGTCGTACTTCCGAGCCCGCAGCGACGGCGGCGAAGTTGAACTGCCGGGTGGGTCGGCCCGAGCCGGAGGTGTAGTCGAAGTGCCCCAGGTAGCTGCTGACGCTGGTGAGGGTCATGCCGGTCTCCTCTGTCACTTCCCGGTCCAGGGCGTCGAGGAGGGTTTCACCGGGTTCGACTCCGCCGGAGGGCAGCTCCCACAGCCCTCCGAGGAAGTCGTCGGCGGCCCTGTGCAGGAGCAGGACACGGCCGGCTGAGTCCGCCAGGACGGCGCCGACGACGTGCTTGGTGATGCCGTCGGCGTCGGCGTCGGCGGTGAGCGCCTGATGCAGGGCGGCGTCAACGGGTGTGGCTGGTGCGATCACAGCAGGTCCTTGTGGTGGCGGCAGTGCTGATCAAGCGGTGAGCAGCACGGCGGCGCGCTCCGATAGCTCGCGTGCAGTGGGGTCGTGCTGATGTCGGGCGAGTCGTACGCGCATGTCCTCGGCTGCGTCGCGGATTTTGATGCTCTGGACTCCGTCGGCGCAGTCCAGGAACTGGGTCCAGATTTCCAGGGCGCCGTCGAAGTCGCCGCGCCGCATGTGGATCTCGCCGAGGTTGCCGAGGACGCTCGCGCGGGTGCGGCGGCGGTCCAGGCCGTAGGCGTCGAGCGCCTGGTGCAGGTTGTCCTGGGCGGCGGTGAGGTCACCCATCCTGGCGAGGATCATGCCGGATGCGTAGGCCCACCGGCCGATGGAGAAGTGGCTCGCCCACGACTCGCCGGGCGGGGCGCCGGCTGTGCGCTCGATGTAGGTCTGGGAGGCGGACAGGGCCCTGGTGGCGATTGCGTGGTCGCCGTCGAGGGCGGCGGCCTCGGCGAGGGTGGATTCGTAGTAGGCGCGGGCGCGCGGGTCGCTGAGGTTCTTGGCGTAGGTCATGGTGCGCTCGGCAAGGGCGACGGCTTCGGCCCGGTGCCGCGGGCCCAGGCCGATGGCCTGGACGGTGAGTCCCCGCAGGGCGGTTGCAGCAAGTTCGGGCTCGCCGGCCTCGTCGGCGAGCCTCCAGGAGTGCGCGTAGTAGTCGCGGGCGAGTTGCTGGTGGCCCGGGTCGTCGCCCTCGTCCTGGGACATCCAGCCGAGGAGGTGCGTGAGCTGGCTGGTGGCGGCATGCAGGGCGCGCCTGGTGCCTTCCGCGGTGCGGCCGTTCAGCCATGGCCCGACGTTCTCTATGAGGTAGCTGCGGGCGATGCCGCGGATGTGGCCGCCGCCGTATTCTGCGGCGGCGTCGCCGAAGGTCTTGACCATGGTCTTGATCGCCTGCACCTCGCCCTGGCCGACGCGGACGGCGGAGACAGGGGCGTCGCGGACGCGTCGGGTGATTGCGTCGGGGTCGGGAACGCCGAGGAAGGGCAGGGCGGCACCCGTTGAGTTGGTCAGGAACTTCCGACGGTCCACGTCGCTCCTCCCCAGGGCCAGTACGGAGGCCACGGTATCCACGGGCGGGGTTTCTGGTCCGCGGGAAAGGTCGTCCGGAGGGGTGATCCCCAGGACGCGGGTGACGGCTGGCATCCACAATTCGCCCGGCGCCCGCTCCCCGGCGAGCAGCTTGCGGGCGTACTGGCGCGCCATGCCCTGCGGCCCGCGGCCAGCCGCTATGCCGAGTTCCCTGGCGAGCTTCGTGGGGCCCCAGCCGCGTTCCTCGCACGCCTGGCGGATCAGGTACGCCAGCGGCTCCGTCGCCATGACCACTGCCCCCCTGGGTTACAGAGGACTACACGGGGTTACATCGTGGGTCCTCGTGGCCTTCCGTGTCATGCCGTTGAGTGGATTTCACGCCGCCGAGATGCCCCTCGCATCCCCCATAGCGTGCTCCGGGCGGGGACGTTCCTGCCTCCCCGGCCCGGCCCCCGCTCGGAGCGCATCACCCACGCTGGCGAGCCGTACGAGGCGAACGAAGGAGCAGGTCATGACCCTTCCGGTCCCAACGACCTCAGCGACTGCGGTGGACTGGACCGCGCTGCGCAACTTCGCCACTCTGCGCGGACAGTTGCGAGTCTCGCTGACCCCCGTGTGTAACCTGAAGTGCTGGTTCTGTCACAACGAGGGCGATGTGCCGCCGCCCTTCACCCACCTGAACCGCGACGCCGAGCCGCGATCCCGGGAACTGGCCGCCGACGACTACGTCAACGTCCTGCGCGAGCTGATCGGCGCAGGGCTCAAGCGGGTGTACTTCACCGGGGGAGAGCCGCTCGCGTCGCCGCTGGCGCAGCCCGTGCTCACGCGGCTCCCGGTGCGCGCGCCGGACGTGTCCTACACGCTCATCACCAACGGGATGCTGGTCCGCCGCCACCAGGACTGGCTGGCGACCACTGGCCTGGACAAGGTGAAGGTGTCGCTGCACTACTTCTCCGACGAATCCTTCCGGGCCATCGCCCAGACCCGGTCCCCCCTCGCGACCGTCCTGGACGGCATCGAGGCTGCCCGCGAGGTGTGCGAGCAGGTGGAGCTGAACACGTTGGTTCAGCGCGAGAACGCCCACGAGCTGCACGACATCCTCGCCTTCGCGCTGGAGCGCCGGCTGCCGGTGCAGTTCATCGAGCTGGTCGACACCGACTTCAACGCCGACCGCAAGTCCTCCGCCATCGGCGCCCAGGGCATCATCGACCACTTGCGCACCCTGACCCGGGACGAGGACACCGAGGTTTCCGGGGTCGGCCAGGGGCGGAGGATCTTCCGCGTCGACGGCATCGAGATCGACGTCATCCACCGCGAACTTGGGCGCCACCACGTCGGTCAGTGCGGCACCTGCCCTCTGCGGGCCAAGTGCATCGAGGGCTTCTGGGCTCTGCGTCTGGACCACGCCGGCGGCATCCAGCCCTGCCTGCTGCGCGAGGACTTACGGATGGACGTCCGCACGCTCCTGGCCGCCCCCGAAACGATCCCCGCGGCCGTGGCCGAACACGTCTCCGCCTTCACCGAGGGCACCCTGTGACCCCGCGGTGTGCCCCCTACGCGCCCGAGGAAGCCGAACGCCGGGGCCCGTTCGTCGTCCTGGAGGGTGTCTCCGGGGTCGGGAAGTCGACGCTGGCCCGGCTGCTGGCCGTACGGCTTAGCGGCACGTCCGTGCACACCCTCACCGACCCGCACACCGACTGCTTCGAGGCGATCAACCGCCGGCTTCGGCCGCTGCCGCAGTTTGCCTTCTACCTCTCCGGTCTCCTACACGTCTCCGACGTCGTCCGCCGGGCCCTGGCCGAAGGCCCGGTGGTTGCCGACCGGTACGCCTCCTCGGTCGTGGCCTGCCACGCCGCCATCAACCGCGTAGAGCTGGACCAAGTGCAGGAGCTGATCGACCCCTTCCGGGGCTACCTCGCCACGCCGGACGCCACGTTCTACCTGACCGGCTCCGACAGCTCGCTGAAGGTCCGGATGGGCGCCAAGACGGACGTGAAGCAGCACGACACCGACCTGTTCGACGTTCCCGGCCGCCTGGCCCGCCTCCGGGACAACTTCCAGGCCGCAGCCGCCGAGGACCCCAGCGCAGTCGCGCTCCCCACCGACGACCTCAGCCCGGACGAGCTGGTCGACATCATCGTCAAGCGCCTGGAGGGGGATCGTGCTTAGCCCGATCGACACCGGCGCCGTCATCCGGGACGACCGCGCCGCCGGCACGTTTCCTGGTGAGATCCACGAGGGCGTGGCCTGGTGGATCGCCGCCTGCTACGTCGTGGTCAGCAGCGCCCGGCAGATGGCCGTGGCCCACGACGGACACCCCACGACGGCGGTGTTCCATGACCGGTTCTGCCGCGGGGCAATCAACGCCCAGCACTACCGCTGCCACGTCGCCGACCTCGGCGCCGCCGACGAGGCGCAACTCCTGCACGCCATGGCGGCCCTCGGTGGCATCCCCGGCGCGCTGCTGACCACCACCGCCGCCGCCGACGCCGACGGCTGGTGGACCGTCACCATCCGCCTGTACGACGCCGGCGGCCAGCCGGTAACGGAGGAAACCGGCTGGGCCGCGGTGCGCAACAAGATCGCCAGGGACCAGGTGCCGATCCCCGTCAACGACCAGGCCAAGGGCCGCATCACCGACCGCCGCGACCTGCTGGAGACACCATGATCGACGCCACCGCCGTCATCCGCAGCGGCACCAACATCCTGTTCATCACACTTGACTCCCTGCGCTACGACGTCGCCCGCGCCGCCCTGCACGCTGGCCAGACCCCCCGCCTGGCCAAGATCCTCCCGGGCGGGACATGGGAGGGACGACGCACGCCGGGCACCTTCACGCTGCCCGCGCACATGGCTTTCTTCTCCGGCTTCCTGCCCAAGCTCCCGCAGCCCACGCAACCGCCGCGCCTGTGGGAATGCCGCCCGCCCGCCTTCAAGACCCCCGACCCGAGCACGTTCGTCTTCGACGCCCCGAATCTCCTGACCGGTCTCGCGCAGCACGGCTACCGCACCGTGTGCATCGGCGGCACCACCTACTTCTCGCGCGAGACCCCCCTCGGGTCGGTCCTGCCCGACCTGTTCCACGAGGACCACTGGCGACGCGAGTTCTGCTCACCGGAGCCGGACTCCACACGCCACCAGGTCGACTACGCCCTCACCGTCGCCGAGCAGCACGCCCGCCGACCGCTGTTCCTCTTCGTCAACATCAGCGCCACCCACGTGCCGCACGGCCACTACACCGGCGACAGTGACGACTCCTGGCCATCCCAGGCCGCCGCACTCGCCTACACCGACGGCCACCTCGGCTGCCTCATCGATGGACTCACCAGCAAGGAGAGATGGCTGATCATCATGTGCGCCGACCACGGCGACGCCTTCGGCGAGGACGGCTACTACGGCCGTGGCATCGCCCACCCCACCGTGCTCAACGTGCCGTTCGCCGCATTTCTGTCCCCATAGACCGCTACGCTCCCGGGCCATGACCACACCACCCGCCCCGGGAGCGCGGCGCGACGCCTCCGTCATCGTGGCCCGAGACACCACCGGCGAGATCGCCGTGCTGACCTCACGGTTCCCCCGGCACGGAGGCGAGTACCTGTTCCTGCCCGGCGGGCGCCGGGAGGATGCGGAGATGGCAGAGGAGTGCGCGCGGCGCGAGCTGCGTGAGGAGGCCGGCGTCACCGCCGCCACCTGGCGACACCTCGGCTCGTACGCCATCACCCTCGCCGACACGGCACGTGTCGACCTCTTCCTGGCCGAAGACCTCACCCGCGGCCCGCAGCAGCTCACCCCGAGCGAAGCGGACTTCAAGCTGATGTGGTGGCCTATGCACGCTGCCCTGCAAGCCGTCCGCGACGGGCGGTTTCTGCTCCAGGGCGGCCCGCTCGCGCTCCTCCTCGCCGAGCGGGCCACCCTGCATGAGTCGCCGCCCCCGGGACTGAACCCTGATGGCCGCATCTGACCTCACGCCGAGGGGAGGACGATCATCGTACGGCGGTCCCACAGATAGGTGCGTCCGAAGGTCTGGATACCGCCGCCAAGATCGGCTGCCGGGAGCCCTGCGCGTGCCGCCATGCGCCGTCGACACGGACCCGGAGTTGCGGCGCGCCGCGAGGCGGGTAGGTGGGCGCCCCATCTCCGGGCGCCACGGCGGAACCTCCACAGCGTCGCGCATGAGTTCGAGCTTACGTCCGCTGCACGAGGAGCCTCACCCGTCCTGGTGTGTCCGCCAGCTCCGTGTGCGCCGCTGCTGTCGACCGGCTGGGCGGTGCAGATCCGGACCCGCGGTGGTCGACCCATCTCCGGGCGGCAGGGGCGCGTCTCGGCGGCTTCGCTCACCTGTTCGAGTGTGTCAGGTTGCGTCGTCACGCCCATGAACCAGCTTCACCAGGAGGCGCGAGTCCTCCAGGCTCGACAGCACGATGTCGGCCCCAGCCCGGCGCAGCTCCTCCTCGTTGCTGCGGCCGGATGCCACCGCGAGCACCCGGACACCCTGCTGGTTCCCGGCACCGACATCGGCCGGCGTGTCTCCGATCAGCACCGCATCCGCGGCCGCTGTGTCGGCGCGTTCCAGGGCCAGGCCGACGAGGTCGGCGCGCTCGTCGTGCTCCTCCCCGTACGCGCCGCAGTCCCAACGGATGTGCCGGTCCAGGCCGAAGACCTGCAACTTGATCTTGGCGACCGCGCGCACGTTGCCCGTCACGACCGACTGCGTCAGCGCGGGATCCGCGGCGAGGGCGTCAAGGGCCGTGGCAGCGCCGACGAGCGCGTGGCCCCGCTCGCGTAGATCGCCGGCCCGCTTCAGGTGCTGCTCGGTGAGTGCGTGTGCGAAGCGCTCAAAGGTGCGTCGATCGGTGGTAAGGCCGTGCAGGCGTGCGGTCTCGCGGAAGATGACCGACTCGGTGATGCCGTCGACCTTAGCCTGTCTCTCCATCGCCTGGCCGGTGACCTCGTGGAACGCGGCAGCGGACAGCTCACGACCGACACCGCCTGTGTCGATCAGGGTGTGGTCGATGTCCCACAGGACCAGCCGCGCCATGGGCGCCTCCTCAAACTGCGGTAGCCTGCCTGGCTCAACATCTCACGGGTTGAGGCGCCACGGACGGGGAATCAAACCGCCGTCATCCGCTGGTGCCGACGCGAAGCTGGCGGTGGGAGGTGAGGGCCGTGGACAAGCCGGGCCCTGCGATCGGTGAGCTTGTCCGCTACTACCGGCGCAAGAACGGCAACCGCAAGCAGACGGTGATCGCTGGCCTGTGTGGTATCACCGAGCGCTACCTGTCGCTGATCGAGACTGGTAAGAAGACTCCGTCGACTGAACTCCTGGGCCGGCTAGCCACTGAACTCGGCGTCCCGGTCTCTGCCCTCCTCGACGAGAGTGTGCCAGCGTCGGAGAACACGAACCCGGGGACGGCGGGCCCATCCGTGGCCGCGGCCCTGATGGGCTACGGGCCGCCACGTAGCAGCCCGCCTCTGTCACCTGCCGTGCTCCGCGAGCGAGTTGAGGACGCATGGCGGTTGTGGCAGGACAGCCGTGAACGCTTCACCGAGGCGGACAAGGTCTTACCCGAGCTGGTCGCCGACGTCGAGCACGCCGCGCGCGTCCACCGCGCCGGCAACGACGCTGCCGCTCGTCGCGACGTCCTGCGGACCGCAGCGGACTTGTACGGACTGCTGCGCTCATACTGCCGCCGCAACGGTCGGCTCGATCTCGCGCTGATGGTCGCCGACCGGGCCATCCGCGCTGCCGAGGACGCCGACGACCCCATTCGCATCGCGGCCGCTCAGTGGAACCTGGGGCACGTGCTGCTCTCACAGCCAGGCGCGGCTGATGAGGCCCAAGAAGTCGCGCTGCATGCGGCCGAGGAACTCCGGCAGGGACCGGCAACAGACGAGGCCGCGGCGATGCGCGGCGCGCTGGAACTCGTCGCCGTTGTCGCCGATGCCATGCAGCAACGATGGTGGAACGCCCGCCAGCGCCTGGAGGACAAGGCCGCGCCGCTCGCAGACCGAACTGGTGAAGGCAATCCGATGTGGACCGTCTTCGGCCCCACCAATGTGGGCCTGCATGCCCTGAGCATCGAGATGCTGGCCGGTGAAGCGGCCGATGGCTTGCGGCTCGCCGATCAGGTCGACACCTCTCTCATGCCGTCCCGCGAGAGGAGGTTCACCTTCGGCCTTGACGTCGCCCGCTGCTACGACCTCCGCCGGGAGGACGCCTCCGTACTGGTGCATCTCCTTGACCTGGAGCAACTGGCGCCAGAGGACTTGCAGCGCAGCCTGCTCGCCCGCGACATGATCATCGGTCTGCAGCGGCGCGTTCGGCCGACCTACCAGCGCCAGGTGACTGCGCTCGCCGAGCGGCTCGGCTTCCTGCCCTGACCCGAACCGGCAGTTCACCCGAACCAGGAGTTCGGGTCCGTACCGCGGCCTGCTCATACGGTCTGCCCCATGCGCAGTCTTCACAGAGCAGCGGTGACACCGGGGCCGGGATGCACGAGCATCGTCGCGGCAGGCGTCGAGTGGGACGCGATCAAGGTTCCCCGGTATGCGGGGCTCTTCGCCCTCGACAAGCTGACCCGCCCGGGTGCGGTTGCCGTTGATCCGGCCTCGGCTCCGCCGGTGCTTTACTTCCTCGTTCCGCCTCAGTCCACCGCAGGATGGGACGTACCGCTGACGACGGCGCTCAGCCTGGCGACACACGTCGTGCTTCCGGCCTCGCATCGCGAGGCACCACCGGGCCCGTACTGGCTCATCGCCCCCAGCCGCGGTCGGCGGTGCACGAGAACAGCGGACCTGCGCCGCGAGCTGCTACGCGTGATCCCACCGCGCGCCGTCGTCCCAAGCGAGCCGACCGAGACCCGCGCTCACGAGGGAGGCAGCCTTGAGCGAGCGTGATGAGGTCCCGGACACGCGCACGCTGGCGTTCATCTACGACCGGCACGCCACGACGGCGACCGCCGCCCTCGACGAGCGGACAGACCGGTGCCGCCGGTACGCCGCGGCGAAGGGGTGGACGGTCGCGGGCACGTGGGTGGACCGCGGGGACCATGCGCTGACGGACGCACCGCGGCCCCAGTGGGCTGCTCTCGCCCTCGCGATGCGGCAGGCCGCCGCACCCGCGGTCTGCCTGGTCGACTCGTGGGAGCGCATCAGCCGGGACCCCGAGCGCCGCGCGGTCCTGTGCCGCGCCGTACGGCAGGCCCGCGGGTACTGCGCCACCACCGCGGGGGAGATGGACCGCGACCCCGATCGGGACATTGCCGCCGCGGTGGTGGCGTTGCGGGGGCGGCCGTGAGCGCCGGCGCGGGGCCCGAGAAGCCCGTACCGGACAGCGACCGGCTCCCCGAGCCCGTACCGGAGCGGCGGCGCGGCACACGCTGCGCCTGCGGCAGGAAAACCGATCTGCGGCCGTTCGGCCGGTACGGGATGATCTGCCCGCCGTGCGCCAGGAAACGGGGATGATCATGACCCGCCGCACCTCCCCCTCGCCGCCCGTGTTCCTCCCCATCCACGTCCTCATCCGCAGACACCCCGCCCACTGAACTCGCGCGTCCGGGGCGGGGCGGCGACATGGAGCCCCCGGGCGCGGCCGCCCGCCCAGACCCCGCGGGCGGGCGTAGACGTCCGCCGCCGGCACGGCGGGCGGTCCCCATCAGCCCCGGCCGTGGTCTCCCCCGAACGCGGCCGGGGCACCCCGGGCGCGCCCGCTTGATCAACAGACGCAGCTCCGCCTCAGGCAGTCGCAGGCAATTGGAGGATTCATCGTGTACCTGACCGCATCGCCGACACCGGCGCCCCTGGCGCTCCAGCTCTCGGTCACAAGGAACCCGCCCGCCACCCCGCCCGCGCGCGGTGCCGTGGCAGTCGTGTACGACCGGGACCGTCAGGTCAGCGTGATGCCCGACGGCACCCCGCAGACCGAGACCACCAGCGCCATCACCATGACCAGCAGGCCCAACGAAGATATCGGCGTGCCCAACGAGTCGGAGTCCCAAGACCTGTGGTGAAACAGAGCGACCTCACGCAGACCGGGCGGGCCCGCCCGGTCTGCGTGATCACCACCCAAGGCGACGTGACAGCTGACCGGGTCATCCTGCACCTAGCCAAGATGAACGTGCCGGTGATCCGCTTCGACCTCGCCGACTTCCCCCAGCACGTCCAGCTCGACGCCACGCTCGACCACACCGGCTGGCACGGCACGCTGCACGCACACGGGCGCGAGGTCCGGCTGGAGGAGATCGGGGCGATCTACTGGTGGCACCCGAAGCCCGCCGGTGCACCCGAAGGTCTTCAGCGCGCGGACGCCGACTGGGTAGGCCGCGAATCGACCGTTGCGCTGACCGGGGTGCTCGGCTCGCTGGACTGCCTGCACGTCAACCACCCTCGTGATTCCCGGTCTGCGCAGCGAAAACCCCACGTGCTGACCGTCGCCCAACACTGCGGCCTGGCGGTTCCGCCCACCTGGATCGGCAACCATCTCAGCGGTGCACGCTTCTTCGCCAAGAACTCAACAGGGGTCTCACTCAAGTCCCTGGAAAGCCCGAGGATCACCCACCCAGACGGCATGCACCGGGAACTGCTCACCACCCCGGTCGAAGCATCCCAGCTCGATGACTCCCTCACCCTGGCCGCACATCAGCTACAGCACACCATCATCAAGGACCACGAGGTTCGTCTCGTCGTCGTCGGTCACCAGATGCACGCGGCGCGAATTGACGCACACAGCCCGGCCGCGCGCGCGGACTTCCGTGCCGACTACGCGGCCCTGACCTACAGCTACACCTCGGTGCCCGAGGCAGTACGGGCAGGCGTACGTGGGCTGATGGACCATTACCACCTCGTCTACGCCGCTTTGGATCTCTTGGTCGACGGGGACGGCTGCTGGTGGCTGGTGGACCTGAATCCGGCTGGCCAGCACGACTGGCTGCAATGCGAACTGCCACGGCTGACCATCGCCGCGTCACTCGCCCGCATGCTGGCCGCCGGGCGCACCTAGGACTGACTCCCGTCCCCTGGCCGTCATTTGCATACGGCCCCGCCCGCCGTCGCGCCGGCTCCGGCGGGCGGGGCACCGCAAGACGCTCGCCGCCACCGTGGCGGGCGATCCCCATCAGCCCCGGCCGTGCTCTCCCCCGACGCGGCCGGGGCCACCCCCTCAGGCGCCCCGAGTGGACCGGGGCGGCCCTGAGGAGCCACGACCGACCCGACCAACGGACCTCTGGAGGCCACAGAATGAGCTGTTCCTTACCCCTCGGCAGCCGGCGCACAGCGCTGTACTGGCGCCCCGTCGTCCCGGGCCTCAACGACATCGCTGCCGCCCGCCGGCTCGCCGGGCACCTCGCGCCCGACCCGGCCACCGCCGAGGCAGACGCCTGCGCCCTCTGCGTGACCGGGCCCGCCCAGGTCACCGACCGGGCCGTGCTCGTGCAGGGTCTGAGCGAGCAGCCGCGCTCCTTCCTCCAGCACGGCCGCGCCGACACGGGATGGCCCGAGGAGGGCAGGGCTCCGTGACGTTCTCCGACTGGCCCTCCCCGCTGTACGTGGTCGACGTGGAGGGCAACGGCGCCAACCCCCCGGACCTGGTCGAGATCGCGGCCGTCCCCCTTACCGATGGCCGGCCCCGGCCGGACCAGATCCGCCAGTGGCTCATCCGCCCGCCGACCCCGATCCCGGCCCGCATCAGCCGCATCCACGGCATCACCAACCAGATGACCGCCGACGCCCCCGCCTGGCCCGAGATCGCCGACGAGGTGCACCGCACCCTGGACGGCGCCTGGATCGCGGCGCACAGCGCGTCCGTGGAATACCGCGTTCTCGGCAGCCACCTCCCTGGCTGGCAGCCCGCCGGCGTCATCGACACCCTCCGACTGGCCAAGCACACAGCCCCCCGCCGATCGGCCTACAGCCTCGACACGCTCCTTGTACGGACCGGCATCGACCTGTCCGACATCCCCGGCACCCGGCATCGCGCCGACTACGACGCTCACGCCACCGCCCGGCTGCTCCTCCACCTCGCCGAGCGATACAGCTCCTTCGCCGAGCTGCAAGCCGCCGCCGTGCCTCCGGGGATGCCCGGGCACCCCGAGCAGCAACCGGAAGAGACGCTGTGGTGAACCCGGCGGACCCACCCACCCTCTGAACTCCACACCGCCCCGGCCCAGCTGCGTCACGCGGCCGGGGCGCCCCGAGCGCGTCCACTGGGTCGGTGGACGCGGCCCCGCGCAGCGGGGCGCCGGGGCGCCGGGCCAGCGATCCCCGGCGCCCCGGCAAGTCTGACCTGACGAAGGGATCATGAAGTTGACCGAGCCCACCAGGAAAGCAGCACCCCGCGTTGTTTTACGGCGCGGCTGGCACGAGTTGGGCCGCGACCTGTTCGAGGCCCGGACGATGGACAGCAGTTGGAGCCCGGCCTTCGCAGCAGTCGACCGCTCCCGCTTCCTGCCACCGCTGATGTGGCCGGTCGACCCCGCCAAGCGACGACCGGTCCGCGCCGACCGCTACGCCGGACGTCCGCGCTGGCAGCGCTACGCCGACGCGGACGTTCCGATCGTGACGAAGTGGGACGACAACGCCCGGAGTGCGATACCCGTCAGCGTGGCTCCGCCGCCGTCGCTGGTGATGTCGATGCTCAGGGACCTCGACGTGGATCCTGGCGCGCGGGTGCTGGAAGTCGGTACCGGGGTGGGGTGGACTGCCGGGCTGCTCGCCCACCGACTCGGCTCCGAGTCCCTAGTCACCGTCGATGTGGACCGGCAGGTGGTCACCCGTGCTCAGCGCAAGCTGGCCGAGGCCCGGCTGTTTCCCACCGTGCTGGAGCGCGACCTACTGGAGGGCGACCCCATCGGCGCCCCGTACGACCGCATCATCGCGAGCCGCGGGCTCCACACAATTCCCGCCGCGTGGATCGAACAGGCCAGGCCCGGCGGGATCATCCTGGCCCCGTGGCGCGGCGTGTACGGCCCCCACCACGGACTGGTGAAGCTCGTAGTCGCCGAGGACGGCAAGAGCGCGAGCGGCCTATTCCTGCGGTGCACAGAGGTCATGGATACCCGGGACCTGTGGAGCTGGCCCCGGCACGCCGACTACACAGCGCGGGGATGGCCCACCACGATCCGCCAGTCGGCTACGGACCGCGGACCCGGGGACCTGATCGGTCCCCTCTCGTTCATCCTTGGGCTGCTTCGTCCAGACGTCGCGCACACCGTGCGCCGCCATCCGAAGGACGGGCGCCTCGTCATCAGGTTCTACAGCCTGACCGATCGCTCATGGGCACAGGCTGCCTGGATCGAGGACGGCGGGCCGGGATTGGTCTGCCAAGACGGCAGCCGGTCGCTGTGGCATGAGGTGGAAGAGGCAGTCGACCGGTGGATCAGTGACGGCCGGCCCTCCATCGACCGCTATGGCCTGACCGTTGACATCCATGGCATCCACACCCCCTGGCGCGACAACCCGCAACACACCCCGTCAACCTGACCCATGAGCTGGTCTTCGCTCGATGGACGCCAGAGGCGCGCCCTCCGGGACAGCGGGCGCCCCCGCCGGGTGGTGCCGGCGGGAAGAGAGCGGCCGAGTGAGCACCGGCCGCCATCCCGCCCGGGAGCCATGGCCCGGGCGGTGGTGCCCCGCCCGGCTGGTACTTACGGGCGGGGCACACCCCACGGCTAGGGAGAAAGGAAGTAGATCATCATGGCCGACGGTGCCGGACAGCCCAGCGCACCCTGCGCGGGTGGCTGCGGCACGGTTCTCTGCCGGACGGACTTCACCCCGGCGGGGGAGACCGGGGGCACACACGTCAGCGGGATGGGTAGGCGGTGGTGTTCGTGACCGGGGTTGATGGTCAGGACTCTGCACTGAAACGGGCCCGCGCGGCGCGGAACATGACCTTGGAGGAGGCCGCCGACGCGCTGAACGCGATCACGGGCGGGGCGACTGACGCGAGCTTGATGAGTGCGTGGGAGTCCGGCCGGCGTCGTACGGGCAAACGGAACCGGGCCGGGCTGTGTACCTTGTACCGCGAGCGTCCCGAGGTGCTGTTCGCCCACCAGGACGGCGCGGCCACCAGCGTCTTGGAGACGACCGGCACCGCCGTGGTGGTCAGGGTTCTCACCCGGTGGACCGATCTGGTCGAGGCGATGGTCGACGTCGTCGCCGGCGCGCGCGAGCAACTCGTCGTCACCGGCTCCCGCTCGCGGGAGAAGGCGTATCTCGCGTCGATCGAGACGGCCGTCGCGCAGCAGCCGGACCTCGTCCACTACCGCGTGCTGTACGGGCCGCCCCGGCACCAGGCGCTGGCTGATCACCTGCTGCGGCTGCTGGACCTGCGAGACCCCTCCGCGCGGCGCCGCGGCGTCAAGACGCTCCACATCGGGATGGTCGAACAGGCGGCGGCGCTGGAGCGCTTCTTCGTGGCCTCGGAGACCTCGGCGGTGGTACCCCTGCCATCTTTCCACGGTGCAGAGGCGTTCGACTGCGGCGTGTTACTCGGCCGCGAAGCGGCGGTGGGTCTGGTTCATCATGGGCGCGAGGTGTGTGCCTCGGCGAGGCCGGTGGAGACGGCCGATGCCGTCCGCGCGCTGCCGGTCCGGCACAACTAGGGCAGGGGGAAACGTGGTCGATGAGGTTCGTACGGCGTCCGTAGTAGAGCTGGCGCAGGAGCTGATCCGGCGGCCGAGCCGGGCGGGGATCGACGGCTACGGGCCGGCCCTGACGGTGATGGAGGACTGGCTCGCCGCCCGCGATCTGCCCTGCCGGCGGCTGCACGACGACGCGGGTGGCCTGGTGGGGCTGCTGGTGGAGATCACCGGGGGGCGGCCGGGAGCGTGGTGGACGCTGGACGCCTGTGTCGATACGGCGCCGTACGGCGATGAGGCTGCGTGGTCGTTCCCGCCCGCGGCCGGTGATGTAGTGGACGGCTGGCTTCGCGGCCGGGGCTCCGCGGACTCCAAGCTCGCCGCCGCGCTGTTCTGTCACATCGCCGCCGACCTCGCGCCCCGCGCCGCCGAGTTGGCCGGCGGCCTCGCCGTGCTCCTGGACGTCGACGAGCACACCGGCGTCTTCGGCGGCGCCCGTGCCTACCTCGCCGACGAGGCCGCGGTCCGTCCGGCCGGGGTGATGATCGGCTATCCGGGCCTGGACGAGGTCGTCGTCGGCGGCCGCGGCCTATGGCGTGCCGCCGTGACCGTCCACGCCCTCTCCGGTCACTCAGGGTCCAGGAAGACGGTGATCAGCGCGATCTCGCGGGCCGCGCGTCTGGTGCAGCTCCTGGACGCTGCCGACCTCCCGGGCACCCCCTCCGGCTCGGGGTTCCCGCTGCCGCCGAAGCTCACGATCACCGCATTTCACGGCGGCCAGGGCTTCAGCGTCACCCCCGACCGCGTCGACCTCAACGTCGACGTGCGCACCACCCCGAGCTTCGACTCACACGATGCAGAGACTGTCGTCCGCAAGGCTGTCGCCGAACTCGACGCGGAGCTGCCCGTGCCGGCGCCCACCGACGTCACTCCTGTTGCTGCGTGGCCGCCGTTCCGCCTGGCCGACGATGAACAGCCCGCTGCCGCCCTGCTGAACGCCGCCGCGGCAGCCGGGCTGACGGTGCGGACGAAGACCGCGGGGCCGTCGAACATCGGCAACCTGCTCGCCGGCAAGGGCATCCCCGCGATCGCCGGTTTCGGGCTGCCGTACGAGGGGCTCCACGGCGTCGACGAGCGCGCGCACCTCGCCGACCTCCCCACCGTGTACGCCGTCTACAAGCAGGCAGTCCTCAGCCTCCTCGGCGGGTGACGTCCCAGAAGGGTCCCAGGTTTCTCCCAGCCGACCGCATCATCGTCCTGGACCAGGGCCGCGTGTCCGAAGCCGGCACCTACGACGAGCTGATCACCCAGGCAGGGGGCTTCTTCGAGATGGTGACGCTCCAGGAGGACCGGGGCTGACTGTGCGACGCGCTCATTGAGGTGAGAGGGCCTCCATCGTGCGGCGGTCCCATCGGCCGGCGGTCCGGATCCGCCGGCCGCGCCGCACGACGTCGGGAAGGGGCGCGCCTTTCCGGTCCTTTCCGTACGCGATGAAGTCCGTCGGCCGCGTGGCGGCGACGGAGTTCATACCTGCGACTACTCGTTCTCGAAACGTCCGCCGTGCGCTTCGCCGGTTCCCGCCCGTATCCGGTTGCCGGGACCCGAAGGGCGCCGCGCGTGCCCGGCGCCCGGGGGCTTTCTCCGGGAAAGGGCGTAACCCGGGCTTCGCTTCGCGGCGCTATCCACCGCAACGGCGTTTTTCTCGCACGGGCATGTGATTTTTCCGCCGCCCGGCCGGGGCGACGCGGGCGCTACGCTCCCGGCTCGGTCTCGTGCTCGGGCTCCGGTTCCGGGTCCGCCGCCGTGGGCTTTCCGTCGAAGCGCTCCCGTGCCCACGACCGCAGCGCCGCACCGGAGCTGAACTTTCCTATGTTCGTGTCGATCGGCGACGACGTGTACTGGTGGAAGCGCCACTTCGCCTGGATGTCCGGGTTGCCCGGGTCGCCGTTGTACTGGGCGATCCACAGGCCGTCGCCGGCGTAGCTGGTGGTGTCGCGGTTGAGCCAGAAGTCGCGGTTGCAGTAGAGCAGCACCTTGTGGCGCGGCCGGAGCCGCTTGACCTCGCGGATGAACGCGTCCTTCTCTCCGTTGCTCGCGGCCGTGCCGTCGCTCGTGTGTTCCCAGTCGCAGGCGAGCATGTCGCCCGGTTTCTCCTTCGCCTTGTCGACGAAGTACTTCGCCTGCGCCTTGATGTTGCCCGGCCAGAGGAAGTGGTAGAACCCCAGCACCAGGCCCGCCTCGCGGCCGTGTGCGGCCTGGGCGCCCTGCTTGGGGTTGACGTAGCTGCGGCCTTCCGACGCCTTGACGAAGACGAAGTTCATGCCTCGCGTGGGGTAGTTGCTCGACTGGTGCGAGCTGACGTCGATGCCCTTGATGGTCAACGTTCGTCCCTTCGAGTGGGGGGCGGGACGGGATGGTGGCCGGTTCCCTTGTACTTTCCCTTTCATCCCCGGTACGGGTGCCGCGCAAGCGCCGCCGTGGAATGTTGCATTGCCGGAGTGCGCCGGGGAGCCGGGGGTGGTTCGGGGGGCCGCCGGGCGGGCATCTCACCGGCAGGAAGGCCGCTTTACCGGGTGGCCGCGGATCGGGGGATCTGATGGTGAATCTCTACATCTCCGTTTTACGTACCGTGGTTCCGCTGCTCGTCGGCTGGGTCGTGACCGCGGTCGGCGCCTTCGGCGTGGACGCCGACTCGACGGCCGTGACGGCCGGCGTCGGCGCGCTCGTCACCGCCGTGTACTACGCGGTGTTCCGGGCGCTGGAGGAGTGGGCGGCGAAGCAGGAGTGGAAGCCGCTGCGGCTGGTCGCCGGGGTGCTGCTGGGCTGGGCCCGGCCGCCGGAGTACCCCGCGCGGGCGGCGGCGGGCGCGTCCGCCCCGGCCGCCGTCCCGCCGCCCGATGCCGCGCCGGGGCGGCCCGCGTGAGCGGGGCGGACTGGGTCTGGGGCGGGCTGCTCGCCGTCGGCGCCGTGGTGGAGATCGTCGCGCTGCGGACGCCGCGGGAGGGTGACACCCTGTCGGAGCGCACCCGGGACTGGTTCCGGGTGCGTACGCCCCTGGGCAAGGCGGTGTTCGTCGCGGCCTGGGTCGGCTTCGCCGGGTGGTTCCTCGTCCACATCGCCTGGTGAGGGCCCCGCCCGCCCGTGCGCTACGGTGACGTGCGGGAGGGATCACATGAAGCTCACCGTGCTCGGCGGCCGCGGTGCCTGGCCCACCGCGGACGCCGCGTGCAGCGGCTACCTCGTGGAGCACGGCGGCCACCGGCTGCTGGTCGACCCCGGCTACGCGGTGTTCCCCCAGCTGCTGCGGCACCTGCGCCCCGGCGACGTCGACGCCGTCCTCGTCACCCACGGGCACCCCGACCACTGCGCCGACCTCAACCCCCTCCTGCGCGCCCGCGCGCTCGCCGACCCGCCGTCGCCACCGCTTCCGCTGTACGCCCCGGCGGGCGCGCTCGACGCGGTGCTGGCGCTGGACCGGCCGGGGATGCTGCGGGGCGCGTACGAGCTGCGCGCGTTCGATCCGGAGACGGAGCCGGAGTTCGCCACCGGCCCGTTCCGCGTCGGCACCCGGGCGCTGCCGCACCACGTGACCAACGCCGGGCTGCGGCTGACGGCGGGCGGCCGCGTCCTCGCCTACACCGGCGACACCGGCCCGACCCCCGCCCTCGCCGAACTCGCCGGCGCCGCCGACCTGTTCCTCGCCGAGGCGACGTACCCGGAGGAGGTGCCGGCCGAGGACGCGCCGTACCTGTCCAGCGCCCGCCAGGCCGGCGAGCACGCGGCCCGCGCGGGCGCGGAGCGGCTGCTGCTCACGCACGTGTGGCCGGAGGCCGACCCGGCCGCGGCCCTCGCCGCCGCCCGGCGCGGGTACGACGGGGCGACGGAGGTCGCGCGGCCGGGGACGGTGGTGGAGGTGGGAACGGGCTGAGGAACGCCCGTCCCCTGCGTCCCGTCCGCTGCGTCCCGTCCCCTGCGTCCCGTTCCCCCCGTCCCGTTCCCCCTACGTCCCCGCCTCCCGGGCCGCCGCCGCCAGCGCCGCCGCCGCCCGGTCCACGTCCTCCGGCCCCGTCCGCCAGTTGCTGAACGCCGCCCGCAGCCCGGGCGTCCCCCCGTACACCGTCGGCGTCACGACCACCTCCCCGCCCGCCGCGGCCGCCTCCGCCACCGCCGCGACCCGCTCCCGCGTCGGCGCGTCCGCCAGGGTGAAGCACACGACGTTCAGCCGCACCGGCGCCAGCAGCCGCAGCGCGTCCCCGCTCGCGACCCGCTCGCCGAACCGCCGCGCCAGCGCGATGTTCCGCTCCACCACCTCCCGGTGCCCCGCCCGCCCGTACGCCGCCAGCGTCAGCCACGCGGGCAGGGCGCGCAGCCGGCGGGAGTTCTCCGGCGTCAGGTGGACGAAGTCCGGGTCGGTGCCGTCCGGTGGCGCCAGGTAGGCGGCGGCGTTGCGGAAGACCCGCACCTGGAGGTCGCGGCGGCGGGTGAACTGCACCGCCGCGTCGTACGGGACGTTCAGCCACTTGTGCAGGTCCACGCAGACCGAGTCGGCCTCGTCCAGCCCGGCCACCAGGTGCGCGTGCGCCGGCGAGAGCGCCGCGAACGCGCCGAACGCGGCGTCCACGTGCAGCCAGAACGGGTACCGCGCGCGCAGCGCGGCGATGGCGCGCAGGTCGTCGAAGTCGACGGTGTTGACCGTCCCGCTGTTCGCCACGACGACCGCGGGCCGCCCGTCCAGCTCCGCGAGCGCGGCGGCCAGCCCGTCGACGTCCACGGCCTCGCGGCCGGGGAGCAGCGGCAGTTCGCGCAGCGCGCCGCGGCCGAGGCCGAGGAGCGACAGCGCCTTGGTGACGCTGGAGTGCGCCGCGCCCGACAGCACGGTGACCTCGCCCAGCGCCGCCGCCCCGGCGTCGGCGACGGAGACGCCGAGCCGTTCGCCCAGCCACTCCCGGGCCACGGCGAGCCCGGTGGCGTTCGACATGGTGGCCCCGGACACGAGCGCGCCGGTGTGCTCCGGCCCCAGCCCGAACAGCTCGCGCAGCCAGCCGATCGTCTCCCGCTCCAGGTCGGCGGCCGCGGAGTCGCCGTCGGAGACCACGTTCTGGTCGTACGTGCCGACCAGCCAGTCGCCCGCCACCGCCGCCGGCGTCGCGCCGCCGGTGACGAACCCGAGGTAGCGCGGCCCCGCGCTGCCCGAGAGGCCCCGTTCCCAGCGCTCGCCGAAGCGCGCGAGCGCGGCGGCGCCGCCGGCGCCGTCCTCGGGCAGCGGCTCGGCCGGGGTGGTGGCGTGCGGCGCGGGGGCGGCGACCGGGCGGTCGGCGAGCCCGCGGAGGGCGGCCACGGCGCGGTCGCGGGCGGCGTCGAGGAGCTGGTCGAAGCGGTCGAGGTCGGCGGCGAGCGCTGGGTGCACGGGTGGCTCCGTAACGTACGAAGGGAAGACGGTCACGCGACGCGTACGCTACGGTCCCGCCCCGCGCAGGTCCGGGGCCACTCGCACCCCACTGGACCGCCCGGCCCCGGCCCGCCCCCGGCGCCCCGGGGCCGGGGAAGGGGCCGAAGGGCCTCGACCCGGGGGCGGTCCACTCCCTAACCTACTGGCCAGTTGTCAACCGGATGGCGGAGGTCCCGATGGACGCGAAGCGCTGGGCGGCACCCGTGCTCGCCGTGCTGCTGGTGGCCGTGGCCGTCGGCTGGGGCGCGGTGTCGCGGTCCGACGACGGCGACACCGTCGACGACGCCGTACGGGACCAGGCCCCCGGCCGCTCCCGGCTCGCCTCGCCCGACCCGCTCCCGTCCGGCTCCGAGCAGGCGGGGCAGAGCGGCGGCGACGGCGGCGCCGCGCCGCGGGAGCCGCAGGACGTGCTCTACCTCGGCGACTCCCTCGCCATGGAGGCGCAGGACATCCTCGGCGCCCGGCTGGAGCGCTCCGCCCGCGTCGACTCGTACACCAGCGAACCGGTCGCCGGCGTGACCGTCTGCGACTACCTCCAGGGCCGCCCCGGGCGCTCGCTCGTGAAGGCCGGGAACAAGGCCGCGGCGCTGGTGAAGGAGCGCGAACCGGGCGTGATCGTGCTGCAGTTCTGGGGCAACACCTGGGGCTACACGCCCTGCATGGAGGGCGTCGAGTGGGGGACGCCCGAGTACTACGAGCGCTACGCCGCCGACCTGCGCGCTCTCACCAGCCAGGTCGCCGCCGCCGCGCGCGAGGCGGACGTGCCGCGGCCCCGGCTCGTGTGGGTGCAGCAGCCGCCGGACGCGCTGCACCCGGACCGGATCGACCGGGTCAACGCGCTCTACGAGCAGCAGGCCGACGCCTCCGGCGACCTGCTGGCCGACGGCGGCCGCGAACTGCGCGACGACGACGGGCGGTGGACGCAGTACCTCCCGTGCAACGAGCACGAGCGGAACACCGACGGCCTCTGCACCGGCCCCGGCGGCACCGCGCAGCTGCACCGCGACGACGACCCGCTGCACTTCTGCCTCGCCCCCACCCCGGAGGGCGGGCGGCCGTGCCCGGCGAAGTCGCCGGGGCTGGAGCGCTACAGCCGCGCGGTCGCGGCGGAGGTGGACGACTACCTGCGCGGCTGACCCCCGGGCGGCCGCCTCAGTCGGAGGCCGGGGCCGAGTTCGGGGCCGGGGCCGGGTTCGCCGGCGGGGCCGCGGCCGGTGCCGTCGGGTGCGGGCGCGGCCTGCGCACCAGGTACGCGGCGCCCAGCCCGGCGGCGAACAGCGCCAGCACCGACACACCCGTCGCCAGCCACCCCGCGCCCAGCCAGCGGCTGCCGAAGTACCCCAGCGTCACGCCGTACGCGGCCCACAGCAGCCCCGCGAGCGCGGACCACGGCAGGAACTCCCGTACCCGCCGGTGCATCGCGCCCGCGCCCAGGCTCACCAGGCTGCGCCCCGCGGGCGCGAACCGGGCCAGCACGACGATCCCGCCGCCGCGCCGGCCGTGGAGGTGGTGGCCGAGGCGCTCCTGCGCGCGGGCCAGGTAGCGGGAGTTGGCGAACCTGTCGCGGCCCCTGCTGGCCAGCCGGAACGCGAGCATGTCGCCGAGCACGGAGGCGGTCGCGGCGCAGAGCATCAGGGCGAGCAGCTCGGCGAGGTGGCCGGCGGCGGGCAGGGTGGCGCCGTTGCGTACGGCGTCGGCGGCGGTGGTGGTGCCGGCCGCGGCGGTGGCGGCCATTATGACCAGCGCGCCGCTGGGCAGCAGCGGGAGGAAGACGTCGAGGAGGACCGAGGTGGCAACGATCGCGTACATCCACGGGGTACCGCTCAGTGACCCCACAAACTCCACGGTTCCCCGTTCCCCGTCTTTCCCCGGCAGTCACACCCGGGCCGTCTGCCACGGACGACTGCGCCGGGCGGGTCACAGCGTACGCCTGGCGCATCGGGGGAAATCGCTCGGGGGGATCAGATGTAATCTGCGTCACTCCTGAGCGGTCGGTCACCCGCCGTCACGCGCGCTACGCGCCCCGGCCGCGCCCGGGTCCGGGGAATTGGCCGCCGGGCGGGCCCTTTTCCACCGCCGCCGCGTCCGGCGCCTCGGCGTCCGACCCGCACAGCTCCGCCGACAGCTGCTCGACCAGGTCCGTCAGGTCCGTCGGCCGGTCCGGCGTCCACCAGTCGCCCAGCAGCTCCGCGAGCTCCGCCCGCCGCGCCGCCGCCAGCCGCTCCGCGAGCCGCGTCCCCTCCGCCGTACACACCAGCGGCAGCCCCTCGCGCCGCACGAGCCCCCGCTCCTCCAGCTCCCGCGCCGCGGCGGAGACCACCCGCAGCGGCAGGCCGGTGGACTCCGCCAGCGCCACCGGCTCGGTGTCCGCGTACCGCCGGACGCGCAGCAGCAGCCAGCTCGACGCCGGCCGCAGGTCGAGCCCGGCCCGCCGGGTGATGTCCGCGTACAGCTCCCGCCGCCCCTCCCGGGTGCTGAGCGCGCTCAGCGCGCGGCACACCTCGTCGCGGGGCGAGCGCTCCACGGGGTTGGTCGCCACCGTCTCGCTGCCGTCCGGCACGGTGACGGTCCCGCGCAGCGGGTCCTCGCGCAGGAACAGCGCGACGACGAACGCGACCAGCGCGACGGGCGCGGCGTAGAGGAAGACGTCGGTGATCGACGTCGCGTACGCGTCCACCACCCGCGGCCGCAGCGAGGCCGGCAGCCGGGCGAGGGAGCGGGGGTCGGACTCCAGCGTGTCGAGGCTCAGGCCCGGCGGCAGCGGCACGCCGCTCAGCCCGTCCTCCAGCTTGTGGCGCAGCCGGCCGGTGAAGACCGTGCCGAAGACGGCGACGCCGAAGGAGGCGCCGATGGAGCGGAAGAAGGTGGCGCCGGAGGTGGCGACGCCCAGGTCGCGGTACGGCACGGCGTTCTGCACGGCCAGCACGAGCACCTGGATGACCAGGCCGAGGCCGAAGCCGAAGACGAAGAAGTACGTGCTCAGCTCCCAGGTGTCCGTGTCCGCGCGCATGCGGTGCAGGAGGAGCAGGCCGACGGTGGTGACGGCGGTGCCCAGCACCGGGAAGACCTTCCAGCGGCCGGTGCGGCTGATGAGCTGGCCGGAGCCGGTGGAGGCGAGGAGCACCCCGGCGACCATCGGCAGCATGTGCAGGCCGGAGGTGGTCGGGGACACGTCGCGGACGACCTGGAGGAAGGTCGGCAGGTACGTCATCGCGCCGAACATCGCGAAGCCGACGACGAACCCGATCACCGAGCAGAGCGTGAACGTGCGGATGCCGAAGAGCTTCAGCGGGATGACGGGCTCCGCCGCCCGCCGCTCCACCCGCACGAACGCGGTGAGCAGCGCGACCGCCAGCAGCCCGGTGGCGGCGACCGGCCAGGAGCCCCACGCCCAGGTCGTACCGCCGAGGGAGGTGACGCCGACGAGGCAGATCGCGACGGAGGCGATGAGGGCGGTGCCGAGGTAGTCGATGCGGTGGCGGGTGGCGCGGCGGGGGAGGTGCAGGACGACGGCGATGACCGCGAGCGCGCCGAGGCCGATGGGCAGGTTGATGTAGAACACCCAGCGCCAGCTGAGGTGCTGGGTGAAGACGCCGCCGAGGAGCGGGCCGAGGACGCTGGTGGCGCCGAAGACCGCGCCGAACAGGCCCTGGTAGCGGCCGCGTTCGCGGGGCGGGACGATGTCGCCGACGATGGCCATCGCCAGCGACATCAGGCCGCCGCCGCCCACGCCCTGAAGCGCGCGGAAGCCGATGAGCTGGCCCATGTCCTGCGCGACACCGCAGAGCGCGGAGCCGGCGAGGAAGATGACGATCGCCGTCTGGAAGAGCTTTTTCCGGCCGTACTGGTCGCCCAGCTTGCCCCAGAGCGGGGTGCCCGCGGTGGCGGCGAGGAGGTACGCCGTGACCACCCACGACAGGTGCTCCATGCCGCCGAGGTCGCTGACGATGGTGGGCAGGGCGGTGGCGACGATGGTCTGGTCGAGGGCGGCCAGGAGCATGCCGGACAGCAGCGCGCCCATGGAGAGGAGCACGGTGCGGCGGGGGAGGCCCTGGCCGGGCACCCCGGCCGCGGGCGGGGCGCTGGCGCCCTGGGACATGCGCGGCTCCCCTCGGCGGGCGGGCGTGGGCGACGCTCGTTTGCCTCATAGTCGCCCGGATACGCCGATACGGCCCGCCGGGGCGGTCCGCCCGGGCCGGATGGGGCCGGGGTGCGGTGCGCGGGGTGCCGCGGGGTCTGCATAATCGCCTGCATCCCAGAGGAGGGGAAGCACGGTGATACCTCGCGCATGCGATACGTGCGGTGAGCCGCCCCAGGAACAGGGCGGGCAGGGTTGTGCCTGCGGCGCGGCGGGGGCGCCGGGGCGGGAGAGGCGGTTGGTGCGGCCGTACGTCATGCAGGCGCCGGGTCCGGTGCACCCGCGGGAGCGGGAGGAGGCGGCGGCGGAGGCGGGGGACGGGCTGCCGGTGCCGTACGGGGAGGCGCCGGTGCGCCCGGACGGCGCGGACGGCGCGGACACGTGGGCGGTGGACGGGGAGTACGTCGGCGCGTGGAGCGGCGACGCCGTGGACGCGCGGGCCGTGGACACGCAGGCTCTGGACACGCAGGCTCTGGACGCGCAAGCCCTGGACGCAGCGGCCCCGGGCACGCATCCCGTCGGTGCGGCACCCGGCGGGCCCGCGGACGCCGACCTGGGCCTCTTCGCCGACGACCGCGCCGCGCGGGACCCGTACGACACGGGCGGCCTCCGCCACCGGCACCGGCCGCCGGACCACCCCCGCCACCCCCGTGCCGTGCGCCGGCGCCGCCGGATGGCCCTCGTCCTCACGGTCGGCGGCGTCGTGGCGGCGCTCAGCGTCGGGCTCCTCGGCTCCGGGCTGTTCACGGACGACGGGGGCGGGGACCGCGCCGTACCGCGGCCGGACACGATCACCGCCGTACCCACCGGCGGCGGCACGAAGCCGGCCCCCGAGGAGTCGCACGGCGACGGCACGTCCGCCTCCCCCGAGGACGGCGACGGCGAGGGCGACGGCGACGGCGCCGGGCCCAGCGCGACCGCCTCCGGCAGCCCCGGCACCGGGGCGGACGACCCGGGCGCGGAGACCACCCGGCGCAGCGAGGCCGGTCAGGTCACCGCCGCCCCGCCCGCCGCGGACCCCACCGACGCGGACGACCCCACCTCCGGCACCACCCCCGGCGGCCGCGACGAGCCCGCCCCGCCCCCGACCCTGCGCGAGGGCGACAGCGGCGACGAGGTCGTCGAGCTGCAGAAGCGCCTCAACGAGGCCGGCTACGACCGCTTCTTTCGTGATCCCGAAGGCGAGTACGGCTTCATCACCCGGGAGGAGGTCGAGGACTTCCAGCAGAGCGAAGACATCGAGGGCGACGAACCCGGTGTCTACGGTCCGGCGACCCGCCGCGCCCTGGAGTCGATGACGAAGGAGCCGTGAGGCGCCGGCCGGCTGCGCCGTGCCCGGCCGGGGGCGCGCGGGCGGGCGCGCTCGCCGCACGCGCCGACGAGGCTCGGCACGTCGAAGGGCTCGCGGTCCGCGGCGCCGAACCCGGCAGTCAGGCCGCGCGGCGCCGGCGCCGACCCGGGCCCGCGGACGGCCCGTACCGCCTCCGGCGGACGCCGAAGCGCCGCCCGGCCCGGCGGCGCGGAGAAAGCCGGCGTCCGGATGTCGAGAACGGCAACGCGGCTCCGTCCCCGGGGCGGACGCGGCCAGCGGGGCCGCGTCACGTACCGGAAGGACCGCCGCCATGGCCACCGCCGCAGACCTCGACCGCGCCACCGACTCGCAGTGGGACTGGGTCGCCGAGCACGCCCGCACCTACCTCGCCTCGGGCGGCACCGAAGGCCACGAGCGCGACGGCGTACGGACCCTGGTGCTCGCCACCACCGGACGCCGGACCGGCACGCCGCGCCGCACCTGCCTGATCTACGGGACGTCGGGCGGCTCGTACGTCGTCGTCGCCTCGAAGGGCGGCGCCGACGCGGATCCGGCGTGGTGCACGAACCTCGTCGCCGAGCCGCGCGTCGGGGTGCAGGCCGGCACCCGGCGGTTCACCGCGCGTGCGCGGGTCGCGTCGGCGGCCGAGCGCGCGCCCCTGTGGGAGCAGATGGTGGACATCTTCCCGCTCTACGCCGAGTACGCGGAGCAGACGGCCCGCGAGATCCCCGTCGTCCTGCTCACGCCGCTGGACGGGCCGCCGGCCGGCCGGTAGCCGCCGGGGGCCTCCTCAGGCGTGCCCCGTCTCGAACGCCTGGGCGACGGCGAGGCTGTCCTCGTAGACGTGGTGCCGGGTGACCAGGCCGTCTTCGACGGTGAGCCGAAGAGCGAACCGGGCACGGTACGCGCGCCCCGTGGACCGGGCGGTCTGGCGGATCTCGCCGAGCACGACCGCGTCGTCGCCGTCGACGAGGAGGTGCTCCACGGTGGTCGCCGCGGCTTCCGGCACGTGGTGCTCGGCGATCTCGCGGAAGTGGGCGGCGGCGTCGGCCCGGGTGGACCGGTGCCGGATCCACGGCGTCGCGGGGCGGCCGTGTTCGGCGTCCGGCCAATTCAGCTTCCAGTCGCCGTGCTCGGCGTACAGCTCGGCGATGTGCTCGGGGTCCCCGCCGCCGATCCTCCGCAGCAGTTCCTCGACAACGGCGCGCGTGTCCATGGGGTCTCTCCGTCCTGGCACCCGCGCCACTCGTCGGCGCGGCGGGATACGCATGGTCACCCGGGGGGCCGGGCCGGGGCGATTACCTCCGGCGTAAGGCGGGCGCCCCGGGCGCGGCTCGCCCGCGGGCCGGACCCGCCCGGCGCCGGTATCGCCGCGCCGCCCGTCAGGCACGTCGGGTTACTCGCGCAGGTCGGCGTCCACCGCGGGCTGCGCGTCACCGCTGTCCGCGGCCAGGCCGGCGAGCAGGCGCAGCCCGTCCTCCGCCGGGCTGCCGGGGGCCGCCGACAGCACCAGCAGCTCCATGCCGGACTGGTCCGGCAGCGCGAAGTTCTCCTGGTGCAGTTCGAGAAGCCCGACCAGCGGGTGCCGGTAGACCTTGCGCCCGTGGGTGCGGGCGCGTACGTCGGCGCGCGCCCAGAGGCGGCGGAAGCGCTCGCTGCCCATGGCCAGTTCGCCGACGAGCGAGGCCAGCCGGGGGTCCTCGGGGTACTTGCCGGCGGCCAGGCGGAGGTGCCCGACCACGTCGAGGGTGCAGCCCTCCCAGTCCGCGTACAGGCCGCGCTCGGACTCTTCGAGGAAGATGTGCCGGGCGGTGTTCAGCCCCGGCATCGGCCGGCCCAGGAGAACCCTGGCGAGGCGGTTCCCGGCGAGCACGTCCAGGCGGTGGTCCACGATCATCGCGGGCGCGTCCGCGACCAGGTCGAGGACGCGCATCAGCTCCGGCCGGACCCGCCCCACCGGCGCCTTCGTGCGGCGGCGGCGCTGCCGGGCGAGCCGGTCGAGGTGCCCGCGTTCGGTCTCGTCCAGGCCGAGGACGCGGGCGAGCGCGTCGAGGACCTGCTCGGAGGGCTGGGTCGCGCGGCCCTGCTCCAGCCGTACGTAGTAGTCGACGCTGACCCCGGACAGGTGCGCGACCTCCTCGCGGCGCAGCCCCGGGACCCGGCGGCGGCGGCCGGTGGGGATGCCGGCGGCGGCCGGGTCGACCCGGGCACGCCGCGTCCGGAGAAAGCCGGCGAGATCGTCCATGCCCCCAGTATCGCCCCGGTGGTGGACGGTGAGGGTGGCCCTGCCGTTACCAGGAAGTCCGGTTCGACGGACGAAGCGTCCCTGAACGCCGGGCGCCGCAACGACCAGGATCGAAGGCGTCCGATCCGCATACGACCGTAGGAGTTCTCATGAAGGCGCTGATCGTCTACGCCCACCCGGAGCCGAAGTCTCTCAACGGCTCGCTGAAGGATCTCGCGGTGTCCACGCTGGAGCGCGCCGGGCACGAGGTACGGGTGAGCGATCTGTACGCGATGAACTGGAAGGCGGCCGTGGACGCCGCGGACTTCGGCACCGGCGCCGCAGACCGGCTGCGGGTCGCCCGGGACTCCGGCCGGGCCTTCGACACCGGCGCCCTCACCCCGGACGTCCGCGCCGAGCAGGAGAAGCTGCTGTGGGCGGACATGATCGTCTTCCAGTTCCCGCTGTGGTGGTACACCATGCCCGCGATCCTCAAAGGCTGGGTGGACCGGGTGTTCACGTACCACTTCGCGTACGGCGTCGGCGAGCACAGCGACACCAAGTACGGCGAGCGCTTCGGCGAAGGCACCCTCGCGGGCAGGAAGGCCCTGCTGTCCGTGACCGTCGGGGGCCCGGAGTCGCACTACTCCGCCCGCGGCATCAACGGCCCCATCGACGACGTGCTGTTCCCCATCCAGCACGGCATCCTCTACTACCCGGGCATCGAGGTGCTGCCCCCGTTCGTGCTGTACGGCACCGACCGGACGACCGCCGAGGACTACCCGGACGTCGCCAAGGCGTGGGAGCAGCGCCTGCTCACCCTGGAGTCGACCGAGCCGATCGCGTTCCGGCGGCAGAACTTCGGCGACTACGAGATCCCCTCGCTGCACCTGAAGGAGGGGCGGGAGCCGGCGGGCCGCTCGGGTTTCGGGCTGCACGTGCGCGGCTAGAGCGGCGGCCGCTTGGCGTGGCGGAAGCGGTTTTGTATCGTGTAGAAACAAACGCGGTTGGCGCGATTCTCGAACCCTGGGGGTTACGTATGGGCAGGCCCACGGACATAGGTGTCTTCAAGGCACTGCTCCTCGACATGGACGGTACCCTCCTCAACTCCGACGCCGTCGTGGAGCGCATCTGGCGCCGCTGGGCCACCGAGAACGGCAAGGACGCCGACGAGATCCTGCGCCACGCCCACGGGCGGCAGGCGCACGCCACCATGGCGCACCTCTTCCCCGACCGCCCCGTCGAGCAGAACCTCGCCGACAACGCCCGCATGCTCGCCTGGGAGACCGCCGACACCGAGGGCATCGTGCCCGTACCCGGTGCGCCGGAGTTCCTGGCGGGCCTGGCCGGGCTGCCGCACGCGCTCGTCACGTCCGCCGACCGGGGGCTTTCCCAGGCCCGGATGGCCGCCGCCGGGCTGCCGGTGCCGGCGATCTCCATCACCGCCGAGTGCGTGAGCGCCAGCAAGCCCGACCCGGAGGGGTTCCTCAAGGGCGCCGCCGACCTCGGCTTCGCACCGGCGGACTGCGTCGTCTTCGAGGATGCGGCGGCGGGCATCGCGGCGGCCCGGGCGGCCGGGATGCGGGTCGTGGGCGTCGGCCCGCGGGCGGCGGGGGAGGGGACGGACGCGCACGTGGAGACGCTGGCGGGGGTACGGGTCCGGCCGCTGGGCGGCGGCGCGCTGCGGCTGGCGGTCGCGTAAGGAGGGACGGCGGGGCAGCGGGTCCGGGCGACGAGGGGGAGGGACCGGGCAGCGAGGCGCGGGGCCGGGCGACGAGGCGGCGGTGGGCGGTCGAATCCCCAGGTCAGGCGGCCGTGCCGACCTGATCGTCAGTGGGGCGGCCTACCCTGGGGCGGGGGTGCGGGGAAGCTGTGGAGCTGTCGCGAACGAAGAGACGGGGACGGCGACGGGGATGGGGATGGGGCCTGCCGGGGCTTGCCCGACAGGCCCGGACGGTGGGGAGCGGGCTATCCGGTGATCGCCTCGTAGATGCTGAACCCCGCCAGCACCAGCATCACCCCCGCCGCCACCTTCGTGATCAGCTTCAGCGGCACGTACCGCATCAGCGTCCGCCCGCCCACGATCCCGATCGCCGCCACCGCCCACAGCGCCAGCACCGCCCCGATGCCCACCGACAGCCAGTCGTCGTACCGCGCCGCCAGGTTCGCGGTCATGATCTGCGTCAGGTCGCCGAACTCCGCGACCAGGATCAGCATGAAGCCCGCCCCCGCCACCTTCAGGAAGGTCTGGTCGGCGGGGGTTCTGACCTCTTCCTCGTCGTCGTCCTTCTTCAGCAGCAGCACCAGCGCGCCCGCCAGGAACAGCGCGCCGACGATCGCCTGCACCGGCCGCTGGGGAAGCTGCGCCAGCAGGCTGCCGGCCGCGATGGCCAGGCTGACGTGGACGAGGAAGGCGGCGGCGACGCCGGCGAAGACGTAGGAGGCGCGGTAGCGGGTGCCGAGCATGAGGCCGGCGAGCGCGGTCTTGTCGGGCAGCTCGGCGAGGAAGACGACGCCGAAGACGATCGCGACGGTGCTGAGGCTGAGCAAGATCCCTACTCTCGGTCGGGCGCCGTACCGAGAGCGTAAGCACGTGGGCAGACCTCGGCACGGCAGCGTCTACGGAACGAAACGACACTGCGGCCGAAGGTCTCGCCGGCGCGGAGTCCCGGGACGGCCGTGGGACGGCCGTACGGTTCCGCGCTCCGGGCGCCGGCCCAGCGGGCTGGGCAGTATGTCGACGGCACCGGCTGAGGGCTACTCCCCTTCAGACGTCCCCGAGTGTAGGCGATGCACCCGTCCGCGGGCGACCAGCTCCAGCACCACCGCGACCGCCACCGCCTGCACCGCCATCAGCGCGACCAGCACGAAGAGCTGCACCGCCCCCGCCTCGACCGGCGAGGAGCCGCCGAGCAGCATGCCGACGTACGCGCCGGGCAGTGTGACGAGTCCCACGGTGCGGGTCTGGTCGAGGCCGGGGATCAGCGCGTCCGAGGCGGCGGGCCGGGCGATCTCCAGCCGGGCCTCGTGGTCCGGGAAGCCCAGCGCCAGCGCCGCCTCCACCTCCCCGTGCCGGGCGGCGAGTTCGTCGAGCGCGCGGCGGCCGGCGAGCACGGTGCCGGTGAGCGCGCCGCCGATGAGGATGCCGCTGACCGGGATGAGGGCGATGTCGTCGACCCCGACTAGGCCGGTGAGCAGCAGGGTGGCGACGACGGGGGCCACGCCGGCGGCGATGGGGGCGGCGGCCCAGCGCCAGGTGCGGTTGTGCGTGATGCGGTGGCCGGCGGTCCAGGCGGCGACGGCGAACATCAGGCCCACGAAGGCGAGGAGCAGGGGCACGGCGCGTACGACGTAGCCGATGACGACGGAGACGACGGCGAGTTGGAGGGCGGCGCGCAGGCCGGCGGTGGTGACGGCGCGCGCGTGTGGTGAGCCCCAGCGGGAGAAACGATCCTTCCCGCCCCCCTCGCCCGGCCCGCCGTTGCCGGTGCCCTGGCCGGGCCGCCGGTGCTCGTGTCCCTCGCCGAGCCGGGCCGCCGCCGCGACCGCGACGGCGGCCGCCAGCAGGGCTCCGAGCACCGCCGCGAGGGTGCCGTTGACGGGCAGCATCAGCCGAGAGTAGCCGGGCCGGGGGGCGGCGGCGCCGGGGGTGCGGGGAGGACGGACCCGCCCCGCGGTCTTGCGGGTGACATGGCCATGTCCTCAAGGTGTTACCTGGCGCCTGCAGAAACGACACTTCACGGCGCCAGCATCCACGTGCAAGCGCACAACACCCCCCATAGATCCGGGAGTTCGCATGTCCGGCTTTCCCTTGCCGCCAGCCTCGCGCCTGAAGGTCTACGCGCGTAACCTCGCGGTGCCGCTCGCCGCCGCCGCGCTGCTGCTGACCGCGGCACCCACCGCCCAGGCCGAACCGCCCACCCCGCCCGGCGCCGACACCGCCCTCGGCTACCTCGCCGGGATCACCACCGCGCCCGAAGGCTCCTCCGACGGCTACGACCGCGACCTCTTCCCGCACTGGAGCACCCAGTCCGGGGCCTGCAACACCCGCGAGGTCGTCCTCGAACGCGACGGCGACAACGTCGAGCAGGACAGCAGCTGCGCCGCGGTCAGCGGCTCCTGGTACTCCCCGTACGACGGCGAGACCTGGACCGCCGCCTCCGACGTCGACATCGACCACATGGTGCCCCTCGCCGAGGCCTGGCGCTCCGGCGCCGACGAGTGGAGCACCGACGAGCGCGAGCAGTTCGCCAACGACCTCGACGTCGCGCAGCTGCTCGCCGTGACCGACAACGTCAACCAGTCCAAGAGCGACCGCGACCCGGCGGAGTGGATGCCGCCGGCCACCGACTACCACTGCACCTACGCGAGCATGTGGGTGTGGGTCAAGCACACCTACGACCTGACCGCCGACGAGGCGGAGAAGTCGGCGCTGGAGACCACACTGTCCGGCTGCTGACGGCACGCGGGCGCGGCGCGGAACCCCGCGCCGCGCACCGCGGTCCGGGACCGCGGCCCCGCCCGCCGCGTTTGCGGCCGGCGATACCGGCTAGCCGCCCCGTATGACTGCGTGGCTGATCGTCATCCTGGTCGTGGCCGCCGTCGCACTCGCGGCCCTGGTACTCGTGCGCACCGGAGGAGGAATCCCCACCCCCGGCCTGCCCGGCGGGCAACGAGGGCTGCGGCGGCGCTTCGGCCCGGAGTACGACCGCACGGTCGAGGCCCACGACGGCGACCGCAGAGCCGCCGAGAAGGAACTGGCCGGGCGCGTACGGAAGTACGGCAAGCTGCGGCCCGTACGCCTCGACCCCGCGGCCCGCGAACGCTACGACGCCGAGTGGAGCCGCATCCAGGAGCACTTCGTCGACTCGCCCACCCGCGCCGCCGCCGAGGCCGACCAGCTCATCGCCCGCCTCGCCGCCGACCGCGGCTATCCGGCGCAGGAGTACGACGAGCGGGTCTCGGCCCTCTCCGTCCACCACCCCCGGCACGTCGCCGACTACCGCCGGCTGCACCGGATCGCCCAGCGCGACCCCGGCCGGGCGGGCGGAGAGCCGCCCACCGAGGAGGCCCGCACGGCGCTGCTGCGCACGCGCGAGCTCTACACCGAACTGGCCGACCGCCCGGCGGCCGCCTCCACCCCGCCCCCGAAGGAACCGGCCGCCCCCGGCTCCCCGGAGCCGCAGGAGCCGCCGCCCGACCGCGGACGCGGCGCGGGACGCCGGCTGGCCGGCCTCGTACACGCGCCGCGGGCGTTGCGCCGAGGCGACGGCGGGGGCGGGAGCGCGCGGTGAGGGACGCGGAGGCCGCGGGGCGGGAGAGCGGCGTGCACACGGAGGCGGAGCCGGATGCGCCGGGGGCGGGGGAGTCGGGCGGCGGGGCGGAGGGCGGTCGCGTGGAGGCGGATCCGGCGGCGGGCGGTCCGGCGGAGGGCGGTCCCGTGAAGGCCGATCCGGCGGCGGGCGGTCCGGCGGGAGCCGGTCCGGTGGGGGCGGATGCGGTGAGAGGTGATCCGGTGGCGAAGGCCCACCCGGCGGAGGCGCGTTCGGCGGAGACCGATCCGGTGGTGAAGGCCGATCCGGCGGAGACCGGTGCGAATGAGACCGATCCGGTGACGGCTGATCCGGTGAAGGACGGCCCGACGGAAGCCGACCCGTCGACGAGGAGCGGTCCCGCCACAACCGAGCCCGTGGCGAGCGCCGAGGGTGTGGCAGCCGACCCGGTGGCGGTCGCGGACCCCGTGGCCCCCGCGCCCGTAGCCCCGGCTACTGACCCCGAGCCAGCGGCACCGCTAGGGCCGGCCCCGGAGCAGGACCCGGCGCCCCCGCCTCCGTCCGCGCACGCACCCGTGCCCGCCGGCGAGCCCGCCGACTACGACGACACCGCGGACCACCACCTGCTCATGCCCCCGCCCGACCGGGACGAGTGGGGAGACCGGCTCCGCCGGGCGACCGGCCGCTTCGTCGACGACCCGCCGGGCGCCGTCGACGACGCCTGCGCCGTCCTCGACGACCTCGGCGAACGCGTCGCCGCGCTCCTCGCCGAGCGCCGCGACGCCTACCGCGCCACGACCCGCGAAGCCCGTACCACCGAGGCCGCCGAAGGCGCCGGGAACACGGAGACCGAGCGCCTGCGACTCACGTTCCGCGAATGCCGGGATCTCGCCGAGCGGCTGCTGAAGTTGTAGGACTCTGTCGCGGGCGCCCCGCGCCACCCCGTCCATCCCCGATCGGCGCCCGCGGCAGACACATCCCGAGCACCAACGGCAGATAGCACGACCGGCCTCGCAGCCACCGCCGCTCCGCAGACGATGAACCTCAGCCCAGGGTCGGCCGGATCCTCAGCCCTGGTCCGCCTGGCCCTCCGGGCTCGCCTGCTGGATCACCTCGAACGTCCACACTTCCGAGTCCGAGGCGGCCGGCCGCCGCTGCTCGCCGTCCCCGCCCGCGTCCCCGCGGTGCGCGGCCTTCATCGAGCCCTCCATCCAGGCCTGGAAGTCCTCCTCGCTGCGCCAGCGGGTGTAGACGAGATACCGGTCCGACCCCTCCAGGGGGCGCAGCAGCTCGAACCACTCGAAGCCGTCCGCGCTCTCCACCAGGCCGGCGCGCGCCGCGAAGCGCTTCTCCAGCACCTCCCGCTGCTCGGCGGGAACGGTCAGGGCGTTGATCTTCACCACGCTGGCCACAGGTCACCTCTCAGCCGACAGGACGCGCCCGCTCCGGAGCTGTACGCGCCGCTTCCGCCGCCAGCGTAAGCGCCCCAGCCCCGGCACCCCGGCGGGACCACCCCGAACGCCACGCCGGCCCGGCGCCGTACGCGGCCCACGCCCGCCGCGTACGAATACCCGAGCGGCTTCCAGACATAGGCACGGGTGCCGAACCCTCCTTGAACCCCTGGCTACGCCGTGTACTCCACCGACGTCAGTGCGGCCTCGCGCACGGAGCCGCAAGGCTCCCGGGGCAGCCGCGCCCTGAGCCACTCACCCGTCACGTCATCCGGCCGGAACACCTGGTCGGTGTCCGAGAAGCCGCTCGCAATCTGCGAGGTCGGGGCGGGTGCGCGCTGCACGTCGAGCGGCTGGCACACCCTGCGGCAGGAGTTCCTGACCTTCTGGTCGTTGCCCGCGCCGAAGGGCGTGGGGCACCGCCTGGAGTGGCCCGGGTGCACGCGCGGGCAATGAATTCGCCGCAACGCCCTTCGCGAAGTGGGGCGAATCGACCGTACGTCCCGACTTTCGCCCGTCGACGTGCGTGCGTCCGAGCCCAGGGTGCGGGCCGCGGCACTGACCGGCCCGGGCGCACGTAAGGAGCCACGAGCACGCGGCAGCCCTCCGTGTAGTTGAGCGAATCGTCACGTGCCTCGGCTTGCGCGCGCCGGCGTCCTGGCTGGCCGGCGCACATCGCCCACGAGTCTCGACTTTTGCGCGTCGGCGTGCGCGTGGTTGGGTCCAGGGGTGGGGGCCGGGAGATCTCCTGGACAGGTGCACATGAAGGCGCAGAACTCCCGGTAACTCCCTCCGCGAAGTGGGGCGAATCGCCCGCGCGTTCCGGCTTTTGTGCGTCGACGTGTGCGTGGGCGACCCAGGGGCGTGGGTCGCTGCCCTGGCCGGGCCTGGGTGCACGTGGGCGCGACGAACTCGCGGTGCCAGCCGATTCATCCACCCCGAGGTACAGGCTCGGACCTTCGCACCGCTGATCCTCTGCTCCGTTCTGACGCGCGGACACGCTGTCCCCGGCCTCGTGCCGAAGCAAGCTGCGGAGCGTTGGTATGCGGAATTCTCGGCCTGGTATCCGGTAGAGCAGGACACCCGCGGCTGGGACGACTCCCTGGGCTGGCTGCATGCCGTCGCACACGGGGCTGACGCTGCTGCCGCGTTCGCAAACGCCCTGCCCGACCGCCGCACGGAACTTCTTGAACTCTGTGCCCGCAGGATGACGGCCGCGCAGAGCGACTACCGATACGCGCAGTTGGAGGACGCGAGGCTTGCGCGAGCGCTCCTGCGCATCCTCCAGGCCCCCGGCCTGAACCGCGAGCAGGCCACCGGCTGGCTGACCGCGGTGGCGGAGGCCCTGGCCGGAGGAGGCCCCGGGCCCGTCCCGGTCTGGGCGTTCAACACGTTTGCCACCCTCCAGTCCCTCCACCTGCACCTGACTCGCGGCCTCGTGGACGAAGGCGTCCCGCCGCATGCCGAAGCGGTTGCCGCCCGTGCCGCCGATCTCCTTCGCCTTCCCTACTACTGGCTCGCCTGACACGGCAGCTTCGGCATCAGCGCGGGCCGTTTCCCTGCTGCGCGTGCCTTCGCCGCCTGGTCAGTCGGCGGTAGCCGATGAGGGTGGCGGCTATGCCGACGAAGGCGAGGAAGTGCGCGGCCTTGCGTTCGTAGCGGCGGTGCAGGCGCCGGCGGCCGGCCAGCCAGGAGACTGTTCTTTCGACGACTCTTTCGACGACCCAGCGGTGGCGGCCCAGTCGGGTGGAGGGCTCAATGCCCTAGTACTCCAGCAGTGGTTTGTGTCTTGACCTGCGGTGATGCGGGATGGTGGGGAGGGTAGCGGGGTGTGGACGGTCAGGGGCCGGGTTCACGGGTTTTCCCCTCGCACGAGCGACTGCGACGCCGGCGAGGGTGCTGACCTGGGCAGATCTGTGGTGTGACGACGCACATTGCTCCTGATACCTGTTCATGGAACCAGCAGCTGACGGAACTCTTCACCAGCATCGGCCATCGTTTCGGGCGGGTGGACCTGCGCCGCCGGGCCCGGGACTACGTCCGCGCACTCCTCGCCCCCGTTGCCCGGAAGAACAGCTGGCAGCTGGCCGAATACGCAGGTCACCGTACTCCTGACGGTCTGCAGAACCTGCTGGGCCGCAGCTGCTGGGAACCCGACGACGTCCGTGACGACCTGCAGCACTACGTGGCTGAGCACCTCGGCCACCCTGGCGGCGTCCTGATCATCGATGACACCGGATTCCTCAAGAAGGGCACCACCTCGGCCGGCGTCCAGCGCCAGTACTCCGGCACTGCCGGACGCACCGAGAACTGCCAGATCGGGATCTTCGCCGCCTACGTCACCGACAGGGGCCGCGCATTGGTCGACCGGGAGCTGTACCTGCCGAAGTCCTGGACCGACGACCCGGCACGCTGCCGCGCGGCGAAAGTGCCCGAACAGCGGGACTTTGCCACCAAGCCTGCCCTGGCCCGGCACCTGGTCCTGCGCGCACTCGCCTCTCCGCTGCCGGTGTCCTGGGTGACCGCGGACGCCGCCTACGGGCAGGACAGCCGCTTCCGCCGCACCCTGGAACTGGCCGGGGTCGGCTACGTCGTCGCCGTCCCCAAATCCCAGTTCTCCCTGGCCGGACCCCGTATCGACACCGCCTTCGCC
Organism: Streptomyces sp. MAR4 CNX-425; assembly: GCF_048656465.1. NCBI lineage: Bacteria > Bacillati > Actinomycetota > Actinomycetes > Kitasatosporales > Streptomycetaceae > Streptomyces > Streptomyces sp. MAR4 CNX-425. The sequence continues at coordinate 855,908 of NZ_JBMDLF010000001.1, read as the reverse complement.
GACGCCCCACCCGAAGCCTGGCTGCGCCGCTCGTGCGGCAACGGCGCCAAGGGCCCGCGCGTCTACGACTGGGCGGCCGTCCGCCTGCGCCCGGTGGACGACTTCGACCGCATCGGCGACCAGATCGTCCTCCACCGCTGGGCACTCGCCCGCCGCAGCATCCACAAGCCCGACGAGATCGCCTACTACCTCGCCTGCGCGCCACCCGATGCCGGACCCGCAGACCTGATCCGGGTCGCCGGCAGCCGATGGGCGATTGAAGAGTGCTTCCAGGCGGCGAAGAACGAGTGCGGCCTGGACCAGTACGAAGTCCGCCGCTATGTGGGCTGGTACCGGCACATCACCCTGGCCATGCTCGCCCACGCGTTCCTCGCCGCTGTCACCGCACTCGAAGCCGAAAAAGGGGCGCCACTTGCGGGACGCCCGGGATCATTGCGCTCACAGTGGCAGAAGTACGAAGGCTCCTGGCACCTCGCCTACCCCGGCGCCGCCGCCACTGCGACCACGCGCTGGCATGGTCCCAGTGGCGCCGACAACGTCAGGCCGTCGCACGCCACTGCCACTACCAGCGTCGCAGTCGCTCGTGCGAGGGGAAAACCCGTGAACCCGGCCCCTGACCGTCCGCACCCCGCTACCCTCCCCACCATCCCGCATCACCGCAGGTCAAGACACAAACCACTGCTGGAGTACTAGTACTCCAGCCGTAGATCGTGATCTTGTGGGTGGGGGACGCCGCTGAGATGGGCGCGGCCACCGTTGACCGTCTGGACGAGATCGGCCGCGCCATCGGTGACATCCGTCGTGCTTCGCCTACTCAAGTCCACCGAGGCGAAGGGCATCCTCGATCTCGCCGAGCTTCGCGGACGGCAGGACGCCCGCCCGCCCGATCAGGTCTTCCCTGGTCAGGGTGACCAGCCAAGTGCAAGGGATGAGGCCGGGACGTGGAAGTGCGACTCTGAGAACGCCTTCGAGAGGCAGTCCTTCAGGGGCGCCTACTGTCACCTCAACGGCCAAGCCGCTGAGATCGGTGCCCGCGGGAGCGACAACCTGCATCGCCCGGAAACCGGACCCCTCTTCTCCGGAGAGCAGTACGACTGCCCTCCGCTCGTCGAAATCTGCCCACCAGACTTCGCCACGTCGCATATGTCCTCCTGACACGGACGGCGCGCCTGCAACGCCCCTTCGGTCGCCGCCTGCTCCAGCCACAGATCGTGAGGTTGGCTGGTCAGAGCCGGTGAGAAGATGGCTGCGTCCACCGCCGATCATCGGTGTGTGAAGACAGAGGATCCTGCGGTGGCCGCAGGTCACAGCGTAGGCCCTGCGGGCTGGCGGGATGTGTTCGAGGGACTGATGGGGCGGATCGCGGGCCGGTTCGCCCGGGTCGAACCCCGTTTTCGGGCACGGCAGTTGGTACTGGGGCTGCTTGCGGACCTGCCGCGCAAGAACTGCTGGACGATCGCCGAGCACGTCGGGAACGCCACTCCGGACGGGCCGCAGCACCTACTGGGGCGGGCGAAGTGGGACGCCGATCTGGTCCCTGACGACCTGCGCGAGTTCGTGCTGGAGCACCTGGCCGACGACGAGGCCGTGCTGGCGTCGGCGTGCAGCGGTATCCGGCTGGGTGACGGCCGCCGGTGGCCCCCCGCGCCCGGGTGCCAGGTTGCCTCCGCGGCGCCGGGCCGTCTCCGTGTTCGGGGCGGGGCCCGGCTCCTACGCCTACCCCGTCCACCGGCCCGGCCCGGGGGGTTACCGGTGTCCCCGGTGCTCGGCCCCCGCGGGGTGCATCCGCGACGGGACCGAGCCAATCGCCGAGCCCCCTACCCCGTCCACGGCGCATCCGCGAGCGGGGCACACCGGCGCCCCGGTTCCCGGCCCCCGTCGCGTGGCGTGTCCGCGGGGGCCGGGGTTCGGCGCCGGAGTGTGGCCTCCGGCGGTTAGCGCGTCCGCGATCGGGGCGGCCTGGCGCCGGGGCACGGCCCCTCGGTGATCGGGCGTGTCCGTGAGGAGGCTGGGCTTGTGGCGGGGCTCTGTCCCCCGTCCATCAGTCGCGTCCGCGAGCGGGCCGGTCTTGCCGCCGGGGTCCGTCCCGCGTTCACGGGGTGCGACGGCTGTCGGGGTGGCCCGGCGTCAGGGAGTCGTCTCCCGTTGGCCGAGCACGTCCGCGGTCGGGGCGCGATCGTGTCCCGCCGCGTGGTGGAGCGGGTATCGGCCGAGTCAGTTCCGCCGATGGCGCTACACCGCTCGACGGGTGCCGTGGGGCGGCGCGCCGGGTGCAGCCGGGCCGGCGGGTGGCTCGATGCAGGGGTGGGCGGGCGTGCGTGTGGTGGCCGGGTCGGGTGGGGCCTGCGCCAGGGGCGGCCGGAGCGGTCGGCGGCCCGGCGTCGGGGTGGGCGGCGCGGTGTCGGGGCGGCGGGCGTGCGCATGTGGGCCGGTTCGGGTGAGGGCCGGTGTCGGGGGTGGCCAGGGCGATCGGTGGGCCGGCGTCGGGGGTGGGGCGGTGTCGGGGTGGGCGTGCGTACGGGAGCCGGGTCGGGCGGGGCCTGCGTCGGGGGTGGCCGGGGCGGTCGGTGGGCCGGTGTCGGGGGTTGGGGCCGTGTCGGGGTGGGTGGGCGTACGTACGGGGGTGCGGCGTCGGGGTGTTGGAGCATTTGTCCCCCGGGGCCCTGCTGCCCGGCGTGTCAGGAGTGCGGGGCGTCGGGCTTGGGCGGCGATCTGTGCGGAGTTGGGCGGCGATCGGCCCTCGTATCGCGTCCGCACCGCAGGGCGCCCCACTGGCGCTGCCGCCCTGCGGCGATGCGCCTGCGGCTGCTCGCCGCCCCCGGGAGGGGACCCGCCGCGTGTCACAACCCGCGGTAACCCCTTGCCCGAACTCGGGCAAATCGCCCACCGGGGCCGAGTTTTGACCAGTTACGTGCGCGCGGGCCGGTCGGCCGCATCTGGCCCCCGTGGGGTGCCCAGTTTGCGTGTGACGGTGACGAACTCGCGATATCCCGCCCATCAAACCAGCCCAAAACACCCACCGGGGCCGAGTTTTGACCAGTTACGTGCGTGTCGGCGCTCCGGGCGCACGTGGTGGTGACGAACCCGCGGTAACTCACCCCCAAAACCGGACCAAATCGCCCACGGGGGTCGGGTTTCGCCCGCCGACGTGCACCCCGGCGGGCACCTGGCCGCGCCGGAGCCCGTGTGGTCCCCGGAGGGCGGTGTGGGCGGGCGCCGCGGGGCAGGAGCGGGTCCCGGGCGGCGGTGTGGGCGGGATGCGAGGGCCGATCGCCGCCAGCTCCGTGCCCATCGCCGACCAAGGCCGCTGCCCGGCGCTCCTGACACGCCGGGCAGCGAGGCCCCGGGGGACAAATGCTCCAACCCCCCGACGCCGCGCCGCCGTACGCACGGCCGCCCACCCCGACACCGGGCCGCCCACCCCGACGTCGGGTCGCCGGCCGCTCCGGCCGCCCCTGGCGCAGGCTCCCGACCCGGCCCGCCCGCCCACGGTCGCTCACCCCGACACCGCCCTGTCCCCCGACGCCGGGTCACCCGCCGCCCCCGGCCATCCCCGACGCGGGCCGTCCGTCGCCGTGTCCGCCGCGTACCGCCGCTCACCCCGGCACCGCTCGTTCCCCAGACGCGGTGCCACCCGCCGACCTGGCCGCCCCCGACGCAGGCCCCCCGTCACCGCAGCCCCTCACACGGCCGCACACCCCGGCTTCTTGCGGCCCCGGCTCCTCGCGGCGCGCCGGTCCCACTGGCCCGGTTCCCCGCGGCCCGGCTCCCTCCCCGGCTCACCCCCGCTCACCCCGGTCCCCGCCCACCGCGTGAGCGCCGGCCGCCGGGGGCACGGCCTCGTCGGCCCGCGTCGGCGCCGCGTACGGCGGCGTGCCCGCGGCGGCCCCCCGCGGGCACCCCGCAGCGCATCCCCCGCCCCCCGCCGCCCCCCCGGCGGGCGCTCCCGGCGGACCCCGCGCCGACCCCGCGGCGGACCCGCTGGCAGGCAAGGCGCGTTGTCGGCGGACGGGCATGTGCTCCGGTGTCGTCGTCCTCGGGCAGCTGCGACTGCCAACCCGACAGGCGGCGTAGCCGGGGTCGCACTCCAGGCAGGAGTCGCGCAGCGCCTGCTCCCAACTCATCGCGCACCGCACCGTACTTGCCGGACCTCGGTCGATACCGCACGAATCTCACTCACCCGGTGTGGCCCTCCGGGATGAGCGGACGCCTGGGGCAGCAGACGGCCGCCTTGGGCGACACCCCGCCGACGCACGCCCGCACGTCGGTACGCACGCACGCCCGCACGCCCCCAGCCGGAGTTGCAGCCGCGCATCCGGGGCGTCCGCAGGCACAGAGAGTCTGGTAATCGGGTGAGATAAGGATATTTATATGTTTTTCGGGTTATCACTCCAGCGAAATCGGTGTGGAGAGAGGTGACTCATGGGCTGGGCGAGGCGTGCGGTGGTCGGGGCGTGTGCCGTGGCGGTGGCGGTGGCCGGGTGTGCGGGCCCCGGGGGCGGCGGGCAGACCGGCGGCGGGGAGACCGGCCCCGGGACCGGCCCCGGGGCCGGGAAGGCGGACTCGCGGGGGGACGCGCCGGAGGGGCAAGGTCGGGGGGTGCGGCTCATCGGGGACGGGTCGACCGCCTGGACCGGGGCGCAGCCCCGGCAGCCGCGGGTGCGGCGACTGGCCGACGGGGAGAAGCCGCCGCAGTTCGTCGTGTTCTCGTGGGACGGTGCCGGCGAGGTCGGCGACGGGCTCTTCGCGCACTTCCGCGAGGTCGGGCGGAAGTACGACGCCGCCATGACGTACTTCCTCTCCGGCATCTACGTCCTCCCCGAGTCCAAGCGCTCCCTGTACGAGCCTCCCGGCCACGCCCCCGGCGCCTCCGACATCGGCCTGCTCAGTGACGCGCACATCAAGGAGACCGTCGAGCAGGTCCGCGGGGCCTGGCTCGACGGCAGCGAGATCGGCACCCACTTCAACGGCCACTTCTGCGGCCCGACCGGCGTCGCGAGCTGGTCGAAGGAGGAGTGGAAGAGCGAGATCGCGCAGGCGAAGCGGTTCGTGCAGCGGTGGAAGACCCACACCGGCCTGCACGACGCCGAACCGCTGCCCTTCGACTACGAACGTGAGCTGACCGGCGCCCGCACCCCCTGCCTCGAAGGGCGCGAGAACCTTCGCGCCGCCGCCCGCGAGCTGGGCTGGCGGTACGACTCCAGCGGCGTCAGCGAGCAGGTGTGGCCGTCGAGGACGGACGGGCTGTGGGATCTGTCGATGCAGCTCGTGCCGTACCCGGGCAGCGACCGCGAGGAGCTGGCCATGGACTACAACTTCAAGGTCAACCCGCTCACCACCCCCGCCAACGCCGAGGCCAACATGCGCGACTCGCTGCTCGCCGGCTTCGAGCGCGCCTACACCGGCAACCGCGCGCCGCTGATCATCGGCAACCACTTCGAGACCTGGCACGACGGCGCGTACATGCGCGCGGTCGAGGAGACGATCAAGGAGGTCTGCCCGCGCGAGGACGTGCGGTGCGTGTCCTTCCGGCAGCTCGCCGACTGGCTCGACGCGCAGGATCCGCGGACGCTCGCGAAGCTGCGCCGGCTCCAGGTGGGCCAGGCGCCCAAGGCGGGGTGGGAGCGGTACCTCTGAGGGGCTGCCGGGCCCGGCGGCCGCCGGGCCCGGTTCAGGTGTGCAGGCTCAGGCCCTTGACCGTACGGTCCACCGCGTTCCGCGGGCCGTACACCGCGAGCCCCGCCAGCGACAGGTCCCCGGCGCCGACGTCGCGCACCGCCGCGCGGTTGTCGTCGTCGTTGCCGGTGGCGAAGAGCTCGTCGGTGTAGACGGCGGTGGCCAGGCCGCGGGACAGGGCCCGGCCGTGGGTACGGGTCAGGCCGGCGGCGTCGGCGGCGAAGGCGAGGACGGGCTCGCGGAACATCGGCAGGTATGTGTTGCCGGAGGCGTCCTCGTACGGCTTGCCCATGATGTCGTCGGCGGCGTGGGCGACGCCGCTGCACAGGAAGGCCGTGACGTTCAGCCGCTGCCAGGTGGCCAGGTCGTGCCGTACGATCACGGCGATCTTGGTGTCGAAGCGCATGCCGCCACCCTCCCCCCGACCGGCCCGCCGCGGTCTTGAACGCTCGTGCGGCACCATGGAGGGCGTGAGCGACTGGGTCTCGTACTGGCGGGACGCGCAGCGGCCGGTGGAGGCGATGCGCGCCCACTTCGAGGAGCACGTCTTCCATCCCCACAGCCACGAGGCGTACTCCTTCGGCCTCACCGAGACCGGCGCCCAGCGCTTCGTCTGCCGCGGCGGCTCGCACACCTCCGCCGCCGGCCTCGTCATGGCCTTCAACCCCGACGACCCGCACGACGGCGAGTCCGCGACCGAGCTGGGCTTCACCTACCGGATGGTGCACATCGGCCCCGACGTCGTACGGGAGGTCCTCGCGGACGTCGGCGGGCCGGGCCGCGCCGCCGCCCTGCCGCTGTTCGCCGACCCCGTGCACCGCGACCCGCCGCTGTGGCGGGCCCTGCTGGGGCTGCACGCCGCGCTCACGGAGGGGGCCGGCCCGCTGGTGCGCGACGAGCGGCTGACCGCCGCCGTCGCGGCGATGGTCCGCCGCGCCGCGACCGCCCCGCCCCCCGCCCGTACGCTGCGCCCCGGCGGCGCGCGGTCCGCCGCCGCGCGGCGGGCGCGGGCGCTGCTGGCGGAGCGGTACGCCGAGGAGGTCCCGGCGGCGGAGCTGGCGGCGGCGGCCGGGTGCAGCCGGTACGCGCTGTACCGGGCGTTCCGCGCGGAGTACGGCATGTCGCCCAGCGACCTGCAACGCCTCCTCCGCCTCCGCGACGCCCGGCGCCGGCTGACGGCGGGGGCGAGCGGGGCGGAGGCCGCGGCGGCGGCGGGGTTCGCGGACCAGAGCCACCTGCACCGGTGGTTCGTGCGGAGCTACGGCATCACCCCGGGCGAGTTCGCCCTCGCCGGCCGGGGCCGCTGAGCCCGGTCGGCCGCGCCGCGTGCTCAGGTGACCTTCCAGAGGGCCACCCGGGTCGGCAGGGCGCCGGCGACCAGCTTGCCGTCGGGGCTGAAGGAGAGGGAGGACGGCTTCGCGGACGCGTCCCCGTCCGTCCGCGTGTGCCGGCCGTCGAGGCTGCCGCCGGGTTTCCAGGTCGCGGTGGACCAGAGCCCGATGTCGCCGCCCGTCTCGGCGACCGCCAGCAGCGTGCTGTCCGGGCTGAACGCCAGGCTGCTCCCGGTGGCCGCGAGGGTCGTGATCTCCTTGCGGTCCGCGGGGCGCCACACCTTGAGCCCGTCCCCGGTGAAGGCGGCGAGCATCCTGCCGTCCGGGCTGAGACGGAGGGAATCCGGGCCCTCCCCGGCCTGTGCTCCCCGGACGGTGGCGGTGACCTTTCGTCGCCGTACGTCCCAGAAGCGCAGCTTCCCGGTGTTCGTGGACGCGATGAGGGTACGGCCGTCCCGGGTGAACACCAGGCCCGTCAGCGCCCCGGTGCCCGAGACGTCAACCCGGCCGACGGGGTCGACGAGGGTGGCGACCCTCTCGTGGGACGCGGCGTCCCACAGCGTGATCGTGGCCTCCGTACCGAAGGCCAGGGTCCTGCCGTCAGGGGTGAACGCCAGCGAGTGGCCCAGCGGGGAGTTCCGCTGGCTCTCGGGCACGTCGAGTTCGGCCGTCCTCGTGCGGGCCGGGACGTCCCACAGCCGGACCGACGAGTTGTGGACGACGGCGGCGAGGAGTGCGCCGTCGGGGCTGAACGCCACCTCGCTGGAGACGTCCGCCTCGTCCCCGACGGGCTCTCTGAGGACGGCCGCGACCTCCAGGGTGGGACTGTCCCACAGGGCCACGCCCCCCAGCCTGTCACTGCCCGCGATCAGTCCCCCTTTCGGGCTGAACTCCGCCGACGCCAGCAAGGCGGGTTCCCACTCGCCGGACACCGCAGATCCGGTGGAAGCCCCGGCGGAGGAGCCGGAGAGCCGGTCCGCGGCGAGCGGGACGGCGACGGCGGCCGCGGCCGCGCCCAGGCCGCCGAGCAGGAGCGTACGGCGGCGGGGGCGCCGCCGGGCCGGGGCACCGGCCGCCAGTACGACGGGCGGCGGAACCGGCCGCGCCGGCGGCGTCGCGTACGGGGCCGCGGCCGGCCCGCCCGCGGCCGGCGCCGTCTCGGTACGCGGGTCCGCGGCACCGCGGCCCGCTGACGGCGGCCCGGGGGCCGGCGCCCGGCCGTTGCCCGGCGCGGCCGGGCGCGGGTCCCCGCCCCGGTCCCCGGCCGCGCCGGGCACGAGGCCCCCCGCCGCGGGCCCGGTGCGTACGACCGTCGCCGTCCCGGTCTCCACCACCACGTCCCCGCCCCCGGGGAGTCCGAGGACCCGCGCGACCTCGGCATGCTGCGCGTCGATCAGCGCGTGTACGCCGGCGGGCCAGGGCCGTACGGACGGGCCGAGCCGGCCGAGGGCCGCCAGCAGCTCCTCCGGGGTGGGCCGCCCGGACGGGTCCTTGGCCAGGCAGCGTGCGACCGGATCCCGCAGCCGGTCCGGCAGCGGCGCGAGGTCGGGTTCGGTGTGCACGATGTTGTAGAGGGTCTGCGGCGCGGCCGGGCCGGCGAACGGGTTCCGCCCGGTGCACGCCTGGACCAGCACCGTGCCGAGCGCGAACACGTCGCCGGCCGCCGTGACGTCACGGCCCTCCGCCTGCTCCGGGGACATGAAGGCGGGGGAGCCGACCAGCCAGCCCGTGCGGGTGATCTCGGTGCCGCCCTCGCCGTCCGCGGCCCGGGCGATGCCGAAGTCGATGACCCGCGGCCCGTCGGCGGCGAGCAGCACGTTGGACGGCTTGAGGTCGCGGTGGACGAGCCCGGCCCGGTGTATCCCCGCCAGGGCGGCGGCCAGCCCCGCGGCCAGCCGCACCGCCGCACCGGCCGGCAACGGACCCGTCCGCGCCACCACGTCGTCCAGCGACGGCCCCGGCACGAACACGGACGCCAGCCACGGCAGCGGCGCGTCCGCGTCGGCGTCCACCACGGCGGCCGTGTACGCCCCGGACACCCTGCGGGACGCCGCCACCTCGCGCCGGAACCGGGTACGGAACCCGTCGTCCGCCACGAACTCGGGGCGCACCACTTTCACCGCGGCCAGCCGCCCGTCCGGCGCGACGCCGAGCAGCACCCGCCCCATGCCGCCCTGCCCCAGCTCGGCCACCAGCCGGTACGGCCCGGCCGCCGGCCGGTCCGCCTCCCCCAACAGGTCCATCGGCGCCTTCCGACTCGTCCGGTGCCGCGGCACAACTCCAGCCCCGGGTCCGCTGCTTGCGCGTGTGCAGAGGCACATCGTCGCGCTCGGAGCCCCGAAGCGCGAGTCCGCCGGGGACCCGTACCCCGCCGCGGGCCGTCGGTGCCGAGCCCGGCCGCACCGCGTGCTCAGGGCAGCCGGAACGGGTTCCTGCTCACCTTTTTTCCCTGCCGGGCAAGTGCGCGCTTCGTGCTGTGCATCGTCAGCAGTGTGGCGATTCCGGAGCACACTCCGACTCCGACTCCGATCAGTGTCGTCTCCGTGCTCTTGCCGATGACCACGACGAGGAATGCGAAGGTGGTGATCCACATCTGTACCACCACCATTTTCGCCTGCTTCATTCCGCCCCCTACCCCACACCTTCCCGGGACGTGACGATCAGCCATATGCCCAGGAGCAGCACCCCGACGGTCTGGGCCTGCATGCGCTTCTTGACGTTCTTCGGTACGTAATCCTGGAGATTTCCGCCATGCTTCTTCTGGGCCTGTTCCGCCTTGTCCATTTCCTTGCTGCTGCCTGCCACGACGAGTGTCGGCGACAGCATCACCCAGACGTATCCCGCCCAGAAAAGCTCTTCGGAAGCGTCGGCGCTCACGCCGATGAACACCGATCCGATAAATGCAAGCACCGGGTAGGCGTACGCAATGACTTTCTCGATCGTTCTCGACGTCGTGCCCCATCTGGGAAAGCAAACCAGGTGTGTAAGGATTGCCAATACCGTCAGAATCCACCAGCCCTCAAGGGGGATGTCGGACGATGTGGGTAACCAGGACATGAATGGTCTCCGCTCGGCGGACGGCAGGGGCCTCAGCCTACTCGGGCGGAGGCCCCGCCGCCAGCGGTCTTACGAGAACAGGTCAGTGATGAGGGACTTTCCTCCTTCGTACATGTCGTCCACGACACTCACGCTGCTCCAGACCGAATAGGCTCCGGCGCCCAGGTTCCCCACGGCGTCGACGAGTTCCCTCGTCAGGCCGTCTATCTCCAGGTCCGGTATGCGGTTCAGGTAGGATTTCCAGAACAGTCCCTGTCCCGTGAGAATGGCAGCGAACGCCATTCCTGGAATCGCCTCGCCGAATTTGCCGAGCTCCGTACCGATAGCCACCAGCGCGGTTCCGCCGAGTGTGATCCCCCAGGACCCGATGGACAGCCAAGGAATGGCGAAGTGGGCTCTCGGATAGAACGCGAACAGGCCGGCAAGGAGCGCGGCGCCCCCGCTCACTATCGAGACCACCTTGAGCCAGTCGATACCGCCGGGCCCGCCGCCGATCTCGTCCGGATCGTCGTTGATCTTGTCGTTGTCCGGGTTGTCGGACGGGTCCCGGCCGGCGGCCTCGTCCCCGAGGGCCTTCTCCACCGCGTCGGCCACCCGTTGCGTCTGCTCCTCCAGGTACTTCGCCACCGCGGCGCGCTGTGCGTCACGGGCCGCGGCCTGCGCGGCCGCCGCGTCCTTGCCGGCGGCGATCGCGTCCGCGTACGCCCGTGACGCCGCCTGCTTCGCGCTCCACGCGGCATTGCTGGCGTACCTCGCGGACGCCATCGCCTGGTTCGCGTAGTAGTTCGCCTTGCGGCTGGCCTGCCGCGCGGTGGCCGCCGCGCTCCGGGCCTGTGCCGCGGACTTGTACGCCGCGTCGGCCGACACCTCCGCCTGGTTGGCCGATTGCAGTGCCGCCCGGGCGTAGTCCGCCGCCTTGTCCGCCGCGTTGTCCGCCTTCTCCGCCCACTGCTGGGCCTCGGCGGCGGCCTGGCGGGCCTCGGCGGCGGCCTTCTGCGCCTGGCAGGCTTCCCGCTGCGCCCGGGCGGCGACCTCGGCGGCCTGGTTGATCAGGGTTCTGACCGCCAGGGTGTGCGCCTCGGAGTCCGCGTCGAGTGTGGCGGCCTTGGGGCCGACACGTTCGAGGAAGGAGCGGCACATCCACGCGGGTCCGTCCAGGGCCGCCTGCGCGGCCGCCCGGTACCAGGGGCCGCCCTGGGGGAGCGAGGCCAGGATCGTCACGCGGTCGTCTTCGAGCAGGGCCGCCGGATACCCGGTGATGAGGAAGTCGTGCAGGGCCCTGGCGCTGCCGTCGTCGAGCACCTTGTTGCCCGCGGCGGTGACCGCCTTGCCGGCGCCGTCGAGCAGCCTCAGGATCTGGACGCGGTTGTCCTCGGCCTGCACTTCGTAGGCGCCCGTGGTCAGGAACGCGGTGATCTGCGCAGGGTCGCCGGTGTCGAGCGCTGCCTGGGCGGCCTGGGCCAGTTTGCTGGGGCCGCCGGAGGCCAGTGCGACGACCTTGTCCCGGTCGTCGAGTTGCTGCGCGGCGACGCGCGCGGTGTCGAGCCACGCGGTCACGTCGGCGTCGGTTCCGGAGAGCGCGGCGTCCGCGGCGTCCCCGGTCCACACCCCGGTGTCCTGCTGGATCAGGCTCAGGGCCGCGCGGCGGCCCAGCGCCGCCCGCTTGCCGGGGTCGGTCTCCGCGGCGGCGCCGGCGAGCAGTTCGGTGGTCTCCTGTGCCAGCGCCGCGGCCTGGGTCTGCGCCCGGGACGCCTCCGCGCGGGCGATGTCGTCCTGGGCCTTGAGCTCCGCGGCGTCGTGCAGGGACTGTTCCGCTTCCGCCTGGAGCTGTTCCGCTTCGCTGGCGCGGGCGACCTTCTCGATCTCGACGGCCCTGTTGACGGCGTCCGTGGCGTTGTCGGCGGCCTCGGTGGCGGCGTTGGCGTGCTCGGTCGACTTCTTCGCGTACTCGATGGCCTGGCCGGCGTGCTCGGCGGCGTCCTCGGCGAACGCGGCGGCCCTGTCGGCGTGCACGGCGGCGCGGACGGCCGCGTCGCGCGAGTCCCTGGCGGCGGCCGCCGCCTTGTGGGCCAGGGCGATGGCGCGGTCGGCCGCGCTGGTCGCGGTCGCGGCGGCGCGGCTGGCCACGGCGGCGGCCGCGCGCGCCTCCCGGGCCTTCGCGGCGGAGACCCCGGAGTAGGCGGCGGCGGCCGAGGCGGCCTGGGCGGCGACCGCGGCGTCGCGTCCGGCGGCGGCGGCGGACGAGGCGGCCCCGGCGGCTTCGTCCGTCGCCTGCGCGGCGCTGTCGGCGGCGCTCGCGGCGGTGCGGGCGTTCCGCGCGGCGTCCCGGGCGGCCTCGGCCGCCCTGCGGGCCGCGGAGGCGCGGTCGGCGTGCTTGGAGGCGGAGGTGGCGGCCCGGTTGGCGACCGAGGCCGCCCGCCCGGCGGCGGCGGCCGCGGATGCCGCCGCGCCGCCGCCGAGGCGGCGCGGCGGGAGGCGGCCACCGCCGTCGCCGCGGCGCCGATGGCCACCCGGGCGGCGCGGGCGGCCCCGGAGGCGGCCGAGGCGGCGCGGCCGGCGGCGGCGGAGGCCTTGGCGGCATCGCCCTGGGCCGCCTCGGTTTCCCGCTGTGCGTTCTGCGCGGCCTCCTTCGCCAGCCGTGCCGCTTCCTTCGCCTGTGTCGACGCCTTCTTCGCGGCCTTGGTCTCGGCGTGTGCGCGCTTGCCCTCGGTCTCCGCGAGCTTGGCCAGCTCGGTGATGGACATCATCTCTTCGTCCCGGGCCCGGGCGATGTGCTGTCCGGTCTCCAGGAACCAGGCGACGTCGCCGGCGGTCCCGGCCATGGCGCGGTCGGCGGCCTTCTGCAGCTCGGGGCCGCCCGCGTTCATGATCGTCAGCAGTTCGACGCGGTCGTCCTCCAGCTGGGCGATGTACCGCCCGGAGGTGAGGAAGTCCTCCAGTACGGTCGCGGTGCCGTCGTCGAGGGCCTTCTGGCCCTCCCGCTTCACGGCGGTGCCGCCGCGGTCCATCATCGTCAGCACCGCCACCCGGCGGTCCTCCGCGAGCGGGGCCTCGAAGCCGGTGGTGACGAAGGTGTGCAGCTCCTCGGGGGTGCCGGACAGGGCGGTCTGGGCGGCGGCGTAGACGCCTCGGCCGGCGATGGGCAGCATCGTGAACACCGCGACCCGCTCGTCCTCGGTCCGCAGCCTGCCGAGGTCGTTCGCGAGGAATCCCGCGACGTCCGCGTCACTGCCCAGCAGTGCGCGGCTCGCCCCCTCCCGGGTGCCCCGTCCGCCCGTCCGCCAGGCTTCGAGCACTCTGCCCCGGTCGGTCAGCGGGGCGCCGCCGCCGGCGGCGAAGGACGGGCGGAGACCCGCGAGGGAGCCGATGGCTACCGCGGCGGTTCCGGAGGCGACGGTACGGAGAAAGGCTCTTCGGTTCCATAACCTCGTGTGCGCGACTGTCATCGTTGCCACCTTTCTGGTTTCGCTGCGGAGGCGTACTGGAGGCTTACACGGGGTGCGGGAATTAATCCAGAGGGGCCCTGGAGTGCGCCACTGTTACCTCTTTCGACAGGGGGTGGCGGCATACTCGCTGGTGAAAGTGATGGCGCTGTCCGAGGTGTCCGAATTACTCATTCGAGGGCTGTTATCGACTCGTAATGTGACAGTTTTCTGCTGTGATATACGCCACACAGAACAGGGGTGAAATGCGGGAATCATAGGCATTTGCCTGGTGGACAGGCAGGTGATCGAGGGCTACAAATGGCGTAGTCACCGGGCCCCCACTGATTGCCGTGTCACCCGACTGGCCGAGCCTGGAGTGGAATCCCTTTTCCGACTGACCTGCCCTCGGGAACCCCTGCCCACACGATCGGCGTGAGCCTTCCCTTCTCCTGGTCAGCCCCCCACGATCTTTCGGCTCCGCAGTTCCGGCTGCGGCATGGAATTCGCCATGCCCGGTGGCGCCCTGCCCAATTTCGAGAGGGGAATCGATGAGCTTGGTCAGACGCACCCTGGCAGCGGTCGGCATCGCGGTGCTGGCAGCCGTGGCCGCATGGGCGACCGCCGCGCCCGGGGAGCCGGGGCAGGTGGCGCCGGCCGCCGCCGGCACGCCCGCCTACGCGGTGGAGGACTTCAACTACCCGCAGGCGGACAAGATCCATCAGGAGACCGGCATCCTCCTCAAGCGCGGGGACGGACACATCACGCTGGTCGACTGCGCCACCACCACGGCCAACGTGCTGGAGGTCTACGCCCGCGGCAACGCGGGCCCGTCGTGTTTCCGGGTCACGGGTGACGGCGGCTTCCTCACCCTGGAGATGAAGTCGGTGTACGGCATCCGCGGCAACGACTACACCACCGAGGTCGACATGACCGTGGACACCGAGAAGAAGACCTACGACATCGACACCAACGCCTGGACGCCCGTGGGGGAGAGCACCGACCCCGACGCACGTGACCACCTGCTCGTGGAGATCCGCAGCACCAAGTAGCCGGGCGGGCCGGCCCGTCCACGTCACCTCTGCTCCTTCCACCCGAGGAACGCCCATGCAAGAAAGACACAAGCCCCGCCGTGCCCGGCTCACCGCAGCCGTCACGGCCGCCGCGGCGGTGATCACCGCCGCCACGGTCGCCGCGCCCGCCCAGGCGGTGGTCGGCACCGCCGAGTCCGGCGACACCTACGCCTTCACCGCCCGGCTGGACATCGGCGACGGCCAGCGGGCCTGCTCCGGTGCCCTGGTCGACAGCCGGTGGCTGCTCACCGCCGCGAGCTGCTTCGCCGAGGACCCGGCCGCCGGCCTCCAGGTGCCCGCGGGCAAGCCCGGGCTCAAGACGGTCGCCACCGTCGGCCGCACCGACCTGACCACCACCGGCGGACAGGTCCGCGAGGTGGTCGAGCTGGTCCCGCACGGCGACCGCGACCTCCTGCTGGCCCGGCTCGCCCGGCCGGTCACCACCGTCAGCCCCGTCCCCCTCGCCACCACGGCCCCGGCGGCCGGAGAGCCGCTGACGGTCACCGGCTACGGCCGGACAGCCGACGAGTGGGCGCCGGTCGAGCTGCACAGCGGCTCGTTCACCGTGGACGGGGTCGCCGGCGCCGACGTCTCGATCACCGGCGAGGGCGGTGCCGCGGTCTGCGCCGGCGACACCGGCGGGCCGGCCCTCCGGAGCGACGGCGGCGCGGTCGAGCTGGCCGCCGTCAGCAGCCGTTCCTTCCAGGGCGGCTGCTTCGGCACCGACGCGTCCGTGACCGACACCGGTGCGCTCAGCGCCCGCACGGACGACGTCCTGCCCTGGATCCACGGCACCGTACAGGCCGCCTCCGTCACCGACTTCAACTGCGACGGTGCGCCGGACCTGGCTGCCGGCGACCCGAAGGCGACCGTGGGCGGCCACGCCAACGCCGGTCTCGTCCGCGTCGTCCACGGCGACGGCAAGGGGACGGCGGAGATCCACCAGGGCCAGGAGGCGGTGCCGGGCGGGGCCCAGGCCAACGACTGGTTCGGCGAGGAGCTGGCCGTCTTCGACCACGACCAGGACGGCTGCAGCGACCTGGCCGTGGGCATTCCGTCCGAGGACGTCGCGGGCGCGGTGGACACCGGCATGGTCACCATCCTCTACGGCTCCCGCGACGGGCTCGGGAAGGGGCGGGCGGCGCTCAGCCTGCTGGCGGGATCCGGGTCGGGGGCCATCCGCGGTTCGGCGGCCGAGGCCGGGGACCTGATGGGCCGGTCCCTGGCCGCGGGCACCACCGCCGCCGGTGAGCCGTTCCTGGTGATCGGCGTGCCCGGGGAGGACCTCGGTACGGTCGAGGACGCCGGCAGCGCCTTCTACGTGCACGGCACCACGAGCGTCGCGCTCAACCAGAGGAGTCCGGGCGTCACCGGGCCCGAGGAGAAGGGCGACCGGTTCGGCAGGTCCGTCACGGCCTCGGCGAACCACCTCGCCATCGGCGCGCCCGGGGAGGCCGCCGGCAGCAACGCCGATGCGGGCGCGATATGGATCTTCGATCACCGGCTGGACAACGGGCGCCCCACCTTCCGGATCATGATGGATCAGGCGACCGCACCCCTCAGCGGCGGGAACGGGGCCGGCGACCAGTTCGGCGCGGCCCTGGCGATGGTCCCCCACCGGCCCGCCACCGCCTCGTCCGCCACCGACTCGGTCATCGCCGTCGGCACCCCGGGCGAGGGGGTCACCGCGGGCGGCGTCGACCAGCAGGAGGCCGGCCGGGTGGTGACGCTCCGGATCGACGCGGCCGGCAACGTCAGCCGCCTCGCCAACATCCATCAGGGCCAGAGCGGCATCGCCGGCGAAGCCGAGGGGGGCGACCGGTTCGGCGCCGAGCTGGCGGCCGTCAACACCCGGCCCGGCGCGGTGGCCTCGGCCCGGGCCATGCTGCTGGCCGTCGGCGCACCCCGCGAGGACGTCGGCGGCGCCCAGGACGCCGGCACCGTCCAGGCGTTCTCCCTCCTGGGGGCGCCCGGCGACGCGGACGTGCCGGTCGGGCCGGGCACGCTCGGCATTCCCGGCGCGCCGGGCGCCGGTGAGCGCGTGGGGATGAGCCTCGCCGCGACCGGCGACGGGCTCTACCTCGGCCTGCCCTACGGCCCCGCCGCCCACGGTGCCGTGTACGCCCTGCCCTGGGCGAACGTCACCGACGGGGCGGCCGAACCGGTCACCACCCACCGGCCCGGCGCGAACGGCCTGCCCGCGGCCGGGGAGGCGTTCGGCTGGGCGGTCCAGTAACGGCGTGAGCCGGCGGCGGGGGCCGCGTCCGCGGAGGCGGCCCCCGCCGCGACGCGTCAGATGTCGCGGAACGTCTCGATGCGGGCGCCCACCGAGTTGAGGCGGTCCGCCAGCGACTCGTACCCGCGGTTGATGACGTAGACGTTGCGCAGCACCGACGTGCCCTCCGCCGCCATCATGCCCAGCAGCACCACCACCGCCGGCCGCAGCGCCGGCGGACACATCATCTCCGTCTCGCGCCACCGCGTCGGGCCCTCGACCAGCACCCGGTGCGGGTCCAGCAGCTTGACCCCGGCGCCCAGCCGGGTCAGCTCGGTGAGGTAGATGGCGCGGTTGTCGTAGACCCAGTCGTGGATGAGCGTCGAGCCCTGCGCGGAGGCGGCGATGGCCGCGAAGAACGGGACGTTGTCGATGTTGACGCCCGGGAACGGCATCGGGTGGATCTTGTCGATCGGCGCCTGCAGCTTCGACGGCCGTACGGTCAGGTCCACCAGCCGGGTACGGCCGTTGTCCGCGGTGTACTCCGGGGTGCGGTCGAGGTCGAGGCCCATCTCCTCCAGCACCGACAGCTCGATCTCCAGGAACTCCACCGGCGCCCGCCGCACCGTCAGCTCCGACGACGTGACGACGGCCGCCGCCAGCAGGCTCATGGCCTCCACCGGGTCCTCGGAGGGGGAGAAGTCGACGTCCCGGTCGATGTGCGGCACGCCGTGCACGCGCAGCGTGGTGGTGCCGACGCCGTCCACCCGCACGCCCAGGTGCTCCAGGAAGAAGCAGAGATCCTGGACCATGTAGTTGGAGCTGGCGTTGCGGATCAGGGTCACGCCGTCGTGCCGGGCCGCGGCCAGCAGGGCGTTCTCCGTCACGGTGTCGCCGCGCTCGGTCAGCACGATCGCGCGGTCGGGGGCGATGTCCGGGACGACCTCGCAGTGGTAGACGCCCTCGGTCGCCGTCACGTCCAGGCCGAAGCGGCGCAGCGCGGTCATGTGCGGCTGTACGGTCCGGGTGCCGAGGTCGCAGCCGCCCGCGTACGGGAGCTTGAAGCGCTCCGCGCGGTGCAGCAGCGGGCCGAGGAACATGATCACGCTGCGGGTGCGGCGCGCGGCCTCGTGGTCCATGGAGTCGAGGTCCAGCTCGGCCGGCGGCACGACCTCCAGGTCGCAGCCGTCGCCGATCCAGCGCGTCCGCACCCCGACGCTGTTGAGCACCTCCAGGATCCGGAAGACCTCCTCGATCCGCGCCACCCGGCGCAGCACCGTGCGCCCGGAGTTCAGCAGCGTGCCGCAGAGCAGCGCGACGCAGGCGTTCTTGCTGGTCTTCACGTCGATCGCGCCGGAGAGGCGGCGGCCCCCGCTGACCCGCAGGTGCATCGGGCCGGCGGTGCCGAGGGCGACGATCTCGCTGTCGAGCGCCTCGCCGATGCGCGCGATCATCTCCAGGCTGATGTTCTGGTGGCCGCGCTCGATGCGGTTGACGGCGCTCTGACTGCTGCCCAGCGCGCCGGCCAGCTGACTCTGCGACCAGCCCCGGTGCTGCCGGGCGTCACGGATGAGCCTGCCGATGCGCACGAGGTAGTCGTCTGCCATGACTTGGACGCTATCTCACATATGAGATGCCCGCGCATTCAGGCGGTTCGCGTCCTCGAACGTCACCGGTGTGCCGAATGCGGCCTTTCGGGTGGCCCGGCGCAGCGCCGCCAGCACGGCCCGCCCGAGGGTGAGCGTGCACACCGCCGTCACCACCGCGCGCGGCAGGTCCCAACCCAGGGAGGTGGCAAGGCAGTACGCGACGAAACGGGCGAGGTTCTCCGGCAGCGGATCGCCCGCGACGAACGACACGCCCGTAGACATACCGCTCAGATACGGCCACCCCTGGAGATTCATGATCGTGCCGTAGAGAACCGACGCGATTGCTCCATACGAGGCAAGCAGCCACAACTCCCGCCGCCCCCGCAGCCGCTCCGCGCCCGGCAGCAGCCCGGCACCCATAGCGACCCAGCCCATCGCGAGCATCTGGAACGGCATCCAGGGCCCGACCCCGCCCGTGAGCAGGGCGGAGGCGAACATCGTCACCGCCCCGAGCACGAACCCGAAGCCCGGCCCCAGGACGCGGCCGGAGAGCACCATGAGGAAGAACATCGGTTCGATCCCGGCCGTCCCGGCGCCGAGGGGGCGCAGGGCGGCGCCCACGGCGGCGAGTACGCCGAGCATGGCGACGGCCTTGGCGTCGAGGCCGGAGTCGGCGATGGTCGCGCCGACGACGGCGACGAGGAGGGGGAGGAGGGCGGCGAAGAGCCAGGGGGCGTCGCCGGAGTGCGCGAGGCCGGAGTCGGGTCCGGCCAGGAGCGGCCAGCCGAAGGCGGCGGCGCCGACGGCGGAGACGAGGAGCAGCGCGGCGGCGGAGACGGGGCCGATGCGGACCACGCGGAGGGCCTGCGGCCGGCGCGGCGCGGCGGGGGCGTCCGCGGGCGGGCTTCCGTGATCTTCGGGGGTCACGCCGCCGCCTCCAGGGCGCGCCGGACCTGGGCCACCGTCAGCCACGGCGCACCGGCCGCGGCGGCGCCGCCCGCCGCCGTCAGGATCTTCGCCACCTGCGGCGCGAACGACGGCGACGCGACGACCACCTCCGCGGTCGGCCCGTCCGCCACCACCTCGCCGTCCGCCAGGATCACCACCCGGCGCGCCAGCTCCGCGGCCAGCTCCACGTCGTGCGTCGCCAGCACGATGGCGTGCCCCGCCGCGGCCAGTTCGCGCAGCACGCCGACGAGCCGGGCCTTCGCCGCGTAGTCGAGGCCGCGGGTCGGCTCGTCGAGCAGCAGCAGCCGGGGGCGGGCGGTGAGGATCACGGCGAGGGCGAGGGTGAGCCGCTGGCCCTCGGACAGGTCGCGGGGGTGCGCGTCGTCCGGTACGCCGGGCAGCAGCTCGGCGACCAGGGCCCGGCAGGTGCCGGCCGCGGCCCGGGCGTCGGCGTCCGCGGCGGCGCACTCCGCGGCGACGGTGTCCGCGTACAGCAGGTCCCGCGGATCCTGCGGTACGAGCCCGGCGTGCCGCAGCAGCTCGGCGGGCCGGGTGCGGTGCGGGGCGAGGTCCCCGAGCCGTACGGAGCCGCCGGCCGGCCGGTGCATGCCGACGAGGGTGGCCAGCAGCGTGGACTTGCCGGCGCCGTTGCGGCCCATGAGGGCGACGGTCTCGCCGGCGGCGACGGACAGCGACACCCCGCGCAGCACCTCGGCGCGCCCGCGCCGCACGGTCAGCCGGTCGGCGTCGGCGGCGGGGCCGGTGAGGGGGGCGAGGGCCGCGGCCGGTGCGGGAGCCGACGGCGGGGCGGGTGCGCGGGCCGGCGGCGGCGCCTCTGCCAGCCGCTCCCGGAGCGGCGCCGCCCGGCGCCGCGCGTCCCGTACCGTCAGCGGCAGCGGGGACCAGCCCGCCAGCCGCCCGAGCGCGACCACCGGCGGCCGGACGGGGGAGACCGCCATCATCTCCGCCGGTGCGCCCGTCTCCGGCGCGGCGCCCGGGGACGGCAGGACGACGACCTGGTCCGCGTACTGCACCACCCGCTCCAGCCGGTGCTCCGCCAGCAGCACGGTCGTCCCCAGGTCGTGCACCAGCCGTTGCAGCACCGCCAGCACCTCCTCGGCCGCCGCCGGATCCAGCGCCGACGTCGGCTCGTCCAGGACCAGCACCCGCGGGTGCGGCGTCAGCACCGAGCCGATCGCGACCCGCTGCTGCTGGCCGCCGGAGAGCGCGGCGATCGGCCGGTCGCGCAGCCCGGCCAGGCCGAGCAGGTCGAGGGTCTCCTCCACCCGCCGCCGCATCGTGTCGCGCGGCAGGCCGAGCGACTCCATGCCGTAGGCGAGCTCGTCCTCGACGGTGTCGGTGACGAAGTGGGCCAGCGGGTCCTGTCCCACCGTGCCGACGACGTCGGCCAGTTCGCGCGGCGGGTGCGTGCGGGTGTCGCGGCCGGCGACGGTGACGCGGCCGCGCAGGGTGCCGCCGGTGAAGTGCGGCACGAGCCCGCAGACCGCGTTCAGCAGTGTCGACTTGCCGACTCCCGAGGGGCCGACGAGCAGGGCGAGCTCGCCCTCGGGCACGGTCAGGTCCACGCCCCGGATCGCGGGCTCCGCCGCGCCGTCGTAGACGACGGACACGTCCTCGAAACGGATCACTTGGCGCTCTCCTCGGTGGGTGGTCCGGCGGCGCGCCGCGGCACCGGCGCCACGAGCGCGGGCAGCAGGCCGAGCAGGCAGGACGCGGCGGGCCACAGCGGCAGCTCGGGCGCGGTCAGCGGGACGACGGTGGGGTGCAGGACGCCGGGGGCGTAGGAGTTGGCGTAGATCATCAGGCCCCCGACGGCGGCGCCGGAGGAGGCGACCAGCCACGCGCGCGGCCCGAAGCGGTCCGGCCGGTAGCGGCTGCGGACCGTGCGGCGCCCGCCGAGCCACAGCCCGCCGGCCGCGGCGGCGGTGCCGAGCGCCAGCACGGGCAGGCCGTAGCCGGCGCCGGAGGAGGCGAGCAGCCCGTACGTGCCGGCGCAGACGCCGAGGAGCCCGCCGAGGGTGAGCGCGGCGGTGGTGAGCCGGACGGCGCGGGGGAGCCGGGCCGTCCGGCCGTAGCCGCGGGCGTCCATCGCGGCGGCGAGCGCCACCGAACGCTCCAGCGCGCCCTCCAGCACGGGCAGCCCGACCTGGAGCAGGGCCCGCGGCCCGCGGTCGTCGCGGCCGCGGAGGCGGCGGGCGCGGCGCAGGCGGGCCACGTCGGCGACGAAGTGCGGGGCGAAGGTCATCGCGACGACGACGGCGACGCCGAGTTCGTACAGCGCGGCGGGGAGGGACTTCAGCAGGCGGGCGGGGTTGGCGAGGGCGTTGGCGGCGCCGACGCAGATGAGGAGGGCGGCGAGCTTCATGCCGTCGTAGAGCGCGAACGTGAGCTGTTCGGCGGTGACCCGGCCGCCGAGGCGGACGCCCTGCGCCCACTCGGGGAGGGGGACCTCGGGGAGGGTGAAGAAGGTGTGGGTGCCGGGGATGGGGGAGCCGAGGACGGTGGCGAAGAGGAGGCGGACGGCGATGACGAGGAGGCCGAGCTTGAGGAAGAGGGAGTACGAGCGGGCCCAGGGCGCGTCGGTCCGGCGGGCGGCGACGACGTGGCCGGCGACGGCGACGAGGAGGGCGAGGAGGAGGGGGTTGGTGGTGCGGGAGGCGGCGGTGGCGAGGCCGAGGGCCCAGAGCCACCAGGCGCCGGCGTGGAGGGCGTTGGTGCGGTCGGCGAGGGGCGGCCGGAGTGCGTCGAGGGCGCGGCGGGCGGGGTCGGCGGTACCGGTGGGTGCGGGGGCGGCGGAGGTGTCCGCCGGGTGGTGACGGGGCCGGGGGTTCCCGGCGGCGCGTGCGGGGGTCGCCGGGGTGACCGGCGTGGCCGGGGCGGCGGGCTTGTCGGTGCTGTGCGGCCGGCCCGCGCCGGCGGCCCCGCCCGCGGCGCGGGGCGGTCCGGCGGGGTGCGGCGTGCCGTCCGCCGGGCCGGGTACCGGGCCGTCCGACGGACCGCCCGACGGGCCGTGCGCCGCGCCCTCCGTCTGGCGGCGTGCCGCGTCCGGCTCTGTGCCGACCACCGCGTCGGACTCCGGGCTGCCCGCCGGGCCCGGCCGCGGGGCCGCGCCTCCCGGGTCGGCGTCGCGCCGGTCCCGCGCGATGGCCGGAGCGGCCCGCGGGCGGGTGGCGCGCGGTGCGTCGGGGCGGTCGGCGGCGGGAGGCGTCATGTCCGGCGTCGGCGCAGCTGCCAGACGGTGAGCCCGCCGAGGACGGCGACCATGAAGACGCCGCCGATGAGGCCGGTGGCCGGGCCGGATCCGTCGTCCTCGCCGGCCGCCTCTGCGCCGTCGGCGGAGGCGGTGCCGTCGCCGGCCGCGGAGCCCGCGTCGCCGCCCGCGTCGGTGGTGTCGTCGCCGCCGCCGGACGCCGGCTCGGCGCAGCCGCTGCGCGGGTAGCCGTCGATGGCGCAGAGGAGCCCGCTTCCGTCGTAGCGCAGGGGTTCCGCGACGGCGGCGAGGGCGTCGCCGAGGGTGGCGTCCCCGGGGACGACGGCGCACTCCGTACGGGCCGGGGGCGGGGTCCGGCCGTCCGGGGCGTCCGCGGCGGTGCCGAAGTCGATGACGAGGGCGACGCGCTTGGCGCCGTCGGCGGGCGCGGTGTCGCCGCAGACGGCGTCGAAGCCGGCGGCCCCGCGGGGGCGGGGCCCGCCGCCGGACTCCCGGCTGACGGCGAACCGCACGCCGTGCACGTCCCCGTCGGCGGGGCGCGCGATGCCGGGGCCCTTGGTGGCGTAGACCCACGAGTCGCCGTCCCGGTCCCAGAAGGACCAGTACCGGTACCCGTCCGCCGCCGGCCCGGCCTGCGCGGGCCCGGCCGCCCCGAGCACCACCGCGGCGCCCGCGGCCCCGGCCACGAGGGCGCGCAGGACCCGCCGCCACCCGCGGCGGGGGGCGGCCGGCGGGGAACCGGCATGCGCCGGGGCGCCGGCGAGCCGACTCGCGCTGCGCCGGACCCGGGGCCCGGCGGGGTTCGCTGCCCTCGCGCCACCGGCGCCTGCCGTCGATCCCGCCGGTGCCGGGCTCGCGGGTGTCTCGTGCGTCCGGCCGCCCGTCCCGCGCTCCGCGCGCCTCACGCGTTCCTCTTTCTCCGGGCGCTCGCCAGCAGCCCGATCCCCGCGCCCGCCGCCAGGCCCACGCCCAGCAGCGTCCACACCGCGACGCCCGGGCCGTCGTCGTCCGACGACTCCTCGTCCATCTCCGCGGCGCCGGTCGCCGGCTTCTCCGCGGTCGGCCGCGGACCGGTGGCGTTGAGGCGGGCGACCAGGTCCGTGTCGCCGCCGAAGGCGCCCGGGTCGGCGTCGACCGCGGCGGCGGCGAGGATCAGGGTGGCCAGCGCCGCCGGGTTGTCCTTCGTCCAGGGCAGGGTGCTCTTGTCGCGCTCCAGCCAGCCGTACGGCTCGCGTGCCGCGCTGCGGTGGCCGTTCGCGGCCAGCGCGATGGCCGCGACGGCCGTGGCGTTGTGGTCGGGGCCCTCGCCCGTCATCGACGGGAGGTGTTCGCCGCCGGCCGCGAGCTTCCGTGCCAGGTAGGCCGCGCCGGCCTGCGCCGCCTGTGCCGGGGACGGGTCCGCCACGCAGGCGCCCGTCTTGACCGGCTCGTCCTTCCCGCTGTCCGCCACGTCCAGCCCCTCCAGCGCGTACCCGAGGCCGTTGCCCGTGCCGGCGAGGACGGCGGCGGCGCTGGCGTAGTCGTTGGCGAACAGCGCGCCGTCCTTCTCGGGCTGGTACGCGTACGCCCCCCGCTCGGCCTTCTCCGCGTCGCAGCCGAGTTGCAGCGCGGCCAGGGCGTCGTACGGGCCGGCGCCGCCCGCCGTCGTCCGCTCCGGCCGCTCGCCGGCCGCGGCGAGGGCGCCGACGACGACCGCGGTGGAGTTGGCGTCCGTGGGGCCGCCGGGGTTGAAGCCCCAGCCGCCGTCGTCGTTCTGGATCTTCTTCAGCCAGGCCAGCGCCTTGTCGACGGCCTTGCGCTCCCCGCCCGTCGCGGTCAGCGCCTGCACCGCGGCGGCCGTGGCGTTGGTGTCCTCGGTGGCCGCGTCGCAGGGCTTGGCGACGTCCGGGCGGTACGCGGCGAAGCCGCCGTCCGCGCACTGCTGGCCGGTGAGGAAGTCGACCGCCGCGGGCGCCGGGCGGAGGTGCTGGGTGCGCTGGGCGAGGAGGGTCAGCGACTGCCGCCAGACACCGTCGAACTCGGGGTCCGCGGTGCCGTACAGGCCCTCGGGCAGCTTCTTCTGCGCGGGCGCCGTCTGCGGCGCCGTCTGCGCGGCGGCCGCGGCCGCCGTCACCGGGCCGGCGAGGGTCAGGGGCAGCAGCACGGCGGCGGCGAGTGCCGCGCGCGTGCCGCGGGCGGCGGCGGTCCGGCGTATCGGAGGCATGGCGGAGCGGGGGCCTTTCGTGACGGCGGCCGGCACAGCCGGCCACGGCCACCCGCCCGCGCCTGCGGCGCGCCGGGGTGCCGGGCTCAGCTCCGCAAACCGCGACGGACGGGGCCCGGGGCCGGCGTCGGTGCCGGCGTGTGGCCCATGAGCCTGCCGCGCTCCGCGGGTGCTCCGGCTCGTACGGGCCATGGCGGCCGCACTCACGGTTGCGGGTCAGCGCCGGATTCGCACCGGCTTCTCCTGCGGGGCGCGGTTGAAGTTGTCGCCGCTCACCCTACCGTCCCGTAGCCGCGGAGGTCAGCGCCGGTCCCGGCCAGGGGGCGCGGCTGACGAGGGCGGTTTCCGTCCGGGGCGGGTACGGGACGTGCGCCGCCGCCCCTCAGCAGCAGTCCGGGTCCGGCCCCGCCGGCAGCCCCGCGCCGCCGAAGACCGCCGTCGTCGCCTCGTCGCCGCCGACCGCCGCGACGGCGAGCAGCAGCGACCCCGCCGTCCACGAGGTCAGCTCGGCGGGCCAGATCGCGTCGTCCTCGAAGACGTACCCCGTCCAGTACATCCCGTCCGCCGCGCGCAGGTGCTTGAGCCAGCGCAGGAGCTCCAGCGCGCGCTCCCCGTCGCCCGCCGCCCACAGCGCCAGCGCCAGCTCCGCGCTCTCGCCGCCGGTCACCCAGGGCCGGTCGCCGACGCAGCGCACGCCGAGCCCGGGCACGACGAAGCGCTCCCACCCGCGCTCGATGCGCTCCACGGCGGCCGCGCCGGTGACCGCGCCGCCGAGCACGGGGTAGTACCAGTCCATCGAGAAGCGGTCCTTGTCGAGGAACCGCCCCGGGTGCCGGCGGATCGCGTGCGCGAGCCGGCCGAGGGCCGGCGCCCAGCCGGGCCGCGGCTCGCCGAGCCGCTCGGCGGCGGCGAGGGCGCAGCGCAGCGCGTGGTGGACGGAGCAGGAGCCGGTGAGCAGCGCGTCGGTGAGTACGGGTCCGGCCGCCCCGGCCGCGGACTCCTCCCGCTTCCAGCCGATCTCCCCGCCCGGCTGCTGCGTCTCCAGGACGAACTCCACCGCCGCCCGTACCACCGGCCACATCCGGCGCAGGAACGCCTCGTCGCCCGTGGCCAGATAGTGGTGCCAGACACCGACCGCCGGGTAGGCGCAGAAGTTCGTCTCCCGGCCCCGGTCGGTCGGCCGCGCCGCGTCGCCGTCGGCGTACGCCGCGTACCAGGAGCCGTCCGCGAGCTGGTGCCGGCGCAGCCACTCGTACGCCGCCTCCGCCCGCCCGTGCTCGCCCGCGGCGTCCAGCGCCATGGCGGCCTCGGTGTGGTCCCACGGGTCGAGGTGGTGCCCGCGGAACCACGGGATCGCCCCGTCCGGCCGCTGCACCGCGGCGATCCCGGCGACGGTCTGCCCCACCTCGGCGGCGGAGAGCACGCCGGGCCGTACCAGGTGTTCCGCCCGCGCGGAGCCGGTCACCGGCCGCCCTCGTGCGGCTTGGTCGCGTAGACCACGACGCTCTTGCCCATCACCGGGTCGAGCAGCCGCTCGGCGAGCCTCGTCGCCAGCGGCTTCTTCATGATGTCCCAGACCAGCAGCTTGTGGTACGCGCGCACCGCCGGCGAGGTGTCGTTGTCCACGCCGACCGCGCACTTGATCCACCAGTACGGCGCGTGCAGCGCGTGCGCGTGGTGGAGGCCGTACGGCCGGAGGCCCGACTCGCGGATCCTGCCGACCAGTTCGTCCGCCTTGTAGATGCGGATGTGGCCGCCCTCGACCTCGTGGTACGCGTCGGAGAGCGCCCAGCAGACCCGCTCCGGGCCGTGGCGCGGGACCGTGACCGCGATCCGGCCGCCGGGGCGCAGCACGCGCACCGCCTCGGCGAGCAGGCCCTTGTCGTCGTGGACGTGCTCCATCACCTCGGAGACGATCACGACGTCGAAGGCGTCGTCGGGGAACGGCAGCGCCAGCGCGTCGCCCTCGACGGCGGTGGCGGCGGCGCCGGCGGGCGCCTCACCCGCCTGGTGCATCGCCGCGAACCAGCGGGCGACCTCGCGGATCTCGTCGCCGTCGCGGTCGAGCGCGACGACGCGGGCGCCGCGGCGGTAGCACTCGAAGGCGTGCCGCCCGGCGCCGCAGCCCAGGTCGAGCACGCGGTCGCCGGCGGCGAGCGGGAAGCGGGTGAAGTCGACGGTCAGCAAGGCTCCTCCGGAGGGGTGGACGGGAGGCGGCGCGCGGTGGCGCCGCGGCGGTGGCCGGGCCGTGACCGGCGACCGGTCATCCGCGGTCACCGCCCGCCGCGCGCATGCGGGGCGCCGCCGGGCGGCTTCGCGGCCGGGTACGGGGGCCGGGGGCGGCGGCCTGCGCCGCTATCGCCTCCCGGTAGCGCGCCACGGTCAGCTTCGCCGCCGCCGCCCAGGTGAAACGGTCCAGCACGCGCGACCGGCCCGCCGCGCCCAGGCGGTCGCGCAGCGGGGCGTCGGACAGCAGCCGGGCGAGGGCGGCGGCCAGGGCGCCGGCGTCGCCCGGGGGCACCGCCAGGCACGTCTCGCCGTCCGGCCCGGCGACCTCCGGGATCGCGCCGCCGGTGGTGGCGACCAGGGGGACGCCCGTCGCCATCGCCTCGGCGGCGGGCAGCGAGAAGCCCTCGTACAGCGAAGGCACGCACGCGACCTGCGCGCTGCGCAGCAGGCCGACCAGCTCGTCGTCGCTGATGCCGGTCACGAACCTGATCGCCCCGCCCAGCCCGAAGCGCTCCACGGCCTGCGCGACCGGCCCGTCCTCGGCCCGCTTGCCGACCACCACCACGTGCGCGTCGGGCTGTTCCGTACGGACCTTCGCCAGCGCCTCGACGAGGTGGACCAGCCCCTTCAGCGGCACGTCCGCGCTCGCCGTCGTGACGATCCGGCCGGGCACCCGCGCCACCGCCGCGTCGGGGGTGAACAGGCCGGTGTCCGCGCCGATCGGCACCACGTGGACCCGCTCCGGCGGGACGCCGAGCTGCTCGGTGATCTGCGCCCGGGACGAGCCGGAGACGGTCAGCACGCTCGGCAGCCGGCGCGCGACGCGGCGCTGCATGCGCGTGAACCCGTACCAGCGGCGCACCGAGTAGCGCTTGCGCCGGTCGGGGGCGGCGGCCAGCTCCAGGTCCCGGTCCACGGTGATCGGGTGGTGCACGGTGGTCACCAGCGGGGCGCCGAGGGCGCGGGGGCCGCCGAGGAGGCCGTAGCCGAGGGTCTGGTTGTCGTGGACGACGTCGAAGTCGCCGCGCCGGGCGGCGAGGTGGCGGCGGGCGCGGAGGCTGAAGGTGAGCGGCTCGGGGAAGCCGCCGGTCCGCATGGTGCCGACCTCGACCAGGTCGATCCAGTCGCGGTACTCGCCGCGCGCGGGGGTGCGGAAGGGGTCGGGCTGCCGGTAGAGGTCGAGGCTGGGCAGCTCCGTCAGGGTGACGCCGGCGTCGAGTACGGGGTAGGGCTGGGCGCCGAGCACCTCGACCCGGTGGCCGAGGCGGGCCAGCTCGCGCGAGAGGTGGCGGATGTAGACGCCCTGTCCACCGCAGTAGGGGTTGCCCTTGTAACTGAGCAGGGCGATGCGCAGTGGCACCTCGGCGGTCACGTACGGCCCCCTTCTCACTGCAGTTTCGCCGGAGCGTAACCGCTCGCGCTAATCTAGAACAAGTTTCAGGCAGACGTGCGGCGGCTTCGAATCTACCGGTTGGTAGCGAAACCCGCCCACCGGCACTGCCGTCGGGGGAAGCACGGCACAGATCGGGACACATGACGACAACATCGAGGGCCGGCGTCCCGGGCGTCCCGGGCGGGTCCGGCCGCGGCCCCGCCCGGCCGCCGCTCACCGCGCGCCAGGAGGCGCGCCGCCGCGGCATCCTGCGCGCGACCGCGGAGCTGGCCTGCCGGGGCGGCTTCGACGCCGTGCAGATGCGGGAGGTCGCGGAGCAGGCCGGGGTCGCGCTCGGCACGCTCTACCGGTACTTCCCCTCCAAGATCCACCTGCTCGTCGCCACCCTCCAGGACCAGCTGCGGCAGCTGCACGAGACGCTGCGCAAGCGCCCGCCGACGGCCGCCGACCCCGGCGCCCGGGTGGCGCAGACCCTGCTGCGCGCCTTCCGCGCGCTCCAGCGCGAACCGCAGCTCGCGGACGCGATGGTGCGCGCGCTGAGCTTCGCCGACCGCTCGGTGAGCTCCGAGGTCGACGTCACCTCCCGGCTGACCACGACGATCATCCTGGACGCGATGGGCGCCGGCGCCCGGCCGACGCCGGAGCAGCTGTCGGCGGTGCGGGTGATCGCGCACACGTGGCACTCGGTGCTGATCACCTGGCTGTCGGGGCGCGCGTCGACCGCGCAGGTGCGGGTCGACATCGAGACGGTCTGCCGGCTGGTCGACCTGGTCGGCGACGCGCCGCCGGACCGGGCGCGCACCCCCGGGCCGTAGCCGCGGGCGGCGGTCCGCGGGAGCCGGGGGCGCGGCCCGTAGAGTGCGCTGGCATGAGACTGCCGTACGACCGCTACCCCGCCGAAGTCGTCGCCCAGACCGGGCTGCTGCGCCGCACCGTGCGCGCCGCCGACCCCGGCACCCGGGTCCCCACCTGCCCCGACTGGGACCTGGGCGAACTGGCCGTGCACGTGGGCGGCGCGCACCGGTGGGCGGCCGAACTCGTCCGTACCCGCGCCACCGAGGAGCTGGCGGACGAGGCGGTGCCCGGCTTCACCGGCCCCGACCGGCGCACGGCCGCCGGGCTCGACCGCTGGCTGGCGGAGGGCGCGGAGCTGCTCGCCGCGCAGCTGCGCGCCGCCGGGCCGGACGCCGGGGTGTGGACGTGGGCGGACGAGCAGCGGGCGGCGTTCTGGGCGCGGCGGATGACGCACGAGACGGTGGTGCACCGGGCGGACGCCGAGGGGGCGGCCGGCGTGGAGTTCGCCGTCGACGCCGACGTGGCGGTGGACGCGATCGACGAGTGGCTGGAGATCCTGGAGTTCGCGCAGCGCGGCGGCGACGCGGACCTGGCGGCGCTGCGCGCCCCGGAGTTCGCGGGCTCGGGCATCCACCTGCACGCCACGGACACGCCGCCGGAGGCCGGCGCGGAGTGGCTGATCGAGCTGGGGCCGGAGGGGTTCACCTGGCGCCGGGCGCACGCGAAGGCGGCGGTGGCGCTGCGCGGGCCGGTGGCGGACGTGCTGCGGGTGTTCTACCGGCGGCTGCCGCAGGACAGCGACCGGGTGGCGGTGCTGGGGGCGACCGGACTGCTGGACGGCTGGCTGGCCGCGACGGCCTGGGGGTGACGGCCCGGGGGTGACGGCCCGGGGGTGACGGACTTGGGTGACGGGCCGGCGCCGTACGGCGGCCCCCCCCGCCCGGAGCTCCGGGCGGGGGCCGTCGAGGGGACGTGAGGCCCGGCGGCGGCGTGTCAGGCGCCGCGCTGGATACCCGTGGTGTCCTGCAGCACGCCGCGGCGGCCGTCCTGGGTCTGGGCGACGAGCGCGGCCCCGCGCTGGTCGACGGCCAGGTACCAGATGCCCGGGGCGAGTTCGGCGATCTGGGCCGACGAGCCGTCCTCCGCGAACAGCGGCCGGGCCGCCGGCACCGCGAACCAGAACGGCGCGAAGGACCCGCCCGCGGGCTGCGGCGCGGCCTGCGCCTGCTGCGGCCGCTGGTCCGCCTGCGGGGCGCCCGGGCCACCGGGCTGCGGCGCACCCGCGCCGGGGCCGCCGTACGGCTGGGGCTGGCCGCCGCCGTACGGGGCGCCGCCCTGCGGACCGCCGGGCTGCGGGGCGCCGGGGCCGGGCTGGCCGCCGCCGGGGTAGCCGTAACCGGGCTGCGGCTGGCCGCCGCCGTACGGCGCGCCGGCCTGCGGGGCGGGGCTGCTGGACAGCAGGCTCGCCTTGAGCGCCGGGACGGTGTGGCCGAGGATCGCACCGGCGGCCATCGCGAGGTTCGCGATGAGCCCGAGGATCAGGCCGATGCCGATGCCGACATCGTCGCCGGCCGCCTTGTGCGCGCCGCCGAAGAGCATGAACAGCGAGCTCAGGAGCGCGGCCGCCGTCAGCGCGGTCCCCCACTGGTCGAGCCGGAGCCCGCCGAACTCGCGCTCGCCGGTCTTCGCCCGGCCCAGAACGATGAGCACGGCGGCGAAGATGCCGTTCAGGAAGACCGCGGGCAGCACGGGGAAGTGGTCGGAGTCCCAGCCGTTGGGCACATCGCAGTCGACCCCGCTGGGGCAGTCCACCGAGGCAGTGCTGAGGAACGAGGCGATAATCAGCAGCAGCGCTGCTCCGATCACTACGCCGTCGCCCCGAGTGAGTGAGCGGATGTTCACGAAATGTCCTTTACGTCTTGGTCGTTGTCGCTGGTGCCAATGCCGTTCCCAACGCCGCTGAGCGTGAAATGCCGCCCCATCGTACGGGTCGGTGGATCGGCCACATCGGGCCCCCTGGCCCCGAGTCCCCCTTGTTCCCCCGGTGTGCTTTTCCCGGTCCGTCGGTGGCCTGCGCCTACCCTGCCAGGAAAGCCCCGATGCCGTTCGTGATTCCGTGCGCCGCCCGCTGCCGCCATGCGGCGTCCGTGAGCCGGTCGGCGTCCTTAGCGTCCCGCATGTTGCCGCATTCGATGAAGACTTTGGGCACAGTCGAGAGGTTCAGCCCGCCCAGATCGGTGCGTACCGTGAATCCCGTGCCGTTGCCCACATAGTTGGAAGGCTTGCTTCCGGTTCTCTTCGCGAAGTGCGCCTTCAACTCCTCGCCCAGCTTCCGCGACGGCTTCACGATGGCGGCGGTGTCCGCCTTTCCCTCGCTCACCCGGCCCGGCAGGATCACGTGGAACCCGCGGGCCCCCGGCCCGCCGCCGTCCGCGTGGATGGAGACGACCGCGTCGGCCCCGGCCCGGTTGCCGGCCTCGGCGCGCTCGTCGATGCACGGCCCGTAGGCGCGCGAGCCGTCGTGCGTGAGCCGCACCTCCGCGCCCTGGGCGCGCAGCAGCGCACGGGTCCGCCGGGCGACGTCGAGCGTGAAGTCGGCCTCGGCGTAGCCGCCGTTGGTGGCCGTGCCGGTGGTGTCGCACTGCTTGCGGAAGGTGCCGATGTCGACCTTGCGGCTGATCTCGGCGACGTGGTCGCGGTTGTGGGGGTTGTGCCCGGGATCCAGCACGATCACCTTTCCGGCCAGGGGCTTCTCGCCCACCTCCGGATCCTTCCGCTGCGTGGGATCGGCGTCGGCGGGGCGGCTCGGGGAGGAGGACGCCGACGGGGCCCGACCGGGTTCCCGCCCGCCCGCCCCGGAGTCGTCGCCGTCCGCCGCCTGCCACACCAGGACACCCGCGAAGGCCAGCGGGGCCACGGGGGCGAGGAGGAGGAAGGTGCGGAGGGGCCGCCGGTTCTGGCTGGACACCCGTGCGACCGTAGCAGAAGGATCGGACGCTCAGATTCCCGCGCCGGTACGGCGCAGGACCCTCAGGCTCCGGGTCGCGGCGGTCTCCGTGAACGCCCCGGAGGCCAGCGCGCGCCGGTAGACGCGGTACGGGGCCTGCCCGCCGTCCGCCGGGTCCGCGAAGACGTCGTGCACGGCCAGCAGGCCGCCCGGCGCCAGGTGCGGGGCCCAGCCCTCGTAGTCGGCGGCGGCGTGCTCGTCGGTGTGGCCGCCGTCGACGAAGACCAGCCCCAGCGGCCGGTTCCACACCGCGGCCACCTGCGGCGAGCGGCCGACGACGGCCACGACGTGGTCCTCCAGACCGGCCGCGTGCAGGGTGCGGCGGAACGCCGGGAGGGTGTCCATCAGGCCGGTGACGGGGTCGACGAGCGCGGGGTCGTGGTACTCCCAGCCGGGCTGCTGCTCCTCGCTGCCGCGGTGGTGGTCGACGGTGACCGCGACGACGGCCGGGCGCCCGGCCGGCGCGGGGCCGGCGGCGCGGGCGGCGGCGGCGAGCAGGATCGTGGAGCGGCCGCAGTACGTGCCGACCTCCAGCAGCGGGAGCCCGAGGGCGGCGGCCTCGGCGGCGGCGGCGTAGAGGGCGAGGCCCTCGTCGCGGGGCATGAAGCCCTGCGCGGCTTCGAAGGCGGCGAGGACGGCGGGGCCGGGCTCGTGCTGCCGTTCGCGTTCCAGCTCCATCGGGGCTGCCTTTCGTCGGTCGGTGTGCGCGGCGCCGGGGCGGTCGGCGCGGCCCGGGCGGCCGGTGCCGCGTACGCGCCCGATCCTGCCCCATGGACCTAGGACCGCAGTCGGATGGCCCCTACACCGATATCCCCGTGCGGGTTGTCGGAGGCTGGTGCGACCATGGACGCCATGCCCCAGTCACCACCCGGAACGCGGCCGTCGGCCGCGGCCGGGCGCCGCGCGGCCGCGCCGCTGTGGGTCGTCGTGCTCACGGCGTGCGCGGGCCAGTTCCTCGTCGTCCTCGATGTCTCCGTCGTCAATGTCGCACTGCCGTCCATGCGCGCCGACCTGGGGATGAGCGCGTCGGGCCTGCAGTGGGTGGTGAACCTGTACACGCTGGCCTTCGCCGGGCTCATGTTGCTCGGCGGCCGGGCCGGGGACCTCTTCGGCCGCAAGCGGGTCTTCCTCGTGGGCCTCGCCCTGTTCACCGCCGCCAGCCTCGCCGGCGGGCTGGCGCAGGAGTCCTGGCAGCTGCTCGCCGCCCGGGCGGCGCAGGGCGTCGGCGCGGCGGTGCTCGCGCCCTCGACGCTGACGCTGCTCACCTCCGCCGTGCCCGAGGGCCCCGCGCGGGTGCGCGCGATCGGGACGTGGACGGCGGTCGGCGCGGGCGGCGGGGCGGCCGGCGCGCTCATCGGCGGGGTGCTCACGGACGCGCTGTCGTGGCGCTGGGTGCTGCTGATCAACGTGCCGGTCGGCGCCGTCGTCCTGGCCGGCGCGGCGCTGTGGCTGACCGAGAGCCGGGGCGGGCCGCGGCGGCGGCTCGACGTCCCCGGCGCCGTCCTCGTCACCGCCGGGATCGGCGCCGTGTCGTACGGGATCGTGCAGACGGAGAGCCACGGGTGGACGTCGGGCGCGGCGCTGGTGCCGCTGCTCGGCGGGCTGGCGCTGGTCGCCGCGTTCCTGGCGGTGGAGGCCCGGACGCGGGAGCCGCTGGTGCCGCTGGGGCTCTTCCGGCTGCGCTCGGTGTCGGCGGCCAACACGGCGATGTTCGTCACCGGCGCGGCGATGTTCTCCTCCTGGTACTTCCTCTCGCTCTACATGCAGAACGTCCTCGGCTACACGCCCGTCGAGGCCGGCCTCGGCTTCGTGCCGCACTCGCTGACGATCGTGGCGGCCTCGAAGCTGGCGCCGCGGGTGGTCGCGCGTACGGGCGCGAAGGCACTGGCGATCACCGGGGTGCTGATGGCGGCGGGCGGCTACCTGTGGCAGAGCACGTCGGGCGTCGGCGGGGAGTACGTCACGGACGTTGCCGGGCCCGGGATCCTGATGATGGCCGGGGTGGGCTTCATGGCCACGCCGCTGGCGCACCTGGCGACCTCGGGCGCGCCCGCGGGCGACGCGGGCGTGGTGTCCGGGGTGATGAACACGTCGCGGACGATGGGCGGCTCGCTGGGGCTCGCGGTGCTGTCCACGGTGGCCGCGACCCGGATCGGCGCCGGCTCCGGGCCGGAGGCGCTGGCCTCGGGGTACTCGGTGGCGTTCCAGACCGGCGTCGGGATCCTGCTGGGCTGCGCCGCCCTGATGCTCATAGCCCTGCCCCGCCCGGCCGCCGCCGCGCCGGAGCCGGCGAAGGCGTGAGCCGGGGCGGGCGGGGCGTACGGGGCGTACGGGCCCCGCGGCCGTGGGACGTCAGCGGGGTGTCGTCAGCCCGTCCGCGCCCGCGCCGCGGCTGAGGACGACGTCGCTGATCCGGTCCCGTACGCGCGCGTAGCGCTCCGGGGCCTCGCCGTCGGCCAGTTCGGCGTTCAGGTCGACCACCCGCGGCGGCCCCGCGCGCCCGTGGTCCATCAGCTGCGGCAGGAACTCCGCCCGCGTCACCCGCCAGCGCGCGCTGCCCGGCTCCGGCGGGGAGAAGGTGAAGCGGCCGATGGTGCCCTGGTTGCCGCGCGGGTCCCGGTCGCCGGCGTTGTTGATCATCCGGCCGGCGATCTGGTCGCCCATGCCGTAGACGACCCAGGTCCCGTTCACCTTCTCGTACGCCTGCGGCACGTGGGCGTGCGTGCCGATGATCAGGTCCACGTCGGGCGCCCCCGCCGAGCGCGAGGCGGTCAGCTCGCGGGCCAGCCGGCGCTGCGTGGCGTCCGGCGCGTCCTGCCACTCGGTGCCCCAGTGCAGGCTGACGACGACCACGTCGGCGCCGGCCCGGCGGGCGCGCCGGGCGTCGGCGACGACGCGCTCGGGGTCGGTGATGTTCACCGCCCACGGCTTGTCCGCCGGCGGCTCCTTCCCGTTCGTGCCGTACGTGTACGCCAGCTGCGCCACCGTCGCGCCGCCCGCCTCCAGCAGCGCCGGCCGCAGGGCCTCGGCGGGGGAGCGGGCGGAGCCGGCGTGCGCGACGCCGGCGGCGTCGAGGGCGTCGAGGGTGCGGCGGACGCCGGGGAAGCCGGCGTCGAGGGTGTGGTTGGAGGCGGTGGAGCAGGAGTCGTAGCCGGTGGCCCTGACGGCGTCGGCGATCTGCGGCGGGGAGGCGAAGGAGGGGTAGCCGGTGAACGGGCCGCCGGCCGGGCCGTAGACGGTCTCCATGTGGCAGATCGCCAGGTCGGCGGCGGAGATGACGGGCTTGACGCCGGCGAGCATGGGGCGGAAGTCGTAGCCGTCGCCGCCCGCGTCCCGGCGGGCCGCGTCGATGACCGAGTCGTGCGGGAGGATGTCCCCGGTGGCGACCAGGGTGAAGGGCGACCGCACTTCCTTGCCGGGGGCCTTGCCCTCGTCGGGGGCGGTGGCGGCCGGACCGTGGGCGCAGGCGGTGGCGGCGGCGAGCAGGGCGGCGGCGAGCGCCAGGACCCCGCTGGTCTTACTAGTCGTTTTATATCCACGCATGTCCCGAATGCACAGGAGCGGGACGGGGCATACAAGAAGCCTGGCCGCGCCGTCCCCTGAACGGCGGCCCGGGATCGCGCGGATGCACCCTTGGTGGCCGGATGTTGACGGAGTGTCAGTAAGGGCGCTTTTACCGTCTTCCCAACCGCGGAGGACTGCGTTATACATGTATCCGACGGTTAGAACGTGTTCTTGTCGCACGTCGTGGCCGTCATCCCCGAGAGCGGCCCCGGCGTGCCGACTGGTGCGGACGGCACGCCGGGGCCTTTTCCTGCTCTCGGCCGCCCGGGGCGCCGGGGCCCGCGGTCCGCGTACCCGCCCCCGCCCGGCGAAGGAGCCAGCAGCACCATGCCCATCGACGCCGCCAGGGCCCTCGCGGCCCGGCCCCGGGAGACCCTGCTCGCCTGGACCCCGAAGGACGTCCTCCTCTACCACCTGGGCATCGGCGCCGGCCGCGCCGCCACCGACCCCGACGAGCTGCGCTACGTCCTGGAGGACCGGCTGCACGTGCTGCCGAGCTTCGCCACCGTCGCCGGCGACGTCGGCGTGGCCGGTGTGGGCGCCGCGCTCGGCGCCCCCGGCGTGGACGTCGACCTCACCGCCGTGCTCCACGGCGCCCAGCGCATCGCGCTGCACCGCCCGCTGCCGCCCGCCGGCGCGGCGACCCGCACGTCGCGCGTCGCCGCCGTGTACGACAAGGGCAAGGCCGCCGTGCTGGTGCTGCGCTCGGAGGCCGCCGACGAGGACGGCCCGCTGTGGACGTCCGACACCCAGCTCTACGTACGCGGCGAGGGCGGCTTCGGCGGCGAGCGCGGCCCGTCGCCGCCCGTGCCCGCGCCCGGGCGGGAGCCGGCGCACGTCGCCGACCGCGGCATCCGCGCGGACCAGGCCCTGCTGTACCGGCTGTCCGGCGACGCGAACCCGCTGCACGCCGACCCGGAGTTCGCCGCGCTGGCCGGGTTCGAGCGGCCGATCCTGCACGGGCTGTGCTCGTACGGGATCGCGCTGAAGGCGGCGGTGGACACGGTGCTCGGCGGGGACGTCGGGCGGGTGCGGTCGTACGCGGCGCGGTTCGCGGGGGTGGTGTATCCGGGGGAGACGCTGCGGATCCGGATGTGGCCGGAGCCGGAGCCGGAGCCGGGGTCGGGGTCGGCCGGGGGCGGGCGGATCGTGCTGACCGCGGGGGCGGTGGAGCGGGACGAGGCGCCGGTGCTGGCGGACACGGTGATCGAGTACGGCTGAGGTCCGCCGAGCGCCGCCACGTCGTCCGCCGCGGGGCGGCGGGGCGGCGGCTCAGAGCGGGGCGTGTTGCAGCGGTACGGGGCGCGCGGCGGCGCCCGGCTCCCCCGCACCCCCGGCGGCCCCGTCCGGGCCGGCGCCCTCGGCGTCCGGCGCCGGGTCCGCCCCGTCCCGTATCCCCGCCTCCGCCGCCGCCGCGGGGTCCGCCGCCGGGTCGGGGACCGCGAGCCGGGCGAGCCCGCAGGGCTGCGCCGGCGTCGCGTACGGCAGCCGCAGCTCACCGGACTGCGTCCACAGCCCGGTGCCGGTGATCCACCCCGGCAGCGGCGGCAGTTGGACGAGCCGCCGCCCCGCGGGCCGCCACACCCCGAGCCGGCAGCCGCCCGGCCCGTCCAGCCGCAGCGCCACCCCGGACTGCTCCGGCGTCAGCACCTGCCCCGGCTGCACCGCGAACGGCGTCACCGCCGTGTCCCGCGGGCACAGCGCCTCCGGGAACCGCACCGGGCGCCCGCTGCCCAGCACCCCCCAGCCGAGCCGGTCGCGCCCGGGGGCGTCCGAGCGGAGCAGCAGCAGCCCGCTGTCGGGGTCGGCGAACAGCAGCCGGTCGTTGCTCTCCGCGGTGAGCTCCAGCAGCGGGCTGACCTCCACCCCGCCGTGCAGCGCGACCGCGACGGCCTTCGTGCGCCCGGCCAGCTCCTGGTCCACGGCGAGCGTTCCGCCCGTACGGTCCAGCCAGCCGCGCCCCGCGCACCGGCCCGGCAACTCGCCCACCCGCTCCGGCCGCGCCGCGCCGCCGCCCGCGAACCCGCCGCCGTACACCCGCCACACGGCGGTTTTCTCGCCGCCGGGCTCCGGCGGCGCCAGCGCGTACACCTCCACGCTGCCGGGCGCGGGCGGCACGAGGTCGAGCCGCGGCGCGGTGACGGCGCCGAGGGACTGCTCGGTGGTGTCGGGGCCGGAGGGGTGGAGGAGGGAGAGCGTGTGGTCGGTGCCGCCGACGAGCCGCCGGACCAGCACGCGGCCGTCGGCGAGCGGCAGCACCGTGGTCCCGGGCTCCTCCGGCTGGGCGCAGGGGAGCGGGACGGTGTAGGGCTCGGGGCCGTGGAGGGTCCAGCGTTCGGGGTACCAGTTGCCGTCGGCGTCGGTGGCGAGGCAGGCGCCGTACGAGCCGTCGGCGGTGAGGGCGAACCCAGCCCGCCCAACGGCCCGCCCGGGACCGTCGGCCCGCGCCGCGGCTGGGGCGGTGCCCGCCGAGGAAGGCCGGGGCAACGCGGCCACCGCCACCACCGCCCGCGCCGCCCCCCCGGAGCCCACCGCGCCCGTCCCGCCCGGCGCGCCCCGCCCGCCCGGCGTGACGTGCCCGCCCTGCCCGCCCCGCGCGCGCGGCGTGACGTGCCCGCCTTGCCCGGCCCGCGGGCCCAGCGCGCCCGGCCCGCCCGACGCGGCCTGCCCGCCTTGCCCGGCCGACGCGGCCTGCCCGCGCGGCCCGACCGGTGTGTTCTGAGCGCGCGGCCCGGCCTGCTCGCCCAGTCCGGCTTGTTCGTCCGGCGTGGTCCGCTGCCAGCGCGGTGCGGCCTGCCCGTCCTGCTCGCGCGGCGCGACCGGCGTGCCCCGGTCGTCCTGCCCTCCTGGGGCAACCGGCGTGACCCACGCGGCCTGCTCGCGCGGTCCGCCCGGCGCGTCCCGCTCGCCCTGCCTGCCCGGCGTGCCCTGCCCGGCCTGCCCGTTCAGTCCGGCCTGCCCGCCCGGCGTGCCCTGCCCGTCCGGCGTGGTCCGCTGCCAGCGCGGTGCGGCCTGCCCGTCCTGCTCGCGCGGCGCGACCGGCGTGCCCCGGTCGTCCTGCCCTCCTGGGGCAACCGGCGTGACCCACGCGGCCTGCTCGCGCGGTCCGCCCGGCGCGTCCCGCTCGCCCTGCCTGCCCGGCGTGCCCTGCCCGGCCTGCCCGTTCAGTCCGGCCTGCCCG
Organism: Streptomyces sp. MAR4 CNX-425; assembly: GCF_048656465.1. NCBI lineage: Bacteria > Bacillati > Actinomycetota > Actinomycetes > Kitasatosporales > Streptomycetaceae > Streptomyces > Streptomyces sp. MAR4 CNX-425. The sequence continues at coordinate 816,993 of NZ_JBMDLF010000001.1, read as the reverse complement.
CCCGGCGTGCCCTGCCCGTCCGGCGTGGTCCGCTGCCAGCGCGGTGCGGCCTGCCCGTCCTGCTCGCGCGGCGCGACCGGCGTGCCCCGGTCGTCCTGCCCTCCTGGGGCAACCGGCGTGACCCACGCGGCCTGCTCGCGCGGTCCGCCCGGCGCGTCCCGCTCGCCCTGCCTGCCCGGCGTGCCCTGCCCGGCCTGCCCGTTCAGTCCGGCCTGCCCGCCCGGCGTGCCCCGCTCGTCCGGCGTGACCCGCTGCCAGCGCGGCGCGGCTTGCCCGCGCGCCCCGCCCGCTCCCTCCGGCGCCCCCGGTGCGGTCGCTGCTCCCTCGTTCGTCGGCGGCCCGTCGTCCGCCGCCCCTGCCCCCGCCCCCGGGTCCGCCGCCCCCGCCCCCGGGTCCGCCGCCCCCGTCGTCGCTGACCGAATCGATTCTGCAGTGGGCCTCATCCGGTCCTCTCACCTCCGCACGCGAAGGTAGTTTTCGCACGTCACAGCCTTCGGCGCGGCGCCGGTGACTTCATCCGAACGGGTGGCGGATCCGGCGTTCCACCGCGCCGCGCCGTCCCGTTGTGCTTACGAGCGGGGGCCGCGCCGGGGCCGCGGTGGCGGAGGTAGCCTTGCCCCGTGCCCGCTCTCTCCGACGTCGTCGCCGCGCTCGAAGCCCTCTGGCCCGCCGGCCGCGCCGAGCCGTGGGACGCGGTCGGCACGGTGTGCGGCGATCCCGACGCCCCCGTCGCCCGGGTGCTGTTCGCCGTCGACCCGGTCCGCGAGGTCGTCGACGAGGCCGTCGGGCTGGGCGCCGACCTGCTCGTCACCCACCACCCGCTGTACCTGCGCGGTACGTCGACGGTCTCGGCCGGCACGTTCAAGGGCCGCGTCGTGCACACGCTCATCAAGAACGACGTCGCCCTGCACGTCGCCCACACCAACGCCGACCGCGCCGACCCCGGTGTCTCCGACGCCCTCGCCGGTGCCCTCGGCCTCCGCGTCACCGGCCCGCTCGTGCCCGACGCCGACGACCCGGCCGGCCGCCGGGGCCTCGGCCGCCTCGGCGAGCTGGACGCCCCGGTGCCGCTGCGGGAGTTCGCCGACCGCGCCGCCGCCCGGCTGCCCCGTACCGCCACCGGGCTGCGGATCGCGGGCGACCCGGCCGGGGAGGTCCGTACGGCCGCCGTCTGCGGCGGCTCCGGCGACGGCCTCTTCGACGCGGTGCGCGCCGCCGGCGTCGACGTCTACGTCACCGCCGACCTGCGTCACCACCCGGTCTCCGAGGCGCAGGAGCACGCCGCGCTCGCCGCCGGCGGCCGCCCGTACCTGGTCGACGCGGGGCACTGGGCCACGGAGTGGCCGTGGTGCGAGCAGGCCGCCGCGCAGCTGGACGCCATCTCGGACCGGAACGCGTGGGGTCTGCGTACCCATGTGTCGCGTATCGTGACCGACCCCTGGACCACGCACGCCCCCGCCCCGACCTCCCACACCAGCCTTGCCCCTACGAGCCCGGAGCTGCCAGCTTGAACGCCGCGCCCGCCGATCAGATCCGCCTGCTGGACGTGCAGGCCCTCGACGTCCGCCTCACCCAGCTCCAGCACCGCCGCCGCACCCTCCCCGAGCACGAGGAGGTCGCGGGCCTGGAGGCCGACCTCGCGCAGCACCGCGACCTGCTCGTCGCCGCGCAGACCGAGGAGGGCGACACCGGGCGCGAGCAGGCGAAGGCCGAGAAGGACGTCGACCAGGTGCGCCAGCGCGCCGCGCGCGACCAGCAGCGGCTGGACTCCGGCGCGGTGACCTCGCCCAAGGACCTGGAGAATCTGCAGAGCGAGATCGCCTCGCTGGCGCGGCGGCAGAGCGACCTGGAGGACGTGGTCCTGGAGGTCATGGAGCGCCGCGAGACCGCGCAGGAGCGGGTGGCGGAGCTGACCGGGCGGGTCGAGTCCGTTCAGGCCAGGATCGCGGACGCCACGGCCCGGCGGGACGCGGCGGTCGGTGAGATCGACTCGGAGGCCGGCACGGTCGCCAAGGAGCGGCAGGAGGCCGCCGGGGAGATCCCGGCGGACCTGCTGAAGCTGTACGACAAGCTGCGCGAGCAGCAGGGCGGCGTCGGCGCGGCCCGGCTGTACCAGCGGCGCTGCGAGGGCTGCCGCCTGGAGCTGAACATCACCGAGATCAACGAGGTGCGGGCCGCGGCCCCCGACACCGTCGTACGGTGCGAGAACTGCCGCCGGATCCTGGTCCGTACGCCCGAATCCGGGCTCTGATGGCGGTGGGGCCGGGCGCGTCCCGGCGCGAGTTCGTCGTCGAGGCGGACGGCGGCTCGCGGGGGAACCCGGGCCCCGCGGGGTACGGCGCCGTGGTGCGCGGCGCGGACGGCGCGGTGCTCGCGGAGGACGCGGCGTACGTGGGGGTGGCGAGCAACAACGTCGCGGAGTACCGGGGGCTGATCGCCGGGCTGCGGGCGGCGCGGGCGCTCGACCCGGAGGCAGCGGTCCGGGTGCGGATGGACTCCAAGCTGGTCGTCGAGCAGATGTCGGGGCGCTGGAAGATCAAGCACCCCGGAATGCGGGAGCTGGCCGCCGAGGCGCGGGAGGTCTTCCCGCCGGAGCGGGTCTCGTACGAGTGGATTCCGCGGGAGAAGAACAAGCACGCGGACCGGCTCGCGAACGAGGCGATGGACGCGGGCAAGCGCGGCGAGCGGTGGCGCGCTGCGGAGTCGCGGGCGGAGCTGGAGACGGACGCGGCGGACGACTCCGGGGCGCGGGAAGGCTCCGAGAGCGCCGCGGCCCCCGCCGCGGGCTGGGGCGGCGACCTCGGGGCGCCGACCACGTTCCTGCTGCTGCGGCACGGCGAGACGGAACTCACCCCGCAGAAGCGGTTCTCCGGCAGGGGCGGCACCGACCCGGCGCTGTCCGCCGCGGGCCGCGGCCAGGCCGCGGCCGCCGCCGCCCACCTGGCCGTCCCCGCCCGCGGCCCGGTGCAGGCCGTGGTCAGCTCCCCGCTGCGCCGCTGCCGCGAGACGGCGGAGGCGGTCGCCGGCCGGCTCGGGCTCGGCGTCCGGGTCGACGACGGCCTGCGCGAGGCGGACTTCGGCGCCTGGGAGGGGCTGACGTTCGCGGAGGTGCAGGAGCGCCACCCCGCCGACCTCGCCGCCTGGCTCCGCTCCACGAAGGCCGCGCCCACCGGCGCGGGGGAGTCCTTCGCGGAGGTCAGCCGCCGGGTCGCGCTCTCCCGCGACAAGCTCCTCGCCCGCTACGCGGGCCGCACGGTGCTGCTCGTCACCCACGTGACGCCGGTCAAGACCCTGGTCCGGCTGGCGCTGGGCGCCCCGCCGGAGTCGCTGTTCCGGATGGAGCTGTCGGCGGCGTCGCTGTCGGAGGTCGCGTACTACGCGGACGGCCACGCGAGCGTACGCCTCCTGAACGACACCTCCCACCTGCGCTGACGCGCCCCGGGGCCCGCCGCCCCGAAGCCGCCCCCGGTGCCGCGCCGCGCGCGGGCCGTCTCAGCGCGTCCCGCCCAGGGCCGCCGCCTCACCGGCGAGCTTCGTCACCGTCGCCCAGTCCTTCGCCGCCAGCGCCGCCTTCGGCAGCATCCACGTGCCGCCGACGCAGCCGACGTTGGGCAGCGCGAGATAGCGCGGGGCCGACTCCGCCGTGACGCCGCCCGTCGGGCAGAACCGGGCGCGCGGCAGCGGCGAGCCGAGGGACTTCAGGTACGCGACGCCGCCGGCCGCCTCCGCCGGGAAGAACTTCATCTCCGTCACCCCGCGCTCCAGCAGGCCCATCGCCTCCGACACCGTGGACACCCCGGGCAGGTACGGCAGTCCGGAGGCGTCCATCGCGGCCCGCAGCCGGTCCGTGGTGCCGGGGCTGACGAGGAACCGGGCGCCCGCGGCGGCGGCCGCGTCGACGGCCTCGGCGTTCAGCACGGTGCCGGCGCCGACCACCGCGTCCGGCACCTCGGCGGCGATCGCCCGGATCGCGTCGAGCGCGGCCGGCGTACGCAGGGTCACCTCGACCGCGGGCAGCCCGCCGGCGACCAGCGCGCGGGCGAGCGGCGCGGCGTCGGCGGCGTCGTCGAGGACGACGACGGGGATGACGGGGGCGAGGCCGAGAACGGAGAAGGGGGCGGGGGAGGAGTCAGTGGTCACGCCGTCATCGTGCCCCCGCCGCCACGGCGGTGCAACGCGCGTTGCGTACCGTGCAACCCGGCCGGCGACCGGTTGCCTCTCCCGGCAGTCGGCCACACCCCGCCAACTCGCTCCGCTAGGTTGCGTGTTGACACACACATACGATCGACCAGGGGCGAGGCAGCCGTGGCAGACGACGTACCCGTCACCGACAGAGCGCTCCGCGACGTGATCGACACGACGGTTCCGCACTCGGCGCGGATCTGGAACTACTGGCTGGGCGGCAAGGACAACTACGAGGTCGACCGGCGCGCCGGTGACGAGTACATCCGGATCTCACCCGCCGTCGTCGACGTCGCCCGCGCCTCCCGGGCCTTCCTCGTCCGGTCGATCCGCCACCTGGCGGGGGAGTCGGGCATCCGCCAGTTCCTCGACGTCGGCACCGGCCTGCCGACCGCGCAGAACACCCACGAGGTCGCGCAGTCGGTCGCGCCCGAGTCCCGCATCGTGTACGTGGACCACGACCCGCTGGTGCTGGCGCACGCCCGCGCGCTGCTCACCAGCACCCCGGAGGGCGTCACCGACTACATCGACGCCGACATGCGGGACCTGGAGACGATTCTGGCGCAGGCCGGAAAGGTCCTCGACCTGTCCCGGCCGACCGCGCTCATCCTCAGCGGGATCATGGGACACGTCGCCGACGCCGAGGAGGCGCGCGGCATCGTGCGGGGGCTGGTCGACGCCCTGCCGCCGGGCAGCTACCTGTCGCTCAACGACGGCACCAGCGTCGTGCACGCCGAGGTGGCGGACGCGCAGGACGGGTACAACGAGACCGGCGCGATCCCGTACACGCTGCGCAGCCCCGGGGAGATCGCGGCCTTCTTCGACGGCCTGGAGCTGGTGGAGCCAGGTGTGGTGTCGTGCCCGCTGTGGCGGCCGGACTCCAACCAGGTCGGGGACCCGCAGGAGCAGGACGCCTTCGGCGGCGTGGGCCGCAAGGCGGCGTAGCAGTGGTAGCCGGTCGCGGGGCCTACAGCTCCGTGACCACCACGTCGAGCTCCCACGGCCGCCCCGCCCGCTCCGGCGCCCCGCCCTCCACCCGGTAGCCCAGGTCGCGCAGCGCCGTCACCAGCTGCGCCGGCGTGCGGGGCTTGGCGCCGGAGGTCAGCAGGTCGCGCAGCAGCCGGCCCTTCGTCGCCTTGTTGAAGTGGCTGACGACCGACCGCTTCTCCACCCCGTCCACCACCGTCGCGTGCAGCACCCGCACCGCCGCCGTGCGCGCCGCCAGCTCGCCGCGCGGGCGCCAGGCCGTCGCGTACGCCGACGAGCGCAGGTCGAGGACGAGCCCGCGGCCCGCCGCCGCCGGGAGGGCGGCGTCCAGCGGGCCGCGCCAGTACGCCCCGAGCGGGCCGGCGGCCGGGAGGCGTACGCCCATCGAGCAGCGGTACGCCGGGATGCGGTCGCCGATGCGGACGGCGCCCCACAGGCCGGAGAAGACCAGCAGCGACGCCGACGCGCGCCGCTTCGCCGCGGCGTCGAGCGTGGCGAGGCCGAGGGCGTCGTAGAGGACGCCGGTGTACACCTGCCCGGCGGGCCGGGTGGGGGCGGTGCGCAGCCGGGCGTTGCGCGCGACCTCGCCGCGCAGGCCGTCGGTGAGCCCGAGCACGTCGGCGGCCTTCTCCTCGTCGGCGGCGCAGAGCGCGACCAGCTCGTCGAGGACGGCTTCGCGGGCGGCGGTGAGTCCGGGCAGGGAGAGGGAGTCGAGCTTCAGCGCGGCCCCGCGCCTGGCCTCGGCCTTGCCCTCGGACGGCGGCAGCAGTACGAGCACGGATCCAGCCTACCCGCGCCGGGCCGGGCGAAGGCGCCGTGCGCGGACCATTGACAAACCACCGCCCTGCCTCAAAACTCTGACTGCCGCACAGCAAGAGGTCGACTCATCTACGCAAACTTACGTTGATTTCTTGCAAGTACACGGCATACGCGCTCTGTCAGCCCCCACAGAACAGAGGACATCATGAAGTGGAAGCAGTTCAGACGGCGTGTGGCCGTCGGGATACCGGCACTCGGCCTGGTCGCGGTCGGGGTCCTGCCCCTCTCCGGCACCGCCCTCGGCGGTACGGGGGCCGAAGCCGCGGCCGCGGCCGGCGCGGACCTGCCGTACGTGGAGTACGAGGCCGAGGCCGGCGACTACGACGGCACCCTGGTGGAGGCCGACGCGAAGCGGACCTTCGGGCACACCAACTTCGGCTCGGAGTCCTCGGGCCGCGCGTCGGTGCGGCTGGAGAACACCGGGCAGTACGTCGAGTTCACCTCGACCGCCCCGACCAACTCCATCGTCGTCCGCAACTCCATCCCCGACGCCCCGGGCGGCGGCGGCACCGAGGCCACCCTCAGCCTCTACGCGAACGGCGAGTTCGTGCGGAAGCTGGACCTGTCGTCCAAGCACAGCTGGCTCTACGGCAACACCGACGCCCCCGAGGGCCTGACCAACACCCCGCAGACCGACGCCCGCCGGCTCTTCGACGAGTCCCACGCGCTGCTGGAGCAGAGCTACCCGGAGGGCACCACCTTCCGCCTCCAGCGCGACGCCGACGACACCGCCGCGTTCTACGTCATCGACCTGATCGACCTGGAGCAGGTCGCACCGCCGAAGGACAAGCCGGCCGCGTGCACGTCGATCACCGAGTACGGCGCGACGCCCGACGACGACAGCGACGACACCGCCGCCCTGCAGGAGGCCGTGATGGCCGACCAGAACGGCGCCATCGACTGCGTCTGGGTGCCGCCGGGCCAGTGGCGGCAGGAGCAGAAGGTCCTGACGCCGGACCTGGCCGGCGGCCAGTACAACCAGGTCGGCATCAGCAACGTCGACATCCGGGGCGCCGGCATGTGGCACTCGCAGTTCTTCACCCTGACCCCGCCGCACGAGGCCGACGGCATCAACCACCCGCACGAGGGCAACTTCGGCTTCGACATCGACAAGCAGACAAAGATCTCCGACCTCGCCATCTTCGGCTCCGGCACCATCCGCGGCGGCGACGGCGGCCACGAGGGCGGCGTCGGCCTGAACGGCCGGTTCGGCGTCGGCACGGAGATCTCGAACGTGTGGATCGAGCACGCCAACGTCGGCGTCTGGGTCGGCCGCGACTACTCCAACCGGCCGGAGCTGTGGGGCCCGGCGGACGGGCTGAAGTTCAGCGGGATGCGGATCCGCAACACGTACGCCGACGGCATCAACTTCACCAACGGCACCCGCAACTCCTCCGTCGTCGACTCGTCCTTCCGCACCACCGGAGACGACTCCCTCGCCGTCTGGGCGAGCAAGTACGTGAAGGACCCGGCCACCGACATCGGCCACGACAACGTCTTCCGCGACAACACCATCCAGCTCCCCTGGCGCGCCAACGGGGTCGCGATCTACGGCGGCTACGGCAACACCGTCGAGAACAACCTGATCTCCGACACCGCGAACTACCCCGGCATCATGCTCGCCACCGACCACGACCCGCTGCCCTTCTCCGGCGAGACGGTGATCTCGGGCAACCAGCTGTACCGCTGCGGCGGCGCGTTCTGGGGCGAGGCCCAGGAGTTCGGCGCGATCACGCTCTTCCCCGCGGGTCAGCCGATCCCGGGCGTGACGATCAAGGACACCGGCATCCACGACTCGACGTACGACGGGATCCAGTTCAAGACGGGCGGCGGGGAGATGCCCGGCGTGAACATCACGAACGTCACGATCGAGAAGTCCAACAACGGCGCCGGCATCCTCGCCATGGGCGGCGCCCGCGGCAGCGCGAACCTCACAAACGTCACCATCACCGGCTCGGCCGAGGGCGACGTGGTCGTCGAACCGGGTTCGCAGTTCGTGATCAACGGCTGGCCGGGCGCGGAGAACGGCACCCCGGCCCGCGGCCGGGAGGGCTGACCCGGGCACACCGCAGGCCCTCCCCGAGGCGGGGCCGGCCCGGGACGTCACGTCCCCGGCCGGCCCCGCCGCCGTACTCCCGCGGACATCTCCTACGGGCGGGAGGTCACGGCAGGTTGTCGACGTGCGGGCCGACGGTGTTCGACCAGCTGTTGCCGTTGCCGGCGTCCCAGTTGGTCGACCAGGTCATCGCGCCGCGCAGCCCCGGGTAGGTGGTCTCCGGCGTGAACGAACCGCAGTTGGTGCCCCGCGTCAGGCAGTCGAGCGCGTCGGTCACCACGCCCGGCTCCACGTACCCGCCGCCCGCCGCCTGCGGCGACGCGGGCGTGCCGAGGCCGACCTGCGAGGGGTCGAGCCCGTTCTCCAGCTGGATGCAGGCGAGCGCGGTGAGGAAGTCGACCGTGCCCTGGGAGTAGACCTGGCCGTCGCAGCCGAGCATGGAGCCGCTGTTGTAGTACTGCATGTTGACGACGGTGAGGAAGTCCTTGATGTTCAGCGCCGTCTTGAAGTACTCGTTGTCCGGCGACTGCATGTCGATGGTCTGCGGCGCCATCGTCACCACCAGGCCGTCGCCGGCGCCCGCGTGGATCGCCTTCAGGGCCCGCGTCATGTACGTGGAGTCGAGCCCGTTCTCCAGGTCGATGTCGACGCCGTCGAACCCGTACTCGTCCATGAGCGACAGGATGCTGGTGGCGAAGGCGTCCGCGGACGCCGCGTCGTCGACGGCGACCGTGCCGCGCTCGCCGCCCACCGAGATGACGACGGACTTGCCGCTCTCCTGCTTGGCGGCGATGTCGGCCTTGAAGTCCTCCTCGGTGTAGTTCAGCGCCGGGTCGAGGGTGAAGTCGACCTGCCCGGGGGTGCCGGTCGCGTCGGCGAAGGCGACGGCGACGATGTCGTACGCCTCCGGAACCTCGGCGATGGTCTGCACGGTGGCGCCGTTGTCGAAGTTCTGCCAGTAGCCGGTGACGGCGTGCGCGGGCACCGCCGCCGTACCCGCGGCGGCGGGCGGCTCGGGATCGGCCGACGCCTCCGTGACGGCGACGGCCAGCCCGCCGGCCGCCAGCGACGCGGCGGCCGTGACGGCGGCCAGCCGTTTGCGTATCTTCCGGGTCCTGCGTGTGTGTGCGCGTGCCACAACTGCCTCCGGTGGGGGGTGGGGTGCGTGTGGGGGGTACCGGCGCCGCGGCCGGTCAGCAGCTCAGGCGGTCGCCGGGGGTGGTGCCGAGGATCTGCGTGAACCGCGTGTACTCGTCGATCCGGCTCTGCACCTGGGCGGGGTTGCCGCCGTCGCACTCGATCGAGCCGTTGATCGCCCGGATGGTCTCCCCGAACCCGTGCCCGCCGACGATGGCGTCGTGCGCGGGCATCGACCCGGGACCGGACTGCGTCATCCAGTACCAGATGCCGGTCTTCCACGCGACGGCGGCGTTCTGCTCCACCTGCCAGGGGTCGTTCAGCAGGTCGAGGCCGAGGGCGTCGCCGGCGGCCTTGTAGTTGAAGTTCCAGCTGAGCTGGATGGGCCCGCGGCCGTAGTACGCGGCCTGCCCGGCGGGACAGCCGTAGGACTGGCCCGGGTCGCAGTAGTGCGGGTAGTTGTCCTCGTTCTGCTCGACGATGTGCACGAGCCCGCCGGTCTCGTGGCTGACGTTCGCCAGGAAGGCGGCGGCCTCCCGCTTCCGGGTCGTCTCGTCGCCGGTGGTGGCGAACGCGGGGTACGCGCCGAGCGCGTCGGTCAGGCCCCGGTACGTATAGAAGGCGTTCCGCCCGGGGAACATCTGCTCGAACTGCGCCTCGCTGACGATGAACGCGGCCGCCGGCGCCTTGCCGGTCCTGTCCGCCGTGCGCGCGCCGTCCTCGCCGGCCGACGCGGTCACGGGCAGGACGACGGCCAGCGCCGCCGCCAGCGTCCCGATCGCGAGCAGGGCCTTGACCTGGGTTCCGAGTTTCCTCAGCACCTCATCACTCTCCTGGTGGGGGGTGGCCGGCGTGCGCGCCGGCGTTCGGAGCTTGACGGGGCGCAGTCAATCATCTTGGTCTGCACCAGACAAGGTGTAGACCAATGGCTTCTGGTCAGGTCGACTTGTCGCCGGGTCGGTTCGGCCGGGAGGTGTGTGACGGACCATGAGGTCTGCCGCCCCCGTCAGGTGCCGGGCGCTCCAGGAGGGTCACCGGGTCCAGGGAGCCGGTGCCGTCGTCCGTACCGCCGCCGGTGGGGTGGTGCGCACCGCGCAGAAGATCCGGCCGGCACAGCCGACTGCCCGTGACCCAGGTCACAGGAACCGGCCTTGGTCGTTCGGACAGTAGTAGGGGCGTGGATACGAATCTGCGGAAACGCGTCCGCGCGGGGGATCACGACGCCTTTGGTGAACTCTTCGACGCCTGCGCACGCTCCGTCTACAACCACGCCTACCGGCTCACCGGCGACTGGTCCACGGCTGAGGACGTCGTATCGCTGACCTTCCTGGAAGCCTGGCGGCTGCGCAAGCGCCTCGACGAGGAGGGCGGCTCACTGCGGCCCTGGCTGCTGGGCATCGCCACGAACGTCACGCGCAACACCCGCCGCGCCGCCCGAAGACACGCCGCCGCCGTCGCCCGGCTGCCGCGGGAGGAGCCGGTCCGGGACTTCGCCGACGAGGTCTCCGCACGACTGGACGACTCGGCGCAACTGGCCGGCGTCCGGGCGGCGCTGCCGCGGCTGCGGCGGGCCGAGCGGGAGGTGCTGGCGCTGTGTGTGTGGTCGGGTCTTGACTACGCGGCTGCCGCGCAGGCGCTGGGGGTGCCGGTCGGGACCGTACGGTCGAGACTATCCCGGGCACGGAAGAAACTCGCGAAATATGCGGAACCCCTACAGAGGGGCGGACAGATGAGAGGTGACCGCACCACCGCGGTCAGGCCCATAAGTGAGGGACACCGATGAACCAGCTTCCCGAACGAGACCTTCCGCCGGGCCGTCACCGACTCCTCAAGGAGCATCTGATGGCCGAGATCCGGCACTCGGACGAACCCGCCCGCGCCCGCAGACCCTGGTTGCGCCCCGTGCTGGTGGCGGGCGCCGCCGCGGCGATCGTCGCCGTCACACTCACCTTCACGCCGCCCTCCGGCGGGGACTCCACCGCCGGCCCGCCCGCGTCCCCGCCCGCCGCCCAGGCCCCCGACAGCGCCCCCCAGGTCCTGGAGCAGGTGGCCCTTGCCGCCGCGGGCCAGGATGCGCCGGAGGCGCGGGACGACGAGTTCACCTATGTCAGGTCGCGGAAGTCGTTCTCCGGCTTCGACGCCGTCTGCGAGCCCTGGCAGGACGGGTCCCTGGTGACCCGGGAACTCTGGAAGTCCGTCGACGGGAGTCGTCCGGGGCTGGTGCGCGATCCCTCGCTCGCCGGCGACGTCGACGGCGGCCCCATCGCGCCGGACGCGGACACCGGCCAGACCTACCGTGATCTGGAGGCCCTTCCCACCGATCCCGAGGAGATGCTCGCCTGGCTGTACGGGAACAAGGGCGGCAAGGGTGAAAGGCCCCACTACTACGCCTTCAAGAACGCCTTCATCGTCGCAGACGTACTGCCCCCGGAGGTCAGCGCCGCGCTCTACCGGGCGGTCGCCGACATCCCCGGCGTCGAACTGGTGAAGGACGCCGAGGACGCCGTCGGGCGGCACGGCACCGCCGTCGGGTTCGTCGACGAGCGGGGGGCCAGCCGGGTGGAGATGGTCTTCGATCCCGAGACCTGGCTGCTGCTCGGCACCCGCGAGGTAATGATCAAGGACTCCGCGGACGCCCAGGGCAGGGATTGCACGGGCACGATCAAGGCCGGCTCGGTGCTGTGGGCCGACGCCGTCATGGAGCGCGGCGTCGTCGACGCGGCAGGCAAGCGTCCGCGGTAGCAGCGTGCGGAACCCCTCCCCGGAGCCAGCGGCGCTGGGGGCAACGAAACAGCTCCGAACACCCAGCACTTGATCGTGGTCGTCCAGCGCGACCGAAAGGACCCAACATGCTTCGCACCGTCCGACGCACCGCGGCAGCCGCCTTCCTCGCCGCCGCCGTCACCGTGACCGCGGCGGCGCCCGCCGGAGCCGCCCCCGTCACGTGGCGGGACGTCAGCCCGGAGGTCGCCGACAGCGTCTTCCACGACATGGAGACCGCCGGCGGCGAGACCTGGGCCGTCGGCCTCACGTACGACACCGGGATGCTGCCCCTGGCGATGCGCTGGAACGGCACCGCCTGGGACGCCCCGGCGATGCCGTTCTCCGGCCCGGGCCGGATCAACGACCTGGCGATGGCCGGTCCCGGCGACGCGTGGGCCGTCGGCGAGGTGTTCACCGACGACTTCGCCGGGCGTGCGCTGCTGCAGCACTGGGACGGCCACGCCTGGGCCGAGGTCGGCGTACCCCTGCCGAAGCACACCGCCGCCTCCCTGTCCGCCGTCACCGTCGCCGGGGACGGCTCGGTGTGGGTGGCCGGCCGATACGAGATCAACAACTACGACGACCCGGTGCACTTCACCCAGCGTCGTGACACCGGCGGCAACTGGACAAAGATCCCCGGCGGCATCGACGTCGGCTACGTCAACGCACTGGAGACGGCCCCCGACGGTTCCGTGTACGCCGCCGCTTTCACGGACGTCTACCGCTCGGACGGCACGGGCTGGACCGTCGAGCCGATGTTCACGCCGGCGGCCACGGTGGGGTTCGAGTCCGTGGAGGTCCGGGCAACGGACGACATCTGGGCGGTGGGCTTCTTCCGGGACGGCAAACTCGGGCGGAGTCCGCTGGCGATGCACTACGACGGCACCTCGTGGTCCCGGGTCTCCACTCCCGCGGAGACCGGTCAGATCTTCGACGTCGCCTTCGACGCCCAGGGCACCCCGGTCGCCGTCGGGGAGAGCCTGGACCCGGAGATCAGCCCGGAGGGCCACTACGTCCTGACCCTCGACGAAACAGGCGCCTTCACCCGCACCGAATCCATACCCGGCGCGGGCAACCTCTACAGTGCGGCGACAGACAGCCGGGGTCGCGTCTGGGCGGCAGGCGTCACCAGCGACGCCCCCGCACCGTTCCTTCCGTACGCATTCGCGGGCATTCGGGGCTAAACGATTGATCGCCGTTCTGGCGAAGACCGTGCCCCGGAAGCATGTCGAACGGAACGCTCCGGGGCACGGTCGCATGTTGCCGGGTCGGTGTTCGCCGACCGGCGCCGGTCTCGCCCGCCGTGCCGTGCCTCCGGCGGCGCCGCGGGCAACCACGGCAACAGGGCCTCCCGACGCTCGGCCGGATGCACGACCCGGGCTGTCGCGAGGCCCTGTCCTCATGCCACCACCAGAAGACGACCGGTGCTCAGGGCAGGGTCCATTTCTGGTTGGGGCCGGTGTGGCAGGTCCACAGGTGGACCTTGGTGCCGTCGTTCCAGGTGGCGCCTTCGGCGTCGAGGCATTTGCCGGAGGCCGGGTTGCGTACGGTGCTGTCGGTGTGCGGCTGCCATTGCTGGGCTGTGGTGCCGTTGCACGTCCAGAGCTGGATTTTTGTTCCGTCTGCTGTGCCGGCGCCGTTGACGTCGAGGCACTTGCCGAGTGCGCGGATGGTGCCGTCGCCGGGCAGGGTCCAGTCCTGGGAGGTGGTGCCGTTGCAGGTCCACAGCTGGACCTGGGTGCCGTCGGCGGACTGGGAGTCGGCCACGTCCAGGCACTTGCCGTTCACGCCCTGCACCGCGCCGGACCGCGGACCGGGGGTCCCGCCGGTGGTCTTGACGCGGATGTTGCGGAAGGACACCTCGTCGCCGTCGCCGTGGTTCTGGATCCCGATGTGGCCCTGCTGGAGGCTGCGTTCGGGGTCGGTGTTGGTGAAGTCGTTGATCTTGGTGCCGTTGAGGAACACCTCAAGCCGTTCTCCCGTGACGCGGATCTCGAACGTGTTCCACTCGCCGGGCGGGTTGAGCGCGTCGTCGCGGGCGGCGATGTCGGCCGACTGGACGCCGTAGACGGAGCCGGTGGTCCTGTCGGGGCTGTCCGTGGCGTCGATCTGGACCTCGTAGCCCGCCGTGGTCGCCGACCACGGGTCGTCGGAGGCGGGGAAGCCGACGAAGACTCCGGAGTTGTCGTCGCCCGGCATCGTCCAGTCGAGCTTGAGGGAGTAGTCGCCGGTGAACTCCTGCCCGGAGTACCAGAGCATCCCCAGCCCGCCCTGCGAGGTGAGGGTGCCGTTGTCGAGGGTGAAGGAGCCCGGCCCCGCCTGCGACCAGCCGTCGGTGCCGCCGCCGTCGAACAGCGGCGTGTATCCGGTCTCGGTGCGGCAGTCGGCCTCGGTCATGCCCGCGGCCCAGCGGATGCCGCCGAGCACGTGACGGCGGAAGGCCGGTTCGGTGTACGACTCGTCGGTGTGGCCGCCGCCGGTGTAGAAGGCGCGGCCGCCCTCGTAGTCCTTGCACCAGGCGATCGGGTGGTCGCCGCCCATGTTTCCGCCGGAGTAGCTGGACTCGTCCAGGGAGGCCAGGACGTGGGCGGTGGCGCGCGGGTTGCTGCGGTAGTTGTACCACTCGTCGAAGCGCTGCCAGGTGGCGCCGAGGTGGGCGGTGGCGTCGTGGGCGCGGTCCTCCACCTGGACGGTCGCCGTCTGGTTGTGCGGATGCGAGTGGAACAGGGCGCCGGCCAGACCTTCGTAGAACGGCCAGTCGTATTCGGTGTCGGCGGCGGAGTGGATGCCGACGTAGCCTCCGCCGCCCTGGATGTACTGCTCGAACGCCGACTGCTGTGCGTCGTCGAGGATGTCTCCGGTGGTGGACAGGAAGACGACGGCCTCGTACTGCGCGAGGTTGTCCGTGGTGAACGCCTGGGCGTCCTCCGTCGCGTCCACGGTGAAGTTGTTCGCGCCGCCCAGGTCGCGCAGCGCGGCGATGCCGTCGTCGATGGACGAGTGGCGGAAGCCCGCGGTCTTCGAGAAGACCAGGACCTCGTAGGTCGGGTCGGCGGCCGGGGCCGCGTGTCTCTGCCCGGCGCTCCGTTCCCCGGGCGCGGGGGCCGGGGGTTGCCCGGCCGATGCCGCCGTCGGGGCTGCGGCCAGGCACAGCAGTGCGCCGGCGAGCCAGCAGACGGCTCGGTGGGAGGTGGTACGCATGGTCGTTGCGCCTCCATTCCTGCTCAGGGCAGGGTCCATTTCTGGTTGGGGCCGGTGTGGCAGGTCCACAGGTGGACCTTGGTGCCGTCGTTCCAGGTGGCGCCTTCGGCGTCGAGGCATTTGCCGGAGGCCGGGTTGCGTACGGTGCTGTCGGTGTGCGGCTGCCATTGCTGGGCTGTGGTGCCGTTGCACGTCCAGAGCTGGATCTTTGTTCCGTCGGCTGTGCCGGCGCCGTTGACGTCGAGGCACTTGCCGAGCGCGCGGACGGTGCCGTCGCCGGGCAGGGTCCAGTCCTGGGCGGCGGTGCCGTTGCAGGTCCACAGCTGGACCTGGGTGCCGTCGGCGGACTGGGAGTCGGCCACGTCCAGGCACTTGCCGTTCACGCCCTGCACCGCGCCGGACCGCGGACCGGAGGTCCCGCCGGTGGTGAAGTGGAAGTCGTCGACGTCGAAGAGTGATCCGGAGCCGCCCTTGAAGACCAGGTAGAGCGTGGTCGTACCGCCGGGCCGGTCGGTGAGCGGGGTGGTGACGTCCTGGAAGGTCTCCCAGCCGCCCGTGACGGGCACCGTCGTGGCGCCGAGCAGGGTGCCGGTGGGCGATCCCGCCCGCACCTCAAGGGTGCCGCCGGAGCCCGCCGAGGAGACCCGTGCGGTGAACGCCGAGGCGTCGTCCAGGGCGTACGGGGTGAAGGAGATCCAGTCGCCGTCGTCGATGTGGCCGACCGTCCTGCCGCCGTGCGCGGGTGCGTGGTCGACGATCTGCACTCCCGACGAGTCGCCGTAGTGTTCGCCCTGGCGGTGACTGGGCTGGCTGACGTTCTGGTCGTGGGAGCTCAGGGCGGGCTGGCCGTTCGCGCCCTCGTCGGTGTACTCGGCGTCCCAGACGCCGTAGAGGTTGGCGTTGGGGTCGTGCTCGCCGTCCGCGATGGTCTGCACCGTGCCGGAGCAGCCGGTGGCGGACGTCTGCGGGTGGCCGTGGTCGTCGTGCCCGATGATGAAGGTGACCGTCACCCGGGAGCAGTCGATGGTGCCGTCCTCCGGATCGGTCACCGTCACCTCGAACGGGACCGCCGCGCCCGGATCGACGATGCGGCCCTCGACGGGCAGGTCCAGTCGCACGGTGGGCGCGGTGTTGCCGACGGTCACCTGCACCGAGGCGGTGGCGCTGTTGCCGGTGCCGTCCGAGAGGGTGAGCGTGGCGGTGTACTGGCCGTTGGCGGTGTAGGTGTGCGTGGGGTTCGCCTCCGTCGAGGAGGTGCCGTCACCGAAGTCCCACGCGAAGCTCAGCGGGTCGCCGTCGGGGTCGGAGCTGCCCGCCGAGGAGAACGCCACGGTCAGAGGTGCCTGTCCGGAGGTGTGGTCCGCGCCCGCCTCGGGGAGGGGGGACCTGTCGCCGGTGACGTGCTCGATGCGGTACAGCGCGGAGTTCTCGTCGCCGTTGGCCCATCCGGTGCCGTAGTCGAGGACGTAGAGCGCGCCGTCCGGGCCGAAGGCCATGTCCATCACCTGAGTGCCGCTCCAGGGGAAGGCGTGGATGCCCTGGACCGTCCCGTCCCCGCCCTGCTCGATCCGCTTGATCCAGCGGCGGCCGAACTCGCCGGCGAAGAAGTCGCCGTCGTAGGACTGCGGGAACTTCACGTCCGAGGACGACGACGCGTCGTAGCGGTACACGGGGCCGCCCATCGGCGACTCCGAGCCGTTGCCGAACTCGGGTACCGAGCCGCCGTCGTACGGCAGCCACGCGGGCTGCGCCGGCGGCAGGTCGGTCAGGCCGGTGTTGCGCGGCGAGGTGTTCTTCGGTGCCGCGCAGTCGAAGGCGGCGCCGGAGGAGCCGGAGGCGAAGTCGTAGTCGACGTAGGCGTCGTTGTCGCCGGTGCAGTAGGGCCAGCCGAAGTTGCCGGCCTGCGTGATCCGGTTGAACTCGACCTGGCCGCCCGGGCCGCGGGCCGGGTCGGCGGTGCCGGCGTCGGGTCCGTAGTCGCCGACGTAGACGGTGCCCGTGGCCTTGTCGACGTTCATCCGGAAGGGGTTGCGGAAGCCCATGGCGTAGATCTCGGGACGGGTTCCGGCCGTCCCCGGCGCGAAGAGGTTGCCGTCGGGGACGGTGTACGAGCCGTCGGCCTGGACCTTGATCCGCAGGATCTTCCCGCGCAGGTCGTTGGTGTTTCCGGCGGAGCGCTGGGCGTCGTAGGCGGGGTTGCGGGAGGTGCGTTCGTCGATCGGGGTGTAGCCGTCGGAGGCGAAGGGGTTGGAGTCGTCGCCGGTGGACAGGTAGAGGTTGCCCTGGGCGTCGAAGTCGATGTCGCCGCCCACGTGGCAGCAGATGCCCCGGGTGGCGGGGACGTCGAGGATCGTCTGTTCGCTGCCGGTGACGAGGGTGCCGTCGTTGGTGAGGGTGAAGCGCGACAGCCGGTTCACGCCCTCGTACGGGGCGAAGTCCGCGTCCGATCCGTCGCCGGGGGCGTCGTCGCCCGGGGTGTCGAGCGTGGGGGCGTAGTAGAGGTAGATGTGGCGGTTGCCGGCGAACCCCGGGTCCACGCCGACGCCCTGCAAGCCCTCCTCGTCGTGGCCGTAGACGTCGACCCTGCCCGCCACCTTGGTGGTGCCGTCGGCGTCGGTGAGCCGGAGGGTGCCGTCGCGGGACGTGTGCAGCACGGAGCGGTCGGGCAGGACCGCCATCGTCATCGGCTCGCCGGTCTCCGCCACCCCCTTGGCGAGGGTGACCTGCTGGAATTCCTCTGCCAAGGGCTCGGCAGGGGCCCCGGCGGGCGCCGCGGGTGCGGACGCGGCGGCCGCGGGAAGCGAGGGGGCCGTCATGCCGGCCGCGAGGAGCACGGCGAGAGCGGCAGCCGGGACGCGGAACGGTCTGAGCGGTCTCAAGCGCACAGATGTCTCCCATGGTTGGGGGGCCGGCAGGCCGGAAGGGGCTGCCCGCCGGTGGGGAGCGAAGGGGAGCTAGGAGGCGCGCGCCGTGGTGCTGGGAACGCCGACCACGCACGGTGACCGGTTGTGACGAGGAACGTAACGGCGTTGGTCCGGGGGCGCAAGACCTTTCGCGTTGAATCTTTAGAGTTCTTCCGCAGTGAGGACAAAGACTCCCTGTCGGCGAGCACAGCGACGCGGGGCGTGTGCGGGGTCTTTGAGAAGTGATCCCGTGTCCGGGTTCGTCATCCTTCTTGACCGTCTGGCGGCAGTTGTCCCTGCTGGTCTCCCCAGAAGGTCTGCCGTGCGACGGATCCGTTCACCGACCGGCGGTACTCGCCCGGCGATTTCCCGGTGTGCTTCTTGAACACGACGCTCATGTATTCGGAATGGCTGAAGTGGAGTCGTTGCGCGATCTGCGGGAGCGTCCAGTCGGTCGCGGACAGCAGTTCGGCGACGTGCGCCACCCGGACGCGCACGATCTCGCCGTGGACCGTCCGGCCCAGGCCCTTGAGGAACCGGTGGTCGAGCGCGCGCCGGGAGAGCCCGACGTGCCGGAGGACGGCGGTGACCGCCAGATTCTGGTCCGAGCGGTCGCGGATGAACCGCAGGGCCTCGGCGACGAGGGGGTCGTCCACGGCGAGGATGTCCGAGGACTGCCGGACGACGAGCCGGGTCGGTTCGATCAGGCGCAGGCCCGGTGCGAGGGTGTGGCCCTGCATGACGCGGTCCAGGAGCTCGGCGGCGAGGTATCCCGTCCGCGTCGTGTCCGGCTCGATGCTCGACAGCGGTGGCGTGGTGAGGTTGCCGATGAGCTCGTCGTTGTCGACGCCGATGACCGCGACCGAGTCGGGCACGGCCAGCTCGGCGTTCTTGCATGCCTCCAGCACCTCCTGGCCGGCGATGTCGTAGCAGGCGAAGACGCCCACCGGCTTGGGGAGGTCGGTGAGCCACCGGGCGAGCAGCTCGCGGTCGGCGGCGCGCATCCCCGAGGGCTTCATCCGGAACTCCCGGGGTTCCGAGCCGCGTTCGCGCACGTGCCCCGCGAACCAGGCGCCGCGCTTGACGGACCAGCCGAACCGCTCGTCGCCGCAGTAGGCGAAGTGCCGCAGGCCGCGCTCCTCGAAGTGCCGGAGGGCCCAGCGCGCGATGGTGGCGTCGTCGGTCTCGACGCCGGGGAGTTCGGGTACGAGCCGGGCCGCGCTGAGGTCGACCGTGGGCAGGCCGAGCCGGCGGATGAACGCGGCGGTCTCGGCGCTCTCGATGCGGGCCAGTACGCCGTGGCCGTGCCAGTCTTCGAGCCACGAGAAGTCGGTCTCGTGGCGGCTGTGTTCCGCGAGGTAGATCGACCAGCCCGGGTGCGCTTCGACGTACTTCTTCACACCGACCAGTACGCCGCGGGCGTAAGCGTTCGAGGTTTCGACCAGCAGCGCGACGTGACGTGTCCTGCGGACGGGCATGTAAAAATTCTAAGGCAACCTGCGAGATAACGCATGGCTTGGTCTCCGTGGACGTCCGTAATCTACACGGCCATGGGAGGTCAACCATGACGCAGAAGGTACGGGTGGCGATAGCCGGCCTCGGATTCGGTGCCGAGTTCATCCCCATCTATCAGGCGCATCCCGATGCCGAGTTGGTGGCGGTCTGCCAGCGCACGGAGAACGCGCTTTCCGAGGTCGCCGATCACTTCGGTGTGACGGGCCGCTACACCAGCTTCGACGCGATGCTCAAGGACCCGGAGATCGACGCGGTCCACATCAACACCCCGATTCCGGACCACGCCGGGCAGACCGTCGCGGCCCTGCGCGCCGGGAAGCACGTCGCCTGCACGGTGCCGATGGCCACGACGCTCGACGAGTGCCGGGAGATCGTCGCGGCGGTCCGGGAGTCGGGCCGGAAGTACATGATGATGGAGACGGTTGTGTACTCCCGCGAGTTCCTGCACGTCCGCGATCTCGTGGAGAACGGCACGATCGGCCGGGTCCAGTTCCTGCGCGGCGCCCATTACCAGGAAATGGCGGGCTGGCCCGGGTACTGGGAGGGTCTGCCGCCCATGCACTACGCCACCCATGCGGTGAGTCCCGTGCTGAGTCTCGCCGGTGCGCTGGCGGAGAGTGTCGTGTGTATCGGCTCCGGCCGAATATCCGAGGACCTCGCCGGAAAGTACGGCTCGCCGTTTGCCGTGGAAAGCGCCCTCATCACCCTCCGGGAATCGCCCGTGGGTGCCGAGATAGCGCGCTCGCTTTTCGAGACGGCACACGAATACGTCGAGAGCTTCACGGTGTTCGGGGACCGGGCGAGCTTCGAATGGGAGCAGACCCAGGGCGCCGGGCACGTGCTGCACACCGGTGAGGTCCCGAAGACGATCGAGATCCCGGACTTCGCGCACCGGCTGCCGCCGGAGATCGCCCCGTTCACGACGAGCGGCGTCTACGGCGATGACAACGAGCACCTCTCGTTTGTCCAGGGCGGCGGCCACGGCGGCTCGCATCCGCACCTGGCCCACGAGTTCGTGCGGTGCATCGTCGAGGACCGCGCGTCCGCCATCGACGAGGTCACCGCGGCGAACTGGACGTCGGTGGGCATCTGCGCGCACGCGTCCGCCATGAACGGGGGAGCGCAGGTGCTGCTTCCCGACTACGCGGGACCGTCGTGAACGCGACCCTGGGGGGCGGGCCGGCGGACACCGCGGCACGCTGGCGCGCGGCCCTCCGAAGAGTTCCGCTCTGGGGCGTGGTCCTGGCCGTCACCGCCCTCGTCGCGTGGGTGGCGTTCCTCGCCGACGACACGCCGGCCGGGCCCGCGACCCAGGACCCGGGGCAGTTCCTCGTCACGGTGCTCGACGCGGTCACGTTCGCCGGGCTTCTGTTCGTCGCGGCGTCCGGCTTCACCCTGATCTTCGGGCTGATGCGCACGGTGAACATGGCGCACGGCTCGCTGTTCCTGCTGGCCGCGTACATCGCCATCCGGGTGCAGGAGTCGATGGTCGGCCGGTCCCGCAACATCGAGCCGGGACAGGTCGGCGTGCTGGACTGGGTGGTGCCGATGCTGGCCGGCGCCGGTGTCGCGGCCGTGGCCGGGCTGGTGATCCAGCAGCTCTTTCTTCAGTGGAACGAGGGCCAGGAACTGCGCCAGGCGCTGATGACGCTGGCCCTCACGGTCGTCCTGGCCGACCAGATGCTGCGTGAGTTCGGCGGGCTGGCCCAGACGATGGTCTGGCCCGGCGCGGTCACGCACTTCTTCTCCGTCCAGGGCGAGCGCTACCCCGCCACCCGGCTGTTCATCCTCGGTGTGGCCGCGCTGGTCGGCCTGCTGCTGTGGCTCTGGCTCACCAGGACGGGCACCGGGATGGTGATCCGGGCCGGTGTGGACGACCGCGAGATGGTGCGCGGGCTCGGGATCAACATCAAGCTGGTCTTCGCGGTCACCTTCTTCGTCGGCTCGTTCCTGGCCGGCGTGGGCGGCGTGCTCGGCGCCTCGTTCGCCGGGGCCGCGCCCGGCACCGACGGCAACTGGCTGCTGAACTCCCTCGTCGTCGTCATCATCGGCGGCCTCGGTTCGCTCCGGGGCGCCGCGGCGGGATCGCTGCTGTACGGCACGGTCGTCGCGTTCTCGCCCGCGTACCTGCCGAGCGAGTACTCCTACTACGCGATCATCATGACCTTCGTCCTGCTGGCGCTGGTCCTGGCGGTCCGCCCCTACGGCCTGTTCGGGAGGCCGGCATGACGGCGCGGGACCTGCTGACCCGGAGCAACCTGACCGGTACCGCCGTGGTCGTCCTCCTGCTGGTGCTGCCGAGTCTGGCGACCTCGTACTTCGTCAACTTCGTCATGACGCAGACGTTCGTCCTCGGCCTGGCGGCGGCGACCATCGTGTTCCTCGCCAAGTACGGGGGGATGACCTCCCTCGCCCAGTTCCTGCTGTTCGGCGTCGCCGGCTTCATGTTCGGCAACGCGGCCCAGGAGACCGGGGCCCGCGGGCTGAACCTCGGCTGGAGTCCCTGGGCGGCGGTCGTCTTCGCCCTGGTGATCACCACCGCGGCCGCGTTCGTCCTCGGCGCACTCGCCAGCCGCTCCACCGGCCTCTACTTCCTGATGCTCACGATGGTCTACGCCGTCATCGGCTACTACGTGTTCGCCCAGATCGTCGAGATCTCCGGGCCCGGCGGCCTGACCAGCATCCAGCGGCCGGACCTCCTCGGTCCGCCGGTGCGACTGTACTACGCGGGCCTCGGGCTCTCGGTGCTGGCGTACCTGGGCTTCCGGGCGGTCGGGCGTACCGCGTTCGGTCTGGCACTGCAAGGAGTCCGCGACGATCCGGTCCGGATGGCGTCGCTGGGGTTCAACGTGCCGCTGCACCGGGCGCTGGCCTTCACCCTGGCCGGCTTCACGGCCGGGGCGGCGGGCCTGCTGAACGTGTGGTGGAACGGCCAGATCGACCCCGCGTCGATCGCGATCGGCCCCACCCTGATCCTGCTGATCATCGCGGTGATCGGCGGCATCTCGTCCTTCGAGGGCGCCTGGCTGGGTGCCTTCGTCTACGTACTGATCTTCACCTACCTGCGCGACCTGCCGCTGATCGACCGGATCGGCATCACCGAGGCGCGGTTCAACACCGTGATCGGGGTGATCGTCCTGGTGATCATGATGCTCTCGCCCGAGGGCCTGACGGGGATCGCCCGGCGGCTGCGCGACCGCCTCCGCCCGCCCGCCCGGACCGGGGGGCCGGCTCCGTCCACCGGACAACCGCTGCCCGTTCGCACGACCGAGAAGGAACTGGGAGTCACACGACCATGAGCAGACTCAGCCGCCAGGCGGCACTGACACTATCCACGGCGGCGAGCCTGGCACTGCTGGCCGCGGGTTGCAGCGGAGACGGCGGCTCCTCCGGGCTGCCCGCCGACGAGGGGTCCGGGAACTTCTCCGCGAAGGGCGACGGCGTCCGGCTGGGGATCCTGGGCCAGTGCGAGGGCCCGTTCGGCGGATTCCACGAGGACGTGGTCGCCGGTGCGACGCTCGCGTTCGCCCGGTACGCCGGTGCGCAGTCGAACTCGACCACCTCCGCCCTCGACGGCTTCAAGGATGCGGAGGTCGCGGGCACCCCCATCGAACTCGTCGGCATCGGCTGCGGCGACGACACCGCCGACCGCATCCTCCAGGAGGTGCGCCGCCTGGTGGAGAAGCAGGGCGCCAACGTCATCATCGGCCCGCTCTCCGGCGACGAGGGCATCGCCATCGCCGAGTACGCGAAGAGCAAGCCCGACCTCACCGTGTTCGCGGGCATCTCCGGCTCGCAGGAGCAGACCTTGCAGGTCCAGGCGCCCAACTACTTCCGGTTTTACGGCGACGGCGCGATCTGGAACGCCGGCCTCGGCGACCTGCTGCACAACGAGAAGGGCTGGGACAAGGTCGCGGTCATCGCCGACGACTACAGCTTCGGCCACACCTCTGCGGCCGGCTTCGTCGCCGACTTCTGCGGCGTCGGCGGCGAGGTCACCCACCGGGTGTTCCCGCCCCTGGGCACCACCGACTACTCCTCCTACATCGCGCAGCTGCCGGACCCCGACGAGGTGGACGGCTACTTCTGGGCCGTGGGCGGCACCGGCACGCAGGCCGCGCTGGAGGCGTTCGTCAACGCCAAGGGCGACCTGACCGGCGACCAGCACGCGGGCAACTTCTTCTTCAACCCGGACCTCGCCCAGGCGCTCGGCACCGACATCGCCGGCGCGCACATCGGCGGCTTCGCCACCCTGCCGGGCGACATCCAGACCCCGGAGATCAAGGAGTACCTGGCCGCCGCCGACGAGACCTGGGAGACCATCCCCGGATCGCTGAGCGGCAACGAGCCCGCCCCGCCGTCGACCGCCGCCGCCTTCGGGTTCTTCTACGGGTACTACACGGCCGGCGTGGCGCTGATCGAGGCGCTCCAGACGGTGGACGGCGACATCTCCGACGTCAAGGCGTTCCACAAGGCCATCTCCGGTCTCACTCTCGACCTGCCGCACGGCGACATCAGCCTGGACGAGAACCGCAGCGGCGTCGTCGATGTCGGGCTCTCCCGCCTCGCCGTCGACGACTCCGGCGAGGTCGTCCAGGAGAGCGTGGCCATCGTCCCCGGCGTCGACCAGACCTTCGGCGGCACGTTCAGCCCGGAGACCCCGTCCCCCGGCCGGGACTTCCCCAAGTGCGAGAAGCGGGACCTGCCCTGGGAGGGCAAGGCCATCCCGGTCGTCGACGGCGTCCCGCAGCGATAGGAGATCCGGTCATGGCCCACCCCAGTACGGCGCCGTCCGAGCCGGCCGGCCGGGCGCCCGTCGTCCAGGTCAGCTCGGTCACGGTGGCGTTCGGCGGCCTGCTCGCCCTGCGCGGAATCGACCTCGCCATCGCGCGGGGCGAGCGGCTGGCGATCCTCGGGCCCAACGGCGCCGGAAAGACCACGCTGTTCAACGTGATCGCCGGCGACGTCACCCCCACCGGCGGGTCCGTCGTCATCAAGGGCGTCGAGTGCGTCCACCGGCCGTCGCGCTACCGGCCGCGCCTCGGCGTCGCCCGGACGTACCAGAAGGCGCGGGCCCTGGCCGGACTCACCGTGCGCGAGAACATCTACCTCGCGCTCGCCGGGCTGCGGGGCCGGCACCGGGCGCTGTGGCGCACGGCCGCCGACCGGCGGATGGGCGGTGAGGCCGCCGCCGTGGCGGACCGGGTGTGGCTGTCCGGGCAGCTCGACGCCGCGGCGGGGGAGCTGTCCCACGGGCAGCAGCGCCAGCTGGAGCTCGGCATGGCGATCGCCACGGAGCCGGACGTGATGCTGCTCGACGAACCGGCGTCCGGCCTGTCGCGCGGTGAGCGCGAGCGGCTCGTCGAGCTGCTGGAGTCGTTCCGCGGGGAGCTGACGCTGCTGCTCATCGAGCATGACATGGACGTGGCATTCCGCATCGCCCAGCGGGTGGTGGTGATGGCCGACGGCGAGCAGGTCACGGCCGGCACCCCGGACGAGGTCCGCGGCGATCCCCGGGTCCACCGGATCTACCTCGGTACGGAGGTGGCGGCGTGAAGGACGCACCGCTGCTGGAGGTACGCGGGCTGCGCGCCGGCTACGGCGCCTCCGTCGTCCTGGAGGACCTCGACTTCAGCATGGGCGCCGAGGCGGTCGGGATCGTCGGCCGCAACGGCATGGGCAAGACCACGCTCTGCGACACGCTCGTCGGGTTCCTCCCGCCGGCGGGCGGCGAGATCCGGCTGCGCGGGCAGCGGCTCGACGGCCGGACGCCGGAGAAGGTCGCGGGCGCCGGCATCGCCTACGTCCCGCAGGGCCGGCGGCTGTTCCCGTCGCTCACCGTCGACGAGCACCTGGCCATGCTGGCCCGCAGGGCGCGCGCCAAGCGGTGGACGCCCGAGGCGGTGTACGAGCTGTTCCCGCGGCTGGCCGAGCGCAAGAAGCACGGCGGGGCCGCGCTCTCCGGCGGCGAGCAGCAGATGCTCGCCGTCGGGCGGGCCCTGCTGCTCAACGCGCACCTGATCGTCATGGACGAGCCGTCCGAGGGGCTGGCCCCGACCATCGTCGACGTTCTCGTCGACGTCGTGCACCGCCTGGTCGCGGAGGGGGTGGCCGTGCTCGTCGTCGAGCAGAACCTGCGCGCCGCGGTCCGGATGGCGAAGCGCCAGCTCGTCATGGTGTCCGGCCGGCTGGAGGCGGAGTTCGCCGGCGACGAACTGATCGGCCGGCCGGACTTGCAGAGCCGGTACCTCGGCGTGGGCGGCACCGGCCGGGCGCTGACGTAAGACGTCCGGCCCGCGCCGCGCGGTGGACGAAGGAAACGCGAGGGGAGAACCAATGGAGGCGACGAGGACGTTCGGGGTCAACACCTGGGTGTGGACCTCGCCCCTGACCGACGGCCGGCTGGCCGAGCTGGCGCCCCGTATCCGGGAGTGGGGCTTCGACGTGGTTGAACTCCCGGTGGAGAACATCGGCGACTGGGACCCCGCCCGGACGGCGAAGCTGCTCGACTCGCTCGGCCTGTCGGCCACCGTCGTGGTCGCCATGGGGCCGGGACGCGAGTTGGTGGCGGCCGACCGGGCGACGGTGACCCGCACCCAGTACTTCCTGCGGCAGGCGGCCGACGTGGCGGCCGCGGTGTCCTCGCCGGTGGTCGCGGGGCCGGTCTACGCGTCCGTGGGACGTACCTGGCGGATGACCGGCGAGGAGCGCCGCAGCTGCTACGAGCAGCTGCGGGAAAACCTCGCTCCCGTGGTGGAGCACGCGCGGGGCGCCGGCCTCACCGTCGCGGTCGAACCCCTCAACCGCTACGAGACGAGCGTGGTCAACACCGTCGGCCAGACGCTCGACGCGCTTGACGGCCTGCCGCCCGAAGGCTGTGGGGTCGCCCTGGACGTCTACCACATGAACATCGAAGAGAAGGACGTCCCGGCGGCCGTCCGGCAGGCCGGGGACCGGATCGCGCACGTCCAGGTCTGCGGGAACGACCGCGGCGCCCCGGGCGCGGACCACCTCGACTGGCCGGGCATCCTCGCCGCCCTCGACGACACCGGATACGGCGGGCCGCTGGTGATCGAGTCGTTCACCGGGGACAACGAGACGATCGCGACGGCCGCCTCGATCTGGCGGCCCCTGGCACCGAGCCAGGACGCGATCGCCGCCGACGGGCTGTCCTTCCTCACCGGGGTGTCCCCCGGGCCCCACCGTACCCCCTGATTTCCGAAATCCCATCCGCAACGACGCACGGAGAGGGCAATGCGACAACGCCATAGATACACCCTGTTCACCGCGGTGTTGGCCGTCCTGGTCTCGTTCCTCCCAGGAATGGCCACGACCAGCGCGGCACAGGAAGCCGCGGAGTACGACGTGCTGTTCTTCCACAAGACGACGGGCTTCCGGCACGACTCCATTCCGTCCGCCATCACGGCCGTCGAACAGCTCGGCCAGGACAACGGCTTCACGGTGACCGAGACCCAGGACGCCGCGGTCTTCACCGACGAAGGGCTGGCGCAGTACGAGGCCATCGCCTTCTTCACCGACGGCGAGAACACCCTCGACACCGGGCAGCGGCACGCCTTCGAGCGCTACATCCAGCGCGGCGGAGGATTCATCGGGCTGCACTCGTCGTCGAACATGGACAAGACGGACTGGCCCTGGTGGTCCGAGCTCATGGGCGGCGCGTTCTTCAAGAGCCATCCCTCCGGCGCGGACCAGTTCCAGGAGGCGACCGTACGAATAGAGGACTCCACGCATCCGTCGACGGCCGGGCTGCCGGCCGAGTGGGTCCGTACCGACGAGTGGTACAACTTCACCGCCAACCCGCGCGAGAAGGTCCACGTCCTGGCCACGCTGGACGAGTCGACGTACAACCCGGGGCCGGACGCCATGGGTGAGGACCACCCGATCGCGTGGTGCTCCAACTACGACGGCGGCAGGACCTGGTACACCGCGCTCGGCCACCAGCCGGAGCACTACGACGAACCGCAGTTGCGCCAGCACATCCTCGGCGGCATCCAGTGGGCGGCCGGCGCCGCGGAGGGCGACTGCGGCGAGCCGCGCGAGGGGCCCGCCACGGAGTCCTCGTTCGAGAAGGTCGCGCTGGACGACAACACCGCCAACCCGATGGAGCTGGCCGTCGCCCCCGACGGGCGCGTCTTCTACGTCGAGCTGGGCGGCACGGTGAAGGTCTACGACCCGGAGACCGGCGCGGTGAAGACCGCCGCGCAGATCCCGGTCCACCGCGGCAACGAGAACGGGCTGCTGGGCATCGCCCTCGACCCCGACTTCGAGACCAACCAGTGGGTCTACCTCTTCTACAGCGCACCCTCGCCCGAGGTGCAGCACGTCTCCAGGTTCACCGCCGACGGCGACACCCTGGACCTTCAGTCCGAGAAGGTCCTGCTGGAGTTCACCCACCAGCGGGAGGTGTGCTGCCACTCCGCCGGGTCGATGAGGTTCGGCCCCGACGGCAACCTGTTCATCTCCACCGGCGACGACACCGCGCACTTCGCCTCCGACGGCTTCGCCCCGATCGACGGGCGCGTCCACGACGAGCACACCAGCGAGGACGCCAAGCACTCCTACGACGCGCGGCGCACCTCCGGCAACACCAACGACCTGCGCGGCAAGATCCTGCGGATCACCCCCGAGGACGACGGCACCTACTCGATCCCGGAGGGCAACCTCTTCCCGCCGGGCACCGAGAAGACGCGGCCCGAGATCTACACGATGGGCCACCGCAACCCCTTCCGGATCGCCGTCGACGACGAGACCGGCTGGGTCTACGCCGGCGAGGTCGGCCCCGACGCGGGCAGCGACAACCCCGACCGCGGGCCGCGCGGCTACGACGAGTGGAACCAGATCCGCGAGGCGGGCAACTACGGCTGGCCGTACTGCATCGGCGACAACCAGGCGTACCGGGAGTGGGACTTCGCCACCGGCACCCCGGGCGAGTCCTTCGACTGCGAGAACGGCCCGGCCAACACGTCCCCGTTCAACACCGGCCTGGACACCGTGCCGCCGGCCAAGGACGCGTTCATCTGGTACCCGTACGGCGAGTCGCCGCAGTTCCCGGAGATTCCCCAGGGCGGCGGGCGCTCCGCGTACGCCGGCGACGTGTACCACTACGACCCCGAACTGCTGGGTGACGGGCAGTTCCCGGAGCACTACGACGACGCGGTCTTCGTCATGGAGTGGTCGCGCAACTGGATCGGCGCGCTCCGGCTGGACGAGAGCGGGAACTACGAGAGCTTCGAGCAGTTCATGCCGAACACCCTGTTCCGCAGCCCGCACGACATGGAGTTCGGGCCCGACGGGGCGATGTACCTGATCGAGTGGGGCATGGACTTCAACTACGGAGGGGAGAACGTCAACCCGGACTCCGGCCTCTACAAGATCAACTATACGAAGGGCGCGCGCACCCCCGTCGCGAAAGCCTCGGTCGACAAGGACTCCGGGCCCGCACCGCTGGACGTCGCGTTCTCCAGCGAGGGCAGCAACGACCCGGACGGCGACGAACTGACGTACGAGTGGGACCTCGGCGACGGCACGACGTCGGACGAACCCGACCCCACCCACACCTACACCGAGCCCGGCGAGTACACCGCGCAGCTCACGGTCACCGACCCGTCGGGACGCTCCAGCAGCTCCAACCTCACGATCACCGCGGGCAACACGCGTCCCGAGGTGACCATCGAGCTGCCGCACAACGGCCAGGTCTTCGACTGGGGCGACCAGATCCCCTACAGGGTGTCGGTGTCGGACGCCGAGGACGGCACGGGCGACGCGATCGACTGCGAGCGGGTGACCGTCCAGCAGGGCCTCTACCACGACGAGGGCGGCAACGCGCACGTCCATCCGGGCGAGCTGCAGAACGGCTGCGAAGGCGTCCTCACCACCCAGTCCGACGCCGACCACGGCGAAGCCGCGGACATCGCGCTGACGGTGACGGCCAGCTACACCGACCTCGGCGGCGAGGCGGGTGCCCCGGCCCTGACCGGCGGCGTGACGCACTTCCTCCAGCAGAAGCGCAAGGAGGTCGAGCACTTCGCGGACTCGGCGAACGTGAGCGTCGGCGCCGCGAACGACGAGGAGACCGGCGGCGGCGAGGCGATCAGCGCGCAGGACGGCGCGTGGGCCTCGTACGAGCCGTACCACCTCGACGGCGTCGGCCGGATGACGCTGCGGGCGGCGGCGGCCGACGACGCGACGGTCGAGGTGCGCCGCGGCGCGCCCGACGGCGAACTGCTCGGCACCGCGCAGATCGAGGGCAGCGTCGAGGTGCCGCGGACCGCGGGCCCGGAGGGCTTCGGCACCGCCGTCCCGCTGGCCGGATCCGGCCAGGTGGAGAAGGTGGAGCTGCCGCAGGGCGTCGTCGAGGGAGTCGAGGACGTCACCCTCTCCGCGTGGGTGAACTGGTCCGGCGACCAGACGTGGGCCCGGATCTTCGACTTCGGCTCCGGCACCGGCAATTACATGTTCCTCACGCCGAGCGCCGGCGGGTCGGGCAACATGAGGTTCGCGATCACGGACGGCTCCGGCGAGCAGCAGATCGAAGGCGCGCAGCCGCTGCCCGCCGACGGCTGGCAGCATGTCGCGGTCACCCTGTCGGGCACCACGGGAACGCTGTACCTGAACGGGGAGCCGATCGGAACCAACGACAACCTCACGTTGAACCCGGCGGACCTCGGCCGGACGGGGCAGAACTGGATCGGTGACTCGCAGTGGTCGGCCGACCCGCTGCTCAACGGCTCCGTCGACGACTTCAACCTCTTCGACCGGGCCCTGACGCCCGACGAGATCCGGTCGCTGACCGCCGGCCCCGGCGGCGGTGACGTCGGCGGCGGCAACGTCGCCTGGTACCGCTTCGACGAGGACGGCGGCGCCACCGCCGCGGACTCCTCCGCACAGGGCAACGACGCGCAGATCGTGCTCGCGGACGACGCCGCGACCTGGCAGAACGTGACCTTCGACCTGGCCCCGGCCGAAGGGACGTTCCCGCTGCACCTCGTCTTCCCCGACAACCGGGTGCGGGTCAACTGGATGGAGCTGACCGCGGGAGACGCCGAACCCGGGCAGTGTCCTTCCCCGGACCAGCGGGAGACCGTCGTCGTCGGCGACGTCGACAGCGGGGTGCCGAACGCCGGCACCGGCGACGGCTGCACCATCAACGACCTCATCCTGGACGAGCAGTCGTGGAGCAGCCAGCGCGACTTCATCAAGCACGTCCGCGAGGTGACGGGCGAGCTCGTCGACGACGGCGTGATCACCAGAAGGGAGGCCCACCACATCTTCCGCGCCGCCAAGCGGAGCAGGATCGGCCGCGGGTGACGTAGGCCCCTGACGCACCACCCTTCCGCACCCGGGTGGCCCGGGAGAAGCCCCGACCCGGGCCACCCGCCTCCATCGGGGGAGAGACCGCCGCGGCAGCCGTTGCCCGGCCGTCCCCGCCCGGGGTCACGGCGGCCCGGTCAGCGGCGCCGCGGGCAGCCAGACACGCATGGTGGAGAGTCCGCGCTCCGCCCAGCGGTGGTACGGGACCAGGGGGAGCGCCGCGCCGGGGACCCGGTCGGGCGCCGGCGGCGCCGGATCGGGCCGGGGGCCGTACGGCCAGTCCCGTTCCGGCGCCGCCGGCCCCGCGGGCAGGGTCTCGACCACGACCGCGCCTTCGCGGTCCGCCGGCGGCACGGTGGTGTCCACCGTCACGTCCTCCAGGGAGAGCCCGTCCGGCAGGTCGACGGACTCGGCGCAGTACACCAGCGGGCCGCGCTCGACCGCGACGCAGCCGCGCAGCGCGTCGACGCGGGGGTCCGGCCAGGTGAAGCGCGGGGCCACGGGGAGCTCCAGGCGGATCTCCTCGCCCGGCACCAGCGCGCGGTCCACCACCGCCGCGCCCGGGCCCGCCGGGCGGCTCCTGCCGCGCTCGTGGAGCACCGCGCCCCGCGCCCACGCGGGCACGCGCAGCCGCAGCGCCACCGCGTCGGCGGGGGCGTCCACCACCCGGATCGTCACCAGTCCGTCCGCCGGGTACGCCGTCTCCACGTCCACGGCGACGGTCCGTCCGTCGCCCAGCTCCGCGGCGATCCGGCCGCTCGCGTACTGCAGCACCGCCAGCTCCCGCCGTCCGGCCGTGGCGAGGTACGTGTGCCAGGCGGCCAGGGTGCGGGCGACGTTGGTGGGGCAGCACGAGACGTCGAACCAGGCCGCCCGGGTGCCGCCCGCGGCGCGCGGGCTGACGCCGCCGTCGGCGGACTCGCGGGTCCCGCCCGCCGTGCGCTGCTGGAGGGGGTTGGCGTAGAAGAACGCGCGGCCGTCGCTGCGCGGGGAGGTGGCGACGACGTTGAAGAACGTGCGCTCCATCAGGTCGGCGTAGCGCATCTCGCCGGTGGCCAGGTGCAGCCGCCAGGACACCATCACGGACGCCACGCCCGCGCAGGTCTCGCAGTAGGCGCGGTCCGGCGGCAGCTCCCAGTCCTCGCCGAAGCCCTCGTCCTGGTGCCGCGAGCCCATACCGCCGGTCAGGTGGGTGCGCCGGGCCACGGCGCCGGCCCACTGCCGCTCGACGGCGGCGATCAGGTCCCCGTCGTCGCGCTCGACGGCCACGTCCACGGCGCCGGCCGCCAGGTACAGCTGGCGCACGGCGTGGCCGCGCCAGGTGTCGGCCTTGCGGACGGGCACGTCGTCCTGGAAGTAGCCGGCGCTGCCGACGCCGAAGGGGACCTTCAGGGTGCGGTGGCCGCGGCGGTCGAGGAAGAGCCGCGCCTGGTCGACGTAGGCGGGCTCGCCGAGGGCGCGGCCCAGTTCGGCGAGGCCGGTCTCGATCTCGGGGTGGCCGCAGAGGCCGTGCAGCCCTCCTGGCCCGAAGGCGGCGCAGACGTGGTCGGCGGCGCGGCGGGCGACGGCGACGAGGTCGTCCTCGCCGGCGGTGCGCAGCCGGGCGACGGCGGCCTGGAGCAGGTGCCCGGTGCAGTACAGCTCGTGGCCGAACTCCAGGTCGCTGTAGCGCGGCGGGCGGCCGGGGTGGCCGTAGCAGGTGTTGAGGTAGCCGTCGGGGTCCTGGGCGGCGGCGATGCGCGCGGTGAGCCGTCGTACGGCGGCGTCGCAACCGGGGTCGCCGGTACGCCCGTACTCCCACGCCAGCGCCTCGACGAGCTTGTAGACCTCGGAGTCGGCGAAGGACCAGCCGGTCCGCTCCGCGCCCGCCCCGCCGGCGGCGACGCGGTCGAAGTTCGCCAGCCAGCCGAGCCGCTCCAGCCACTCCTCGCAGTGCGGCAGCGTGGCCGCGGCGTTGGTCTCCTGCAGACCCGGCCAGAACCCGCCGGGCGCGAGCGTCACCTCCGCGAGCCCCAGCGGCCGCCGTTCGCCGCGGGAGGGGACGACCGGCCGGCCGCCCGTCGGATCGGTGCCGCCGGCCGTCCGGGTCACCTGTGCGCGCTCCTTCACGGGGTCGCCGCCGAGCCGCCCGCGCCCGTACCCGCGCCCAGCGGCACGTCGGCGCCCTCGCGGGTGAAGACGGGGATCCGGTCGAGGGGGGCGTCGGCGGTGACCGTGCCGCCGCCCTCGTACGTCTCGCCGGTGGCGGCGCAGACCCAGCGGGTACCGGCCGGCAGGTACACGTCCCGGGCGCGCCGCCCCGCCTCGGCCACCGGCGCGACGAGGACGTCCGGGCCGAAGAGGAAGGCGTCGTCGACCGACCACGCGCGCGGGTCGTCGGGGAAGTCGACGAAGAGCGGCCGCATGGGGGGCAGCCCGGTGCGGGCGGCGACGGCCGCCTGCTCGTGCAGGTACGGGCGCAGCCGCTCGCGCAGGTGCAGCAGCCCGGCGATGATCCCGTACGCCTCCTCGCCGTAGGACCAGACCTCGTTGGGGCCGCCGGTCTGCGCGTACGAGGTGGGCGTGCGCGGTTCGCGGTCGCCGTGCAGCCGGAACAGCGGGCAGAAGACGCCGAACTGGAACCAGCGGATCACCAGCTCCCGGTACGCCGGGTCGCGGGCGTCGCCGCCGTGGAAGCCGCCGATGTCGGTGGTCCACCACGGGATGCCGGAGAGCGCGACGGCGAGGCCGGCGCGTATCTGCTGCCGCAGCGAGGCCCAGGTGGCGGGGATGTCGCCGGACCACAGCGCGGCACCGTACTTCTGCGCGCCCGCCCACGCGGAGCGGCACAGCAGCAGGGTCGGCCAGGCAGAGTCGGCCGCCATGCCCTCGGCGAACAGGCGGGCGTTGTCGCGCGGGTAGATCCCGGCGGTCTCCGCGCCCGGCCCGGCGTACAAAGCGAGGTTCTCCGGCTGCGCCGGGTTCAGCTCGGGCTCGCAGGCGTCCAGCCAGAAGACCCGGACGCCGAGGTCGCGGTAGCCGCGCCGGACCTGTTCCCACACGTACGCCCGCGTCTCGGGGTTCGTCGGGTCGTAGAAGGCCACGGGCATCGGCGCGGCCATGCCCTTGTCCTGGATGGTCTGGTGGCACTCCACGCCCCGCGCGGTGCCCGCGAGCAG
This sequence comes from Streptomyces sp. MAR4 CNX-425, assembly GCF_048656465.1. Classification (NCBI taxonomy): domain Bacteria; kingdom Bacillati; phylum Actinomycetota; class Actinomycetes; order Kitasatosporales; family Streptomycetaceae; genus Streptomyces; species Streptomyces sp. MAR4 CNX-425. Next base: position 782,941 of record NZ_JBMDLF010000001.1, on the reverse strand, counting down.
GCCGCGGTCGCGGTAGTCGGGGTAGGCGGCGGCGAGCGGCGAGACGGTGGGCCAGATCGAGACCATCAGCTCCACGCCCTGTTCGGCCAGCTCCTCGACCATCGCCGCGGGGTCGGGCCACTCGGCCGGGTCGAAGCGGTAGTCGCCCATCGCGGTCCAGTGGAAGTAATCGGCGACGACGACGGACAGCGGCAGGCCGCGGCGGCGGTGCTCACGGGCGACGGCGAGCAGCTCGTCCTGGTTGCGGTAGCGCAGCTTGGACTGCCAGAAGCCGGACGCCCAGCGCGGCAGCTCGGGCGGGCGGCCGGTGGCGTCGGCGTACCGTTCGAGGATCCCGGCGGGCGTCGGCGCCGCGGTGAGCCAGTAGTCGATCTCCCGGGCCCGGTCGGCCTGCCAGCGGGTCGCGTTCTCCGCGAACTCGGCGCGGCCCACGGCGGGCAGGTTCCACAGCAGCCCGTAGCCGCGGCTGGAGAGCACGAACGGAATGGACACCTCGGCGTTGCGGTGCACGAGATCGAGGGCCAGGCCCTTGAGGTCGAGGCGGCCGTGGGTCCGCTGGCCCATGCCGTAGAGCCGTTCACCGTCGTACGCGGCGAACTGCTGGTGGATCTCGTACGCGCCCCCGCCACCACCGCCGCCGTCGCCGCGGAAGACGCGGGCGCCGGGCAGCCAGAAGTGCTCGCGGCTCTCGGCCAGCAGCTCGGCGCCGGTGCTCGTGCGGGAGAACGTGAGCAGCGGCTCGGGGTACGCGGCGCGGCGGTCGAACCCGGCCGTGACGGTCAGCTCGCCGTGGACGAGGACGGCGCGGTCGCCGTCCCCGTCGACGCTGACGCGGGGGCGGCCGGACGGCGGCGGCTCGGTCAGCGCGCCGTGGCTCTGGGCCGGGAGCCGGAACTGCGCCGCCCGTACGCGGACGCTGTCGGCGCCCCACGCCTGGACGGTCAGCACCTCGTGCCGGTGGCGGATCTCCATGCCGGTCGCGGTCGGTCGGAAGCTCACCATGGACGGGGGCTCCTCACAGCCGGGTTGCTCACAGCCTGGTTCCTCTCAGTCAGTCCTTGACGGCGCCCGCGGTGACCCCGCCGGCGACGAAGCGCTGGGCGACGACGAGCAGCACGGCCGCGGGCACGGACGCGACGACGGCGGTCGCCATGATCGAGTTCCACTCGGTCGTGTTGTTGCCGATGTAGGAGTAGATGCCGAGGGTGATGGGGATGGCGTCGGCGTTGCGGCTGAGGGTGGAGGCGAAGATGAAGTCCGACCACGCCCACAGGAACGCGAACAGCGACACGGTCAGCGCGGCGTTGCGGCTCAGCGGCAGGACCACGGAGACGAAGGTGCGCCAGGCGCCGGCCCCGTCGATCTTCGCGGCGTGCATCAGCTCCCGCGGGATGCCGGACATGAAGGCGGTCAGCACCATGACGCCGAAGGGCACGGCGATGGTGGAGTCGGCGAGGATCAGGCCCCAGACGGAGTTGAGCCAGCCGAGCCGCACGTAGACGGCGTAGAAGCCGATCGCCATGACCACGCTGGGGATCATCTGCGCGGCCAGCAGCACGAAGGACAGGCCGGTCGCGCCGCGCGGGCGCAGCTTGGCGAGCGAGTACGCGGCCGGGGCGGCGACGGCGAGGGTGAGCGCCACGCAGCCGAGACCGATGCCGAGGCTGGTCGCCAGCGCCGGCAGCTGGTCGCGCAGCACGTCGGCGTAGCCCTCGAACGTCGGGTCCCACGGGAACCAGTGCGGCGGGTCGGCCCGCATGTCGCCGGTCCTGGTCAGGGAGACGTTGACCATCCAGTAGACGGGGAAGAGCATCACCGCGGTGAAGAGGACCCCGAGGGCAGTCCGCCACCGTGCCCGGCGGCGCGCCCGCACCCGGTACGCCGTCGTCATGAGCGCTCCTGTCGACGCTGGAGGCGGAGGTAGAGGAGGCCGAAGGCCAGGGCCATGAGGATGAGCAGGTTGCCGAGGGTGGCCGCGGGCGAGAAGTCCGGCAGGCCGGTGCCGAACGCCTCGCGGTAGGACCAGACGGCGAGCGTGGTCGAGGAGGTGCCGGGTCCGCCGGTCGTCATGATCCAGATGACGTCGACGACCTTGAGCGTGTAGACGAGGCCGAGCAGCAGGGTGATCGCGGAGACCGGGCGCAGCATCGGCAGGGTCACCCGCCAGAACTGCTGCCAGGCGTTCGCGCCGTCCAGCGCGGCGGCCTCGTACAGCTCGTCCGGGATGTTCTGCAACCCGGAGTAGAGGATGACGAGGTTGAACGGGATGCCGAGCCAGATGTTGGCGACGATCACGGAGGTCAGCGCCCAGCCGGGGTCGGTCAGCCAGTTGACCTGCCCGATGCCGAACGCCTCCAGGGCGGCGTTGACGATCCCGTTGTCGCTGTTGAGCATCCAGGCCCAGGTGGAGCCCGAGACGATCAGCGGCAGCAGCCACGGGATCAGGAACATGCCGCGCAGCAGCCCGGACAGCCGGAAGTTGTTGCGGAAGAAGACGGCGAGCGCCAGGCCGAGGGCGTACTGCGCGGCGATCGAGACGAAGGTGAAGACGAGCGTGTTGCGCAGCGCGGTGCCGAAGGCGTCGGCGCCGACCACGTCGCGGTAGTTGGCGAGGCCGGTGAACTCGGCGCCGCCCTGCACGAAGGAGCGGACGGTGTAGTCGTGCAGGCTGAGGTCGACGTTGCGGTAGAGCGGATAGGCGTAGAAGGCCAGCAGGTACGCGAGGAGCGGGACGAGGAACGCGAACGCGGCCCACTGGGTCGAGCGCCCGCGGACCCGCGGGCGGCGGCCGGCGGGCGGCTTCCCCGGTCCGGCCGCCGCCGCGCCGCCCGGGTCCGCGGCCCGTGGCGTGGCCGGGGTGGTGGTCTTCATGGGTGCGACTCCCCGGGCGGCGTCAGCCGGCCTCGTCCTCGGCGGTGGCCTGCGCCTCGCGCAGCGCGTCCGCGGGGCTCGCGGCTCCGCTGAGGGCGTTCTGCACGGCGGTCCACAGCGGCTCGGAGATCTTCGGGTAGTCGGTGCCGAGGTTGTCGCCGGTACGGCCGCGGGCGGTGCGTACCGCCTCGACCCACGGCTGGAGACCGGCGTTCTCCTTGAGCAGTTGCTCCTGCCCCGCCTTCGTCGGCGGGATGTAGTACGCGAAGGCCGTCGCCGTCTGCACCATGCCCGCGGGGGTGGTCATGCACTCGACGATCTGCTGGGTGACGTCGTACCGGGACGTGTCGTCCTGCACGGGGGCGGTGATGAACTCGCCTCCGGTCGGCGTCGGTGCCACGCCGCCGTCCCTGCCGGGTATCTGCACGACGCCGGTCGGGAAGTCCGCCTCCGCGGCGCTGTCGACCTGCCAGGTGCCGTTCACGCCGAAGCCGAAGTCGCCCGTGAGGAACTCCTCCCAGGTGGTGTTCTGGGAGTTGTTGATCACCGAGTCGGGCGCGTAGCCCTTCTCCAGCCACCCGGTCCACAGCTCCAGCGCCGAGACGGCCTCGGGCGAGTCGAGCGCGCGCAGGTCCGCGCCCGCGCCCCAGAACCAGGGCAGGAACTGGAAGGAGCCCTCCTCGGTGTTGGTGCCGGCGAAGGTGATGCCCTTGTGCCCGGCGTCGGTGACCTTCTTCAGCGCGGCGGTGAGCGCGTCCCAGTCCGTGATCGAGGCGGGGTCGACGCCGGCGTCGTCGAGGACGTCCTCGTTGTAGTAGAGGCCGAGCGTGTTGGCGCCGATCGGGATGCCGTACGCCTTGCCGTCGACGACACCCGCCGCGAGCAGGTTCTCGTCCACGCCCGCGGTGTCGAGGCCGAACTCGTCCATCGTGGTGAGCATCCCGGTGTCGGCGAGGGTGGAGACGGCCGGGTTGTCGATCAGGATGACGTCCGGCGCCGTGCCCTCCTGGGCCGCGAGCAGTGCCTGGTTCGTCAGGGCGGTGGTGTCGTACGCGGTGCGCTTGATGGTCACGCCGGCCTCGTCACCGCACGCGGCCACCCGCTTCGCCCAGTCGGACCCCTTGTCGTGCTGCGGGTAGGGGTCCCACCACGTGAAGGTGTCGGCGGACCGGTCGCCGCCGGTGCCGCCGGTGTTCGACGAGCACGCGGCCGGCGCCGTCATGACGAGGAGCGCGGCGCCCAGGACGCCGGCTGCACGGACCGGGGTGGACAGGGATATCACGGTCTTCCTCCTTGGCCAGGCGGATCTGGTGGTGTGCGGGGGCCGGCGGGGGGCGCGCCGGTGCTGCCCCGGTCGACGAACTCGGGCGGCACGAGCCGCAGCACGTGCGGCTCGTGCCGGGCCACGGGGTCGGTGATCCGGCGGACGAGGTGGCGTACGGCCATCCCGCCCAGCAGGTCGGGGGCGGACTCGACGGACGAGAACGGCAGCGAGAAGGTGCGGGCGAACTCGTCGGAGTAACGGCCGACGACCGACAGGTCCCGCGGCGCCTCCAGCCCGCGCGCATGCATGACGGACGGCAGTGCCGCGGCGGCGGCCTCGTTGTTGAGCAGCAGCCCGGTCGCGGCCGGACGGGCGTCGAGCAGCGCGTGCAGGTGCCGGCCGACGTCGGGCTGGCGGGAGGGCCCGAAGGCCGCGTGCAGCCGGATCCCGCGGGCCCGCGCCTGCTGCACCACCGCGTCCTGCAATCGCCACACGTACGCGCCGCCCCGCTCGACGACGTGCTCCGGCTGCGAGACGAGGATCAGCTCGCGGTGGCGCAGCCGGTGCATGTGGTCGACCATCGCCCGCCCGGCGGCCTCGAAGTCGAGGTCGAAGACGTCGACACCGGACGGGTCGCCGGGCAGCCCGACGAGCGCGCCGGGCTGGGGCGCGGCGCGCAGCAGCGGCAGCCGGGCGTCGTCCTGCGCGACGTTGAGCAGGACGACGCCGTCGACCATGCGGGAGTCCGTGATCCGGCGCAGCGCCCGGGCCCCGTCCGCCTCGGTGACGAGCAGGGTGTCGTACCCCAGCTCGCGGGCCGTGTCGGAGACGCCCAGCATGTACTGGAGCATGGCCGGGGCGAACTCGTCCTCGTAGAACTGGGCGAGCAGCCCGATGACCATCGTCTCCGCGGTGGCGAGCGCCCGCGCGCCGGCGTTGGGCGTGTAGCCCAGCTCCCGCGCCGCGTCGGCCACCCGCTGCCGGACCGCCGCGGAGATGGACCGCTTGCCGGACAGCGCGTACGAGGCGGTGCTGCGGGATACGCCGGCGGCGTGAGCGATGTCGCCGATCGTGACCACTCGGACTCCCTTGCTGCGTGGTTGTGCGGGTTCCGCGGGTTCCGCGGGTTACGGCCGCTCGGCCGCGAACGGCGCGAGGGTGATCTTGTCGAGCACGGGTGCGTAGGGCGAGCGCAGCAGGATGCCCGGCCAGGTGTCGGAGGCGTACGACTCGCCGTCGAAGTTCGGCAGCTCCTCGGAGCGGAAGGAGAGCGCGTTGTCGCCCTGCTCCAGCCGTACCGGCACGGTCAGCTCCCAGAAGTTGTTCTCGTGGAACGAGTGCGGGAACGTCACGCGCCGCGCCTCGCCGCCGTTGACGGACACGTCGGCGTGCCGGACGAGCGGGTCGGGGTTGTAGTGCGTGGCCTCGGACTGCTCCGGGTTGGCGTACCGGACGCGCATGGCGTACAGGCCGGCTTCGTCGGCGGTGACGTGGAAGGTGGCGGTGTTGCCGTTGCCCGGCTCGCCGCCGACGCCCCGCACCGCCTCGCCGCCGTCGGCGAGGGAGAGCCCGGCCGCCGCGGCGGTGCCGGCCAGCTCCGCGTCCTCCGCCTGGTACTCCCGCGGCGGCAGCGCTCCGGTGCCCGGGGTGACGGTGAGGCGGTCGACGAGTGTGGCGCCGGCGGTGCCGGTGACGGTGACCTTGTTGACCCCGCCGGAGAGGGAGACGGCCGCCTCGCCCGACGCCGACGTCACGTCCCGCACGTCCTGCCCGTTGACGGCGAGGCGGGACCGCCCGCCGCCCAGGGCCGTGACGTCGAGGGTGGCCTCGGCGTCGGCCTGCGAGTAGACCCAGAAGGTCGCGCGCTCGCCCGCGGCGAGCCGCGCCGCGCCGGAGCCGGAGGTGCCGCCGCCCTGCGGCACGTCGTAGACGGGGCCGCCGCCGTCGAAGGCGGCCAGCTCGCCCTCGTAGACCGCCCGGTCGGCCTCGGGGGCGGGCCGGGAGAGGGTGATGCGGTCGATGATCGCGTCGCCCTTGGTGGCCCTCGTGCCGTCGAGGCTCTGCGCGGCGAGGGACAGGGTGTGCTCGCCCTCGGTCAGCTCGACGGTGGTGTCGGCGTGGTCCCAGACCACCCACTTGTACCCGAGCGGCAGGTGCAACTCCTGCTCCGCCGCCCCGTCGACGCGCAGGAACACGTTCGTCGGCCCCTGTTCCCGTACGAGGCCGTAGGTGTTGAGGGAGTTGGCGAAGACACTCAGGTCGTACGTGCCGTCCTCGGGCACGTCGACGGTGAAGTCGAGCCGGACGTCCGATCCGGTGCGCAGGCCCCCGACGTCGTATCCGCCGGAGGTGTAGAACTTGGACACGTCCTCCGGCGACCCCTCGGGCCCGTTCAGGCTGTAGCCGGTGCCGGTGTGCGCGGCGTCCTCGGCCTCGTAGCTGCCCTGCCAGAGGGTGCGCGAGGGCGTGGCCGGTCCGTCGCCGCCGCCCGGGGTGAGGACGATCTCGTACGCGGACGACTCCTTCAGCTCCGGCAGGTCCCCGCCGAAGTCGAACGCGACCGAGCCGTCCGCGACCTCCAGATCGGCCTCGGCGACGACGTCCGGCCGGTCGGAGTCGCCGACCTGGCCGGTCCACGGGATCTCCCGGACCCAGGCGTGCACGGTGTCGCCGAAGACGTCGGCGGGCACGTTGTCGAAGCGGATGAGGCCCGTACCGTCCGAGCCGCCGAACAGCGCCCGGGCCTGCCGCTTCTCCCGGTCGAGGGTGGCGACGCCCTGCATCGTGTAGTTCTCGCCGGGCGACGGCGGGGTGACCTCGACGGTGTGCCCGGACATGGCGCCGTAGGCGTTGAACAGCCACCACTGGCCGTTGCCGCGGTTCGACTGGACGGCCGAGTCGGAGAGGTTGCCGTCGATGTTCCAGTACGCCATGTCGGCGTCGACCTTCGACTCCTCGATCGCGGAGATCCACTGGATCATCTGGCCCGGGACGGAGGTGTGGTAGTTGAAGGCGTACTCGTTGACGTTGACCGGCAGCGGCGTCCTGTCCTCGTACGGCGTGCCGGCGAATATCTCCCGCTCCCAGGCGCGGTACTTCGCGACGCTCGTGCGCACCTGCTCGGGGTGGCTCAGCTCGTGCCAGGTGACGACGTCCGGGACGGTGTCCGCCTCGATGGTGTGCCGCAGGAAGCCCCGGACCTCGTCGTAGAGGACGCTGGTGTTGGGCCCCGCGATACGGGCGTCCGGAATCTTCCCCTTGATCAGCCGGTAGAAGTCGTCCCAGGTGGCGAAGTAGGCGGTCGGGTCGTCACGCCAGCTGACGCCGTCGTAACTCCACTCGCCGGTGCCGAACATGTTGCCCTCGGGCTCGTTGAACGGCACGAAGACGATGTTGTCCCGGTACTCCTCGGGCAGCCGGAGGACCTGGTCGACCTGCTTGGCGATCTTCTCCCGGTAGATCCGCACCTTCTCCTGCGGGGTGTCGCCCTCCCACTGGTAGGGAAAGCCCCGGTGGATGTCGGTCATGTAGATGTACACGTCGCCGTCGGTGGAGTCCGCGAGCGGCTTGACCACGTCGAGCGCGTCCGCGCCCGGGTGCTGCGGTCCGTCCTGGGCCTTCGTGGAGACGGTCCGCAGGTTCATGCCCTCGATGAGGTTGTTCGTCGGGACGTCCTGGCCGTAGACGCCGTAGAGGGTGCCGGCGGCGCCGCCGTGGAACGCGCCGGTGCCCGCGGCGAGGTCGATGCCCATCTCGCCCGCGGCCTCGGGGGTGTCGGCGGCGACGGCCGGCCCCAGGGGGCCCGCGGCCAGCAGAAGGGTCCCGGCGGCGGCGACCAGCGCCGTGCGCAGGCCGGGTCGTGCCCGTGCTGCTCTCACTTGCACCATCGTTGCTCCTGTGGGTCGTCGGGTGTTCTTCTTCGAACCGGTTCGACGGCGTCACCGATCGGTGTCGAACCGGTTCGACACCGTTGCCGCCGCCGCGCCGTTGTGGGGTCCCGATCGGGCCAGTCGCGCGACACTTGCCATACGAAATACCGAACGCTCTACGGTATTTCGTCAGCCGAGGATGGCGCCTCCCCGCCCGCGCGTCAACACTCGCGACACGTACGGCAGAACCGGCGGCCAACCGCGCCCGCGTAGACCGCCCAGGGCCGGCTGAGCCTCGCCGCCCTGCTCCGCGGCGGGCGCTTCCTGCCGATCCACACGGCCCAGGCCGCCGACCGGACGGGACCGGTCACGCCCTCGTCCGACGGCCGTCCATCGTGGAGGTGGTGCCCGACCACGCTGACCGGATCCTCGCCGACCCCACCTGGAGGTCCGCGACCGGCGCATCACCGCTCAACCGAACAGGCGGACACAACTGGCGCGCAGCCGAAGCACCCTCAGCGGAACGGCGTCCATGTCCGCCACGCCACACCCTCTGGCCACACCAGGCCACGAAGCCCGAAGAGCGCAGTCGTCACCGCTGACACCCGTCAGATGCCCTCGCCACCCGTCCTGGCGAGGGCATTGGGCCGGGTTTAACGGCAAAGCTTCATGATGGTGTCGTCGAAGTCGGGAAACTCTCGTGTGGCCTGCGCGATGATCGCCGCCGCCGGCGCGCGGCGGCCCGGAGTGAATTGCCAGCAGCCACAGGAAGGCGCCCAGGTCGCGAGCGACAACGCCCGTCTCTCCTTCGGAGCCCAGAAAGACAACGGGCTGCTCCACCAGCTCTTGACGTGGACGGACCAGCCAGAACGCTGCGTTCCCGCCGGTGCCGTCCTGGCCGAATACGCGGAAGTCGTCACCGTTCAGCTCGCTGTTGCCCGTCCGCGCGCGGAACCAGTCGGTGGTCTCATCGGCAGACAGAAAGCCATCTGCAACGGACGCCGGTTACTTCACAGGCTCTAACGGTTGTCTCAGGTTCGCTCGTTAGGAAGTAGCCATCAGATAAGCGATGTAATCCGTATGTAGGAGGCTAGTGATGGCAGTCAACGCAGCGCCGTCCGGGGAAACGCCGGCCGGTCGGTTGGCGGGCCGGTGGGTGCCGTGGTTGGTGATCGGCTTGTGGTTGGTGCTGGCGGCGGGCATGGTGCCGCTGAGTGGAAAGTTGAGCTCGGTCACCACCGACAGCGCCGTGGACACGCTGCCGGCCGGTGCCGAGTCCACCAAGGTGGCGGCGCTGGACGACAGTCTCCCCGGCGGTGAGGACAGCACGTTCGTCTTCGTGTACCACCGTGCCGGCGGCTTGACCGCCGCCGACCGCGCGACGGTCGAGCGCCACTACGACACCCTTGCCAAGCGGTACCCGCCGAAGGCGACGGAGGCGGCCGGCGAGGACGACGAGGGCTCACCGACGAGCCTCTCCACCGACCGCAAGGCGATGACGTTCACCCTCGATGTGAGCACGGCCCACGGCCCACCGGAGGAGATCGTCGGCCCGTTGCGGGACGCCGCGAAGGACCGCCCCTCCGGTCTGGAACTGGACGTGACCGGCCCGGGCGCGATCGACGGCGACATGGATGCCGTCTTCGACGGCATCGACGTGCAGGTCCTCCTCACCACCATCGTCGTCGTCACACTCCTGCTCATCCTCACCTACCGCAGCCCGGTGTTGTGGCTCATCCCGCTGGTGGCCGTCGGCGCGGCCGCACTGACCTCGATGGGGACCGTCTACCTGCTCGTCAAGGGCTTCGGCATCGTGGTCAACGACCAGAACTCGGCGCTGCTGACGATCCTGGTGTTCGGCGTCGGCACGGACTACGCGCTGTTGCTTATCGCTCGATACCGGGAGGCACTGCACCACCATGAGAACGTCCGGGTCGCGATGGTCCACGCGCTGCGCAGCGCGGCGCCGGCCATCGTCGCGTCCGCGGCCACCGTGGTCGCCGGCCTGCTCTGCCTGCTCGTCGCGGACCTGAACAGCACCAGCGGGTTGGGCCCGATCGGTGCGGCCGGCATCCTGTGCGCGCTGGTGGCCATGCTGACGCTGTTCCCGGCGGTGCTCGTGGTGCTCGGCAGGCGGATCTTCTGGCCGGCCATCCCGCGGTTCAGCACGGCCGTGGAGGAGAAGCCGGGGCTGTGGGGACGGCTCGGCGCCGCCATCAGCCGCCGCCGGTGGGTGGCGGCGCTCGGCTCGCTCGGAGTTCTCGGCGTGCTCGCCCTCGGGCTGGCGGGCAACACCGGCGCCCTGCGGGAGCAGGACCAGTTCCTGTCCGCGCCGGAGTCGGTCACCGGCTTCACGGTTCTCCGCCAGCACTTCCCGGAGCTCGGCGGCCAGCCGATGGAGGTCTTCACGCGGCCGGCGCACCAGGAGCGGGTGCTCGACGTCGTCAAGGACACGCGCGGTGTGGCCATGGCCATACCGGAGCAGACCAGCGGTGGCTGGGCCACCATCTCCGTGGTCCCGAAGGACGCGCCGGACACCACCGCGGAGTACGACACGATCAAGCGGGTGCGCACCGCCGTGCACGCGGTGAGCGGGGCGGAGGCGATCGTCGGCGGGCCGAGTGCGGAGAACCTCGACACCGAGGTGACCACCAGGCGCGACGAGAAGCTGGTGATCCCGCTGGTGCTCGTCGTCGTCCTGATCGTCCTCGGGCTGCTGCTCCGAGCGATCCTGGCCCCGCTGCTCCTGATGGCCACCGTGATCGTCTCCTTCGCCGCGGCCTTCGGCGGCAGCGTGTTCGTCTTCGACACGATCCTCGGGTTCAAGGGCGTCGACTATTCGGTGCCGCTGCTGGCATTCCTGTTCCTGGTGGCGCTCGGCGTCGACTACAACATCTTCCTGACCAGCCGGGCCCGGGAGGAGACCGTGCGTCTCGGCACCAGGGAGGGCATGCTCAAAGCCCTCTCGGCCACCGGTGGCGTCATCACCTCGGCCGGCCTGGTCCTGGCGGCCACGTTCGGGGTCCTCGTCACGCTTCCGCTGGTGATGCTGGTCGAGGTCGGGTTCCTGGTGGCCTTCGGCGTGCTGCTCGACGCCCTGCTGGTGCGGTCGGTCCTGGTGCCCGCCCTCACCCTGCTGATCGGCCGGCGGATCTGGTGGCCGAGCCGGCTGTCCCGCCCGGCGGCGGAGCTGCCGAACGGTCGACAGCAGCTCGCCGACGACGAGGAGCCCGCGCTGCAACGGTGAGCGCGGCGGCACGGACGAGATCCGGGACGGGGCCCCAGGCCCGTCCCGGATCTTTTCATGGGCCCGACGGTCGCCGCCCTCTGGTCCTGCGCCGCGCCGTCGGTGTGGTCAGGGCACCGGGGTGTCCTCGCCTGCGGTGTGCCGCGCGAGCGGGGCGGGCGGGGCCGCGGCCGGAAGGTCGACCCGAAGCAGCGCGCCACCGCGTGCGGAGCGGGCGACGGTGACCCGGCCGCCGTGGGCGTCGACGACCCGCTGCACGATCGACAGCCCCAGACCGGATCCCGGCAACGCCCGGGCACTGTCGGCACGGTAGAACCGGTCGAACACCCGGGGTACGTCGGCGGCGTCGATGCCGGGCCCGGCGTCGTCGACCTCAAGCACCGCCGACGCGCCCTCGGCACGGAGCCGGACCTGGACCGGCTGGTCCGCGGGGGACCACTTGCCGGCGTTGTCGACGAGGTTGAGCACCGCCCGCTGAAGCGCAGCGGGACGCCCGCTCACCCACACGGAGGTCACGTCGAGCGCGACCTCGATGTCGGGCACGCGGGAACGCGCCCGGGTCGCGGCGGCCACCACCACGTCGGCGAGGTCGAGCAGCTCGGTGTTCTCGTCGCTGACGTCACCGCGCGCCAGGTCGGTCAGCTCGGCGGTAAGGGTACTCAACTCGGCCACCTGGGCGCCGAGATCGTTGAGCAGCCGGGTCCGGCTCTCCGCCGGCAGTGCGCTGGCCAGGGTGCCGCGCCGATCGAGCCGGATCAGCAGCTCGACGTTGAGGCGCAGGCTGGTGAGCGGGGTCTTGAGCTCGTGGGCGGCGTCCTCGGCGAGCAGCCGCTGGGCCAGCCGGGAGTCCCGGAGCGCGGCGAGCATGTCGTTGATCGACTGGATCAGCCGCCGGATCTCCCCACCGCCCTCATCCGGGATGTCGGCGTCGAGATCCCGGGTGCGCGCGACACGTACCGCGGCGGCGGTCAGCTGGTCGATCGGTGCCAGCCCGGTCCGCGCCACGGCCCGCCCGACAAGGGCGCCGCCGACCACGCAGAGCAGCCCGATCAGCAGCATGCCCAACCCGAACCGGTTGATCGGGCTGTCGTCGGCGACGCGGGCCACCTGGACCGCGCCGTCGCCCGCCCGCAGCGTGTAGATGAGGTAGCCGTCCTCGTCGCTGTCGTTCGACTCCATCAGGTCGGCCGACGCGCCCTGCGCCACCCGCACGGCGCGCTCGCTGACGGGGGGCAGCGAGGGTTGGCCGGCCGGCGTCCGGGTCGAGCCGTCGGGCAGGACGACCCGCACCAGCCGACCGGATCCGGGATACGGCGGCAGCTGGACCTGCGCCAGACCGGCGCGCTGCGCGTTCGTCGCCAGGACGCGGGAGTCGGCGCGTAGCTGATTCTCGGCGGTGTCCTGCAACTCCCAGGCCAGTAGCTCGCTGGCCACCTGGAAGGCCACGAACACGCTGACCCCGATGGCCGTCGCCGCGATCACCGTCAGCCTGGTCCGCAGGGACCGCCGGCGCCACCATCGGGTCAGCCGACGCGGTTCCCGGCCGGCGGGCCTGCTCACGGAGGAGTCTCCCGCAACGTGTATCCCAGGCCGCGCAGCGTGTAGATCAATCGCGGCTCACCCTCGGCCTCCAGCTTGCGGCGCAGGTAGCTCACGTATACCTGGAGGTTGTTGGCGGTGGCGCTCATGTCGAAGCCCCAGATCGCCTCGAACAGCGCGTCGCGGGTCAAGACCCGGGTCGCGTTGCGCACGAGGACCTGGAGGAGGGAGAACTCGGTCCGGGTCAGGCGCAGCGGCCGCGCGCCCCGCCACGCCTCGAACCTGTCGGGATCGAGCCGGACGTCGGCGAACGACAGGATCTGCGACTCCCCGTCGGCCGGCGTGCGCCGGCGCAGGAGGGCCCGTACCCGGGCCAGCAACTCCTCCGTGGCGAACGGCTTGGGCAGGTAGTCGTCGGCGCCCGCGTCCAGCCCCGTGACCCGGTCGGAGATCTGGTCACGGGCGGTCAGCATCAGCACCGGCAGATCCCGACCCGCGGCCCGCAACCGCCGGCAGGTCTCCAACCCGCCGAGGCGCGGCATCATCACGTCGAGAATCAGCAGATCCAGCGTGTCACCGCCGGCCCCACCGACCCCGTCGAGCACGGCGAGACCGTTGGCGACGGTACTGGTGTCGTAACCCTCGACCTGGAGCACCCGCTCCAGCGACTCACGGATGGCCGCTTCATCATCCGCGATCATGATTCGCACGCCGGCCCGCCCCTTTCCAGTCGATGCTTTTTCCGCTCATTGTCCCCGATCAACCTGAGACCAGGATTAGCGCGCCGCTGGGGACCGCGCTTTTACTGAGTTTGAAAGTGTGAGGGCGTCAGGGTGATCCGTGGATGGTGAGGCCGGTGCCGGCGGGGCAGCCGTCGAGCAGGTCGCTGCGGTAGTGGATCTCGCTTGAGCCGCGGTCGGCGGCGTCATCGCGGGCCCGGCACCGCTGGATCATGGCTGGGTCCAGCCCGGCCCTCCGGTGTTTCCGCAGGCCCCGCTTCCATGTATAGGCCACGCAATGCCGCGGCTCCGGAGAATCAGCAAACGGTGGGGTCCCCGGGGGCCGGGGAAGTGGGGACCGGTCCCGGCGAGGTGCCGCTAGCGTGGCGTGATGCCGCGATTCACTCCTGACCCGCGTGTCCGGGGCGGGCACCCTCGCCGTACGGCCGGATCGGTGCTGTTACTTGCCGTGGGCCTGTTCGTCGCCGGGTGTGGTGGGAGCGAGGAGCCCTCGCAGGGGCCGTCGCCCTCTCCCTCTTCCCCCTCTCCTTCCAGATCGGCTACGCCCGCCCCGGTCTCGCTCTCCGTCACCCCCGAGGAACTGCGGGGCGCCGACCCCTGCAAGCTGATCAACGAGGACGTGCTGGCGGAGTACGGAAAGGTCGAATACGACAGGGGCATCAGCTACGGCCAGTGCGACATCCAGGTGAACGCACCGGACGCGGAATCCGTCTCGGTCTTCGTGGATCTGCAGGACGGCCCCAGTGACGTGTCCGCGGGCGCCCCCGCGCCAACGTCCGTGCTGCGCGACGGCGTCACCGTCTACGAGAGCGAGGACGTCGACGCGCTCAGCGGCAGCAACTGCACGCGGGACGTGGTGGTACGGGAACAGATCGCGGCGGTGGGGATCGGCGTCTACGGAGACGAGTCGGTCACCCGCGCCTGCCGGATCGCCGACAACGCCGCCGGTGACGTCAGCCGCCTCCTCAAGGCTGGCGACCTTCCCTCCGCCCGCCACGCTCCGGACTCGCTGGCGAACCAGGACGCGTGCGAGCTGATCAAGGAGCGCGAGGCGGCGCGCCTGCCGGACATCGACCCCGGCGAACGGCATGCCGCATTCGCCGGCCAGAGCTGCTCCTGGGGCGGCAAGAGCATCGACGAACGACATGTCACCGTCTACTTTCAGCACGTGGACGATGCGCTGGAGGGAAGTCCGCTCACGGTCGGGGGACGCCCGGCGGCGATGAGGTACAGCGCCGCCACGCACAGCGGGCTGCTCGGGACCAGCTTGCCGGCGTGCACGGTGAACGTCGAGTACGCAGAGGGCGGGCCGACCGCGAAGGGCCGTACCGAGGTGGTCTCCGTGGGGGTCGCCGGTGAGTTGCCGGAGGAGCGGCTGTGCTCCCTCGCCCGGGAACTGGCCCCCAAGGCCCTCTCCCGCCTCCCCGGGGCGTAGGCGCCTGCGGGGACGCGCCCCGGTGCGTCGCGGCGGCACTGTCCGCGACGATGAAGTTCCTGCCCCGGGTAGGGGCGGCCGGCTGGACTCCACAGGACAGCCGGGAAGTGATCTGCCCAACGAACCCCCGGTACATCGGGTCGGGCAGCCGACGGGTTCTGTTTCCTTTGCGGACGTAGCGCTCTGACCTGCAGAGGTGCGGTGTTTCGGCGACGGCGTTACACATCCCGTGCACAAGTGTGACGAGGTCCGAGCGTTGATCAGTCGCCGTGGTAGAGGCGATGCGGCTCGATCAGTTGGATGGTGGGGTCGCTTTCGGCGCGGAGACGCAGGTCGTCGGTGAAGCCGGCGGCGCTGTAGCAGTGCAGTCTCGTGGCGTCGGTAGCTGTGCCGCGTGCCATGAGCAGGGAGCGGATGCGCTGGAGGCGGTCCAGATGTCTTTGCCCCATGACGTCGTTCCACTTGACTTCACCGATGGCCAAAAGCCCCTCGCCGCCGCTTTCGGTCTCGCCGTGGACGGCGACGTCGACCTCGTGACTGGTCTTCGCGGCGGGGTCGTTGACGGTGCCGCTCGCCACTCCGGTGGCCACCCCGCCGTGGGTTTCGGCCGAGGCGTGCCAACGGGCCCACTCGCGGCAGACCTGCTCGAAGTGCGGGCCGACGACTTTGCTGCGGAACGTGGACTGGGCGCGGCGCCACACCGCACCGGCGCGTCCGGGGCGCTCCAGGTCACCCCAGGCAGGGCGCATGACCGCGTGGTAGAAGGCGATGAGGGGTTCGGCGATGCGGTAGGCGGAGCGGTTACGGCGGAAGGCGTCAGCCTCGTGCGTGATCATGCCGACGTCCTGAAGGACGCTGAGCGGGTGGGCGAGATCGGTGGACTTACGGCCGAGGTAGTCGGCGATGCCGCCGCGAGCGGTGTTTCCGGCGGCGATGGCGGCCAGGACCGAGTGGTAGAGGGCGGTGTCGTGGAGTTCTGGCTCTTCGGCGAGCAGATAGCGGGCTTCCCGGAAGAGCGGGCGGGCAGGATTGAGGACTGCGCGGACGACCCAGGCGTCGAAGTCGTCGGGGCCGACGGGGGCGTCGCCTTGGGTGAACTCGCGGCGATAGGCGGGAGTACCGCCGACGATGGCGTGGGTGAGCAGCGCGGTGCGTGGATCGGTGATCTCCCAGAACTCGGCGGCGAGACGGAAGTCCAGAGTGGGGACGACAAGCTCCAGGCCGGCGCGGCCGCGCAACGGGGCGTTTCCGGCGAGGAGCCCTCCCATGAAGGACAGCGCGGAACCGCACAGCAAGAGCCGTACGGGGGTATTGGTGCGCTGGGTCGTCGGATCGAGGGCACGCTGGATGATCGAAGGGAGAGCCGGGGACGCCTTCGCGACGAAGGGAAACTCATCGATGACCGCCGTGACGGGACCGCCCCCGTCCGCGATACGCATGAGCTCGGTGACAGCCTCATCCCAGTCGGCGAAACGGAAAGGCGTCGGCTGATCACGATAGCGGGCGAGAGCCGCGCCGAACTGACGCAAGGCGTCGGCTTCCGTGGTCTCCGTGGCAGTGAACATGAACCCGCCGCTCGCGCGGATGAGGGCGTCGAGCAGGAAGGTCTTGCCCTGGCGACGCCGTCCGGAGACCACGCCGAGGGTGGCCCGGGATCCTGGCAGGGCTGCGAAGCGAGCCAGTTCCGACCACTCGAAGCCGCGGTCGAACATCTCGGCGGGTCTGTCCATGGAAGCACCCACCCTTCAGAAGTATAATTGCGCCTATTATAACTGCAACTATTGTGAGGTGCGCTCAGGTCGTACAGACACCGTGGGGTGTGTCCAGTAGGCGGCTGATCTGCGGTTGTGTAGCTGGATCCCGGCTGCCGGCCTCACCGATCGGGCGGCTTGCGATGAAAAAGCGAGGATTTCCGCGGGCCGTGGGCCTGTCAGGACGTACGCGACAAGGGGCCGGGCCGCTACGAGCTGTGGAACCCGGTCGTCGGCGAACTGCACCTGGGTTCGCGATCCTGCACGCCTCCGGGGGCGAGGAGCAGGTCCTCGTCAGCTGTCGCCCCCGTCCCCACGACGGGGTCGGAGGGCTCCACTGCACCATCCCTGTGCCCCAGGACAGCGGAGCCCTGCCGGTGATCAGACGGCAGGCCGCTGGCCGGTGAGGGCCCCGATGAACTGGTCCATCTCGGAACGCCAGTAACGGGCGACGTTGAGCCGGGTCGGCTGCGCCTCCCCCGGTATCTGGAACCGGAACGAACTCCACATCGCGCCGCGATTGACCTCGCTGATGAGCCCGCCGGCTTCTGCCAGCGGCACCGTGAACGCCAGCTCCTTGGGCCGGCTGCTGACCCGCCCCGCCTTGTGGAACACCACGGCCTGCTTCGTCACCGTCACGAAGTAGTACTTGACGAGCAGCTGGCCGAGGACGCCCAGGCTGTTCATCAGCCAAGGGCTTGGACCAGTCATGGTGTGGATGGTGACCACAGGCTGGTCACCCGGGTTGATCTGCGCGATGGCCTGAGCAACCTGCTCCTGCATGGTCGACTTACGGATGGCCAAGGTCGCCTCCTTATCGGGTCGATGGGATCCCCCCCCCGCTGCGAGAGAGCGAGGAGCAGCCTAGTCATACACCGCGGGTTCAGGGGCGGTTGGGCCAGGAGACGGCAGATGCACGCCAACGCGAGGAGTTCGAGGGCGAGGACGGTGACCGTACGGCGGTCCTGGTCCATACGAACGGCTTGGGGTCCTTGTTCCACTCGTTGATCCAGCGGCGGATGTCGCGTTCACGTGCGGTGACGCTGCGGTGGGCCGAGCAGCGGAGTTTGCGGCAGGCCGGCTCGGCGAACCAGCGCTCGACGAGGTTCAGCCAGGACGCGGAGGCGGGGGTGAAGTACAGGTGGAAGCGCGGGTGTCGCGCAGCCACTTCTTGACCGGTTCGGTCCTGTGGGTGGCGTAGTCGTCCAGGAACAGACGCAGGTCAAGGTCCTTCGGGACGGCCGCGCCGATGGTCTTGAGAAAACAGCCCCGACCCCGGTAAACGCCCAGGTCGGGGCCGTGGGGGCGGACGAGTCGGCCTGTACGCCGGGTTCTGTCTCCCGGGGGCCTTGCGGTCCGCGGGGAGGCGGTCATCCATCTGGGACCGGTGTTGCCACCGGCCTCGTGCGGTCTACCCGCGGACTCGGGCGGGCCGCCCTCGGTCGTCCGCGCAGGGCCGCTTCCGTGGCCCCTCTTGACCTTGCTCCGGGTGGGGTTTACCTAGCCGCCCGGGTCACCCCGGGCGCTGGTGGTCTCTTACACCGCCGTTTCACCCTTACCGGGGGCTGGCCGCCCCCGGCGGTCTGTTTTCTGTGGCACTGTCCCGCGGGTCACCCCGGGTGGGTGTTACCCACCACCCTGCCCTGTGGAGCCCGGACGTTCCTCGGCGACCCCTGGGTGGGATCGACGCGACCGCCCGGCCGGCTCGTCCGCCGTGGGGCCCATGGTAGCCGCCGCGACCGGCTCCCCGTCGCCGCGCGGTGGCGAGGTGGCGGCGGTGGCCAGGAAGGAGCCGGCCAGGATGAGGACGAAGGCCGCGGCGAACGAGCCGGTCAGGGGCTCGTCGAGGAAGGCGACGCCCGCGGCGACCGCCACCGCCGGGTTCACGTACGTGAAGACCACCGCGCGCGTCGGGCCCACCTCGCGGATCAGCTCCAGGAAGACCACGAACGCCAGCGCCGTGCACAGCACCCCGAGGCCGGCGAGGGAGGCCAGGACCTTGCCCGAGGGGGTCGTGTCGGGCCAGGAGGCGATGCCGGCGGGGGCGTAGACGAGGGCGGCCAGCAGCAGGCAGGGGGCGATGAGCTGGAGCGTCGGTACGTCCTTGAGCCGGCGGGCGATGATCAGCGGGGCGGTGGCGTAGCCGAGGGCGGTGAGCATGACCTCGGTGATCGCCCACGCCGACCCGCCGCTCAGCTCCGGCGCCGCCAGCACCGCGACGCCGGCGAGCCCCAGCGCCAGGCCCAGCCAGCGGCGGCGGCCCAGGCGCTCCTCGTCGCCGAGGAGCCGGGCGAGGATCACGCCGATCGTCGGCACCGCGGCGATCAGCAGGCCGGCCATGGCGCTGGACAGCTTCCGCTCGGCGTCGGTCAGGGTCCACCACGGGCCGATGATCTCGATGCAGGCGAACGCCAGCATCGGCGCCCAGTGGGTTCGTACGGTACGGACCAGCCCGCCGCCGCGCAGCGCGAGCGGCAGCAGGACGAGCGCGCCCAGCGCGCACCGTACGAAGACCACCCCCGACGGCGGCACCGCGTCCACCGCCACCTTGATCATCAGATACGGGACTCCCCAGATGACGCCCATGAGGAGGAAGAGAACCCAGCCGCGTGCAGTCATGCCCGCCAGCGTCCGCGCCCCGGCGGGTGGTTGTCTTGAATGCGGTTGCGCGCCCTCACGGGCGCACGCCGCGGCGGTACGCCGCCGGGGTCGCCCCCAGCACCCGCCGGAACCAGCGCGTCAGGTGCGCCTGGTCCGCGAACCCCACCAGCCCCGCCACCTCCGCCGGCCGGTGCCCGGCCTCCAGCAGCCCGCGCGCCCGTTCCACCCGGTGCTGCGCCAGCCAGGCGTACGGCGGCATGCCCGTCGCGTCCCGGAACGCCCGCAGCACCTGGTACCGGGAGAGCCCGAGGTCGACGCCGATCGCCGCCAGCGACGGCGGGTCCGTCAGCTCGTCCGCCAGCCGGTCCCGTACCGCGCGGGCGACGCCGCCGCCCAGCGCGGCGGTGGCGGCCGGGCGGGCGCGGCCGTGGCGGCAGGCGAGGGCGGTGAGCAGCCACGGCAGCCGCGACTCGGCCTCCAGCGGCTCCACGCCGCGGTCCACCGCGGTGTGCAGGGCGCGCAGCGCGGCGGCCAGGCCCGGGTCGTCGATGACGGGGTCGGCGAAGTGCGCGTCGGTGCAGGCGCCGTCGGTGAGCAGCGCCATGGACGGGTAGAACGCCCGGTAGCCGTATCCGCCGTCGCCCTCCGGGCCGCCGGTGTGGGCCTCGCCGGGGCCGAGGACGACGATGCTGCCGGGGCGCGCCCGGATGCGTTCGCCGCGGTAGTCGATGACCTCGGCGCCGTGCGTGCAGATGCCGACGGCGAACTCGGGGTGGGCGTGCGGCGCGTAGCGGTGGGCGGTGAAGGACGCCGTCATCAGGTACAGGGGGGAGTGGTCCGGGCCCAGCGGCAGCCGCGTCCAGCGCGCGTACTCCTCGGGGCCCCGCGCCTCCCCCCTGCCGCTCATGCCCCGCATTGTGCGCGACGCCGCACCGCCCTTGCCAGCGGGATTCGGCATCTGCCTACGATGCGCGGATGCCGGAGCGAGACCTGTCCCCCGAAGAGTTCCGCGAGCTGGGCCACGCCTACGTCGACTGGATAGCCGACTACCGCGCCCGCGTCGGTGAGCTGCCCGTGCTGCCGGGCGTCGCGCCCGGCTGGGTCCGCGAGCGGCTGCCCGCGGAGCTGCCGGAGGAGGGCGAGCCGCTGACGGCGGTGCTGGCGGACATGGACCGGGTCGTCGTGCCCGCCACCACGCACTGGCAGCACCCCGGCTTCTTCGCGTACTTCCCCGCCAACGCCTCCCTCGCCTCCCTCCTCGGCGACATGCTCTCCACCGGCCTCGGCTCCCAGGGCATGCTCTGGTCGACGTCCCCCGCCGCGACCGAGTTGGAGCAGCACCTCCTCGACCGGATCGCCGACGCCACCGGCCTGCCCGCCGCGTTCACCTTCGCCGGCGGTGGCGGCGGCGTCATCCAGGACTCGGCATCGTCGTCCTCGCTGGTGGCGCTGCTCGCCGCGCTGCACCGGACCTCCGGCGGCGCGTGGCGGACGGCCGGGCGCGACGGGCGCGAGGTGCTGTACGTGTCCGCGCAGACGCATTCCTCGCTGGAGAAGGCGGCGATCGCGGCGGGCCTGGGCGCGGACGCCGTACGGACCGTGGCGGCCGGCACCGACGGGCAGGCGATGTCGGCGGAGGCGCTGGCCGCGGCCGTACGCGAGGACGTGGCCGCCGGCCGCCGCCCGGTGATGGTGTGCGCGACGATCGGCACCACCGGCACCGGCGCCGTCGACCCGGTGCGCGAGATCGCGGCGGTCTGCGCCGAGCACGGCGTCTGGCTGCACGTGGACGCCGCGTGGGCCGGCGCCGCCGCGTTCTGCCCCGAGCACCGCGGGCTCTTCGACGGCGCCGGGCTGGCGGACTCGTACAGCACCGACGGGCACAAGTGGCTGCTCACCGCCTTCGACTGCAACCTCTTCTGGACCCGCGACCCCGCCACCCTCACCGGCGCCCTGACCGTGCTGCCGGAGTACCTGCGCAACGCCGCCAGCGAGTCCGGCGCCGTCGTCGACTACCGCGACTGGCACCTGCCGCTGGGCCGTCGCTTCCGCGCGCTGAAGCTGTGGACGGTGCTGCGCCGCTTCGGCCTCGCGGGCATCCGGGCGCACGTGCGCCGGCACGTGGAGCTGGCCGCCGGGCTGGAGGCGTGGGCGGCGGCCGACGCGCGCTTCGCGCTCGGGCCGCCGCGGAGCCTGGCGCTGGTCTGCCTGTACGTCGCCACCGGCCGCGGCACCGACGCCGACACCGCCGCGGCAATCGCCGCGGACAACGCAGCCACGAAGGCGGTGCTGGAGCGGGTCAACGCCGGCGGGCGCTCGTACGTCACGCACACCGTGGCCGACGGCCGGTACCTGCTGCGGGTGGCGGTCGGCGGGCTGGAGACGGAGGAGCGGCACGTGCGGGCGCTGTGGGACGACCTGTGCGCGGCGGCGGACGCCGTGGCCGGTGCGGAGGCCCCCGCCGGCGCCGGCTGAGCGCGCGTCGCTTGACCTTGTCGCGACGTCAACGTTTCTACTGAGGCCATGCGTATCGGAGAGCTCGCCGCGCTCGCCGGGGTCACCACCCGCACGGTGCGGCATTACCACCGCATCGGGCTGCTGCCCGAGCCCGCCCGCCGGGCCAACGGCTACCGCGCCTACACCCTCCGCGACGTCGTCGAGCTGGCCCGCGTCCGCCGCCTCACCGAGCTGGGCCTCGCCCTGGACGAGGTCCGCGACGTGCTCGCCGACGACGCCGGCAAGGAGCTGCACGAGATCCTCGCCGAGCTGGACGCCGACCTCGCCCGCCAGGAGGACGCGCTCCACCGGCGCCGCGCCCGCCTCGCCGAGCTGCTGCGGCAGGCGGAGCGCGGCGGGCTGACCGCCGAGGCGCCGGTGTCGCCGGAGCTGGCGGCGGTGTTCGCCGACATGTCCCGCGCGTCCGCCCGGCGCGGCGCCCCGGAGCCGGTGAGCGCGGTCCGGGAGCGGGAGCTGCTCGCGCTGCTGGAGACCACCGCGGACGAGGGCCACCGGGGCTGGCTGGCCGGGCTGATGCACGCGCTCAGCGCGGACCCGGAGGCGATGACGCGGGCGTACGACATCTACGCCCGGCTCGACGAGCTGGCCGGCGCCGAAGCCACCGACCCGCGCGTCGAGGAACTGGCGCACGACCTGCTCGCGGCCATGCCCGAGGAGGCGCTGCGGCTCGCCACCGCGGGCGCGGGCGGGGACACGGCGGCGTACGGGAACGGGGAAGGCGGGGAAGACGCGGGCGCCTTCGCGGAGGCGTTCTTCGCGGACTTCCCTCCGGCGCAGGCCGCGGTCATGCGCCGGGCGATGGCCCTGCTCGGAGAGCGGACGGGCGGGGCCGGCGAGGCGGGCGGGGCCGGGCGCACGGACCGGCGGCGCGGGGAGAGCGCGTCGTGAACGCGCTGCGCCGCACGGTCCGCTGGGCCCTGGCCTCGCTCGTACCCGGCGAGCTGGTGCTCGTGCTCTGCCTCGTCTCGGGCGTACGGATCCCGGCCACCGTCCTGCGCGCCGTCGAGGTCGCCGTCCTGCTGGTCACCGCGGCGCTGGCCACGCTGCTCGCCGCCGACTACCGCCGCCACCGCGGCGCCGGTCTGGCGCGCCGCGCCGCCGGTGCGGCGGCCGTACGGGACGGGGTCCCTCCCGCCGTGCGGAGGCTCGCCGTGCACGAGGTGAAGCTCTTCGCCGCCACCCTGCGCTGGCTCGCCCGCCGCCCGAAGCACGGCGTCGGCCCCGGTGACCTGGCCGTCGCGTACGCCCCGGGGCAGGCGTTCACGTTCTACGGCTTCCTCTTCGTCTCGGTGGTCGAGACCGTGGCGCTCGCCCTCGTCATCCCCTGGCCGGTGGTGCACGCCGTGGTGCTGGTCCTGGACGTCTGGGGCATCTACTTCATCCTCGCGCTCCAGGCGGCGTGCGTGGTCCGGCCGCACGTCGTCGGCGCGGACGGCTCGCTGCGCGTGCGGTACGGGGTCCTGCTGGACATCCCCGTACCGGCCGGGCTGATCGCGAACGCCCGGCTGGAGCGGCGCTTCCCGGACGGCGGCGGGCTGCTGCGGCTGGCCGGGGACGGGACGGCCGACCTGGCGGTCGGCGGGCAGACGACGGTGACCGTGGAGCTGACGGAGCCGGTGCGGTTCGTACGGCCGCTGGGCCGGCCGGGGGAGGCGCGGGTGCTGCGGTTCTACGCGGAGGACCCGCGGCCGGTGGTGGCGGCGCTGCGGGAGGCGCGCGCGGCGCGCGAGGCGGCGGGGGAGCCGGCACCGGGGGAGGGGCAGGAACCCGTACCGGGGGAGGGGCAGGGGGCGGCGCCGGAACAGGGTGCGGGGCCGGGGGAGGGGCGCGGGGCGCCGCCGCCGCTCACGGCGCCGGCGTGAAGCGCACCGGCGACACCCCGGGCTCCGCCGCCGTGAGCCGCACCCGCAGCCGGTGCCCGAGCGGCAGCGGCTCCGCGGCCGCGGAGTCCGGCCCGTCCGTGTCCGGCCCGGCCGGGGAGCCGGCGGAGTCCGCGGCGTGCGGCGGGACCACGGCGCCGGAGGCGCGCGCCGCGCCGCCCGCGCCGGAGCCGCCGGCCTGGCGGCCCGCCCCGGCCTCGCGGCCTGTGCCCGCCGCATCGGCTTCGCCGCCTGCGCCCGAGACGCCCGCCTTGCGGTCCGCGCCGGCTTCGCCGCTCGCGCCTGAGGCGCCCGCCGTGCCCGCCTCGCCGCCCGCGCCTACCGCGTCGCCCCTGGCCGCCTCGGCGCCCGCGGCGTCCACGCGGCCGATGACCGCCGGCTCGTAGAGCTGCACCGTGCCCCGCGTCGGCCGCCGCTCGTCCACCTCCACCACGTGCCCGTCGAAGACCTCCCCGATCCGCCCGCTCATGATCGCCGCCTCGACCAGGTCCACGCAGCCCCGCTCCAGCCGCCCCGCCCGCCGCGCCCCCTCCGCCATCAGCTCCGGGATCCCGCCGAGCGCCTCCCGCACCCACCCCGGGGCCGGCTCGCCGGCCACCGCCGCCAGGCACAGCTCTCCGGCGTACCGGTCGACCAGCCGCCGCAGCGGCGCCGTGCAGTGCGCGTACTTCTCGGCCACCGCCGCGTGCACCGCCGCCCGCCGCGCCGGCGGCGCGCCGTCGAAGACGGTGTAGCCGGCGCCGCGCAGCAGCGCGGTGCACTGCTGCAAGAACGCGGCGTGGTTGGCCATCTGCGGGTTGAGCGAGCGGAGCAGCTCGGGGTAGTCGAGGCCCTCGGGCCAGTCGACGTCCAGGGCGCGGGCCACCCGGTGCAGGTACGTCAGGGCGTCGCGGCGCGCGGGCGGCAGGGTGCGCAGCACGCCGGTGCCGGCGGCGAGCATCAGGTCCGCGGCGGCCATGCCGGTGAGCAGGGACAGCTGGGCGTTCCAGCCGTCCGCGGGCAGCGGGGCGCGGTACTCCAGCGTGTAGCCGCCGCCCCGCCGCACCACCTCCTGCTCCGGTATGCCCAGCGAGATCCCGCCGCGCTCGCGCTCCAGCTCCTCGCGCAGCAGCCCGACGTCGCGCAGCAGCGCGACCGGCTCCTCGGCCGTGCCCTCGTCGATGGCCTGCTGGACGCCGCCGTAGTCGAGCTGCGCCCGGCTGCGGACCAGCGCGCGGGCGACCCCGACCTCGGCGATCTGCCCGCTGGAGTCCAGGTCGATCTCCCAGAGCAGCGCGGGGGCGGTCTGGCCGGGCAGCAGGCTGGCGGCGCCCTCGGAGAGCTGCTCGGGGTGCAGGGGCACGCGGGTGTCGGGGAAGTACAGCGTGGTCACGCGGCGGCGCGCCTCGGCGTCGAGGGCCCCGCCGGGGACGACGAACGCGGCGACGTCGGCGATGGCGTAGCGGACCCGGAAGCCGCCGCCGCCCCGGCGGGCGAGGTGCACGGCCTGGTCGAGGTCGCGGGAGCCGGGCGGGTCGACGGTGTAGAACGGGATGTCGGTCGCGTCCCGCTCGGGCAGCCGGGGCGCCTTCGCGGCGCGGTCGGCCTCGGCGAGCACCTCGGGCGGGAACGCCGCGGGTACGTCCTCGTCGGCGCGGAGCCGGCGGAGGGCGGTGCGGAGGGGGGCGTCCTCGGCGTCGTCGGCGCGCAGAATGCGTTGTGGCACGCATATCACCCTAATTCGGACAGGCGCGTCGGGCGCGTCACCGCGGCCGGTCCGGGCGCCTCAGGGTGCGTTCAGACCTGCTGGAGCGGGCGGTGCGGCGCCTCGGGCAGCTCCACGGCGACCGGGTCCCCGGGACGTACCACACCGCCGGTCAGCACCACGCTCATCACGCCCGCCCTGCGCACCACATTCCCCGCCGCGTCCCGGTCCACGACCTGCTTCAGCAGCCCGTCCTGGAAGGCGTCTATCTGGACGCAGGGGTTGCGCAGCCCGGTGACCTCGACGACGGCCTCCCCGCCGAGGCGCAGCCGGGTGCCGGTGGGCAGGCCGAGCAGGTCCAGGCCGCGGGTGGTGACGTTCTCCCCCAGCTCTCCGGGGCGTACGGCAAAGCCCGCCGCGGCCAGCTCGGCGAACAGCTCCTCGTGGATGAGGTGGACCTGGCGCAGGTTCGGCTGGGAGGGGTCGCGGGCGACCCGGGAGCGGTGCTTGACGGTGACGCCGGCGTGCACGTCCCCTTCGACGCCGAGGCCGGCGAGCAGGGTGACGGACTCGCGGGGCGGCTTGTGGAAGGTGTACTCCCCGCTGCGGCAGACCGCCGCGACCGTGCCGATCTCCATACCGTACGGACCCCCCTGTGCCGTGACCGTCGATCTCCCACGAGCTTAACCGGCCGCACCGACAGCCGGACCCCGCGGGCCGCCGCGGTCCGGCATGCGGGATCACGGGTTAATGATTCGTCCGCGCCCGCGGGCGCGTGGGAGCCTGGCCCGCATGCTGGGAGTCACCGATCTGTCGACGTACCTCGCCGGGCTGGCCCTGATCATCCTGCTCCCCGGGCCCAACTCGCTCTACGTCGTCTCCGTCTCCGCCCGCCGCGGCGCCCGGGCCGGCTACCGCGCGGCCGGCGGCGTGATGTGCGGCGACATGGTGCTCATGGTGCTCTCCGCGGGCGGCGTGGCCTCGCTGCTCCAGGCCAGCCCGGCGGCGTTCGCCGTGGTCAAGTTCGCGGGCGCGGGCTATCTGACATGGCTGGCGGTCGGGATGCTGCGCGGGGCGTGGCGGATGTGGCGCGAGCGCGGGGCGCGGGCCGCCGCCCGCGCCGAGGCCGCGCAGGCGCCCGGAGGCGCGGAGCCGGCCGGCTCCGCGGCGGCGCGGGCGGAGATGGAGCGTCCGTACCGCCGGGCGTTCCTCGTCAGCCTGCTCAACCCGAAGGCGATCCTGTTCTTCGTCTCGTTCTTCGTGCAGTTCATCGATCCGGCCTACGCTCACCCGGAGCTGACGTTCGTCGTCCTGGCGGCCTGGGCGCAGCTGTTCAGCATCACGTACCTGACCGCCCTGATCTTCAGCGGCACCCGCCTCGCCGCGCTCTTCCGCCGCCGCCGGCGGCTGACGGCCGGGATGTCGGCCGCTGCGGGCACGGCGTTCCTCGGCTTCGCCGCCAAGCTGTCGATGAGCAGCGCGTAACGCGCGCGCGTACGCGCGTGCCGCCGCCCGAGGGCTGCCCGGCCCTGACCACCGGGCAGCCCCCCGGCACGCCGCGGGAACCGCGGCACCCGGGTGGCCGGCGGGCTCCCGCTGCCCCCCGCCGGCCCCGGGTGTCAGAAGGGCGTCAGCGTCAGCGTGAGCTGCCGCGGCGCCCGGTCCTCGATGTACGAGGCGAAGCCCGACACGTCGTCGAAGGCGAACCCGTACGCCCGGCCGTCCTCCGACACCTCGTGCATCACCCGTGCGTAGTGGTTTGAGATGCCGGTGCCGTAGAAGTGCGCGGCGTCCGCGACCGGCTGGTCGGCGTGGTCGCGCAGCGTGGTGCGGTTCAGCGCCGCGCCCAGGATCGCGGCGACCGGGCCGGTGGTGCCGTCGTTCGGGGCGGCGAGCGTCCCGTCGCAGAACAGCACGTCGCGGGTGGACGGCCGGTCGAAGGCCACGTCGGCGGGGCCGGTGAAGGACAGCCGGCCGCCGGCGACGCGGCCGGTGAAGGTGCCCGCGTTCGTGGTGACCTTGAGGTCCCTGCCCGCGTACGCCGACCAGACCTCGTCCACGTACCCGTCGAGATACCCCTTGTCGAACAGCCCGGCGTCCAGGCCGTGCCCGGGCGCGATGACCCGCAGCCCGTCCGCGTCCACCAGCCGCTCGAAGCCCTCGGTGCCGGCCAGGGCGTCGAACGCCTGCCGGCGGCCGCCCTCCTTGACCGTCCCCACCGTCTGGTCGGCCTCGCCCGTCAGGTGGATCGACATCGGCACGCTGAACATGTCGACCATGGTGGTGTTGCAGAACATGCCGGCGTCGTTGAGCGTGAACTCCATGCAGTCGTGGACGACCGGGTAGTTGGGGTCGGTGGACACCCAGCCCGCGGGGTACGCGAGCGCCGCGTTGCCGGCGCCGTCCGTGACCGCCTTCATCTTGAGCTTGCCGCCGAGGGCGACGTACAGGCGGCCGGACATGTTCGGGAGGGTCAGCGCCGTGCCGCCGCTGCCGGCGAAGGGGATGGCGTAGTCGGTGTAGCCGTCGGGGCCGTTGTCGTCGAGCGAGATGGGCGCCAGCGTCCCGTCCGGCGTGAGGCGGACCTGCCGGCCGCCCTCGTTGCCGACGACGTAGATGCTGATCGAGGAGTTCTCGTACGCCCCCGTCTTGTTGACGACGGTCACGTCGAGGGCCGCGGCGGCGCCGCCCGCCCGCGCCGCGGAGAGCACCAGGGGTGTCCCCGCGGCGGCGGACGCGACGGCCAGACCACCCAGCAGCCTGCGTCGCGATATCACTGGGCGGCACCTCCGGACTGTTCGACGGACACGTAGTCGACGACCATCGGCACGCCGGGCCGGGTGGCGTCGGTGGGGGTTGCGTGGCCGGCCACGCCGTCGGGGAAGGCGCCGCCCATGGCCACGTTGAGGAGGATGAAGTGGCCGTGGTGGGCGAGGTTCGCCCAGGTCCCGGCGCCGACCTGGTCGGCGTTGACGGAGTGGTACTGCTGGCCGTCCACGTACCAGCGCAGCTCCTCGACCGTTCCGGAGCGGTCCAGCTCCAGGGCGTACTCGTGGAAGCCGGACTGGCAGGTGCTGCCCGGGCAGGCGCGGGAGGCGCCGAGGCCGTTGTTCTCGTTGCACGGGCCGCCGGGCGCGGTGCCGCAGTGCAGGACGCCCCAGACGCTGTTCACGCCGTTGACGTTCTCCATGATGTCGAACTCGCCGATGCCCGGCCAGTTCCAGTAGTTGCCGCGGTAGGCGTCGCCGAGGGTCCAGAAGGCGGGCCAGTAGCCGAGGGCCTCCTCGCCGGAGACGTCCGGCATCTGGATCCGGGCCTCGATGCGCATGAGGCCGCCGGCGGGGGCGGCGAAGTCGGTGCGCCGGGTCTCGATCCGGGACGACGTCCAGCCGCCGGAGGCGTCGCGGCGCGGGGTGATGGTGAGGTGGCCGTCGCCGTCCCGCTGGAGGTTCTCGGGGCTGTCGGTGTACGTCTGGATCTCGCCGGTGCCCCAGTTGGCCGGGCCGCCGGGGTAGGACGTGCCGGTGTCGATGATCCAGTTCCCGGCGTCCGGCGGGGAGCCGGCGGCGCCGTCGAAGTCGTCGCGGAAGACCTCGGCCAGGGGCGCCGGGTCGCCGCCGCCGTCCTCGCCGGCGGTCGCGGAGGGCAGGGTCAGGGCGCTGACCGCGGCCAGCGCCGCGACCGCGCAGAGCAGGATTCTGCGCCACCGTCGTCGTGTTGCGTGCATGTCTGGCTGCTCCTCGGAGGTGTGGGGGATGAGGAGGTTCTCCCCTGTGGACGCGCCTGTTTGAGAGCGCTCTCAGGTTGTGGTGAGGCACACTGCCGAGTGTGCGGGCTACTGTCAAGGCCCACCGACCGAAGAGGAGTTGAGGTGTCCGGGAACCGCCCCACGCTGGAGGCCGTCGCCGCCCGCGCCGGAGTGTCACGGGCCACGGTGTCGCGCGTGGTCAACGGCGGCGCGGGGGTGCGCGAGACGCTGCGCGAGCGCGTCCACCGCGCCGTGGCCGAACTCGGCTACGTACCGAACCAGGCCGCGCGCACACTCGTCACCCGGCGCACCGGCGCGGTCGCCGTCGTCATCGCGGAGCCCGAGAGCCGGGTCTTCTCCGACCCGTTCTTCGCCCGGCAGCTCCGCGGCATCAGCGGGGCGCTGGCCGCCGCGGACACGCAGCTGGTGCTGCTGTACGTCGCCGGCCCGGAGGACTACCCGCGCATCGGCAGATTCCTGGCCGGCGGGCACGTGGACGGCGCCCTGATGTTCTCACTGCACCGCGACGACCCGCTGCCGGCCATGGCCGCGGCGGCGGGACTGCCGGTGGTCTACGGCGGCCGGCCCGGCTGGCCCGGGGCGGCGGGGGAGCCGGGGCCGCTGTTCGTGGACACCGACAACCGCGCGGGCGCGGAGCTGGCCGTACGGCACCTGCTGAGGCGGGGACGGCGGCGCATCGCGCACATCGCCGGGCCGCTGGACCAGACGTCGGCGGTGGACCGGCTGGCGGGCTACCGCGCGGCGCTCGCCGCGGAGGACGCGTACGACGCGGCGGAAAAGCCCTTCGAGCTGGTCGCCGAGGGCGACTTCACCCCGGCCGGCGGCGAGCGCGCCATGGCCGGGCTGCTCGCCCGCGCCCCCGACCTCGACGCCGTGTTCGCCGCCTCCGACCTCATGGCCACCGGCGCCCTGCGCACCCTGCGCGCCCACGGCCGCCGCGTCCCCGGCGACGTCGCGGTCGTCGGCTACGACGACCTGGAGCCGGCGACCTGGACGGAGCCGCCGCTGACGACGGTGCACCAGGACGTGGAGGGCATGGGCGGGGTGATGGCCCAGCTGCTGCTGGCCAGCCTGAGCGCCCCGGCCGGGGCGCGGGAGCGGCGGGAGCCGGTGGTGACGACGCCCTGGCTGGTCGTGCGGGAGTCCGGCTGAGGCGGGCCGGCGGCTTCTCGTGCCGGGTCAGAAGCCCGCGCGGGCCGGTTCGTCCACCCGGGCCACCGACTCCTGCGCGAACCGCGCGGTGTACGCGTCGCGGATCTCCTCGATGCGCCCGTCCCGCTCCTGCGCCTCGGCCCGCGGGTAGAGGAGGTAGACCTCGTAGGAGCGCTCCCGCTCGATCGTGCCGTGCCGGTCCCGGTACTGGCCCCGCACCTCGTCCACCGTCAGCCCCTGCGGGAAGCGCGGGGTGACCACCTCGTCCACGAACGCGCGGAACTGCCGGTCCGTGACGTCCGGGCCGCCGTCCGGGCGCACGGTGCCGAACATCAGGTGCGTCTGCACGTACGGGGCGAGGTCCGCGGCCTGCGACTGAGCGGCGACCGGCGGGACGGCGTCGCCGTCCGCGAGGGCCGCGGGGGCGGCGGCCGCCGCGGCGCCGGCGAGCGCCGCGGCGAGGGCGACGGCGGCGAGGCGGAGGCGTGGCTTCGTAAGGTTCACGACCGGGGAACGATCACGGGGGCCGAAAGTTGCGCGGCCGTTGTTTGCCGGTTGTTCGACTGCACCTCACCGACCGGTGGTCATGCCGTTGCAGAATCGGAGCCCCCTCCGGACGAGAAAGGCCCTTCCATGCAGGAAGAGCGCATCACCGCGCCCCCCACGGCCCCCGGCACGCGGCTGCTCCACATCGGCCCGCACAAGACGGGCACCACCGCCCTCCAGGGCGCCTTCCACCGGGCGCGCGGCACGGTGCGCGAGCACGGCGTCGTATACGCCGGGCCGGGCCGCCAGGCGAAGGACCCGGCGATCGCGATCGCCAGGAAGGACCCGACGGCGGAGGAGCGGGAGCCGTGGGAGGCATTCTGCACGGAGGCCGCCGAAGCCGGCGAGCTGCGGTTCTTCGCCAGCAGCGAGTTCTTCGCGACCGCGTCGGCCGAGGCCGCCCGGGCCGCGGTGAAGGAGCTGGGCGGCGACGGCGCCGACGTGCACGTCGTCGTGACGCTGCGCCCGCTGCGCAAGATCATGCCGTCGCACTGGCAGCAGTACGTCAAGCACGGCCTCTGCGAGTCGTACGACACCTGGCTCGACGCGATGCTGCGCCGCCCCCCGTACGAGGACCCGACCCCGGACTTCTGGCACATCCAGCGGCACGACGAGCTGATCGAGCGGTGGGCCGCGGCGGCGGGCGCGGAGAACACGACGGTGGTCGTGGTCGACGAGGCGGAGCCGCTGTGGCAGTTCCGCGTCTTCGAGCAGCTGCTCGACCTGCCCGAGGGCGTGCTGGAACCGGAGGAGCGGCACGGGAACTCCTCGCTCACGCAGAGCGAGGCGGAGCTGCTGTTGCAGCTCAACCGCAGGCTCCGGGACCGCAACTGGAGCAAGTGGCGGCAGGGCAAGGTGATACGCGAAGGCGTGGTCCCGCGCCTCCAGTCGTACGAACCGGCGCCCGACGAGCCCCGCATCACCACCCCGCCGTGGGCGGAGAAGGCGGTGGCGGAGGTCGCGGAGCGCGTGGTCGCGGGGATCGGCGCGGCGGGCGTACGGGTCGTCGGCGACCTCGACGCGCTGACCCGCCGGCCGAGCAGCGCGGCGGAGCCGGCGGCGCCGGCGGAGCCGCGGGAGATCCCCACGGAGGCGGCGACGGAGGCGGTGCTCGGCGGAATACTGGCGTCCGCCGCGCTGGCGGCGAAGCAGACGCCGCCGCGCGCGCCGTCCCCGGCGGTGCCGGAGGCGCGGGCGGCGCTGGAGGACCGGCCGGTGCGGAGCGTACCGGCGAAGGACCTGGTCCGGGAGGTGGCCCGCCGCGCGGTACGCAAGATGCGGGGGTGAGGACGGCGTCCGGGGGGCGGGGGAGCGGGGGTCGGGGGCCGGTGTCGGGGGTGGGGTAGGTGTCGGTGTCGGGCCGGGGCAGGTGTCGGGCCGGAGTAGGTGCCGGTGCCGGGGCAGGTGTCGATGTCGGTTCGGGGGCGGGGCCGGGGCAGGTGTCGATGTCGGTTCGGGGGCGGGGCCGGAGCAGGTGTCGACGTCGGTTCGGGGTCGGGGCAGGTGTCGGTTCGGGGTCGGTACCGGGGCAGGTATCGGTGTCGGTTCGGGGCCGGGCAGCGCCGGTGTCGGGGCCGGAGCAGGTGTTGGTTCGGGGCCGGGGCAGGTGCCGGGTGGTCAGCCCGAACCACCCGGGCCGTCGGGGAGGCGCCGAGCCGGTCCGCCAAGCGGCCGGCGATTTGTGATCGGCGGTTCGTGACCCACGTTCCCCGCACTCCCGCCCCAGGGTATGCCGCGCCTCTGACAACGCACCCTGCTCGCCAGCAGGTACGCAACGGGGTACGTCGCGGGTCCGCCGCCGTGCGCGGAGCAGCCCGGTTTCGGCGGGGCCGCGCCCGGCAACCGGCGCGCGCACGGTGAGACGGGGCGGCGGGAGCGGCACTGTGCAGGCAGCCGCCACCGGCGGACCGGCGCCGCCACCGGGGGGATCGGCGCCCCGGCGGCCCGGTGCCGCCAGCAGACCGGTGCCAGCGGACCGGCTCCCCGGCGGGCCGGTGCCGCCAGCGAGTCGGCGTCGTGGCGGGCCGGTGCCCCGGCGGGCCGGCGCCGTCTGCGGACCGGCGTCCCGGCAGCCCGCCGGGGGCGGTATCGGGATGGGCGTGTGGTCGTGGGTGTGGTGCGGCGACGTGGGTGTGGAGCATTGGGGCCCACCTCGACGGCTGGCCGGTTCCGCCTGGGTGACCGGCGTGGGGGGTGGTCGGCGATGGGTCGAAGTGATCGGCGGTTGGGCCCTCGTATCCCGCCGGGACCGTCCCCGGGGGCCGACGCCGGAGCGCGCGACGTGCGGCCAACGCCCGTACGGGCGTACGTCGGTGGGCGGAAGTGACGGTGACCCTTACCGGAAACCGAGATAAATCGCCCACGTGCCCGGACTTTCGCCCGTCGACGTGCGCGCGCCCGGGGCGAGGGGGTGCGGGACGCCCTTCCCGTGGGCCTGGGTGTAGGTGCACGTGAAGGTGCCGAACCTCCGGTAACGCCTTACGTGAAGTGGGGCAAATCGCCCACGAGGTCCGACTTTCGCGCATCGGTGTGTGTCGGCATCCGCCTGGGGCTTCCGGTCGGCCCCGGCCCCGGCCCGTCACCGGGCCTGCTCGTAGGCGGGGGCCGCACCCCGGTGCCGGGCCCGCCTCCGAACGCGGGAAGGTCCAGCGTCGGGCGTCACGAGGGTCGGGAGCCGATGCACGCCAGCGTGCGAAAGTCGCTGTCCTTGGGTGATTTGCACCGCTTTACGCGGTGCGTTACTGCGGGTTCGGCACCTTCGCGTGCGCCCAGGTCCAGGGGGCGGGGCGCGCGCACGTCGACGGGCGAAAGTCGGGGTGCGTGGGTGATTTGCGCCGGTTCTTGGCGGGAGTTGCGGTCGATATCGCCCACCGATGTGCACCCGTACGGCCGTTGGCCGCCCGTCGCGCGCTCCGGCGTCGGCCCCCGGGACGGTCCCGGCGGGATACGAGGGCCCAACCGCCGATCACTTCGACCCATCGCCGACCACCCCCCACGCCGGTCACCCAGGCGGAACCGGCCAGCCGTCGAGGTGGGCCCCAATGCTCCACACCCACGTCGCCGCACCACACCCACGACCACACGCCCACCCCGATGCCACCCCGCAGGACCTGGCCCACCCGGCGCCCTCACCCGGCAGCGGCGCCGTCTCCCCGCGACGCTGCGCCCGCCGGCGAGGGGCTCTGCCCGGTCGCGTAGGCCGACCCCGACCGGCGTCCGCTCGGCCTCGGTGGGTCACCCCGTCCGCGGCGGCCCCGCCGGACCCGGCCCACCCCACGCTCCTGCCCGGCAGCGGCGCCGCCACGCCACGACGCCGCGTCCACCGGCAAGCAGACCCGACCCCGGCACCGCAGGCCGACCCCGATCGGCGCCCGCTCAGCCTTGGCGGGACGCCCCGTCTCCGACGCCCCACCGGTCCCGCCCCCCCCACGCCCCCGCCCGGCGACGGCGCCGCCTCCCCGCGACGCCGCCTCCCCGCATCCGCGGCCCGGCGACCGGGCCCTGCCCGCCCCGTAGGCCACCCCCGACCGGCGTCCGCCCAGCCTCGGCGCTTCGCCCCGTCCGCGGTTCCCCCGCCTCGGGGTGACGGCGCGCCCCCTCAGCGGCGGTGGTGCGGCGGTCCCGCCGGTCCTGGCCCGCTCGTCACCGGATGACCCGCCGACGCCGGCGATCGGCGGCGGAACAGGCCACGAGGCCGGGGCCGGTCAGTGCGTCACGAATCCGTTCGATCGTCCACGGTGCGTCACTGCTCATGGCTTGACTCCCAACTTGCCGCGCGTGTCGGCTCCGGCCTGATCGTCACACGCGCTGCACGTACTTCGCCCGCCACTCCGGTGACGGGTCCGAGCCCAGCTCGCTCCAGTACTCCCGGCCCGCCACCACCCGGCCGGACCGTACCGTCCAGAACGACGCCACCCGGTACACGCCCATCGTCTCGTGCGGCACCTCCACCTCCGAGACCACGTCCTCGCCCGCCGCCACGATCCGCAGTACCCGGATCGACCAGCCCTCCGGATACTCCGCGTTGACCCCCACGTAGTTGTCCCGGCCCACTATCCGTTCGCCGCTGACCGGCCACTCGACCACCACGTCGTCGGCCACCAGCTCCCCGACCCCGCGCCAGTCCCGTGCCTGCATGCGGTCCCACAACCCACGAACGATCTCTGTCGGCTCCATGGGCACATGCTCTCAGCGCCCACTGACATCGCGGCCGATCACTCTTCCGGTCGACACGCCCATCGGCGCGAGCTTTCATGGAATTGCCGGATTTCCCCCTCTACCTCCGGCGGGAGGAACCGTGCAGACCGACGAACGCCCGTCCGGCGACGGCAGCGGCCGGGACGACGGCCACGGCCACGACCGCGACCGCAGCCACGGCCGTGACGGCGACCGCGGGCACGCGGCTGCCCGCGGGGACACGGGCTCGCGGGACGCGTACGAGGACGAGCGGGACGAGGCCATCGACGCCGATCCGCAGCTGCGCGACGTCGGGCGGCGGGCCCGGTTGCGCAGGCGGGCGGGGCGGCGGGCCGGGGATGACCAGGCCGGCGGGCCGCACCGCTGAGCGGTCGCCGAGCGGTCGCCGAGCGGCCGCGGGGCGGCTGCCGGACGGCGTACGACCTGGTGGTTACTCCCTCCGGTCGACACCTGAACGGTGGAGGCGTTACATGGTGATATGCCGGTTTCGTCGAACAAGTCGGCGAACCGCTTCTATCCCTGCACGCACCATCCAGCGGGAGGAACAGTGCAGACCGACAGGAACACAGCCAGGGGCGGCAGTGGCAAGGCCGCGAAAGCCGCGGGGGTAGGGCGCGAGACCGACGCCGCCGCTGCGGCGGGCGGCGGTCAGGGCGAGACGACGGGCCGGCGCGGTCAGCAACCCGGGCGCGAGCAGCGGGGCGGCGCGGCGCAGGAGCAGCGTGTCGTCGCGTACCGCGAGCGGTTGCAGGTCGAGCCCGTCGACGAGCGGCAGCCGATGGGCGAGGCCGAGGTCACGATCCGGGTGCGGGAGACGCCGCAGCGGTTCGAGGTGACCCGTGGCCATGACGAGTGCGTCGTCCGGCGCAGCGACGTGGACGGTAAGGAGGGCAACCTGGTCGCCGGCGACCACCACGAGTTCGTGGAGCGCAGCGTGAAGGTGCCGCTCTACGGCGAGAACGCCGAGGTCGTCGTCCACAAGGTGTCCGAGCCCTACGCGGTGGCCGACATCGGCACCAGGCGGGTCGAGGACACGCAGACCTTCGAGACCATCCTCAAGACCGAGGAGATCGTCGAGAGCATGCCGTCCGGCACGGGCTCGGCGATGAGCGTTCGCGAGGTGCAGGAAGGCTACGACCTGCGCGGGGGTATCCGGTACGGGCAGCAGGAGGAGCGCGCGGAGACCGGCCGTACCCCCGGCCACGCCGCCGCCCCCGAGAGCGCCGACACCCCGGGTGCCGCCGAGGACATCGGCGAGGGCAAGGGCCGCGGCCGCTGGTTCTGAGCTGACCGGCGGACGGCAGTCGGCCGACCGGCTGAGACCACCGAGCACGGGCGGGGGTCCGCGAAGCGCGGGCCCCCGCCCCCGTCCGTCGGGGCGGCCCGCTCCTGTCGGTCGGCGCGGGCGTCGTACCTGCGTACGCCCCCGGCCCCCGGCGCGGCGCACACGCCGCCCGCGCCGATGCCCGCCCCCGCACACGCCCCCCGCACGACGCCCCCGCTACGGCCACGCCCGACGTCCGCGCACTACTGCCTACGCCGTCTTCTTGCCCGCGCTCTTCTTGCTCGCCGTCTTCTTCGCGGCCGTCTTCTTCCCCGCGCTCTTCTTCGCCGCTCCCGCCTTCTTCGCCGTCTTCTTCGCCGCCGCCTTCTTCCGCGGCGTCCCCCCGCGCTTGTCCTTCGCCGCCTTGACGCTCGCCTCCAGCGCCGACATCAGGTCGATCACCTGGCCGCGCTCCTCGCCGCGCTCCTCCTTGGGCAGCGGCTCGACGCCCTCCTTGCTCGCGACGAGTGCTTCGACCGCCTCGCGGTACTCGTCCGTGAACTCGTCCGGGTCGTAGCCGCCCAGCGCGTCCATCAGGGAGTCGACCATGTCCAGCTCCTGCCGCCGCACCGTCACCTTCTCGTCCGGCGCCACGCTCTGCGCCGAGCGCACCTCGTCCGGCCACAGCATCGTGTGCAGGACCAGCACGTCGTCCTCCTCCAGCACCCGCACCAGCGCCGGCGCCTCCCGGTTGCGGAGGGCGACCTTGACCACCGCCACCCGCTCCGAGCGCTTCAGCGCCTCGCGCAGCAGGACGTACGGCTTGGCCGCCGCGGCGTCGACGGGCTTCACGTAGTACGCGCGGGAGAACTGGATGGGGTCGAAGTGGCCGACCTCCTCGAAGCCCACCACGTCGATGATCTTCTTGCTGGGCAGCGGCAGCTGGGCGAGGTCGTCGGGGGTGAGCACGACCAGTTCGCCGTCGGCCGTCTCGTACGCCCTGGTGATCTCCGCGTACTGCACCTCGCGGTCCTCCAGCTCGCAGAACCGCCGGTAGCGGATCCGGCCGCCGTCCTCGGCGTGCACCTGCCGGAAGGACACGCCGCGCTCCTCGGTGGCGGAGTACAGCTGGACGGGGATGCTGACCAACCCGAAGGAAATCGCACCCTTCCATATAGATTTCATCCATATGTCCTCTCTCCCGGAGGTTCAGCATATGCCGGTCACCGAGGTCGAAGGCCGCCGCCTGAAGCTCAGCAACCTGGACAAGGTGCTCTGGCCCGAGCCCGGCTTCACCAAGGGTGAGGCGCTGCACTACTACGCCCAAGTCGCCGACGTCCTCCTCCCGCACGTGCGCGACCGGGCCGCGTCCTTCCTCCGCTTCCCGGACGGCGTGGACGGGGAGCGCTTCTTCGCCAAGAACGCCCCGGCGGGCACGCCTGAATGGGTGAGGACCGCGGACGTCGAGCTGACCCGGAGCACCGTGCACCACGTCCTCGTCCAGGACCTCCCCACCCTCCTCTGGGCCGCGAACCTGGCCGGGCTGGAGTTGCACGTACCGCAGTGGAAGGCGCTGAACGGCAGGGGCGGGAAACAGGCCGTGCGGGTCAGGGCGGAGGAACGCCCCGCCGACCGCATCGTGTTCGACCTCGACCCCGGGCCGCCGGCCACCGTCGTGGAGTGCTGCCGCGCCGCGCTGCTGCTGCGCGAGGCGCTGCGCGCGGACGGGCTCGACGCCTGGCCGAAGACCTCGGGGTCGAAGGGCCTGCATCTGTACGTGCCCGTCGCGCCGGCCTCCGCCGACGCCACCAGCGCGTACGCCAAGGCCCTGGCGCGGCGGCTGGAGGAGGAGAACCCGAAGCTGATCCTGCACCGGATGGCCAGGAAGCTGCGCCCGCGCAAGGTCTTCGTCGACTGGAGCCAGAACTCGCGGGCGAAGACCACCGTCGCCCCGTACGTGCTGCGCGCGAAGGCGCGGCCGACCGTCTCCACCCCGCTGACCTGGGACGAGGTGGAGGGCTGTACCGACCCCGGCGACCTGGTCTTCCTCCCCGACGACGTGCTGGAGCGGGTCGAGCAGCACGGCGACCTGCTGGAGCCGCTGCTGAGCGAACGCTGTGACCTGCCGGATATGCCTGATTAGTCCATTCGTGCGAGAGTGGATAGCGACCGACACGTTCGACAGGGTCTGACGGTCACGAGGAGGCGTCGGTCATGGCCAAGCACCACAAGCACGACCCGGGCAGGCACCGGCACGGCGGCAACGCCGCGTTCCAGGAAGCGCTGGACGCCCGGAACGAGCGCGTCAAGGACAACCGGCAGCAGACCTCGATCGCGGCGCACCAGGACGCCCGGTCGCAGCGCAGCAGGATGACTCCGCAGGTCGAACGGCGCGGTGCGCGCCGGCGCCGCGGATAGCGAACGATCCCCGCTGCCGGACCGCGGGCGTGTCCGCATCGCCGTCTCCCGGCGGTACGGGCGCGCCCCGGCCGTGTGCGGGGCGCGCGGCGGCGTGCGGGGCGGGCGTGCTCCGTTCCGGGCGCCCGGCGTGCTCGGGGCGCCGGGCACCCGGGCGGGGCGCGGCCCTCGGGACACGGCCTTTCCGGGCGCGCCCCTCCGGACACTGCCCCTCCGGACACCCCCGGCGCGGCCCCTCCCGGTACCGCCGTACGCCCGCGCGCTACGCCCCCTCCTCCGGCGCCCGCGCCCCTTCCGGCGCCCGTGCCTCCTCCGGGTCCTTGTCCGGACGCAGCCCCCGCCACACCGGGTGCCGCAGCACCCCCGTCGCCGTCCACTCCCCGTACGACACCTCGCCCACCAGCACCGGCTCCACCCAGTGCACCGCCCCCGCCGCCCGCACGTGCCGGTCCGCGACCGGCCCCGCGAACGGGCTGGTGTCCCGCGCCAGCCCCGCCAGCCGCTCCCGCAGCGTCTCCAGCGCGCGCCGCGAGAAGCCGCTGCCCACGCTGCCCGCGTAGGCCAGGCCGCCGTCCGGCGTCCACACGCCCATCAGCAGCGCGCCGATCGCGTCGGACCTGCTGCCCGCTCCCTCCGCCCAGCCGCCGACGACGACCTCCTGGGTACGGACGTTCTTGATCTTCAGCCACAGGTCGCTGCGCCGCCCCGGCAGGTACGGCGACGACAGCCGCTTCGCGAGCAGCCCCTCCAGCCCGTACCGCAGGGTCATCTCCCGGGCCTCGGCGCCGTGGCCCTCCCAGTGCGGGGGAGTGCGCCAGTGCGGTCCATCGACGCCGAGGCCGGCGAGCAGCGCGCGCCGCTCGCGGTACGGCAGGCGCAGGGTGGACTCGCCGTCGAGGTACGGCACGTCGAACGCCATGTAGTCGACCGGCACCTCGGCGGCGAGGCGGGCGACGACGGCGCGGCGGGTGAGGTTCATCCGGCGTTGCAGGTCGCCGAAGGAGGGGCGGCCGTCCGGGGCGAGCGCCACGATCTCGCCGTCGAGCACGCAGGCGTGCCCGGCGGCGGCGAGGGCCTCGCCGAGCGGGGCCAGCTCGGGGTAGCGGGCGGTGACGTCGTTGTCGTTGCGCGACAGCAGCGTCAGGGAGCCGTCGCCCGGGGCGTAGGCGACGGCGCGGATGCCGTCCCACTTCAGCTCGTACCCCCAGGAGGGGTCCGCG
This sequence comes from Streptomyces sp. MAR4 CNX-425, assembly GCF_048656465.1. Lineage (NCBI taxonomy): Bacteria > Bacillati > Actinomycetota > Actinomycetes > Kitasatosporales > Streptomycetaceae > Streptomyces > Streptomyces sp. MAR4 CNX-425. The sequence goes on along the minus strand of NZ_JBMDLF010000001.1, from coordinate 742,977 downwards.
GCGGCCGACGGCAGGCTGCCGGAGACCGCCAGCATGGGCGTGACGTGCGGCAGCCCGCCGAGGTCGGTCATGCGGGCAGAGTAAGTTCCGGGCCGGGGCTACGCCTCCTGGGCGATGTCCGCCCGCAGCGGCTCCAGGGTGCCGCCGATGGTCTTCACGGTGTCGTCCGGCACACCGAGGCCGACGAGGGTGGCCGTCAGGTGGTCGACGACCCGCTCGAAGTGGGCCGCCGTGATGCCGAGGCCCTCGTGCGCCTTGCGCATGCCACGGCCGTTGTAGCCGCCGGGGCCGCCGAGGGCGGCGCCTATGAAGGCACGCTGGTGGCGCTTGAGGCGCTGGACGTCGATGCCGTCGAAGAACGGCTTCAGCTCCGGGTCGTCGAGCACTCGGTCGTAGAAGTTGTCCACGGCGGTGGCGACCGCCGTCTCCCCGCCGATCGAGTCGTAAATAGTCATGGGGCCCGATTATTGGGGCCGGTGGGGCTGGAGTGAAGAGCGTAGAACGTTTAATTCCGCCCAAGTTCTCGCCAACTACGGCCCGGGGGACCGGCGTTGTCCGTCGTTTCCGCCCATGCGCTGCAGGATTGCCCGCTTTGCCGCCGCGAATTCCTCGTCGGTCAGTATCCCGGCGGTGTGCAGCTCGCCCAGCTCCCGCAGCCGGCGCAGCACGGCGTCGTGGTCGTCGCCCGGGACCGCACCGCCCGGGACCGCACCGCCCGGGGTCGCGTCCGCCGGGGCGGCGCCGGGCGGAGCGGCGGCTTCCAGGGCCGCCGCCTCCGCCGCCTTGGACAGCGCCACCGGCGCCCCGCCCCCGGGCTCCGCCCCGGCCCCATCCCCGCCCCCGGCCGCCGCCGCGTTCGGGTGCGGCAGCCGTACGGTCACCGCCGCGGCCAGCAGCACCGCGGCCCCGGTCTCCTTCTTCGTACCCCACAGCGCCAGCGTGTGCGGGTCCTTGTCCGGGTCGAGGAACACCGCCGTCCCGTGCGGCCGGAACCGCAGGCCGCCCGAGTCCAGGCCCGCGCCGCCCGCCCACTCCACGCCCGCCAGCTCGGCGAGCGGGAACGTCCGGTTCCCGACCCGCTTCTTGACGTCCTCGACCAGCCAGTTCCACTCCAGCCGGACCTGCTCGCCGTCGAACGTCGCGGTGCCGTCCAGGCCGGCGGCGGTCAGCGGCACCGCGGGGCCCGGCAGCAGATAGCGGTCGACCGGGCCGTCCGGCACCTCGTCCAGCAGCAGCGACCTGCGTACCTCCTCGGCGAAGTACTCCGCGACCCCGCCGCGGTCGCGCTCCGGGCGCAGCAGGTACGGGCTGGCGGCCTCCGGGAGCCGGCCGCCCGCGGCCCGGAGCAGCGGACACGCGCCGTCGCGCAGCCGCAGCCGCAGCAGCCCGCCCTTGCGCCCCGGCTCGTACGCGATCCCCGCCACCGCCGGCAGCGGCACGGCGACCTCGCCGAGCAGTTGCCGCAGCTTGTGCACCCCCCGGTCGCGGCCGGGCACGATCCGGATGAGGTCGCCGTCGAACTCCCAGCTGCCGTCTTTCGCGATCACCTCGGCCATGACGCGAGTCTATGGGGCGGCCGGGTGAACGCCAGTTCGCCACGTGTACGTTCGAGAGGTAAACGCTCCGTCACCTGACCGACGCACAGCGTATGGACAGAAGTTGACCCGAGCAACTGCAATACGGCGCATGACGCCTCCGAACCCGCAGGACGCCCTGCGCGCCGCCGCCGCGCACGTGAGCCGCCGCCGCTTCCTCACCGTCACCGGGGCCGCCGCCGCGCTCGCCTTCTCCGTCGGCCTGCCGCAGGCACACGCGGACGAACCGGCGGACCCCGGGAGGGTCCGCCGGGAGCCCTTCACCCTCGGTGTCGCCTCCGGCGACCCGGCGCCCGACGGCGTGGTGCTCTGGACGCGGCTCGCCCCCGCGCCGTTCGAGCCCGACGGCGGCATGCCGCCGGTCCCGTTCCCGGTCCGCTGGGAGGTCGCCCACGACGAGGGCTTCCGCCGGATCGCCCGGCGCGGGCGGGAGCTGGCGCACCCCGAGTTCCACCACACCGTGCACGCCGAGGTCGACGGGCTCGCCCCCGGCCGGCCGTACTACTACCGCTTCCGCGTCGGCCGCTGGACCAGCCCCGTCGGCCGCACGAGCACCGCGCCGCGGCACGGCGAGCGCAACTCCTCCCTGCGCTTCGGCGCGGTCGCCTGCCAGAACTACCCGGGCGGCTACTACACCGCGTTCCAGCACCTCGCGAACGAGGACCTCGACGCCGTCTTCCACCTCGGCGACTGGATCTATGAGGGCGCCGTCGCCTCCACCGGCGGCGGCCGCGGCTACCCCGAAGGCACCCTCCCCGACGTGTTCAACCACGAGACCGTCACCCTCGCGGACTACCGGCTGCGCTACGCCCTCTACCGCAGCGACCCCGACCTGCGCGCCGCCCAGGCCGCCCACCCCTGGATCCTCACCTGGGACGACCACGAGGTCGAGAACAACTACGCGGGCGCGATCTCCCAGGACAACCTGCCGCCGGACGAGTTCCTCGTCCGCCGGGCCGCCGCCTACCGGGCGTACTGGGAGAACCAGCCGCTGCGCAGGCCCCAGCGCCCGCGCGGCGCCGACCTGCGGCTGTACCGGCGGCTGCACTACGGGACGCTGGCGCAGTTCGACGTCCTCGACGGCCGGCAGTACCGCAGCGACCAGGCGTACGGCGGCGTCTGGGCGCCGCCGGGACCGGACGCGGACGACCCGGGGCGCACCATGCTCGGCGAGCGGCAGGAGCACTGGCTCGCGGACGGCTGGCGGGAGTCGCGGGCGCGGTGGAACGTCGTGCCGCAGCAGGTCGTGCTGGCGGAGCGGCGCAGCGAGCCGACCGTGGCGTACAACGTCAGCATGGACGCCTGGGACGGCTACACCGCCGCCCGCACCCGCTTCCTCGACGCGGCCGAGGCGGCGGGGGTCGAGAACCTGGTCGTCCTCACCGGCGACGTGCACGTGCACTACGCGATGGACGTCAAGCGCGACTACGCCGACCCCGACGCGCCCGCCGTCGCCAGCGAGATCGTCGCCACCTCCATCAGCAGCGGCGGCGACGGCGCCGAGCGGCCCGCGAACTACGACCGGCTCACGCAGGCCAACCCGCACCTGCGCTTCTACGACGGCCGCCGCGGCTACGTGACCGTCGAGCTGACCCGCGAGCAGTGCCGCGCGGACTTCCGCGCCGTGCCGTACGTCACCGCGGAGGGCGCCGGGATCACCACCGCGGCTTCCTATGCGACCGAGGCCGGGAGGCCGGGGCTGCACCGCGTCTGACGCCGCCCGCGGCACCCCCGGAGCCCCCGGAGCCGGCGGCGCCGAGCCGGCGGCGAGGCCCCAGGCGGCGCCCAGCACGCCGCCGGCCGCGTAGCCGGTGAGCATGCAGCCGACGGAGAGCAGGGAGAAGACGACCTGGATCGGCAGCGTGCTCTGCGGGCGCAGCACCCGCAGCGTGAGCAGCGCGCTGGTGCCCAGCGCTATGCCCGCGTACTGGCTGCCGGTGGCGGGCAGCAGCGAGGACGTCGCCGCCCAGGTGTCGCCGAGGAGTTCGCGGCCGGCGGCGTCGGGGAGGACGACGAGCACCGTCGTCCAGGCGGCGGCGGTGCCGGCGAGGAGGAGCGCGAGGGCGGCGGCGGAGCGGAGCTTGCTGCGCAGGTTCGGGATGCGGTGCATGACCGGTGGGCCGAAGGACGTCGCGGAGTTGTAGAGGACGTTCATCGGCCCGTAGAGGGTGGTGGCGCCGCGCAGCGCGCCGACCGCGAGCTGGCTCGCGACGAGCCCGAGGCCGATGACCGACAGCTGGGTGGCGCCGTTGCCCACGGCGAACTCCACCACGAAGCGCCGGCCGAGGTGCCCCCGGCGCAGGTAGCGCCGCCAGTCGCCGCGGGCCCCGCGGAGCCGGTACGCGGCCAGCGAGAGGCAGAGCAGCAGCGCGGGCAGCGCGGACGCCCCCCACACGGCGATCAGCCGGGCCGGGGACGAGCCGTCCGGTTGCAGCACGAGCGCCGGGACGGCGACGGCCAGCCGCAGCAGGTCGCCGAGGAGCGCGTGGTGCGGCAGCCGGAGCGCGGCGAAGCAGTACCGCAGGACGTCGTGCAGCAGCACGACGGGCAGCACCAGCCCGAGCATGGCCAGCCCGTGCGCCAGCTCGCCGGGCACGAGCGCGAACAGCAGCGCCGCCGTCCCGCCGAGCGCCGTGGCGGCCAGCGCCGAGAACGTCACCGCCGACCGGCAGGCGGAGGCGACGCCGGTGGCCGGCGGCGGCGGCGCGTCCGGGTCGGGCTCCGCCCAGGAGGGGATGACCGGCCCCTCCGGCGCGGTGTCGTCGGCCCCCTCGGGCCCCACGCCCGCGCCGGCTCCGCCGCCCTTTCCGGCACGGCCCCCGGCGCCGTCGCGCTCCAGCACCAGCGCCTGGCCCACGTAGCTGCTCTGCACGCCCAGCACGACGGTGAACGTCATGTAGACGAGGGAGAAGACCGCGAAGCCCTCGGCGGACGACTCCCGCGCCGCGACCACCAGCACCGCGATGTTCGTCAGCGCCGCAACGCCCTGGTCGGCGACGGAGGAGACGATCGCCCAGCGGGCGCGCATCTACCGCCGCGAGGAGCGCACGGCCCGGCCGTCGGCCGGGTAGTCCGCCCCCGCGGCCTCGGCCGGCGGCGCCGGCGCCGCCACGCCCGCCTCGACGCCGCGGTCGTCGCCGCGCCCGTCACCCCGGCCGCCGCGTCTGCCGCCGTCCTTGCCGGACCGGCCGCGCCCGCCCGCGTCGGGCTCGCCGCTGCCGTGCGAGTGGAGCACGGCGCCGAGCACCGTGCCGCCCGCGCCCGATATCAGCTCGCGGATACGCGCCAGGTCCTCCCGGTGCACCTGCCGCGGGTCGCAGACGACGAGCACGCCGTCGACCCGGTCGGCGAGCGCCAGCGCGTCCGCGTACGACAGCACGGCCGGCGCCAGCACCACCACGACCGACCCCGGCGCGTCCGCCTCCGCGATCACCTGCGTGGCCGGCGCGGACGTCAGCGCCCGCGCGGCGTTGCGCACCCGGGTGCCGGGGATGAGGTCGAAGGCGCCGGACTCGCCCGCGTCGATCGGTATCTGCAGGCCCGTGGGCCAGCCGCCGTCGCCGCGCGCGGGCGTACGGGCCCAGCCGGGCCGCACCCCGTCGGCGGCGCTGAGCCGCGCCGACAGGCTCGGCGTGCGCAGGTCCGCCTCGACGAGCAGCACCTCGTGCCCCATCTCCACGAACGACGCCGCCAGGTTGACCGAGACCGCGGCGGGGATGTCTATGCTGCCGCGCGGCGCGACCACCAGCAGCCGCCGCCGGTCGGCGAAGCGCTGGTCGTACGCCAGCCGGAAGGCCATCGAGCGGTACTCCTCGGCGACCCTGCCGGTGGCCAGCAGCCCGCCGGGCCCGCGGGTGCGCGGCAGCGTGCCGAGCACCGGGGCGTGCAGCGCCCGCACGACGTCGCTCTCCGAGCGCGCCGTGGGGTCGAAGACCAGCCGCACCCAGGCGACGAGCAGCCCGAGGCCCACGCCGAACGCGGCGCCGAGGCCCAGCAGCATGACGATCCCCGGCCCCGCGGGCTCGGCGGGCGGCGTGGCGTCCCGCACGACGTGCCCGGGGGTGGTGTCGAGGGCTTGCAGCCGGGCGCGGTCGGCGGTGATCTCGCCGATGCTCTGGCTGAGCGAGGAGCGCGCCGACAGCGCGGACTCCAGCGCGCGGCCCTCGGCGAGGCCCTCGATCTCGTCGTCGAGCGCGTCCCGCTCCGCGATCAGGGGTTTGACCTGGTCGTCGTAGGCCTCGACCATGTTGTCGATGGTGCGCTTGCTCTTGTCCTCGCGGTACGTGAGGTAGGCGGCGGCGAAGGCGTTGGAGCGCTCGGCGGCGGTGTCGGGGTCCTCGGCGCTGTAGTCGAAGCGGAGCACCAGCGTGTTCGGCGGGTTGGTGACCTGGAGGCCGTGCTGGAGCTTCCGGCCGTCCTCGGGGTGGCCGATCTCCTTGGCGGCGATCTTGGCCACCGCGTTGCTCGCGGCGGTCTGCCTCTCCGTGCCGATGCTCTCCTTGATGGCCGTGGCGTCGCTGCCGGAGGCGAAGGGGTCCAGGCTGACCTGGCGGAGCGTGACCTCGCTGGAGGCGATGTACTCGTCGCCCGAGACCAGGGCGATCCACCCGCCGCCGAGCAGCCCGAGGACCACGCCCAGGACGATCATTCCGCGGTAGCGCAGGAGCTGCCGGAACTGGTCGCGCAGCAGGTCCGGTTCGTCCTGCGGCTCCAGGACGCGGCTGTCGCCCGCAACGTGCTGTGACATGGTCTCGGCCCCCCTCAACCGGTCTGCTCAGTATGGGGGACCGGCTCCCCGGCCGGCGCGTCGGCCGCCTTCCGCCTGTGGACAACCGGCGGGTTGTGGACAACCGGCTCCCGGGAGTCCCCGTCCCCGTCCGCGGCCCCGCCCGACTCGCTGCCCGCGCCCGCGTCCCTACTCGCGTCCGCGTCCGCGCCCGAGCCCCCGGCCCCGTCCTCGTCCCGGTCCAGGGCCTCGTCCAGCAGCGCGGTGATCCGGCCCAGACCCGCCTCGCTGCTCAGGTGCTCCCGGACGTACACCGGCCCCTTCGCCCCCAGCGCGACACCAAGGTCCCAGTCCCCGGCCAGCTTGCGTACCGCCGCCAGCAGCGCCTCCGGGTCCTCCGGCGGCACCACCAGCCCCGCGCCCGCCCGCCGCATCTCCTCCGCCGTGCCGCCGCCGTCGGCCACCGAGGCGACCACCGGCCGGCCGGCGGCGAAGTACGAGGTGAGCTTCGACGGCACGCTCATGTCCAGCACCGACGACCGCTGGGTGACCGCGAGCACGTCCGCCGCCGCCAGCACGTCGGTGAACTCCGCGGCCTCCGCCGGCCGCAGGAAGTCGAGGTTCGGCAGCCCCGCGCCCAGGGCGGCGAGCTGCTCGCGCTGGTTGCCGTCGCCCATCAGCACCACCCGCACCGACGGGTCCGAGCGGGCCGCCTCGACGAGCACCTCCAGGCCCTGCTTCAGCCCCATGTTGCCGGAGTGCAGCAGCACCGTCTGGCCCTCGCGCCACCCCAGCAGGGCGCGCATCTCCGCGCGCGGCCGGGTCGGGCCGGACACGTGCGACCAGTTGGGGACGACGCGTATCCGCTTCTCGTCGACGCCCATCGCGGCCACCCGCGGGACGAACGTCTCGTGGATCACCCCGACCAGCGACGCCCGCCGCAGCACCCGCGACTCCACCGCGCGGGCCGCGGCCGCCGCCCGGCCCCCGCCGCGGATGCCGCTCTGCGCCGCGGCGGCGCCCATCAGGTCCTGGACGACGGGTATGTACGGCACCCCGTGGCGGCGGGCGAGGCGGGCGCCGAGCGCGCCGCCGGCCAGGCTGGGCAACTGCGCGACGACCGCGTCCGGCGCGTCCATGCGGGGCGGCGCGACGACGCCGTGGGCGAGGATCGACGCCTCGTACAGCGCGCGCCGTACGGCCGTCTGCCGGGCGGGGACGGAGTGCCGGCGGCGGTGGACGCGGACACCGGCCAGGTCCTCCTCGCGGCGCCAGACGCCGCGGTACTCCTCGGCGACCTGCCAGTTCGGGTAGTGCGGCATTCCGGCCAGCACATGCACCTCGGCGCGGCCGGACTCGACCCAGTGCTCCGCGATCTGTGTCGCGTATGGCCCGATTCCTGCCTGTTCCGGCGCATAGTTGGTCGAAACCAGCAGCACCCGTGTCACCATTCCACCCCTCGTTTGCCTTCCCGAAGCCCGGCTTGCACCTTATCCGCACCTGCCCGTTATGGTTGACACTCCTGGCGCGCCGGGGGTTGCGCCACTATCAGGGGGAATACTTGGGGGGTGCCGTGGCGCACACGGTCGGCTATGCACCGGGGGTCTACGACCTCTTTCACGTCGGACACCTGAACATTCTCCGGCACGCCCGGAGCCGCTGCGACTATCTCGTCGCCGGTGTGGTCTCGGACGAGATGGCGCGGCTGGCGAAGGGCCGCGCCCCGGTCGTGCCGCTGGTCGAGCGGCTGGAGATCGTACGCAGCATCCGGCACGTGGACGCCGCGTTCGTCGAGACCGTGCCCGACAAGCTGGAGACCTGGGAGCAGGTCCGCTTCGACGTCATCTTCAAGGGCGACGACTGGCGGGGCACGCCCAAGGGGGACAAGCTGGAGGCCGACTTCCGGTCGGTGGGCGTGGAAGTGGTGTATTTCCCGTACACGGTGCACACGTCCAGCACGCAACTGCGCCGCGCGCTGGACGCCCTCGACGGCCGCGGCCCCCGCGCCGACCGCGGCGAGGCGCAGCTCAGCTCGCCGCAGACAGCTCCCGGAACCATTTCGCCATGAAGGCCACGAGGAAGAGCGCCGCCGCCGCGGCCAGCGCCGCGTAGCCGGCGAGGAACGCGCTCTCGCTGCCCAGCAGCAGGAACACCACGCAGAAGACGCCGTAGTCCACCGGCAGCAGCGCCACCGCCCGCAGCGGCGAAGGCGGCGCGGGTGGTACGGACGCCGCGGACTTCGGCTTGAGCTTGTCGGCCAGCAGCCCGCCGCAGAAGATCAGCACGGCGGTCAGCTGGAAGCCCAGCGGCAGCAGCAGCCAGCCGTCCGAGGAGAGGTCGAAGAAGCGGTAGAACGAGACGAGCACGGCCGCGTGCACGGCGGTGACCTTCGCGCAGTCGACGACGTGGTCCAGCCACTCGCCGGCCGCGCTCGACTCCCGGCGCAGCCGCGCCAGCTGGCCGTCCGCCGAGTCGAGGGCGAAGCCGGTGACGAGCAGCGCGTACACCGCGACGGCCAGCGGCCACCCGGGGCGTACCAGCGCGATGGCCGCGATCCCGCCGCCGGTGAACGCCGCGCTGAGCAGCGTCACATGGTTCGGCCGCAGCCCCAGGACGTACGCCCCCGCCGCGAACACCCGTCCCAGCGGCCGGTTGACGTAGCGCGAGTAGAGCGAGACGCCCTTAGCCGTTTTCTGAGCTTTGCGCAACTCGCTCAGTGCTGCCCCGAATGTCATGCGCAGCATGATGATCGCTCGTACCCGCCCCGGGGAAGGGTTTTCGCCGCCGGGACGCGAATGAGAGCCGAATCACTGCGGAAGTCCCCGCGTCCGGCGGCGGATCCGGTCCCGCGCCGGTGGCCGGCCGCCGACCCGGGTAAGGTGACGCCGTTCCCAGGCCGTGCGCAGGAGTCGGAGAAAAAGATCATGCCGATACGCCGCTTCCGGGTGACCGTCGCCGCGGTGCCGTTGCTGGCGGCGACGCTGCTGACGCTCAGCGGGTGCGTCACGGTGCACGGCGAGGAGGTCCTCCAGCCGGCCGTGACCGAGGACGAGGCCGCCCGCGTCCTCGACCGGTTCGGGGAGATGAACAACAAGGCCAACGAGGACTACGACGTCGCCGTCAACTCCCGCATTGAGGCCGGCGGGCTCCGCGAGATCGACCAGGCGGGCCTGAAGGTCCGCAAGAAGGACTTCCCGGAGGGCAACCCCGACTACGAGCCGCTCGAATTCCGCGACTCCCGCTACCTGATCCCGCAGCAGCGCGGCTGGCCCCGGTGGTTCGTCGCCGACTCCCTGACCAACCGCAACGAGCTGCGCTGGTTCCTGGTCTTCGTCAAAGAGGGCCCGGAGACCCGCTGGCACGCCACCCACCTGTCGCTGCTCGACGACTCCGAAGTGGCGGCCATCGGCAAGCTCGCCAAGGACGACGACGGCCACGTCCGCCGCGTGCCGCTCGGCAAGACCGCCGGGCTGACCGTCCCGCCCGGGCAGCTGGGCGCGGCGTACGCGACATACCTGAAGGACGGCGAGGGCGACGACTTCGCGCCCGGGCAGCACACCTCGGAGCGCGTCGGCGCCCGCGACCAGTACCGGCGCACCCCCGAGTACGTCACGCAGTACGTCGACGAGGCCACCCCCGAGTACCCGCCGGTCGCGCTGCGGCTGGCCGACGGCGGGGCGCTGGCGCTGTTCAGCAGCCGCCACTTCGTGAAGCAGACGATGGCCGAGGGCCAGGAGGTCGAAGTGCCGCCGGCGGCGGACACCCTGATGGAGGGCGGCGCGCCGGAGAAGTCGCTGACGCTGGAACGGGTCTCGCAGCAGGCGGTGGTGGTGCCGCCGCGCGGCGACGAGGGCGAGGGGATCGTCTTCTACAACCGGCTGGAGGGGCTGGTGGGCGCCGCGGGCAGCTGAGGCGGCGGCGCTTCGGGCGCGTACGGACCCGTACGGGCCGGTGCGAGCCCGCAGCGGCCGGGCTCGACTCAGGGGGCTTCAGCGCAGCGGCTTCACGCGCGGGGGCCTCACGCTCGGGGCCTCACAGCTCAGGGCCCCGGCTCAGAGGGGCCTCAGCTCAGCGGCCAGGCCGCCTCGTGCTCCCGCTCCGCGCCCGCGTACGCCGCGCAGGCGTCGGTCAGCGCCTCCAGCAGCGTCAGCGGGTCGGGCAGCGGGTGCTCCGGGCCGCGCAGCCACGTCACGCCCTCGTCCCCCGGCAGCCGCGCCGGCGGCACCAGCACGTAGCTGCCGCGGCAGTGCCAGCGCAGCCCCGGGTGCTCGTCCGTCGTCTCGGGGCGGCAGTCCAGCTCGCACGGCCACCACTCGTCCTCGTCCTCGGGCGTGCCGCGGGTGGAGGTGAAGAACAGCATCCGGCCCGGCCCCGGCGCCTCCGGGCTGACCGCCACCGGCCCGGCCGCGACGCCCTCCGCCTCCAGCCGCGCCAGCGCGCGCGTGCCCGCCTCCAGCGGGACGTCGAGCACGTCGTGGCTGCGGCCCGTGGCGGTGACGAAGTTCGCCTCGGGCTGCGCGGCGAGCCACCGCTCGACGCGCTGCGCGTCGGCGCTGGCCTGCGTCTGCCAGGCGAAGGAGACGGCGTGGCGGCCGGGGGAGGGACAGCCGATGCGGTCGCAGGAGCAGCCGTAGCCCTCGGGATACGCGGCGGGCGCCAGCGGCAGCCCGGCGTCGGCGGCGGCCAGCAGCAGCTCCCTGCGCTCGGCGGCGGCCGCCTGCAGGCGCTCCGCGGCGGCGGCGCTGCCGCGCGTCCGGCCGCGGCGGGTGCCGGAAAGCCAGTCCGGAAGCCTGCGTACCCGTGCCATGCGTCCCCTCACCTCGGCCCGTCGTCCGGAAACGGGCCCCGATCCTCATGCTGCCACCTGACCGGGTGCCCCGTAGGCCGATACTGTGCCACGGTATTCCATCCTTTCCGGCGGCCGCCCTCCGGTACCGAGGGGCCGCCACCGGCCCCGGCCGCCGGGCCGCGGCCCGGCCCGTACGCCCGGACCTGCGCGGATGCCGGGGATCAGGGGCTACGGCCCGGCCCGCGCCCGGCGCCGCGCGCGATGAAAACGTGACCACCGTTCACCAGTGCGTATCGCGACAAATACGCCTTTGGCGGCTCCGGCGCCCCGCCCGCGCCGCCGCGCCCCGCGACCCGCACCCGGCCACCCGTGCCGCACTGCTGCGCGCGCGGCCCTTCACCGTGCACCATTCGGTTACGTGCGTCGGCGCGCGCGATCCGCGGGCCGGCGCTTGGACGTCAGCAGTGAGGAGCCCTCGTTGTTGCGCACAGCCTCGGCGCGCCGGTACCTGATGTGCCCACCGGCACACTTCGCCGTCACGTACTCCATCAACCCGTGGATGGACCCCGCCAAGCCCGTCGACCTCCAGCTCGCGCTCGCGCAGTGGGAGGACCTCGTCGCCCGGCAGCGCTCGCTCGGTCACACCGTCGAGCTGCTAGAGCCCGACCCCGCCCTGCCCGACATGGTCTTCGCCGCCAACGGCGCGCTCGTCGTCGACGGCCGCGTGCTCGGCGCGCGCTTCGCCTACCCGCAGCGCAGCGGCGAGGCCGCCGCCCAGCGCCGCTGGTTCCGCGCCCACGGCTTCGCCGACTACCACCTGCCCGAACACGTCAACGAGGGCGAGGGCGACTTCGCCGTCACCCGCTCCTGGATCCTCGCCGGGCGCGGCTTCCGCAGCAGCCCCGAGTCGCACGCCGAGGCGCAGGAGTACCTGGGCCGGCCCGTCATCGGCCTCGACCTCGTCGACCCGCGCTTCTACCACCTCGACACCGCGCTGTGCGTCCTGGACGACACCACCGACACCGACGTCATGTACTACCCCGCCGCCTTCTCCCCGGGCAGCCGCGACGTGCTCGCCCGGCTCTTCCCGGACGCCGTCCTGGCCGCGGAGGAGGACGCGCTGGCGCTCGGCCTCAACGCCGTCAGCGACGGCCGGCACGTGCTGCTGCCGCAGGCGGCGGCCGGGCTGGCCGCGCCGCTGCGGGCGCGCGGCTTCGAACCGATCCCGATGGATCTGACGGAGCTGCTCAAGGGCGGCGGCAGCGTGAAGTGCTGCACGCTGGAGCTGCGCGAATGAGCGGCTGAGTGCCTGAGCGGCCGGGTGCCTGAGCGGCCGGGTGCCTGAGCCGGTGGGCGGGCCGCCTACGGCCCGCCGTGGCCGCCGTCCCCGGGCGGCGGCCACGCATCGCCCCAGCGCAGGTCCCGGGCGGCCCGGTAGCGCGGGCCCTGCCGCTTGGAGACGACCGTACGGGCCAGCCCCTCGCCGGCCGTGCAGAGCTGTAGCAGCACCTGCCCCTTGCGCAGCTGCGGGTGCCGTACGACCCGTCCGGCCGCCGGCGCCCCGCCGGTCCGTACCGGCCGGGCGGCGGCCACGTACGCGAACTTCTCGTCCTCGTGCCCCAGCTCGCCGCCCTTGACCCGGCGGTGCAGCGCGGAACGTTGTACGCGGGCGGCGAAGTGGCACCAGTCGGCGGTCCCGGCCATGGGGCACGCCGCGCTGTGCGGGCACGGCGCCAGCACCTCGAACCCGTCGCCGACCAGCTGCTCCCGCGCGTCGAGCACCCGGCGGTACCCCTCGGGGGTCCCCGGCTCCACGACCACGACGGCCCCGCGCGCGCTGCGCGCGGCCGCGGCGACGACGGCGCGCCGGACGTCGGCGGGCAGCTCCCCGAGGACGTACGAGACGGTGACGAGCCCGGCCGCCGCCCACGCGGGGCCCGGCGCGGCCGGGCCGAGCGGGTGGCGGCGCCACTCGGCGGCGCGCACCGCGGGAGCGGCGGCGCCGGCGGCCAGCTCGCGGCCGAGCGCCAGCGCCGGTTCGGCGTGGTCCAGGACGACGGTCGGCCGCGGCCCCGCCGCCCGCGGCGCCTCGGGCCCGTCCGGCTCGTCCAGCCCGTCAGATCCGTCCGATCCATCCGGTCCGTAAGACCCATCCGGCTCGTCCGGCCAGACGGCCGCCGCCGCCCACACCGCGGCGCCGGTGCCGCCGCCCACGTCGAGGTGGCTGTCCGGCTCCCACCCGGGCGCGGCGTCGGCCAGCGCGCCCAGCGCGGCCCGTACGGCCTGGAAGGTGGCGGGCATCCGGTACGCGGCGTACGCCGCCACGTCCTCCCGGTCGCGCAGCGCGGGGGCGGGGCCGCCGCCCCGGTATCCGGCGACGAGCCGGTCCACGGCCGCGGCGGTGCGCCGCGCGCCCGCCCCGTCGAGCAGCCGCCCGAGGGCTGCGCGGAGATCATCCTCGGCATCCACGCCCCGAGCCTACGGCCCCTTCCGGGACCGAGGACCGCCGCCCGCGGGCGCACCCCGCCCGGCGCGCCCTGCCCGCTCAGCGCAAGCGGCGGCGTTCGTCCGGCCGGAAGGTCGCCACCAGCGCCAGACACACCACCGCGATCCCGATCCGCCCCGTCGCCTGGAGCAGCGGCCCCCGCAGCAGGATGAACGAGTAGCCCGCGATCAGCGGCACCACCGTCGCCAGCACGTTCCCCGGATCCCGCGACACGTGTCCCGACTCGGCGAACCTCCGGTCCGTGCGCGCCGCCGCGTACCCCACGAGCAGCAGCCCGCCCGCCACCCCCAGCGGCCCGAAGTCCAGCCACAGCTCCGTCCACAGCGGCGAGGACAGGTTGACGTTCGTCATCCCCATCCACGTGCCCACCTTCACGCCCGAGTCGAGCTGCTTGCCGTCCCACACCGAGCGGGGCACGAAGAAGAACGCCGAGGACGCCATCTGCTTGCCGTAGGTGTGGCCGACGCCCGAGTCGACGTACGAGATGGTGTTCGCGAACATCACCGTCTGGTCGTAGTCCTTCATCACCAGCGGATCCAGCACCGACTGCGACCGCGTCTCCTTCCGCCCCGACTCGTCGTAGCGGAACTTGTCCGCGAACGGGAACAGCAGCACCGCCAGCGCCACGCCCCCCGCGAGCGCCGAGCGGTACACCACGGAGCTGCGCGGGAACGCGGTGAACAGCAGCGCGAAGGCGACCGTGAGGAACCAGTAGCGCGGGTTGGAGATCGGGTTGTTCACGATCACGTTGACCAGGACGAGCCCCGCCCACGGCAGCACCACGCCCGGCTGCCGCCGGGCCCGCCGGGACATGACCATCCAGCGCGTGAGCATCAGCAGCGCCAGCAGCGCGGGCACCGTACCGAAGCCGCGCACGAACGCCGAGCCGACCTGCGAGTCGGACGCCCCGCCGCCGAGCTCGTCGCTGATCGCCTCGCGGCTGCCGAAGAACGGCGCCGGGCCGCCGAGGGAGGCGATGAACAGCCCGCTGCACGCGTACGCGACGAACACCAGCACGTACAGCCGGCGCTTGTTGATCGACGCGACCGGACGCGGCCGGCGGTTCAGCCGCGCCTCCGACGCGTGCCGGGAGAGCAGCGCGCCGACGTCGAACGCGACGAAGCCGACGAGGACGAGCGCCACCGCCTGCGTGAAGTCGCCCCGGGTGCCGACCGTCGGGGTCGGCGTCTGCTCCAGCACGATCTGCGCCAGCGGCGCCACGCCCATGGCGACGTAGCAGAAGAGCCAGACGGTGCCCTGGATGAGGCGGCGGCGGGTGGTGAGGACCATCGCGGACAGCCGGGCGCCCGCGTAGCAGGTGGTGGCCAGCTGGAGCCAGAAGACCGCGTCCCGCACGTCGGGCTGGGAGCGGCCGGCGACGGCCAGCGGCAGGACGAGGACGAGCGCGACGACGAGCGGGACGGACAACGCGCGGGAGAGCACCGCGCGGGGGGTGGGGCTCTTCGGAATGACGAAGGGGGCGAAGGGGGTGAAGGGGCGGCGGGTCCGGGTGGCGGCGGCCGTCCCCGTCCCCGTATCGGCACGCGTACGGGGACGGCGCGCGGCCTTCGCGGCCAGCGGCGCCATCCGGATCTGGACGGTCTCGTCGAACGGCGCGCGGGCGTCGCCGCCCGCACCCTCGTCGCCGCCCCCGCCGGGGCGCCCCCCGCCCGGTTGGTCCGCCATCGCCCGAACTGCCCCCGCCCCGTATCGCCCCGTATAGCCGTCCCGCAACCGAAGACAGTCTAAATAGGCGCGGGGTTGTGTGCCGGGTAGGCTCCGGGAACAAACGTACGGTGCCGGGGGGTGCCGGGAGGGGACCGTCTTGAGGATTCTGCACGTCGTCACGCTGCACACGCCCACGAACGACTTCGGCGGCCCCACGCGCGTGGCGCTCAACCTCTCCAAGGGCCTGCGGGCCCGCGGCGTCGACTCCCGCATCGCCACCCTCGGCGACGGCTTCGACGGCCCGCTGCCCCGCGACATCGACGGGGTGCCCGCCTGGATGTACCAGGCGAAGCACGTCCTGCCGCGATTCGAGGTGAGCGGCATCACCTCGCCCGCGCTGCTGGCCCGCGCCCGGCGCCTGGTCCGCTCCGCGGACGTCGTGCACGTCCACCTCATGCGGGACCTCATCACGCTGCCGTTCGCGCTCATCGCCCAGCAGGCGGGCGTGCCGGTGGTGCTGCAGACACACGGCATGATCGACCCCACCGAGAAGCCGGTGGCGCGCGCCGTCGACGTGCTGGGGCTGCGCCGCGCGCTGCGCGGAGCCGACGCGACGCTGTACCTGACGGAGTTCGAGCACGGCGAGATCCAGGCCGTCGTCCCGGACACCCCGCTGACCCGGCCGCGCCGCCTCGTCAACGGCGTACTGCCGCAGGAGCGCAGGCCCGCGCGGACCGAGGGGCCGCCGACGGTCACGTATGTCGCGCGCGTGCAGGAGCGCAAGCGGCCGGAGGACTTCATCCGGGCCATCCCGGTGGTGCTGGCGAAGTACCCGGACGCCCGCTTCGTGCTCGCCGGGCCGGACACCGGCGCGCTGGCCGAGCCGATGATGCGGCTGGCCGCCGACCTGGGGGTGGCCGACTCGGTGTCGTACGCCGGCTCCCTCACCCCCGACGAGGTCCTGGCCCAGCACCGCGCGTCCGACGTCTACGTGCTGCCGTCCGTCGTCGAGCCGTTCCCCGTCTCCCTACTGGAGGCCATGTCGGTCGGCGTTCCCGTCGTGATCACCCGCACCTGCGGCCTCGGCCCCGACGTGGCCCAGGCCGGCGCGGGCCGCGTCCTCGACAGCCGCGCCGACGCGGACAACGGCCCGCTGGTGGGCCAGGCCGTGCTGGAGCTGCTGGACCCCGCCGCCAACGAGGAGGCGTCGCAGGCCGCCTGGCGGCTGATCAACGACCGGTTCGCCATCGACGGCGTGGTCGACACCCTGCTCGGCGTCTACGACGAGGTGCGCCGCTGAGCCGCGCCCCCGGCCGGCGCGTCCGCGCTCACCCCGGCAGCGTCCACTCCGGCCCGCCCCGCGGCGGCGCCGCGCGGATCTCCCAGCCGGAGGGGTCCGCGTCCGGCTCCCAGTACGGCACGTCCCCGGCGTAGTAGAGGCCGTAGGCCCAGTGCTCGGGCAGCTCGTGACACATGATGTCCGGGTACGGGCCGATGTCCGAGCGCCCGTACGCCCTGTTGATCCGGGCCACCGCCTCCGCCCGGGACACGCCGAAGCGCTCCACCATGACGTCGGCGATGTCCCGGAAGTACGCCAGCATTCCCTCGTCGAGCCGTGTCGTGAACTCTTCCGTCATGATCCCGCCGATGATGGTCCGTACCGTGTGCGCTCGGCATTGTTGAAGACGTCCTCCGCGCGGTCGGTGAAGATCGTCCGTTCCCGAAGCCGGTGCCGTGCGCCGGGGTCACGTCACCCCTGGCTCCCCGGCTCCGCCGGGCGGTCGAGTGCGGTGGTGCAGGTGGCGCGGCCGTGGGGGCCGGTGGCGGTGGCGCGTTGGCGGTGGCGGCCGTCGACGGCGAGGGCGCAGGTGGCGTGGGTGCCGTCGGCGGGGAGGACGACGGTGAGGGTGGCGTCCTTTTTCAGCGGTACGTCGACGGTGGTGGTCCAGGGCAGTTCGGCGTCGGGGAGGACGGTGGCGGTGCCTTTGGGGCTGCTGCCGAGGTAGGTGAGGTGGGCGGTGCCGCTGCCTTCGACGGTGTAGGTGATGGGGGCGGTGGGGACGTGGCGTTCGGCGGGTGGGGGGTCGCCGCCGTCGCGGGTGAGGCCGTAGGCGAGGAGGCCGGCGGCGGCGGTGGCCGCGAGTGCGGCGGTGAGGGTGCGGCGGTGCCGTGGGGGGACGGGGGGCGGCTGTGGGTTTTCCGGCTGTGTTTCCGCGTTGGTCGCGGTGTGCATGGGTGGGATTCCCGTCCTTTGGCAGTGGTGGATTCGGGTGTGGAGCGTAGTGGGTGTGCGCGCCGAATGTAATTGGGCGGCTAATTCCGGGTGAGCTGAGGGTTCGGGGCTTGTCTGGAGGGCTGGGCGGGGTGTGTGTCTCGTGGTTGGCGTGTTTTCGCCCTCCTGTGGGGGAATCCTCGGTTGGGGCGGGGTGTGGCTGTTGGTGAGGTCGGTGTGGTGGGGCTGACCTGGTTGCTTGCATGGATCTGTGCGTGTGTGAGCCGTCACGGCATGTTGTCGATGTAGAGTCTTGTGCCCCAGTTTGGTTGCTTATCGGTGTGTGGTTGACAGGTGCATTGTGGTCCGTTGAGGATCGGCGGCACCCCCCATGCGAGACGTGCGTTGTGCTGGCCGGGTATTCGCCCGGCCGGTTATTCGGCGTGCCGTTTTCCGTGTGCGAGTGCGTGCGTGGGATTGGCGTGGAGGGGTTGCGGGATGAGGGCTCGGCTGGGGCGGTTCGTTTCGTCGGTTGTGGTGGCGGCGTTGATGGTGGTGCTGTTGCCGCAGCCGGCTTTTGCGGCGGGTTCCACGCCGGGTGTGGGCGGGTTGGTGAATACGGTCACCGGCTGGTTCACCGATGACGGTGAGGGGAGGGCGACGGGCCGCCGTCGAGCGACAGCCGGGCGCCGGCGAGCCGGGAGAAGCTGGGTGCGGGGAAGGCGGAGCCGGCGCCGGAGCGGGTGAGGGAGCTGGCCGGCGGCGGACGCCGGAGGCGCGGTTCTGGCGGATGTCGGACGGTGGGGTGCAGGCGGAGCTGGCGGCGGCGCCGACGTCGTACGAGACGCGTGGCGGTTCGTGGAAGCCGATCGACACCGCGGTGACGAAGACCGGCGCGAAGGGTTTCGCGTACGCCAACACCAGCAACCTGGCCAGGAGTTTCTTCGGCGATACGCCTGGGCGGTTGCTGAAGGTGGAGGGGGAGCTGGGCCAGTCGGTGACGTTCGGCTTGAAGGGCGCGGACGGGCCGCTTACGCCGCGGGTGGAGAAGAACGCGGTCACCTACCCGGACGCGGTGGGCGGGGCGGATCTGTCGTATCGGGTGGGTGCGGGGGAGGTGAAGGAGGACATCGTCCTGGCCGAGCGCCCGGAGGGTCGGGTGTCGTTCACGTTCTCGATGGATGTTACTGACGGGCTGACGCCGAAGAGCCGTAAGGACGGGTCGGTGGCGTTCTTCCATGAGACCCGCCGGTCGCCGGTGGTGGTGATCCCGGCGCCGTTCATGACGGATGCGGCCAAGGACGCTTCCTCCCCCTACGGCAAGGTGTGGAGTCCGGAGGTCACCCAGGAGCTGTCCCGGGACGGCAAGGGCTGGGAGCTGACGATCACGCCGGACGCGGGCTGGCTGGCTGCGGACGAGCGTGAGTATCCGGTGCGGATCGATCCGACGATCACGATTGCGCCGTCGGAGTCGGAGTCGCAGGACGTGATGGTGCTCTCCGATCAGCCGGGGGTGAACTTCGCGCCGGCGTGGAACATGTCGGTGGGCACCAGCGAGACGGGGGTGGCGCGGTCGCTGGTCAAGTTCCCGCTGGATGAGATCCCGGCGGGGGTGTCGGTGGATGCGGCGCGGCTGAGTCTGTACTACGACCAGACGCACACCACCGGCGGCAAGAAGATGAAGATCCAGGCATATGAGGCCACGGGTGCGTGGGATGAGTTGTCGGCGACGTGGGAGAACACCAAGTCGCTGGTGGGGGATCTGTCGGGGACGAAGCTGCAGTTGGACGACGGCCGTGCCGGGACGGCCGGGGTGGGCGACTGGACCCGGGTGGCGGGTGCGGGTTACGAGTCGGACTACCGCTACAACCAGAACGCGGCGACGGGTGAGTCGTACACCTGGCGGCCGCGGATTCACGACAGCGGCACGTATCTGGCGGATGTGCATCTGCCGGGGTCTCGGACGCGGCGCCGGCGGCGTCGTATGAGGTGGCGCACCGGGGCGGGACGAGTTCGTTCACGGTGGACCAGCGGGGTTCGTCCGGCAGGTGGGTGGACCTGGGTTCGGGGCAGATGTCGTTCGGTGAGGGCACCGCGGGCAGCATCACGCTGGGCGACACGGGGGATGCGGGGTCGAAGACTGTCGCGGATGCGGTGCGGCTGGTCAACCGGGCGGAGGTGTGGAAGGAGGCGGGGGAGTACAACGAGTGGCACAACTTCCCGGTGAAGAACTCGGTGCAGGAGTGGGTCAACGGCTCCCTGCCCAACAACGGTTTCATTCTGAAGGCGTCGGATGAGACCCCCACCGGACCGGACGCGCTCGGCGGGCCCCGGTATGAGTCCTCCGACGCCACCTACTACGGCGGGGAGACCTCGACGATCCCCCGGCTGACGGTCTCCTACGGCCGTATCGGCACGGCGCTTCAGTCGCCGACGGTGGTGCACGGCACGGGCCCGGAGCTGCACTGGAAGCCCTACACCAACACCACCGGGGACGCGGGGGCGGATTTCGTCGAGTACCAGCTCCACCGCTCCACCCAGCAGGCATTCACGCCGTCGGCGGCGACGCTGATCGCCCCGATCGGGGACCGTGCGACGGACAGCTTCACCGACACCACGGCGACGCCGACGCCGCAGTCCTCCAGTGAGGAGATCGGGAAGGCGTACTACTACCAACTCGCGGTGAAAACCGCCGACGGTGACCTGCTCGGCTCGCCGACGCGGATTGTGGGGATCCCCAAAGCCGGGCGGACGATGAAGCTCATCCAGGGCTCCTCCGGCGGGGCGGTGAAGGACACCACGCTGTCCTCGCAGCAGCCGAACACCAACCAGGACACCATCGAGTCCTGGAAGGTAGGGCAGAACTGGCTGAGCGTCGGGAACAACTCGGGCACCTACGGCACCACCCGCGCGCTGCTGGACTTCGACACCACCACCATCCCGCAAACAGCGACGGTGCTCGAAGCCCAGTTGCAGATGTGGGGCACCCAGACCACCCGGGATGAGGGGTCGACGGGCGCGGTATATGAGCTGCGGCCGTTGGAGAAGGGCTTCGGTGAAGGCTCCGCCACCTGGAACAACAACACCTCCACCGGCACATGGGCAAACCCGGGCGGCGACTTTGGTGCGACGGTCGCGGACACGGTGCCGCAGTGGAGTGGGGAGGTCGGCCGGCACTGGTGGGACGCCACCTCACTGGTCGAAGACTGGGTCGCCACGCCTGCGTCGAACAAAGGCGCGATGGTCAAGCTGGCGGATGAGTCGTCCAGCGGGACGCGGGAGCGGTCGCTGTGGCTGTCCAGCGAGGGCCAGGACCAGCAGCTCGGCCCGCTGCTGCGGGTGATCTACGTCGACGCCACCGCCGCCTCGACGTACTACGCGCCGGGCACGCCGCAGCGGATGACGCCGAACACCACCTACGACGTCGAGGTGACGTTCACCAACACCACCGACTTCACCATGAACGGCAACAACCCCGACGGCTGGGGGCTGTCGTACCGGTGGACCCTGCCCGACGGCAGCACCCCGCCCGGCCTGGGCCAGCCGCTGCTCACCGACCTGCCGGAAAGCATCCCGCCCGGCGGGGAAGTCACCGTCACCGCGCAGGTCAAGACACCCATCAACTCCGACGCGGGCAACAAACGCACCGACTACCAGCTGACCTGGGACGTCTACGCACCCTCCCTGGACGCCTGGCTGTCGGACCGCCACCACATCCCTGCCCTGACCCAGCGGGTGGCCGTGGAGGACCCCACCTCCGACGAGCTGGGCCTGGAGACGTTCTACTCCTACACCGGCACCCCGACCGGCGCCGGCTCCTCGGTGATGAACAACGCCGCCGCCGGGAACGCGGTGTGGTCATACAACGCGTTCGCCAATCCCGGCCGCGGGCTGAACACCTTCTTCCGCATCGCCTACAACTCCCTCGACACGAGCGACACGGTCACCGGCCACGGCGTCTCCGCCCAGGCCGCCGGACCGCTGCGCCTCGGCGCCCCGCTGGACTTCCATCCCAACCCGCATCCGACGGAGGTGCGGTGGCCGGACGGCGACGGCACCACGCATGTATTCGAAAAGCAGGCTGATGGCAGCTTCAAGGCCCCGGCCGGTGTGCACTACAAACTTGCGCCGAAGCAGGGCCTGGACTGCACCCCGTCGAAGGACCCGATACCGGATGCGTGGACGGCGACGCGCCCGGACGGCACCCGCTTCCTGTTCGGCTGCGACGGCTACCTCACCTCGGTCGTCGACTCGAACGGCAACACGCAGACGTACACGTACACCGAGCGCAAGTCGAACAACAAGCCGGTGAAGTTCCTCGACTACATCACCGACCCGGCCGGCCGGAAGTCCCTGACGGTCGAGTACTACGAGAAGGGCGACGCGTCGTATGAGTACATCAACGACGCGGGTGAGCAGGTCGCCGGCTCGGGGAAGCTGACGAATTCGAAGATCTACGATCACGTCAAGTCGGTCACCGACATCTCCGGCCGCACCCTGGCGTTCTACTACACCGACAAGGGCCTGCTGGGGCGTATGACCGACGGCGCGGGCAGTGGACAGCCGAAGGTGTTCGACTTCACCTACGACGCCACCCAGGGCAACAAGAACGTCAAACTCGTCGCCGTCGAAGACCCGCGCCAGCACACCACCAACCTGGACTACTACGCCCCCAGTGAAGGGGATGACCCGGAGTATCACTGGTGGACCAAGCAGATCACCGACCGGCGCGGTAACGGCACCGGTTTCGTGTACATGGACAACGCGGGCACGCCGGAGTTCACCGACACCCGGGTGACCGACGCCGAGGGCAACGTCACCGACACCACCACCGACGACTTCGGCCGCCCGGTCACAACCATCAACGCCAAGAACGAAACCACCACCCTGGCCTGGGACGCCGACAACAACGTCACCTACCTCCGCGAACACAACGGCGCCGAAACCGCCTACTGCTACGACCCGGCCACCGGCTACCCCCTGTGGCAACGCGACGCCGAGCAGAACGCAGCCGCCGGCGGCGTCCCCGACCCCACCACCTGCACCGACGGCACCACCCCCGCCAACGCGACGGTCTTCCAGTACGCGGAACGCACTGCCGACGGCTATGTGAAGGACCTGTGGCGCAAGACCTCGCCCGAGGGCCGCGCCTGGACCTTCACCTACGACGCCTACGGCAACCTCAAGACCGTCACCGACCCCAAGGGCACCGCCACCACGGACGAGGGCGACTACACCAGCCGCTACACCTACAACGCCCACGGCCAGCTGGAAACAGCGACCGACCCGCGCGGCAACACCACCACCAACGCCGACTTCACCCCCACCGGCTACCCGCGGCTGATCACCGATCCGAAGGCCAACGGCACCGACTTCGTCTACGACGAACGAGGCCAGGTCACCAAGGTCACCGACGCACTCGGCGGGACCACCGAGCAGAACTACGACGTCTACGGCCGTCCGCTTGAGAACAAGGTCTCCAAGGACCACTCGGCCGGCAGCTACATCACCACCCCCGCCCCGGTCTACGACGCCAACGACAACGTCACCACCTCCACCGCCCCCAACGGCGCCGTCTCCACCGCGGTCTACGACCAAGCCGACCTGATGACCGCGGCCACCGCCCCGGACAACAACACCACCGGCCGCGAAACCAGCTACACCTACGACCGCGTCGGCAACCTGATCACCACCACCGAACCCAAGGGCGTGGCGACGGCCGAGATACCCGGCGACTTCACCACCACGAACCACTACAACGCGATCTACCAGCTCACCGACGTGGTCAACGCCGACGGTGACAAGCTGTCCTACCGCTACGACGACGTCGGAAACCCCACCCACGTCATCGACCCCAAGAAGAACACCACCCCCGACACCACCGACTTCACCACCCACACCACCTACGACCTCAACCACCGCCCCAAGACGGTCACCGACGCCGCAGGCGAAACCACCACCACCGCCTACGACAAGGACTCCCTGGTCATCTCCACCACCGACAAGGCAGGCAAGACCACCGAAGTCGACTACGACGAACGCGGCCTGCCCAAGACACAACGCGTGCCGTACACGGACACCATCACGCGCACCACGAAGTTCACCTACGACCAGGCCGGCAACCGCACCAAGGTCGAAACCCCCCGCGGCACCGCCACCACCACCGCAGACGACTTCACCCTCCGCACCACCTACGACGAACTCAACCGCCCGGTACGCCAATACCAGCCCTACGACCCCAACGACGCCCGCTACAACGACCCCGACATCTACACCGAAACCCGCTACGACGCCCTCGGGCGCGTCGCCACGGTCTCCGCACCGCCCTCGGCAGGCCAGACGGTACGCAACGACACCACCTACGAGTACTTCGACACCGGCTGGATCCGCACAGCCACCGACCCGTGGGACATCGTCACCCGCTACGACTACAACGACCTCGGCCAGCAGACCAGCCGACGCCTGATCTCCGCAGGCGAGGAAACCACCGAACGGCCGATGAACTGGGGCTACTACCCCGACGGCTCCCTGAAAACCCGGAAGGACTCCGGCGTCCCCGACGGCTCTGCCGTGGTCCTGGTAGACAACTCCGATACCCAGCACACCTCCACCACAGGCAGCTGGAAGAAGTCGAAGTCCATCGCCCTGTCCGGCGAACCGAAAGACACCGGCTTCAACCACCGCACCCAAACCTCAGACCAGGGCTCGTTCACCTGGCAGACCATCATCCCCCGCGACGGCGAGTACACCGCCTACGCCAAGTACCCCGAAAAGACCGACGCGGGCACCGCCACCTACCGCATCGACCACGCCGGCGGCAAGGCGACCAGCAAGGTCAACCAGGCCAAGAACCCCAACCGGTGGGTGAAGCTCGGCACGTACCGCTACAAGCAGGGCATCAAGTCGATCACCGTCACCGGAAGCGACCAGGGCACCATCAGCGCGGACGCCGTCAAGCTGGTCCGCTCCTACGACGCGGCGGCCGACACCGAGGAGAAGGTCTTCGGCTACCGCTACGACCGCAACGGCAACCTCACCGACATCGACGACACCAGCTCAGGCGCCCGGATCGACGCATACACGATGGCCTACACCGGCCTCAACCAGGTCGCCAAGGTCAGTGAGAACCTCGCCGGCGAGCCGAAGAAAGTCACCGCCTTCACCTACAACACCAACGGCCAACTCCAGACCGTCACCCACCCGGACGTGTTCCAGTCCTACGCCTACGACATCCGCAACATGGTCAACCACGTCGAGGCCGGCGACAGCGCCACCGACCCGACCAAGCGGACAACCTCTTACGAATACACCGCCCGGGGCCAGAAGCTGCGGGAGAACAAGGCGAACGGCAACTTCGTCGACTACACCTACTACGCCAACGGCGCACTGAAGACGACCCAGGAGTACAACAGCCAGCTCCTTGTCGCCTCCCACGCATACGACTGGGACGCCAACGGCAACAAATCCCGCGACGCGACGAAGAAGATGAACGCCGACGACCACACGGCGTACCTCGAATCGACCACGGCCTACACCTACGACCCGGCGGACCGGATCGCGAAGGTCACCAAGACCGGCAACGGGGCGGGCACCGAGACCTACGTCCACGACGCCAACGACAACGTCATCAGCCAGACGGTCAAGAACACCGAAACCACCTACACCTACAACCGCAACCGCCTGGTCACCGCAGCCACCGACGGCACCACAGACACCGCCTCCTACAACTACGACCCCTACGGCCGCCTCGACACCATCACCGCCGCCAGCCAGATCATCGAACGCACCATCTACGACGGCTTCGACCGCATCAGCGAACACAGCCGCCTCCAGGACGACGGCACCACGAAGAAGACCACCTACACCTACGACCCCATGGACCGCACCACCTCCAAGACCGCCAGTGGCAAGACCACGGACTACAGCTACCTCGGCTTGTCCGGCCAGGTCCTGGACGAACGCGTAGCCGGCGAGGTCACCAAGTCCTACCAATACGACCCCTGGGGCAACCGCCTCTCCCAGATCACCCACAACACCGACGGCACCGAGGAACTCGGCGTCTACGGCTACAACAGCCACACCGACGTCGAAACCCTCACCGACACCAGCGGCAACACCAAAGCCACCTACGGCTACACCGCCTACGGCACCAACGACGACTCCGAATTCACCGGAGTCGACAAACCCGACCCCACCACCCCCAACCAGGAGCCGTACAACCCCTACCGCTTCAACTCCAAACGCTGGGACCAGGCCTCGGGAACCTACGACATGGGCTTCCGCAACTACAGCCCCGGCCTCAACCGATTCCTCACCCGCGACACCTACAACGGCGCCCTCGCCGACATGAGCCTGACCACCGACCCCTTCACCGGCAACCGCTACGCCTTCACCGGCGGCAACCCCACCACAGGCATCGAACTCGACGGCCACCGCTACTCCTCCCTCGACTACCAGTCAGACGGCGACACCTGGATGCAGTACGAGGCATTCGACTCTCCCCAGGAGTTGGAAGGGGTTCTGGCAAATTCCGAGGGGGCCATGCCTGCCGGTGACGGATGGGATTTCCTCGCCGGCGTCGTCGACGCGGCCCTTGTTGAACCTGTCAAGGCCGGTGTGGATATTGTCGACCCCACCGGAACGGCTTCTGGGAAGATCGACGATTTCCAAGGCTGGGTCGAGGACAAGGCAGGCATCGACTCGACCTCCCGCCGCTACAGCGCGGGGCAGTTCTTTGTCGACATCGTCGGTGGTATCGGCGGAGTAGGCAGATCCGCCGTCAGAAGTGTCAATCGCGCCGCCGGAGCCGCTGACGCGGCTGGAGACGCGGCCACCACCTGCCGACGGAACAGCTTCACCGCCGACACCAAGGTGCTGTACGCGGACGGCACCACCAAACCGATCGAAGACGTCAGGATCGGTGACGAGATCGTCGCCACTGACCCCGAGACCGGGGAAACCAGCGTCGAGACCGTCACCGACACCATCACCGGCAAGGGCTCCAAGAACCTCGTCAAGATCACCATCGACATCGACGGCGACCGCGGCGACAAGCAAGCCACCGTGACGGCCACCGACGGCCACCCCTTCTGGGTCCCAGAACTGGACGAGTGGATCGACGCCACCAACCTCCAGCCCGGCCAGTGGCTGCAGACCAGCGCCGGCACCCACATCCAGATCACCGCCATCAAACGCTGGACAACCCACACCACCGTCCACAACCTGACAGTCACCAACCACCACACGTACTATGTGCTGGCGGGAGCCACGCCGGTACTCGTTCACAATTGCAATGAGTCGATGGACTTCGTGCATGGAACGAGCTCTACCCATGCCGACAACATCGAGGCGAATGGGCTCAGTGGTGATGCGGCTCGCGCGAATTCGAGTCGCGGATCTGTTGGGCAGCCAGGGAACCTGTTTACGTATCGGGTGAGTCCCGGGGATTCGGACACCCTCAGTGCTGCTGCGACATTCGGTGGGAGTCGCACCGCTACCGGAGATCGTCCAGCCATTCTCATCTTCCGTATGTGTAAGTGCACGTACGATCGACTGACGGCAGAAGGTCATATAACTACACGGGTCACTGACGAGGTGAGCGGGAGAGTCGAGCACATCTTCGGCCCAGGAGCCCTGTCGCACCTGCAGCAGGTCTATCGCAGGAACCTATGAGGGCCGTGTGGCTCTGAAAGTGATAGGTGGTGACGTTCGGATGGTCGATCCCGCAGAGTACGACAAGGATATTCCTCGCGTTCAAGAGCATTTGCGTAAATTTGAAAGCGCCTTTGGGAAGGTCCGCGGGACCCACAAGGGGCGTCCCGTGGACGAAATTCGGCAGGCCCTCCTGGAAGAATTCGAATCCGAGGGGTTGATCGTGTGGAGTGAAGTTGCGGATGACGCGGCTCGCCGCATTTCCGAAGAGCAGGCGGATGAGGCGTAAGGTCTCCCGCGCGTAGGCTGCATCGGCTTCGTAGGGTTGTGACAGCAAACCTGCGGCCTTGCACGTGGGGCTCCAGGGGAGATTGACGGCAGTAGTTGACGGCAACGGCGGCGGACACCTGGTGTCCGCCGCCGTTGCCATACGTATTTCAGGGGTGGTCGAGGGCGCGGCCGAGGAGGTCGATGGCATCGCGCTGGAGGCGGAGTCGGACGTGAGCGTAGACCGTGGCGGTGACGCCGATGTGGGCATGGCCGAGGAGTTCTTTGATCACGACGAGTTCGACACCCTGTTCCAAGAGTAGGGTGGCAGTGGAGTGGCGGAGGTCGTGAAAGCGGATGCGGCGGAGGCTGGCCTTGTGGAGGAGCGCGTTGAAGGTGCGGGTGAGGTTGGTCGGTCGATTGGTCTGCCCTGCACCGTGGTGAACACGGGCTCGTCACGCTGCCACATGGCGCCCGCGGCCTCACGCTCGCGCTTCTGCTGTTCGTGGTGGAGCTTCAGCGAATGGAGGCAACGGGTGGGAAGGGCGATGTGGCGCTCGGAGGCGCGCGTTTTGGTGGGCAGCGTGGTGAGCCCGCCGGTGCTGGTGCGCTGAAGTGTGCGGCGGATGGCGGCCGTGCCCGCGTCGAGGAACTGGCGAGCCTCCGCCGCCGTGAGGGGCTGGAAGCGCCTGGGCCGACGAGGCATCGACAGTTGCGGTTGCCCGAGTTCGTCACGTGAATATGGGTCGATCTGAAACGTGGGTTGCAACTGAACGCACGGGTCTGCCCGATGAATGGAGGGGCGGCAATGCGCCGCTGCGCGGCGAGCGCTACATCCCCGGGCAAGGCCATGCCGAGGCTACGATCATGAATCGCCTGGGGAGCGACTGGGAGATCACAGGAATGGCTTCGTCGACTAGGATGTGCCCTGCATGCTTCGCGCAAGCGACAGGTCCAGGCGTGGGCCTCACACCAAGCCCGATCGGCAAGGGCACCGGAGTGTCGAGTACTGGAAACACGCCATGGCGAGTGGTTCTAGGGGGTGGCGGTTGATGGACTTGTGGAGCCTGACCGGAGGGCTGTCTCTCGCCAGGATGCGACCCATCCTTGAGGTTGCGGGGGCCTCGCACCTGGCAGAGATCGATGACATCGTCGCTGGGTGCAGCGGTCCAGCAGTTCCTGGAGGTGCAGAGAAGATCGCCTCGCTGAGGAGCTGGCGAAGCGAGATCGGCGCCCTGGAGGACTCGTCTGACCCGTCATATTTTCAATCGACAGCTGCTGGCGTAGCGATACTGGTGGCGTCGCATGAGCTGCCTTCAGGCGATCGCGAATGGAGGATCAGATCCAGCGTAGGGAACTTTTGGGATTCCTGCGATGATCGGTTGCAGGCTGGCGGCGGATACTCAAGGGCCGAGTTTCAGGGAGTCAAGACGACTCTGCGGGGAGTTGAGGACATATGGCGCGAGGGTGACTTCCGCTTGTTGTCCGAAGAGGGGGTCGATGTCGCGGAACTGTACGCGGAACGCCTCTCTAAGATTCGCTCCAGTTACCCGAAGCGTCGGCAGATTGCGCGAATCGTAGCGGAGTGTGCCGAGTGGAATACTCCGACAATTTCCCCGTGATTCCTGGCGGGGTTATCGGAATCTGGTAGCAGTGCGACGGAGCCCTCATCGACAGTGATGTCGATAAGGGCTCCGTGCCGTTTGACGGCAACGTCAGCGGACGGCGACCGCAGTGGGCGGGTCGTCAGGGTCGTCGTCCTGACCGCCGAGTGCGTGGCCCAAGGCGTCGATGGCGTCCCGCTGGAGTCGGAGTCGTACGTGGGCATAGACGCCGATGTGGGTGTGGCCCAAATGCTCCTTGATCACGACAAGATCGACGCCTTGCTCCAGGAGCGGGCGTGTACAACAGACGGTGGAACTGGATCATGGAGTGACACCGAATGACTGAATTTGTACCCGAGGTTGAGAACGAGGCAGCCGCGGAGGTGGAGGCTGCTGGCCGGGAGCCGGTGGTGGACGACCAGCTGATCGGGATACTGGTCGACCGGGCCCAGGCCGGGGGCCTGCAGCTGACCGGGGAGGGCGGGCTGCTGCAGCAACTGACCAAGCGGGTGCTGGAATCTGCCCTGGACGGCGAGATGACCGATCACCTCGGCTATGACAAGCACGACGTGGCCGGCAAGAACGGCGGCAACTCCCGCAACGGCAAGCGGTCCAAGACCGTGCTGACCGACGTCGGCCCGGTCGAGGTCGACGTCCCCCGGGACCGGGAGGGCTCCTTCGAGCCTGCCATCGTCAAGAAGCGCCAGCGCAGGCTGACCGGCGTGGATGAGATGGTGCTGTCGCTGTCCGCGAAGGGCCTCACGCACGGCGAGATCTCCGCTCACCTGGCCGAGGTGTACGGCGCTGAGGTGTCCAAGACCACCATCTCCACGATCACCGACGCGGTGATGGACGGCATGGCCGACTGGCAGAACCGGCCGCTGGATGCGGGGCGGTTTCCATCAATGGTTGGCGAATCAGCTGGTCAATGGGCCTGTCAGCCATCTTCTCATGGCCTCGGCCGGGGACTTGTCGCCAAGGAAGCGACGTGGTCGGCGGTTGAGCTGACGGGCGACTTCACGGAGGTCACGGGCGGAGTGGCGAGACAGGTCGGTGCTCTTGGGAAAGTACTGCCGCAGCAGCCCATTGGTGTTCTCGTTCGTGCCGCGCTGCCAGGGCGAATGCGGATCGCAGAAGTAGATCCGGAATCCGGTCAGGGCCTCGCTGTCCTCATCCAAGGTCAGCTCACGGGCCTGGTCCCAGGTGAGCGTCCGTCGCAGCTGAGGCGGGATGTGCCCGGTCTGGCCGATCAACGCGTTGCGGACCTGCGGGGCCTTCCAGCCGTGCGGCAAGTGGATCAGGTGGTAGCGCGTCGTGCGTTCGACGAGGGTGCCGATGGCGGAACCCTGCCCGCGAGCGATGATCAGGTCGCCTTCCCAATGCCCGGGCTGCCTGCGGTCGTTGACCTCGACGGGCCGTTCGTGGATGAGCGTCATGTTCTTGATCTTGTTGAGGGGGATGCCGCGGCGTTGTCTCTTGCGGCGGATGCGGCCGGTGCGGAGCTTCGCCTGCTGAGGACGCGGCCACCACCCGGTTCCTGGAGTTCACCGAGACCTGGGGCGAGAAGTACCCGGCGATCATCCGGCTGTGGGAGAACTCCTGGGCAGAGTTCGTGCCGTTCCTGGCCTTCGACGCCGAGATCCGCCGGATCGTCTGCACGACGAATGCCATTGAGAGCGTCAACGCCCGCATCCGCCGCGCAGTCCGCGCCCGCGGCCACTTCCCGTCCGAGGCCGCCGCGATGAAGTGCATCTACCTCGCGGTGATGAGCCTGGACCCCACCGGCACCGGCCGCCGACGCAGGATGATGCGCTGGAAAGCACCCCTGAACGCGTTCGAGATCGCTTTCGAAGGACGCGGCCGCAGCCAGGCGCTGACCACCCACACAACCGCAGATCAGCCGTCTCCTGGACACACCCCCGTGAGGGTGAACCGCGGGCTACGCGTTCTTCTCGCGGGTCTTCAGGCCGATCTGCCAGCGGTAGAAGCTCATCGCCAGCGCGTAGTCCAGCCCCGCGCGGCCGTCGAGGAAGCCGCGCTTGTACACGTAGGCGTACGCGAACGACACCAGCGGCTTCAGCGGGGCGCGGTGGAAGAGCTGGCCCTGGCGGGTTTTGGCGACGCGGATCTCCTCGCGGACCTCCGGGTGGTGTTCGAGCCACGCCTCCCAGTCGGAGTAGCGGTTGTGCCGGTCGAACCAGGTGCGTACGGGGTCGAGGTCCTCGTGCTCCAGCGTCGCCCGCAGCCGCACCACCTCGCCGTCGGCGAGGGGCTGGTAGTGGCCCTCCTGCTCGCCCATGCCGGGGGCGTCGAGGTCGCCCAGCTCCGGGAAGCGGACGCGGGTGCGGTCCATCAGGGCGCGTTTGACGATGGTGTAGCCGTGGCGCAGGCGCTTGCCCGCGAACCAGTAGCCCAGGGGGATGTCGAACGCCGCCGGGGCGACCCGGCGGGAGCCGTCCGCGGTCGGGTCGAAGATGCGGTGCAGCTCGGCGATCAGCTCCGGGCTGGGGGTCTCGTCGCCGTCGACGAAGAGCATCCAGTCCAGCTCGGGGCGGACGTGGTCCAGGCACCACTGCTTCTTCTTGGGGTACTTGCCGTCCCAGGTGTACGGGACGATCTCGGCGCCCTCGGCCTTCGCCAGGGCGCGGGTGTCGTCCGTGCTGTCCGAGTCGACCACCACCACGGCCTCGAAGTGGTCGATGACGGACCGCACCGTCGTCGCGATGTTCTCGGCCTCGTTCTTGGTCGGTATCGCGACGACGATGGGCAGTGGCTTCAACTCGGCTCCTACAGCAGGTCTTCGTACTCGGGGCACAGGGTGCGGACGGCGTCCTCGGCGTGGGCGATGTCACCGGAGCGGATGGCCTCCCGGGCCAGCTCGTCGTTCGTCGCCGCCGCGCTCTCGATCTTGGCGCAGGCCTCCTCGCCCGCCTCCAGGATCGCCGCCGGGTCCACGCCCTCGGGCACCCGGTCCTTGAGGTACGTCTTCTCCTTCTCGGAGAACTCGCCCTCCGCTCGCTCCAGGTCCTCCTCGGGCACCTTCTCGGTGTCGTCGGACTTCCCGGACTCGGGCCCCGGGTCCTTCGGGGTGCGGTCGTCCGCCGGCTGGGACGCCGACGGCTTGGCCGCCGCGTCGTCGTCCCCGCCGTCGTCGCCGCCGCCGCAGCCCGCGAGGGCCAGGGTCAGGGCGGCGGCCGCAGCCGTCAGGGTGCCGGCTGTTCTGCGTGTCGTACGGGCGGCGCGCATCAGTTCGCTCCGAACGTCAGCGTCAGCTTCGGGTCGTACGAGGTCTCCCGCGCCCGCACCCACCAGGCGTCGGTGCCGTCGCTGGTCAGCGCCACGTCCAGGGTGCCGCCGAGGGAGCCGGTGAGGCCGGCGGTGGACAGCGGCGCGGTGTACTCGGTGTCCAGGTCCGTCGCGCCGGTGAACTCGCCGAGGGCGGTCGACGACAGCGACGGCCGGTTGGCGTACGTCACCTCCGACTCCGACCAGCTGCCGGTCACCGGCCGCACGCCGATCGTGTCCGAGGTGCCCGCGCTGGCGTCGTTCGTCGTGCGCAGCGTCAGCTTCGCCGACTTGAGCGTCATTCCGCTGGGCGCCTCGGGCAGCGAGAACCGCAGGTAGCCGAGGTACGGGGAGGTCTTCCTGACGAGCAGGATGTTGTGCGTGCCGTAGTTGGCGTCGACCGCCGCGCCGTTGACGTACGCGTCCGCGGTCGCGGTGCTCTCCAGCGTGGTCTCCGTCGGCGTGCCCGGCGTGGTCACCTGCACGGCCTCGGACTTGGCGGTGGTGTTGCCGGCGGCGTCGCTCGCGGCGATCCGGTAGCTGTACGTCGTGCCGGGCTGGACGTCCCTGTCGGTGAAGCTGCCCTGCGGCAGGGTCCAGAAGTTGGTCCAGCGTCGGCTTGGTGGCCAGCGCCTCGCCGTTGCGGTAGAGGGTGTAGGTCAGCTTGCTGTCGTCCCGGTCCCAGCCGGCCTTCCAGCGCAGCCGGACGCCGCCGTCGACGTTGGCCGCGGTCACGGCGGTGGGGCCGGCGACGGGCTTGCGGCTGTCCGGGGTGTTGGCGAAGCGGACGAGGCCCTGCTGCTTCTTGTTGCCGTTGGACTGGATGCGGGTGAACTCGCCGCCGATCCACATGTAGTCCTTGCCGCCGCTGGACGACGTGGCCATGACGCGCGGGCCGATCTGCTCGGTGCCGGACGGGCCGTCGTCGGTGTCGGGGAACCAGGACAGCAGCGGCGTGGGGTCGTCCACGGACTCGGCGAGCATGTGCTGCCGCTCGTTCAGCTCCGGGAACTGGCCCATGCTGCCGCAGTTGTGGGCGTGCGAGACGCTGTAGAGCACGTCCTGGTAGACGGTGACGTCCTGGGTGGCGCCCAGGCAGGTGTCCCGCCAGCGCTCGGTGAAGGACCCGCCCAGGTTCATCGCGAGCCGGCCGTCGAAGACGCCGCCGCCGTGGCCCTCGTGGGCGGTGTAGATGCCGGTCCCGTCGATGTGGATGCCCTTGACGAGGGAGTTCCAGTGCATCTCGTACGGGTTGTTCTTGTTGTTGCTGACGCCCTTGTAGGCCCGTACGGTCGCTCCCGTGTCGGCGCGGACGACGGCGAGGCCGTGCACGCCGGCGTCGCCGTTGAGGCCGTTGAAGTCGCCGCCGAGGACGACGTTGTTCCCGTCCGGGGTCTCCTCGATGACCCGGCCGGCCCGGTCCGGCCCGCGTTGGCCTTCCAGGAGGTCAGCGCGCCGGTGCTCGCGTTCACCGCGGCGAACTTCACCCGGCTGGTCCCGCGGACGGACTTGAAGTCGCCGGCCATGTACAGGCGGCCGCTCGCCGCGGCGTCGAGCCCGTAGACGCGCGCGGAGACGCCGCCGACGTCGAAGCCGGTCTTCACGCTGCACGAGGCGATGTCGATCGCCGCGACGCGGCTGCGCGAGGTGCCGTTGACGGAGGCGAACTCGCCGCCCGCGTAGAGCGTCCTGCCGTCGGGGAGACGGTCAGGGCGCGCACGGTGGCGGTGCCGGAGCCGATCGTGAAGTCCAGCTCGCAGCCGGTCGGCTCACCCGTCGCGGCGTCGAACGCGGCGAAGTTCGCCACCTTCGTCTCGTCGGTGCCGGCCGCCGCGCCGGGCGGGCGGATGGCGGAGAACGTACCGCCGGCGAAGACCACGCCGTTGGACTCGGCCATGGACCACACCACGCCGTTGGTCTGCCAGGTCGGCAGGTCGTCGGCGGTCATCGCCACCGGCGGGGTGACCGCCCCGGCCTCCGGCGAGGAGTACGTGACGCCGGCCGTCACCAGCGTGCCGGTCGCCACCGCGACGGCGGCCCCGAGCGCGCCCCACTGCCGCGTCCTTCTGTGCTTCTGCCGGTGCTTGCGCTTGTGCATGTGCCCCCTGGGCCGTCGTCCCCTGCGGCCGCGCGTCGCGAGTCCAGGAGAAGAATATCCGCTTTTACCTGTCGATCCTGACGGTGGTGCCGGCGAGCTCGGCGTCGAGCGCCGCGATGTCCGCCTCCACCATGATCCGGGCCAGCTCGGGCCACTTGACCTGGGGCTTCCAGCCGAGCAGGTCGCCCGCCTTGGTGGCGTCCCCGATGAGCGCGTCGACCTCGCTGGGCCGCTCGTACTTGGGGTCGAAGCGGACGTAGTCGGTCCAGTCGAGCCCGGCGGTGGTGAACGCGGCGTCGAGGAACTGGCGGACGCTGCCCGCCTCCCCGGTGGCGACGACGTAGTCGTCGGGCACGTCGCGCTGGAGCATCAGCCACATCGCCTCGACGTACTCCGGGGCGTAGCCCCAGTCGCGTATCGCGTCGAGGTTGCCCATGTAGAGGCGGTCCTGGAGCCCCGCCTTGATCCGCGCGACGGCGCGGGTGATCTTCCGGGTGACGAAGGTCTCGCCGCGGCGCGGCGACTCGTGGTTGAAGAGGATGCCGTTGACCGCGAAGAGGTCGTACGCCTCCCGGTAGTTGACCGTCGACCAGTAGCCGAAGACCTTGGCGCAGCCGTACGGGCTGCGCGGGTGGAAGGGCGTGCGCTCGTTCTGCGGCGGCGGGGCGGAGCCGAACATCTCCGAGGACGACGCCTGGTAGATCCGGGTGTCGATCCCGGCGGCCCGGACGGCCTCCAGCAGCCGCATGGAGCCGAGGCCGGTGACGTCCGCGGTGTACAGCGGGGCGTCGAAGGAGACCCGGACGTGGGACTGCGCGCCGAGGTTGTAGACCTCGCCGGGCGCCAGGTCGCGCAGCAGGTTCACGAGCGCGACGCCGTCGGAGAGGTCCGCGTGGTGCAGCACCAGGCGGCGGCCGGGATCCTGCGGCTCCTCGTAGATGTGGTCGATGCGCTCGGTGTTGAACGACGACGAGCGCCGTACGAGGCCGTGGACCGTGTAGCCCTTGGCGAGCAGCAGTTCGGCGAGATACGAGCCGTCCTGGCCGGTGACGCCGGTGATGAGGGCCGTCTTGCCCATGGGTTCCCTCTCCTTGATCATTCCGCCGGATGGCAGAATCCGTACTTATGACGCCATCGAACGAACCGTCCCGGCCCGCCGGCGCCGGTCTTCTCCCGCCCGGCGCGCGTCTTCGTCGCGGGCCACCGCGGACTCGTCGGCTCGGCCGTCGCCCGGCGGCTGACCGCCGACGGGTACGAGGTGCTGAGCCGCACCCGCGCCGAACTGGACCTGCGGGACGCCGAGCGGACCGCGGCCTGGCTGGCGTCCGTACGGCCCGACGCGGTGGTGCTGGCGGCCGCGAAGGTCGGCGGCATCATGGCCAACAGCCGCTACCCCGTGCAGTTCCTTGAGGACAACCTGCGCATCCAGCTGAGCGTCATCGCCGGCAGCCACGCCGCGGACGTACGGCGGCTGCTGTTCCTCGGCTCGTCGTGCATCTACCCCAAGCTGGCCGAACAGCCCATCCGCGAGGACTCGCTGCTGACCGGGCCGCTGGAACCGACCAACCAGGCGTACGCGCTGGCGAAGATCGCCGGCATCGAGCAGGTACAGGCGTACCGGCGGCAGTACGGCGCGGCGTACATCTCGGCGATGCCGACGAACCTGTACGGGCCGGACGACAACTTCGACCTGGAGACCAGCCACGTGCTGCCGGCGCTGATCCGCCGCTTCCACGAAGCCCGCCAGACAGGGGCGGACGAGGTCGTGCTCTGGGGCACGGGGACGCCGCGGCGGGAGTTCCTGCACGTGGACGACCTGGCGGGCGCGTGCCTCGCGCTGCTGCGCGGCTACGACGACGACGCGCCGGTCAACGTCGGATGCGGCGAGGACCTGTCGATCCGGGAGCTGGCCGAGACCGTACGGGACGTCGTCGGCTACCCGGGGCGTATCGCCTTCGACACGAGCCGCCCGGACGGGACGCCGCGCAAACTGCTGGACGTCTCCCGGATCACGGAGCTGGGCTGGCGGCCGGAGATCGGGCTGCGGGACGGCATCGCGGCGGTGTATGAGCACTGGCGCGGTACGGCGCCGGCGGGCGCCTGACGCCCACGGCCCCACACCGCGGGTGTGCCCCGAGGGGCTGCGCCCCTCGGGCACCCCGCGCCCGGCCGCCGCGGCTTCGCCGCGCGCGGCGGCGGGCGCCGGGCGGGACCGCCCGCCTGCGGCGGCCGGGCGCCGCAGGCGGCGTACGGCGGGCGTCCACGGCGTGCCGCCGCCCTGGGGGCCTGGTTCACGCCGTGAACGGCTGGCCATGCACGCTGGGCGGCTGACGGTGCCGCCGGGGCGGGTGGTTGGGCGGCTGGCGGTGCCGCCGGAGTGGGTGACGGCGGGGTGTGGGTGGCTGGCGGTGCCGCCAGAGCGGGGCGTTGCGCAGCCTGGACGGTGAGCGGCGCGGCCGGAGCGGGTGACGGCGCGGTCTGAGCGGCTGGCGGCGCGGCCGGAGCGGGTGATGGCGCGGGCTGGGTGGTCGGCGGTGTGGCCGGAGTAGCTGACGGCGCGGGCTGGGCGGGTGGTTGCGCCGCCGGGGTGGTCGGCGGCACCGGCCGGGCGGTCGGCTGTGCGCGCTGGGCGGGTGGACGTTCCGTCCTGGCCGTCGGCCGCGCCGTCGGGGCGGTTGGCCTCGCGGCCTCGGCCGGGGTGCGCCGCGGGCGTTCCGCGGGGTCGGGGGTCAATACGCCCCCCGGCCGTCGACGACCGCGCGCAGGGTGCGGGCCATCACGTCCATGTCGTGAGCGAAGGACCAGTTCTCCACGTAGTGCAGGTCCAGCGCGATCGTCTCGTCCCAGGTCAGGTCCGAGCGGCCGCTGACCTGCCACAGACCCGTCATCCCCGGCTTCACCGCCAGCCGGCGCAGCTCGGTGTCGCTGTACCGGGCGACCTCCTCCGGCAGCGGGGGGCGCGGGCCGACCAGGGACATCTCGCCGCGCAGCACGTTGAACAGCTGTGGCAGCTCGTCGAGCGAGCTGCGGCGCAGCACCTCGCCGACGCGGGTGACGCGGGGGTCGCGGCGGATCTTGAAGATCGGGCCGCCGTCGTGTTCGTTGACCACCGCGAGGGAAGCTTTCTGCTGCTCCGCGTCCTGCACCATGCTGCGGAACTTCCACATGGTGAACGGCGCGCCGCCGCGCCCGAGGCGGGTCTGCCGGTGGAACACCGGTCCCGGAGACGTGAACTTGACCGCCGCCGCGATCAGCGCGAACACCGGGGCGAGCAGCGCGATGCCGAGTCCCGCGGCGACGCGGTCGCTCGCCGCCTTCAGCGCCGACTGCGCGCCGCGCCGCAGCGGCGGGGCGATGTGGAGCAGCGTCAGGCCCGCCACCACCGACAGCCGCAGCCGCCGCTCGGCGACCTCGGCGATGCCCGGCAGCACCGCCAGCGGCAGCCCCGCGTCGTGCAGCGCCCAGGCGAGCTGGCGGAGCCGGGCGGCCGGCAGCAGCGGGCCGGGGGCGGCGAGGACCAGTTCGGCGCCGTGTTCGGCGGCGGCGGCCAGTACCGCCCGGGTCTCCCAGCCCGCCCGGTCCGCGGGGACGGGGCCCAGCCGGGCGGCCTCCGGGGCGCCGCAGGACAGCGGCGCCTCGCCGACCGCGACGACGCCGACGACGACGTACTCGTGGTCGGTGCGCGCGGCGAGCTGGCCGACGATCTGGTCGGCGGTCGCCGGCTCGGCGACCACCAGCACGCGCCGTACCGCCCGGCCCTCCCGGCGGGAGGCGACGAGGTGGTGGTGGAGCAGCTTGGCGGTGGCGATCGCCAGCACCATGGCGGGCAGCAGCGCGAGCAGGGCCGGCTGCGGCTCGGCGGCGCCGTCGGCGGTGAACGCGCGGACGACGGCGAGCACGCCGAAGAGCAGCAGCCAGTCCTGGAGCTGCGGCACCACCGCGCCCGACTCGCCGAGCTGCCGCGCGGAGTAGCGGCGCCGCGCGGCCCGTACGGCGAGCCAGCCGCCGGCGGCCACCGCGGCGCACAGCGCCGGGTAGGGCTGCCCGGTCGTGACGAAGACGAGCACGACGGGGATGGCGATCCCCGCCGCGTCGGTGACGAGGGCGGCCGGCAGATACCACGCCGGCTTCGCCGCGGCGGAGCGGACGCGGGTCCCGCGTCTCGGCTCCGCCGTCATGATCCCGGTATCGGCAACTCCGATACGCCGCATGGTCCCCCCTGGCACATCGCGACTGATGAGGCGCACGCGATCCTCCCCTGGTCGACGCGCGCCTTTCGCTCCCGGAACTTTAGGCCAGATTTGCGTAGAACGACCACGGTTCGTGCAAAAAGGGCCTTAGGTGTAGCGAGCTTCACACCAGGTCGGCGCCGTGTGGCTCACGACGTGAGACTCCCGAGAGGGGGCTAGGGATGTACGGAGTTTTCCGGCAGTTTCGATTGTGTGCCGCGGGTGGTCACGCACCCCGTTTCCGTAGCCGGATCACGTTCCAGGACACCGGCGGCAGTTCGGCCGCCAGCTCCCCGTCCGCGCCGATGCGGGTGGCCGACTCGGCCCGCGGCAGCACCCGCCCCGGGTCGGCCTCGGTGTTGGCCGCGTCGGGGTCGTCGTCGGCGAGGACCAGGTGTTCGAGGACCGCGTACCCGTCCGCGGCCGCCCCGCGCAGCGCGACGGACAGCCGCAGCGGCTCGTCCTGGGCCCGGTTGACGGCCAGGATCGTGAGGTCGCCGCTCTCCTCGTCGTACGTCACGACGTGGTCGAGCGCCGGGACGTCGCCGTGCCGCGGCGTCTCGACGCGCGCCGCCGCGGGGCCCGGCGCGGTGCGCAGCACCGTGCCGCGCGCGAACCGGGCGGCCTGCGCGAAGGGGTGGAAGGTGGTCTGCCGCCACGCGGGCCCGCCCGGCTCGCTGCGGATCGGGGCGATGACGTTGACCAGCTGCGCCAGGCACGCCACCGCGACCCGGTCGGCGTGCCGGAGCAGGGTGATGAGCAGGGAGCCGACGACGGCGGCGTCGGTCACGGAGTACGTGTCCTCGATCAGCCGCGGCGTCTCGGCGGTGGCCAGGTTCCGCTCGCCGGGGAAGCGGGCGGCGTACCAGACGTTCCACTCGTCGAAGGAGAGCCGGATCCGCTTGCCGGACCGCCGTACGGCACGTACGTGGTCCGCGGTGGACACCACGTCGGAGATGTACTGGTCCATGTGCGCGCCGGAGGCGAGGAAGCTCGCCCGGTCGCCGTCCAGTTCCTCGTAGTAGGCGTGCAGCGACAGGTAGTCGACCTCGTCGTAGGTCTCCTCCAGCACCTCGCGCTCCCAGGTGCCGAAGGTCGGCATCTGCGCGTGGGAGCTGCCGCAGGCGACGAGTTCGATCGACGGGTCGACCTGGTGCATGGCCTTGCCCGCCTCGGCCGCGAGGCGCCCGTACTCACGGGCCGTCTTGTGCCCGGTCTGCCAGGGGCCGTCCATCTCGTTGCCCAGGCACCACAGCCGCACGCCGTGCGGCTCCCGGACGCCGTGGCTGATCCGCAGGTCGGACCAGGCGGTGCCGCCCGGGTGGTTCACGTACTCGACGAGCGCGCGGGCGGCGTCGATGCCGCGGGTGCCGAGGTTGACGGCCATCATCGGCTCCAGATCCAGCCCGCGGGCCCAGGTCAGGAACTCGTTCGTGCCCACCTGGTTGGTCTCCACCGACCGCCAGGCGAGGTCGAGGCGGCGCGGCCGGTCGGCGGCCGGCCCGACGCCGTCCTCCCAGTGGTAGCCGGAGACGAAGTTGCCGCCGGGGTAGCGGACCAGGCCGGTGCCCAGCTCCCGGACCAGGTCGGCGACGTCGCCGCGGAAGCCGGCGGGGTCGGCGGTGGGGTGGCCGGGCTCGTGGATCCCGGTGTAGACGCAGCGGCCCATGTGCTCGACGAACGTTCCGTACAGGCGCGGGTCCACCTCGCCGATGACGAACTCGGGGTCGACGGTGAACCTGGCGGTGTGCGGCATGCGGTGCCTTTCTCGGGGGGTGTGCGGTGGTGCTCGGGCGGTGCCGGGGCTACTTCAGGCCCGTACCGGCGATGCCCTCGACGATGCGGCGCTGGAAGAGCGCGAAGACGACGAGCAGCGGGATGGCGCCCAGCACGGCGGAGGCCATCAGCTGGGCGTACGGGATGCCGAAGGCGTCCTGGACGGAGTTGAGGCCGACCGGCAGCGTCATCATCTCCGGGTCGGTGACCACCAGCAGCGGCCACAGGAAGTTGTTCCACACCTGCACGAAGACGAAGATCGTCACGGCCGACACGGCGGGCCGGGACACCGGCATCACGATCTGCCAGTACGTGCGCAGCCAGCCGGCTCCGTCGGCGCGGGCGGCCTCGATCAGCTCCCTGGGGATGCCGTCGAAGAACTGCTTGAAGACGAAGACGGCGACGACGTTCGGCACCTGCGGCAGGACCACGCCCCAGTACGTGTTGAGCAGGCCGACCTCCTGGAGCGCGAGGAACTGCGGGATCATCAGCACCTGCATCGGGATCATGATCCCGGCGAGCAGCAGCAGGAACACCCCGCGGCGGAAGCGGAAGCGCACCTGGGAGAGCCCGAAGGCGGCGAGCGAGGCGGTGACGACGGTGAGCACCGTGGTCAGCAGGGAGACGATGAAGCTGTTGGCGTACCAGTAGGGCAGCTTGCCCTTGTCGAAGAGGTCCGTGTACGCCGCGAACGTCGGGTCGGAGGAGAACCAGGACGTCGGGTCGACGGCTATCTCGTCCGCCGGCCGGAGGGATATCGCCGTCGCGAACAGCAGCGGCACCAGCCACAGCAGGGCGAAGGCGATCAGGACGCCGAGCGCGACGCGGTTGAAGAGCTTCTCGGCGTCGTAGCCGCGCCGGGGCGCGGGGGCGGCGGCCGCGCGGGCGGGCGCGCCGGCGGTGGCGGCGGCGGGGCTTTCCTTGGTGTGGGCCATGGCTCAGCTCTCCTTCTCTGCCCGGCGGACGAGGAAGAACCAGACCAGGGAGATCAGCAGGATGACGAGGAAGAGGAAGAGGGAGACG
This sequence comes from Streptomyces sp. MAR4 CNX-425, assembly GCF_048656465.1. Taxonomy (NCBI): domain Bacteria; kingdom Bacillati; phylum Actinomycetota; class Actinomycetes; order Kitasatosporales; family Streptomycetaceae; genus Streptomyces; species Streptomyces sp. MAR4 CNX-425. The sequence goes on along the minus strand of NZ_JBMDLF010000001.1, from coordinate 701,548 downwards.
ACCGAGGCGTAGCCGGTGCGGCCGTCGGTGAAGCCGGTGTCGACGATGTACTGGAGCGTCGGCCGGGTGGAGCCGTCGGGGCCGCCGCCGGTCATCATGTAGATCTGGTCGAAGACCTTCAGCGAGGCGACGATCTGGAGCACGGTGACGAGGGTCGTGGTCCGCCCGAGCATGGGGATGACGACGTGCCGGATGCGCTGCCAGGGGCCGGCGCCGTCGATCGCGGCGGCCTCGTGCACGTCGCGGGGGATCTCCTGGAGGCCGGCGAGGTAGAGCACGAAGTTGAAGCCGACGGTCCACCAGACGGTGACGCCGGCCATCGACCACATCGCCCAGCTCGGGTCGCCCAGCCAGGACGGCGGGGCGTCGACGCCGAGGGCCTTCAGCCAGTCCTGCGCGAGGCCGGTCTGGTCGGCGAGCACGCCCCACATGAAGATCAGCGAGACGGACGCGGACGGGATCACGTACGGCGCGAAGAAGGCGAAGCGGAAGAACCACCGGCCGCGGACGAACCGGTCGGCGAGGATCGCGAGGGCCAGCGCCAGCAGCACCAGCGGGATCGTGGTGAGCACGGTGAACCACAGGGTGTGCTTCAGCGTGCGCCAGAACTCGGGGTCGTTCAGCACGTCCGCGTAGTTGGTGAGGCCGACCCAGCTGCCGAAGCCGTCGCGCAGCAGGCTGCCGTTGAAGAAGCCCGCCACGAAGGTGTAGATCAGCGGGCCGACCAGGAAGACGACGAAGAAGAACGCGAACGGCGCGATCAGGGCCGGGCCCGCGAGCCGGCCGCGCACGGTACCGGCGGCGCGGGTGCGGTCGGGGGTGAGGGCGCCGGTACCGGCTGTACTCGCCACGGGGATGCCTTTCGGTTGCGGGGGCGGGTCGGCGGCGGGGCTCAGATCGGGGACTCGACGTCCGCGAGCGTGCGCAGCTCGTCGCGGATGCGTTCGGCGGCGGCCCGCGGCCGCTGCCGGCCGGTGAGCGCGGCGGTGACCGCGTCGCCCACGTTGATCTGCAGGTTGCTGCCCGCGCCGCCGTACCAGGCGACGGGGTCGTAGGCGGCGCCCTCGGCGGCCTCGGTGTAGTGGGACTGGGGTGTCAGTTCGCGGTACGCGGCCGAGCGCTGGGTCGGCAGCCAGGCGGGGATGTGGCCGCCCTCGGCCCACAGCTTGCTGGAGCCCAGCAGCGAGGCGGCGAACTCCAGCGACATGTCGAGGCGGTCGTCGTCCTGCCGCGGCTGCCGGGGCACGACCAGGGCGTGGCTGTCGGCGAAGCAGGCGTACGGGGCGTCGGAGAAGACCCGCGGCAGCGGCCGCATGTCGAACTTCACCCCGGAGTCCAGCACGGCGATGATCTGCCAGACGCCGTCCATCAGGAACCCGGCCTTGCCGGTGGTGAGCATCGTGATGGCGGCCTGCCCGTCGACGCCGGTGGGGATGAGCTTCTCCTCGCCGAGGCGCCGGATGTACGCGAGCGCCTCCTCGGCGGCGCCGAGGTCGACGGTCACGGTGGCGCCGGCGTCGGCGACCAGCGGGCGGCCGCCGAGCTGGGTGTAGAAGGAGAGGAAGAGGCGGAACTGGGTGGCCGAGTCCTTGATGGAGGCGACCGAGCCGCCGAAGGCGCCGGTGACCTCCTTCGCGGCGCGCAGCGCGTCGGCGAACTTGTCGGCGCCGTCGATGTCGGCGAGTTCGCCGCCGTCGAGGAGACCGGCCTTCTCGGCGATGTCGGTGCGGAAGTACAGGGCGAAGGGGTGGGTGTCGAGGGGGACGCCGTAGAGCCGGTCGTCGACGTGGGACTTGCGCCACGGCTTGGCGTCGAACTTGTCCGGGGTCATGCCCTGCCGGCCGAGGGCGGCGGCGGGCAGCTCGGTGAGCAGCCCGGCCCGGGCGAGCACCGGCAGCTTCGACAGGTGCGCGATGGCGACGTGCGGGGGGCGGTCGCCGACGGTGGCGAGGCTGAGCTTGGTGTAGTACGGGTTGCCCCAGACGAAGGTGGTGGCCTTCAGGGAGTTCCCGGGGTGCGCCTTCTCGTACTCCTCCTGCATGGCGACCATGCGGGCGCCGTCGCCGCCGGTGAAGGGGTTCCAGAAGTTGAGCCGGTCCGCGGGGGGTTCGCCGCCGGTGAAGCCCTGGGCGATGGTCGAGCCGCAGCCGCTGAGCGCCGCGGTGGCGGCGGCGCCGGCGGCGAGGCCGGCGGTGCCGCGCAGCAGGGCGCGGCGGGTGGGGGCGGGCGCGGCCCGATCGGGGGAGGTGAGGCGTCGGAGCATGGCGGATGTCCCTTTCCGCGGCGAACTTGTACAACGTTGTAATCCGTTCTTGGTGCAACGTTGTATATCCCCGTGCGCACCACGTCAACAGGCTGCGCAGGAAGGCGTAAGGTGTGGCCGCAGCCAGAACCGCGGCGGAACCGCGGAGGAATCGGGAGGAAGCCGTGTCCGGGGCCCGCCTCAAGGACGTCGCAGAACGCGCCGGTGTCTCGATCAAGACCGTCTCGAACGTCGTCCGCGGCGCCCCGCGCGTCGCCGGGCCCACCCGCGCACGCGTCCTCGCCGCCATCGACGAGCTCGGCTACCGCCCCCACGCCTCCGCCCGCCACCTGCGCACCGGCCGCAGCGGCGTCATCGCGCTGGCCGTCCCCGAACTCGTCGCGCCCTACTTCGCGGAGCTGGCCACCTGCGTGATCGCCGCCGCCAAGGAGAGCGGGCAGACCGTCCTCGTCGAGGTCACCGACGGCGACCCGGCCGAGGAGCTGCGCATCGCCTGCGGGCTGAGCGACCCGCTCATCGACGGCGTGCTCCTCAGCCCCCTCGGCCTGGACCAGGCGGCGCTGGCCGCCCGCGAACGCCGCGTCCCGCTGGTGCTGCTCGGCGAGCGCGACTACGAGGTCGCCGCCGACCACGTGCTCATCGACAACGTCGCCGCCGCCCGCGACGCCACCCGGCACCTCCTCGGCCTCGGCCGCCGCCGCATCGGCGTCGTCGGCTGGCAGCACGGCGAACTCCCCACCGCCACCGCCCAGCAGCGCATGCAGGGCCACCGCGAGGCGCTGGCCGAGGCCGGGCTCGCGTACGACCCGGCGCTGGCGCCCGCCGTGGGCGCGTACACCCGCGCGGGCGGCGCGGCGGCGATGCGCGAGCTGCGCGCGCTGCCGGAGCCGCCGGACGCGGTGTTCTGCTTCACCGACATGCTGGCGTCGGGCGCGATGCGCGTCGCGCACGACGAGGGGCTGGCGATCCCGGCGGACCTGGCGGTCGTCGGCTTCGACGACATCCAGGAGGCGCGGTACATGGTGCCGTCGCTGACCAGCGTCTCGCCGGACAAGCCGGAGCTGGCGCGGCTGGCGGTGAAGGCGCTGCTGGCGCGGATAGAGGGCCCGGCGGAGGCGCCGCCGACGACGCTGCTGGCGGGGTACGACCTGGTGCAGCGCGAGTCGACGGAGCTCTCGCCGAGCGGGCCATAGCGGGGCGCGGTGCTCTCGCCGAGCGGGCCTGGGCGGGCGGCGGGCTGTTCGGAGGGGGCGGGTTGGGGCGCGGTGTTCGCCGGGCGGGTCGTGGTGAGGTTGGCGGGTTGTCCGGGGCGTGCGGGTCGGGGTGCGCCGCTCGCCGGGGCGCACCGTGACTGGCGGCCCGTCGTTCCCCGGCGCATCGCCCGCCCGCCGCGCCGGGCTACGTCAGCAGCCGCTCGATCTCCGTCACCTGCTCGGCCGTCAGCGGGCCCGCCTCCAGCGCGCCCGCGTTCTGGGCCGCCTGCGCCACTGTGCGGAAGCCCGGGATCGGGACCGTGTGCGGGCTGCGGGCCCAGATCCACGCCAGCGCGCCCTGCGCCAGGGTGCGGCCGCCGGAGGTGAGGACCTCGCGGATCGCCTCGATGCGCGGCAGCCACCCCGGCGCCACCCGCCCGTCCGCGCCGAAGTACGCCAGCCACGCCGGCGGCGCCGAGCGGATGTCGCCCGCGCCGAGGCGCGAGCCCGTGTCGTACGCGCCGGAGAGCAGCCCCATCGCCAGCGGGCTGCGGTTGACGCTGGCCAGCCCGGACCGCGCGCACAGCGCCAGCATCTCCGGGGCGTCCTCCAGCACGTTGAGCCGGTGCTGCACCGCCGCGCAGTGCGGGCCCTCGGCGAAGACCGCCGCGCGCTCCGGGTCGTCGGTGCTCCAGGCGTACGCGCGGATCAGGCCCTCGCGCACGAAGTCCTCGCACGTCTCGCGCAGCGCCGCCGCGGCCTCGGGCTCGGCGTCGGCGATGTGCAGCTGGTAGAGGTCGACGCGGTCGGTGTCCAGGCGGCGCAGCGAGGCGGTCAGCGCGCGGCGCGCGTAGCCGGGGGTCAGGTCGCGGGGGAGCAGGGTCCGGCGGCCGGCGTCGAAGGTGTTGCCCCACTTGGTAGCGATGACGACGTCGTCCCGGCGGCCCGCGAGCGCGCGGCCGAGGACGGTCTCGCTGTGGCCGGTGCCGTAGACGTCGGCGGTGTCGAAGAACGTGACGCCGCCGTCGAGGGCGCGGCGCACGGCCCGTACCGACTCCTCGTCGTCCACCTTTCCCCAGCCCAGCGGGTTGCCGTCGGCGTCCCACCACTCGCCGCCGATCGCCCAGCAGCCGAAGCCGAGGGCGCTGACCTCGATGCCCGTACGTCCCAGAGTCCGCTTGTCCATGGTCACCAACATGCACCCTGGAGCGGGCTCCAGCGCAAGGGGTCAGGCGGTCAGCGGGTCCGGCGTCTCCAGGGCGTGGAACAGCGCGGTGTTGAGCGTGAACGCCCGCCGGCACTCCTCGACCACGCGCCGCTTCTCCAGGTCGTCGACCGGCAGTTCGTCCAGCAGCCGGCGGTAGGCGCGCTTGTACGCGGCCGGGTTGGGCACGCCCTCGAAGACGTAGAAGCGGACGCCGTCGCCCTTGCGCTCGAAGCCCCAGGTCTTCTCGGCCGTGCCGCGGATGATCTGGCCGCCGGAGAGGTCGCCGAGGTAGCGGGTGTAGTGGTGGGCGACGTAGCCGGCGGGCCAGTCGCGGGCGCAGTCCGCGATCCGCTCCGCGTACGCCTCCGTGGCCGCCAGCGGCGCGGCGGCGGCGCGCCAGCCGGGGCCGCCGTGGAGGAAGTCGAGGTCGCGCTCCAGCTCGGGCACGCGGGCCAGCTCCGGCTGGACGAAGGGGCCGGCGACCGGGTCGGCGGCGAGGGCGCCCCAGCCGTCCTCCAGTGCGCGGTAGACGAACCACAGCTGTTCGGTGTAGCGCCGGTAGGCCGCGATGCCCAGGGTGCCGCCCAGCATCTCGCTCATGAAGGCGGACTGCTCGGCCTCGGTGTGCTGGTCGTGGGATTCGGTACGCAGCTGGGCAGAGAACGGCGTCGCGTCCAAGGCTGGCCTCCGGGCACGGCAGGGGCGGTGGGCGTGACGATTCTCTTTGGTTAGGCTTACCTAAGTCAATAGGTTCCCGACGCCGCGTCGGTATCATCCGCGTGCGCCTACGGCAGCGTCAGCACCTCGGCACCGGAGTCCGTCACCACCAGCGTGTGCTCGAACTGCGCCGTGCGGCTGCGGTCCCTGGTGACCACCGTCCAGCCGTCGTCCCACTTGTCGTACTCGTACGTCCCCAGCGTCAGCATCGGCTCGATGGTGAACGTCATCCCCGTCCGCATCACCGTGGTGGCGCGCGGGTCGTCGAAGTGCGGGATGATCAGGCCGGAGTGGAAGGCGGTGTGGACGCCGTGGCCGGTGAAGTCCCGCACGACGCCGTAGCCGAAGCGCTTCGCGTACGACTGGATGACCCGCCCGATGACGTTGACCTGCCGGCCCGGCCGGACCGCCCGGATCGCCCGGTCCAGCGCCTCGCGGGTGCGCTCGACCAGCAGCCGGGAGGCGTCGTCGACGTCGCCGACGAGGTACGTGGCGTTGGTGTCGCCGTGCACGCCGCCGGTGAAGGCGGTGACGTCCAGGTTCACGATGTCGCCGTCGCGCAGCACCGTGGAGTCCGGGATGCCGTGGCAGATCACCTCGTTGACCGAGGAGCACAGCGACTTGGGAAAGCCGCGGTAGCCGAGGGTCGAGGGGTACGCGCCGTGGTCGCACAGGTACTCGTGCGCCACCCGGTCCAGCTCGTCCGTCGTCACCCCGGGCGCGATGCGCTCCGCCGCGGCGGCCAGCGCCCGCGCGGCGATCCGGCCCGCGGTGCGCATCCGCTCGACGGTCTCCTCGTCCTGCACTTCGGGACCGGTGTAGGGGGTGGGCGCCTTCTTCCCGACGTACTCGGGGCGGGGGATGGCGGCGGGGACGGTGCGGCGCGGGGAGAGGGTACCGGGAGCGAGCAGCGAGGACTGGCTGGACATGGTCCGAGTCTAACGGCGGCGGACGACGGCGGATCAGGCACGATGGGCGGCGGCAGAAGGTGCGTGGACAGCGCGGGTGAGGAGTGGGATGGCCCTGTTCAAGCGGAAGACGGCGGGTAAGCCGGGCGAGTGGTACTACTGCCTGGAGCACAGGCGGGTCGAGGAGGGGCCGCAGTGCCGGGCGGCGAACCGCCTCGGGCCGTACACGACGCCGGAGGAGGCGGCGCGGGCGATCGAGACCGCGCAGGCCCGGAACGAGGAGTGGGACGAGGACGACGCCCGGTGGCACGAGGACGGGGAGGGCGGGGACGCGCAGGGCCGCTGAAGCGGTGCGGCGGTACGGGGCGGCAGGCCCCGGGCGCCGGGGCGTGCCTTGCCCCTCCGGGCGGTGGAGGGCCGCGGGTGCGGCTCCGGGCGGTGGTCAGGCGGTGGTCAGGTCGCCGGGTCCTGCGCCGCCGCCTTCCCCGCCGCCGCGGCGGCGCGGCGCTCCCGTTCCCGTATCGCGTGCTCGTTCGTGCGCGCGTCGTACGTCATCAGCTTCGGCAGGCACGCCGCCAGCAGCACCACCGCCCCCGCGCACAGCACCCCGCCCGACCAGAACGACGTCCGCACGCTTGTCAGCGCCGCCATCCCGCCGGAGCGGAACTGGCCGGCCACCGGGCCGACCGAGTACGACAGCAGCTCGATGCCCGCAAGCCGGCCGCGCAGCTCGTCGGGGATCGTCTGGTTCCACATCGCCGCCCGGAACACCCCGCTGACCATGTCGAACGCGCCCGCCACCGTCAGCAGGGCCAGCACCGCCCACGCGCTCGGCATCACCCCCGCCGCCGCGATCGCCAGCCCCCACCCGGTCGCCGCCAGCATCACCGCCCGGCCGTGCCGGTGCACCCGCCGGGTCCACCCGCTCGTCAGGCTCACCAGCAGCGAACCGGCGGGCAGCGCCGCGTACATCAGCCCCAGCGCCCACGGCGCGTCCAGGTCGTCGGCGAGGAACGGGAACAGCGCCAGCGGGAAGGCGAAGAACATCGCCGACAGGTCGATGGCGTACGTGCCCAGCAGCTCCTTGCGGCTCCAGGCGTACCGCGCGCCCTCCGCGATGGCGCGCAGGCTGGGCGAGACCGCCTCGTGGGCGGCGGGGGAGGGGCTGAGCAGGAGCGCCAGCCCGACGGACACGGCGAAGGTCCCGGCGTCCAGCGCGTACGCCCAGGGCAGGCCGGCGTACGCCACGATGAACCCGGCGAGCGCGGGGCCGGCGATGCCGCCGATCTGCCAGCGCAGGGCGTTGAGCGCGGCGGCGGCGGGCAGGTGCTCGTGCGGCACGATGCGCGGGACGATCGAGTCCAGGGCGGGGCGCTGGATGCCGGTCAGGGCGCTGGTGAGGGCGGCGACGACGTACAGCGGCCAGAGCATGGGGTCCGGCAGGAGGCTGTTGACCAGCAGCACGGCGCAGGCGAGGCCGAGGCCCGCCTCGCTGTAGAGGATGAGCTTCCGCTTGTCCACGGCGTCGGCGAGGGCGCCGCCGTAGAGGCCGAAGACGATGAGCGGGACCAGCTCCACCGTGCCGATCGCGCCGACCGCCAACGCGGAGCCGGTCAGCTCCTTCACCTGGACGGGCAGGGCGACGAAGGTCAGGAAGCTGCCGAAGGAGGTGATGAGGCCGGCGACCCACATGAGGCGGAAGTCGCGGGAGGCGTGCCAGGGGGCGAGGTCGGGGAGGAGGTCGCGGTAGGCGCGGCGCGCCGCGGGTGCGTGGGTGGGGGCCGGGGAGTCGTCGGTCACGAGCGGCTATGGTCCGGCGGGCGGCCGGAGCGCCGCAACGGAATTACGGCCCGGGGCGCCGCGCGGGGCGGGTTACCAGCGTGCCGGGGGAGGGGACGAGAGCACCTCGGCGAGACGGGTGAGGCGGGCCCGGAGGCCGGTGCGGGCGGAGGCGGCGGGGGTGGGGGCCGGCGCGCCGTTCTCGCCGGCGGCGGCGCTGACCAGGTGCTGAACGGTCTCCATGTCGATGCCGTCGCCCTCGCCCTCGCCGCCGCTGTCGCTGCCGCCGGGCACCGTGAGCAGCTCGTGGGCCAGCCCCGGCAGCTCGGCGGAGCCGCCGTCCAGCGCGAGGACCGCCGCCCCGGCGCGGCGGGCGTCGCCGACGCGCTCCAGCAGCGCGTCGCCGGGGTCGCCGGGGGCGACGACGAGGAGGGTCTCGCCGCGCCCGGCGGCCTCCAGCCGCCCGAGCCCGACGCCGAGGTGGGCGGGTCCCGCGGGCGGCACCCGGTGGCGTACGAGGGTGGGGGAGAGGGCCCGCAGCCCGGACCAGGCGGCCTCGTCGTCGAGGTGGGCGGCGAGATGCCACGGCTCGTACGCCTCGGTGCCCACGAGCAGCAGCCCCCCGCCCTGCGCCTCGACGGCCCCCCGCAGCGCCCCGGCGAACCGCCGCGCGGCACCCGGCCACTCGGTCCCGGCCAGCACTTCCCGCAGCAGCGCCACACGCACGGCATCCATGGGCGGGATGCTGCCGAACGCCCGGGCGCCGCGCAGGAAAACCCGACGCCCTCACCACATCGTGGCTACGCCCCCTCCTTCAGGGCGGGGATAGGCCGGTACCGGCCCGTGCTTGGAATTCTGACACGATCATGAGCTATCGTGTCAGCCATGCCTCAGGCGATCAAACGGGCGTACAAGTACCGCTTCTACCCGACCAGCGAGCAGGCGGCGCTGTTGCACCGCACGTTCGGCTGTGTCCGGTACGTCTGGAACAAGGCTCTGGCCGAGCGGTCGCGCCGGTACAAGGACGAAGGAAAGTCCACCACCTACGTGGACACCGCGAAGTGGCTCACCGCCTGGAAGCAGGAAGAGGGCTCGGCATTTCTTCGCGAGGTGTCCAACGTCCCGCTCCAGCAGGCACTACGCGCTCAGCAGGCTGCCTTCAGCAACTTCTTCGGCAGGCGGGCCCGGTACCCGCGCTTCAAGAGCAAGAAGAAGTCCCGGAAGTCGGCAGCCTTCGCGAACAACGCTTTCACCTTCAAGGGCGGCCAACTCAAGTTGGCCAAGACCAGCGAACCTCTGGCCATCGTGTGGCACCGACCTCTCCCGGAGGGCACGGAGCCGTCCACGGTCACGGTCTCCTGCGATGCTGCGGGACGCTGGTTCGTCTCCCTGCTTGTGGAGGAGACCGTCGCACCCCACCCGGCGACGGACATGGCTGTCGGTATCGATGCGGGCCTGACGCACCTGGTCACGCTCTCCACCGGGGAGAAGATCGCCAGTCCGCGTCACGAACGAGCTGACCGGCGGAAGCTGGCCAAGGCCCAGCGTGCCCTGGGCCGCAAGGCCAAGGGATCGAACAACCGGGCCAAAGCCCGCACGGCCATGGCCCGTGTCCATGCGCGGATCGCCGACCGGCGACGCGACCACCTGCACAAGCTCACCACTCGACTCGTGCGCGAAAACCAAACGCTCGTGATCGAGGATCTGACCGTGCGCAACATGATGAACAACCACAGCCTCGCCCGCGCCATCTCCGATGCCGCATGGCGAGAGCTGCGAAGCATGCTGGAGTACAAGACCGCCTGGTACGGGCGCAGCCTGCTGGTCGTGGACCGCTGGTACCCGAGTTCGAAGCTGTGTTCCACGAAGGGGTGCAGTCACGTCAACGAGAAGCTGCCGCTCAACGTGCGGTCGTGGGCGTGCCCGAGTTGCGGAACCGTCCACGACCGCGACGTGAACGCGGCGAAGAACATCAAGGCCGTCGGGCTGGCGGACTTGTAAAACGCCTGCGGAGGGACGGTAAGACCGGCCTCGGAGCCTTCCGGGGAGGCGCGGCCCGATGAACCAGGAACCTCAATCCCGCGAGGGAATGAAGCCCCTCCCTTCGGGGAGGGGGGAAGTCACGATGTTGATCTCCATGCGCTGCGCCATGCCATGGCTGCCGCCGTCCTCAGCGACGTACAGGTTCCCGCCCGCCCGGCCCCCGCACGGCATCGCGTCAGACGGACGATAAACTGGCCGCGTGCCTCAACTACGTCTCGCGCTGAACCAGATCGACGCCACCGTCGGCGACCTCGCCGGCAACGCGGATGCCGTCGTCCGCCGGACCCGGCACGCGGCCGACCGCGGCGCGCACTTCGTGGCCTTCCCCGAGATGGTGCTCACCGGCTACCCGGTCGAGGACCTCGCCCTGCGCTCGTCCTTCGTCGAGGCGTCCCGCGCCGCGCTGCGCGCGCTCGCCGGGCGGCTGGCCGACGAGGGCCTGGGCGGCACCCCCGTCCTCGTCGGCTACCTGGACCGCAGCGAGGAGCGCCACCGCTACGGGCTGCCCGCCGGCTCCCCCGAGGACGCGGCCGCCGTGCTGCACGGCGGCGAGGTGGTCCTCACCTTCGCCAAGCACCACCTGCCCAACTACGGCGTCTTCGACGAGTTCCGCTACTTCGTCCCCGGCGACACCATGCCCGTCGTCCGCGTCGCCGGCGTCGACATCGCGCTGGCCATCTGCGAGGACCTGTGGCAGGACGGCGGCCGGGTGCCCGCCGCGCGCCGCGCCGGCGCCGGCCTCCTCGTCACCGTCAACGCCTCCCCGTACGAGCTGAACAAGGACGACACCCGCCTGGAGCTGGTCCGCAAGCGCGCCCAGGAGGCCGGCTGCACGACGGCGTACGTCGCGATGACCGGCGGCCAGGACGAGCTGGTCTACGACGGCGACTCGATCGTCGTCGACGAGCGCGGCGAGGTCGTCGCCCGCGCCGCGCAGTTCACCGAGGAGTGCCTGCTCGTCGACCTCGACCTGCCCGCCGCGGCCGCCGAGCCGCCGTCCGGCACCGCCGGCCTCGCCGATGAGGGTCTGCGCGTCGAGCACGTGACGTTGTCGGCGGAGCCCGTCGCGCCGTACCCGCGGCGGTACGCGGGGACCGTCGCCGAGCGCCTGAGCGACGAGGAGGAGATGTACACCGCGCTGGTCACCGGGCTGCGCGCGTACGTCGGGAAGAACGGCTTCGACTCCGTCCTCGTCGGCCTCTCCGGCGGCATCGACTCCTCCCTCGTCGCCGCCGTCGCCTGCGACGCGCTCGGCGCGGCGCACGTGTACGGCATCTCCATGCCCTCGCGCTACTCCTCCCAGCACTCCCGCGACGACGCCGCCGAGCTCGCCCGCCGCACCGGGCTGCACCTGCGCAGCGTCCCCATCGGCCCGATGTTCGACGCCTACATGGCCTCCCTGGGGCTGACCGGCCTGGCCGAGGAGAACCTCCAGTCCCGGCTGCGCGGCACCCTGCTCATGGCCGTCTCCAACCAGGACGGCCCGCTCGTGCTGGCCCCCGGCAACAAGAGCGAGCTGGCCGTGGGCTACTCCACGCTCTACGGCGACTCGGTCGGCGCGTACGGCCCGATCAAGGACGTCTACAAGTCGGCCGTCTTCCGGCTGGCGAAGTGGCGCAACGCGGTAGCCGCCGAGCGCGGCGAGATCCCGCCGATCCCGGAGAACTCCGTCACCAAGCCGCCCAGCGCCGAGCTGCGCCCCGACCAGCTCGACACCGACTCGCTGCCGGACTACGCCGTGCTCGACGCGATCCTGGAGCTGTACGTCGACCGCGACCGCGGCAGCGCGGAGATCGTCGCCCAGGGGTACGAGCCGGAGCTGGTGGAGCGGGTGCTGCGGATGGTCGACACGGCGGAGTACAAGCGCCGCCAGTACCCGCCGGGCACGAAGATCTCCCCGAAGGGCTTCGGCAAGGACCGCCGGCTGCCGATCACCAACCGCTGGCGCGAGCGGGCGTAGCGGCCGGCGCCGCCTTTGGTCCGGTGGTCCGCGCCGCCTTTGGCCCTGGCGGGCGGGCGGCGGGGCACCCAGGGTGGGTGCCATGGCGGAGGGTGTTGCGGAGAGGGCCGACGGGTCCGACGCGCCCGGCGGGTCCGACGCGCTCGGCGGGCTCGACGGGCCGGGGCCGCTGGACGTGGGCGCCGAGGCGGGGGCGGGGCTGCTCGCCGAGGCCGTCGGGCTGGTCGTACGGCACGCGGAGGCGGTGGCCGAGGGGCCGGTGGCGCCCGCGGAGCCGGGCACGGACCGGATCCGGGAGTGGCTGGCCGGCCACGACTTCGCGGCGCCGCGCCCGGCCGGTGAGCTGCTGGCGGAGGTGACCGCCGCGCTGCGGCGCTGGGGGGTGCACGCCACGCACCCGCGCTACCTGGGGCTGTTCGTGCCCACGCCCACCTGGTCGGGAGTCGCCGGCGAGCTGGTCGCCGCCGGGGTCAACCCGCAGCTCGCGGCGTACGGACACGCCCCGGCCGCCGTCGAGATCGAACGGCACGTGCTGCGCTTCCTCGCCGCGCGCCTGGGCCTGCCGCCGGACGCGGACGGCAGCTTCACCACCGGCGGCGCCGAGGCCAACCTCACCGCCGTCGTCGTCGCCCTGACCCGCCGCTTCCCCGGCTACCCGGACGACGGGCTGACCGCCCTGCCGGGGCAGCCGGTCCTCTACGCCTCGGCCGAGAGCCACCTCGCCTGGCTGAAGATCGCGCACACCACCGGGCTCGGCCGGCGCGCCGTGCGGCTCGTGCCGGTCGACGCCGCGGGCCGGCTGGACGTCGCGCGGCTGCGCGCGCTGCACGACGCGGACGTCGCCGCCGGGCGGCTGCCGTTCCTGCTCGTCGGCACCGCGGGCACCACCGGCGGCGGGGCCGTGGACCCGCTGCCGGAGCTGGCGCGGCTCGCCGCCGGGTGGGGGCTGCACTTCCACGTGGACGCGGCCTGGGCCGGCGCGCTGGCGCTCTCCGACCGGCTGCGCCCGCTGCTCGCCGGGGTGGAACGGGCCGACAGCGTCACCGTCGACGCGCACAAGTGGCTCTCCGCCCCCATGGGCGCCGGCGTCTTCCTCACCCCGCACCCCGCCGCGCTGGCCGACAGCTTCCGGGTGGCCACCGCCTACATGCCCCCGGACAGCGCCGCGGCCCCGGACCCGTACCGGAGCGGCGTGCAGTGGTCCCGCAGGTTCGCCGGGCTGAAGGTGTTCCTGGCGCTGGCCGCGGCCGGCCGGGACGGCTTCGCCCGGCAGCTGGAACGCGACACCGAGCTGGGCGGCCTGCTCGCCCGCCGGCTGGCCGCGGGCGGCTGGCGGCGCGTCAACGACACCGCGCTGCCGGTGGTGTGCGTCGCCGACCCCGGCGCCGAGGCGCGGGGCGCCGAGCGCAGCGGCGCGTGGCACGCCGCGGTCGTCGCGCACGTCGTACGCGGCGGGCGGGCCTGGATCAGCACCGTACGGCTCGACGGCCGCCCCGCGATCCGGCTGTGCGTCACCAGCCACCGCACCCGCGCCGCCGACATCGACACCGCGGTGGCCGCGCTCGACGAGGCCCGCGCGGCCACGCCGTACTGACCGCCCGGAGGCGCGGTCACAGGTCCACCGAGGCCCGTACCGGGCGGTGGTCGCTGCCCGTCTCGCCCAGCACCTCGGAGCTGACCGGCTCCACGCCGCGCAGCAGGATCTGGTCGATCCGCGCCATCGGGAAGCCGGCCGGCCAGCTGAAGCCGAAGCCGTTGCCCGCCGCGCCCTGCGCGGAGCGCATCTGCGAGGTGACGTTCGCCAGCGCCCGGTCGTTCATGGTGCCGTTGAGGTCGCCGAGCAGGAGCACGCGCTCGGCCGGCTCGGCCTTGATGGCCTCGCCGAGGGCGTGGGCGCTGGCGTCGCGGCGGTTGGCGGTGAACCCGGCGTCGGCCTTCACCCGCACGGACGGCAGGTGGGCGGTGTAGAGCACGAGCGGGCCGCGGTCGGTGGTGACGGTGGTGCGCAGCGCCCGGGTCCAGCCCATGCGGAGGTCCACGGGCCGGGTGTCGGACAGCGGGTACTTGCTCCACACCCCGACGGTCCCCGCCACCTCGTGATACGGGTACGCCGCCGCGAGGCCGTCCTCGTACGCCGCCCTGTTGTCCCGGGTGACCTCCTGGAGGGCGAGCACGTCGGCGCCGGACTCCACCAGCTTGCGGGCGGTGCCGGTGGCGTCGGTGTTCTCCTCGGCGACGTTGTGGCTGACGACGGTCAGGTCGCCGCCGCCCGACGTCTTGTCGGTGATCAGCCCGCCGAAGAGGTTGAACCAGACGAACGCCGGCAGCACCAGCGCGCACATCGCGGTCAGCGACCGCCGCCACAGCGCGCACACCAGCAGCACCGGGACGGCCAGCCCGAACCACGGCAGGAACGTCTCGACCAGGCTGCCCAGGTTGCCGACCCGGTTGGGGATCGCCGAGTGGCCCAGCATCACGAAGCCGGTCAGCAGCGCCAGCACGGCGATCACCAGGCCGCGGCGCCAGGTGCCCGGGCCCAGGCCCTCGCGGAGGCGGCGGCGCCAGTACACCGCGCGTGACTCCGCGGGGCCGGCCGTGTCCGCGGCCGCGGTGTCCCGGCCGCTCTCCGCCATGTCCACGTGCGTCATGCGCTGTTCCTCACGTCACTGCCCTTGCCGGTCCGCCCCCGTCACCCCTTATCCGACGAGCGGGACGGTGCCGCGAGTTGCGGATGGGCCGGGCCGGAAGGTCACCGTAGCGAAACGGGGACATTTCCCCGGTCAGGTGAACGTACGCCGTCGGCGCGGGCCCGCCGCCTGTTTCGGCCTCGCCGCCGCGTCCTCCCCGCCCCGCGCCGGTTCCGTCCCGCCCCGGTCCTTCGCCGGCAGGAACGCCGCGGCCACCGCCGCGCCCAGCAGCGCCGCTCCCGCCGCCGCCAGCGAGGTCACGTGCATCGCCGTGACGAACGCGCCGTCCGCGTGCGTCATCAGCTCCTTCCCGGCGGGCCCGGCGCGCTCCGCGAAGGTGCGGGTGGCCTCGATCGACTCGCCCGCCTCGTGCGGCGCACCGGCCGGCAGCTCCAGCCGGCCGCGGTAGACCGACGACATCAGCGAGCCGAGCACGGCGACCCCGAGCGCGCCGCCGACCTGCCGGAAGGTGTTGTTGACCGCGGAGCCGGACCCGGCCTTCTCGCGCGGCAGCGACTGCATGATCGAGACGGTGGCGGGCGGCATGACGTGCGCCATGGCCGTGCCCATGAGGAAGAACAGCACTTCCAGCACCCAGATCGGCGACGACTCGTCCAGCAGCAGGAAGCCGGTGAAGGAGGCGGCGATGACCAGCATCGCCACCGTGCACACCGCCCGGGCGCCGAACCGGTCGACGACCAGCCGGGACCGCGGCGCGAAGATCAGCTGGGCGACGGCCAGCGGCAGCAGGAGCAGCCCGGACTCCAGCGGCGAGAAGCCGCGCACGCTCTGGATGTAGAAGACCATGAAGAACGTCACGCCCATGAGCGCGAAGAACACCAGCCCGATCACGGCGACCGCGGCCGAGAACGCCGGGTTACGGAACCACCGCATGTCGAGCGCCGGGTGCCGGCTGCGGGCCTCGGACACGACGAAGAGCCCGAGGACGACCACGCCGCCGAGGATCGTGCTCCAGACCCCGGGCGCGGTGAAGTCGGCGAGCTGGCCGCCGCGGACCACGCCGTAGACGATCAGCACCAGGCCGGCGATGGACAGCAGCACGCCGGTGGGGTCGACCCGGCCGGGGGCCGGGTCCTTGGAGTCGGGCACCAGCAGCACCATGCCGACCAGCGCGATGGCGATCACCGGCACGTTGACCAGGAAGACCGAGCCCCACCAGAAGTGCTCCAGCAGCAGCCCGCCGGTGATCGGCCCGATGGCGATGGCCAGGCCCACCGAGCCGGCCCAGATGCCGATGGCCTTCGGCTGCTCGTCGCGCTCGAAGACGTTCACGATGATCGCCAGCGTGGCGGGCATGACGAACGCGCCGCCCACGCCCATCAGCGAGCGGAAGGCGATCAGCTCGGCCGGGCTGCCGGAGAACGCGGCGAGCACCGAGCCCACGCCGAAGACGACCATGCCGGACAGCAGCACCCGCTTGCGCCCCACCCGGTCGCCGACGACGCCCGCGGTGAACAGCAGGCCCGCGAAGGCCAGGGTGTACGCGTCGATGGCCCACTCCAGCTCGCTCTGGCTGGCGCCCAGCCCGGTGGGCGGCGGGGTGGCGATGGTCTTCATCGCGACGTTGAGGATGGAGTTGTCGAGGACGACGACGATCAGGCTGAAGACGAGTACGCCGAGGATGAGCCAGCGACGGCGGTGGACGGCCGGCGCCACGTGGTTCGCGGTGTCCATGATGTCCACGCTAACGCCGGTTCCGGGACCCCGCCGTTTTGTCTCCCCAAGGCCCGGCAAAGCCGCGGTCAAGGGGCAAACAGCAGGTCAAGAGCCTGCCGCGGGCGGGCGTGCGACCTTCCGCACACGTGCCGGGGCGGGGGTGTCGTTCGCCCGGGGGACGTGCCAGCATGGAAGTGGTCCGGGGACGCCGTCAGGGCGCCTCGAGATGACGAAGGAGCGTTTGCGATGACGCACGTTTCGCATGCCCGCAAGCCGTCCGGCGGCGCCGGCGCCACCCCCGCGCTGTACGGCGGGGACGGCGGGGCCGGAAGCAACCGGGTTCGCCGGGTGACGGTCCGGGACCTCGCCGCCGCCAAGGAGCGCGGCGAGAAGTGGCCCATGCTGACCGCGTATGACTCGACCACCGCCGGCATCTTCGACGAGGCCGGGATCCCCGTGCTGCTGGTCGGCGACTCCATGGGCAACGTCCACCTCGGCTACGACACCACCGTGCCGGTGACGCTGGACGAGATGACCATGCTCTCCGCCGCCGTGGTCCGCGGCACGCGGCGCGCGCTGGTCGTCGGCGACCTGCCGTTCGGCTCGTACCAGGAGGGCCCGGTCCAGGCGCTCCGCTCGGCGACGCGGCTGGTCAAGGACGCCGGCGTGGGCGCGGTGAAGCTGGAGGGCGGCGAGCGGTCGCTGGCCCAGACCGAGCTGCTGGTGGAGTCCGGCATCCCGGTGATGTCCCACCTCGGCCTCACCCCGCAGTCCGTCAACGCCATGGGCTACCGGGTCCAGGGCCGCTCCGACGAGGACGCCCACCGGCTGGTGCGCGACGCGAAGGCCGCGCAGGAGGCGGGCGCGTTCGCGGTGGTGCTGGAGCTGGTGCCGGCGGAGCTGGCGGCCGAGGTGACCCGCTCGTTGCAGATCCCGACGATCGGCATCGGCGCCGGGCCGGACACCGACGCGCAGGTGCTCGTCTGGACCGACATGGCGGGGCTCACCGGCGGGAAGCTGCCGCGCTTCGTCAAGCAGTACGCGCGGCTGCGGGAGACCCTCGGCGACGCCGCCCGGGCCTTCGCGGAGGACGTCGGCGGGGCCGCGTTCCCGGCGGAGGAGCACACCTTCCACTGACGCGGCGGCGGGACGGCGGGCTCCCCGGGCGCGAGGATGATGCGCCGATGCGGTGATCTTATTAACTGCATGCGGGTGCCCGCCGTCGTGCCGACGCGGCGCGGGCGGGGGCCGCGCGGACGCTGACGGGAAGACGCCGGCCCCGTGGAGAGGAACCCCGCCCATGTCCCCCGGACAGCCCGGACAGCCCGCACACCCCGGCCGCAGCCTGCTGCTCACCGGCCTCGCCGCGCCGCTGCTCTGGGCGGCCGTCGCCGCCCCCGCCGCGGCGCTCCAGCCGCCCGCCGCGGCGCAGGCCGCCGCCCACGTCCCCGTACAGCAGGACGCGCCGCACGCGACCGGCGACGGCAAGAACCCCGGCCGCGCCCCCGCGATGGGCTCCCCGGGATCCCCCGCCGTGCGCGGCGACGACGCCTGGCCGGCGGTCGCCGCGAGCGGCGTCTTCGCGGTCTCGCTGGGCGCGGCGGTGTACTTCTTCGGCTGGGGCCGCCGCCGTACGGCCTGAGCCCCCGGCTCCCGGCCCCGGCCCGGGCCCGGCCGCGGGCTAGCCCTCCGCCGGGCCCTGCCCGGCGGCGCGGGCCAGGCGCGCGCGGCGTACGTAGAACCAGGTCATGTTCGACGAGAGCCCGGCCAGCAGCACCCAGACCGCCCCGATCCAGTAGCCCTGGGCGAACGACACCACCGCCGCGGCGACCGACAGCACGCACACGACGGCGGTGAAGACGGCGAGCCTGCTCGGCTCGGCGCGGGCGGGCGTGCGCGGGGACGGCGCGGACGGCTCGGACGGCATGGGGGCGGGCTCCTCGGGGGGTACGGCGGGCGGATCCATTGTGCCTCCACGCCGGGGCCGCCCCGCACCGCCCCCGCGCGTTCTCAGACGTCCGTGAGCCGCACCCCGGCGTGCGCGCGGTAGCGCCGGTTGACCGAGATCAGGTTCGCCACCAGCGACTCCACCTGGTGCGCGTTGCGCAGCCGGCCCGCGTACACGCCGCGCATCCCCGGGACCAGCCCGGCCAGCGCCTGCACGACGTCCGTGTCCTCGCGGGACTCGCCCAGCACCATCACGTCCGTCTCGATCCGCTCCACCTCCGGGTCCCGCAGCAGCACCGCCGACAGGTGGTGGAACGCCGCCGTGACCCGCGACTCGGGCAGCAGCGCCGCCGCCTGCTCGGCCGCGCTGCCCTCGGCGGGGCGGATCGGGTACGCGCCCTTCTTGTCGAAGCCCAGCGGGTTCACGCAGTCGACGACCAGCTTGCCCGCCAGCTCGTCGCGCAGCGAGCGCACCGTCGCCTCGTGCCCGTCCCACGGCACCGCGACGATCACCACGTCGCTGCGCCGCGCGCACTCCGCGTTGCCGGCGCCCTCGACGCCGCTCCCCAGCTCGGCCGCCGTCGCCTCGGCCCGCTCCGCCTTGCGGGAGCCGACGACGACCCGCTGCCCGGCCCGCGCCAGCCGCCAGGCCAGCCCCCGGCCCTGGTCGCCGGTGCCGCCGAGCACGCCGACGACGAGGCCGGAGACGTCGGGCAGCTCCCACGGGTCCCTGCGGGCGGGCGGGGTGTTCTGCGCACTCGAAGTCATGGGCCGATCGTACGGGGGCCGCGGGCGCTCATCGCCCGCGGCTCACCCCGCGGGCGCGGCCGTGCAGGGCGCGCCGCCGCAGACGTCGACGATCCGGCCGGTGTCCAGGAACTCGACCATCTGCCGCTGCGCGGCCGGAGAGCTGCGCGGGTCACCGTGCGGGTCGCGGCCCCCGGCGGGCGGGGTGTTGGAGAGCGGCTGGTACGGGCTGCCGCTGTCCCAGACGACGATCCCGGAACCGGCGTAGGGGTGGCGCAGCTCCGGTATCCCCCAGTACGGCGCCACGTCGGGGTTGCGGCCGTCGGCCACCGCCGGGGAGTGGATCCGGGCGCCGACCGTGCGCGCCTGCACCTCGGCGGCGGTGGGGGAGACCTGGTGGTCGCCGTACGCGACGTGCATGAGCACCCGGTGGCGCGGTGTGCCCGGCAGCGGGTCGGACGTCATGTGGTGGGCGTAGCCGTTGGCCTCGCCGCGGTCCCAGAGCATCTGCATGAGCGCGAAGCCGAGTTGCTGCGTGAGCTTGTCGGGGTAGGCCCGGTCGAGGATCTGCTGGAACGGCGCGAAGGCGACGCTGCGGTTGAGCAGCGTGCTGTAGTTCATCGCCGGGACGCCCAGCACGGCGCGGGTGCTGTCCTGCGCCACCGCGGTGTACATGCCGCCCATGATCCCGCCCTGGCTGTGGCCGACGTAGCCGAGCCGGGCCCGGACGTCGACGGCCGGGGCGCCGCCCGCGCCGCGGAAGGCGTCGTTCGCGGCGAGCCCGTCCGGGTGGCGCATCAGGCGGCCGAGCCAGAGGGTGTTCAGGACGCCCTGCTGCAACCGGTCGGCGACCGCCGGGAAGCGGCCGAGGTCCTGGAGCGTGGCCGCGATGAAGGGGATGTCCTCGTCCGCCATGCCCTGCCACTTCGTGGCGCACATGACGAAGTTGCCGCGGGCCGCCAGCTCGCGCTGCGTACCGGAGCCGACCTGGGTCTCGTTGCCGAGGAGCCCGTGGCCGTAGAGCACCGGCCGGCCGGCGTCGCCGCTGCCGTCGAGGGCGGCGCGCGGGACCTCGCACTGGAACGGGACCACCTGCTTGTTGCCGGGCAGCCGGGCGGGCAGCGCGTCCTTGCCGTCGCCGTCGCGGTGGAAGCCGGAGCCGGGCGGGCCGCCGGGGGCGTCGAGGTAGCTGGGCACGTTGTAGACGCCGCGGACGGTGCGGGCTATCGGGTCGTCCGCCGGGTGGTCCTTCACCTCGTACACGAGATGCTCGGGGACGCCCTTGCCGAGGCGGGCGAAGGAGTCGTCGCGGATGTGCAGCATGCGCTCGCTCAGGCCGCGCTCGCTGGCGACGGTGAAGTCCCAGGCCAGGTACAGGCCGCGGGCGGAGACGCCGGCGCGGGCCAGGTCGCGGCGCACCTGGCGGTGGTCGCGCTGGCGCTCGTGGAGCGGGTCGTGGCCGCGCAGGGGGCGGCCGTCGACGCGGCGGAAGGAGGCGGGGGCGGGGATGGCGCGGCCGTCGCCGTCCCTGAGGCCGCGCAGCGCGACGACGTAGCGGTGGCCCTCTTCGAGGTTGCGCGCGGGGCGGACGATGAGCGCCTGCCGGGCCGGGTCGGTGGCGTTGGCGTCCAGCTCCGCCCAGTACGGGTGGCGCTCGCCGGTGTCGGCGTCGAGGAGCACGATCGGGGCGTCGCGGTCGAGGGAGGCGCCGATGTCGGTGAGCGGCGCGGCGCCGGTCTCGCCGAGGTCGAGGCCGGGCACGTGGGCGAGGATCATCGAGCCGGGGGAGAAGCCGTCGGCGCGGTTCCACTCGGCGGGGTCGATGCGGGTGCCGGCGGCGTTGGCGGGCATGGCGGACGGCTCGAAGGCGACCCGGCGGCCGGTGCCGGTCCGGCGGTCGCGCTCGGTGTACCAGTCGTTGGGGAACGGCAGCAGGCAGTCCGCGGGCGCGATGGGGTCGCAGCCGCCGCGTTCGGGTCCGCCGCGGGCCGGCTGTCCGGTACGGGACGGCTCCCCGGCGAGCGCGGTGGGGGCGAGGAGACCGAGCGTGAGCGCCGCGACGGTGGTCAGGACCGTGAGCCGAGCGCGCACAGGGGCCTCCAACGGGTGGTTACCGAACAGTTAACCGAGGTACTTAGTCACAGCCGCGGGCGGTGTCAACAGCCGGGACTTCAGCGATTACGCATCCGGTTCTCACCTGATGCTCAGGCGGGCGGCCGACATTGGGTGCCATGAACGCGCTTGTGCCCGTCTGCCCGCACTGCGGCCGCGTGCGCTGCATCTGCCCGCCGTACGCCCCGCGATGTCCCCGGCCCGGTGTTGACTGGAGCGGTGAGCTGCCTCTTCTGTGACATCGCCGCCGGCGAACTCCCGAGCCACCGGGTCTTCGAGGACGACGTGGCCGTGGCCTTCCTCGACACCCGGCCGCTGTTCGCCGGCCACGTCCTGCTGGTCCCGCGCCGCCACGTGGAGACCCTCACCGACCTGCCGGAGCCGGAGGTGGGCCCCTTCTTCGTACGGGTCCGGCGGCTGACCGCCGCGGTGGAGAAGGCCATGGCCGCGGCGGGGTCGTTCGTCGCCGTGAACAACCGGGTCAGCCAGTCCGTGCCGCACCTGCACGTGCACGTCGTGCCGCGCAACCGCAAGGACGGGCTGCGCGGCTTCTTCTGGCCGCGGACGACCTACCGGGACGACGAGCACGCCGCCGGCACCGCCCGGCTGATCCGCGCCGCGCTCGACGGCTGAGCGCCCGCCGCGCCCCCGGCCCGGATGGAACCCGACGCGGAGCGGGCCCGTCCGAGTGGCATGAACCGAACGAGCCCCCCACGCATCTCCGCGGCCGCGGCCGCGGCCGTCGCCACCGCGGTGCTCGCCGCGGGCTGCGGCTCCCAGGACTCCTCCGGGCCCGCCGGGGACGAGGACCGCCGCGCCGGCGACGGGGCCGCCCAGCTCTACCGCGTCCGGGCCACGGTCCTGGCGAACGGCGAGCACGGACCCCAGCTCTGCCGCACGATCGCCACGTCGATGCCGCCGACGTGCGGCGGCCCCGACGTCGTCGGCTGGCGCTGGGACGACGTACGCGCGCACCGGCAGAGCGGCACCACGTACACCGACCCGCTGGTCCTCGTCGGCACCTGGGACGGCGAGCGCTTCACCCCCGTCGAGAAGCCGCGGCCCGCCGACACGTCCGCGCCGCCGGACGCGCCCGGCGACGGCGCCGCGGACCGCGCCACGCCCTGCGAGGAGCTGAAGGACGGCGGCGGGGACCCCGGCGGAGCCGGCGGCCGCGCCCGGCAGCGGGTGCTGGACCGGGCGCAGCAGATGCCCGGCTACGCCGGGGCCTGGCTCGACGGCGACGTCGTGAACCTCCGGTTCGCCGGCGACGGCGGCGGGCCGGACGCCGCGGAGCGCGAGCTGCGGGCCCTGTGGGACGGACCGCTGTGCGTCGTCGGCGCCGAGCACACCGAGGACGAGCTGAGCCGCGTCCAGGAGCAGGTCGACAGGGACGTCGACGGCATGCTCAGCTCCGCCGTCGACCCGGTGCGCAACGCCGTCGCCGTCGAGGTCGTCGCCGCCACCCCGGAGCTGCGGCGCGAGCTGGACCGCAGGTTCGGCGAGGGCACCGTGCTGCTGAGCGGCTGGCTGCGGCCCGTCGCCTGACCGCGCGGGTACGCGCCCGGCACACCCCGCGAGCAGGGTCCCGCGCCGTCCCTCCCCACCGGTGCGGGACCCGTCACGGCGGCGTCCGGTACGGCCCAGGGTGGAGGTGCCGGCCCCCATGCGGCACCGGGGGATGATCTGACGACCTCCCGCCGTCTGGCAAACTGTCTGCCCATGGGCGCGTCGTATTCCCGGGACCTTGCTCCCCGGCCAGCGGAGATTGCGAGGACTCTCCAGGACCGGCGGACACCCGTACCCCCCGCCGACCCGGACGCCGAGGGGGGACGCCGTGTCTCGTCGGCGTCCCGGGAGAGGCTCCGCGCCCTGCTCGGCCGGATGCGCTCGCCGCGCCCGCCGCGGCTGTGGTTCGAGATCATGCTGGTGGCGCTCGTCTACTGGACGTACTCCATCATCCGCAACGCCGCGCCCGACCAGGCGGCGCAGGCGCAGCGGAACGCGGACCGCATCTGGAGCTTCCAGGAGGACCTGGGGCTGGCCTTCGAACGCTCGCTGAACCACGCGGTCGACGGCGTCACCTGGCTCATCGTGTCGATGAACTACTACTACGGCACGCTCCACTACGTCGTCACCCTCGGCGTGCTCGTCTGGCTCTACCGCCGCCAGCCCGGCCGCTACGCCGCCGTCCGCCTCGCGCTCGCGGTCACCACCTGCTTCGCCCTCGTCGGCTACTACAGCTTCCCGCTGGCGCCGCCCCGGCTGATGGAGGGCATGGACTTCATCGACACCGTGCGGGTGCACGAGACCCTGGGCTCGACGTCGTCGGGCAACCTCGCCAACGTCTCGAACCAGTACGCGGCCATGCCGTCGATGCACGTCGGCTGGTCGGTGTGGGCGGGCATCACCATCGCGGTGCTGGCGAAGCCGCTGTGGATCAAGCTGCTGGGCGTGCTGTACCCGGTCCTGACGCTGGTGGTCATCATGGCGACGGCGAACCACTTCTGGATGGACGCGGTCGGCGGCGTCATCTGCCTCGCCTTCGGCTTCACGGTCTCGTTCGCCTGGTACGGGACGATCGCGTACCGGCTGCCACGGACGGTGGCGTCCCCCTAGCGCGGCGCGCGGTCAGCGCGGCGTCCGGTCGTCGTCCGTGTCCCGGGCGCGGCGGCGCCGCAGCACCACGATCCCGGCGGTGCCGACGACGAGCGCGGCGGCGGCGCTGACGGCCGCGTAGACCTTGTTCGAGGAGACCCAGGACTCCGGGGGCCAGTCGTCCCCGGCGCTGGTGCAGGTGAGCCACCGGCCGCCGGCGCCGCCCTGGAAGCAGACCGTGGTGGCGGACGCGGGGCGCCCGTCCCCGGCGTCGGCGCGCCGTTCGGCGGCCCGTACGCCGTCGGCGGCGTCCGCCGCGGCGGGCGCGTCGTAGGGGCGCGGCGCCGACGGGGCGGGCGCGCCGTTGTCCTCGGTCCGGTCGGGCGCGGCGGTCACCGTCAGCACCCGGCTGCTGCCCGCCGGCAGCGCGAGGCGCCACGTGACCTGGCGGCCGGTCGTACGGGCCCGGGGGCGCGCGGAGACGTAGCCCAGCGCGTCGGGGAGGAGCTGGGTGACGAGGCCGTGCGGGGCGTCCGACCCGGAGGTGTTGCGCACCGTGATCGCGTACGTCGTGCCGCCGTCCCGCGCCGGGCGGGTGTCGAGGGCGAGGCGGACCGGCGACGACGGCGCGTCCCCCGCGGGCGGTCCCGCGGGGGACAGCGGCGGCGCCGGGGCGAGGGACGCCAGCAGGCCCGCGGCCAGCGCCGCGGAGGCGATCGCCGTACGCATCCCGTGTCACCACCCTGCCGCTGCCGCCCGGTCCTCCGTGCGGCCGGTCTACCAGCGGGCCGGGCGGACAAAAAGGGCAAATCGCTCGAACGCGGCGCGATGGTACGAACGGCCCGCCGAACCGTCCCCCGGACGGCCGAACGGCGCCTCAGTCGCCGTAGAAGAGCCGCTCCACCACCGCGCGCGCCCGCCGCGTCGTCCGCCGGTACTCCTCCGGCAGCTCGCCGGCCTGCCCCGGCCCGTAGCCGAAGTAACGCGCCACCGCCCCGAGTTCGCGCTCGGCCGCCGGGAAGGTGTCCCCCGGCCGGCCGCGGACCAGCATGACCGCGTTGCGCAGCCGCGTCGCCAGCAGCCAGGCGTCGTCCAGTATCCGCGCGTCCTCCGCGCCCAGCAGCCCCGCCGCCAGCGCCGCGGCCAGCGCCGCGCGGGTGCGGGTCGTCCGCAGCGCCGGCACCTCGCGCGCGTGCTGCAACTGCAACAGCTGCACCGTCCACTCCACGTCCGCGAGGCCGCCGCGCCCCAGCTTCGCGTGCAGCGCCGGGTCCGCGCCGCGCGGCAGCCGCTCCGCCTCCATCCGCGCCTTCAGCCGCCGGATCTCCCGTACGGCGTCCTCGCCGAGCCCGCCCTCCGGGTAGCGCAGCGGGTCGATCAGCTCCGTGAACCGCGCCCCGAGCCCCGCGTCGCCCGCGACCGGCTCGGCGCGCAGCAGCGCGTGGCTCTCCCACGTCAGCGACCAGCGCCGGTAGTACGCCGCGTACGACCCGAGGGTCCGCACCAGCGGCCCCGACTTGCCCTCCGGCCGCAGGTCGGCGTCGACCAGCAGCGGCGGGTCGGCGCTGGGCAGCTGCAACAGCCGGCGCAGCTCGTTGGCGACGGCGAACGCCGCGGCGCTCGCCTCCTCGTCCGAGACCCCGTCGCGCGGCTCGTGGACGAAGAGCACGTCGGCGTCCGAGCCGTAGCCCAGCTCGTGGCCGCCGAAGCGGCCCATGCCGATCACCGCGAACCGCGTCGGCAGCGTGTCGCCCCAGCGGGCGGCGGTCGCGGCGCGCAGGGCGCCGGCGACGGTGGCGGCGTTGAGGTCGCTGAGGGCGTCGCCGGTGCGGTCGACGGCGGCGGCCATCCGGGCGTGCCCATCCGCGTCGTCCCCGCCGTCCGCGTCGTCGCCGTCCGGGCGCCGCGCGGCGTCGGCGCTCCCGGGGTCCTCGCCGCCGGGCGCCTGCGCCCCGTACGCCCCGTACGCGTCGATGAGGTCCGCCGCCGCGGTACGGAACAGCTCCCGCCGCCGCACCCCGCGGGCCGCCGCCACCGCCGTCTCCGGGTCCGCGTGCCGCCCCACCGCCGCCAGCGTCTCCTGCTCCAGGTGCGCCCGCCCGCGCGGCCGCAACCCCTGCTCGTCGCCGAGCAGCGCCACCGCCTCCGGCGCGCGCAGCAGCAGGTCCGGCGCGAGCCGGCCGGCGGACAGCACCCGGGCCAGGTTCTCCGCCGCCGCGCCCTCGTCGCGCAGCAGGCGCAGGTACCAGGGCGTGCTGCCCAGCGCGTCCGAGACCTTGCGGAAGTTGAGCAGCCCCGCGTCCGGGTCGGCCGAGTCGCCGAACCAGCCGAGCAGCACCGGCAGCAGCGTCCGCTGGATCGCCGCCTTCCGGCTCATCCCCGACGTCAGCGCCTCCAGATGGCGCAGCGCCGCGGCCGGATCCTCGTACCCCAGGGCCACCAGCCGCTCCCGGGCGGCGCCCGGCGTCAGCCGCACCTCCCCGGGCGCGAGCCGGGCGACCGCGTTCAGCAGCGGGCGGTAGAACAGCTTCTCGTGCAGCCGCCGCACCTCGAACGCGTGCCGCCGCCACGCCTTCCGCAGCTGCGGGACGGGGTCGCCGCGGCCCTCGTCGGGCAGCAGGCGGGCCAGCGAGCGGCCCAGCGCCCGCAGCTCGTGCTCGCCCTCCGGCACCAGGTGCGTACGGCGGAGCATCCGCAGCTGGATGCGGTGCTCCAGGGAGCGCAGGAAGCGGTACGCGGCGTCCAGCGCGGCGGCGTCGGAGCGGCCGACGTAACCGCCGGCGGCGAGCGCGGCCAGCGCGTCGAGCGTCGTGCCGCTGCGCAGCGAGGCGTCGGCGCGGCCGTGCACGAGCTGGAGCAGCTGCACCGCGAACTCCACGTCGCGCAGCCCGCCGGGGCCCAGCTTCAGCTCCCGGTCCAGCTGGGCCGCGGGGATGTTCGCGACCACCCGGCGGCGCATCTGCTGCACGTCCGGCACGAAGTTCTCGCGCTCCGCCGCCTGCCACACCATCGGCGCGATGGCGTCCGCGTACGCCTCGCCCAGCGCGGTGTCGCCGGCGACCGGGCGGGCCTTGAGCAGCGCCTGGAACTCCCAGGTCTTGGCCCAGCGCTGGTAGTACGCGAGGTGGGAGGAGAGGGTGCGGACGAGGGGGCCGTTGCGGCCCTCCGGGCGGAGGTTGGCGTCGACCGGCCAGATGGTGCCCTCGGCGGTGGTGTCCGAGCAGACGCGCATGAGGCGGGCGGCGAGGCGGGTCGCGGCCTGGAGGGCGGCGCGTTCGTCGGCGGCCTCGGCGGCGTCGGCGGGCTCGGCGACGAAGATGACGTCGACGTCCGAGACGTAGTTCAGCTCCCGCCCGCCGCACTTGCCCATCCCGATCACCGCCAGCCGGCACCGCGCGGCGTCCTCCGGCTCCTCCTCCGAGGCGATCTCCAGCGCCGCCCGCAGCGTCGCCGTCGCCAGGTCCGCCAGCTCCGCGGCGGCCTGCACCACGTCCGTCGTCCCGCACACATCGCGGGCGGCGATCCCCAGCAGCGCCCGCCGGTACGCGACCCGCAGCGCGTCCGCCCGCGGCAGCTCCGCGCCCCGCGCCCCCCACACGCCCTCCGCGAGCGCCCGCTCGAACTCCCCCGTCGTCGGGTGCAGGTCGGCGGCCTCGTACGTGACCAGCGACTCCCAGTCGTCCGGATGCCGGGCCAGATGGTCCCCCAGCGCCTCGGACGCCCCGAGCACCCCCAGCAGCCGGTCCCGCAGCGGCTTGGCCGCCACCAGCGTGTCGAGGAGCGCCTGCCGCCGCTCCGGCGCCAGCGCCTCCGCGAGCCGCACCAGCCCCAGCAGCGCCCGGTCCGGGTCGGCGGTGCCGCCCAGCGCGTCGAGCAGCACGGGGTCGTCCCGTACGCCGTCGAGCGCCGTGGACTCCAGCAGCCGCCCGGCGTCGGCCGGCTCGCCGAAGCCGTACCGCAGCAACCGGGTGAACGCGCTGCTCCTGCGCCCCTGCGGAACCGCCATCGCGCGCACCGCCTCCCGTCCCGTGATCACGCCGCTACGAGCTTACGGCGGCGGACGCCGCCTACAGCACCGGGAGGTTCTTGCGCAGCTCGAAGGCCGTGACCTCGGAGCGGTACTCCTCCCACTCCTGCTTCTTGTTCCGCAGGAAGAAGTCGAAGACGTGCTCGCCGAGCGTCTCCGCGCAGATCTCGCTGCGCTCCATCAGCGCGATCGCCTCGCCGAGGTTCTGCGGCAGCGGCTCGATGCCCATCGCGCGGCGCTCCGCGTCCGTCAGCGCCCAGACGTCGTCCTCGGCGCCCGGCGGCAGCTCGTAGCCCTCCTCGATGCCCTTGAGGCCGGCGGCCAGCAGCATCGCGTACGCCAGGTAGGGGTTGCAGCCGGAGTCGAGGGAGCGGACCTCGATGCGGGTGGAGCCCGTCTTGCCCGGCTTGTAGAGCGGGACGCGGACGAGCGCGGAGCGGTTGTTGTGGCCCCAGCAGATGTACGACGGCGCCTCCCCGCCCGCGCCCGCGGTGCGCTGGGAACCGCCCCAGATGCGCTTGTACGAGTTGACCCACTGGTTCGTCACCGCGGAGACCTCCGCGGCGTGCCGCAGCAGCCCGGCGATGAAGGAGCGGCCCACCTTCGACAGCTGGAACTCCGAGCCGGACTCGTGGAAGGCGTTGCGGTCGCCCTCGAAGAGCGACAGGTGCGTGTGCATCCCGGAGCCCGGGTACTCCGAGAACGGCTTCGGCATGAACGTCGCCTGCACACCCTGCTCCAGCGCCACCTGCTTCATGATCAACCGGAACGTCATGATGTTGTCCGCGGTGGTCAGCGCGTCCGCGTAGCGCAGGTCGATCTCCTGCTGGCCGGGGGCGCCCTCGTGGTGCGAGAACTCCACCGAGATGCCCATCGACTCCAGCATCGTGATCGCCTGGCGGCGGAAGTCCATACCGACGTTCTGGGGGGTGTGGTCGAAGTAGCCGGAGTTGTCCGCGGGCACCGGGCGGCTGCCGTCGACGGGCTTCTTGTCGAGGAGGAAGAACTCTATCTCCGGGTGCGTGTAGAAGGTGAAGCCCAGATCGGAGGTCTTGGCGAGGATCCGCTTGAGCACGTACCTCGGGTCGGCGAAGGACGGGGACCCGCCGGGCATGAGGATGTCGCAGAACATGCGGGCGGTGCCGGGGGTCTCCGCGCGCCACGGCAGCACCTGGAAGGTGCCGGGGTCGGGCTTGGCGAGCATGTCCGACTCGTGCACGCGGGCGAAGCCCTCGATGGCGGAGCCGTCGAAGCCGATGCCCTCGTCGAACGCCTGCTCAAGCTCGGCGGGGGCGACGGCGACGGACTTCAGGAACCCCAGCACATCGGTGAACCACAGCCGCACGAAGCGGATGTCGCGCTCCTCCAGGGTCCTGAGCACGAACTCCTGCTGCTTCTCCATGGTCCACATCCTCGCAGGTGACTCGGTGGCGCGGGCGCGAGCCCTCAGTATCACGCTACGGAGTTTCCCCCGGGTTTCGCACCCCGCGGGGCGCCTCCGGCGGGGGCGGCGGGGTACGGGGTGCCGCGGAGGGCCGCGGAGTGCCGCGGGGCGGGGATGGCGGCGGGGCGCGGTGGCGGCGGTGGGTGTCCGCGGGTGAGGACGCGGGTCTGCGGGCGGGGGCGGCGGGGGCCCGTCGGTGGTGGCCGGGGCGGGGATGGCGGCGAGGTGGGGGACGGTGGTGGTCGTGGGGTGCGGTGGCGGCGGTGGGCGTCCGCGGGTGGGACGCGGGTCTGAGGGCGGGGGCGGCGGGGGCCGGGCGCGGATCGCCGGCGGGCGGACGGCCGGGGCGCGCCCCGGCCGCACGCGCCGGTGGCGAGTGGGGCGGCGGCCGTACGGGCCCCGGCCGCGCGCGGCGCCGGTGGTGTGGGGCGGTGGCCGTACGGGACCCGCGGGCCGCGCGCGGCGGCGGCCTACGGGGCTCGCGGGCTTACGGTCGGGGTCCGCGGCGGTACGGGGCCCGCGGGCTTACGGGGCCCGGGGGCCTGTGACGGCGGGCCCCGTACGGCCGGTGGTGGGGCTGTCGTGGTGGTTGTTACGACGGGGGGTGCAGCGTCGTGCCATCCGTCAGCGTCGCGGTCAGCTCCGCGCGGGCGCCCTCCTCCGCCGGGGCGGCCAGGAAGCGGCCCTCCGCCGCGTCGCTGACGCCGCCGGAGGCGGTGACCGACGTGACGTCGCGGCTGCCCGCCGCCAGCACGTACCAGCTGCCGGAGCGCGCCTTCCACAGCACCCCCGCCAGCGCGTGCGGCGCCCGCACCCCGCACGCCGTGGTGTCCCGCGCGCGGGCCGCCACCGCGCCCTGCTGCCCCGCCTCGGCCGCCGGCGGCTGGAACTGGGCCAGCGCCACCCCGCCCGAGCCGCGCCAGGTCTCGGCCCGGGTGCACACCCAGGCGGCCGTGCCGCCCGCCTCGGGCAGCGGCTGGCCGGCGAACGTCCAGGAGTTCACCGTCCGTACGCCGCCGGCGCGGAGCGCGGCGAGGTGGCACGCGGTACGGGCCCAGCGGTCGCGGGCGGCGGCGCCGGAGACGTCGGTGGCGGCGGCGGGGGAGCCGTACGTCAGCCGGGCGGGCACCAGCTCGCCGAGGTCGGTGGTCAGCTGCGCGGGCGCGCCGGTCCCGGCGGAGGGCCGGGTGCGCAGCTCCAGCGCGGGCCAGGTGGTGCAGGGCCGACGGGCGGCGGGGGGCCGCGCGCCGGGTGTCCCGGTGGGGGCGCCGGCCGCTGGGGCGCCGCCGGCCCGCCCGCCCTGCGGCCGCTCGCCGCCCGTCTCCCCGCCCCGGGGCGCGCCGCTCTCGTCGGGGACGGTGGCCGGCAGCGGCGGGCTCGGTACGGGATCGGTCACGCCGTCCGGGGCGCGACCCACCCGCCGCGGCTCCGCCTCCGGGTCCAGCAGCTCGCGCAGCGAGACGCCGGAGACCCAGGGTGCGGTCAGATAGCGCACGTCGCCGTCGGTCCTGGCGACGACGACCGCGAGCGCGTTCGCCGCGCCGGCGCCGTCCGCGCGGGCGAAGTCGAGCACCGCGGCGCCCGGTTCGCCCCGCACCTCCGCGTACCGCACGAGCCGGAGGCCGTCGTGGAAGAGGACGACCGTCGCCCGGTCGACGTCCCCCGCGTACAGCAGCCGCGGCGGGCCCGCGGGCGGCCCGGCGGCGGTGCCGGGCGTCGCGGAGACCCGTACGGACTCGCCGGGCCGGGCCCAGGCGGCCAGCGCCCGGCGCAGCAGCGCGGCGTCGCCCGTGCGGGCGCCGCGGGCGGGCCAGACGGCGAAGTCGGCGCGCCCGGCGTGCCGCCAGTCGTCGCGGCCGGCGACGGCGAGCCGCGCCGGGTCGAGTGCCTGCTCGGCGAAGGCGTTGCGGGTGTACGGGGGTGCCGCGGCGCCGTCCGCGCCGTCCCCGGCGCCGGGGACGCCGAGCAGGGCGACGACGGCGACGACGGCCGCGGCGGCGGCGAGCGCGGCGCGGGTGTGCTGGCGGCGCCGTAGCAGGTCGGTGGGGCGGGCCTGCAACGCGCAGGGGTCGAACTCGGGGGAGAGCAGCAGCCGCCGCTCCGCGCTGCCGGGCGGCTCCGCGACGCGGCCGGCGGCGGCGAGCGCGGCCCCGGGGTCCGCGGCGCCGGCCGCCGCGAGGGTCCGCCGCACGGCGGCGTCGGGCAGCGCTTCGAGGCCGCGCAGGACGTACGCGGCGCGGGCCGGCGCGTCGAGCGCCGCGAGGGCGCGGTCGAGGGCCAGTTCGTCGGAGCCGCCGGGGCGGGGGTGGAGCCGCAGGCCCCAGAGCCGGGGCAGCGGGCTCGGGAGCCGGCCGGGCCGGGGCAGCCCCAGCGGCCCGCGCGGCCGCCCGGCGGCGAGCGCGGCCCGCACGATCCGCAGCCGTACGTAGGCGTAGCCGCCCCCGCCGCCGTCCGGTCGCCACGTGTCGCCCGCGGCGTCGTCGGCGCCGGGACCGGCCTGCGCGCCGTACGGCCCACCGGCTTCCGCGTCCTCCGGCGCCGCGGCACGGTCCGGGGCGCCGGGTGCCCCGCGCCCGCGGGGGCCGCCCCCGTTCGTCCGCGGGCCCGGCACCGGCCCGGCCGGCGGCACCCTGCCGCTGTCCGCCGCGCCGCCCGGCCGCGGCGCCTCCGGCGCCCCGGGGGCGGTGCGCCCGCGCGGCAGCGCCCGCTGGACAAGGCCGTGGGCGGCCAGCACCCGCCTGCCGCGGTTCTCCTCCGCCGGCAGCAGCAGGTACGCGAGCCGCGTCAGGTGCGCGTAGTGCTCGACGACCGCGGCCTCGGCCTGCTCCACGTCGACGGGCGGTGGGGCGGCGTCCGCGAACGGTGTCCGCTCCGCTGCCCCCTGGGCGGTGACGGCCTGCTGATCCACGCTGGGTAGAACGAGTGAATCCTCAGATGGTCACCCTGCCCCCGGGCGCGGCGGCCGCCGCCCACGGTGCGCGACCCGGCTCACCCGCTCGTCCACCCGCTGAACTCCACCGTCCCGCGCACCCCCGCCGCCGCCGACATGAACAGCCCCGCGTCCTGCGCCGCCGCCGTCCCCGGCACCGCGACCGTCGCCACCGTCCGCCACGTCGACCCGCCGTCCGTCGAGAACTCCCCGGTGAACTCCGCGCCCGCCCGCGTCAGCCGCAGCGTGACCGGCGCCGTCACGCCCTTCACCCGCCGGTACGTGTCCAGCGTCCCGTCGCCGTTCGAGTCGTACGACAGCACCACCCCGTTCGCCGGCGTGACCGCCAGGTTGAGGAACCCGCCCGCGCCCGCCGTCCGCAGGTTGTTGCGGGCGACGATGCCCGCCCGCGCCCACGGCCCGGTCGGCGCCTGCGCGTCGACGGTCAGTGTCACCGAGCCGCCGGAGGCCAGCGCGCCCGGGCGGAAGACCGCGCCGAACTCCGTCCTCGACTTCCACATGTCCGCCCCGCCCCCGTCGATCTCCCCCACAGCAATTCGCGCGTGGGCGGTACCCCCAAGCGGTCGCCGAGCTGCCCGAAGACGGCGTCGTTCGTCGTCACCGTCGCGACGTCGTCGCCCAGCGGACCGGCGACGAACAGCGTCCCCGGCGTGTGCACGGTCACCGGCTCGCGCCCCGCGTCCATCGCGTACGCCGCGCGCACCTCGTACGCCAGCGGCGTCAGCGGCGCCGCCGGCGGCCCCGCCGGGGCCCGTACCTCCCACGCGTGCTCCGTCCGCCCCGCCGCCGGCACCCCCGGGGCCCGTACCTCCCACGCGTGCTCCGTCCGCCCCGCCGCCGGCACCCCCGGCAGGGACACCGCTCCCGGCGGTGTCGCGTCGAGGCCGGTCAGCTCCAGCTCCACCGGGCCCGTCGCCGCCAGCCCGCACATGTTGCGGAACCCGGCCGTCAGCTTCCCCGTCCCGCCGGGCGCGAGGGCCGCCGGATCCGCCGCGGCCGTCACCACCCCCTGATACGGCGCCGCCGCCAGCACGTCGCGCACGCGGCGCGCCAAGGCGTGCGCGTTGCCGGAGGGGCGCTCGGGGTAGCGGTTGCGCCGCCGGGTCCAGGGCTCCTCGACCGCGTACCAGTCGAAGGGCTCCGGCTCGCGCCCCGCCGCCAGCGCGTCCCGCAGCTCCTCCAGGTACGCGCGCCAGCGCGGCGCGTGGAAGTCGCGGATCAGCCCGGACCAGTCGCGGTTCGCGTAGTCCGCGAG
Source organism: Streptomyces sp. MAR4 CNX-425 (assembly GCF_048656465.1). Taxonomy (NCBI): domain Bacteria; kingdom Bacillati; phylum Actinomycetota; class Actinomycetes; order Kitasatosporales; family Streptomycetaceae; genus Streptomyces; species Streptomyces sp. MAR4 CNX-425. The sequence continues at coordinate 668,034 of NZ_JBMDLF010000001.1, read as the reverse complement.
GTGCCCGCCGTCGGCGGTGGGGCGGTCGGCCCAGGTGGTGACGAGGATCCGCGCGGTGCGCTCCAGGTGCGCGGCCTCGGCGTCGTCGGCGGCCATCCGGCGGGCGTCGGCGAGCCAGGGGCCGAGGAGGAACGCGCGGTGCGCGCCGGTGACGTCGTCGCTGAGGTCCATCAGCTTCAGCCACAGGTCGGAGAGCGTGCGGAACGTCGCCGCGTCCTTCCGCCCGTACGCCGCCTTCAGCTGCGGCAGCAGCACCCGCGACCGGTTCGCGAGCGCCTGCCGGGCGAGGTCGACGACGTCGTGGCGGTACGCGTCCGACCGGCGCAGCGGCGGGGCGACGTCCAGCAGCGCGTCGAACGCCTTGTCGAACTCGGCAAGGTCGAAGGCCGGGGTCTTGGTCGCGTAGTACGCGCCGGAGCGGGCGTCCAGCGACGGGCGGGCGGCGAAGACCGAGTCGTGCGGGCGGCCGTCGGCGCTGGAGATCGCGTACGCCGTCGTGCGCAGCGCCGCGAACGCCGCGCGCGCCGCGTCGTCCTCGGCGCCGTAGCGCACGGCCGCGTACGCGTCGAACCACTCCTCCCGGTCCACCGCCTCCGCCCGCCACGCCAGCTCGCTGAACAGCTCCAGCGCCGCCGGGTCGCGCTCGGCGGCCTCCGGCATGTACGCGGTGCCGGCGCACGCGCTGCCCGGCTTGTCGCGCCAGGCGGCGAAGCGCTCCGCCCACATGTGGGTCTTGGCGCCGATCTCCCCCACAGCGCTTCGCCCGTGGGCGGTACCCCCACCGGCCGCCGAAGTTGGGGATGGTGCCGAAGGCGTACGGCACGCCGCCCCAGTCCGCCTCGCGGTCGGTGACCCGCTCCAGGTCGGACAGGCCGTCGACGACGAGCATCCGGTCGGGGTGGGCCAGGCCGTCGAGCAGGTCGCGCCGCGGGTTCTCCTGCCAGCCGAGGATGACCCAGGTCGCGCCGGGCCGGGCGGTCTGGAGCGCGGCCTCGACGGCGCGCGCGGCCTGGGGCACGGGGACGTCGCCGGGGTCGCCGCCCTCGTGCAGCAGGTCCATCTTCAGGTGCCGTACGGGCCCGAAGAGCTCCTCCTGGTGGCGGTAGAACGCGGCGGCGACGTCGCGGAAGACGTCCGTGCGCGGGTCGAGCCAGTCGGGGCGGGCGAGTCCGGCCCAGGTGCCCTGGGGGATGGTGCGGGCGCCGGGGTTCCGGTCGGCGAAGCCGCCGGGGACGGTGCCGAAGTAGCCGGGCAGCACGGGGGACATGCCCAGCTCGCGCATGCGGTCCACGATGCGCCGGCCCAGCTCGGCGCGCGCGGTCAGCAGCGCGGGGCTGACGGGGCCGCCGTAGCCGCTCATGTTCTGCAGCAGCCACCAGGGCTGGTGGCTGGGGGCGGGCAGCCAGGCGCGGGCCTCGGCGTCGGAGTAGCCGAAGTCCTGGAGCAGCCGGTGGTAGACGGCCTCGGCGCCCGGGGTGACGAGGACCTGGTTGCAGCCGTGCAGGGCGAGGACGTCGAGGAACCGCTCCCAGCGCGGCCAGTCGTGGCACGGGCCGGTGTAGCCGTCGTGCGTGTCGTTGAGCGCGAAGCGGGCCGGGACGGTGGCGCGGCGCTCGACGGGGGCGACGGGCGCGGGGAGGGTGCGCGGCAGCCGGGTCTGGTCGCCGGACCAGGAGACGACGGCGCGGCAGGTGTACTTCAGATACCAGTGCACGCCGGTGAGGAGCACCGCGGGGCTGGTGCCGCCGACCTCGATCCGGCCGGCCCGGCCGCGTACGGTGAACCGCTCGGCGCCGTCGAGGGCGGTCAGCGCGAACTGCCCGGCGTGCTCCGGCAGCAGCCGCGCCAGCGCCTCCCGGGCCGCCGCCACGTCGAACCTCCCGCCGGCCGCCGGCACGCCTCCGGCTCCGTCTCCGGCCGTCACGCCGCGGGCCTGCGCGGGCCCGCCCACGAGTGCCGCGCCGGCGCCGAGCGCACCGGCCGTGCCCAGAACGTTGCGTCGCGTCATCTCCGTCATCCGCGGACGGTAGTCACGCGCCGGGGGAGGGGGCAACGGAGCGAAATCGGGTGAAACCGGCCGCACCGCCGTGGCCCGGGTGCACCGGCAGCGCCGGCGCCCGGCGATTGCCGTCGTAGGGGGAAGGGGTCCCTCAGCCGTGGTCCAGGTACGCCAGCACCGCCAGCACCCGGCGGTTGTCGTCGTCCGACGGCGGCAGCCCCAGCTTCGTGAAGATGTTCGAGGTGTGCTTGGCGACCGCCCGCTCGGTCACCACCAGCCGCTCCGCGATCGCCGCGTTGGACCGGCCCTGCGCCATCAGCTCCATCACCTCCCGCTCCCGCGGCGTCAGCGAGTTCACCGGCTGGTCCTGCGCCGCCCGGCGGCTCAGCAGCTGCGAGATGACCTGCGGGTCCATGGCCGTACCGCCGCCCGCCACGCGCCGTACCGCGTCGATGAACTGGTCGGCGTCGAAGACCCGGTCCTTCAGCAGATACCCCACCCCGCCGCGCTCGTCGGCCAGCAACTCGCGCGCGTAGAGCTGCTCCACGTGCTGCGACAGCACCAGCACCGGCAGCCCCGGCCGCTTCGCCCGGGCCTGGAGCGCGCACTGGAGCCCCTCGTCCGAGAACGACGGCGGCAGCCGCACGTCGACCACCGCGACGTCCGGCTCCAGCTCGTCCAGCGCCCGCGCCAGCTCCGGGCCGTTGTCCACCGCGGCCAGGATCTCGAAGTCGAACGCTTCGAGCATGCGGACGAGACCGTCCCTCAGAAGGAAGAGGTCTTCGGCGATGACAGCGCGCACGGAATCTCCAGGGTCACCATCGTGGGGCCGCCCACCGGGCTGTTGACGGCCAGTACGCCGTCGAATGTACCCAGCCTGCGCTCCACGCCCGCGAGCCCGGAGCCCTTGTCCAGCGCCGCGCCGCCGCGCCCGTCGTCGGTGATCGCGATGCGCAGCATGCCCTCGCGGTAGCCCATGTCCAGCCACACGTGCCGTGCCTCGGCGTGCTTGACGGCGTTCGTCAGCACCTCGCTGACCGCGAAGTACGCCGCCGACTCCACCGGCTCCGCGGCCCGCCCGGGCGGCGTGCCCAGGTCGATGTCCACCTCGACCGGCACCGGCAGCCGCAGCGCCAGCGCCCGTACCGCGTCCGCCAGACCGCGCTCCGCGAGCACCGGCGGGTGGATGCCCCGTACCAGGTCGCGCAGCTCGGTCAGCGCCTCGGCGGACTCCCCGCGCGCCCTCGACACCAGCTCCTTCGCCTTGGCCGGGTCCTTCTCGATGAGCGCCTCGATGGTCCCCAGGCTCATGCCCATCGCGACCAGCCGGGCCTGCGCGCCGTCGTGCAGGTCGCGCTCGATGCGGCGCAGCTCGGCGGCGGAGTTGTCGACCGCGTCCGAGCGGGTCTCGGTCAGCCGCGCCACCCGCCGGGCCAGCTCGACCTCGCGCGGGGCGAGCACCCCCTTGGTCAGCTGGAAGTGCAGCCGCAGCAGGCGGGGGGTGGCGAAGAGGCCGACACCGAGCAGCGCGGTGCCGAGTCCGGCGGCCATGAAGGCGGTGCTCTGCGAGGAGACGGGGACGAAGCCGTACCAGTACGTGCTGTCGCCGCCGCCGGTCATGGGGTCCCAGACCCCGGCCGCGATCACGTACCCCTCCAGCGGGTAGTAGGCCAGGGCGACCGTCACGATGGCGAGGACCGCGCCCGCGGTCATGTCGGTGAACAGCCAGCGCACGTCCCGCCAGGTCGCCGGGTCGGTGAGCAGGTGGCGGGTGCGCTGCGCCTGGCCGACGAGCCCGCCGCGCAGGCCCGGCGGCCAGGGGCGGTACGAGGCCGGGACGGCGACGTCCGACCACTGCGCGGCGAGCAGCCGGCGCAGGTTGGCCTGCAAGCGCACCCCCTCCAGCACCCAGGGCGTCGTGACCAGGCCGATGCCGAGGACGGGGATGAGCACGACGGAGACGACGGTCAGCACGAAGAGCGTGATCGAGGCCGCGGTGCACAGCACCGTCAGCGCCAGCGCGCGGACGCCGGCGAGCGCCCAGTTCCGGATGATCATCTCCGTGTTCCCCTCTGTCCCTGCCGGTCCCGCCCGCGGGGGCCGTCCCTGCCGCCCGGTCCCTCCCGGCCGGCACCTCACAGTCTGCCGCGCGGCCGGGGCCCGGGCACGGGTCCGTACCCCCTGACCGGGGTGTAGCTAGCACCACCCCCGCGGCGGCGCCGGCAGGGACACACCGGATTTACATCCGGGCAACGGACGGGAAACCGCACCTTGCGAGGCTGCCGCCAGGACGACACCGCACACCCCGGAGCCACCCGTGAGTCACCCCGTGAGCTACAAGGCCGAGTACATCTGGATCGACGGCACCCTGCCCACCGCCAAGCTGCGCTCGAAGACCAAGATCGTCGAGACCGGCGCCGAGCCGCCGCTCTGGGGCTTCGACGGCTCCAGCACCAACCAGGCCGCGGGCGACTCCTCCGACCGCGTCCTCCAGCCCGTCTTCACCTGCCCCGACCCGATCCGCGGCGGCGCCGACGTGCTCGTGCTCTGCGAGGTCCTCGACCCGGACATGAGCCCGCACTCCACCAACACCCGCGCCGAACTGCGCGAGGTCGCCGAGCGCTACGCCGCGCAGGAGCCCGTCTTCGGCATCGAGCAGGAGTACACCTTCTTCCGGGGCTCCCGCCCGCTCGGCTTCCCCGAGAACGGCTTCCCCGCCCCGCAGGGCGGCTACTACTGCGGCGTCGGCGCGGACGAGATCTTCGGCCGCGAGGTCGTCGAGGCCCACCTCGACAACTGCCTCGGGGCCGGCCTCGGCCTCTCCGGCATCAACGCCGAGGTCATGCCGGGGCAGTGGGAGTTCCAGGTCGGGCCGCTGGGCCCGCTGGAGGTCGCCGACCAGCTGTGGGTCGCGCGCTGGCTGCTCTACCGTACGGCCGAGGACTTCGGCGTCTCCGCCACCCTGGACCCCAAGCCCGCCAAGGGCGACTGGAACGGCGCGGGCGCGCACACCAACTTCTCCACCCGGCGGATGCGCGAGAGCTACGAGGCGATCGTCGCCGCCTGCGAGGCGCTGGGCGAGGGCGACAAGCCGCTGACGCACGTGCGCGCGTACGGCGCGGGCGTGGAGACCCGTCTGACGGGGGCGCACGAGACGGCGCCGTGGGACGAGTACTCGTACGGCGTCTCGGACCGCGGGGCGTCGGTGCGGATCCCCTGGCAGGTGGAGAGGGACGGCAGGGGCTACATCGAGGACCGGCGGCCGAACGCGAACGTCGACCCGTACGTGGTGACGCGGCTGATGGTGGACACGTGCTGCGCGGCGCTGGAGAAGGCGGGGCTGGACTGAGGCGGGACCGGGGCTGGGCTGAACCGGGGCGGTGCCGGACCGGGCCGGGGCCGGACCGGGCCGGGCTGGCCCGGGCTGGCCCGGGCCGCGGCCGGTCGCCGCCGGGTACGTCAGAGCTTGCGGATCAGCTCCCGGCGGGCGGCGAAGTTGACGTAGCCGCCGCGCTCGAAGCCCCGGACCATGGCCGCGTTCCCGGCGTCGCAGTCGCCGCGGATCTCCCGCGCGCCGTGCTCGGCGAGGATCCGGGTGCCGCGGGCGACGACCGCGGCGCTGAAGCCCTGCCCCCGGTGGGCCGGGTCGACGCCGATGAAGCCGAGGACCGCGACGGTGGGGTTGACGGCCGGCAGGCTCACCGCGGCGGGGTCGCCGTCGCCGGTGAAGCCGATCTCGAACCACGCGGGGTCGTGCTCCATCTCCCCGCAGTCGGCGAACAGCGTCTCGGCCGCGCCGCGCAGCCCGCGCTCGGCGACATCGGCGGCCAGCCACGTGTCCGCGGTGTCGGCGAGCAGCCGCGTCAGCAGCGCAATGAACGGCTCCTCGCCCAGCTCGGGCAGCCCGCGGAACGTCAGCCGCGGATCCTCCGGCGGCATCTCCTGCCCGGCGAGCCACCGGAAGCGGCGGCCGTCGCGGACGAGCGCGAAACCGGCGTCGGTGAAGACGCGCTCGCGGGCGGCGGGGTGGTACTGGTACTGCGGCGGCTGGACGGGGGAGTCGATCACGTACAGCAGCTCGGCGGCGCCGAGGGCGCGGGCCTCGGCGCAGGCGTGCTCCAGCAGCGGCAGCGCCACGGAGCGGCCGTCGTCGGCGTCGTCCCAGGGCGCCTCGACGAGCACGACGGACTCGGGGACGGACTTGCCCGGCAGGGTCCACAGCACGGCGCTGCCGCGGGGCGGGGCGCCGTCCTGCCCGGCGAGGAAGCACCACCCGGGGCGGGTGCACTCCTTCGCCAGAAGGTCGGAGAGGTAGGCGGCGGTGCCGTCGTTGCGCTCGGCGGGGCGGGTCTCGGCTGTCGGGCGGTCGTCGGGCAGCGCGAGGAGGGTCGGAAGCTCCGCGGGCTCTGCGGGTCGTACGCGTACGGGATGAGGCATCGCGCGATTGTCGGCCGCCGTGCGGAACGTGTGCAACCGGCTTTTGGGCTCGCTCTTTCGGCGGCGCTGCGCTGGCCCGCGGCCCGGGCGCTGTCGAGGCTGAGGGCATGTCAGGGGCGCGGCGAGTCTGGACGGTGGCCGCCGGCGCACTGCTGAGCGCCGTGGCGGTGCTCCTGCTGTGCCGGTACACGGTGGCGGACCCGTCGTACTACACGCGCGCGGTACGGGACGCCGACGGCTACCGGCGCGTCTACGAGGAGGTGCTGCCGGACCCGGCGGTCCGGCAGGCGCTGCGCACGGGCGCCCTGGGCGTCCCGCTGCGCAGCGACGCGGTCATCGAGAACCTGCCGCTGCTGGTGCCGCGGCCGGCACTGGAACAGGCGGCGCACCGGGAGGCGCGGGCGCTGGTCGCGGCGCTGACGGGCACCGGACGGCCGGGTTTCGGCGCCGCGTGGCGCGGCCCGGTGGCGGAGAGCGCGACGGCGGCGGGCAGCGCGCACCTGCGCGCCCTGCGCGCCGACGCGGACCCGGCGGCGGCCCGCGGGCTGACGGAGCTGATCAACCGCCTCCGCACGTACGCGGCTCCGCCGGGGGCGGGGGTGGCGCCGGCGCGTCCGCCGACGTCGGCGCTGCGGAGCGCGGTGGCGGGGTTCGTCCACGACACGTGGCCGCCGGGGGCGGCGCGGCGGATCATGACGGCGCTGGACGGGGTGCTGCCGGCGGGAGTGGAGCGAAGGGGCGGCGGGCCGGGGGCGCGGGTGCCGCTGATGGTGGCCGGGGGCCCGGCCGCGGAAGGCGGGCGGCCGGTGGCGCCGGCGGCGCCGTTGGCGCCGTTGGCGCCGCGCGAGGAGGCCGCGGGGCCGGCGGGGGCGCCGGAGGGCGTGGCGGCGGGCGACGCGGCGGGGCGCGGGGCGGGGGCGCGTCCGCCGCTGGTCGCGGGCGGGGGTGTGCAGGCGACGGGGGAGTTGCGGGCGCCGCTGGTGGCCCGCGCCGGTGCCGGGGAGAGGGCCGCTTCGGGGTGGCCGGGGTGGGCGCCGGAGCGGGGCGCGGTGGTACGGGCCGTGCTCGCGGCGTCCGCGACGTGGTGGGCCGTCGCCGGGACAGCGGGCGCGGCGGCTGGCGCCGGGGCGCTGGCGCTGCGCGCGGCGGCGCGGAGCGGGCGCCCCCGGGCGCGTACCGCCGCGGCGGTGTGCGGGGGCGCCGCGGCGCTGACCGCCGCCGCGGGCACGGCGGTGTGGGCGGCGCTGCCGGCGGCCGCGGGCCTGGTGCCGGACGGCCTGCCGCCGAGCGTGTCGGCGCTGCTCGCGGACGTGGCGGCCGGGCTCTACCGCGAAGCGGCCCTGGCCTGGGCCGGGGCCCTGCTCGCGCTGGCCCTGACCGCCGCCGCCCTGGCCCTCGCGGCCTCGGCCCCCGTCCGCAGAACCCTGCACCGCCCTTTCACCCGCCCGCCCCGACCGTCACAGCCCGTTCCGGATCCGGTCCGTGAACCCTCCGCGATGCCGCCCGCGCCGGAGGCGGTCCGCGACCCCTCTGTGACTCCGTCGACGCCACACCGCGCCGGTGGCCGCGCGGCTCCGCCGGGGGCGGTCCGCGAGCTTCGTCTCGCCGCGGGTCGTGCGTCTCCGCGTGCGGCGGCAGGAGCCGCCGCCGTGGGCGGCCGGGGCCCCGCTGTGGAGTCTGTTGTCCCGGACCCGCCCGCCGGTGCTCCGCCCCCGCGCCGGAGGCGGTCCGGGGTCCGGCCGGAGGCCGCCCCGCGCTGCGGCGCCTCGGCGCTGTCGGTGCCGCGCTCGGCGCCGCTCTCGCACAGGTCTGGGTCCTCGTCGGCGTACCCTCCGAGGCCGCGCTCGCCTGCAACGGCGACGTCGCCTACTGCGACCGCCCGTACGACCGCGTCGTGCAGGTCGGGTCGCACAACGCCATGGCCACCGTGCCGGACGGCTTCCTCGGCGCCCACCAGGACCTCTCCCTCACCGGCCAACTCGACCGCGGCGCCCGCGCGCTCCTCCTCGACACCCACTACTGGGAGACCGCCGAGCGCCTCGTCCCGCCCGCCGGCACCGGGGGGCTCGACGCCGCCGCCCGCGCCACCCTCGTACGGGCCGTGGACTCCGTGGTCCGGCCGCGGCCCGGGACGTGGCTGTGCCACGGGCCGTGCCGCATGGGCGCCACCCCGCTCACCGACCGGCTGCGCGACCTCCGCGACTGGCTGGCGGACCACCCCCGCGACGTCGTGACCCTGATCGTCCAGGACGCCATCACCCCCGCCGACACCGCCCGCGCCTTCCGCGCCGCCGGCCTCGGCCCGTACCTGTACCGGCCCGGCCCGGACCCCGCCGCTCCCTGGCCCACGCTCGGTGAGATGGTCGACTCCGGGCGGCGGCTCGTGGTCTTCGCCGAGAAGGCCGCCGGCACCGCGCCCTGGTACCGCAACTTCTACGACTACGGCGTCGAGACCCCGTACCGTGCCCGCAGCGCCGCCGACTTCCGCTGCGCGCCGCACCGCGGCGGCAGCGACCCCCGCAAGCGGCTCTTCCTCCTCAACCACTTCGTCACCCGCGGCTCCGGCGCCCCCCGCACCGCGGCCGCCGCCGTCAACGACGCCGACGTCATCGTCGACCGGGCCCGGACGTGCGCCCTGCTGCGCGGCCGGCTGCCGACGATCGTGGCCGTGAACCACCTGACCCTCGGGGACGCGGTCGGCGCCGTCCGCCGCCTCAACTCCCGGGCGCCCTGAGGAGACCGGCCGGGCCGGCGCCGTGGGGCGCCGAACTTCCGTTCCGCGTACAACCTTTGCCCCGTCCCACCGGTCCTCTCCACACCCCGCGCGGACGACTTCCGTCCGCCCCGGACCGGGAGGTACCAGGTGATCGTTCAGCCCCGCCGTCGCGTCCTCACGGCGCTGGCCACGTCCCTCGCCCTGGCCGGCGGCCTCCTGACGGCCACGACCGCCGCCACACCCGCCGCCGCCGACCCCAGCGGGCTGCGCGGCGACTTCGACGGCGACGGCTACCGCGACCTCGCGGTCGCCAACCCCGCGGCCGTCGTGTCCGGCAAGGACCACGCCGGGGCCGTGGTCGTGCTCTACGGCTCGGCCGACGGCCCGGACCGCACCCGGCGCGCGGTGATCCACCAGGCCACGGCCGGCGTGCCGGGCTCGCCGGAGGACGGCGACCGGTTCGGGTACAGCATGGTCTTCGACGACTTCGACGGCGACGGCTACTCGGACCTGATCGTCGGCTCGCCGCGCGAGAACATCAGCGGGGACGTCGACCGCGGCACCCTGACCGTGCTCTGGGGCGGCCCCGAGGGGCTGAGCGGCGCCGCCCCGGTGCGGGTGGCGAACCTCCCGGACACCGGCTGCGCCCTCGCCGAGGGGCTGTACTCCGGCGACCTGGACGGCGACGGCGCGCCCGACGTCAGCGTCGCCGGCCGCTGCTCGCCGTTCCACCTCCGGGGGCCCTTCACCCGCGCGGGCGAGCCGCTGGGCCAGCAGCGGGACCCCCTGCTCGGCACGACCCGCGGCGGCGTCTACGGGAACGTCGACGGGGATCCGGAGGCGGAGCGCATCGTGTTCTCCGGTCTGGTCGACGGCAACCCCGGCGGCAGGATCTACGTCGACGACTGGACCGGTGAACCGGACGGCGACGGCTTCGCCCGCATCCGCCTCACCGACGCCGGCGGCCTGACCGGCGACATCGGGGACATCGACGGCGACGGCTACGGCGACCTGGTGACAGGGTTCCCGCAGGAGGCCCGGGAGGGCTATCCGTGGCCCGCCGGGGGCACGGTCGACGTCTGGTTCGGCGGCCCGGACGGGATCGACCCCGCGCAGCGGCCGCGGCGCGTCCACCAGGACACCGCGGGCGTCCCGGGCGTCGGTGAGGCCGGGGACGGCTTCGGCGGGTCGGTCACCGTCGCGGACATGGACGACGACGGCCTCGCCGACGTGGCCGTCGGGGTGGCCGGTGAGTCCTTCGGCGGCACGTACGACGCCGGGACCGTCACGCTGCTGCGGGGATCGGCGGACGGGCTGACCGCCACCGGCGCCCGGCTGCTCCACCAGAACACCCCCGGGGTGCCGGGGACACCGGAGAACTACGACGTGTTCGGCAGCGAGGTCGTGCTGAACGACCGCAACCGCGACGGCCGGTACGACCTGACCGTGGGCGTTCCGGGGGAGAACGACAGCGGCATGGTCTGGCACGCGCCGGGCGAACTCGGCGGCATCGCGACGACCGGCTCGGTCAACATCACCGCCTCCGCCGTGGGAGCCGGCGGTGACCACCCGGGCTTCGGCGAGGTGATCGCCCGGTAGCGGCTAGGTGCCCGGGGGCGTCCGGTGGCGTTCCCCGGGCCAGTCGAGGGCCAGGCGGCGGGCGCGGGGGAGCTTGGCGACCACGAGGTCGTACGAGTCCTCGATCATCTCCAGCACCAGGCGCTCGGGCACGGTGCCGTCGAGGCGGACCGTGTTCCAGTGCCGCTTGTTCAGGTGGTAGCCGCCGACTATCTCCGGGTACGTCGCGCGGAGCTGCACCGCCAGCTCCGGGTCGCACTTCAGGCTCACCGACAGCGGCGTGGCGTCCAGCCGGCTCAGCGCGAACACCTTGCCGCCGACCTTGAAGACGGACGTCTCCGGGCCGAAGGGCCACTCCTCCACGGCCCCGTTCGGCTCCAGGCACGCGGCGTGCAGCTCCTCGGGTCTCATGCGCCCAGTATGGAAGCCGCCACTGACACCGCACCCCGAGCCGCCGGGACCCCGAGCCGCCCGGGACCCCGCGCCCCCGCCCCGCTACAGGCCCGCCGACGCCGCCGCCGCGGCAAGCACCTCCCGCAGCATCGCCGGTGTCAGCCGCCCCGTGAACGTGTTCTGCTGGCTGACGTGGTAGCAGCCGTACAGCTCCAGCGGCGCGCCCCCGTCCGCCCGCCGCAGCGTCGTGCGCGCCCCGTGCCCGAACACCGGCCGCGGACGCGGCACTTCCCAGCCCGCCGCGGCCAGCGCCGGCAGCGCCGCCTGCCACCCGAAGGCGCCGAGCACCACCGCCGAGCGCAGCGTCGGCCGCAGCAGCTCGGTCTCGCGGACCAGCCAGGGGCGGCAGGTGTCGCGCTCGGCGGGCGTCGGCTTGTTCTCGGGCGGGGCGCAGTGGACGGGGGCGGTGATGCGGACGCCGCGCAGGGTCAGGCCGTCGCCGCGGTGGGTGGCGTCGGGCCGGCTGGCGAGGCCGGTGGCGTGCAGGGCGGCGTACAGGACGTCGCCGGAGCGGTCGCCGGTGAACATGCGCCCGGTGCGGTTGGCGCCGTGGGCGGCGGGCGCGAGGCCGACGATCAGCATCGCCGCGTCCGCCGGGCCGAAGCCGGGCACGGGGCGGCCCCAGTAGTCCCAGTCGGCGTACGACCGGCGCTTGACGGCGGCGACCTCCTCCCGCCAGGCGACGAGCCGCGGGCAGGCGCGGCAGTCGACGAGCCGTTCGTCCAGCTCGGCGACGGTACGGGTGCGGGGGGCGGTGGCGGCGGGGAGCGGGGGTCCGGTGGAGGTCATCGGTGTCAGCATGCCCGACTGCGGCGCCCGGTGCCGAACGGGGGCCCCGTAGCCTTCCGTGCATTCGAACTGGTATCCCGAAATGACCTTTGACCAGGAGTGTTTGTCAGTCGGTGGCGGTATCATAGAGGGAGTGAACACGGGCCAAGACGAGGCCGAGGAGGTCGCCCATGCCAGTGGCGTACGCCCCGACACCCCTGCCCAGGAAGCCGCTTCCGGCGGGCATGCCGCGTGAGTGGTATGTCGCGCACAACCGCATGCTGAAGGCCATGCGCATCGCCATCGCCCTGCTCGACACCGGGGTCTACACCCCGCAGCGCGCCCGCAACGAGGTGATACGCCACACCGCCGAGCGGATCGGCGTCCACCCGCCCTCGCTGACGACCTGCCGGCTGGTGCGCAGCCTGCTCCCGCTGGTCTGACCCCACCCGCTCCGCCCGCTCCGTCCGCCCCGGGCGCGGGGCCCGGCCCGCAAGGCCGTACGCCCCGCGCCCGCGCGCCCCCACGGAACCCCGCGCCCCCGCCGCACCCTGCCGCACCGCCCCCGCTCCCCGGAAATTCGGCTGCGCCGCGTCCCGTCCCGGACCACACTGGACATGCCGACACGGCGCACCCCCTGCGCGCGCCGCACCCCGACCGGAACCAGGAGCCCGCCGCGTGCAGGCAGCAGTCACCGTCACCCCCGCCCGGATCCCCGAGCTGCTGCTCGGCCTCGCCACCGTCCGCCCGGTCTTCCTCTGGGGCGCCCCCGGCATCGGCAAGTCCTCGCTGGTGCGGAAGTTCGCCGACTCCCTCGGCCTCGACTGCGTCAGCCTTATCGGCACCCAGCTCGCCCCCGAGGACCTCATCGGCGTGCCGCAGATCCGCGCCGGCCGCAGCGTCTTCTGCCCGCCGGAGGCCATCGCCCGCGACGAGCCGTACTGCCTCTTCCTCGACGAGCTGAACGCCGCCACCCCCGACGTGCAGAAGGCGTTCTACTCCCTCATCCTCGACCGCCGCATCGGCAACTACGAGCTGCCCGAGGGCAGCATCGTCATCGGCGCCGGCAACCGCGCCACCGACAACGCGCTCGCCCGCCCCATGGCCTCCGCCCTCGTCAACCGCCTCGCCCACGTCCACCTGGAGGCGTCCGCCCCCGACTGGCTCGTCTGGGCCGGCGAGCACGGCATCCACCCCTGGGCCACCGACTACCTCACCGACCGCCCCGACCACCTGTGGTCGAAGCCGCCGAAGACCGAGGAGCCCTTCTCCACCCCGCGTTCGTGGCACATGCTCTCCGACGCGCTGCACTCCTTCGGCCCCACGCTCGACGACCCCACCCTCAAGACCGTCGCGCACGGCACGCTCACGCCCGCGCACGCCGTCTCCTTCTGCGGGTACGTCAAGATCGTCCGGCACCGGTACGGCATCGAGGCCATTCTCAAGGGCGACGCCTCCTGGCCGCGCCGCACCGAGGACCGCGACCTGCTCTACTACCTCGCCGAGGCGTTCCGCGGCCGGCTCGTCAAGGAGCTGCCCGCGAGCAAGGAGCACGCCTCGCCGGCCGTGCGCGAGACCGCGTACCGCGCCAAGGCGCTCCTCGTCCAGCTGGCCGAGATATCGGTGGAGGTGGCCCAGACCGTCATCGCCGAGGACGACGACGGCCGGCCGGTGCTGCCCGCCTGGTTCCTGGTCGAGGCCGCGCGCGACATGCCGCGCCTGGTGGAAGCCCGCCGGTGAGCCGTACGAACCGCGCGGGCCGGCGCGGCAAGGCCAAGGCGGAACGCCGCGACGACCCGGCGACCCGCGCCTTCTCCGCCGGCCTCGCCAAGACCATGCAGAACCCCGCCCTGCGCGCGCTCAACGCACGCGTGCTCCGTACCGGCACGGCGCAGGCCCCGGCCTCGTCCGGCCGGCGCACCGCCGTCGACGCGGAGCCCGGAGGCACCACCCGCGCCCCCGCCCACGGCCTGGCCCGGGTGGACTCCGACGGCGCCGTCCACGCCCACCCCACCCGGCGCGCCGAGCCCGCCGAGTGGACCTGGGCGCTGGCCCACTGCCTGCTCCACCTCGGCTTCGGCCACGCCCCCGCAGCCCGCGGCGAGCGCACCCAGCCCGACCGCTACGAGCAGGCCGCCCGCTGCACCGTCGTCAACCGCTTCCTCGTCACCTTCGGCACCGGCCGCCCGCCCGCCGACCTGCCCGAGCAGTACCCCGGCGGCACCGAGGAGGAACTCGCCGCACGCTGGCGGCGCGACGGCATCCCCGCCGAGTACGAGCACTGCGGCGCCGCCGGCGGCGAGCCCGACGTGCTGCTGCTGCCGTGGGAGGACTGGACCGGCGCCGCCCCGCCGGACTGGCAGCGGAGCTTCGCGCACGCCCTCACCCGTACGATGTCCGCCGCCATGGAGGTCGCCGGCGGCCGCCGCGACGCGCTCACCGGCGCGCGCACGCCCCGGCGGCCGTGGGAGCGGGCGCTGGAGTGGTTCGTCTCCTCGTACCCGCTGCTCGGCGGCATCGCCACCGGCATGACCCTCGTCGCCGACGCCGAACTCGCCCGCGCCCACGACATCTCCGTCGCCGCCGTCGACGCCGCCGCGGGCGAGATCTACATCAACCCGCTGAAGGACCACACCGACGACGAGTGGCGCTTCATCCTCGGCCACGAGATGCTGCACGCCGCCCTGCGCCACGGCGAGCGCCGCGGCGCCCGCGACCCGTACCTCTTCAACATCGCCGCCGACTTCGTCGTCAACGGCTGGCTGCTGGAGATGCGCGTCGGCGAGATGCCCCCCGGGCTGCTGCACGACCCGCGGCTCGCCGGCCTGTCCACCGAGGAGGTCTACGACCGCCTCGCCGCCGACCTGCGGCTCCAGCGCCGCCGGCTCGCCACCCTGCGCGGCCGGGGACTCGGCGACATACTCGGCGGGCCGCTGGTGCCGCGGGATCCGGCCGCCGCGTACGTCGACCTCGACGAGTTCTACCGCCGCGGACTGCAACGCGGCCTCGACCTGCACGAGCGCGACCACGACCGCGGGCTGCTGCCCGCCGGGCTGGTCGAGGAGATCCGCGCGCTCGCGCAGCCGCCGCTGCCGTGGGACGCGCGGCTGGCGCGCTGGTTCGACGAGTTCGTGCCCCGCGCCGAACCGGTGCGCACCTTCGCCCGCCCCGCCCGCCGGCAGGCCGCCACCCCCGACATCCCCCGCGCCGGCCGCTACTTCCCGCCCGAGGAGGTCGCCCGCTGCACCTTCGGCGTCGTCCTCGACACCTCCGCCTCCATGGAGCGCACCCTGCTCGGCAAGGCGCTGGGCGCCATCGCCTCCTACGCCGAATCCCGCGACGTACCGGCGGCCCGCGTCGTCTTCTGCGACGCCGCGCCCTACGACGCGGGCTTCCTGCCGGCGACGGAGATCGCCGGCCGGGTCCGCGTCCGGGGACGCGGCGGAACGGTGCTCCAGCCGGGCCTGGACCTGCTGGACCGGGCGGACGACTTCCCGCCCGGGGCACCGGTGCTGGTGATCACCGACGGCATGTGCGACGTGCTGCGGGTGCGCAGGGAGCACGCCTACCTGATCCCGGCGGGGGCGTCGCTGCCGTTCGTCGCCCGGGGGCCGGTGTTCCGCGTACGGTGACGCCCCCGCGGCGGCGACCGGCGCCCGCGAGGCCCCGCTCGTGGTGCCTTCGACGCTCGCGGGGCCGCCGCTCCGCGTACGGTGGCGGTGGCGTACGACCAATGGCGGGACCGGAGGCGGCGGACGTGGCGGAGAGCACGCGGACCCTGGACTGGGACGGCGAGACGGGCGACCACTGGGTCGCGTACGAGGAGAAGTACAACGCGGCGATGCTCCGTTACAGCGAGCGGCTCTTCGCCGGCGCCGGCGTGCGCCCCGACGACCGGGTCCTCGACATCGGCTGCGGCTGCGGCCAGACCACCCGGGTGGCCGCCGCCCTGGCGACGGACGGCTCGGTGCTGGGCGTCGACCTGTCCGCGGCGATGCTGGCCCAGGCGCGCCGCCGGGCGGCGGCGGAGGGCCTGGAGAACGTCCGCTTCGAACAGGCCGACGCGCAGGTCCACGACTTCGGGACGGGCGCGTACGACCTGGCGATCAGCCGCAACGGGGTGATGTTCTTCGACGACCCGGTGGCGGCGTTCGCCAATGTACGGCGGGCGCTGCGGCCCGCCGGGCGGCTGGCGTTCGTGGCGTGGCGGGCGCCGGAGGAGAGCGAGTACTCCCTGGTGCCCCGCGCCGCCCTCGGCCGGTACGTCACCCTGCCGGGCCCGGGCGGCGCAAACGAGCCGGGCCCGAACTCGCTGGCCGACCCCGACCGCGTACGGGACGTGCTGGCGCGCGCGGGGCTGGCCGACGTGCGGCTGGAGCCCGAGGACGAGCTGATGGACCTCGGCGCCGACGTCGACGAGGCGCTGGACTTCGTCCTCAACCGCCCCCACGTGCGCGGCCCGCTGTCGGAGACCGACGCCGCCACGGCGGCGAAGGCGACGGAGGAACTGCGCACGGCCCTGACCCCGTACGCCACCCCGGCGGGGGTGCTGCTGCGCTCCCCGGCCTGGCTGGTCACTGCCCACGCCCCGGCGTAGCCCCAGCCCCGGGACCACGGCACCGGGGAGCGGGCCGCGACACCCGGCCCCACGCACGCTTGCCCCCGGGCCCCATCACGCCCTGCCCCCGATCCCCGCGTGCCGGGCCGGTCAGGCCCGTAACGTGCGGCGGGCGACCAGGGCCGCGCTCAGCCTCCGCGCGTCCGCCGGGGCCGTCGGGGTGAGGCCCGTGAGCCGGGCTATGCGGCGGATGCGGTAGTCCACCGTGTTGGGGTGCACGTGCAGCGCCGCCGCCGTGCCGCGCCGGTCGAGGTCGCGGGCCAGGTACGTCTCCAGCGTGTGCAACAGCTCCGGCCGCCCCGCCAGCGGCTCCAGCAGCTCCGCCAGCCCGGCGAGGGCCTCGCTCGGGCGGCTGAGCTGGTAGTCGAGCAGCACATCGGCCAGCCGGTACAGCCCGGGCGGCCGGTCCGTACGGCGTACCAGCTCCACGATGTCCGCCGTCTGCGCCACCGCCGCCGGCAGCCCGTCCGGCGCCGCCTCCGCCGCCGCGGCGGTCACCGGCGCGCCCACGGCCAGGGCCGTACGGTCGATCAGCCCGCACAGCGCCGCCCACGCCGGTTCCTCCGGCACCGGCACCGGCAACAGCGCGGTGCCGCCGCCGGCGTCGAGCGCGGTGAGCGCCGGTTCGCCGGCGAAGCCGTTCAGCGCCGTCTGCAGCCGGCGGATCTTGCGCCGGGCGGCGATCCGGGCCCGGGACCCGGGGGAGTGCTCGTCGGGGTGCGGGGCGACGTGCAGCGTCATGGCCACGTACCGCGGCGCCGGCCGCAGCCCCGTGCGGCGGGCGATCCCCTCCAGCGGCTCGCCGGCGAGGAGCGCGGCCAGCAGCGCGTGCCGTGGCGCGTGCTCCTGGACGTCGAGGACCTGCCGGGCCTCCAGGTACGCGGCGCTGACCGCCGAGACCAGCTGCCGCTGAAGCACGAAGAGATGCGTCAGCACCTCCTGGACGTCGGCGAGGTCCGCCGGCCGTGCCTCGGCGGAGATCTCCTCCCAGCCCATCGCCGTGCCGATCTGGTAGGCGCTGAGGATGGCGTCCAGCGGTACCCCCTCCTCGGCGCGCTGGGCGGCCGACTCCCGCTGCCGTACCAGCTCGTCGTCGCGCGCCGGGCCGCGGCGCTGGAGCACGTCGGCGAAGAGGCGCAGGCTGCGCTGCACGATGTCCGCGATGTCGCCCGCGACCTCCTCGGGCGGCAGGGCGGCGTACACGGGCAGTTCGGCCAGCAGCCGGTCGACGACGCGGCGGGTGAGCGCGGGCACCCGGGCCCGCAGCCGCGCGTCGACCGGGCCGCCGCCGACGCACAGCGGTGTGTTGTCACGCGTCACAACGGCTCCCGGAGAAGTCTGCGTTACTGACCAGTTAAGCGCAGCCGGGCCCGTCTGCATCATGTGCACGACACAATTTCCCCGACCCCCACCGCCGGGAGCCGCGAATGAACGTGGTGCCGAAACTCCTCAAGGGCGCGCTGGGCGCCGCCGCGGCGATCGGCCTCGTCGTCGGAGGCACGGCCGCACCGGCCGCCGCCGACGCCGCGGCCGGCGAGGTCTACGTCGCCCTCGGCGACTCCATGGCCTCGGGCCCGCTCATCCCCCTCCCCACCGGCCCGCTCGCCTGCGGGCGCTCCACCGAGAACTACGCGCACGAGCTGGCCGACCGGCTGGACGTCGCCGAACTGCGCGACGTCACGTGCAGCGGCGCGGAGACCGAGCACATGACGCAGCCGCAGTCGCTCTCGCTGCTCGGCGTGGACATGGGCGAGGCGCCGCCGCAGTTCGACGCGCTCGACGCGGACACGACCCTGGTCACGCTGACGATCGGCGGGAACGACGCGGGGCTGGTCGGCGTCGCACAGGACTGCATGCAGTTGGACCCGACCGCCGACCCGTGCAAGGACGGCTTCATGGAGGGCGGCGTCGACACGGTCGCGCAGCGCATCGAGGCCATGGGCCCGAAGCTGGGCGCGGTGCTCGACGGCATCCACGCGCGCGCCCCGCAGGCCCGCGTCCTCGTCACCGGCTACGGCGACTACATCAAGCCCGGCGGCTGCTGGCCGTACCAGCCGGTGCTCGCCGCCGACGCCGACTGGCTGCAGGGCAGCGTCAACCACATGAACCGCGTCATCGCCGACCGCGCGGCGGCCCACGGCGCCGAGTACGTCGACGTCTTCACCCCGAGCCGCGGCCACGACGCCTGCCAGTCGCCGGGCGAGAAGTGGGTCGAGGGCTACGTCCCGACCGCCCCGGCAGCGCCGCTGCACCCGAACGCACGGGGCGAGGAGGCGTACGCGAACATCATCCACGGCCAACTGACCACCTGACACCCGGCCCCGGACCCGCCGGGCGGCAAACGGAGGAGACCCCGCCGCCCGGCGGGGTCTCCTGCTGCCAGGACACCCCGGCCCTCGGCGACGACGCCGTACGTCACCTCGCCGCCCGGAGCGGCCGCCGGTGCCGGCGGCGACGGGGCGGGCGGTACCCGCCGTCGCGGAGCACCTCCTGCTCCGGCACTGAGACACGCCGCACAGGCCGCGGCCCCGGTCCCGCGGACGCCGCCGCGCCCGGTCCGGGCCTGCGGATGCAGGGCGGGCGGGCGCGGCGGCAGAGACCGGTCTTACACGTCGAAGTACAGCTCGAACTCGTGCGGGTGCGGGCGCAGCTGGAGCGGTGCGATCTCCTGGGTGCGCTTGAAGTCGATCCAGGTCTCGATCAGGTCGGCGGTGAAGACGCCGCCCTGGAGCAGGAACTCGTGGTCGGCCTCCAGGGCCTCCAGCACCGCCGGGAGGTTCGTCGGGACCTGGGGGACCGCGGCGTGCTCCTCGGGGGCCAGCTCGTAGAGGTCCTTGTCGACCGGCTCGGCGGGCTCGATCTTGTTCTTGATGCCGTCCAGGCCGGCCAGCAGCATGGCGGAGAAGGCCAGGTACGGGTTGCCGGAGGAGTCCGGGGCGCGGAACTCGATGCGCTTGGCCTTGGCGCTGGCGCCGGTGATCGGGATGCGGATCGCGGCGGAGCGGTTGCGCTGCGAGTAGACCAGGTTGACCGGGGCCTCGAAGCCGGGGACGAGGCGGTGGTAGGAGTTCACCGTCGGGTTGGTGAAGGCCAGCAGCGCCGGGGCGTGGCGGAGGATGCCGCCGATGTAGTAGCGGGCGGTGTCCGACAGGCCCGCGTAGCCCTGCTCGTCGTAGAAGAGCGGCTCGCCGCCCGTCCAGAGCGACTGGTGGCAGTGCATGCCGGAGCCGTTGTCGCCGAAGATCGGCTTGGGCATGAAGGTCGCGGTCTTGCCGTTGCGCCAGGCGACGTTCTTCACGATGTACTTGAAGAGCATCAGGTCGTCGGCGGCGGCCAGCAGGGTGTTGAACTTGTAGTTGATCTCGGCCTGGCCGGCGGTGCCCACCTCGTGATGCTGGCGCTCGACCTGGAGGCCGGACGCGGCCAGTTCGAGGGAGATCTCCGCGCGCAGGTCGGCGAAGTGGTCGACGGGCGGGGCGGGGAAGTAGCCGCCCTTGTAGCGGACCTTGTAGCCGCGGTTGCCGCCGTCCTCGACGGCGCCGGTGTTCCAGGCGCCGGCCTCGGAGTCGATGTGGTAGTAGCCGGCGTTCGCCTTGGTCTCGAAGCGGACGTCGTCGAAGACGTAGAACTCCGCCTCGGGGCCGAAGTAGGCGGTGTCGGCGATGCCGGAGGAGGCGAGGTACGCCTCGGCCTTCTTGGCCACGTTCCGCGGGTCGCGGCTGTACTGCTCGCCGGTGATCGGGTCGTGGATGAAGAAGTTGACGTTGAGCGTCTTGTCCCTGCGGAACGGGTCGAGGCGGGACGTGGTGAGGTCCGGCACGAGCGCCATGTCGGACTCGTGGATGGCCTGGAAGCCCCGGATCGACGAGCCGTCGAACATCAGCTGGCCGTCGGGCTCGAAGACCTCGACGGGCACCGTGAAGTGCTGCATGATGCCCGGCAGATCGCAGAAGCGCACGTCGACGAACTTCACGTCGTTGTCCGCGATGTACTTCCGGACCTCGTCGGCGTTCTGGAACATCCCATTCCTCCTATGGCCCGCCGCGAGGGGACGGGTAAGCCTGCTGAGCCTGCGCGGGTGCGCGTTCGGGCGCTTTCCGGCGGGTGCCGGCGTGCCGGCCTGCTCGCCCGAGCGTAGGCACCCGGGATTTCTCGGGCATGACCCATTTGTTTCGCCGATGTTAACCGCGCTCCCCGCGCGGCCCCGGGAACGCGCCTGGGGCCGCCCCTGCGCCGCCCGGCGGGTGGCCGGAATCGTATGCCGTCCGACGCCGCCGGCAGGGGGCCCCGAGGGGGTCCGCGGGCCTGGCAGTACCGTGGATACGTGGACAACGCGGAGAAGCGGCAAGCAATCGGATCGTGGCTCTCCGGCCCCCGCTCGGCGGCCGAGGACATGGGCGTCGACTTCGGCTACCGGGGGGAGCAGCTCGGGCTGCCCGAGACGGGGCCCGGCTCCGTCGCGCCGGTCGGCCGGCGGATCGCGGCGCTGGTCATCGACTGGCTGCTGTGCCAGCTGATCGCCTACGGCCTGTTCGCCGACGGCGAAAGCCGGTCGGTCGCGCTGTGGACGATGGCCGTCTTCTTCGTCATGACCGTGCTGATGGTCGGCACGGTCGGCCTGACGCCGGGCAAGCGGATCATGCGGCTGCGCGTCATCGCCGAGAACGGCTCCCGGCTCGGCGTCCTCGCCACGGTCGTGCGCACCGTGCTGCTCTGCCTGCTGATCCCGGCCGTCGTCTTCGACCGCGACACCCGCGGCCTGCACGACCGCGTGGCCCGCGCCGTCGAGGTCCGGATCTGAGACCGGGCGGCCCAGGCCCGGACGGCGGCGGCCCGGCCGTACGGGCGCGCCTTCCCGCCCGTACGGGGCCTTCCGCCCGCCGCGCTCAGCGCAGCTTGCCGCCGCCCTTCGGCATGCGCATGCCCTTCGGCATCGGACCCTTCGGGACCGGCATGTTGCTCATCAGGTCGCCCAGCGCCTTCAGCCGGTCGTTGACCTGCGTGACCTGCGGGCCCTGAAGCACCCGCGGCAGCTTCATCAGCGTGCTGCGCACCTTCTTCAGCGGCACCTGGCCCTCGTCGTTGCCGACGACGACGTCGTGGACGGGGACGTCCGCCACGACCCGGTTCATCCTCTTCTTCTCGGCCGCCAGCAGGCCCTTCAGCCGGTTCGGGTTGCCCTCGCCGACCAGGACGATCCCCGCCTTGCCCACGGCCCGGTGCACGACGTCCTGCTGCCGGGTCATCGCCACCGCCGGGGTGACGGTCCAGCCGCGCTTCATGTTGTCCAGCACCGCCGCGGCCGCGCCCGGCTGGCCCTCCATCTGGCCGAACGCCGCCGCCTCCGCGCGGCGCCCGAAGACGATCGCCATGCCGAGCAGCGCCAGCAGGAAACCGACGATGCCCAGGTAGACCGGGTGCCCGATGAGGAAGCCGACGCCCAGGGCGGCGCCGAGGACCAGGATGCCCACGCCCGCGACGATCCAGCCGACCTTCGGGTCGGCCCGCCTGGTCATCTTGTACGTGAGGGCGATCTGCTTCAGACGCCCGGTGTTCTCGGGGGTGGATTCACTGCTGGCCATGCCGCGAATTCTACGGCCAGCCGGGCCCGGCGACAGACCGGGGCCGGGGGCAGGGCCGGCGGGCGGGGCCGGGGGGCGGGGCCGGGGGGCGGGGCCGGGGCGCCGGCTACCGGGGCAGCGCGGACGTACCGCCCGCCGGGCCGGCCCTGCCCACCGCCGACTCCGACTCCCGCCGGGCCCGGGCCCGGCGGCGGTCCTCCAGAACGGCGTCCCAGGCGTTACGCCGCGCGGTGCGCTGCTCGCCGCGCAGCAGCAGCCTCTCGACGGTCCGCAGCACCCCGGTGACGGTGGGCCGGGGCGGCGGCCAGGACGGTAACGACGACGGTGACGACGGCATGACGGCCCCCCTCGGCGGTCGAGAAGTCAGGACGGCCGGGCGGTCACGGCCCGGCCGGGCTCCATGCTCACCCCACGGTGTTACCAGGGCGTGGCCCGGCGGTCAAAGCGGGGTGAAGCACGGTGCGGCGCTCAGGCGGCGCTGCGCTGCGCGCGCCTGTCCATGGCCTGCTTGTACAGCCGGCCCGCCCGGTACGAGGACCGCACCAGCGGCCCGGACATCACGCCCGCGTAGCCGATCTCCTCGGCCTCCTGCTGGAGCTCCACGAACTCGTGGGGCTTGACCCAGCGCTCGACCGGGTGGTGCCGCGGCGACGGCCGCAGGTACTGCGTGATGGTGATCAGCTCGCAGCCCGCCTCGTGGAGGTCCCGCAGCGTCCGGCTGACCTCCTCGCGCTCCTCGCCCAGCCCCAGGATGAGGTTCGACTTCGTCACCAGGCCGGCCTCGCGGGCGCGCGTGAGGACCTCCAGGGAGCGCTCGTAGCGGAAGCCGGGGCGGATGCGCTTGAAGATCCGCGGGACGGTCTCGACGTTGTGCGCCAGCACCTCGGGGCGGGCGGAGAAGACCTCCGCGAGCTGCTCCGGTACGGCGTTGAAGTCGGGGATCAGCAGCTCGACGCCGGTGCCGGGGGTGGTGGCGTGGATCTGGCGCACCGTCTCCGCGTACAGCCAGGCGCCGCCGTCGTCGAGGTCGTCGCGGGCGACGCCGGTGATCGTGGCGTACCGCAGCTCCATGCGCTCGACGGACTCGGCGACCCGGCGCGGCTCGTCGCGGTCCAGCTCGGCCGGGCGGCCGGTGTCGATCTGGCAGAAGTCGCACCGCCGGGTGCACTGCTCGCCGCCGATGAGGAAGGTCGCCTCGCGGTCCTCCCAGCACTCGAAGATGTTGGGACAGCCGGCTTCCTGGCAGACCGTGTGCAGGCCCTCGTCCTTGACGAGCTTCTGCAGCGCGTTGTACTCGGGCCCCATCTTCGCGCGGGTCTTGATCCACTCGGGTTTGCGCTCGATGGGGGTCTGGCTGTTGCGGACTTCCAGGCGGAGCAGCTTGCGACCGTCGGGTGCGACAGCGGACACGTCCGGGCTCCTAGCTTTCGATTCCTCGGCGTTCTCCAGCGTACGCCTCTGAATAGGGGAGTCAGACCGCGCGGGGGAGGGGCTCGGCCGTCTCCAGGATCTCGCGCAGGTGCTTCTCCACGACAGGGAGAACCTCCGACACCGGTACGTCTCTTCCCAGCTCCCCGGAGAGCGACGCCACGCCCGCGTCGCGGATGCCGCACGGCACGATCCGGTCGAACCACGTGTTGTCCGGGTTGCAGTTCAGGGAGAAGCCGTGCATGGTCACGCCCTTGGCGACCCGGATGCCGATCGCGGCCAGCTTGCGGTCCTCGCGGCGCTGGCCGGCGTTCGAGGGCGCGTACTCGGGACCGGCCAGGCGGGCGTCGTACTCCTCGTCCGTCAGCCGGGGGTCGAAGTCCAGCGACAGCCCGCCCAGCTCCGCGCGCCGCTCCACCGGGTCGCCCAGCACCCACACCCCGCTGCGGCCCTCGATCCTGGTGGTCTCCAGCCCGAAGTCGGCGCAGGCGCGGATCAGGGCCTCCTCCAGCCGGCGGACGTGCGCGACGACGTCGACGGGGCGGGGCAGCTTCAGGATCGGGTAGCCGACGAGCTGCCCGGGGCCGTGCCAGGTGATCTTCCCGCCCCGGTCCACGTCCACCACGGGGGTGCCGTCGAGGGGGCGCTCGTCCTCGGCCGTGCGCCGGCCCGCGGTGTAGACCGGCGGGTGCTCCAGCAGCAGGCAGGTGTCGGGAATCTCCTCGGCGAAGCGGGCGGCGTGCACCCGCCGTTGCTCCTGCCAAGCCTCCAGGTACTCGACGGCGTCCTCGCCGAACCCCAGGTGAACGAAGCGCAGCTCGCCCACGGTGCCCTCCTCGCGCTGTTTGCGCTGCTCTCGCCTTCCGGTCGCGGTGTGCATGCGCCGTACGGCATATGCGGCTGGCCGCTTTCCAGCCGACCCTCACCACTCTACGGCGGTATACGTTCCCGCCCTGCGCTCGGGTCTCCTCACACGATCGAATGAAGCTGGGACGAAAGTGGCGAGTAAGGCTTGTTTCGCCGCTACATTCGCGCCGTTCCCGGAGGCCCAGGCAGGAGACCCCACAGGTGACGACGGAACGACCTTCACAGCGACCTCCCAACCGCCAGCTCGCCGCCCTCATCTCCGAGGCCGGGTTCTCCAACGCGGGGCTGGCCCGCAGAGTCGATCAGCTAGGTCTCGAACACGGCCTCGATCTGCGGTACGACAAGACGTCCGTGACCCGCTGGCTCCGCGGCCAGCAGCCGCGCGGCACGACGCCGGCGCTGATCGCCGAGGTGTTCACCCGGCGCCTCGGGCGCCGGCTGACCGCGCAGGACCTCGGGCTCGACGCGTGCGCACCCGTGTACGCCGGACTGGAGTTCGCCGCGTCGCCGGCCGAGGCGATCGACATCGTGAGCGGGCTGTGGCGCAAGGACACGGGCAGCCAGGCGGAGCTGCGGAAGATTGCGTTCACTCCTGCGGGTCTGGTGGTGCCCAGCCGCGACTGGCTGATCGGCAGGCCGGACGAGAAGGTGGCGCGGGAGTTGCAGCAGCGGGCGGCGGGGGCGCCGCCGGGACCGCCGGGGGCGGGCGCCGCCGGGCCGGCCGGCGCGGCGCGGGTGCCGGCGCAGGGGCGCGGTCCGGGCGGGGCGTGGCCGCGGCCGCCGGAGCCGGCGCCGCCGGCGCCGGTACGGGGCCGGGCGGCGGGCCCGGGCCCGCCGCCGGGGCCGGGGGCCCGGGCGGGCGCGGTGACCCGGGGCCCGGATGGGGCGGGCCGGGCGCCCGGGCCCCCGGGCAGCGGGTCACCCAGGGCGACATCGGGGCCATGCGGTCGGTCGCCGAGATGTTCCGGGCGCTGGACAACGCGTACGGCGGCGGGCACGCCCGCCAGGCCCTCGTGCGGTACCTGGAGCACGAGGTCGAGCCGATGCTGCGGGGCACGTACAACGAGGCCACGGGCCGGCGGCTGTTCTCCGCCGCCGCGGACCTGACGCGGCTGGCCGGCTGGACCTCGTACGACATCGCCGCCCACGGCCTCGCCCAGCGGTACTTCGTCCAGGCGCTGCGGCTGGCGCAGGCGTCGGGCGACCGCGCGTACGGCAGCTACGTGCTGGTCACGATGAGCCGCCAGGCCGTCTACCTGGGGCACGGCCGGGAGGCCGTGCAGCTGGCCCGGGTCGCCCAGCAGGGCGTCGGCGGGGGCGCGCCGCCGGTGGTGCAGGCGCTGCTGCACGCCGCGGAGGCGCGCGGGCACGGGCTGCTCGGCGAGGTGCGGGCGTGCACGACGTCGCTGGCGCGGGCGGAGCGGGCGCTGGAGTCGGCGCGGCCGGGGGAGGAGGCGCCGCACTGGTCGCGGTTCTTCGACGAGGCGCAGCTGGCGGACGAGTTCGGGCACTGCCACCGCGACCTCCAGCAGTACCGGACCGCGGCCCAGCACGCGGAGCGCTCGCTGCAACTGCGCGCGGCGGGGTTCGCGCGCAGCCGGCTGTTCTGCCGGCTGGTGCTGGCCACGGCCCGGCTGGGGCTGGGCGAGGTGGAGCAGGCGTGCGTGCTGGGCGCGGAGGCGGCGCAGCAGGCGGCGGAGATGCGGTCGGCGCGGGCGGCGGAGTACGTGCGCGACTTCGAACGCCGGCTGGAGCCGTACCGCGACGCGCCTCCGGTGCGGGCGTACCGGGAACGGGTCTCGGCGCTGGCGGTGTGAGCCCCGGTACGGCCTGGCGACCGGCGCGGGGCGGCCCGCCCGGTGGCGGGTGCTCGCGCGGGGTGGCGCCGCCCCCGGCCCAGGGGTGCTCCGGAGCGGGGCCGTGGCTGCGGCCGGCGGGCACGGCTGTTGCGTACGGCGCCGCCTGACCGGGCCGGGTCCGGGCCGCAGGTCTCCGGCGAGGGTGCCGGGCCGGGCCGGGGGTCGTTGCGGCCGGTGGACAGCTGTGGCGCGGTGCTCCCCGTCCGTGCCGTGGCGTGAGCGGCACGGACGGGGAGAGCCGGTCGCTTCCGCGCTCCGCGCTCCGGGGCGCGCCGCGCCGTACCGGGAGCACCCTGCGCGGGGGTGTGGAGAACCGTTCCTGCTAGGCCACCGCCGGGACCGCCGCGGTCTCCACGGCCGGGCTCAGGCCGAAGTCGCGGAGCAGCGCGCGGGCCGCGCGGCGGCCGGAGTACAGGGCGCCCTGGGGGGTGCTCGTGTCGCGGTGGTCGCCGCACACGTACAGGCCGCACAGCACCCGTACCGGCCGGCGCAGGTCGTGCGGCGCCGGCATCGCCGGTACCGCCTCCGGGTCGTGGTGGGCCGCCACCAGCTCCCAGTCGAACGCCGGCGTCCCGTACAGCTCGCTCAGCTGCCGCCGCGCCGACTTGTCCAGCACCCGCGCCGGGCGTCCCGCGTCCTCGCCCAGCACCACCGAGCTGACCAGCGCCCGCCCCCGCGGCGCCCGCGAGGTGTCGGCGCGGCTGACCACCGCCGTGTGCGACACCGGCCCGTACGCGCCCTCGGCGTCCAGCAGCAGCGCCGCCTCCCGCGCACCGGCCGGGCCCCGCCCCGGGCCGCCCCGTCCGGAACCGCCCCGGGCCGCGCCGTTGCGGACCGGGGCGCCGTCCTCCCCGCCGCCCCGGTCCGCGGCTCCGCCCCCGCCGTCCCGTACCGCCGGCTCCCGTGCGCCGGCGTACGCGCCCGCTCGCGTACCGTCCCATGCGCCATCCCCGCGGTCCTCCGCGGCCTCGTCCCCGGCCCGCGCCCCGCCGCCCCCGCCGGGCAGCGACTCCGCCGGGGCGCTGTGGTGCAGCACCGTCACCGGGTGGAACCCCGGCAGCCGCAGCCCCGGCAGCAGCGCCACCGCCGCCCGCGCCCCCGTGGCGATCAGCACCGACCGGCAGCGCAGCACCCCGTGGCCCGCCGTCCGCACCGCCGTCGTCGACACCGACACCGCCCGCACGCCCGTCCGCACCGTCCCGTGCGGCAGCCCCGCCGCCAGCCGCCGCGGCACCGTCGCCGCCCCGCCCGCCGGCAGGCACAGCCGCCCGCGCGCGAACGACCGCAGCGCCAGGTCCGCGGAGCGGCTCGACGTCGTCAGCGCCGGGTCGTTGAGCAGGGCCACCAGCAGCGGCCGCAGGAAGCCCGCCGCGATCCGCGGCGGCAGCCCCCGGGTGGCCAGGGCGTCCGCGGCCCGGCGCTCGGGCCGGGCCAGCAGCCGGGCCGTGGGTACGGTCGCCAGCCGGGCCAGCGCCGCGGAGAGCCACGCCTGGTCGATGAACCCGCCCCGGGGCGCACGCGCGGCGCTGGCGAAGGCGCTCGCCGTCGTGAACGCGCCCCCCGTGCCCCTCGATCCGCCGATACGCTGCCGCCGCCCGCCCGCGCAGACGACCACGTCGCCGCCGAGCGGGCACAGCGGCACCCCCGTGAGCCCCGGTATCCGGCGCAGCTCCGGGTACGAGGTGTTGAGCAGCGTCAGCGAGCGGTCCAGCCGGAAACCGTCGACGTGGTCGGTGGCCATCCGCCCGCCGACCTGCTCGTCCGCCTCCAGCACGGTCACGTCGAGCCCCGCTCCGACCAGGTGCCGGGCCGCGGAGAGACCGGCGAGTCCGGCGCCCACGACGACGACGTCTACGGGGTCCGTGCTTCCTGCATGGGGCACGGGTGCCTCCCGGGGGTTGTGCGTCCACGACCGGGCGCGCTCAACTGCCTCTGGACGCCCGTTTGATGCCCGGCCGGGCACGGCCGTATCCGCGTAACGGTGTGGACGCGTTCCGATGACAATAGGGACGATAGGTCGGATGGTGGCGCCGCCCAGGTGCGCACACAAGGGCACGGACGCGCCCCCGGCGCGCTCCCCGCGCGCCCTACCGCCGCAGCGCCGCCCGCAGCGCGTCGTCGATCTCCGGGAAGGCGAACGTGAAGCCCGAGTCGAGCAGCTTGCGCGGCACCGCCCGCTGGCTGCCGAGCACGTCCTCCGCGAGCTCGCCCAGCACCAGCCGCAGCACCGCCGCCGGCACCGGGAACGGCGTCGGCCGCCGCAGCACCCGCCCCATCGCCGCCGTCACCTCGCGGTTGGTCAGCGGCTCCGGGGCGGTGAGGTTGACCGGCCCGGAGACCGACGCGGTGTCGATGAGGTGGCGCAGCGCGGCGACGTGGTCGTGCAGGGAGATGAAGCTCCAGTACTGCCGCCCGTCGCCGAGCCGCCCGCCCAGCCCGGCCCGGAAGATCGGGAACATCCGCCCCCACGCCCCGCCCTTGCGGGAGACCACCAGGCCCGTGCGCGCGTGGACGGTACGGATCCCGGCCTCCGCCGCCGGGCCCGCCGCGGCCTCCCACTCCTCGCACAGCTCGGCGAGGAACCCCCGCCCCGGCGGGGCGGTCTCGTCGATGCGGCGGTCGCCGGTGTCGCCGTAGTAGCCGATGGCGCTGCCGCAGACCAGGACGGACGGCGGCCGGTCGAGGGAGGCGACGGCGTCGGCGACGGCCGCGGTGCCGAGCACCCGGCTGTCGCGCAGGACCCGCTTGTACTGCTCCGTCCAGCGCCGGTCGGCGATGCCGGCGCCGGCCAGGTGCACGACGGCGTCGCAGCCGGTGAGCCGGGCGGTGTCGACGTACGCCTGCTGCGGGTCCCACCGCACCTCGTCCGGCGCGGCCGCCTCCCGCCGCACCAGCCGCAGGACGTCGTGCCCGTCGGTCCGCAGCGAGCCGACGAGGGCGGAGCCGATGAGTCCGGAGGAGCCGGAGACCGCGATGCGCATGGGACCATCCTGCCCTCCCGTGCCGTCCCGGGTCAGCTCGTGTCACAGTGAGTCGATGACCAACGTGCACCGCGGTGGGGCGGCCGGCGGCGGCGAGCTGCGCATACGCCCCGCGAGAGCCGCCGACGGCGATGTCCTCCGCGCCCTCGACGTCGCCACCTGGTCGCACCTGCACGCCGTGACGGAGCCGCCCAGCCCCGGCACCCCGTTCTTCGACGACCGGCACCGCACCGACGACTACCTCGTCGCCGAGCTGCCCGCCGCCCCCGCGGACGGCGTCCGCGTCGTCGGCTATGTCTGCGTCGTGCCCCCGACCGCGCTGCCGGTCAACGCGCACGTACGCCAGATCCAGGGCCTCGTCGTCGCCCCCGACGTCCGCGGCGCCGGGGTCGCGAGGGCGCTCCTGCGCGCCGCGGCCGGGCACGCCCGCGCCGCGGGCGCCCGCCGGCTGACGCTGCGGGTGCTGGGGCACAACGCCCCGGCGCGGCGGCTGTACGAGTCGGAGGGGTTCGCGGTGGAGGGCGTGCTGCCGGAGGAGTTCCTGCTGGACGGCGCGTACGTGGACGACGTGCTGATGGGCCGCGCGCTCTGACGGGCCCGCCGCCCCGCCCCGGACACCGCCCGCTCAGTCCTCCCGGTACAGCTGCCACAGCTTCGGGAACCGCCGCGCCAGCATCCGTGCGTCCTCGAAGTCGATCGGCTCCCCCACCGGCTCCGCCGGCCCCTCCGGCAGCCCCAGCTCCGGCAGCTTCAGCCCCGTCAGCCGCTCGTACGCCTCGTCCGCCGCGTACGTCAGCTCCTCGGCGTCCCCGTCCGTCTCCTCGTCGAAGTCCGCCAGCAGGTCGGCGAGGTCGTCCGGCTCGTGCAGGGCGCCCTCGAAGACCGTCCGGCCCTGCCCGACGAGCCACCCCCGGAAGGAGTCGAAGGCGTCGTCGCTGACGCCGTCCAGCAGCACCCAGGCGGCGCCCCACAGGTCCATGCGGTACGCGCGGTTCATCCGCGACTCGAAGTGGCAGGCGAAGTCGGTCACGGCGTCCGGGTCCAGCGCCGTCAGCCGGTCCACGAGCAGGTCGGCCTGCTCCGCCGGGTCGCCCTCGGCGGCCTCGCGGGTGCCGTCGATCAGCTCCCAGAACTCCGACTCCTCCATCACGGGTCCAGCATCGGCCTTCCGGCGCCCGTACGCACGCGGAGCGGCGGGATCGGAACATCCCGAGCCGCTTTCGCAACCCGCCGGAAAACCAGACAGAGGGTGTCCGGATTCGGTGTCACGGTGTGCGCATGAGCGAAGAGCAGAACCGAGACAAGCCGCTGAGCGGGAAGGTCGCCCTGGTCGCGGGCGCCACGCGGGGCGCGGGCCGGGCGATCGCGGTGCAGCTGGGCGCCCTCGGCGCCACCGTGTACGCCACGGGCCGTACGACCCGGCAGCGCGTCAGCGAGGTCGGCCGCAGCACCGAGACCATCGAGGAGACCGCCGAGCTGGTCACCGCGGCCGGCGGCGAAGGCGTCGCGGTCGCCGTCGACCACCTCGAAGCCGACCGGGTACGGGACCTCCTCGCCCGCGTCGAGCGCGACCACGGACGGCTCGACGTGCTGGTCAACGACATCTGGGGCGGCGAGCACCTCGTCGAGTTCGGCAAGAGGATGTGGGAGATCGACCTCGACCGCGGCCTGCGCATGCTGGAACTCGGCGTGAAGACCCACATCATCACCAGCCACTGCGCGCTGCCGCTGCTGCTGCGCACCGGCGGCGGGCTGCTGATCGAGATCACCGACGGCACGGCCGAGGCCAACCGGCCGTACCGCGAGATGTTCTTCTACGACCTGACGAAGAACGCCCCGATCCGGATGGCGTTCAACCTGAGCCACGAGCTGAAGGACGCCGGCGCCACCGCGCTCTCCCTCACCCCCGGCTTCCTGCGCTCCGAGCAGATGCTCGACCACTTCGGGGTGACGGAGGAGAACTGGCGCGACGCGGTCACGAAGGAGCGGCACTTCGCGCTCTCCGAGTCGCCCGTCCTCGTCGGCCGCGCGGCGGCGGCGCTGGCGGCGGACCCGGACAAGGCGCGGTGGAACGGGGCGTCGCTGTACAGCGGGCAGGTCGCCAAGGAGTACGGGTTCACGGACGCCGATGGCACCGTGCCGGACAGCTGGCCGTACTTCGCGCGCGTCATGGCCGGCGAGGACCCCGGCGACCCGGAGGACTACCGGCTCCGCCCCTAGGACGCGCGCCCGTACAGCTCGGCGCTGCGGGCCGCCGCCGCCGCGAACCGGTCGCGCAGCTCCGGCGGCCCCAGCACCTCCGCGTCCGGGCCGAGGGTGAGGAGCTGGGTGTACGCGACGTCCAGGGACTCCACCCGCAGCCGGACGGCCGTCCAGCCCCGGTCGTCCGGCTCCCCGGCGCCGGCCGCGGCGTCCTCGGCGGCGGCCCGGTCGGTGACGTGCGGCAGCCGCCGCAGGGCGCCGGGGGAGAGCCGGACCGTGACCTCGTCGCGAAGGATCGACCGCGCGAACGCGGCGGCCCGCTCGGCCCAGAAGCCGGGCAGGTCGAAGTCCTCGTCCCGCTCGAAGCGCTCGGCGGCCTCCCCGCCGCCCCCGCCTTCCGCGCCGTCCCCGCCCGCCCCGAGCGGCTCGGCGCGTTCGAAGCGCTCCACCCGGTAGACCCGGAACGCCCCCGCCGCCCCCGCACCGTCGCCGGCACCGCCCTCCGGCACCCGCGCCACCAGATACCAGACCCCCGCCTTCAGCACCAGCCCGTACGGCTCCAGCTCCCGCTCCACCGCCGCCGCGTCCGGCCGCCTCCGGTACGTCACCGCCAGCCGCCGGTCCGCCCACACCGCCTCCGCCACCGCCGGCAGCAGCTCCGGCGCGTCCGGCTCCCGCCACCACCCCGGCGCGTCCAGGTGGAACCGCTGCGCCGCGCTGGCCTCGGCGCCGCGCAGCTCCGGCAGCAGCGCCGCCGACACCTTCAGCCGCGCCGCCGACGCCGCGTCCGCCAGCCCCATGTCCCGCAGCGCGCCCGGCACCCCGGACAGGAACAGCGCCTCCGCCTCGGTCCGCCCCAGCCCGGTCAGCCGGGTGCGGTAGCCGCCGACGAGCCGGTAGCCGCCGACCCGCCCGCGGGCGGCGTGGACCGGCACCCCGGCCTCCGCCAGCGCCTGCACGTCGCGCGCGACGGTCCGCTCGGAGACCTCAAGCCGCTGGGCCAGTTCGGCGGCGGTCATGGCGGCACGTGACTGGAGAAGCAGGACCAGGTGAATGAGACGGGCGGCGCGCATGCCAGCCATCGTGCACCGGCGCTGATAGCTTCTGTTGGTCCTGCACCAAGAACAAGAGAGTTTTGTATGTCGAACCAGCCTCGGGAGCGTTGGGGCACAAGGGCGGGCTTCCTGCTCGCCGCGATCGGGTCGGCGGTCGGACTCGGCAACATCTGGCGTTTCCCCTACATCGCGTACGACAACGGCGGCGGCGCCTTCCTCGTGCCGTATCTGCTCGCCCTGCTGACGGCCGGGCTGCCGCTGCTGATCATGGAATACGTCGTCGGCCGCCGCTACCGCTCCTCGCCGCCCGGCGCCTACCGGCAGCTGTCCCGCCCCGCCGAGGTGATCGGCTGGTGGCAGGTGGCGATCTGCTTCGTCATCGCCGCCTACTACGCCGTCATCCTGGCCTGGGCCGTGCGCTACGTCGGCTTCTCCGTCAACGAGTCGTGGGGCGACGACCCCAACGCCTTCTTCGCCGAGGACTTCCTCAAGGCCGGCGAGCCGGGCACCTTCTCGAAGTTCGTCCCCGGCGTGATGTGGCCGCTGCTCGGCGTGTGGCTGGTCACCCTCGTCATCCTCTGGTTCGGCGTGCGGCGCGGCATCGAGTGGGCCAACCGGGTCTTCATTCCGGCGCTGCTGGTCTTCTTCGGCATCCTCGTCGTCCGCGCGGTCACGCTGGACGGGGCCGGCGAGGGCCTGAACGCGCTGTTCAAGCCGGACTGGGACGCGCTCACCGAGGGCAGCGTGTGGGTCGCCGCCTACGGGCAGATCTTCTTCTCGCTGTCCATCGGCTTCGGCATCATGATCACGTACGCCTCGTATCTGGGCCGCAAGTCGGACCTGACCGGCTCGGCGCTCGTCGCCGGCTTCGCCAACAGCTCGTTCGAGATCCTCGCGGGCATCGGGGTGTTCTCCGTGCTCGGCTTCATGGCCGCGCAGCAGGGCATCGGCGTCAACGAGCTGGCGACCTCCGGGGTCGGGCTGGCGTTCGTGGCGTTCCCGCAGATCATCTCCAGCATGCCGGGCGGTGCGTTCTTCGGCGTGATGTTCTTCCTGTCGCTGGTGATCGCCGGCCTCACCTCGCTGGTGAGCATCGTCCAGGTGCAGGTCGCGGCGGTCGAGGACCGCACGGGCCTGTCCCGGAAGGCGGCCGTCCTGACCGTCGGCCTGGTGCTGACCGCGGTCTCCACGCTGGCGTTCTCCACCGACGGCGGGCTCACGCTGCTCGACGCCTCCGACCACTTCATCAACCAGTACGGCATCGCGCTGGCCGCCCTGGTGTCGGTCGTCGTGGTGGCCTGGGCGCTGCGCCGGCTGCCGATGCTGCAACGGGACGCGAACGCGACCTCCGCGGTGCGGCTGGGCCGCTGGTGGCTGTTCTTCCTGGGCGTCGTCACACCGCTGGTGCTGGGCTGGATGATGGTCGACAGCCTGCGCACGGAGTTCGACGAGAACTACGAGGGCTATCCCACCTCGTTCCTCGGCTGGGCCGGCTGGGGCGTCGCCGGCGGCGTCCTGGTCGTCGCCGTGCTGCTCTCGCTCATCCCCTGGCGCCGCCACGGCGACATCGGCGGCCCGGCGGTGGACGCCGGGCCCGTGGACGACCCCCAGCCCAAGGAAGGGAGCCGCTGATGTCGGCGAGCGCCATCGTCATGCTGATCGTCGCGATCGTCATCGTGTGGGGCGGCCTCATCG
The DNA here is from genome assembly GCF_048656465.1 of Streptomyces sp. MAR4 CNX-425. Classification (NCBI taxonomy): domain Bacteria; kingdom Bacillati; phylum Actinomycetota; class Actinomycetes; order Kitasatosporales; family Streptomycetaceae; genus Streptomyces; species Streptomyces sp. MAR4 CNX-425. The sequence goes on along the minus strand of NZ_JBMDLF010000001.1, from coordinate 633,796 downwards.
CGGCGCTGCTCAAGCTGCGCACCTACCCCGACGAACGGGACTGAGCCGCCCCCGGCGCCCCACGGGTCCGGTCCGCGCGCCGCGCGGGCCGGACCCGTCTTCCTTCGCGGCACGGCGGCACCGGGCCCGTCGGGCCCGTCCGTCAGGCCAGCCCGTACTTCGCCGCCGCCGCCGCGACCGCCTCCTTCTTCACCTCGCCGCGGCGCGCCAGCCGGTCCAGCACCGCCACCGCGATCGACTCCGCGTCCACCCCGAAGTGGCGGCGGGCCGCCTCGCGGGTGTCGGAGAGGCCGAAGCCGTCCGTGCCCAGCGACGTGTAGTCCTGCGGGACCCACTGCGCGATCTGGTCCGGCACCTGCCGCATCCAGTCGCTGACGGCGAGAACCGGGCCCGGTGCGCCTTCCAGAGCACGGGTGACGTAGGGGACCCGGTCCTCGCCCCGAAGCTGCGCCGCGTCACAGGACAGGGCGTCGCGGCGCAGCTCGCTCCAGGAGGTCGCGGACCAGACGTCGGCCGCGACACCCCAGTCCTCGGCGAGCAGCTGCTGGGCGGCGAGCGCCCAGTGGATCGCGGTGCCGGAGGCGAGCAGCTGCGCGCGCGGGGCGTCGTCCGCGGCGGCACCGGCGGGGAGCCCACCGGTCCGGTAGCGGTAGAGGCCGCGGACGATGCCCTCCTCGACGCCCTCGCCCGCGGGCATGGGCGGCTGCACCTTCGGCTCGTTGTAGACGGTGAGGTAGTAGAAGACGTCCGGGTCCTCGCCGGGGGCGGCGTGCCCGTACATCCGCCGCAGGCCGTCCCGGACGATGACCGCGACCTCGTACGCGAACGCCGGGTCGTAGGTCAGCGCCGCGGGGTTGGTGGCGGCGAGCATCGGGGAGTGCCCGTCGGCGTGCTGGAGGCCCTCGCCGGTCATGGTGGTGCGGCCGGCGGTGGCGCCGATGACGAAGCCGCGGCCCAACTGGTCGGCGAGCGCCCAGAACTGGTCACCGGTGCGCTGGAACCCGAACATCGAGTAGAAGATGTAGAACGGGATCATCGGCTCGCCGTGCGTCGCGTACGACGTCGCGGCGGCCGTGAAGTCCGCCAGCGAACCGGCCTCGGTGATGCCCTCGTTGAGGATCTGCCCGTCCGCCGCCTCCTTGTAGTAGAGGAGCTGGTCGCGGTCGACCGGGTCGTAGTTCTGGCCGAGCGGCGAGTAGATCCCGGCGCTCGGGAAGAGCGACTCCATCCCGAACGTACGCGCCTCGTCCGGCACCACCGGCACCCAGCGCCGGCCGGTCTCCTTCTCCCGCATCAGGTCCTTGACCAGGCGTACGAACGCCATGGTCGTCGCGATCTCCTGGCTGCCCGAGCCCTTCTTCAGCGCCTCGAACGGCTTCGCCGACGGCTCCGGCAGCGCCACCGGGTGCACCCGGCGCGCGGGCGCGGGACCGCCGAGAGCGGCACGGCGCTCTTGGAGGTAGCGCACCTCGGGGGAGTCCGGGCCGGGATGGCCGTACGGCACCGGCCCCTCGGCCAGCGCGCTGTCCGGGATGGGCAGCTCCAGCAGGTCCCGCATCTCGCGGAACTCGGCGCCGGTGAGCTTCTTCATCTGGTGGTTGGCGTTGCGCGATTCGAAGCCGCGGCCGAGGGTGTGGCCCTTGACCGTCTGCGCCAGGATCACGGTCGGCGCGCCCTCGTGCGCGACGGCGGCGCGGTACGCGGCGTACACCTTCCGGGGCTCGTGGCCGCCGCGGGAGAGGTGGAAGCAGTCGAGGATCTTGTCGTCGGTGAGCAGCTTCGCCATCTCCGCGAGGGCGGGTTCGGCGCCGAAGAAGTGCTCGCGGATGTACGCGGCGTCGCGGGTGGCGTACGTCTGGAACTGCGCGTCGGGAACGGCCCGGAGCCGGCGGACGAGCGCGCCGGTGGTGTCCAGGGCGAGCAGCTCGTCCCAGGCGGAACCCCAGAGCGACTTGACCACGTGCCAGCCGGCGCCGCGGAACTGGGCCTCCAGCTCCTGCACCACCTTGAAGTTGGCGCGTACGGGGCCGTCGAGGCGCTGGAGGTTGCAGTTGATGACGAAGGTGAGGTTGTCGAGCCGCTCGCGGGCGGCGAGGGCGAGCGCGGCCGTCGACTCGGGCTCGTCCATCTCGCCGTCGCCGAGAAAGGCCCAGACGTGGCTGGCGGAGGTGTCCTTGATGCCGCGGTGGGCCAGATAGCGGTTGAACCGGGCCTGGTAGATCGCGGATATCGGGCCGAGCCCCATGGAGACGGTGGGGAACTCCCAGAGCCAGGGCAGCCGCCGGGGATGCGGATACGAGGGCAGCCCCTCGCCACCGGCCTCCTGGCGGAAGCGGTCGAGATGCGCCTCGGAGAGCCGGCCGTCGAGGAAGGCGCGGGCGTAGATGCCGGGGGAGGCGTGGCCCTGGACGTAGAGCTGGTCGCCGGAGCCGGGGGCGCGGGAGTCGTCCTTGCCGCGGAAGAAGTGGTTGAACCCGGTCTCGTACAGCCAGGCGGCGGAGGCGAAGGTCGCGATGTGCCCCCCGAGCCCGTACCGCGACCCGCGGGTCACCATCGCGGCGGCGTTCCACCGGTTCCACGCGGCGATCCGCCGCTCCAGCTCCGGATCGCCGGGCAGCTCGGGCTCGGCGGCGGTGGGAATGCTGTTGACGTACGGCGTCTCCAGCGGCGCGGGAACGTCCAGACCGGCGTCGGCGGCGTGCGCGACGGTGCTGCGGAGCAGCTGGGCGGCCCGGTCGGGGCCGGCGTGCTGTGCCACGGCGTCCAGGGACTCGCGCCACTCGGCGGTCTCCTGGGGGTCGCGGTCCGGGAGCTGGTCGAGCTGACTCTGCATGGCTACCTCCTCTTCCGAACTGTAAGTCCGCGATCGATGATCGATCAAAGGTCGGAAGGCAAAATACCCCCGCAAGCCGAAAGTAGGCATGCCGTGCCACCCCCTCAGGCACGCAGTGCCTGCGGCGGGCGCGGCGGGGTGGGGCGGGGTGTGGGCCGCTGCCGATGAGGTGGAGGGAGCACGGGGCGAGGGCGGGCCCGCTGGCAGGGCAGGCGCAGCCGGGGCGGACCCCGGCTTGTCGTGTGGAGGTGTGGAGCGGCGAGACACCGGGCCCGTGGGCGGGGGTCCGGCGTGGCGCCCGGCGGGGCGTCGAGAGCCCTGGGGCAGGGGGCCCGGGAGGTGACCGGTGGTCCTGCGGGCGGCGAGCCCGCGGACGCGGAGCCCGGGGGCGGAGCCCGGGGGAGTCGGCGGGCTGCGGGGCGGAGCGGCGGTGGGGTCCGTCCGGAGCCTCGGTGGGACTCGGGGCTGTGGCCCCCGGTGGGGCTGGCGCGCGGCCTGAGGGGGCCGCGCGGTTCCGGGCGGCGGTCCCCGGAAGGCGCGGGACGTGGGTGGGCGGGGTTCGGGGGTAGCCCGCCGGGGGTTCGGGGCGGAGCCCGGTGGGGCGGGGTGGGGACCTGGGGGTCGGTGGGTGCGGGGCGGAGCCTCGGTGGGGTTCGGGGGTGTGGCCCTCGGTGGGGCTGGCGCGTGGCCTGAGGGGGCTCCTGGGGCGGGGTGGTGGCCTCGTGGTTCCGGGCGGCCGTCCCCGGGAGGCGCGGGACGTGGCCGGAGGGGCTCGGGGCGGGGCCCCGAGGGGTTCGGGGCCCCGCTCCGAGGAGGGGTGGGGCGGAGCCCCGGGGGTTGGGGCGGAGCCCCAGGGGGCGCGGAGTCTGGTGGGGGTCGGGGGCTGCGCCCCCGGGGGCGCGGGCGGGGTTGCGTGGGTGGGCGCGGCCCTGGCGTGGGGGGTTCGGGGGGCTGGCGCCCCCCGTCAGGCCGGTGCGCAGCCCAGGACGTGGTCCTTCACCAGCTCCGCGATCGCCGGATCGCGGCGGCGGAACGCCGCGACGATCTCCGCGTGCTCCTCCGCGTAGCTCTGCTGCCGCGTGCCCAGCCAGCGGATCGCCAGCGACGTGTAGATCTCGATCCCCAGCGACTCCCACGTGTGCAGCAGCACGCTGTTGCCCGCCGCCCGCACCAGCTCCCGGTGGAACGCCACCGTGTGCCGCACCTGCGCTCCGCCGTCGCCCTTCGCGTCCGCCTCCCGCAGCGCCCCCACGTGGGGTTCCAGCGCCGAGACGTCGTCCGCCAGCCGCGGCGCCGCCAGCTCCGCCGCGATCTGCTCCAGCCCGGCCCGTACCGGATAGATCTCTTCCAGGTCCGCCGCGGTGAGGTCGCGGACCCGTACGCCCTTGTTCGGCGCCGACTCGATCAGCCGCAGGCTTTCCAGCTCGCGCAGCGCCTCCCGCACCGGCGTCTGGCTGACCTCCAGCTCGACCGCGATACGCCGCTCCACGATCCGCTCGCCCGGCTTCCACCGGCCGCTGACGACGCCCTCCACGATGTGCTCGCGGATCTGCTCGCGCAGCGACGGGTGGACGACGGTAGGGGGCATCGGCATCTCCTCGGGTCTCGCACGCACAGACAGATCGCGGGGGCTGGAGACGACAATACGGCGCCCCCGCCCGGACCGGAGCCGGACAGGGGTGCCGCGTGCCGCGCAGCGCGTACCGCGCGCGCGTGTCCGCCGCCGGTCAGTCGAACGGGTCGCCGTTGTACCGCGGCTTGCGCAGCCGGTCCGGTGTGAGCGGGCTCATGCTCGTCACGTCGCGCGGCGAGAGCTGGAAGCCCTGCCAGTGCACCGGCATCGGCGACTGGTCCTCGTCGCGCGCGATGTGGTGGAAGCCGACGTTGACCCAGACGATCGGATGCTTCAGCCGCTCGCCGTTCGTGGCGGCCACGATGTTCTTCGCGCAGTTCTCGTTGAACTGCCGGTTGTGGTTGGGGTACTTCTCGCACTTCCGGTACTGCGTGAACCACACGTCCTTGGCGGTGAACTTGCGCCCCGTGTAGCGCGCGTCGTTGCTGTGCACCAGCTCCCAGGACCGCGTGTGCCCGTCGCCGTTCCGGCCCGCGGTGCCGCTGACACGCCACCAGCGGTGCTGGCCGGAGTTGCCCGCGGTCTCCCTGGTGACGTTCTTGCGGGTGGTCTCCTGCGCGGGGTAGCCGCCCGATCCGGTGCCGGTGCGCTTCGTGTCGTACCGCTGGATCCTGGCCGGGCGGGCGCGGTCGGTCTGGAAGTCCAGCCGCCAGAAGACGTTGTGCTGGTGGCTGGTCGCGCGGTCGCGCGAGCCCTTGCCGATCGGCCAGCCGTGCTTGTCGGAGGCGTCGAAGTCGCCGGGGGCGAGGTTGCCGGTGGCGCCCTCCCGGGCGGTGAGGGTGCCGTCGTCGGAGAAGTTCCACTGGGTGATGTAGTAGTAATAGCCCGCCGAGTGGATGGCGTAGACGACGAGGTCGTCGCCCTGCGCGCGGTCCATGCGGCTGTTGTCCTCGCCGGCGTACGCGCTGTCGCCGAAGTGTGCGAAGCCGCGCGGCTGCTGGGTGACGCAGACCGCGTCGTACCGGTCGCCGCCGACCCTGACCGGGCGGCGGGTGCCGCCGGGGCAGTCCTTGTCCTTGAGGGACACCGGGGCGGAGCCGAGCGCGACACCTGTGACGTCGTAGTACTCGATGTTCCCGTCGTCGTACGGCACGTGTATCTGGCCGAGCCGCGCGCTGTTGAGTACGGGGACCGCGTTGCGGGCGCCCTTCGGCCGGTACGAGATGTCCTCCAGGACCAGGCCCGCGTAGTCGTTGTTGCGGTAGCACATCTGCCACTCGGTGCCGTTGGGCAGCTTGTGCGCGATCCGGTACTCCTCGCTGCAGTCCGGCGCGGCGGCCCGCGGCGCGTGCGGCGTCGCGGCGCCGGCGCTGGGCAGGGCGGCGGGGGCGGCGGCCGGGAGGAGCAGCACCAGGGCGGCGACGGCGCCGCGGCGCCAGGCCGCGGAGCGGCGCGGGTACGCGGCTCCGCGCCGGCCGGCGGCGAGCCCGTCCGGCTCGTCCGGGCCGGGGGTCGTGACGTTACGCATGGTGCACCTTCCGCTCGCTCAGGTCGATGACGTAGTCGCGGGTGTCGATCCACGGGCCGTCCGCGACCCGGGTGAAGAGCCGCACGCAGCGGTGTTCCCCGCACCGCTGCAGGCCGCCGGAGTCGCCCGGCCGCGCCGTGTACGTCATCCCCTGGACCTGCAACTGCTCCGCGCCCGTCAGCTCCTCGCCGGTCGCCGCCCGGTAGTCCTGCCGCAGCCCCGCCCCCAGGGGGCTGGCCACCAGCAGGTCGGCGGCGGCCGCCGACTCCGGCGCGGCCGGCGGGGGCTGGGCGCCGGTGGACTCGACGGTGTCCACGACCTCGCCGCTGCCGAGGTCGACGCTCTTCAGCACGAGGGTGTCGCGCGCGTAGTCGTAGAAGTACACCTCGGCGATACGGCGGTCGCCCGCGCTCACCGAGGAGTCGGCGAGTTCGGTGTTGACGAGCTGCGGTACGCCCTCGCGGCCCCGGACGCCCTCGCTCTCCGTACGGAGCGTCCGGTCGCCCGCGAGCGCCAGCTCCTCGGCGCGCCGCTCCTCGTCCGGCGTCAGCGGGTCGCTGCCGGTGCCCGTGCTGCCGGCCGGCAGCGGCGCGCTGCCCGGCTCTCCGGCGCCCGGTCCTCCGGCGCCCGGCGCCCCCGGCGTCCCCGGCGCGCCGGGTGCCGGAGACGATGCGGACGCCCCCGGGTCCCCGTCCTGCCGGTCGTCGCCCGCCGCGCCGAACGGCACGGCCACGACGACGGCCGCCGCGGTGCCCGCGACGGCCGTCAGCGCCCCCCACACCACGCGTTGCCGCAGGCGGCGGCCGCCTCCCCCCGATGTGCTCATGGGAAGTCCCTTCGTTTTGTTCGGTCTGTACTGATAAAAGCGGTCCGGCCGTTGTTCAGCACCCCGTTCCGGCCGTGCTGAACAATCCCCGGGGCGGTGTCGGCGGCGCGGTTTATCGTGGGGACCGACCAGGGGGAGCAGGGGAACGAGGGGGTCGCCCATGGGGCGGCGGGAGAAGCCCGTGGACCCGTCCGCGGGCCCGGTCCAGCGTTTCGCGCACGAGTTGCGCAAGCTGCGGGCCGAAGCAGGGGGACCGACCTACCGTCAGCTCGCCGCCCGCGGGGAGTACTCGGTCACGGCGCTCTCGCAGGCCGCCGCCGGCGACCGGCTGCCGTCGCTGCCGGTGGCGCTGGCGTACGTGGAGGGCTGCGGCGGCGATCCGGGCGAGTGGGAGTGGCGCTGGCGGCAGGCGGCGGAGGAGGAGGCGGAGCAGCCGCTGGAGCCCGGCGCCGCCGAGCCGCCGTACCGGGGCCTCGCGCGCTTCGAACCCGCCGACCGGGACCGGTTCTTCGGCCGCGACCGGCTCACCGCGGACCTGGTGGAGCTGGTGCGCGCCCGCCGCTTCGCGGCGGTCTTCGGCCCGTCGGGCAGCGGCAAGTCGTCGCTGCTGCGGGCCGGGCTCGTGCCGGCGTTGCAGTCGCCCCGGGGGCCGCGGGAGCCGGCGGGGCCGCGGAACGGGCGGAACGCGCGCGAGGAGCGCGGGCCGGGGGAGGGGCCGGGGCCGGACGGCTGCCCGCCACCCGGCGCGCTGCGCATCCTCACCCCGGGTGAGCACCCGGCGCGTACCCATGCCGACGTGCTCGACGCGGCCTCCGCCGAGGGCGACACGTACCTGCTGGTCGACCAGTTCGAGGAGCTCTTCACCCTCTGCCAGGACCCCGGCGAGCGCGCCCGCTTCCTCGACCGCCTCCTCGCCGCCCGCGACCCCGCGCGCCGGCTGCGGGTGGTCATCGCCGTCCGGGCCGACTTCTACGGCCGCTGCGCCGAGCACCGCGAGCTGACCGAGGCGCTCCGCGACGCCCAGCTGCTCGTCGGCCCCATGTCGCCGGCGGAGCTGCGCGAGGCGGTGGTCGGGCCCGCGACGGCCGAGGGCCTGATCGTCGAGCGGGCCCTGACGGCGCGCATCCTGAAGGACGTCGACGGCGAGCCGGGCGCGCTGCCGCTCCTGTCGCACGTCCTGCTGGAGACGTGGCGCCGGCGGCGCGGCCGGGCGCTGACGGAGGAGGCGTACGAGGCCGCCGGCGGCGTCCGCGGCGCCATCGCCACGACCGCGGAGCGGGCCTACGGGGAGCTGACGCCGGCCCAGCGGCTGGTGGCCCGGCGCGCGCTGCTGCGCCTGGTCGCACCCGGCGAGGGCTCCCAGGACACCCGGCGGCCGGTGCCGCGGGCGGAGCTGGCGGAGATCGCCGCGCACCCCGACGCCGGCGGGCCCGCCACCGCCGCCTTCGCCAGCCGCGCCGACGTCGGGCACGTCGTGGAACGGCTCGTCGCGGCCCGGCTGCTGACCCTCGACGACGACGTCGTGGACCTCGCGCACGAGGCGCTGCTCACCGCCTGGCCCCGGCTCCGCGGCTGGATCGAGGAGGATCGCGAGCGGCTGCGCGCCCAGCGCCGGCTCACCGAGGCCGCGCGCGGGTGGGAGGAGCTGGACCGCGACCCCGGCGCGCTGTACCGGGGGAGCCTGCTGGCGCAGGCCGAGGAGCTGTTCGCCGACCGGCCGCAGGAGCTGACCGCCGGCGAGGCCGCGTTCCTCGCCGCCGGCACCGCCGCCCGCGCCCGGGAGCGGCGCCGGTTCCGCGGGCTGCTCTCCACGGTGGTGGCGCTGCTCGTCCTCGCCCTGGTCGCCGGCTCGTTCGCCTGGCAGCAGGACCGCGCCGCCGACGCCGAGCACCGCCGCGCCGAGGCGCGCCGCGTCGCAGCCGTCGCCGACAGCCTGCGCTTCACCGATCCGGTACGGGCCATGCGGCTCAGCGTCGCCGCCTGGCGGCTCGCCGACACCCCCGAGACCCGCGGCGCCCTGTTCGGCGCGCTACACCAGCGCGAGTCCGACTCCTTCGCCCTCCCGGCGGCCGGCGAGCCGCGCGCGCAGCGCTTCCTCAGCGCCGACGGCCGCACGGTCACCAGCGTCGGCGAGGACCGCACCGAGCGCTGGGACGTCGCCACGCACCGCCGGCTCGACTCCGGCCCCGGCCTCGGCCGCCCGGCCGACGAGACCGGCTTCCAGGTCTCCCCCGACGGCCGCACCCTCGCCGTCGCCGCCGACGGCGGCGGCATACGGCTGCGCCCCGGCCGCGGCGAGATACCCGGCTCGACGGGCTGGTTCGGCCCCAGCGGCCGGACGTACGCCGCCGGCACGCGGTTATCCGGCGGCGGGCGGACCCGCCTCGCCCTCTGGGACGTACGCCGCCGCACGAAGCTCTTCACCTACGAGACGGGCACCGGCGGCGACGGGCGGCCGGTCCACGTCAGCCCCGACGACCGGCTCGTGGTGCTGTGCCCGCGGCACGGCCCGCCCGAGGTGTGGCGCACCGGCGAGCGGCAGCGCCGGCTGCGCGCGTACCCCGCCGCCCGCGGCGCCTGCCGCTCCGGCACGGCGACGATCGAGTTCACGCCGGACAGCCGCGGCGTCGTCGTCAGGGACGCCACCGGCTTCCGGGTGCTGGACGTGGCGACCGGGCGGGAGCGGCTGGAGGTCGCGCGCGCGGGGCTGTCGGAGATCGAGTTCAGCCGGGACGGGTCGCTGGTCGCGGCCGTGGGCCCGGACGAGCTGGTCGTCTGGCGCACGGCCGACACCTCCGCGCCGGTGCTGCGTCACCCGCTGGTCAGCGAGTACGCGACGGAGCTGCGGCTGACGCCGGGCAACGGGGAGCTGCGGTACCTCAGCGGCCTGTCCGGGCACGTGGTGCGTACGGTACGGCTCGGCGGCATCGCCGGCGCCGGCTGGCGCGAACGGCCGCTGCGGGGCGCGGCGTTCAGCCCGGACGGCGGCAAGCTGGTCACCGTCCGCCGGTCGGGGCCGCGCGGCGTGTTCGAGGTGCGCGACCTGCGCGACGGGCCCGGCGGCCGGGCGCCGAAGACCCCGCCGCCGCTGCCCTGCCGGCTGCCGGCGGGGCCGGACCCCGGCGCGGACTTCTGCGCGCCGCTGATGGCGTTCAGCCCGGACGGGCGGCGGCTGGCGTACGCGCTGCCGGGCCGCCGGGGCGGGGAGCCGGAGCGGGTGCGGGTGTGGGACACCGGGACCGGCCGGACGGTACGCGTCCTCGACGTCACCGCGGACCCCGGCGGGACCGGCCCGCTGCGCAGCCTCGTCTACGGCCCCGGCGGCAGGCTGGTCCTCTCCCGCACGCGCGACCGGGGGACCCTGGAGGTGTGGGACGTCTCGCGCGGCGTACGGGTCCGGCGGCTGCGCGACGCCGGCGGCGACCCGCTCGCCCTGCACCCCGGCGGGCGGCTGCTGGCCACCGGCGACGACCAGCTCGTCGGCCTGCGCGGCGGCCGGGTCACCCCGCGCCCGCTGGCGCAGGACGGGGTGCGGTCCGTGGAGTTCAGCGGCGACGGCCGCTTCCTCGCCGCGGGCGACGACTCCGGCCGGGTCACCCTGTGGGACGGCGCGGGCCGGCGCCGTCTCGGGGTGCTGCCCGGTACGTACCGGGGGATGCAGACGGGCGCGGCGGAGCCGGCGACGGCGCTGGCGTTCTCGCCGGACGGCCGGACGCTGGCGGTCGCCGGGCACGCGGGGGCGCTGCGGCTGTGGGACACCGCGTCCAACCAGGCGCTCGGCGGCAGCCTGCCGACGGCCGGCGACGAGCTGCTGGCGGTCTCCTTCAGCCCCGACGGCACCGAGGTCCACGCCGTCGGCCGGCACACCGCGCCGCGCGCGTACCCGGCGGACCCGGAGCGGGCGCGGCGGGCGGTGTGCGTGCGCGCGGGCGGCGGGCTGTCGCGGGCGGACTGGGAGGCGTACCTGCCGGGGCTGGCGTACCGCGACATCTGCTGACCGCCGCGGGCCCGGACAGAGCGGCGCCCCCGCCCGGGCTGCTGCTCGGAGCGGGGGCGCCGCCGTGCCGTACGGCTACCGGGCGGACCGCCTCACAGGCCGATCTCGCTCTCGAACTCGCCCGCCTCCAGCAGGCCCTTGACCGCCCCCAGGTAGCGGGCGGCGTCGGCGCCGTCCACCAGGCGGTGGTCGTAGGAGAGCGTCAGATACGTCATGTGGCGCACGGCGATCGTCTCGCCCAGCTCCGGGTGGTCGACGACCGTCGGGCGCTTGACGGTGGCGCCGAGGCCGAGGATGGCGACCTGGTTCGGCGGCACGATGATCGTGTCGAACAGCGCGCCGCGCGAGCCGGTGTTGCTGATGGTGAAGGTCGCGCCCGAGACCTCGTCCGGGGTGATCTTGTTGCTGCGGACCTTGTCCGCCAGCTCCGCCGTCTTCCTGGCGATACCGGCGATGTTGAGGTCGCCCGCGCCCTTGATGACCGGGGTCATCAGGCCCTTCTCCGTGTCCACCGCGATACCGACGTTCTCGGTGTCGAAGTAGGTGATGGTGCCCTCGTCCTCGTTGATGCGGGCGTTGACGACCGGGTGGGCCTTCAGCGCCTGGACGGCGGCCTTGACGAAGAACGGCATCGGCGAGAGCTTCACGCCCTCGCGCTGCGCGAACGCGTCCTTGGCCCGGGCCCGCATCCGCATGATGCGGGTGACGTCCGCCTCGACCACGGTGGACAGCTGGGCCTGGTCGTGCAGGGCGCGCATCATGTTGTCGCCGATGAGCTTGCGGATGCGCGGCATCTTCACGGTCTGGCCGCGCAGCGGCGACGCCTCCAGCACGGGCGCCGCGGGCCGGCCCGCCGACGGCGCCGCGGAGGCGGCGGCCGGGGCGGAGGCGGCGGCGCGGGCGGCCTGCTCGGCGGCGGCGACGACGTCCTGCTTGCGGATACGGCCGCCGACGCCGGAGCCCTTGACGGTGGACAGGTCGACGCCGGACTCGGCGGCGAGCTTGCGCACCAGCGGGGTGACGTACGCGCCTTCGGCGGCGGGCGCCGCGGCGGCGGGCGCCGGAGCCGCGGCGGCGGGCGCCGGAGCCGCGGCGGCCGGTGCCGGGGCGGCCGCGGGCGCGGGTGCCGGTGCCGGGGCCAGCGCGGGCGCCGGTGCCGCCGCGGGCTGGGCCGGCGGGGCGGCGGGCGGTGCCGCGGCCGGAGCCGGTGCCGCGGTGGGCGCGGCCGGCTGCGGAGCCGCGGCCGCCGGGGCGGCGTCCTGCGGTGCGGCCGGTGCCGGTGCGGCCGGTGCCGGTGCCGCCGCCGGAGCGGCGGCGCCGCTGCCGATGACCGCGAGCCGGGCGCCGACCTCCGCCGTCTCGTCCTCCTGCACGACGATCTCCAGCAGGGTGCCGGACGCCGGCGACGGGATCTCGGTGTCGACCTTGTCGGTGGAGATCTCCAGCAGCGGCTCATCCGCCTCGACCTGCTCCCCGACCTGCTTCAGCCAGCGGGTCACCGTGCCTTCGGTGACCGACTCGCCCAGCTCGGGCAGCGTGACGTCGGTGCCCTGGGCGGCACCGCCGGCGGCCTGCGCCGGCGCGGGCTGCTGGGGTGCGGGCTGCTGCGGCGCCGCGGGCGCCGCCTCGGCCGGAGCCTGGGCCGGCGCCGCGGCCGGTGCGGGCTGCGCCGGTGCGGGCTGCGCCGGGGCCTGCGCCTGCTCGGCGGCCGGTGCGGGGGCCGCCGCGGCGCCGCCGGTGCCGTCGTCGATCACGGCCAGCTCGGCGCCGATCTCGACGGTCTCGTCCTCGGCCACCTTGATGGAGGACAGCACTCCGGCGGCGGGGGAGGGGATCTCGGTGTCGACCTTGTCGGTGGAGACCTCAAGCAACGGCTCGTCGGCCTCGACACGCTCGCCCTCGGCCTTGAGCCAGCGCGTGACGGTGCCCTCGGTGACGCTCTCGCCGAGCGCCGGCAGGGTTACGGAAACCGCCATGGTTTCGGTTGCTCCTCACGTTCTTTGCGGGTGGTGGGCGTGTCCGTGGCTCAGTCGTGAGCGTGAAGCGGCTTGCCGGCGAGTGCGAGATGGGCCTCGCCGAGCGCCTCGTTCTGCGTCGGGTGCGCGTGGATGAGCTGCGCCACCTCGGCCGGCAGCGCCTCCCAGTTGTAGATCAGCTGCGCCTCGCCGACCTGCTCGCCCATGCGGTCGCCGACCATGTGTACGCCGACCACGGGGCCGTCCTTGACCTGGACGAGCTTGATCTCGCCCGTGGTCTTCAGGATCTTGCTCCGGCCGTTGCCCCCCAGGTTGTACTTCAGCGCCACGACCTTGTCGGCACCGTAGGTCTCCTTCGCCTTCGCCTCCGTGATGCCGACGGACGCGACCTCCGGGTGGCAGTACGTCACCCGCGGCACGCCGTCGTAGTCGACCGGCACCACGTCCAGCCCCGCCAGCCGCTCCGCGACCAGGATGCCCTCGGCGAAGCCCACGTGCGCGAGCTGGAGCACCGGGGTCAGGTCGCCGACGGCGGAGATCGTGGGCACGTTCGTGCGCTTGTACGCGTCCGTCAGGACGAAGCCGCGCTCCATGGCCACGCCCTGCTCCTCGTAGCCGAGCCCCTGCGAGACCGGGCCGCGGCCCACCGCGACCAGCAGGACCTCGGCCTCGAACTCCTTGCCGTCCGCGAGGGTGACCTTCACGCCGTCCTGGGTGTACTCCGCCTTCTCGAAGAAGGTGCCCAGGTTGAACTTGATGCCGCGCTTGCGGAACGCCCGCTCCAGCAGCTTGGAGCTGTTCTCGTCCTCCGCGGGGACCAGGTGCGGAAGGCCCTCGACGATCGTCACGTCGGCCCCGAAGGACTTCCACGCGGAGGCGAACTCCACGCCGATGACGCCGCCGCCCAGCACGATCGCCGACTTCGGCACCCGGTCCAGGACCAGGGCGTGCTCCGAGGCGATGATGCGGTCGCCGTCGATGTCCAGGCCCGGCAGCGACTTCGAGTACGAGCCGGTGGCGAGCAGCACGTGCCGCCCCTCGTACCGCTGCCCGTTCACGTCCACCGAGGTCGGCGAGGACAGCCGGCCCTCGCCCTCCACGACGGTGACCTTGCGGGAGGCCATCAGCCCCGTCAGGCCCTTGTAGAGGCCGGCGACCACGCCGTCCTTGTACTTGTGCACGCCGGTCATGTCGATGCCGTCGAGGGAGGTGTTCACTCCGAAGGCTGCGCCTTCGCGCGCCTGGTCGGCGAGCTCCCCGGCGTGCAGCAGCGCCTTCGTCGGGATGCATCCGCGGTGCAGGCAGGTGCCGCCCACCTTGTCCTTCTCGATCAGGGCGACGTCAAGACCCAGCTGGGCACCTCGCAGGGCGGCGGCATAGCCGCCGCTGCCGCCTCCGAGGATCACCAGGTCGAAAACGGTGCTGGCGTCGTTCGCCACGTCACGTCCTCCATGCATGTGCGCCGGTGGCCGGCCGTGGTGCGGCCGGGCGGCGGCTCCTTTACGGCCGCTCTACTACTGAGGCCCTGTCCTGCCATCAGCCATCTTCGCACTTGTCGCCGGAAGGCGGAGACGCGGGCCGCAACCCGCCGGCGGGGCCGCGGGGCCCGTCAGGCCAGGTCGCCGTGGGCCGCCTGCTCCGCGAGCGCGACCAGGGTCCGCACGGCCGAGCCGGTGCCGCCCTTCGGGGTGTAGCCGAACGGGCCGGAGGTGTTGAAGGCCGGGCCCGCGATGTCCAGATGCGCCCAGGTGATGCCGTCGCCGACGAACTCCTCCAGGAAGAGCCCGGCCACCAGCCCGCCGCCCATCCGGTCGCCGATGTTCGCGATGTCCGCGATCGGCGACTCCATGCCCTTCTTCAGCTCCGGCGGCAGCGGCATCGGCCAGGACTGCTCGCCCGCGGCCTCCGCGAGCACGTGGATCCGGGTCCGGAAGGCGTCGTCGTTGGCCATGATCCCGAAGGTGCGGTTGCCCAGGGCCAGCACCATGGCGCCGGTGAGCGTCGCCACGTCGATCATGTAGTCGGGCTTCTCCTCCGAAGCCTTCGTCAGCGCGTCGGCGAGGACGAGCCGGCCCTCGGCGTCGGTGTTCAGCACCTCGACGGTCTTGCCGCTGTACATGCGCAGCACGTCACCCGGGCGGGTGGCGGAGCCGGACGGCATGTTCTCGGCGAGGGCCAGCCAGCCGGTGACGTTCACCGGCAGCCCCAGCCGGGCGGCGGCGGAGACGGCGGCGAGCACGGCGGCGGCGCCGCTCATGTCGCACTTCATCGTCTCGTTGTGGCCGGCGGGCTTGAGCGAGATGCCGCCCGAGTCGTACGTGATGCCCTTGCCGACCAGCGCGACCGTCTGCTTCGCCTTCGGGTGCCGGTGCTCCAGCCGCACCAGCCGGGGCGGCGTCTGCGAGCCCTGGCCGACGCCGACGAGGCCGCCGTACCCGCCCTTGGCGAGCGCCTTCTCGTCGGTCACCGCGACCTTGAAGCCGTGCTCCTTCCCGGCCTGCTGGGCGGCGGCGGCGAAGCGGGCGGGGTCGAGGTCGTTGGCGGGGGTGTTGATCAGGTCGCGGGCGCGGTTGACCTCGGCGGCGAGCACGGCGGCGCGCTCGACGGCGGCGCGGTGCGACTTGTCGCGCTTGGCGCCGAGGAGGGCGGCCTCGGCGAGCGGGGCCTTGGCGCCGTTCGCCTTGTCCTTCGCGCCCTTGCCGCCCTTCGCGCCGCCCTTGGCGCCGTCCTTGGCGCCGTCCTTGGCACCGTCCGCCGCGTCGGCGCCGCCGCGGTAGACCTGGAAGGCGTACGCGCCGAGCAGCACGCCCTCCGCCACGGCGGCGGTGTCGTCGGCGACCTCCAGCGGCAGCGCGAACGCGGCCTTCTTCGTCCCCGCCAGCGCCCGGGCCGCGCTGCCCGCGGCGCGGCGCAGCGCCTCCGTGTCGTACGCGGCGCCCTTCGCGGGCACGGCGCCGAGGCCGACGGCGACGACGAGGGGCGCCTTGAGGCCGTCGGGCGCGGGCAGCTTGGTGACCTCGCCCTCGCCGCCGGACGCCCCCAGGGCCTCCAGCACGGCGCCCAGCTTCCCGTCGTACGCCTCGTCGACCGCCTCCGCGCCGGGCGCCGGGACCGGACCCTTGGGGCCCTTGGCCACGCCCACGACGACGGCGTCCGCGCGCAGGCCGGTGGCGGACGAGGAACTGAGAGTCAGAGCAGTCACGGTGGTGGGAGTCCATTCTCGGGTGCGGATTTGGGGGGTGTACGCCGCATCGTATGCGGTTCGGCCCCCGCCGGGGGCGGCGGGTTGACGGCGGGTTTCCCCGCGTACGGGCAGGTGGCGGGGACCCGCCGGTCGCCGCGGGCGCCGGCGGCGGGGCTGCCGGGGCCGGGCGCGCCAGGGGCCTGCGTGGGGTTGGGGCGCGGGGTGGCGCACGGGGGACGTGGGCTGTGCAGTCCGTGCAGGGGGATCCGTTCGGGCGGGATCCGAGGCGGCGGCGACTGAGCCTGTGTGCGGACGCCCGCTACGGGTCGCCGTGGGCGCCGTCGGGCGCGGGGCGTGGGGCTGTGCCCCGGTGGCGGGGCGGAGTCGCTCAGGCCGGGCCGAGGACGGCGGCGAGCAGCGCGGCGGTCGCGGCGGTCTCGGCCAGGGCGCCGAAGACGTCGCCGGTGACGCCGCCGAGGCGCCGTACGCAGTGGTGCCGCAGCAGCTCCGCGGCGGCCAGCGCGGCGGCGACCGCGAGGGCGGTGTGCAGCGCCGCGTAAGGGCCGGAGAGGAGACCGGCCGCCGCGGCGGGCACGGCGGTGGCGGCCGCCGCCACGGCCGCGGCCGTACGGCCGGACAGCACCCCCGCCACCGCCGCGCCGAGCCCCTCCGCCCGCGCCGGCGGGACCCCGGCGCGGGCGGCGAGGGCGAGCGCCGCGCGGGCGGCGACGGCGGCGGCGACGGCGGCGGTGGCGGCGCGGGCCGGGGCGTCGTCGTCGTACAGCTCGTACACCGCGGCGACCTGCCCGAGCAGCACCAGCAGCAGCGTGATCACGCCGAACGGGCCGATGTCCGAGCGCCGCATGACCCGCAGCGCCTCGGCGGCGGGCCGCCCGCTGCCGAGGCCGTCGGCGGTGTCGGCGAGCCCGTCGAGGTGGAGCCCGCGCGTCAGCGCGGCCGGCGCGGCGACGGTGCCCACGGCGGCGACGGCCGCCCCGGCGCCCGCGAGCAGCAGCAGCCCGCCGAGCCCGGCGGCGAGGCCGCCGACGACGAGCCCGGCGACGGGCGCGGCGAGCATCCCGCCGCGGGCGGCGCGCCGGTCCCAGCGGTGGACGCGCACGGGCAGCGCGGTGAGGGTCCCGAACGCGAACCGCAGCCCGGCGGCGAAGCCCCCGCTGGGAGCGGGGGCGGCGTCCCCGGGGTCCGGGGGAGTCGCCGGGTGCGGGGGGTCGGTGTCTTGGGTGGGGCCGCGTGGTTGCGGCCGGTCGGCCGTCGGGTCAGCGGACTCCGGACGCTCGGCCCCGCCGGGCGAATCGCCGTCGCCGCCGGGGCGACCCGCCCGGTCCGTGCCCCCGGGGTCCTCCCGCGGGGGCGACGGCTCAGGTGATGTCGTCAACCGCGTCCTCGGGCGGGCCGTCCCCCGGCCCGCCCCCGTGTTCCGGCAGGTCCGCCCACAGCTCGGCCGCCGCTTGCAGGAACGGCAGCGCCAGCAGCGCTCCCGTGCCCTCGCCCGCCGTGACCCCGTGGTCGAGCAGCGGGTCGATCGCGATGCGGTCCAGCGCCTTCTCCTGCGCCGGCTCCCCGCTCGCCTGGCCGGCGAGCCACCAGTCGGGCGCCCGGAACGCCACCCGCTGCGCGACCAGCGCCGCCGCGGCCGAGACGACGCCGTCGAGGACCACCGGGGTGCGCCGCACCGCCGCTTGCAGCAGGAAGCCGGTCATCGCCGTGAGGTCCGCGCCGCCGACCGTGGCGAGCAGCTGGAGCTGGTCGCCGAGCACCGGGCGGGCGCGGCGCAGCGCGTCGCGGATCGCCGCGCACTTGCGCATCCAGGCCAGGTCGTCGATGCCCGCGCCGCCGCGGCCGGTGACCACGGAGGCGTCGGTGCCGCAGAGGGCGGCGACGACCGCGCCGGCCGCCGTGGTGCCGCCGACGCTGAGGTCGCCGAGCAGCAGCAGGTCCGTACCGGAGTCGGCCTCCTCGTCCGCGACCGCCATCCCGGCCCGGAACGCCTCCTCGGCCTCCTCGGCGGTGAGCGCGTCCTCGACGTCGATACGGCCCGACCCGCGGCGTACGCGATGGCGGGTGACGTCCTTCGGCAGCGACTCCGGGTCGCAGTCGAGCGCCAGGTCCACGACCCGCAGGCCCGCGCCGAAGCGGCGGGCGAGGATCGCGCTCGCGCTGCGGCCGTCGAGCGCGGCGCGGGCCAGCGCCTCCGCGGTGCCCGCGGGGCGGCCGGAGACGTCCAGCCCGGCGACGCCGTGGTCGCCGGCGAAGAGCACCAGCCGCGGCTCGGCGATCGGCTTGGCCGGCACCCCGCCCTGCGCCGCCGCCAGCCACTCGCCGAGGTCGTCCAGGCGGCCGAGCGCGCCGGGGCGCGGGCCGTGGGTCGCCCGCCACTCCTCGGCGTCCCGGCGGACAGCCGTGTCGGGGCGGTCGATGTCGTTGATGAAGTCGTCCAGATTCAGGCCGCTCACGGGCGCAGGTTACCCGCCGGGCGCGCCGCCGGCTCCGCTGCCCCCGCGGATTCCCGCCCGGGCTGAAGAAGCCCCGGGCCCGCCTGCGCCCGAGGTGCGGCCGCCGCGCGGCCGCATCGCCCGGATACGCCCCGGTATCCGACGCCGCCGGGCGTACGGACCCGCCGGCTACCCGCGCAGCACCAGTACCTGGCCCGCGACCACCAGCAGCACCTGCTCGCACTCCGCCGCCACCGCCGCGTTCAGCCGGCCCAGCTCGTCGCGGAACAGCCGGCCCGCCGGGGTGGCCGGGACGACGCCCGAGCCGACCTCGTTGCTCACCGCGACCAGGGTGCGGCGCGTCGCCCGTACCGCCGCGACCAGCTCGTCGACCCGCGGCCGCACGTCGCCGCCCTCCCACGCCTTCGTCCCGTCCAGCGCGTCCGTCAGCCACAGCGACAGGCAGTCGACCAGCAGCGGCGGCCCGCCGGCCGCGGCGAGCAGCGGCACCAGGTCGCAGGTCTCGGTGGTCCGCCAGCCCGCCGGGCGGCGCTCGCGGTGGACCGCGACCCGGGCCGCCCACTCGGCGTCGCCGTCGCGGGTGCCCCCGGTGGCCGCGTACTCGACCTCCGGGAACGCCGCGAGCCGCCGCTCGGCCTCCACCGACTTGCCGGACCGGGCCCCGCCCAGCACCAGCGTGCGCCGCGGCACGACGGGCCGGTCCGGGCCGTGGCCCGCGACCAGGTGGTGCCCGTCGGGGACGGCCCGGGCCCCGGCGGCGGCGAGCCGGCGGTGCAACTCGGGCCCGGGCGGCGGGGTGGGCCCGGCGACGTCCGGGTGACCGCCGCGGCGGCCGGCGGCGAGATGGCCGCCGAGGTGCACGGCGACGACGTCGGTGGCGGCGGCGACGGCGCCGTGGGCGCGGAGCCGGGCGAGGGCGTCCGGCCGGCTGGCCACGTCGAGCAGCACCAGGTCGTACGGGTCCGCCGGCCCCACCGGCCCCGCCGGCGCGGCCCCCGGCGGCAGGTACAGCAGCCGCCGGCCGCCCGGCCCGGTGACCTCGTACCCCGTGCCGGGCGAGTCGACCGCGACCGCCCGCACCCGGTGCCCGCTGATCAGCGTCACCTCCTGCCCCTCCGGCGCCCGCGACGGCGCCGGCACCCCCGCCGGCGGCGCCACGGCCGGGCCGTCGTGCGGGTGGCTGAGCAGCACCTGCATGACGCCGGACAGCGTCCGCCCGGCGCGCGCCGCGGCGAGCGCGGCGCCCGGCGTCAGGTCGAGCAGCACGATGCCGTCCACCAGGACGGACGTCGCCGCGCGCGCCTCCGGCCCGACGGCGGCGGCGCACGCCGCGCACGGGCAGCCCGGGCGCGGCAGCCCGGCGGGCGCGCCGGTGCCGAGGAGGGTGATGTCCACGCCACGATCGTCTCGCGGGCGGCGGGGCCGCGCCCGGGCGGGTCCCCGCTTCGGCGCTCTCCGTTACGCTGCGAGCGCACTATCCGGCACGGGACGGAGGCAGGCATGGCAGCGTGGACCTGGCGGTTCGAAAAGGCCGACGGCACGGCGGCGACCCCCGCGGTGGAACCGGAGGACTTCACGACCCAGGGCGACGCCGAATCGTGGATCGGCGAGTTCTGGAAAGAGCTGCTGGAGGGCGGCGTCGAGCAGGTCACGCTGCTGGAGGACGGGGCCGAGGTCTACGGCCCGATGAGCCTGGAGGCGGCCGAGGGCGCGTAACGCCCGGCCCGCCGGCCGGTACGGCGGCACGCGGCTCCCGGGCGTACGCGGCGGACCCCCGCCCCGTACGCCCGCCGCCCGCGGGGCGGGGTCAGGGCCGCGTCAGGGCCGCTCGCCCCGCTTCACCTGCGGCTTCGGCAGCCGCATCCGGCGCAGCTGGAGCGTGCGCATGAGCGCGTAGGCCCGGGCGCCGCGGTGGCTCTCGTCCGGGAAGCGCTCCTTGAGCTGCTTCTTCACCCGCACGGTGATCGCGATCGAGTCGAAGACGATCAGCACGATCACGAACAGCCACAGCAGCAGCGAGATGTTCTTCAGGCCCGCGGACGGCGTCATGCTGAGCATGAGGATGACGATGGCCATGGGCAGGAAGAACTCCGCCACGCACCACCGCGAGTCCACGTAGTCACGCACGAACTTGCGCACCGGGCCCTTGTCCCGGTTGGGCAGATACCGCTCGTTGCCCGAGGCCAGGGCCTCGCGCTGGCGGGCCATGTCGGCCCGGCGGGTCTCCCGCGCGCGCTTGGCCGCCTCCTTGCGCGTCACCGGCGTCTTGGCCAGCGCGCGGCGCTGCGCCTGCGACTCGCTGCGCTTGGGCGTGGGCCTGCCCTTGGGCGCCTCGGCGGGGCGCACCTGCTTCGTCTCCACCGCGTCGCTCACGTCGGCGTCGGTGGACTGGTCATCCTTGGAACGGCTTCCGAACACAGGCTCAAGAATAGGGGCAGTCGGGTGTACGCCCCAGAGCCCCGGGGAACGATCCGGCAACGGCGTGCGTGTCACTACCTGTGGGGGCACGTGAACGGACAGCCCCTACGGCCGTCTACTCCCTGGGCGGGAGGGCGGACCCCCGGCGGTTCGTCCTGCAGGAGGAGCGCATTGGCGCCCAGGCAGTGCGGTAATGGAAGCAGGGCCCGTACTGTGGGTTCTGCAGAGTATGTGCCGAGGCTGAAGTCCGTCAGAAGGGGGCGCGCGAGGCCCATGAGCGGTGTCATGAAGCGGATGGGGATGATCTTCCGCGCGAAGGCCAACAAGGCCCTGGACCGGGCCGAGGACCCGCGCGAGACCCTCGACTACTCGTACCAGAAGCAGCTGGAGCTGCTGCAGAAGGTGCGCCGGGGTGTCGCCGACGTGGCGACGTCGCGCAAGCGCCTGGAGTTGCAGCTCGGCCAGCTGCAGAACCAGTCCGCCAAGCTGGAGGACCAGGGCAAGAAGGCCCTCGCCCTCGGCCGCGAGGACCTGGCGCGCGAGGCGCTGTCCCGCAAGGCGGCGCTGCACCAGCAGGTCACCGACCTGGAGACGCAGCACCAGACCCTCCAGAGCGAGGAGGAGAAGCTCACCCTCGCCGCCCAGCGGCTCCAGGCCAAGGTGGACGCCTTCCGGACGAAGAAGGAGACCATCAAGGCGACGTACACGGCGGCGCAGGCGCAGACCCGTATCGGCGAGGCGTTCTCCGGCATCTCCGAGGAGATGGGCGACGTCGGCCTGGCCGTGCAGCGGGCCGAGGACCGCACCGCGCAGATGCAGGCGCGGGCCGGCGCGATCGACGAGCTGCTGGCCTCCGGCGCGCTGGACGACCCGACGGGGATGGCGCAGGACGACATCTCCGCCGAGCTGGACCGGCTCTCCGGCGGCGCGGACGTCGAGCTGGAGCTGCAGCGCATGAAGGCCGAGCTGGCCGGCGGCCCCGCCGAGCAGCAGCAGGCGATCGAGGGCGGCCAGCAGGGCGCGCAGCCGCCGCAGCAGCAGGCCCCGCAGACGCAGCAGCCGCAGGACACCCCGCGGTTCGACAAGCAGTGACCGCCCCTCGACGGGCTCGGAAGAACGGGAGAGAACCGTGATCGTACGGATCATGGGGGAGGGTCAGGTGAAGCTGGACGACGGCCACTTCGCCGAGCTCAACAAGCTGGACGACGAGCTGCTCGCCGAGATGGAGAGCGGCGACGAGGCCGGCTTCCGGCGTACGCTCGGCGCCCTGCTGGACGCCGTCCGCTCGATGGGCGCCCCGCTCCCGGACGACTCGCTGGAGCCGTCCGAGCTGATCCTCCCGGCGCCCGACGCCTCCCTGGAGGAGGTCCGGGACATGCTCAGCGACGACGGCCTCATCCCCAGCTGAGCCCACGCACGCCTCGGCCGCTCTTCGCCCCGGTCGCCCGGACCGGGGCCGGCCCTCCTCTGCAAGCACCGCTGCCGTGACCCCACTAGCCGCTCTGCCCCGCTGGCTGCGGGCGCACCCCCGCGCGGCCGACGCCCTGCTGGCGGCGGTCGTACTGGCCGTGATCCTCGTCAGCGCCGTCTACCCCGACCGCGAGGCGAGCGCGCCGCCGCCGGCCGACCTCGGCCCCGCCGAGGTCGTGCTGGCGACCGCCGCCAGTGCCGCCCTCGTCCTGCGGCGGCGCGCCCCCTGGGCGGTGCTCGCCGGCACCATGGCGCTGACGATCGCGCACGTCATCGCCTCCGCGGGCGACCCGCGCTCGCCGATCGCGCTGAGCGTCGTGGTCGCGCTCTACACCGTCGCCGCGCGCACCGACCGCCACACCACCTGGCGGATCGCGCTGCTCACCATCGGGGTGCTGACGTTCGCGGTGATGCTCTTCGGCGACCGCCCCTGGTACGCGGACGAGAACCTCGGGATCTTCGCCTGGACCGGGATGGCCGCGGGCGTCGGCGATGCCGTGCGCAGCCGCCGGGCGGTGGTCGCCGCCATCAGCGAGCGCGCGGAGCGGGCCGAGCGGACCCGCGAGGAGGAGGCGCGGCGGCGGGTCGCGGAGGAGCGGGTACGGATCGCGCGCGAACTGCACGACGTCGTCGCGCACCACATCGCGCTGGTCAACGTGCAGGCCGGGGTGGCGTCGCACGTGATGGAGAGCCGCCCGGACCAGGCGAAGGAGGCCCTGGCGCACGTACGCGACGCCGGCCGCACCGCGCTGGAGGAGCTGCGCACCACCGTCGGGCTGCTGCGCCAGTCCGGCGACCCGCACGCGCCCACCGAGCCGGCGCCGGGGCTGGCGATGCTTGCCGAGCTGGTGGAGGGGTTCGTACGGGCCGGAACGCCGGTGTCGGTGGAGGTCGCCTCGGAGCTGGGCCCGCGCCGGTCGGCGGTGACCACGCGGGTGGAGCGGGCGGCCGAGGTGGTCGGCGCGCTGCCGGCGGCGGTGGACCTGGCGGCGTACCGGGTGTTGCAGGAGGCGCTGACGAACGTGCGCAAGCACGCGGGCCCGGGCGCGGCGGCGGTGGTGAGCCTGTCCCGGGAGGCGACCGGGCTGGAGGTCACGGTCCGGGACGACGGCAGGGGCGCGGAGTCCGGCGGTGGCCGGGACGGGGCCGGGGAGGCCGGGGGCGGCGACGGGACCGAACGGGCCGACGAGACCGGCCGATCCGGGCCGGCCGGCCGGTCCGCCCGGACCGGCGGGACCGGCCGGACCGGCGCGGCGGACGCGGCCGGCGCGGCCGCCGGGGACGCCGCCCCCGACGGGGACGCCGCCCCCGACGGGGACGCCGGGGGCGAGCGCCCGGGCGGGCTCGGGCTCGTCGGCATGCGGGAGCGCGCCGCCGCGCTGGGCGGCTTGTGCGAGGCGGGCGGGCGCGCGGACGGCCGGGAGGGCTTCGAGGTCCGGGTACGGTTGCCGCTGCCGGTGGCCGGCGACGCGGACGCGGGCCGCCGGTCCGCCGGTACGGGCGCGGCCACCGGACCGGGGTCGGCGGCGTCCCGGGCCCGGGGCTGCCCGGGC
Organism: Streptomyces sp. MAR4 CNX-425; assembly: GCF_048656465.1. Taxonomy (NCBI): domain Bacteria; kingdom Bacillati; phylum Actinomycetota; class Actinomycetes; order Kitasatosporales; family Streptomycetaceae; genus Streptomyces; species Streptomyces sp. MAR4 CNX-425. Next base: position 609,964 of record NZ_JBMDLF010000001.1, on the reverse strand, counting down.
CGGCGGCCCGGCGAGGCGATCAAGGAGTAGGGGTGAGCGATGTCCCGCCGCCGCGGGCGCGGCCGATCCGGGTGGTGCTGGCGGACGACCACGCGCTGATGCGCAGCGCGTTCCGGGTGCTGGTCGACTCCGAGCCGGACATGCAGGTCGTCGGCGAGGCGGGCGACGGCGCGGAGGCGGTGAGGCTCGTCCGTGAGGAGGGCGCGGACCTGGTGCTCATGGACATCCGGATGCCCGGCACCGACGGACTCAGCGCCACCCGGACGATCTCCGGTGACGACAGCCTGCGCCACGTGCGGGTGGTGATCCTGACGACCTTCGAGGTCGACGACTACGTGATCGAGGCGCTGCGCGCCGGCGCGTCCGGCTTCCTCGGCAAGGGCGCCGAGCCGGACGAGCTGCTGGCCGCGATCCGGGTGGCCGCGGACGGCGAGGCCCTGCTGTCGCCGGCGGCGACGAAGGGCCTGATCGACCGCTTTCTGGCGGGCGCCGACGACCCGGCGGACGGCACGGCCGACGACACCGGCCGGCCGCCGGCGGCGGAGCGGCTCCGCGCGCTGACGGGCCGGGAGCGCGAGGTGCTCGGCCTGGTCGCGCGCGGGCTGGCCAACGACGAGATCGCCGGCCGGTTGGAGGTCAGCCCGCTGACGGTGAAAACCCACGTCAACCGCACCATGGCCAAGCTCGGCGCCCGCGACCGCGCCCAGCTGGTGGTGCTGGCCTACGAGTCGGGCCTGGTCCGCCCGGGCAGCTAGGGCCTGTCGTTCGGATCTTCGCCGGGCTCGCGACGCCTGGCACTGCACCTCGCGGCGTTGTCGTCGGTCGACGACGCTCCGCGTCGCCTCCCTCCTCCGCCTTGCGATGCACAGCACCATCCGCCGCTCCCTGATCCGACAAGATCCAAACGACAGGCCCTAGGCCGTCGCTACAGCAGCAGGCCCGACGGGAGGTAGGGCGCCGGCGGGCGCATGCCCCGTACGCAGACGTAACCCCGCGTCGTCAGTTCCAGCCCCGCCGCCAGCCCCACGTCCACCGCCCACTCCTGCTCGGCCGTCAGGCGCCCGACCTCCGCCGTCGCCCCCGGGGCGAGGCTCAGCAGCGCCGCCGTCAGCAGCCGCGCCGCGATCCGCCGCGACGTCGCCGCCAGCAGCTCCACCCGGCCGTCGCGCAGGTACGCGTACCCGCTGCCCGCGAGGTCGTCGGCGACGATGGACCGGCAGTGCCGCAGCAGCTCGGTGTGGTCCGGGCCGTGGGCGCCGCCGCGCAGCCTGCGGTCCACGGAGTCCATGAGGTCCCGCTGCCCCGGCCCGCCCTCGACGACCGCGCCGGTGGGCGGTTCGAGGCCGGCGTGGTCGACGGTGCCGCGCAGCCGCATGGCGGGGTGCAGCGTGAACCCCGCGGCGCGGTAGGCGCGGGCGGCGTGCGGGTGGCGGGAGGCGCAGATGAGGCCGCGCAGGCAGCCCTGCCCGTACGCGAGCGTGCGCGCCAGCAGCGCCCTGCCGACCCCCTTGCCCTGCGCCTCCGGGACGACGACCAGCAGCGCAAGACCCCAGGTGCCCTCGCGCCGGGTGGACAGCGCCGCGCCCATCGGCTGTCCCGAGTCGTCCAGGGCCAGCCAGCAGCCGCCGGGGTCGGTGCGCGCCAGGTGCCGGACGACGCTGCGGAGGAGGATCGCGCGGTTCTCGTCCGGCTCCTCCGGCGCGTCGCCCTTGGCGGCGTCGGAGGCGGCGAAGCCCGTGTCGCTGACGAGGCGTACGGCCTCGGCGTCGTCCTTCGAGTCGCGGACCTGGCGCAGGATCATGAGGTCAATCCTCGGCCCTGCGCCGGGACCGCGTCACCCCCGTACCCGCGCGGGGCGTCAGGGCAGCGCCAGCATCCGCTCCAGCGCCCGCTTGGCGAAGTGCTCCGTCTCCTTGTCGACTTCGATGCGGTTGACCACCTTGCCGTCCGCCAGCGACTCCAGCGCCCAGACCAGGTGGGGCAGGTCGATGCGGTTCATGGTGGAGCAGAAGCAGACCGTGCGGTCGAGGAAGACGATCTCCTTGTCGGGGTGCCGCTTCGCCAGCCGCCGGACGAGGTTCAGCTCCGTGCCGACGGCCCACTTCGAGCCGGCCGGGGCCGCGTCCAGGGCCCTGATGATGTGCTCGGTGGAGCCGACCTGGTCGGCGGCGGCGACCACCTCGTGCTTGCACTCGGGGTGGACCAGCACGTTCACCCCGGGGATGCGCTCGCGCACCTCCTCGACCGAGTCGAGGGAGAAGCGGCCGTGTACGGAGCAGTGGCCGCGCCACAGGATCATCTTCGCGGCGCGCAGCTGGTCGGCGGTCAGGCCGCCGTCGGGCCGGTGCGGGTTGTAGACGACGCAGTCGTCGGGGGTGAGGCCCAGGTCGCGTACCGCGGTGTTGCGGCCGAGGTGCTGGTCGGGGAGGAACAGGACCTTGCCGGCCCCGTCCGCGCGCTGCGCGAACGCCCAGTTCAGCGCGCGCTCGGCGTTGGAGGAGGTGCATATGGTGCCGCCGTGCCGGCCGGTGAACGCCTTGATGTCCGCGGAGGAGTTCATGTACGACACGGGGACGGTGGCGTCCGCCACCCCGGCCTCGGTCAGCACGTCCCAGCACTCGGCGACCTGCTCGGCGGTGGCCATGTCGGCCATGGAGCAGCCGGCGGCCAGGTCGGGCAGGACGACGGCCTGCGCGTCGGAGGTGAGGATGTCCGCGGACTCGGCCATGAAGTGCACGCCGCAGAAGACGACGTACTCCGCCTCGGGGCGGGCCGCGGCCTGCTGCGCGAGCTTGAACGAGTCGCCGGTGACGTCGGCGAACTGGATGACCTCGTCGCGCTGGTAGTGGTGGCCGAGGACGAAGGCCCGCTCGCCCAGCCGTTCGCGGGCCGCGCGGGCGCGTTCGACGAGCCCGGGGTCGGAGGGGGCGGGCAGGTCGCCGGGACAGTCGACGCCGCGTTCGCTGGCGGGGTCCGCCTCCCGCCCGAGGAGCAGCAGGGCGAGGGGCGTGGGGGTCACATCAAGGTCCTGGGCGGTGGTCACAGCGCACTCCACCCTTTCTCTTCGGCTCTCGGCGGGCTGCCGTCGCATCCGTTTTCGTCATATTGACGTTATTAATCATAACCCCTTCGCGTCAGGCTGACGATGGTCCTCGCGTCAATGTGACGAATGCCGCCGTGCGCCTGCCCGGTGGGCGGGCGGATGACCCGAAGTGGTGGCGTATGCGAGCATGAATGGAGCAAGAAAGCGCGCGCCCGGCCGGAATGAATCGGGAGCGCGGCCGGTTGGACTCGATCGGCAAGCAGTCCACAACCCGGGAGACATGCGAATGACCGTTCAGGGCGAGACCACCGCAGTCGACGGCATTATTCTGTCCGACGCCGCTGCGGCGAAGGTCAAGAGCCTGCTGGAGCAGGAGGGCCAGCCGGACCTCAAGCTCCGCGTCGCCGTTCAGCCCGGAGGCTGCTCCGGCCTGCGCTACCAGCTCTTCTTCGACGACCGTGACCTCGACGGCGACGTCGTCAAGGACTTCGGCGGCGTCTCGGTCGTGACCGACCGGATGAGCGCTCCGTATCTGGGCGGCGCGTCCATCGACTTCGTCGACACGATCGAGAAGCAGGGCTTCACGATCGACAACCCGAACGCCACCGGCTCCTGCGCCTGCGGCGACTCCTTCAGCTGACCCGGGGCCGAGGCGCCCGCCCGGAGCGCGCGGGCCACGGCCCCCATCGGCGACCGGCATGAGGAAGGCGGCGGAAACCCCCACGGTTCCGCCGCCTTCCGCTTGTGCGGGCGCTGCGCCCGGCCGGCAGGTTTCTGCTACTTTGCCGCCACCCTGTCCCCGGTGCCCGCGTCCACGACCTTCCGGCCGTTGAGCGGGGCGGACAGCTCGACCTTCTCCGTGAAGCGCTTCGCGATCTTGATGCAGACCTGGCCCGGCTCCTTCTCCACGCCGGTGACGCGGACCGTCACCGTGCCGCCCGACTCCTCGGCGGACGCCGCGTAGTCGGTGCACACGCCGCCCCAGAAGTGCAGCTTCAGGGTGCGCCCGTCCACCGAGTACGACTCGACGCCCACGGCCGTCCCCGCCGCGCCGCCGCCCTCCGGCCGATCGGCCGGCGCCGAGGCCGGCGGCTGCGCCGGCTCCGCGGGTTCCGCGGGCTCCACCTGGCCGGGCGAGCCCGGCTCGGCACCGCCGCCGGGGCCGCCGCCGAAGCCGAAGCCGCTGCCGGGGGCGCTGTCGGAGCCGCCGTCCGTGCCCGGCTCGGCGTCCGGGGCGGGCGCCGTCGGGGCGGGCTCGGGGGCCGTCGGCGTGTCCGGGCCGGCGGTGGTGACGTACTCCGGTGCGACGGCCAGCTGCGGCCACACGATCGTGCCGGGCTTCCCGCCGTGGAACGGGGTGGGGGAGTCCCCCGTCACCTCGAAGAGCCACGACGGCACCAGCGTCAGGCGCCCCTGGACCGACTGCGCGGAGAGCCCGAACTCGGCGCCGCGCACCGTGGTCGGCTCCAGCTTGCCGATGCACGGGTCCACCTTGCCGACCAGCGGCCGGCCCGGTCCCGTGCCCTTCTCGTACGGCACCGCCGAGGCGCACGCCGGCGCCACCGCGAGCTTCTCGCGGGTGCCGCCGGGCTTGTTCAGCTCCGTCAGCGCCGCGTCCGCGGTGATCACCGGGTACGTGTGCCCCGCGGCCGGCTCGACCAGGTAGCCGTTGCCGCCGCTCACCTGCCCGTCGCCGCCGATCTGCAGGGACGTCCGCCAGCCCGCCGTCGGCAGCCCGTCGACGACCGGCTCCGCGGTCACCGTCCGTACGGCCCCGAACGGCTCCGCCGACGCCACCTCGGCGTCCTGCTGCCCCACCGCCGCGAGCACCGGCTCCGCGGTCTCCTCGGCCGCGGACTCCGGCACCGGGTCGCCCCGCAGCTCCGCCGGCGGGGTGGCGGCCTGCACGCACTCGACGCCCGCCGGGCCCTCCGTCTTCTCCGGCGGCGGATCGCAGGGGACGGCCCGGTGCCGCTGGTACGTCCAGGCGCCCGGCGCCTCCGGCTGCACCTCCAGCAGCGGGCCCTGCCCGTCGCGCGCGACGCCGACGCGCCAGCGGCCGCCCTCCTGCCGGGGCTCGCCCGACAGGCCCAGCGCCTCCGCGAGCCGGGCCACGTCGGCGGCCTCGACGCGGCCCTCCGACGCGTACACCGGTGCCTCGTCCGGCCCCTCGGGCAGCTCACCGGCCAGCCGCAGGGGCGTGCCGCCGGCCGCGCCCGCGGGCTCCATCGCGAGCCCGTCCAGGCGCAGCGGGGGCGGCTCCTCGCCGGAGCCGTCCGAGGCCGCGCCGCCGCCCGTCCGGTCCGCCACGTACGCGACCCCGCCGCCGGTCAGCATCACCGCGACCGCGACGGCGACGGCGGCCAGCGCCCCCGGGCGCCGCCGGCCCTCGGGGCCGTCGGGGTCGCCCGGGTCGTCGGTGTGCGCATGCGCGGGTTCGGGCTCGGGCCCGGGTCCCGGGGGGTGCTCGGTGCTCACCGTTCGGCTCCTTCGTCTTCGGATGCCGATGGGACGCCGGTCACCCGCATCCGGTTCCCACCCGGAGCCGACCGGGCGGAACGGTCAGGCGCCGCTCAGTCGCCGTACTCGGACATCCCGCGGAGCAGGTCCGCGGACGTCGTCGGCACCATGATCCGCGCCAGGCCGCGCACCGTGGCGTCCGGCACGTGTCCCGCGGAGGCCCGCGCGTGCCCGGACCAGTGCGGCGCCATCCGGGCACAGTCGGTGCGCAGCTCGGCCAGGCCGCCGTCCAGCTCCAGCGGGGCGGTGCCCCCGAAGGCCGGCGGCGGGAGGGGGGTGGCGGAGGCCCGCATGTCCTTCTGCATGTCTCGACCGTACGCATCCCCGGCGACGAGGGGTAAGACCTACTATCAGGTAGTTTTGGCCGGGTCGAACCACTCGGGTGGCGGACGTTCAGCCGGTAGCGTGAGTAGCACCCGCGTTTCCCGCCCCGCCTACAGGAGCGTACGCCGTGCATATTGCCGTTTCCGGCTCGATCGCGACCGACCACCTCATGACCTTCCCCGGTCGGTTCTCCGAGCAGTTGGTCGCGGACCAGCTGCATACCGTCTCGCTGTCGTTCCTCGTCGACAAACTGGACGTCCGGCGCGGCGGAGTCGGGCCAAACATCTGCTTCGGCATGGGCCAGCTGGGCGCCCGGCCGATCCTCGTCGGCGCGGCCGGCGCCGACTTCGCCGAGTACCGCGACTGGCTGGAGCGGCACGGGGTCGACACCGGCTCCGTACGCATCTCCGAGGTGCTGCACACCGCGCGCTTCGTCGTCACCACCGACGCCGACCACAACCAGATCGGCTCCTTCTACACCGGCGCGATGAGCGAGGCCCGGCTGATCGAGCTGAAGACCGTCTCCGACCGCGTCGGCGGGCTCGACCTCGTCTCCATCGGCGCCGACGACCCCGAGGCGATGCTGCGCCACACGGAGGAGTGCCGCAGCCGCGGCATCCCCTTCGGCGCGGACTTCTCCCAGCAGATCGCCCGCATGGAGGGCGACGGCATCCGGACCCTCACCGAGGGCGCCGCGTACCTCTTCTCCAACGAGTACGAGAAGGGGCTGATCGAGTCCAAGACCGGCTGGACCGACGCGGAGGTGCTCGCCCGCGTCGGCACCCGGGTGACCACCCTCGGCGCCCGCGGCGTGCGCATCGACCGGGCCGGCGAGGAGCCGATCCTCGTCGGCTGCCCGGACGAGGAGCGCAAGGCCGACCCCACCGGCGTCGGCGACGGCTTCCGGGCCGGCTTCCTGTCCGGGCTCAGCTGGGGCGTGGGCCTGGAGCGGGCGGCGCAGCTCGGCTGCATGCTGGCGACGCTGGTCATCGAGACGGTGGGCCCGCAGGAGTACGAGCTGCGCCGCAGCAACTTCGTCGAGCGGTTCACCAAGGCGTACGGCGAGGAGGCCGCCGCCGAGGTGCAGCACCACCTGCCGGAGAGCGTGCAGGACTAGGGGACGCCCGGACGGCGCGGGCGCCCGGCACACGTACGGCCGGGCGCCCGCCCGCGGGGGACGCGGGCGGCGGCCCGCGTCAGCGCGTACGCCGCACCCGGTAGCCCGTGCCGCCCGCCGCCGGCTCCTCGCCCACGTACTCCTGCCCGCGCATCTCGCACCACGCCGGGATGTCCAGCCGCGCCGCCTCGTCGTCCGACAGCACCAGCACCGTGCCGCCCACCGGCACCCGGTCGAAGACCTTCGCCAGCTCGATGACGGGGATCGGGCAGCGCCGCCCGAGCGCGTCGACGACCGTCTCCCCGGCCGCCGGCGACGGCTGCGCCCCCGGCGCCGTCTGCGCCTCCTGCGCCGCGCCGCCGCCCGCGGGCGCGCCCAGCTCCGCCCGCGCCCCCGCCACCGCCTCCGGCAGCGCCCGCAGGAAGCCCTCCACGTCCTCGCCCGTCGTCCCCGGCGGCAGCGACACCCGCACGTTGCCCTCCGACAGCACCCCCATGGCCTTCAGCACATGGCTCGGCGTCAGCGTGCTCGACGTGCACGACGAGCCGGACGAGACCGAGAACCCCGCCCGGTCCAGCGCGTGCAGCAGCGCCTCCCCGTCCACGTACAGACAGGAGAAGGTCACCAGGTGCGGCAGCCGGCGCTGTGGATCCCCGGCCACCTCCACGTCCGCCACCGTCTCCGGCACCCGCGCCCGGATCCGGCCGACCAGCTCCCGCAGCCGGGCGTCCTCGGCCGCCGCCTCCGCGCGCACCGCGCGCAGCGACGCCGCCGTGGCGACGATCGCCGGGATGTTCTCGAACCCGGGGGCGCGGCCCGACTCCCGCTCGTCCGCCGGGCCCGGCGGCGCGAAGCGCGTGCCCTTGCGCACCGCGAGCAGCCCCACCCCGGGCGGGCCGCCCCACTTGTGCGCGCTCGCCGCCAGCAGTGACCACGGCCCGTCGACCCGCCGCCAGCCCAGCGTCTGCGCCGCGTCCACCAGCAGCGGCACCCCGGCGGCCCGGCACTCCTCGGCGGCCTCGGCGACCGGCTGCTCGGTGCCCACCTCGTGATTGGCGGACTGCAGACAGGCCAGCGCGGTGTCGTCGCGCAGCGCCGCGGCGTACGCGCCCGGCGCCACCCGGCCGCCGCGGTCGACCGGCACGTACGTCACCTCGCCGCCCCCGGTGCGGTGGGCCTCGGCCGAATGGAGCACGGCGGAGTGCTCCACCGCTGACACGATCAGGTGCCGGCCGGTGCGGCGCCGCCCGGCGAGCGCCCCGGCGATCCCGTCGTGCACGGCGCGCGTACCCGAGGTCGTGAACACCAACTCGTCCGGGCGGCAGCCGGCCAGCTCCGCCGTCGTCTCGCGCGCGGCGTCCAGCAGCAGCCGCGCCCGGCGGCCCTCCCGGTACAGCCGGGCGGGGTCGGCCCAGCCCTCGTCGAGCGCGGCGAGCAGCGCCTGCCGGGCGATCGGGTGAAGCGGGGCGGACGACGCGGCGTCGAAGTACGGCACCCGACCACGCTAACCCCTGGTCCACGCGCCGGGGCCGCCGCCGGCGGCGGCCGTGCGCGTCCCCGGCGGGCTCCGGGCGGCGGCCCGACGTGGGACCGCCGGGACCGAGTTGACCGGCGTCACCACCCCATCGGAAGTCGCCCGGCGCGCCAGGGCACCCTCCCCGAGCGACCCCAAATGGCGTCCAGTAGGGTTTGGTCCGCGTAAACATCCAAACCTGCTGCCCGCGCGCCCGATGGGACCGTGGGCGAGACTCTCGGGAAGGCGCTACGTGAGTCACAACGGCTCCGACCTCCCCCGCGGCCACAAGGCAGCCGCGGGAGGTACCCGCTCGCCGCGGCGCACGATGCGGCGAAGGCTGCCGCAGGCGCTGGCCGCGGGCCTGGTCCTGGTCACCCTCTCCGGTTGCACCTCCGAGGACTTCCCCCGCCTGGGCATGCCCTCGCCGACCACGGAGGAGGCGCCGCGCATCCTCTCCCTCTGGCAGGGCTCCTGGGCGGCCGCGCTTGCCGTCGGCGTCCTGGTGTGGGGACTGATCCTGTGGAGCGTCATCTTCCACCGCCGCTCCAGGACCAAGGTCGAGGTCCCGGCCCAGGTCCGGTACAACCTGCCCATCGAGGCGCTGTACACGGTCGTCCCGCTCATCGTCGTGGCGGTGTTCTTCTACTTCACCGCGCGCGACGAGAGCAAGCTGCTGGAGACCTCCGAGAAGCCGGACCACGTGATCAACGTGGTGGGTTACCAATGGAGCTGGGGCTTCAACTACCTGGAGAACGTGGACGGCGACGCCGCCACGCCGGGGAAGCGGCCCAAGGAGCTGGACGCCATCGCGGACCGGGCCTACAAGGCCGTACCGAAGGGCGCCGAGGGCGTCTACGACTACGGCGTGCCGGCCAGCGTGAACGAGGACACCGGCAACCCGGGCCCCACGCTGGTCCTGCCCAAGGGCGAGACGGTCCAGTTCGTGCTGACCTCCCGGGACGTCAACCACTCGTTCTGGGTGGTGCCGTTCCTGATGAAGATGGACATCATCGCGGGCAAGACGAACGTCTTCGAGGTGACCCCCAACAAGGAGGGCACCTTCATGGGCAAGTGCGCCGAGCTGTGCGGCACGGACCACTCGCGGATGCTCTTCAACGTGAAGGTGGTCTCCCCCCAGGAGTACCGCCAGCATCTGCAGGAGCTGGCCGCCAAGGGCCAGACCGGGGCGATCCCGGCGGGCATCGCCCAGACCGACGCCGCTAGGAATGCGGAGACCAACGAGCAATGAGCATCCTCAACGAACCCCGGGGTGCGGCGACCGCGGGCACAGACGCAGACGAAGACGTGTACGAGAACGAGGTGCCCGCGCGACGCCGCGAGCCGGGCAACGTCGTGGTGAAGTGGATGACGACCACTGACCACAAGACGATCGGCACGCTCTATCTGGTCACCTCGTTCGTCTTCTTCATCTTCGGCGGCATCCTGGCGCTGTTCATGCGCGCCGAGCTGGCCCGGCCGGGCACGCAGGTGATGAGCAACGAGCAGTTCAACCAGGCGTTCACGATGCACGGCACGATCATGCTGCTGATGTTCGCGACGCCGCTGTTCGCCGGCTTCGCGAACTGGATCATGCCGCTGCAGATCGGCGCGCCGGACGTGGCGTTCCCGCGGCTGAACATGTTCGCGTACTGGCTGTACCTCTTCGGGTCGCTGATCGCGGTCGCCGGCTTCATCACGCCGCAGGGCGCGGCCGACTTCGGCTGGTTCGCGTACACGCCGCTGTCGAACGAGGTGCGCTCGCCGGGCGTCGGCGCCGACATGTGGATCATGGGCCTGGCGCTCTCCGGCTTCGGCACGATCCTCGGCTCGGTCAACTTCATCACGACCATCATCTGCATGCGGGCGCCCGGCCTGACGATGTTCCGCATGCCGATCTTCACCTGGAACGTGCTGCTCACCGGTGTGCTGGTGCTGCTCGCCTTCCCGGTGCTGGCCGCCGCGCTGTTCGCGCTGGAGGCGGACCGAAAACTCGGGTCGCACATCTTCGATCCGGCCAACGGCGGTGCGCTCCTGTGGCAACACCTCTTCTGGTTCTTCGGCCATCCAGAGGTGTACATCATCGCGCTGCCGTTCTTCGGCATCATCTCCGAGGTCATCCCGGTCTTCAGCCGCAAGCCGATGTTCGGCTACATCGGCCTGGTGGCCGCCACGATCTCCATCGCCGGCCTGTCCGTGACCGTGTGGGCGCACCACATGTACGTGACCGGAGGCGTGCTCCTACCGTTCTTCGCGTTCATGACGATGCTGATCGCGGTGCCCACAGGAGTGAAGTTCTTCAACTGGATCGGCACGATGTGGAAGGGATCACTGAGTTTCGAAACACCGATGCTCTGGTCCATCGGCTTCCTGGTGACGTTCACGTTCGGCGGTCTGACCGGTGTCATCCTGGCCTCGCCGCCGCTGGACTTCCACGTGTCCGACTCCTACTTCGTGGTGGCCCACTTCCACTACGTGGTCTTCGGCACCGTCGTCTTCGCGATGTTCGCCGGCTTCCACTTCTGGTGGCCCAAGTTCACCGGCAAGATGCTGGACGAGACCCTCGGGAAGATCACCTTCTGGACGCTGTTCATCGGCTTCCACGGCACCTTCCTGGTGCAGCACTGGCTGGGTGCGGAGGGCATGCCCCGGCGGTACGCGGACTACCTCGACGCCGACGGCTTCACCGCCCTGAACACCTTCTCGACGATCAGCTCGTTCCTGCTCGGCATGTCGATGCTGCCGTTCTTCTACAACGTGTGGAAGACCGCGAAGTACGGCAAGAAGGTCAAGGTCGACGACCCGTGGGGCTACGGCCGCTCGCTGGAGTGGGCCACGTCCTGCCCGCCGCCACGGCACAACTTCACCTCGCTGCCGCGCATCCGGTCCGAATCGCCGGCCTTCGACCTGCACCATCCCGAGTTCGCGGCGGCCGAGGTCGGCGGCCACGGACACGGTGCCGGTGACAAGACGCTCGTCGGCGGCGGCGAAGGGGAAGCGAAGTGAAGATCCAGGGCCACATGTTCGGCATCCTCGCCGCCTTCATCCTGATCACGGCGATCGTCTACGGCTACTGGTCGAAGGAGCCGGTCGGCACCACCGCGCTGTTCCTGGCCTTCGCCCTGACCGCGATGATCGGGTACTACCTGGTCTTCACGGCCCGCCGGGTCGACACCGGGGCGCAGGACAACAAGGAGGCGGAGGTCGCCGACGACGCCGGCGAGCTGGGCTTCTTCAGCCCGCACAGCTGGCAGCCGCTGTCGCTGGGCATCGGCGGGGCGCTCGCCTTCCTCGGCATCGTCCTCGACTGGTGGCTGCTGTACTTCTCCATTCCGGTGATTCTGGTCGGCATCTACGGCTGGGTCTTCGAGTACTACCGCGGGGTGGACCAGAACCAGTAGCGCACTACAGCACAGCTCCGCCGAGGGGGCCGCGGCACGCCGAACGGGTGCCGCGGCCCCCTCGTACGGCCCACACGCCGTGCGCCGGACGGGACGGCTGCCTAGCGTGTGATCATGAGCCAGACGCCCCACCGCCGCACCGCGGTCAGCTGTTCCCTGCTGTTGGTCGCCCTCGCCCCGGGCCTCGCCGCCTGCGGCACCGACGGGCATCCGCTCGCCGCGGAGCCCGGCGAGCCGGCCGGACCGATCACGCTGACCGGCCTGGGCGGCGACACCCGGCTCGCCGACCCGGCGAAGGATCTGGAGGTGACCGCCGAGGGCCAGGCGCGCATCACCGACGTCACCGCCGTGGACGAGAACGGCCGGTACGTACGCGGCCGGCTGTCCGCCGACGGCCACACCTGGCGCAGCACCGTGCCGCTGGCCGCCCGCTCCCGCTACACCGTCGACGTCAGTACGGAGAACGACGACGGCGCGCCCGGCCGCAAGCGGCTGACGTACCGCACCTCGGCGGCGAAGGCCAAGAAGCCGATGAAGGTGGAGCTGGGCCCGGAGAAGGGCACCTACGGCGTCGGCCAGCCGCTCACGGTGGAGCTCAGCCGCGCGGTGCGGACCCAGCCGGAACGGGCCGTCGTCGAGCGCGGGCTGAAGGTCTCCTCCACCCCGCGGGTCGACGGCTCCTGGTACTGGGTCGACGACAAGAAGCTGCACTACCGGCCCCGGCAGTACTGGCCCGCGGGCGCCCGGGTGCGGCTGGAGAGCCGGCTGGAGGGCGTGAAGGTGCGCGAGGGCGTCTACGCGGGCGCCGCGAAGCCGGTCGAGCTGAGGATCGGCGACCGCATCGAGGCGGTCACCGACGCCGCCGCCCACGAGATGACCGTCTACCGCAACGGCGAGCAGATCAACAGCATGCCGGTCACCACCGGCAAGGCGGGCTTCGAGACCCGCAACGGCAAGAAGGTGGTGCTGGAGAAGCAGTCACTGGTCCGGATGACCGGCGCCAGCATCGGCGTCGGCGGCACCAGCGAGGACTACGACCTCCAGGTGTCCTACGCGACCCGGGTCACCTGGAGCGGCGAGTACGTGCACGCCGCCCCCTGGTCCGTCGGCTCCCAGGGCGCCGCCAACGTCAGCCACGGCTGCACCGGCATGAGCACCGACGACGCCGCGTGGTTCTACAAGACCGTACGCCCCGGCGACATCGTGGAGGTCGTCAACAGCTACGGCGAGGACATGGCCCCGTTCGGCAACGGCTACGGCGACTGGAACCTGTCCTGGGCCGAGTGGCGGAAGGGCAGCGCCCTCACGCCCGGCGCGGGCGACGGGGGCGGCCCGGCCGACGCCAACCGCCTGCGGCCCGCGGTCTGAGCCCGGCACGTACGCGCGCGGGGTGCGCGGGGTGTACGCGCCGGCCCGTCCGCCCCCGGCCCGCGGCGCGCGGCGCTCAGGCGCCGACCGCGAGCCGCGTGCGCAGCACGCCGGCCAGGCCGTCGGCGAGCGCCGCCGGGTCCACCGGATGCGCCACGGTGGCCTCCGCGCGGCTCCAGGTGGCCAGCCAGGCGTCCTGCGGGCGGCCGATGAGCAGCAGCACCGGCGGGCACTGGAAGATCTCGTCCTTGATCTGCCGGCACACGCCCATGCCGCCGGCGGGCACCGCCTCGCCGTCCAGCACGCAGGCGTCGATGCCGCCGCGCTCCAGCTCCTCCAACACCGCGGGGAGCGTGGCGCACTCGACGTACTCCACCGGTGGCAGATCGGCCGCCGACCGGTGGCCGGCGGCGAGCCGGACCTGCTCGCGCGTGTTCGCGTCGTCGCTGTAGACCAGCACGTTGACCGGTGCTGCGGCCGTCGACTGCATCGTTCCTCCGGTGGTTCTCGGGCACCGCTCTCACCGCGGATGCTACTCCGCCCGGGGGTCGGCGGGGCAGTCCAGGGCCTCCCGGCAGTGCTTGACACTCCGAACGGCACCCCCCGGAGTGAGGCGGGGATAAGGGACCGACATAATGTCGGACGTGGCGACAGCAACAGCAGTAGAGACCGGGCACGCGCACCCGTCGGTCAACCGGCCGAACCTCACCAGCGTCGGAACCATCATCTGGCTGAGTTCCGAGCTGATGTTCTTCGCGGCCCTCTTCGCGATGTACTTCACCCTGCGGTCGGTGATGGGTGCGGACTACTGGAAGGAGCACGCCGATGTCCTGAACTTCCCGTTCGCGCTCGGCAACACCACGATCCTGGTGCTCTCTTCCCTCACCTGCCAGCTCGGCGTGTTCGCCGCCGAGCGCGGGGACGTGAAGAAGCTGCGGATGTGGTTCACGGTCACCTTCGTGATGGGTGCCGTCTTCATCGGCGGGCAGGTCACCGAGTACGTGGAGCTGGTGGAGCACGAGGGCATCTCGATCTCCTCCGACCCGTACGGCTCGGCGTTCTACCTGACCACCGGCTTCCACGGCCTGCACGTGACGGGCGGCCTGATCGCCTTCCTGCTGGTCCTGGGGCGCACGTACGCGGCCAGACGCTTCACGCACCAGCAGGCGACCGCGGCGATCGTGGTGTCCTACTACTGGCACTTCGTCGACGTGGTCTGGATCGGCCTCTTCGCCACGATCTACATGATCAAGTAACCGGCCGGGGAGCCGGCACCGAGAAGCACACCGACGCTGAAGATCCTGATACCGGGGTAATCCGTGAAAAAGCTCTCCGCACGACGGCGCCATCCGCTGGCGGCGCTCGTCGTCCTACTCATCGCGCTGGCGGCCACCGGGGGGCTGTACGCCACTTTCGCGCCCACGGGCAAGGCGCAGGCCGATGAGACCAGTGCACAGTCCCTCGCCGTCGAAGAGGGGCAGAAGCTCTTCCGGGTCGGCTGCGCCAGCTGCCACGGCACCGGGGGGCAGGGCTCCAGCGACGGCCCCAGCCTCGTCGGCGTCGGCGCGGCGGCGGTGGACTTCCAGGTCTCCACGGGCCGGATGCCCCTGCAGCAGCAGGGCGCCCAGGCGCCGAAGAAGCCGGCCGTCTACACCCAGAAGGAGATCGACCAGCTCGCCGCGTACGTCGCCTCCCTGGCCCCCGGTCCGGCGGTGCCCGAGGAGAGCCAGTACGACCCGGCGGGCGGCGACGTCGCCCGCGGCGGCGACCTGTTCCGTACGAACTGCGCGCAGTGCCACAACTTCACCGGCAAGGGCGGCGCCCTGACGGACGGCAAGTACGCGCCGAGCCTCGACGGCGTCGACCCGAAGCACATGTACGAGGCCATGGTGACCGGCCCGCAGAACATGCCGGCCTTCCCCGACAAGCTGCTGACGTCCCAGGACAAGCAGGACATCATCGCCTACCTCGACGAGGTCGGCGGCGAAGAGGCCGAGTCGCCCGGCGGGTTCGGCCTCGGCGGCCTCGGACCCGTCAGCGAGGGTCTGTTCGCCTGGGTCTTCGGGCTCGGAGCGCTCGTCGTGCTGACGATCTGGATCACCGCCCGGAGTGCAAAGGCCAGGAAGTCATGAGTAGCCAGGCTGGATCTGAGAACGAGAACAACGGCGACAACCTGCCGAGTCTCCACAAGGAGGGCGAGGGCGGGGTCGCGGTCGAGGAGCGCGACCCGTTCGCCAACCCCGGCCTGCCGCCGCACGAGCCGCGCAAGCAGGACATCGACGAGCGGGCCGCCAAGCGCTCCGAGCGCACGGTGTCGCTGCTGTTCACGGTGTCGATGCTGGCGACCGTCGGCTTCATCGCGTCGTTCGTCGCCATCGACGTCGACGAGATCGTCTACATCTTCCCGCTGGGCCACATCAGCGCGCTGAACTTCGCGCTCGGCGTCACCCTCGGCCTCGCGCTGTTCTGCATCGGCGCCGGCGCCATCCACTGGTCGCGCACGCTGATGTCGGACGTGGAGGTCGTCCAGGAGCGGCACCCGATCGAGGCCACGGAAGAGACCAAGGCCATCACGAAGGCCGAGTGGCGGCAGGGCACCGAGGAATCCGCGATCGGCAGCCGCAAGATCATCCGGCGCACCCTGCTCGGCGCGCTCACGCTGGTGCCGCTCAGCGGCATCGTGCTGCTGCGCGACCTCGGCCCGCTGCCGGGCACCAAGCTCCGCCACACCCTGTGGGGCAAGGGCAAGCTGCTCGTCAACATGAACACCGACGAGCCGCTGCGCCCCTCCGACATCACCATCGGCTCGCTGGCCTTCGCCAAGCCCGAGGGGCTGGAGGAGAGCGACCACGACTTCAACAAGGAAATCGCCAAGGCGGCCCTGATGCTCGTCCGGATCCATCCGGGTGACATCAAGGACCCGCGGTCGGCGTCCTGGGGGCACGAGGGCATCCTGGCCTACTCCAAGATCTGCACGCACGTCGGCTGCCCCGTCAGCCTGTACGAGCAGCAGACGCACCACGTGCTGTGCCCGTGCCACCAGTCGACGTTCGACCTGTCCGACGGCGCGCGGGTGCTCTTCGGCCCGGCGGGGCACCCCCTGCCGCAGCTGAAGATCGCCGTCAACGACGAGGGCTACCTCTACGCGCTCGGTGACTTCGACGAGCCGGTCGGCCCGAGCTTCTGGGAGCGCGGATGAGCACCACCACGACAGACACCCGCCGCAACCCGCCGGGCCGGGGCGAGCGGGTCGCCGACTGGGCCGACGGCCGGCTGGGCCTGCACGCCGCCGGCCGGAAGAACCTCCGCAAGATCTTCCCGGACCACTGGTCGTTCATGCTCGGCGAGATCTGCATGTACACCTTCCTGATCGTGCTGCTGACCGGCGTGTACCTGACGCTGTTCTTCAAGCCGAGCATGGCGGAGATGACGTACCACGGCTCGTACGCGCCCATGAACGGCGTGCGCATGACCGAGGCGTACGCCTCCACCCTGGACATCAGCTTCGACGTCCGCGGCGGTCTGCTCATCCGGCAGATCCACCACTGGTCCGCGCTGATCTTCATCGCCGGCATGGCGACGCACATGATGCGCGTCTTCTTCACCGGCGCGTTCCGCAAGCCGCGCGAGGTCAACTGGCTCTTCGGCTTCACCCTGCTGGTCCTCGGCTGCATCGCCGGCTTCACCGGCTACTCGCTGCCCGACGACCTGCTCTCCGGCACCGGCGTCCGGTTCATGGAGGGCGCGACGCTGGCCACCCCGGTGATCGGCACCTACCTGGCGTTCTTCCTGTGGGGCGGTGAGTTCCCCGGGACGGACATCATTCCGAGATTCTTCGCCGTGCACGTGCTCCTGGTGCCGGGAATCATGCTGGGGCTCTTCGTGCTCCACCTGATCCTGGTCTTCTACCACAAGCACACCCAGTACGCGGGCGCCGGCAAGACCAACGACAACGTCGCGGGCATGCCCTTCATGCCGGTCTACGTGGCGAAGGCGGGCGGGTTCTTCTTCCTCGTCTTCGGCGTGATCACGGTGATCGCGGGGATGTTCACCATCAACCCGGTCTGGGATCTCGGACCCTACCGACCAGACCTGGTCTCCACCGGAGCCCAACCGGACTGGTACATGGGCTGGACCGAGGGGCTGATCCGGTTCATGCCGGGCTGGGAGTGGGTCATCCCGGGCGGGTACACGATCAACTTCGGGGTGTTCATCCCGCTGATGATCGTGGGCGTCGTCCCGATCGCGATGATGGTCTACCCGTTCTTCGAGTCCTGGGTCACCGGCGACCGCCGCGAGCACCACATCCTGGACCGCCCGCGCAACGTCCCGACCCGGACCGCGTTTGGCGTCGCCTGGCTGACCTGGGTCTTCGTGCTGCTGATGGCCGGCGGCAACGACCTGTGGGCCACGCACTTCCACCTGTCGATCAACTCGATCACCTGGTTCGTGCGGATCTCCTTCTTCGTCGGCCCGGTGCTCGCCTTCTGGATCACCCGGCGCATCTGCCTCGGGCTCCAGCGGCGGGACCGCGAGAAGGTCCTGCACGGCCGGGAGACGGGCATCATCAAGCGGCTGCCGCACGGCGAGTTCACCGAGGTGCACGAGCCGCTGCCGCAGGAGGAGCTGCACAAGCTCACCGCGCACGAGCAGTACGCCCCGCTGGAGCTCGGCCCGACGGTCGACGACAACGGCGTGGTGCGCAAGCAGAGCCCGGTGCAGAAGCTGCGGGCCCGGCTGTCGCAGGGCTACTTCGGCGAGGCCGGCCAGATCCCGAAGCCGACCCGGCGCGAGTACGAGGAGATCACCAGCGGCCACGGGCACCACTGACCCGTACGCCGCCCGGCGGATCGCCGGCGAGGGCCCCCGTCCAGGAATCGGACGGGGGCCCTTCGGCGTACCCTGCCCCCGATAAGCTGACGCCCGTCAGCCGAGACGACCCACGGGATGGTGTGCCATGAGCGTGCAGACGGCAGCAGGAGGCGACAGCTCGGCCGCGCGTTCCTGGCCGGACGTCATCAGCGCGCTGATCGCCGGGCGGGACCTGAGCGCCGAGGACACCGCCTGGGCCATGGACCAGATCATGTCGGGCGAGGCCAGCAACGCGCAGATCGCCGGGTTCGCGGTCGCGCTGCGGGCCAAGGGCGAGACGGTCGCGGAGCTGTCCGGGCTGGTGCGCACGATGTACGAGCACGCCCACACCATCGACGTCCCCGGCCCGACCGTGGACGTCGTCGGCACCGGCGGCGACCGGGCCCGTACCGTCAACATCTCCACCATGTCCGCGATCGTTGTCGCCGGGACCGGTGCGAAGGTCGTCAAGCACGGCAACCGGGCGGCGTCCTCCGCCTCCGGCGCCTCCGACGTGCTGGAGAAGCTGGGGGTCAACCTCGACCTCACGCCGCAGCGGGTCGCCGAGGTCGTCGGGGAGGCGGGCATCACGTTCTGCTTCGCGGTGAAGTTCCACCCCGCGCTGCGGCACGTCGCGCAGACGCGCAAGGAGCTGGGCGTGGCCACCCCGTTCAACTTCCTCGGCCCGCTCACCAACCCCGCCCGGGTCGGGGCGCAGGCCACCGGCGTCGCGGACGCCCGGATGGCGCCCATCATGGCCGGGGTGCTGGCCGAGCGCGGCGCGTCCGCGCTCGTCTTCCGCGGCGACGACGGGCTGGACGAGCTGACCACGACGGCCACCTCCCAGGTGTGGACCGTGCGCGGCGGCGCGGTGCGGCGGGAGACCTTCGACCCCCGGGACGTCGGCATCGACCTGGTGCCGGTGGAGGCGCTGCGGGGCGCCGACGCCTCGTACAACGCGGACGTCGCCCGCCGGCTGCTCGCCGGCGAGACCGGCCCGGTGCGCGACGCGGTCCTGCTCAACGCGGCGGCGGCCCTCACGGCCCTGGACGGCGACGCGGACGGCCCGCTGCCGGACCGGATCGCGGCGGGGATCGTACGGGCGGCGGAGTCGATCGACTCGGGATCGGCGCAGCGGGCGCTGGAGCGCTGGGTGGCGGCCAGCAACGCCTGAGGGGCTTTGGCCGCCGATTTCCGGAGAGTTGCGGACAGTCCGGGCAACCGGGTTGCGCCGCGGCTCTCCGGTGCGCATACTCCTGACCAGGTCACGAGCGACAGCGATCAAGGCCCCGGCCCGCTGTCCGGCAACCCTCCGTCCGTGGCGGGGTGCCCCGGGTGATGACCGGGCCGCAGGCAGCGAGGTCTGCGGCAAGCGCGGACCCCTCGCGTATCCAGGGGTCCTGGTCGGCCGAGGGAGTACCGCCGTGAGCAAGCGAATGCGCTAGGGCCTGTCCGGCGGATCCGGTTCGGAGATCCCGCGGCGCCCGGCAACGTCCACCGGCGGGCGGGGCGCCGCCCGCACACCGGGTCGTGCACGCCGCGCCGGCGCCGCGCGCCGGCGCCTCGCGGGACCGCGAGACGGTCCGCCGGGCAGGCCCTGAGGGCCTCCGCCCCCCCGCGCGGTTTCCGCCTCCGGGCGCCGCGCGCCCGGCCCTCCGGGCCGGTTCCGGGCCGTACGGCCCGTCAGCCCGCATCCGCACGTCCGCCCACGGGAGTTCCGCATGTCCGCGTCCACGCTCGCCTCCGCCTGTCTGCCCGTACTCGGCCGCGAGGTCCGCGCCCCGCTCGTCACCGGCGGCGACGCCGAGTACGCCGCCCTCGACTACGCCGCCAGCGCCCCGGCGCTCCAGCGCGTCTGGGACGACGTCGCCGCCTACGCGCCGTACTACGGCAGCGTGCACCGCGGCGCCGGCTACCTCTCGCAGCTGTCCACCGAGCTGTACGAGTCCAGCCGGGCCACGGTCGCCGGGTTCCTCGGCTGCCGCCCCGGCGACCAGGTCGTCTTCACCCGTTCCACCACCGACTCGCTCAACCTGCTGGCCACCGCGCTGCCGCCGGGGACCGAGGTCTACGTCTTCGAGACCGAGCACCACGCCGCCCTGCTGCCCTGGCGGCGGCCCGGCTCCACGGCCGGCCGGGTCACCGTCCTCCCCGCGCCCGGCAGCCCCGGGCAGGCGGTGGCGGCGCTGGACTCCGCGCTCGCCGCGCGGGTCGGCGACGGGCCGGCGCTGGTCTGCGTCACCGGCGCCTCGAACGTCACCGGCGAGCTGTGGCCCGTACGGGAGCTGACCGCCGCGGCGCACCGGCACGGGGCGCGGCTGGTCCTGGACGCGGCGCAGCTCGCGCCGCATCACCCGGTGGACGTGGCGGAGCTGGGCGTGGACTGGGTGGCCTTCTCCGGGCACAAGCTGTACGCGCCCTTCGGCGCCGGCGTCCTGGCGGGCCGGGCGGACTGGCTGCGGGCCGCGCCGCCGTACCTCGCGGGCGGCGGCGCCAGCCGGCGGGTGGGGCGCGCGGCGGACGGGGGGCTGGACGTCGAGTGGCAGACGACCGCGGCGCGCCACGAGGCGGGGTCGCCGAACGTGATCGGCGCGTACGCGATCGCCTCGGCGTGCAAGGCACTGACGGAGGCCGGGTTCGACGCGCTGGTGGCGCGGGAGCGGGCGCTGGTGGCGCGGGTCCTCGCGGGGCTCGCGGAGCTGCCGGGGGTGCGGGTGCTGTCGCTGTTCGGGGCGGACGCGGCGCGGGTGGGGGTGATCTCGTTCGTGGTCGACGGCTGGCGCAGCGCGCACCTGGCGGCGGCGCTGTCGGCGGAGCACGGCATCGGGGTGCGGGACGGGCTGTTCTGCGCGCACCCGCTGGTGCGGGCGCTGCTCGGCGGGGCGGCCGGGGCGGGCGGGTCCACGGAGTCCGCGGAGTGCGGGGGCGGTACGGGGGAGGGGGAGCTGCCGCTGAACGCGGTGCGGGTGAGCTTCGGGGCGGGCACGCCGGACGAGCACGTGGACCGGTTCCTGGCGGCGCTGGGGTCGCTGGTGCGCGACGGGGCGCGGTGGTCGTACCGCACGGTGGACGGCCGCTGCGTCCCCGCCACCGGCGCGGACCGGGAGGTCTGAGCGCGGGGCCGGGGCCCGGCCGCGCGGCGGCGCGCGTCCGTCCCGTTCCGCCGTACCGCCGCTCCTCCTCCCGGTCCGGAGCCCGCGGCTACCGTCCGGCCCCGGCCGCCGGCCGCGCGGCCAGCGCGCTGCCCAGCAGCACCATCCGCAGCGACCGTTCGGCCGCGTCCGCCAGGAACTCCCGGGCCCGCAGCAGCGCTTCGGGCAGTGCCATCGGGCCCGGGATGATGGTGCCGTAGGCGTCGACGCCGGTGCCGTGGATCTCGTGCGCGCCCTCGCCGAGGGTGCCCGCGAGCGCCAGGACCGGGCGGTCGTGCAGCTTGGCGCGCCGCGCCACCTCCGCGGGGACCTTGCCGCGCGGGGTCTGGTGGTCGAGCGCGCCCTCCGCGGTGATGACGAGGTCGGCGGCGGCCAGCCGGGCGTCGAGGTCGAGGTGGCCGAGGAGCACCTCGAAGCGGGGGAGGAGGCGGGCGCCGACGGCCGCGAGCCCGGCGCCGAGGCCGCCGGAGGCGCCGGTGCCGGCGCCGCGGCGGAGGTCCGTGCCGGGCGCCGGGAGGTCGCGGGTGAGGACGTCGGCCCAGCGGTCGAGCGCGGCGGCCAGCTCCGCCACCTGCCCCGGCGTCGCGCCCTTCTGCGGGCCGAAGACGCGCGCGACGCCGCGCGGGCCGCACAGCACGTTGTACGGGTTGCAGGCCACCAGCAGCTCCGTTTCCGCGAGCCGCGGGTCGAGCCCGGCGGTGTCGACGCGGGCGATCCGGGCGAGGGCGGCGCCGCCGGGGGCGAGG
Source organism: Streptomyces sp. MAR4 CNX-425 (assembly GCF_048656465.1). Lineage (NCBI taxonomy): Bacteria > Bacillati > Actinomycetota > Actinomycetes > Kitasatosporales > Streptomycetaceae > Streptomyces > Streptomyces sp. MAR4 CNX-425. The sequence continues at coordinate 587,929 of NZ_JBMDLF010000001.1, read as the reverse complement.
GGGCGGCCGTCGGCGTCGAGGAGCCGGGCGCCGAGGGCGGTGAGGGCGCCGGCGCCGCCGTCGGAGGTGCCGGAGTCGCCGCAGCCGACGACGATGCGCCGTACGCCGCGGTCGAGGGCGGCGCGGATCAGCTCGCCGACCCCGTACGTGGTGGTGCCGCCCGGGTCGCGGCGGGGCCGGGGGACCAGGGCGAGGCCGGCGACGGCGGCCATCTCCACCACCGCGGTGGTGCCGTCGCCGAGGAGCCCGAAGTGCGTCTCCAGCCGGTCGCCGACCGGTCCGGTGGCGGTCAGCGGCACGAGCCGGCCGCCGGTGGCGGCGGCCAGCGCCTGCGCGGTCCCCTCGCCGCCGTCGACCAGCGGGATGAGGTCGACGGCGGCGTCGGGCAGCACGCGGCCGACGCCTTCGGCGATGGCTTCGGCGGCGGCCTCGGCGGACAGGGACTCCTTGAAGCCGCTGGGGGCGACGACGACACGGTTGATCATGAGGGCTCCCGGGAGGTTGGACGTGCGTGGGGGTGTGCGGGGTCGGTGAGGAGGCCGGGGCGGGCGGGGCGGGCGGTCAGCCGTCCGTGACCGGCACGCCGAGCAGCGGCCAGACCGCCAGCGCGAACAGCAGCACCAGCCCCGCCGTCAGCGGCGCCAGCACCGCGGCCGTGCGCAGCAGGTCGCGCGGCGTGTACGTGGGTACGCCCGGCACGTCCGAGAAGAGCGCGACGGGCTTGGCGGACGCGGGCAGGGTCTGGCAGAAACCGGCCGCCGCCGTGGAGGCGAGGGCGGCGGCGACGGGGTTGACGCCGGCGGCCAGCGCCGCGGCGATGACCAGCGGGACGAGCACGCTGGAGCGCGCGGAGCGGGACTGGAGCACGAGGTGGGCGGCGGTGCTCACGGCGACCACCGCGGCGAGGAACGCCCACGCCGGGACCGAGGAGCCGCCGGGCAGCCCGGAGACCAGCCAGGCGGCGGCCTCCGACTCCGACAGCGCGATCCCCATCGCCATCGTCGCGGCCATGAACAGCAGCAGGGACCACGGCACCGTCTTGAGCGCGTCCTTCAGCCGTACGGTCCCTATCACCGGCGACGCCGCGACCACCGCGCCGATCAGCGCCACCACCGCCGGCGGCACCCGGTGCAGCGGCTCGCTGCACCACAGCACCACCACCGTGCCGAGCAGCAGCGCGCAGCGCGCCTCGGCCTGCGACAGCGGCCCGGTGACCGGCTGTTCGGTGTGCTCCTGTATCTGCCCGGCGGTCAGGCGCACCGGGCCCTTGCGGTCCGCGCGCCGCGTCGTCGTCAGCAGCACCACCTCGGCGGCGAGGTGGGCGGTGGCGATCGCCAGCGGCAGCCCGAGCAGCAGCCACTCGGTGAAGCCGATCCGCTCCCCGGTCGCCTCCCAGAGCACCGACACCGTGATCAGGTGCGCCCCGGCCCCGATGAGGGTCGCCACCGCGGACAGCAGGATGACGGTGGGGAACAGCAGCGCCAGCATCACCACCAGCCGCCGCCGCTCGCCCAGCGCCCGGGCCAGCGCCAGGAACACCGGCAGCGCCAGCGCCGCCCGCCCGGAGGTGGCCGGCACGGCGAAGGCGGTGACGACGAGCGCCGCCGTCGTCAGGTGCACCAGCTGCCGTACGGAGCGCGCGCCGGTGACCAGGAACGCCGCCGCCCGGCCCGCGAGGCCCGTACCCGCCACCGCGGCGGCGAGCACGAACGCGCAGATCAGCAGCCACACCGTGGCGTCGCCGAGGGTGCCGAACAGCGTCTCGCTCTCCAGCACCCCGGTGACGACGAGCGCCAGCCCGGCGCCCAGCGCGATGAAGGTGTCGTCGACCGGCGTGCCGATCCACGCGCAGGTCGCCAGCGCGAACACGGCGAGGGTCAGCCGGCCGTCGGCGCTCAGCCCGGGGGCGTTGCCCGGGACGGCCAGCAGGGCGCAGAGGGAGAGGGCCACGCAGAGCGTCGCGGCCTGGCGCAGGGAGAGGCTCACAGGAATGAGACTCGGCGGCGGCGGTGAGCCCTCGATGAGCCGGAGATTAAGGAGATTTCACCTTTTACCCCGGTGTCACCCGAAAGAGCGTCAGCGCGACAGCTCCTGTTCATCCGGCCGGCGGGTGGGCAGCCGGTAGCCCATGCCGCGTACGGTCTCCAGCCGTTCGGCGCCCATCTTCTTGCGCAGCGCGCGTACGTACACGTCCACGATGTTGGAGCCGGGGTCGAAGTCGTAGCCCCACACGTGGGAGAGGATCTGCTCCCGGGACAGCACCTGCCCGGGGTGGCGCAGGAAGAGTTCGAGCAGCACGAACTCGCGGGCCGTCAGGTCCACGGTGCGCCCGCCGGCCCGGGCCCGGCGGGTGCGCAGGTCGAGCGACAGGTCGCCGCTGCGCAGCACCGTCACCTCCGGCGCCCGCGCGGCGGTGCGCAGCCGCAGCCGCACCCGGGCGAGCAGCTCCTCGAAGCGGAACGGCTTGGTCATGTAGTCGTCGGCGCCGCCTTCGAGGCCCGCGACGGTGTCGGTGACCGACGCCCGCGCGGTGAGCACGATGACCGGCACGGTCGAGCGCGCCTCGCGCAGCTGGCGCAGCACGGTGAAGCCGTCCCGGCCCGGCAGCCCGATGTCGAGGACGACCAGGTCGAAGCCGCCGGTGAGGGCGAACTCGTACGCGGTGTCGCCGTCGGCGGCGACGGTGGTGGTGAAGCCGTTGGCGCGCAGCCCCTTCTCCACAAAGGAGGCGATGCGCTCCTCGTCCTCGGCGATGAGAATCCGGTTCATCACAGACCCCCTTGCAGAATCAGCGTAAAGGTGGCCCCGCCGCCTTCGGTGGGGCCGAGTGCGACGCGGCCGCGGTGGCCCTCGGCGATGGCCTTCACGATGGCCAGGCCCAGGCCCGCGCCGCCGCCGCGGGAGCCGCGGCGCGCGGTGCCGCGGCGGAAGCGTTCGAAGATGAGGTCGGCGTCCTGCGGCGGGACGCCGGGGCCGCCGTCGGCGACGTACAGCTCGACGTGCCCGCCGGCGACCCGGGAGCCGACGCGGATGCGGCCGCCGCGCGCGGTGTGCTGGACGGCGTTCTGGGCGAGCTGCACCATCGCCTGGGTGACGCGCTGCGGGTCGAGCCGCACCTCGCCGTCGCCGACCTCGGACAGCTCCCAGTTCCGGTCGCCCAGCGTCCTGGCCTTGACGAACACGTCCGCGGTCAGCTCCGCCAGCTGCACCGGCTCGGGCGAGACGAAGTCCGGCCGCTCGGCCTTGGCGAGCAGCAGCAGGTCCTCGACGATCCGGGTCATCCGGTCCAGCTCGTCGGTGACCAGCCGCAGCGTCTCCTCGCGCTCGGCCGGGTCCTCGCCCATCAGCTCCAGGTGCCCGCGCACGATCGTGATGGGCGTACGCAGCTCGTGCCCGGCGTCGTCGACGAAGTCCCGCTGCGCGGCGAACGCCCGCTCCAGCCGGTCCAGCATGGCGTTGAACGTGGCGGCCAGCGCCGCCGTCTCGTCCCGGTCGGCGCGCCCGCGCACCGGGATCCGCCGGGTGAGGTCCTGCTCGGTGAGCTGCGCCGCGGTCTCGCCGACCAGCCGTACGGGCGCCAGGATGCGGCCCGCGACCGCCCAGCCGATGGCGCTGATCAGCGCCAGCGCCACCGCCGAGATCGCCAGCATGATGACGAACACGTCGCCCACCTGCTCGCGTTCGCGCTCGGTGTGGAAGGCGACGACGAACGCCGCCGCGTCCGGCTCCTCCTTCGCGCCGATGCCGACCTTGGCCCAGCGCAGGTCGCCCGAGGGCCGGTCGAGGCGGCCCGTGCGGTCCCCGGACTCGAAGATCGCCCGGCGGCCCGCCGCGTCGTCCTGGAGCGGCCGGGACACGGTCAGCTCCCGGGGCTGGACGAGCTGCGTCGGCCCCCGGTCCGGCTGCCGCACCAGGCCGATCAGCTCCTCGTCCGGGTCGGCGTACTGCCGTTCCAGGAAGACGCGCAGCAGCCGGCCCGGGTCGCTGAAGGGGCGGCCGTTCTCGGGGTCGACGCCCTGCCGGTAGAGGTTGGCGAACTCCCGCGTCTCCTGCGCCAGCAGCCGGTCCACCCGGTGATCCAGGTCGCGCAGCAGGATGGACCGGGTGGTGCCGGCGACGGCGGCGAGCGCCGCGGTCATCACCACCAGCAGCCAGAGCAGGATGCGGGCGCGCGCGGAGATCATCGGTCAGTCGTCGGCGTCGTCGTCGCCGGGGCCGCCGCCGGAGTCGTCGCCGGTGTCGTCGGAGTCGTCGCCGGGGCTGCCGGTCGGGTCCGCGGTGGGCCCGTCCCGTACCGGCGGCGGGGAGACGACCTCGTCGCTCGGCGTGCCCGTGGGCGAGGACGGGGCGGAGCCCGGCGGGGAGGTGGTGTTCTCCAGCTCCACCCGGGCGGGTGGAGTGGGCTCCTCCGGGTCGTCCGTCAGAGCGTAGCTGGTCGCGGCGACGCCCAGCGGGATCGCCACGACCGCGGTCAGTGCGGCCATGCGCTGCGAGAAAGCCATGCCCCCGAGCCTGCGCCCGGCGCCCGGCGCGCAGTGTGAAGGAAGGATGAGAGATTCTTCATCTACGGCCCCGAGCGCGCCCCGCGCCGCTCCGTGCTACTCCTCCAGGCCGATGGCGAACGCGGCCTCCAGGTCGTGCTGCGAGTACGTACGGAACGAGATGTGCGTCTCCGTCGCCGCCACCCCCGGCACCTTGCTGATCCGTCCGGGGATCACGTCCGCCAGGTCGTCGTGGCGCGCCACCCGGACGAGGGCGATCAGGTCGTGCGCCCCGGTGACCGAGTACACCTCGCTGACCCCGTCGATCGCGGCGATCGACTCCGCGATCTCGGGAATGCGGTCCACGTCGGTGTTGATCAGAACGATCGCAGTGATCATGTGTGCGCTCTCCCTCTCGGACCCGCGTGCGGCGCTCACTCTATCTGCCTGCCCCACGGGCCGCTCCAGGTCGTAGGGTGGGGGCAGGCCTTGCGACGACGGGCGGAGCGCCGGGCCGGCGCCGGCGCCGGAGGGCCCGGCCGGAGCCGCGGGGGATCGCTGCTGCGGAAAGGTGACCGGTGGTGGAGCCGAGGGAAGGCCCGGGCGTCTCCTCCGAGGAAGGCGCGGCCGAGGAACTCGACGGCCCGCTGCCGGAGGGCGTGCGCCGCCGGATCGTCACGCTGGCCGACGAGTGTTTCGGCGGGCTGACCGTCGCCGAGCTGCCCGTACAGCTGCGGCAGTACGCCCGGTTCACCCCGCCCCGCCGCGTCAAGCTCGCCGGCAACGCGATCGCCGCCGCGCTGGAGGCCGACGCCGCCTTCCGCGAACGGATCGCCGGCCGGGCCGCCGCCCTCCAGCCCGACCTGGCCGCCGCCCTCGTCGACGGCAGCCCGCCGGCCGCCGCGGAGCCGGTGGACGTCGCGGCGCTCGCGTACCTGCTGCGCCCGGCCGGCTGGGTCAAGCTCCTCGCCGCCGCCGGCGAGGAGGAGCAGCGCGCCGGCGCCGAACGGGCCGGCGAGGAGGCCGCCCGCGAGCTGGCCCGGCTGCGTACGGAGCTGGCCGAGGCCCGCGCCGCGGCGCGCGGCGACGCCGAGCGCACCCGGCACGAACTGGAGGCGCTGCGGCGCGAGAACGAGGGCCTGCACCGCCGGCTGCGCAGCGCGCTCAGCGACGTCAAGCGCGGCGAGGCCGCCGTGCGCAAGCTCCAGCAGGAGACCGCCGCCGGCCGCGACGAGGCCGCCGCCCAGCTGGCCGCGGCCGAGAGCGAGGCCCGCCGGCTGCGCGCCCGCCTCGGCGAGGCCGAGTCGGGCCTGGAGGCCAGCCGCCGGGCCGCCCGCGAGGGGCGCAGCGTGGAGGACATGCGGGTACGCCTCCTCCTCGACACCGTCCTCGACGCCGCCCAGGGACTCCGCCGCGAACTCGCCCTGCCGCCCGCCCGCATGAGCCCCGCCGACACCGTCGCCGCCGTCGAGCCCGGCACGATGTCGCCGAAGGACGTGGCCGCCCGCGCGCTGTCCGCGACCGACCCGGCGCTCCTCGACCAGCTGCTCGCGCTGCCGCAGGCGCACATGGTCGTCGACGGCTACAACGTCACCAAGACCGGCTATCCCACCCTCCCGCTGGAGAAGCAGCGCCTGCGCCTCCTCGGCGGCCTCGCCGGCCTCGCCGCGCAGACGGGCGCCGAGGTCACGTGCGTCTTCGACGGCGCGGAGCTGGCCGCGCCGGTGCTGCTCGCGCCGCCGCGCGGGGTGCGGGTGCTGTTCAGCAAGCCGGGCGAGACCGCGGACGAGCTGATCCGCCGGCTCGTCCGCGCCGAACCCACCGGCCGCCCGGTCGTGGTGGTCTCCGCCGACCGCGAGGTCGCCGACGGCGTCGCCGCCGCCGGCGCCCGCCCGGTGTCGTCCGCGCTGCTCCTCAAACGGCTCGCGCGCAGCTGACAACCCGCGGAAACGAGGGCGAGTTCGGACAACACGGCCGGTCTCGGCCGGGTGTGGACAGTTCGCCGCTCCGAGTCCAACTCGTTGTCGAACAGTGATTACTGGCCGTGTGAAGTGAGTAAAGAAACGCGGTTCGGGGGGACTTTTTTGCCGGAGAGATTTGAACGGATCACCGAAGCGTCGTTAGTGTCTGGCCCGAACCTTCGTGCAGTCGATCGCTCATCCGGGGCGACGGCGAAGGTCCCGCCGGTACCGGGGCATCCCCAAGCCACGGTCGGGCGGCTGGAGGAAGAGGAGCTCGCCTTCGTGGCGTCCCACCGTCGACCGAAGCAGCCGAACCGGGCCAGGGTCACCGTCTTCACCGCCACCGCCGCGGCGGCCGTCGCCCTTTCCACCCAGAGCGCGCAGGCCGCCCCAGACAAGGACGACGTCAAGCGGCAGGTGGACAACCTCTACGAGGACGCCGAGCGCGCCACGGAGAAGTACAACGGCGCCAAGGAGCGGCAGGACAAGCTCGAAGAGGACGTCGAGGAGCTGCAGGACAAGGCCGCCCGCGGCCAGCAGGAGCTCAACGACCTCCGCGACGGGCTCGGTTCGCTCGCCAACGCCCAGTACCGCAGCGGCAGCATCGACCCCTCCGTGCAGCTCTTCCTCTCCTCCGACCCGGACACCTACCTGGACAAGGCGTCCACGATGGACCGGGTCAGCGGCAAGCAGGCCGAGTCGCTGGAGCGCATCGCCGACAAGCAGCGCAGCCTGGCGCAGCAGCGCCAGGAGGCGGGCGAGAAGCTCAAGGACCTGGCGGAGACCCGCAAGGAGCTGGGCTCCCAGAAGAAGAAGGTCCAGGACAAGCTGAGCGAGGCCCGCGCCCTGCTCAACCAGCTGACCGAGGCGGAGCAGGCCGCGCTCGCCGAGGAGGAGCAGCGCGCCAGCCGCGAGGCGGAGGACCGCGTCGACCTCGGCGACCTGCCCCCGGGCTCCTCGCACGGCGCCGCCGCGCTGTCCGCGGCGCAGAGCAAGCTGGGCGCCCCGTACGTCTACGGCGCCACCGGCCCCAGCTCGTTCGACTGCTCCGGCCTCACCAGCTGGGCCTTCTCGCAGGCCGGCGTCTCGCTGCCGCGCATCTCGCAGGACCAGGCCAACGTCGGCACCCGGATATCCTCGTCCAGCGCGCTGCAACCCGGCGACCTGGTGTTCTTCTACAGCGACCTGCACCACGTCGGCATCTACGCCGGCAACGGCCAGATCATCCACGCGCCGAAACCGGGCGCGTCGGTGCGCTACGAGGCCGTCAGCAACATGCCGTTCATGTGGGGCGCCCGGGTCTGACGCCCCGCCCCCCTCGTTCTCGCCCCGCCGCGCGCCGCGGCGGGGCGCGTTCGCGGCCGGAAGGCGCCGGGACGCCGCCCGGGGTGCCACCGGGACGCCCGTTCGGGCGAATTGCCGACACCGCGCGTTTCGAACGCCCCGCGGGTGACCTGCGTCGGCACCCGGGCGCCGACATGGCCCCGGGGCGCGGTTCTTGGCCGTGCGTAGTCGCGTGGTTACTGTCTGCCGCGTGTCAGCTCATCGACGATCCACCCGGCCCGGCGGTGCCGGCCGCCTCCGTACCGGCGTCCTCACCGCCGCCGCGGCGGCGGTGCTGTCCGGCTCGCCCGCGGTCCTCGCCGGTCTCTCCGACGCGGCCTTCGCGGCCCCCGACGACCACGCCGAAGCCAGGGCGCGGGTCCACGACCTCTACGCCCAGGCCGAGCGGGCCACCGAGAAGTACAACGCGGCCCGCGAGCGCACCGAAGAACTGCGCCGCAAGGCGGCGCGACTCCAGGACCGGGCCGCCCGCGACCTGGCCCGGATCAACCGCATGCGTACCGCGCTCGGCTCGCTCGCCGGGGCGCAGTACCGTTCCGGCGGCATCGACCCCAAGCTGTCCCTCATCCTCTCGGAGAGCCCCGAGGGGTATCTGGCGAAGGCCGCGACGCTGGAGCGCATCGGCGCCCTCCAGAGCGGCCGGCTCCGCCAACTCGTCCAGCTCCGGCGCAAGCTGGAGCAGCGGCGGGTCCGGGCCGGCGACACACTCGCCGAACTGGAGCGCGGACGCGAGAAGCTGGCGGAGCACAAGGACGAGATCACCGACCGGCTGGCGCGGGCACGGCGGCTCCTCAACTCGCTGCCCGAGGACGAGCGCCCCGGCTCCGGCGACCGCGCCTCGCGCTCCGCGCCGGCGCCGAACCTCGGCGCGGCACCCGCCTCCGGCCGCGGCGCGGTGGCGGTGGCGGCGGCGCGCGGCGCCGTGGGCACCCCGTACGTGTGGGGCGGCGCGAGCCCGGCGGGCTTCGACTGCTCGGGGCTGACGCAGTGGGCGTACGCCCGGGCCGGGGTGGCGATCCCGCGCACGTCGCAGGCGCAGCGGTACGCGGGCCGCCAGGTGCCGCTGTCCGAGGCCCGGCCGGGGGACCTGGTGACGTACCGGGCGGACGCGAGCCACGTGGCCATGTACGTGGGCGGCGGCCAGGTCGTCCACGCGCCGTACCCGGGCGCGTCGGTGCGCTACGACCCGGTGGGGATGATGCCGGTGGCGTCGGTAACACGCCCGTAGCCCCGCCCGTCACCCGCACTCCCGCCCCAGGGTAGGCCGCCCCACTGACAGCACCGCCCCCGCGCGTCCCCCGGCACTCCGGTCCCCGGCGAAGCCCCGGCGACAGCACTTTGCCGACCCGTCACCCGCACTCCCACCCCAGGGTAGGCCGCCCCTCCGACAAACCGCCCCGGTCACCCGTCCCCCGCCCCGGGGGCCGGGGCGACGTACGCTCGGGGCGTGGCGGGCGTTGCGGGCGTACGGACGGCGGTGCTGGGGCTCTGTGCCGGGCTGCTCGCCGCCCTGCTCGCCGGGTGCGGCGACGACGGCGACCGCGCCGGGCCGCCCGCCGCCGACCCCGCCGCCGCCCGCGCCCTCGGCGACCTCCTCCGGCAGCGCTCCGCCGCCGTCCGCGACGGCGACGAGGCCGCGTTCCTGCGCACCGTCGACCCGCAGTCCGGCCCGTACCGCCGCGAGCAGCGCACCGTCTTCCGCAACCTCGACGCCCTCCCGCTCGCCGCCTGGACCCTCCGCCTCGACGACCCCGTGCCCGCCGGCACCGGCCACGCCACCGCGGACGTCCGGTTGCGCTACCGCCTCCGCGGCTACGACCCCGGCGACGTCACCGCCGGCCGCCGGCTGGAGTTCGTACGCCGCGACGGCCGCTGGTACGTCGCCGGACCCGCGCCCGGCAGCCGTCCGCAGCCCTGGGAGCAGGGCCCCATGACCGTCGTACGCGGTACGCACAGCCTCGTGCTTGGCGTCGGCCGACCGGAGGCAGAGCTGCGCGGCGTCGCCGCCGTCGCCGACCGCGCCGTGCCCGACGTGTCCGCCGCGTGGGGCCGCGGCTGGGCGCGCCGCGTGGTGGTGCTGGTGCCCGCGTCGCAGGCCGCGATGGGGGAGCTGCTGGGGGCGGGGCCCACGGACTACGCGGGCATTGCCGCCGTCACCACCGGCCGCACCGGCACCGGCACCAACACCGGCGCCAACGCCAGCACCAGCGCCAACACCGGCACCGGGCCGGGCCAGGGCGGCGGGAACCGGAACCGCGCGCCCGGCCCCGCCGACCGCGTCCTCGTCAACCCCGACGCCTACGGCACCCTCGGCGCCGCCGGCCGCCGCATCGTCCTCACCCACGAGACCACCCACGTCGCCACCCGCGCCCACACCACCCCGGCCACCCCCCTCTGGCTCTCCGAGGGCTTCGCCGACTGGGTCGGCTTCGGCAGCGCCGCCCGCGGCCCGCGCGCCGGCGCGCCGGAGCTGGCGCGCGCCGTCGCCGCCGGCCGGGTCCCCCGGGACCTGCCCGCCGACGGCGACTTCGGCCGCGCCGCCGACGGCGACCGGCTGGCCCGGGCGTACGGGGAGGCGTGGCTGGCCTGCCGGATGGTCGCGGACGAGTGGGGCGCGGACCGGCTCGTGGCGCTCTACCGCGCCGCGGGCGCCGCGCGGTCGCGGGCGCAGGCGGTCGGCCCCGTGCTGCGGGCGGAGCTGGGCGTAGGACTGGACGGGTTCACCGAGCGCTGGCGCGACTACCTGAAACGCGAGCTGGGCTGATCCCCACGGCTGAGCCTCAGGGCCGATCCCCACGGCGGGTTTTGCCTCAGAGGCAAAAGGTTTGACTCCGAGGCACGGGCGCTGGCTCAATGAGGCCCATGAGCACCGCCGACCCCCACCCCCACGCCCCGCGGCTGCGCGAGCTGCGCCGCCGCGCCGGCCTGACGCTGGAGGCCGGCGCCGCCCGGGCTGAGCTGTCCCCGGCGCACCTCTCCCGGCTGGAGACCGGCCGGCGCCAGCCCTCGCTGCCGGTGCTGCTCAAGCTGGCCCGCGTCTACGGTACGACGGTCTCCGAGCTGCTCGGCGAGGCGCCCGCCGCGCCGACGTCGGTCGTCCGGGGCGCCGACGCCCCCGTGCGGGAGGCCGGCGGCTGGTCGTACCGGCAGGCGGGCGCCACGGACCGGGGGATGCAGGCGTTGCGGGTGCACGTGCCGTACGAGGCCGAGCACCGCGACCTCGTCCGCGTGCACCCGGGCGAGGAGTGGCTGTACGTGCTCGACGGCCGGATGCGGCTCGCGCTCGGCGACCACGAGCAGCTGCTCGATCCCGGTGACAGCGCCCACTTCGACTCCCTCACCCCGCACCGCATCGCCGCCGCCACCCGCCGCGGGCTCGACCTGCTCTTCGTCCACACCCTCCTGCAGAGCGCCGTCGCCGAGCTGTGCCTCGGCGACGGCGCCCGGCACTGACCCCGAGGAGAACCGCCGTGTCCAAGCGGATCGAGGAGAGATTTCCCCGCGGCCTCATCGTCCGCCTGCTCGTCTACGTCTTCGTCGGCCATCTCTTCGCCGGGTTCCTGCTGCTGCTCTTCAAGGCGGGCGGCGCGTAGCGGGCGCTCACCACGTCAGCAGTTCGTCGGAGGCGGAGGCCGACCCCGGGGCGGCCGGCGCGCCGCGCTCCCGCGGCCCCGGTACGCCCCCGCCCCGGCCGCCGCCCCGGCTCCCGCCCCGCGCCCGCGCCCGCCGCCGCGGAGCCGGCACCGTCGACCGCCACAGCCGTACGCACGCCACCACCGTCGCCGCGACCAGCAGCCCGTTCCGCAGCGCCAGCAGCGCGATCCCGGTCCCGGTACTCCCCACGACCTCCCCGAACCACACGGGGAACTCCGCCAGCGTCACCCCCGTCGCCGCCAGCACCAGCCCCGCCGGCAGCGCCATCCGCGCCGCCCGCAGCGTCAGGCACACGGCGGCCAGGCCGACGAGCCAGATCAGGTACTGCGGGCTGATCACCCGGCTCGTCGTGGTGAACAGCAGCGTGCCCGCGAACGCGGCCTCGCACGCCGTCGTCGCCGTGAACTCCCGCGCCCGCAGCCGCCACAGCACCAGCCACCCCATCGCCGCCGCCGAGAGGCCCAGCGCCAGGTCGCTGACCAGGCCGACGCCCGGGCCGAGGAACTCCATGGAGCCGTAGTGCAGTTGCACGGTGCCGTCCCAGCCGAGGTGCCGGCCGACGTGGAAGACCAGCGCGCCCAGCGACTCCACCTCCGTGCCGCGGTCGCGCTGCGCGGTGAGGAAGCCGAACGCCCCGGGCAGCGCGGCGGCCGCCGCCAGCGCCACCGCCGCGGCCGTGCCCGCCGCCGCGCCCCACGTCAGCCGCGTCGTGCGCCCCCGCGCCGCGCCGAGCAGCAGCAGCACCGGCCAGACCTTCAGCATCGTGCCGAACCCGGCCAGCGCCCCGGCCACCGCCGGCCGCCGGGCCGCGGCGAGCAGCGCCGCGACGGCGACGGCGGTGACCATCAGGTCGTAGCGGGCGTACGCGGTCGGCCCCAGCAGCGGCACCCCGGCCACCCAGAACCACGCCCCCGCCCGCGACCGCCCCGCACCTGCCCCCGCCCCCGTGCCGCCGCCGCCCGCCCGCAGCAGCAGCGCCAGCACCACCGCGTCCGCCGCGCAGACCAGCGCGAAGAACGCGGGCGCGTAGCCGAGGAACGGCAGGAGCGCGGGGGAGAGCACCGCGAGCGCCGCGCCCGGCGGGTACTGCCAGCTGACGTCGTCGACGGGGAACGTGCCGGTGCGCAGCACCTCGTACCAGCCGCGGTAGATGAACTCGACGTCGGTGGTGACGTCCGGCCCGGGCAGCGTGACCACCTTCAGCACGAGCAGCAGCAGCCCGGCGCGGGTCAGCACCCACGCCGCGACCGGTGCCGCGCCCCGCGCCATCGCCCGACCTCCGCCCACACCCCCCGGCTCCGTCCGACGACACTACGACACGGCCCCACCCGGCCGCAGGAGCCCACCGGGCCCGGCGGCCCCGGCACCGGTACTGTCGCGGCGATGCACAAGCCACCGCGCAAGACGCTCGTCGTGACGAACGACTTCCCGCCCCGCCCCGGCGGCATCCAGAACTTCCTGCACAGCATGTGCCTGCGGCTGGACCCGGACCAGGTCGTCGTCTACGCCTCCACCTGGAAGCGGGACGCCGAAGGCCGCGCCGCCACCCGCGACTTCGACGCCCGCCAGCCGTACGAGGTGGTCCGCGACCGCGCCACGGTGCTGCTGCCCACCCCGCGCGTCGCCCGCCGCGCGGCCGGGCTGCTGCGCGCGCACGGCTGCCGCTCCGTGTGGTTCGGCGCCGCCGCGCCGCTGGGGCTGCTGGCGCCCGCGCTGCGCCGCGCCGGCGCCGAGCGGGTGGTCGCCACGACGCACGGCCACGAGGCCGGCTGGGCGCAGCTGCCCGCCGCCCGGCAACTGCTGCGGCGCATCGGCGAGTCGGCGGACACGCTCACGTACCTCGGCGAGTACACCCGCTCCCGCATCGCCCGCGCGCTCACCCCCGCGGCCGCCGCGCGCATGGTGCAGCTGCCGCCGGGCGTGGACGAGACGGAGTTCCACCCCGGCTCGGGCGGCGCCGCCGTACGGGCCCGGCTCGGGCTCGCGGACCGGCCGGTCGTCGTCTGCGTCTCCCGGCTCGTGCCGCGCAAGGGCCAGGACACCCTGATCCGCGCGCTGCCCCGGATCCTGGCCGCGGAGCCGGACGCGGTGCTGCTGATCGTCGGCGGCGGACCGTACCGCGGGGAGCTGGAGAAGCTGGCGGCGGCCACCGGAGTCGCCGGCTCGGTGCGCTTCACCGGCGCGGTGCCGTGGGAAAAGCTGCCCGCGCACTACGGCGCGGGCGACGTCTTCGCCATGCCGTGCCGCACCCGCCGCCGCGGGCTCGACGTGGAGGGGCTGGGCATCGTGTACCTGGAGGCGTCGGCGACCGGGCTGCCGGTCGTCGCGGGCGACTCCGGCGGGGCCCCGGACGCGGTGCTCGACGGCGAGACCGGGTGGGTGGTGCGCGGCGGCGCGGAGCGGCAGGCGGCCGAGACGGCGGAGCGCGTCGTGACGCTGCTGGGGGACCCGGAGCTGCGCGCGCGGACGGGGGCGCGGGGGCGGGCGTGGGTGGTGGAGCGGTGGCGCTGGGACCTGCTGGCCCGGCGGCTCGCGGCGCTGCTGTGAGGCCGGGGCCCGGCCCGTACGGTACGGACCCGGCCCCCCGCGCGCCGTACGTCACCGTCCCCTACGTCACCGTCCCCTACGTCGCCGCTCCCGTACGGCGCCGCCCCCTACCGCTCGTACAGCGCCTCGATCTCCGCCGCGAACTTGTCCGCCACCACGGCCCGCTTCAGCTTCAGCGACGGCGTCAGAAACCCCGACTCCTCCGTGAACTGCCCGGTCAGCACCCGGAACTTGCGCACCGACTCGGCCCGCGACACCTGCGCGTTCCCGTCGTCCACCGCCAGCTGCACCGCCGCCCGCAGGTCCGCGTCGTCGGCCAGCTCCGCCGCCGTCCGGCCCGGCTTGCCGTTGTCCTGCGCCCACCTGGCCAGGAACTCCTCGTCCAGCGTGACCAGCGCGGCGACGAACGGCCGCCCGTCGCCGACGACCATGCACTCCGCCACCAGCGCGTGCGCCCGGATGCGGTCCTCCAGCACCGCGGGCGCGACGTTCTTGCCGGCGGCCGTGACGAGGATCTCCTTCTTCCGCCCGGTGATGGAGAGGTAGCCGTCCTCGTCCAGGCTCCCGAGGTCGCCGGTGCGGAACCACTCGCCGTCCAGCGCGGCGGCCGTCGCGTCCTCGTTGTTCCAGTACCGCTCGAAGACGTTCCCGCCGCGCACCACCACCTCGCCGTCGTCGGCGATGCGGATGGTGCAGCCGGGCAGCGGCTGCCCGACGGTGCCGATCTTCGGCCGCTCCACCGGGTTGACGGTGATCGCGGCGGCGGTCTCGGTCAGGCCGTAGCCCTCCAGCACGGTGAAGCCGATGCCGCGGTAGAAGTGCCCGAGCCGCTCGCCCAGCGGGGCGCCGCCGGAGATCGCGTGCGTGGCCCGGCCGCCGAGGACGGCGCGCAGCTTGCCGTAGACGAGCCTGTCGAAGAGCGCGTGCCGCAGCCGCAGCCCGAGGGCGGGCCCGCCGGAGTCCAGGGCGCGGCTGTACGCGATGGCGGTGTGCGCCGCCTTGTCGAAGATCTTCCCCTTGCCGTCGGACTGCGCCTTGGCGCGCGCGGAGTTGTAGACCTTCTCGAAGACGCGGGGCACGCCGAGCAGCAGCGTGGGCCGGAAGCCGGCGAGGTCGTCGGTGAGGTTCTGCACGTCCGACGCGTGGCCGAGCTTCATCGGCCCGACCATCGCCGCGATCTCCACCAGCCGGCCGAAGACGTGCGCGAGCGGCAGGAAGAGGAGGATCGAGCTCTCGCCGGGGCGGAACAGCGGGCGCAGGAACTCCACGGCGTTGCCGCACTCGGCGAGGAAGCC
The DNA here is from genome assembly GCF_048656465.1 of Streptomyces sp. MAR4 CNX-425. Taxonomy (NCBI): domain Bacteria; kingdom Bacillati; phylum Actinomycetota; class Actinomycetes; order Kitasatosporales; family Streptomycetaceae; genus Streptomyces; species Streptomyces sp. MAR4 CNX-425. The sequence goes on along the minus strand of NZ_JBMDLF010000001.1, from coordinate 572,647 downwards.
GCCGTGGGTGATGACGCAGCCCTTGGGGCGGCCGGTGGTGCCGGAGGTGTAGACGAGGGTGGCGGGGTCGTCGGCGCCGGCGGCGGTGCGGTGCTTCTCCAGGGTGGCGTCGGAGACGTCGGCGCCGGCGGCCGTCAGCGCGGCGACGGCGCCCTGTTCGACCCGGTTGTCCCCTTTGTTGCCTTCCGCGTCGATCTGCCACACGTGCCGCAGGTGCGGCACCCGGCTCCGTACCGACTCGACCGCCGCGGCGTGCTCCGCGGTCTCCACCACGCACGCGACCGCCCCCGAGTCGCTGAGGATCCAGTGGATCTGCTCCGGCGAGCTGGTCTCGTACACGGGCACCGTCACGCCGCCCGCGGTCCAGATCGCGAAGTCCAGCAGCGTCCACTCGTAGCGCGTACGGGACATCAGCGCGACCCGGTCCCCGGGCCGCAGCCCGGCCGCGACCAGGCCCCTGGCCGCCGCCTCCACCTCCGCGAGGAAGTCGGCGGCGGACACGTCCGCCCAGTCGCCGGCCGCGTTCTTGCGGGCGACGACCGCGAGGTCGGGGGTCCGGGCGGCGTTGGTGCGGATGAGGTCCGTCAGGTTGGCGTCCGCCGGGACCTCGTACAGGGCGGGAAGGGCGAACTCTCGCAAGACGCTGCTCCTCGACGTGCCGGTGGGCCATCTGTGACCCTATCCCCACCCGGGGTTCCGCGGCAGTGGCGGCGCTCACCGGGACGACCGGGCGGCCGGGCCGCGGCGGGACGGAAGTAGGCTGAGCACATGAAGGTCCACGTGGTCAGTGACGTGCACGGCAACAGCGCTGACCTGGCCCGCGCGGGCGACGGCGCGGACGCCCTGATCTGCCTCGGCGACCTCGTCCTCTTCATCGACTACGCCGACCACTCCCGGGGCATCTTCCCCGACCTCTTCGGCGTCGCGAACACCACGCGCAGCGTCGAGCTGCGCACCGCCCGCAGGTTCGACGAGCACCGCGACTTCGTGCGCTCGCTGTGGGCGGGCAAGGACAAGGGCGGGGAGATCGAGAAGGCGGTGCGCAAGCAGTACGCCGAGCTGTTCGCGGCCTTCCCCACGCCGACGTACGCGACGTACGGCAACGTCGACGTCCCGCGGCTGTGGCCCGAGTTCGCCCGCGAGGGCACCACCGTCCTCGACGGCGAGCGGGTGGAGATCGGCGGGCGGGTCTTCGGCTTCGTCGGCGGCGGGCTGCAAACCCCGATGCGCACCCCGTACGAGATCGACGACGAGACGTACGCCGCGAAGGTCGCCGCCCTCGGCGACGTCGACGTGCTCTGCTCGCACATCCCGCCGCTCGTCCCCGACCTGTGCTACGACACGGTGGCGCGCCGCTTCGAACGGGGCAGCGAGGCGCTGCTGGAGGCGCTGCACCGGACGCGCCCGCGGTACGCGCTCTTCGGCCACGTCCACCAGCCGCTCGCGCGGCGGATGCGGATCGGGGCGACGGAGTGCGTGAACGTCGGGCACTTCGCGTCCCGGGGGAAGCCGTGGGTTCTGGAGTGGTGAACGGGGCGCGGTAACCTTCAGCGCGGACGGTTGACGGAGGAGCCCAGGCATGGCAGAGCACACCAGGTCGAGCATCACCATCGACGCCGCCCCGGACGCGGTGATGACGGTGATCGCGGACTTCGGACGCTACCCGGAGTGGACCGGCGAGGTGCGGCGGACCGAGGTGCTCGAAGCGGACGGACAGGGGCGCGCGGCGCGCGTGCTGCTGGTGCTGGACGCGAAGACGATCCGGGACGAGCAGACGCTGGCGTACACCTGGGCGGGGCCGCACGAGGTGCGGTGGACGCTGGAGAAGTCGCAGATGCTGCGCGCGCTGGACGGGGCGTACCTGCTGAAGCCGCTGGCGGGCGGGGAGCGCACCGAGGTGACGTACGAGCTGACCGTCGACGTCAAGATCCCGATGCTCGGGATGATGAAGCGCAAGATGGAGAAGATCATCATCGAGCGGGCGCTGGACGGGCTGAAACAGCGGGTCGAGAGCGTGCCCGGCGCGTCCGCCGACTCCGGCACGGACTGAGCCCCCGGCGTGCGCACGATCCTCGTCACCGGGGCGGCGGGCGCCGGCCGTACGACGGTCGCCGCGGCGACCGCGCTGCGGGCGGGCCGGGACGGCGCGCGGGTGCTGCTGCTGAGCGCGGACGCGGAGGCGGGCGGACTGCTGGCGACGGTGCCGGAGGCGCTGATCCCGGCGCCGCGGGCGGGAGCCGGGACGGCACCGGAACCGGATCCGGACGGCGGCGCGGAGCGGGCCGGGGAGCAGTGGGCGGAGGAGCCGCCCCCGTGGACGGAACCGGTCCGGATCGAGGACGGGGTGTGGGCGGCGCGGCTGCGTGGGGCCGAGTCGGCGGCGGAGGCGCTGGCGGTCTGGCAGGAGCGCTACGCGGACGCCCTGGAGCAGCTCGGGGCGACGCCGCTGGCGGCGGAGGAGCTGACGCCGCTGCCGGGCTCGCGTGAGTTCGCGCTGCTTCGGGCGCTGGTGACGCTGTACGAGACGCCGGGCGGCGGCGGGTCGGGTGCGGTCGGGCCATGGGACCTCGTGGTCGTGGACATGCCCGCGGCCCGCGAGACGCTGCGCGTCCTCGCGCTGCCCGAGCAGCTGGTGCGGTACCTGCACCGGCTGCTCCCGGCCGAGCGGCAGGCCGCGCGGGGACTGCGGCCGATGCTGGGGCGGCTGCTCGGGGCGCCGGTGCCGGCGGGCCGGGTGTACGAGGCCGCCGCCCACTGGGAGCACCGGCTCCAGGCCGTACGGGAGGCCGCCGAAGCCGCCGGCACGGGGATGCGGCTCGTCCTGGAGGCCACCCCGCGCGGGGCCCGCGAGCTGCGGCGGCTCCGGGCGGCGCTCGCGTTGCAGGGCTGCGCGGTCGAGACCGTCGTCGCCAACCGCGTCCTGCCGGCCGGCTCCGAGGACGCCTGGTACGCGACGCTCGCCGACGAGCAGCACCGCGTGGTCAAGGAGCTGGGCGCCGAGGTGCGCGCGGCGGGCGGCGCGCTCTGCGCGCTGCCGCACCTGGGCCCGGAGCCGCAGGGCCCGGTCGCCCTCGGCACGCTGGCGGAGGCCGTGGACCCGCCGCGGGCGGCGGTCCGCGCGCCCGGGACGAGCCCCGGGGACCCGGCCGCGGTGGACGACCTGCTGGCGGCGGAGGGGGTGCTGCGGTACCGGCTGCCGCTGCCCGGCGCGGAACGGGCCGACCTCACCCTCGTACGCCGCGGCGACGAACTCCTCGTCACCGTCGCCGGCCACCGCCGCGCCCTGCCCCTGCCGTCCGCGCTCCGCCGCTGCACCATCGACCGCGCCGGGCTGCACGACGGCGAGCTCCAGATCCGCTTCGCCCCGGACCCGGCGGTCTGGCCCCGCTGAACGCCCCGCGGCGGCTGCCGGGGACCGGGGGGCCGGATCTGCGGCGGTGTGCCCGGATTCGCGCCAGCGGCGCAGGAACCCCGCGGTGCCCCGCGGTTCGGTCACCCCGCCCCACCTGCGGCGTACCCCGCCGCGGGCGGCCCGCCCGTACAACCCGCTGCGAATCCTCCCCGCGCCCCCGGCCCGTCGCCCGCCTCCCACGTCCGCTCCCCGCCCCCCGGGGGGCCGCGGTTCGGTCACCCCGCCCCACCTGCGGCGTACCGCGTCGCTGGCGGCCCCGCCCGTACAACCCGCTGCGAACCTTCCCCGCGCCCCAGGCCCGTCGCCCGCTTCCCACACCTGCTCCCGCCCCCGCGGGGTTCCGCGCGTCCATCACCCCGCCCCACCTGCGGCGTACCCCGCCGCCGGTCGCCCCGCTCGCACAACCCGCTGCGCGGCGGTGAACCTGAAGTCCCTGTTCGGGTACCGTCGATGTATGAGTGATGCCATCGAGCGCCCTGAACCCGGCGCGGCCTCCACCGCCCCGGACCCGGACGCGTGGGCCCAGGCGTGTGCCGAGGACTTCGCTGCCGAGCAGGCCCGGCGGCGCGCGGTCTACGGCCCCGAGCCCGTCAGCGCCGCCGAGGAGCTGCGCCGCTTCTTCGACTCCCTCTCCGACAAGGTCTCCGACCTCCGCGCCCCCGGCGCGACCGGCGGCACCGCCGCCGTCGCGCAGACCGCCGCCCAGCAGTTCGCGAAGCAGTTCCTCGCCTCTGTGAAGACCGTGGTCGAGCCCGTCGTGGAGCGCAATCCGCAGATCTTCGACCACCTCGCCACCGCCGGCACGGAGATCGCCGCCGCCTACCGCGCCGCCGTGCAGCGGCAGGAGGCGGACTGGTCCCGGGACGACGAACCGCCCAGCAGCCCCAAGCAGATCGACCTCGACTGACGGCCGGGTCCCGCGGTGCCTCCGGTAATGTGAGGAGGCGCAGCGGGGCTCGAACCGAATATCCGAGGGAGACATGGGACTCACCATCGGCGTCGACATCGGCGGCACCAAGATTGCGGCCGGTGTGGTCGACGAAGAGGGCTCGATCATCGAGACGAGCACGGTACCGACCCCGGAGACACCCGAAGGCGTCGTGGACGCCATCTGCGCGGCGGTCCGGGAGGTCACGTCCACCACCCCCGCCGAGGCCGTCGGCATCGGCGCCGCGGGGTACGTGGACGACAAGCGGGCCACCGTGCTCTTCGCCCCGAACGTCAACTGGCGCTTCGAAGCGCTGAAGGACAAGGTCGAGCAGCGCATCGGCCTGCCCGTCGTCGTCGAGAACGACGCCAACGCCGCCGCCTGGGGCGAGTACCGCTTCGGCGCCGGCCAGGGCCACGACGACGTCGTCTGCATCACCCTGGGCACCGGCCTGGGCGGCGGCGTGATCATCGGCGGCCGGCTGCACCGCGGCCGCTTCGGTGTGGCCGCGGAGTTCGGCCACATCCGGGTGGTGCCGGACGGGCTGCTGTGCGGCTGCGGCAGCCAGGGCTGCTGGGAGCAGTACGCGTCCGGCCGCGCCCTCGTGCGGTACGCGCACCAGCGTGCCGCCGCCACCCCCGAGGCGGCCGAGATACTTCTCGCGCTCGGTGACGGCACCCCCGACGGCGTCCAGGGGCGGCACGTCAGCGAGGCCGCCCGGCGGGGCGACCCGGTGGCGGTCGACTCGTTCCGGGAGCTGGCCCGTTGGGCGGGCGCGGGGCTCGCCGACCTGGCTTCGCTCTTCGACCCGTCCGCGTTCATCGTCGGCGGCGGCGTGTCGGACGAGGGCGACCTCGTCCTCGACCCGATCCGCAAGTCGTTCCGGCGCTGGCTGGTGGGCAGCCAGTGGCGGCCGCACGCGCAGGTGCTCGCCGCCCAACTCGGCGGTCGCGCGGGACTCGTCGGCGCCGCCGACCTGGCCCGTCAGGGCTGACGGCCGGCGGGCGCGTACGCCGTGACGGCCCGGCACCGCGTGGCGCCGGCCCCGCGGTGGCCGCCCCGGGTCCCGGCGCCCCGCGTCAACGCCGGGCCCGACGGTCCGCGGCACCGCCGCCGCGGGTGCTCCCCCCGGTAGTCTCACCCCGTGCTGCTGCCCGATCTGCCCGCCTCGCGCACCGAGCCGGACGGCTCCGCCGTCGTCCGGCTGCTCAGCTACAACGTCCGCTCCCTGCGCGACGACACCGCGGCGCTCGCCCGGGTGATCCGGGCCTGCGCGCCGGACGTCGTCTGCGTGCAGGAGGGGCCGCGGTTCTTCCGGTGGCGCAAGAAGGCGGCGCGGCTCGCCCGCGCCACCGGCCTGCTGTACGTCGCCGGCGGCGCCACCACCGCGGGGCCCCTGCTCCTCGCCGATCTGCGCGCGCACGTGGAGCGCACCGACGAGACGCTGCTGCCCCGCACCCCCGGCCTGCACCGGCGGGGCCTGGCGACGGCGGTGCTGCGCTTCGGCGCGGCCCGGCTGGCCGTCGTCAGCACCCATCTGAGCCTGGCCCGGGCCGAGCGCCACGAGCAGGCGGGGCTGGTGCTCGCGCACGTGCGGGGGCTCGGCGAGCCGCACGCGGTGGTCGCCGGGGACCTCAACGAGCGCCCCGGGGGCGCCGCGTTCCGCCGGCTCACCGCCGAGCTGCGGGACGGCCGGGCGGTCGCCCCCTGGGGCGGCCGGCACACCTACCCGGCGCCCGACCCGAGGAAGCGCATCGACGCCGTGCTGGCCACCGCGTCGGTCGAGGTGCTGGGCTGCGGCGTCCCGGCGGGCCTGCCGGGCGTCACCCCGGCCGACCTCCGCGACGCCACCGACCACCTGCCGGTCCTGGCTGCCCTGCGGGTGCCGGTGTCCGGCCCGGCTAGGGCCGCTGCTTGACCTCGTCCACGACGGCGTAGGTGTTGAGGGACGTTGTCTCCGTGGAGCCGTTCTCGGGGTTCCCGCCTCTGATACGCGGCTGCTGCACACCCAGGTACTCGTGCGTGCCCACGGCGAAGAGCAGCAGCTTGCCGCTGCCCGGCTCGTCGTCCAGCCCCAGCCCGAGCGCGTCCCTGCCCTGGGTGTCCATCGTGCCGGTCAGCACGTCCTTGTCGGGAAACTCGGCGAACGTCTCCAGCGCCGCCGGCAGCAGCCCGTCGGGCAGCACGGGCAGCCACGCGATCAGTTCGATGAGGTAGCCGGCCGCGTACTTCCAGTCGTGCGTCTCGAACTCGTCGGGCGTCCGCCCGCGGCGGAAGGAGCTGAAGTGCGTCAGCATCGCCTCCGGCTCCCGGGGGATCCGCGCGAGGGTGCGCCAGTCCGCCGGTGGCCAGGACTGCGGCGTGGTCTGCCACCAGCCGTTCGGGTCGTGGTTCGCGCCCCGCCAGCTCCGCCGCGAGGGGTCGGCCGCCAGCCACGCCTCCTGCGTGTACCGCGCGACGGCGCCGGCGGGGTCGTCCGGGGCCTCCAGGACGTCCACCCTGCTGTATACGTACTGGCCCGGGCCCGGTTCGAGGGGCGGGCGCATGCTCTCCCGCTCCCGCTCCAGCCGGGCCGCCGCGCGCAGCACCCCCGCCGGGGGCAGGTCGGCCGCCGGGCCGGCGCCGCCGCCGTCCCGGCGCTCCAGCAGCGCCAGCGGCGCGCCGACCGCCGCCGCCGTGGCGCCGGCGGCGACGAGGCTCCGTACGACGGTACGGCGGGACGGCCCGCCCGCGCCGGGCCCGCGGAGCCGGACCGGCGCGAGCCGTATCCGCGGGGGCTCGGTGCCGGGCGCGCGCGCCCGGTCCGCCTCGGGGGCCGCGGCGCGGGCCTCCGCCAGCAGCTTCTCCCGGGCCGCCCGCCGGGCCGTCTCGCGCGGCGGCCGCGTACCCGCGTCCCAGTCCCGCAGCACCTTCAGCTCATCCATGTCCCCGTTCCTTCCGCGCGTCGTCCGCTTGCCCGGCCTCCGTGTCGCCGGCGGGTGCGCCGCCGGCACCCAGTTCCTTCCGCAGCCGGCCGCGGGCCCGGTGCAGCCGGGAGCGCACCGTGCCCACCGGCACGCCGAGCGCCTCGGCCACCTCCTCGTACGCCAGATCCGCCCAGGCCACCAGCAGCAGCACGTCGCGCAGCGACGGCGACAGCCGGGCCAGCGCGGTCGCCAGCTCGCGGCGCATGCCGTCGGCGGTCGCGCGGGCCGCGACCCGGTCGGCGAGCGGTTCGTCGGTCTCGGCGGGGGCCGGCAGCCGGGAGAGCGCGCGGAAGCGGCGGGCCTCCGCGCGGCGGTGCCGGCTCACCAGGTGCGTGGCGATGCCGAACAGCCAGGGGCGGACGTCGCCGCGTCCCGGGTCGAACCGTTCGCGGAGCCGGAAGGCGGTCGTGAACGTCTCCGCCATGACGTCGTCGGCCGCCTCGTCGCCGAGCCGCCGTGCCGCGTACCGGTGTATGGCGTCGGCGTGCCGGTCGAAGAGGACCGCGAACGCCTCGGGTTCTGTACGGGACCGTGCGACGACCGACGCGTCGCTCTCGGGCTCCGTGTACACGCCCGTCAATCCCCCCATCGAGCGCCTCCAGAGCGTGGTGGACTCGCCCGTTTCCGGGCCTTGCACCACTACTTCGCCGGGGCGCCCGAACGAGTTCCGTACCGGCTCGGGGGGCGGTCCGTCAGACCACCGCGCCGCCGCCCGGCGGCTCGTCGTCATCGCCGCCGCCCGGGCGCATCCGGGCGACGAGGGTGGCGAAGCCGCCGAGGAAGCCGCCGATGCCGAGCACCGAGGCCCACCAGGTCATCGGCTGCTGGAGGATGAGCATCGTCAGCAGGAGCAGCGGGCCGCCGAGGACCGCGATCCAGGCGAACTTGGTCGTCGTGTCGGGCTTCGGCAGCGGCGGCGGCTCGGGCGGGACGAAGTGGCCCTCGTCGGCCTCGCCGAGGTCGTCGTCGGACGCCTCCGCCGCCTCCCAGTCGCGCGGGCCGGTGCCGGCGGAGAAGACGATGAAGCCGGCGCCGGTGGCCGGGGTGCCGGTGGCGGCACCGCCCGCCGGGCCGCCGTCCTTCGCGGCGCCGTCGCCGCCCTCGCCGCCGTCGCCGCCCGGTTCCGCCGGGCCGTCCGGCCCCTCGTCCCCGGCCGCCGCGCGCGACGCCCGCTCGTGCGGCGGCTCGACGGAGTCCTCCTCGAACGCCGCGACGATCTCCGCCCAGGCGGCCTCCTCGTCGAGCGGGCCGCCGCCGTCCGCTCCGGCGGGCTCCGCGCCCGCCGGCTCCGCGCCCGCGGACCCGTCGCCCTGCTGCGGGTCCTCCCGGTCCGGGTTACGCTCCGCCACGTGCCCGGGCCTCCTTCCGCTGCTCGGTGTCGCCGGGGCCGTCGGTGTCGCCGGCCGGCGGGGTCAGCCGGTCGATGAAGGCGGCGGTCTCGGCGAAGATCCGTTCCGCCTCGTGGTCGAGGGTGGCGACGTGGTAGCTCTCCTCCAGCACGGACTCGGTGACGTCCCGCGAGGAGACCCGGCCGAGGATGCGGACGGAGTCCTGCGGCGAGACGACGTGGTCGACCCGGCTGTGCAGCACCAGCAGCGGCTGCGTCACCTGCGGCAGCTCGTCGTCGACGCGGGCGAGGAACTGCCGCAGCGAGTGCGCGGCGTGCAGCGGCACCCGGTCGTAGCCCGTCTCCGCCACGCCCTCCTTGGCGATGTCGCCCGCGACGCCCGCGGACGTACGCGCCAGGAAGCGGGCGACGGGCAGGGCCTTCGGCGCGAGCCCGTGCAGCTTGTTCAGCGGGTTGACCGCGACCACGCCGGCGACCGCGTCCCCGTGCCGGGCGGCCAGCCGCAGCATCAGCGCGCCGCCCATGGACAGCCCGCACAGGAAGACCCGCTCGCACGTCTCGGACAGCTCGCGCAGCTCCCGGTCCACCGTCGCGTACCAGTCCTGCCAGCGGGTCAGCTGGAGGTCCTGCCAGCGGGTGCCGTGCCCGGGCAGCAGCGGCATCGACACCGTCAGGCCGCGCGCGGCGAGATCCTCGGCCCAGGGCCGTACGGACTGGGGCGAGCCGGTGAAGCCGTGGCAGACCAGGGCCCCGGTCTCGCCACCCGGCTGGCGGAACGGCTCGGCTCCGGGAAGGACCGGCATGACGGGACTCCGATCGTGTCAGGCGGGCGGCGGATACGTGCCTGGCGCTGCCCCTGAGCGTACTGCCCCGTACGGACGGACGGGCCCCCCGCGGACGCCTCCCGGCCGCCCCGCGCCGCCCGCCGGCCGGCCCCGGGCGGGCCCGCCGCCCCCGGATACCGCTCTCCGACCAGGAGCGCTATGGTCACACGAGCAGATCGCAGGAGGCCCCGGTTGTTCTACAGCGCGATGAAGATGTCCCTCGGCAACAGCCTGAGGCTCGTCTTCCGCCCCTGGGTGGAAGGCATGGAGAACGTGCCCGACACCGGTGCCGCCATCCTCGCGAGCAACCACCTGTCGTTCTCCGACTCGTTCTTCCTCCCCTCCATGCTGCACCGGAAGATCACCTTCATCGCGAAGGCGGAGTACTTCACCACCCCCGGGGTGAAGGGCCGGCTGACCGCGGCGTTCTTCAAGGGCGTCGGCCAGCTGCCCGTCGACCGCTCCGGCAGCCGCGGCGCCGGCGAGGCGGCGATCAAGAGCGGTCTCGACGTGCTGGAGCGGGGTGAGCTGTTCGGCATCTACCCCGAGGGCACCCGCTCGCCCGACGGCCGCCTCTACCGCGGCAAGCCCGGCGGCCTCGGCCGGCTGGCGCTGCTCAGCGGGGCGCCGGTGCTGCCGGTGGCGATGATCGACACGGAGAAGATCCAGCCGCCGGGGCAGGTGGTGCCGAAGGTGATGCGGCCCGGCATCCGGATCGGCGCGCCCCTGGACTTCACGCGCTATCAGGGCATGGAGCACGACCGGTTCATCCTGCGTTCGGTGACCGACGAGGTCATGTACGAGATCATGAAGCTGTCCGGCCAGGAGTACGTCGACGAGTACGCGACCGCGGCCAAGCGGCGGATGGATGACGAGGCCAAGCGCCGCAAGGCGGAGGAGAAGGCCGAGGAGAAGGCCCGGAAGGCGGACGCGGAGGGCGACGGCGGGCGGACGGACGCCGCCTAGCGCGCGGTGCGCGTGCGGCGGGAGGGAGAGCCGGGGCGATGGCCGGGCAGAGCAAGCGGCGGATGTCGGTGGAGCAGCCGCTGTGGCAGGCGCTGACGTACTTCCGGGTGCTGACCCTGGCGTACGCGGTGGCGCAGTTCGTACCCCGCCACGGGGACGTCGCCCGCCCGGCGCTGGGCTGGGCGTACTTCGCGGTCCTGGCGCTGTGGACGGCGTTCACCTTCCGCCGGGTCGCGTCGGCGGAGCGCTGCACGTACCGGTTCCTGGCGGCGGACATCGGGCTCACGCTGACCGGCATCCTGCTGACGATCCCGGTGGAGACCCCGGAGCGCATCGACGACGGCGCGAGCACGCTGCCGTCGATCTGGGCGGCCGGGTCGGTGCTGGGCTTCGCGATCAAGGGCGGCTGGCGGTGGGGCGCGGCGTCGTCGGCGGCGGTCGGGCTGTCGAACATCGTGCAGCGCGGCGAGGTGGTGCAGGACAACTTCCACAACATCGTGCTGCTGATGGTCGCGTCGACGGCGATCGGCTACATCGTCGAGGTGGCGCGGACCAGTGAGCGGGCGCTGGCCCGCGCGCTGCAGATAGAGGCGGCGACGCGGGAGCGGGAGCGGCTCGCGCGCGACATCCACGACAGCGTGCTGCAAGTGCTGGCCCTGGTGCAGCGGCGCGGGGCGGCGATCGGCGGCGAGGCGAAGGAACTGGGCCGGCTGGCGGGGGAGCAGGAGGCGGCGCTGCGGGCGCTGGTGACGGGCGCGACGCTGCCGGCGCAGCGCACGGCGCCGCCGCCGGAACGTTCCGCCGTCCCCGGCGGGGGCGCCGGGGCCCGGGCCGGGGCGGCGGACGGCGGGCCGGGGGAGGAGGACGCGACGACGTCCCTGCGGCTGCTCCTGCTGGCGATGGGCGGGCCGAGCGTCTCGGTCGCCGAGCCGGGTTCGCCGGTGTCGCTGCGGACCGACGCGGCACAGGAGCTGGCCGCGGCGGTGGGCGCCGCGCTCGACAACGTACGCGCGCACGTGGGCCCGGAGGCGCAGGCGTGGGTGCTGCTGGAGGAGGAGCCGGACGGCACGGTGGTGGTGACCGTACGGGACGACGGCCCCGGCATCCCGCGGGGCCGCCTGGCGGCGGCGGAGGCGGAGGGCCGGCTCGGCGTGGCGCAGTCCATCCGCGGGCGCCTGCGGGACCTGGGCGGCACGGCGGAGTGGGTGTCGACCCCGGGCCAGGGCACCGAAGTGGAACTCCGCCTCCCCGCCCCCCACGGATGACCCACCGGGCCCGGGCGGCGCGCGCCCCGGCGCCGCGGCGGCCCGTACGCCCCCGCCGGAAACGACACGTGCCGTAACTCACCACATACGCCACCATGGTCTGCGGGCATCATCCACCCAGAAGCGCAGGGAGGGAGTCCACGTGGTCGCAGAAGCCGGCGCCGAGGTCAAGGTCATGGTCGTCGACGACCACCCCATGTGGCGCGACGCCGTCGCCCGCGACCTCGACGCCGCCGGGTTTGCCGTCGTCGCCACCGCCGGGGACGGGCCGCAGGCCGTGCGGCGGGCGCGGGCCGCGGGCCCCGACGTGCTGGTGCTGGACCTCAACCTGCCCGGCCTGCCCGGCGTGCAGGTGTGCAAGGAGGTCGTCGGCGCCCAGCCCGGCGTGCGGGTGCTGGTGCTCTCCGCCAGCGGCGAGCACGCCGACGTGCTCGAAGCCGTCAAGTCCGGCGCCACCGGCTACCTCGTGAAGTCCGCCAGCACCGAGGAGCTGATCGAGGCCGTCCGCCGGACCGCGCAGGGCGACCCGGTGTTCACGCCCGGCCTCGCCGGCCTCGTGCTCGGCGAGTACCGGCGGCTGGCCGGGGAGCCCGTCGCGGAGGACCCCGACGAGCCCGAGGTGCCCAAGCTCACCGACCGGGAGACCGAGGTGCTGCGGCTGGTCGCCAAGGGGCTGTCGTACAAGCAGATCGCCGAGCGCCTCGTCATCTCCCACCGCACCGTCCAGAACCACGTGCAGAACACCCTGGGCAAGCTCCAGCTCCACAACCGCGTCGAACTCGTGCGCTACGCCATCGAACGCGGACTCGACGACGGCTGAACGGCGCCCGCCCGCCGTTCCCTTACCCCCGGGGTCCCTCCGCCGGGTGAACCCCGCCGCCGCCGAATTGACAGGTTGGTGCGCTAATCCCGCTCGCTCCGTGTCGTGTGAGGTGGATCACCGTTAGCGTTGCTGCAGCGGGGTCACGACCGTCAGAAGGGAATACGTGATGCGGGTAGGAGTACTGACCGGTGGCGGTGACTGTCCCGGGCTCAACGCGGTCATCCGGGCCGCTGTCCGCAAGGGCGTCCAGGAGTACGGGTACGAGTTCACCGGCTTCCGTGACGGCTGGCGCGGGCCGCTGGAGGCGGACACCGTCACCCTGGACATCCCCGCCGTACGCGGCATCCTGCCGCGCGGTGGAACGATCCTCGGGTCGTCGCGCACCAACCCCCTCAAGGTCGAGGGCGGCATCAAGCGCATCAAGGAGAACATGGCGAAGCTGGAGGTGGATTCGCTCATCGCCATCGGCGGCGAGGACACCCTCGGCGTCGCGCAGCGCCTCGCCGACGAGTACGGCATCCAGGTCGTCGGCGTACCGAAGACCATCGACAACGACCTCTCCGCCACCGACTACACCTTCGGCTTCGACACCGCGGTCAACATCGCGACCGAGGCCATCGACCGGCTGCACACCACGGCCGAGTCCCACATGCGCGTCCTCGTCGTCGAGGTGATGGGGCGGCACGCCGGCTGGATCGCCCTGCACTCCGGGCTCGCCGGCGGCGCGAACGTGATCCTCATCCCCGAGCAGCGCTTCGACGTCGAGAAGGTCTGCGGCTGGGTGACCTCCCGCTTCAAGGCCAGCTACGCGCCGATCGTCTGCGTGGCCGAGGGCGCGATGCCCAAGGACGGCGACATGGTGCTCAAGGACGAGTCCCTGGACGCCTTCGGGCACGTCCGGCTGTCGGGCGTCGGGGAGTGGCTGGCGAAGGAGATCGAGAGGCGTACGGGCAAGGAGGCCCGGACGACGGTCCTCGGGCACGTGCAGCGCGGCGGCACCCCCAGCGCGTACGACCGCTGGCTCGCCAGCCGCTTCGGGCTGCACGCGATCCAGGCGGTGCACGAGGCGGACTGGGGCAAGATGGTCGCCCTCCAGGGCACGGACGTGGTGCGGGTGCCGCTGGCCGACGCGACGGCGCGGATCAAGACGGTGGACCCGAAGCTGTACGAGGAGGTCGGCGTCTTCTTCGGCTGACGGGGACGGCCGCCGGAAGACGACTTCCGGCGGCCGTGTCCCCGCGCCCGCGGGGAGCAAGGGCTCCCTCCGGCCGGGACGGGCGTTGCGGTTCCCGCGTTACGCGGGAGCCGCCGCCAGCTCCCGCAGCAGCTCCGACACGAGGTGCGGGCCGTTCAGGCTCAGCACCGACTCCGGGTGGAACTGCACCGACGCGAAGCGCTCGCCGCGCAGCGCGTGCACGTCGCCGCTGTCCGGATCGCGGCTCAGCTCGACGCCGCGCGCCGCGGCCAGCGCCGCCGCGGCGGCGGCGTCGCAGCGCGCGGTGTACGTGCTGTAGAAGCCGACCGTCTCCGGCCGGCCGAAGAAGTCGATCTCCTCCTGCGCCCCCTGGTACGGCACGTCCTTGCGGACCAGCGGCAGCCCCAGCTCGGCGGCGAGGAGTTCGTGGCCGAGGCAGACGCCGAGCAGGCCGTGGCGGTGGCCGCGCAGCAGCTCGCCGGCGAGCCCGCGCAGGAAGCCCATCTTCGGGTCCGCGGTGTCCGCCGGGTCGCCGGGGCCGGGGCCGAGCACGACCGGGCCCGGGTGCGCCAGCGCCGCCCGCCGTACGCCCGGCGCGTCGAAGCGGCGTACGTCCACCGCCGCGCCGGAGGCGCGCAGGACGTGCGCGAGCATCGCGGTGAACGTGTCCTCGCCGTCGACCACCAGCACCGTGCGGCCGGACAGCCCGCCCGCCCCCCTCTCCCGCGCCCCCTGCATCCGCAGCCAGAACGGCGACAGGTGCGTCCGGCGGGCCGCCAGCGCCGCCTGCACCTCCGGGTCCGCCGCGAAGCGCGGGCCGGCCGCCGCCCCGCCCGCCGGGCGCGCGGGCGCGGGGCGTACGCCGAGGGCGGCGAGCACCCCGGCGGCCTTGGCGTGGGTCTCGGCGACCTCGTCCGCCGGCCGGGAGCCGCGCACCAGGGTGGCGCCCACGGGCACCCGCAGCAGCCCGTCCGCGCCGATGTCGGCGGTACGGATGAGGATGGGGGAGTCGAGGGTCTGCGCGCCGCCCGCGTCGCGGCCGAGGAGGGCCAGCGCGCCGGCGTAGTAGCCGCGGCCCCGCCCGTCCCGGCCCGGGGGCTCATAGCGCTCGATGACGCGGCAGGCGTTCTGCACGGGCGAGCCGGTCACCGTCGCCGCGAACATCGTCTCGCGCAGCACGTCGCGCGCGTCGAGCGCGGTGCGCCCGCGCAGCTCGTACTCGGTGTGCGCCAGGTGCGCCATCTCCTTCAGCCGCGGCCCGACGACCACGCCGCCCTCCCGGGCGACGGTGCACATCATCTTCAGCTCCTCGTCGACGACCATGGAGAGCTCCTCGATCTCCTTGGCGTCGTGCAGGAAGTCCAGCAGCCCGGCGCGGTCCGGGCCGCCGGGCGGGTAGCGGTAGGTGCCGCTGATGGGGTTCATCACGACGGTGCCGCCGGTCATCCGCACGTGCACCTCCGGGCTGGCGCCGACCAGGGTGCGCACGCCGGGGCGGTGCACGGCGAAGGTCCAGTACGCGCCCTGCTCGCAGGCCAGCAGCCGGCGGAAGAGGGCGAGCGCGTCGGCGGCGCCGAAGCCGTCGACGCGGCCCTCGAAGGTGCGGCGGATGACGAAGTTGGCGCCCTCGCCGGTGCCGATCTCGTCGTCGAGGACGCGGCCGACGATGTCGCCGTACTCGTCGTCCGGCACGTCGAAGGCGCCGCCGGCGACGCGGACGGGGTGCGCGGGCAGGGCGTCGAGCAGCGCGGCGGCGGGCAGCTCGTGGACCTCGTCGGGGACCAGGACGGCCAGCGGCGTGCCGTCGTCGCGGACGTCGAAGCCGCGCTCCCGGAGCTGCCGGTACGGCACGAGCGCGAGCGCGCCGACGGCGGGGCCGGACGCCGGGGCGTCGGGGATGTTCGCGAGCCGGTTCACCTCGTGGACGGCGCCGAGCAGGACCTCGACGGGCGCGTCCGGGCGGCCGGGGGTGCGGCGGCGCAGCACCGCGAACGGCCCGGCGCCGTCGGCCAGCAGCCGGCGCACCAGCGCGGCGGCGCGCGCGGCGGCGCTGCCGTCCCCGGTGCCGCTCTGCCTGTCTGGACTGGGATTTCGCTGCACGTAACGGTCCTTCCTGCGACGGAGGGACCGACCCGCGGAAAACGCCGAAGGCCGCCCCTCGGGCGGCCTTCGCGTCAGTCTTCTCGGGTACGCGAGATCAGGTGGCCGCCGGCTGGGCGGGCCACCACCAGGTGCGGGTCGCGATCGCGTACACGGCCGACACCCTAGCCGACCGGGGCGCCCGCGGCAGCCCGCTGTCTGCTCCGTCTCATCTGTCGGTCACCGGCCGGGGCTCCGCGGGCCGACCCCGTAATCTTGGCCCCGTGAAACTCAACGCCGAACCCGCCACGAGCGCCGCCGGTATCTCCCAGACCTGGCGCGACCTGCCCGCGGCGCAGCAGCCGGACTGGCCGGACCCCGCGGCTCTGCGCGACGTACTCGCCGAGCTGCGGTCGTATCCGCCGCTGGTCTTCGCCGGCGAGTGCGACCAGCTGCGCGACCAGCTGGGCGCCGTCGCCCGCGGCGAGGCGTTCCTGCTCCAGGGCGGTGACTGCGCGGAGGCGTTCGACGCGGTCTCGGCCGACAACATCAGGAACAAGCTCAAGACGCTGCTCCAGATGAGCGCCGTGCTCACGTACGCGGCGTCCGTCCCGGTGGTGAAGGTCGGCCGGATCGCCGGGCAGTACTCCAAGCCCCGCTCCAAGCCCACCGAGACCCGCGACGGCGTCACCCTGCCCGTCTACCGGGGCGACTCGGTCAACGGCTTCGAGTTCACCCCCGAGTCCCGCACGCCGGACCCGGAGCGGCTGAAGCGGATGTACCACGCCTCGGCGGCCACGCTGAACCTGGTGCGCGCCTTCACCACCGGCGGCTACGCCGACCTGCGCCAGGTGCACGCCTGGAACCAGGACTTCGTCCGCTCCTCGCCCTCCGGCCAGCGCTACGAGGCCCTGGCCCGCGAGATCGACCGGGCCATGAGCTTCATGCACGCCTGCGGCGTGGACCCGGAGGAGTTCAAGACCGTCGAGTTCTTCTCCTCGCACGAGGCGCTCGTCCTCGACTACGAGTCCTCCCTGACCCGCACCGACTCGCGCACCGGCGACCTGTACGACGTCTCCGGCCACATGGTCTGGATCGGCGAGCGCACCCGGCAGCTGGACCACGCGCACATCGAGTTCGCCTCGCGGGTCAGCAACCCCATCGGGGTGAAGCTGGGCCCGTCGACCACCCCGGAGGAGGCGCTGGCGCTGATCGACCGCCTGGACCCGGAGCGGATCCCGGGGCGGCTGACGTTCGTCAGCCGGATGGGCGCCGACAAGGTACGGGACCGGCTGCCCGCGCTGGTGGAGAAGGTCACGGCCGCCGGCGCCCAGGTGGCGTGGGTGTCCGACCCGATGCACGGCAACACCTTCGAGGCCGCGTCCGGCCACAAGACCCGCCGCTTCGACGACGTGCTCGACGAGGTCAAGGGCTTCTTCGAGGTCCACAAGGCGCTCGGCACCCACCCCGGCGGCATCCACGTGGAGCTGACCGGGGACGACGTGACCGAGTGCGTGGGCGGCGGGGACGAGATCTTCGTCGACGACCTGCACCAGCGCTACGAGACGGCGTGCGACCCGCGGCTCAACCGCAGCCAGTCGCTCGACCTGGCGTTCCTCGTCGCCGAGATGTACCGGGACCAGTGAGCGGGCCGGCCGCGGCGTAACGCAGGTCACGGCCGGACCGGTCTTTCACGGCACCCCCGGGGCCGGGTAAGGTTAGGGTTACCTAATCGTCCCGTCCCGGGGGTTCGCGTGTTCGTGTGCTCGTGCTTCGGCATCACCGAGGAGCAGGTGCGCGAGCACGCCTCGGCCGGGCGCTGCACGCCGCGCCAGATCGCTTCGGAGTGCAAGGCGGGCACGGACTGCGGCAACTGCGTCCGCCGGATCCAGGCGCTGCTCGGCCGCGGCGCGGGCTGCGCCCGCCGCGAGCTGCTGGCGGGGCAGCTGCCGGCGGACGGGAGCGAGAGCGCGGCGCCGCCCGCGGAGACCCCGGCCGCCGCGCCCGGCCCGGTCGTTCCTCCCGGCCCGGTGACCGCCCCGAGCCCGGTGGCGGCCCCGAGCCCGGTGGCGGCCGAGGCCGCCTGAGACCGGGCCCCGGCTACGCCTCCTCCGGCTGCTCGATCTGCTGCGCGAGGTACAGCGCCTCGCCCAGCTTCTCGATCAGGTCCAGCTGGGTGTCGAGGTAGTCGATGTGGTGCTCCTCGTCCGCCAGGATCGACTCGAAGATGTTCGCCGACGTGATGTCGCTCTTGGCGCGCATCAGCTCGGCCCCGCGGCGCAGCCGGTCGATGGCCTCCACCTCGATCTGCCGGTCGGCCTGGAACATCTCCGTGACCGTCTGCCCGACCCGGACGTGGAAGAGGCGCTGGTAGTTCGGCAGCCCGTCCAGCAGCAGAATGCGGTCCGTCAGGATCTCCGCGTGCTTCATCTCGTCGAACGACTCCGACCGCGTGTACGCCGCCAGCTTCGTCCAGCCGAAGTTCTCCTGCATCTTCGCGTGCAGGAAGTACTGGTTGATCGCGGTCAGCTCGGCGGTGAGCTGTTCGTTCAGGAATTCCAGCACCTCGGGGTCGCCCTGCATGACGGGGCTCCTCTCCGCGTGTGTTCGGGGGCGGGTCAGGGCGCATCCTCGCACCCCGGGGGCCGGGCGATCCAGTAAGTGCAGGCTTATCCCGGTTGCCCTCATCCACCCCCCCGGCGCCCCCGGTCATGACCATGCGCAAGCGTCTGTCACCATGGGTCCATGGGTCAGTCCGAGCGCCACCAGGAGGGCCTCCCTCCTGGCCAGCGGCTCCAGCGCGGCTGGCCCGTGACGCACTACGGCCCGGTGCCGCGGTTCAAGCCGGACCGCTGGGAGCTCCAGGTCTTCGGGGCCACCGCGGACGGCGGGAAGCGGTCCCTCACGCACGACGAGTTCACCGCCCTGCCGTACGCGACCGTCGTCGGCGACCTGCACTGCGTGACGAAGTTCAGCATGCTCGGCGCCGAGTGGGGCGGGGTCCGGGCCCGTACGCTCCTCGACCTCGCGCCGCCCGGGCCCGGGGTCACGCACGTGATGGTGTGGGCCGAGTACGGCTTCAGCTCCAACCTGCGCCTCGCCGACTTCGCCGACGGGCGGACGATCTTCGCCACCCACAAGGACGGCGAGCCGCTGACCGCCGAGCACGGCTTCCCGGTACGGCTCGTCGTGCCGCACCTCTATGCCTGGAAGGGCCCGAAGTGGGTGCGGGGCGTGGAGTACATGACGGCCGACCGCCGCGGCTTCTGGGAGGAGCGCGGCTACCACAACGTCGGCGACCCGTGGCGCGAGCAGCGCTACTCGTACCAGGAGGAGCCCGGCGACGGGCCCGACCTCTAGGGCCTGTCGTTCGGATCTTCGCCGGGCTCGCGACGCCTGGCACTGCACCTCGCGGCGTTGTCGTCGGTCGACGACGCTCCGCGTCGCCTCCCTCCTCCGCCTTGCGATGCACAGCACCATCCGCCGCTCCCTGATCCGACAAGATCCAAACGACAGGCCCTAGGCCGCCTCCGGGCCGCCGCGGGGCGGCGGCGCTCAGCCGCCGTCGAGTTCCCGGCGGAGGACCGCGGCGACGCGGGTGAGCGCCGTCCCGAGGTGGCGGCGCTGAGCGGCGCTCAGCGGGTCGAACACGAGCCGCTTGACCTGGGCGACGTGCCCGGGCGCGGCCTCGACGAGCTTCTGCCGGCCGGCGTCGGTGAGGGTGGCGAGGGTGTACCGCCCGTCGTCGGGGTCGGGGCGGCGGGTGATCCAGTCGCGGGCTTCGAAGCGGTCCATCAGCTTCGACATGCGGGGCTGGGTGCTGTCGCAGTCCCGGGCCAGGTCGCTGAGTCGCCTCGTGGCCTCGCCGGCCATGGACAGCCGGGCCAGCACCCCGTACTCGAAGTTGGAGATGCCCGCATCCCGCTGCAGCTGGCGGTCGAGGGTCGCCGGGAGCGCGATGACGACGGTGAGCAGCGCCTGCCACAGGTCCTGCTGCTCGTCGTCGAGCCAGGGTGAGGGGGTGTCCATGCGCCCCATCATACGTGTCCAGCCGCCCGTGATTACTTGCCTGGGAAAGTCATCACCGGGTAGGTTTCACTTGCCTGAGCAAGCGAAAAAGCTTGCCTAGGCAAGTCAAGGAGTGGGTTGCCGAGGCCCACCGCGACCCAGGAGGACGTGCCATGAAGACCATGCGTTTCCACGAGTTCGGCCGCAGCGAGGTGCTGTCCTACGAGGACGTCGACCGCCCGGTCCCCGGCGCCGGCGAGGTGCTGGTGCGGGTGGCGGCCACGTCCTTCAACCCGGTCGACGACCACATCCGCGCCGGTGCCCTGGCCGGGATGCTCCCGATCGCCCTCCCGTACGTCCCGGGGATCGACCTGGCGGGAACCGTCGCCGCGCTCGGCGCGGGCGTGACGGGCCCGGAGGCCGGCGACCGCGTCGTGGCCATGCTGCCCCTGGACACGGCCGGCGGCGCCGCCGAGTACGCCCTCGTCCCGGCCGGGTCCCTCGCGCCGGCGCCCCGGTCGACGGCGCTGGCCGACGCCGCGGCGCTGCCGCTGACCGGGCTGGCGGCGTGGCAGACGGCGTTCGAGCTGGCCGGGCTGAAGCCCGGCCGGACGGTCCTGGTCAACGGGGCCGGCGGCGCGGTGGGCAGCCTCGTGGTGCAGCTCGCCGTCGACGCGGGCGCGCACGTGACCGCGGTGGACACCGCGCAGCACGCCGACCGCCTGCGGGGCTACGGCGCGGACCGGGTCGTCGAGCCCCTCGACCTCGCCGCGGGCCCGGCCGCCGTGGGCGGTCCGTTCGAGGCCGTGGTGAACCATGTGCGCCTTCCCGGGGAGGACCTCGCGCGGCTGGCGGGGTACGTCGCCGACGGCGGCGTCGCCGCCAGCACGGCCGGCCCGATTCCCGAGGACCCCGCGCGCGGTGTGCGCAGCGCGAACCTGTGGGTCCGCAGCGACGGGGCCCAGCTGGCCGAGCTGGTCGCCAAGGTGGACGCCGGCGCGCTCCGGATCCACGTCGCCGACCGCCGCCCGGTGACCGAGCTGGCCGCCGTGCACGACGACGCCGGCGCCGGGCGGCTGCCCGGCAAGACGGTCGTGCTCGCGCCCTGACCACGCCCACCGGGCCGCCTCTGTGGCGTCCGGGCCGCCGACGGGCGGCCCGGACACCGCCGGCCTACCGCGCCGCGGGCTCCCGCAGCTCCTTCAGCAGCGCGATGTCCGCCGCCGCCTTCGGCCCCTCGGGCCCGCCGCCCGGGGTCTCGATGATCAGCGGCACACCCGCCGTCGCCGGGTGCCGCAGCAGCTCGCGGAACGGCTCGGCGCCGATCCGGCCCGCGCCGATGTTCTCGTGCCGGTCCAGCCGCGAGCCAGCCGCGGCCTTGGAGTCGTTCGCGTGCAGCAGCCGCAGCCGCCCCGGGCCCGCCACCTCCAGCAGCTCGTCGAGCAGCGCCTTCGCGCCGCCGTGGGCCGCCAGGTCGTGACCCGCGGCGAAGACGTGGCAGGTGTCGAGGCAGACGCCGAGCCGCGGGTGCCGGTCCAGCAGGTCCAGGTAGGCGCCCAGCTCGTCCAGCCGGGAGCAGAGCGAGAAGCCCTGCCCGGCGGTGGGCTCCAGCAGCAGCTCCGGCGCCGCGAGCCCGTCAGGGCCGTCCGGGCCGCAGGGGTCGTCGCCCAGCTCGTCGAGGAGCGGCAGCGTCAGCTCCCGTACCTGCGCGAGGGCGGTCTCGCGGGGCCGCCCGCCGGTCGCCGAGCCGGTGTGCACCACGACGCCGCGGGCGCCGATCGCCCGGCCGCGGCGCAGCGAGTGCCGCAGCGAGGCGACGGAGTGCGCGGCGGTCGCCTCGGTGTGCGAGCCGAGGTTGATCAGGTACGGGGCGTGCACGTACACCGGGACGTCGTCCTCGGCGCAGCGCCGCCGGAACTCCTCGTCCTGCGCCGGGTCGCCGGGCGGCGTCGCCCAGCCGCGGGCGTTGGCGACGAAGACCTGCACGGCCTCCGCGCCGATCCGGCGCGCGTACGCGAGGCCCTTCGCGGCCAGGCCGCCGGCGACCGGCACATGGCTGCCGACGGGGTTGCGGGCGCGGATCGTACGGGAGGTCACGTCACCGCACCCAGAGGGTGATCTCGCTTCCGCGCGGGGCCTCGTCGCCGCCGTCCACGGACTGCCGCCAGACGGTGTCGCCGAAGAAGATCTGGTTCACGTTCACGGAGAAACCGGCGTCCTCAAGCGTCTGCTCGGCGTCGTCGACGCTCATGTCGACCACGTCCGGGACCTCCAGCAGCTCCGGGCCCTTGGAGAGCGTCAGCGTGACCTTGTCGCCCTCGCCCAGCTCCGCGCCCGGCTCCGGCGAGGTCTCCGCGACCGTGCCGGCGTCCTCCTCCGAGTACACCGTCTCCTCGGCGACCTCGACGGTCAGGCCCTCCTCGCGCAGCTCGTCGGCGGCGTCGGTCCGGTCGTCGCCGATCACGTCCGGCACCTCGATCGGCGCGCCGCGGCTGACCACCATGGACACCGCCCGGCCGGCCTTGATCTTCTCGCCGTCCTCGGGGTCGGTGCTGATCACGCGCCCGGCGGGCAGCTCCTCGCTGAACGCCTCCTGCGTCACGCCCGGCTTCAGCCCGGCGTCGCGCAGCTCCTGTCTGGCCTCGTCGAGCGGGACCGCGTACAGCTCGGGGATCTCGACCATCCGGGGGCCCTTGGAGAGCACGAGGGTGACGGAGTCGCCCTGGCGTATGCGGTTGCCGCCCTCGGGGTCGGTCCGGATGACCCGGCCGGGCTTCACGGTGTCGCTGAAGTCCTCGGAGACGTCGGCGTCGAGGTCCTCGCCGGACAGCATGTCCCGGGCCTCGGCCTCGGTCTTGCCCAGCACGAAGGGGACCTTGGTGAACTGCCCGGAGTTGATGTACCAGACGCCCACGCCGACGCCCACCACGAGCACCGCCGCCAGCAGCGCCAGCAGCCCGTAGCGCGGCCGGGCGCGGCCCGGCCGCCCGTCCGGCGGCGGCGCGCCGGGCGGTCCCGGCGGCGGGGCGGCGGTGGCGTCCGCCGGTCCGGCGGCGGGGGTCTCCAGCACGCTCGTGACGTTCAGCCGGTCCGGCGCCGGCGCCGCGACGGCCACCACGGCCGTGCGGTCCTCGGAGCCGATCCGCTCCTCCGCGACGGCCTGCGGCGGCACCGCGTCCAGCTGCTCGTCGGTGAGCTGCGCGCGGGCGTCCCGTACGGCGGACAGCAGCTCCACGGCGTCCGCCGGGCGCTCCTCCGGGCCGCGCGCGGCGGCCGCGGCGACCAGCTCGTCCAGCTGCGCGGGCAGCCCCGGCACGGCGGCGGACGGCGGCTCGACATCTTCGTGGAGGTGCTGGTAGAGCACGTGCGCGGCGTGCTCGCCGGAGTGCGGCTTGGCGCCGGTGAGCATCTCGTAGAGCATCACGCCGCAGGCGTAGACGTCGACCCGCGGGTCGGCCGCGCCGCGCTCGATCTGCTCGGGCGCCAGGTACGACACGCTGCCGAGCACGGTGCCGGTGGACGCGGTGGTATTGCTGTTCACGGCGCGGACGAGGCCGAAGTCGGCGACCTTGACGCGGCCGTCGTCGCCGATGAGGACGTTCTCCGGCTTCATGTCGCGGTGGACGAAACCGGCCCGGTGCGCGGCGCCGAGCGCGGCGAGCACGGGCTCCAGGATGTCCAGCGTGGCGCGCGGCTGGAGGGCGCCGCGGTCGTTCAGCATGTCGCGCAGGGTGCAGCCGGGGACGTACTCCATGGCCAGGAAGACGTGCGGGCCGTCGGTGCCCTGGTCGTAGACGCCCACGACGTTCGGGTGGGCGAGCCCGGCGACCGACTTGGCCTCCAGGATGAACCGCTGGACGAAGGAGGCGTCGGCGGCGAGCGACGGGTGCATCACCTTGACGGCGAGCACCCGGTCGAGCCGGGTGTCCAGGGCCCGGTAGACCGTGGCCATGCCGCCCGCGGCGATGCGCGCGTCGATGCGGTAGCGCCCGTCGAGCAGCTGCCCGACCATGGGGTCTCCCCGCCCTCCCGGAGGCTGGGGGGACGGGTCCAGAGTCGTGTCCACGCAGCGCAGTCTACGAGGTGACGGACGCGTTCCCGTCACCGTTGTGCTGCAGTACGTTCCCGGGGGTGTGCCGGGGCCGGGTGCCGGTACGGGGCAGGGCAGTTCACGCGAACGCGGGCCGCTCGGGGTCCGGCTCGCGGGCCGCGTCCAGCCGCGCGATACCCGCCGCCGGCGACGACGCCCGCGCGAAGTGCCGGCGCGGGATGCGCCCCGCGCGCGCCGCGAGCCGGCCCGCCGCGATCGCGTGCCGCATCGCCGCCGCCATCAGCACCGGCTCCTGCGCCCGCGTCACCGCGGACGCCAGCATCACCGCGTCGCAGCCCAGCTCCATCGCCTGCGCGGCGTCCGAGGCGGTGCCGGCGCCGGCGTCGAGGACGACGGGCACCCCGGCGGCCTCGGTGATGAGCTGGAAGTTGTGCGGGTTGCGGATGCCGAGCCCGGAGCCGATGGGGGAGCCCAGCGGCATCACGGCGGCGCAGCCGGCGTCCTCCAGCTTCCGGGCGAGAACGGGGTCGTCGTTGGTGTACGGGAGCACGGTGAAGCCGTCGTCGACGAGCGTCTCGGCGGCGGCCAGCAGCTCGACCGGGTCCGGCAGCAGGGTGCGCTCGTCCGCGATGACCTCCAGCTTCACCCAGTCCGTGCCGAGCGCCTCGCGGGCCAGCCGGGCGGTGAGCACGGCCTCGCCCGCGGTGTAGCAGCCGGCGGTGTTCGGCAGCACGCGGATGCCGTGGCGGCGCAGCACGTCGAGCACGGAGCCGTGCACGCCGGGGTCGACGCGGCGCATCGCCACGGTGGTCAGCTCGGTGCCGGAGGCGAGCAGGGCGCGCTCCATGGCGTCCAGGCTGCTCGCGCCGCCGGTGCCCATGATGAGGCGGGAGGAGAAGCGGACGCCGGCGATGGTGAGGGGGTCGTCGGCGGCCGGGTCGGCGGCGGGGTCTGCGAGGGCGGGGGCGGTGCGGGTCACGGTGGGTCAGCCTCCCTGGACCGCGGTCAGGATCTCGACGCGGTCGCCGTCGCCGAGGGTGGTGGTGGGCCAGCTGCCGCGCGGTACGACGTCCTCGTTGACGGCGGCGGCGACGCCGCGGGGGGCGGCGGTGAGGGTGGCGACCAGGGCGTCGAGGGTGAGGCCCGCGGCGATGCGGCGGGCGGCGCCGTTGACGGTGACGGTGGCGTTGTCGGCGGCGGTGGTGTCGGCGGCGGTGGTGTCGGCGGTGGTGGTGTCGGCGGTGGTGGTGTCGTTGCTCATGCGTGCTGCCCTTCGTGCTGCTCGTGCCGGTGCCGGGCCGGGCGGCCGAACCGGGTCGCCGCGAACGGGCGGGTGGCGTCCGGGAGTTCGCCGCCCGTGAGCACGGCGGCGAGCGCGTCGCCGGTGACGGGGGCGAGGAGGATCCCGTTGCGGTAGTGGCCGGTGGCCAGGTGCAGCCCCGGCAGGGCGGTGGGGCCCAGCAGCGGCGCGTTGTCGGGGGAGCCGGGGCGCAGCCCGGCCCCGGTCTCCACCAGCGGCAGCTCGGTCAGCCCGGGCACCAGCTCGTGCGCGTCGCGCAGCAGCTCGTACACGCCGCCGGCGGTGACGGTGGTGTCCCAGCCCAGCTCCTCGCTGGTGGCGCCGACGACCAGCTCGCCGCTCTCCCGCGGCACCAGGTACACGCTGCTGCCGCGGACCACCGCGCGTACCGTACGGCCCAGGAACGGCGCTCCCGCGCCGGGCATCCGCAGCCGCAGCACCTGCCCCTTGACCGGCCGCACCGGCGGCCGTACCGCCTCCGGCACCCCCGCCAGGCCGCCGCTGCGGCTGCCGGCGGCCAGCACCGTCTGCCCGGCGGCGACGCGCGTGCCGTCCGCCAGCTCCGCGCCCGCCGCCCGCCCGGCGGCCGCGTCCCCGGCGTCCCCGCCGGCACCGGCGTCCCCGGCCAGCCGCAGCCGGGCCGCGAGGCTGCGGTGGAAGGTCACCCCGGCCCGTTCGCAGGCGGCGACCAGCGCCGCGGTCAGCAGCCGCGGGTCCGTCTGGTGGTCGCCGTCGACGCGCAGCCCGCCGCGCACCCCGGGGGCGAGCATCGGCTCCAGCCGGCGGCACTCGCTCCCGGTGAGCCACTCCGCCGCCAGCCCCAGCCGCTGCTGGAAGCCGTGCAGCTCGCGCAGCTGCGCGCGGTCGTCCGCGTCGAGCGCGACGCTGAGCGCGCCGCAGCGGCGGTAGCCGATGTCCCGGCCCGACGCCTCGGCCAGCTCGGCGGCGAACGACGGATAGCGCTCGGCGGCGGCCAGGTTGAGCGCGAGCAGCGCCTCCTCGCCGTAGTGCAGCTCGGTGACGGCGGCCAGCATCCCGGCCGCGACCTGCGCGGCGCCGCCGCCGGGGGCGGGGTCGGCGACGGCGGTGGCCAGCCCGCGGCGGGCCGCCTGCCAGGCGGTGACCAGGCCGATGACGCCGCCGCCGACGACGAGGACGTCGTACGTGGCGTCCGCCGTGCGCGGTGCGCCGGAGGCCGCCGGGGTCGTCGTCGGGGGTGTGTCGCGTGACTGCATGGGCGTTCGCCCCTCCCTTCGCCGGCATGACCCGGATCAGGTTCGTACGGTCGGGGGCCGCCAGCCCCCCTCTCAGCCCGGTGCGCCGGGCTCCCGCGAGTTGTTCCCGGCCACCCTAACTCCGTACGCCCGGCGGCTGTAGGGCCCGTCGTCCGGATCCTGCCGGAGCGGGGAGCCCGGCGACCCGGGCGGCCCGCCCCGCGGGGCCCCGCACGGGAGCGCCCGCGCGGGGCCCGAGGGGCGCGGCATAAGGTGATCGTGTGACCGACGCTGAACCCGCCGCCACCCCCGGCGCGCCCGCCTCCGATCCCGCCGGCGCGGCCGGCACCGTCGTCGTCGGCGCCGGCATGGCCGGCGTGCAGACCGCCGTGGCGCTGCGCGAGCAGGGCTACGAGGGCGCCGTCACCCTCGTCGGCGCCGAGCCGCACCGGCCGTACGACCGGCCGCCGCTGTCCAAGGCGGTGCTGCTGGGCAAGGCGGAGGGGTCGGCGTTCGAGGTGGACTTCGCGGAGCGCGGCATCGGGCTCCGGCTGGGGCTGCACGTCGACCGGCTGGACACCGCGCGGCGGCTGCTTCTGACGGACGCCGGGCCCGTTCCGTACGAGAACCTGGTCCTCGCCACCGGCGCGGTGCCCGTCCCGCTGCCCGGCGCGCCGGCCGGCGACACGCCCGGCGTGCACCTGCTGCGCACCCTCGACGACGCCGCCCGGCTGCGCGCGGCGCTCGTGCGGCGCGGCCGGATCCTGGTGGTCGGCGCCGGCTGGATCGGCGCGGAGCTGACCACCGCGGCGCGCGAGCAGGGCTGCGAGGTGACGGTCGTGGAGGCGGCCGGGCACCCGCTGGCGGCGGCGCTGCCGGCGGAGGTCGCGGCGCCGATGGCCGGGTGGTACGAGGAGAGCGGGGCCCGGCTGCTGACCGGGCGCCGGGTGGAGCGCGTCGGGAGCGGCGCGGGCGGGCCCGTGGCGGTGGTCCTCGACGACGGTACGGAGCTGACCGCCGACGCCGTCGTCGTCGGCATCGGCGCCCGCCCGGCCACGGACTGGCTCGCCGGCTCCGGCGTCGACCTCGGCGGCGACGGCGCGGTGCGGGCGGACGAGCGGCTGCGGACGAACGTGCCCGGCGTCTGGGCCGTCGGCGACTGCGCGTCGTTCCCGTCCGCGCGCTACGGCGAGCGGCTGCTCATCCACCACTGGGACAACGCCCTCCAGGGCCCGGCGACGGTCGCGGCGGACGTCGCCGGGGTGCCGGGCGCGCGGTACGACCCGGTGCCGTACTTCTGGTCCGAGCAGTTCGGCCGCTTCGTGCAGTACGTCGGCCACCACACGGACGACGACGAGCTGCTGTGGCGCGGCGACCCGCACGGGTCGTCGTGGTCGGTGTGCTGGCTGCGCGCCGGCCGGCTCATCGCGCTGCTCGCCGTCGGCCGCCCGCGCGACCTCACCCAGGGGCGCAAGCTGATCCACGCCTCCGCCGCGCTGGACCGCGAGCGCGCCGCGGACCCCGCCGTACCGCTGAAATCAGCCGCGCGGTAGCGCGCCGGGCGCCGCGCGCGCCGGGTCGGCGTCCGCGGGCTCCGGGGAGGATCTGCGGTGATATGCCTCCCTTTGGCGCTGCCCTGTACCGGCCGGCGGCCGGAGATGGCAGGCTGGGGGACGTGACCGAGATTGATGCGAAGATCGATGCTCTCGTCCCCTCCTGGCTCACCCTTCCCGACGTCGCGGAGAAGCTCGGCGTCGAGGTGACCCGCGTCCGGCAGCTGGTCAAGGAGGGCCAGCTGATCGCGGTGCGGCGCGGTGAGAACAACACCCTCCAGGTGCCCGCCGAGTTCATCGGCGAGGGGAAGGTCGTCAAGGGCCTCACCGGCACCCTGACGCTGCTCAAGGACGACGGCTTCAGCGACGAAGAGGCGCTGGAGTGGCTGTTCACCGCCGACCCCTCGCTGCCGGGGACCCCCGCGCAGGCGCTGCGCGAGAACCGCGGGACGGAGGTCAAGCGCAGGGCGCAGGCGCTGGCTGTGTAACCTCGCGGGGCCGGGCGCGCGCCCGGCCCCGCGACCGTACGAGGGGGAGTGCGCCATGACGGCCGGAACCGGCGCCCGCGCCGCGGACAACCGCGCGCGGCTCGGCGCCGCGCAGCTGTACCTCTGCACCGACGCCCGCACCCGCCAGGGCGACCTCCCCGAGTTCCTGGACGCGGTGCTGGCCGCCGGCGTGGACATCGTCCAGCTGCGGGAGAAGGGCCTGGAGGCGCGCGCGGAGCTGGCGCACCTGGAGGTCTTCGCCGACGCCTGCCGCCGGCACGGCCGGCTGCTCGCGGTCAACGACCGCGCCGACGTCGCGCACGCCGCCGGCGCCGACGTGCTGCACCTGGGCCAGGGCGACCTGCCGGTGCCCGCCGCCCGCGCGATCCTGGGCGACGCGCCCGGCGACGTGCTGATCGGCCGCTCCACGCACGCCGAGGCGGAGGCCCGCGCCGCGGCCGCGGAGCCCGGCGTCGACTACTTCTGCACCGGCCCGTGCTGGCCCACCCCCACCAAGGCCGGGCGGCCGGCGGCCGGTCTCGGCCTCGTCCGGTACGCCGCCGGCCTGGACACCGGGCGGCCGTGGTTCGCCATCGGCGGAATCGACCTCGGAAATCTCGACGAGGTGCTGGCGGCCGGGGCCCGGCGGGTCGTGGTCGTCCGCGCGATCACCGCCGCGGAGGACCCCGGAGCTGCGACGGGGGAGTTCGTACGGCGGCTGCGGGCCGCGCGGAACGGTGACGTCCGGTAGTCGCCGGGCGGGCCCCGGGCGCCGGGGGAGCCGCCCGTAATTCGGCAGACGGTCTTGGGCCCGGAGGTGACCGGCGGTTAACCTGCGGCGTATGGCCACCGGCATCGCTTCGACCAGGAATGATCGCGCGCTCACTGTCCGTGAGTTGCTCGCGTCCGGCAAGCAGTCGTTTTCGTTCGAGTTCGCCGCACCCAAGACCGACAAGGGGGAACGGACCCTCTGGAACGCCGTACGGCGTATCGAGGCCGTACAGCCGACCTTCGTCTCCGTGACGTACGGCGCCGGAGGGTCGTCCCGCGAGGGCACCGTCCGCGCCACCGAGCGCATCGCCACCGACACCACACTCACACCCGTGGCGCACCTCACCGCGGTCAACCACTCCATCGCCGAACTGCGCAACGTCATCGGCCAGTACGCGGGCGCGGGCATCCGCAACATGCTCGCCGTCCGCGGCGACCCCCCGGGCGACCCGATGGGGGAGTGGGTCGCGCACCCGCAGGGGGTGGCCTACGCCGCCGACCTGGTCCGGCTGATCAAGGAGTCGGGAGACTTCTGCGTCGGCGTCGCCGCCTTCCCCGAGAGGCACCCGCGCTCAAGCGACTGGGACACCGACATCCGGCACTTCGTCGACAAGTGCCGCGCGGGCGCGGACTACGCGATCACCCAGATGTTCTTCCACGTCGACGACTATCTGCGGCTGCGCGACCGGGTGGCCGCCGCCGGCTGCGCGACGCCGATCATCCCGGAGATCATGCCGGTCACCAACGCCCGGCAGATCCAGCGGTTCGCCGAGCTGAGCGGGGCCACCTTCCCGCCGGAGCTGGCGGACCGGGTTCTCGCGGTCGAGGACGACCGGGCCGCGGTACGCTCCATTGGCATCGAGTACGCCACGGACATGTGCGAGCGGCTGCTGTCCGAGGGCATCCCGGGACTGCACTTCATTACGCTGAACCACTCCACGGCGACGCTGGAGATCTACCAGAACCTCGGACTGCACCGGCGGTCCTGAGGGCAGGCACCACCAAGCGGGGGCGGAAGAGAGGCACTTTATGGGTGGCTTGGCCTGGTTGGCCCTCTATGCCGCGTTCGGCGTCATCGCGCTGTGGCTGCTCTGGGAAGTGCTGATGCAGTACAAGGCCCCGCTGCGCTGGCGCGCGCTGGCGTTCGTCGGCTTCCTCTGCGTGGTGCTCGGCGTTCTCATGCCGTCGGCCGTCGTGATCGGGGTGGGGGTGGTGATGTTCGCGATCGGGCAGACCAAGGTCACGTTCTCCTACCGCAGCGGCTACTCCGGCGGCTGGGTCATGAGCAAGCGCGGGGACCGCGAGGACTACGACGACCGGTACGAGGCGGCGGCGTACGACCACCGCCCGGCGGAGCCGCCGCCGCCCGACCGCCCCGGCGGCTACCCGGCGTACGAGCCGGAGCCCGCGCTGTCCGCGCCCGCGCCCGCCGCCGCGGCGGAGCAGACCGCGCAGTTCTCCGCCTTCGGCGCGGAGCAGCCGTACCCGACCGGCTACGACACGTACGGCGACGGCGCCGCCTACGACTCCGGCAGCTACGCCACTACCTCCGCCTACGACTCCGGCAGCTACGCGACCACCTCGGCCTACGACTCCGGCAGCTACGCCACCACCTCCGCCTACGACACCGGCACCCACGCCACCACCGGCGGCTACGAGGCCGGCGGCTACGCCACGAACGGCACCGGGATGAACGGCTACGGGCAGGACCAGCAGATATACCCGGACGCCGGCGGCTACGGCACGGAGCACCAGTACGCCGGATACGACACGTCCGCCGGCTACGCGGACCCCTACGGCGGCACGGAGTACGCCGCCCAGACCCCCTCCTACTACGACTCGCCCTCGTACGACACCGGCGCCGGATACCCGGGATACGACCAGCAGCGGTACGCGCAGTACGACGGCGGCTACGACACCGGCCAGCAGCCCGCGTACGGCCAGGAGACCTACGGCACCCAGGGCGACGGCGTCTGGATACCGCAGCAGCGCGACGCGGACCCGCTGGGCACCGAGGACCCGTACGCCCAGCAGCCGGGCTACCCCGGCTACGAGCAGCAGTACCGCTACTGACCCGCCCGCCGGGCCCCCTTCAGCGGGAGCCGCGGAAGTCCGCGCCCTCCGTGATCAGCCCGGCGACCAGCGCCCCCGACATCCCGGCGTGCGCCAGCCCGCCCCCGGGGTGCGCCCAGCCGCCCACCGCGTAGAGGCCCGGCACGGCGGTGGTGTTCGGCGGCGCCAGGTACGCGCCGCCGGCGCCGGCCAGCGCGGGCCCCGGCACCGCGCCGCCGGGGGCGCCCGTCTCGGCGGCGGTGTCCGCGGGCGTACGCACCTCGCGCCACAGCACCCGCTCCGCGAGCCCCGGCACCGCGCGGCCGGCCGCCGCCGCCATCCGGTCCGCGAACGCCTCCGCCGCCCGCTCCCCGCCCTCCGCCGCCCACGCCCCGGCCGGGACCACGGCGGTCAGCGTCACGGCCTCGTGGCCGTCGTCCGGGCGCTGGGCGGGGTCGTCGGGGCGCAGCACGGTGACGGTGGGGGCGGGCGGGGGCTCCTCGCCGTCGAAGATCCAGGCGAGTTCGCGCGCGGCGTCGGGGGAGTGCACGACGGTACGGTGCACGGCGTCCGGGTCCCGCCCGCCGCGCAGCGCCAGGCAGACGGTCATGCGCGCCGGCACGGCCCGCCCCGGCGCCTCACGCCCCCACGCGCGCGGGGCCAGCTCGGCCAGCCGGGCGCGCGGCACCCCCGCGATCACCACGTCGGCGTCCGCCCGCCCGCCGCCGGCCAGTTCGACGCCCGCCGCCCGGCCGTCGCCGCCCACCCGGACGGCGGCCACCTCCGCGCCGAACGCGAACGCGATCCCGCGCTCCAGACAGCGCTCGTACAGCGCGTCCGCCAGCGCCCGCACGCCCCCGCGCACGTACCACCCGCCGAACGTCTCCTGCACGTACGGCAGCATCGCCGCGCCCGCGGGCGCGTGGCGCGGGTCGAACCCGTACGCCAGCGCGTGCTGCGCGAACATCAGCCCCAGCGCGGGGTACGCGCCCAGCTCGCCCGCGCCGACGCCGGCCACCGTGGCGGGCGGCGCGGCCGGGCGCGGCCCCCGCAGCCGGCGCAGCAGCCCGCGCGCCGCGGGCGGCGCGGCGGCGGGGTACGGGTCCGCGGCCAGCGCGCCCCGGTCGGCGGGCAGGGGCTCCTCCAGCAGCGGGCGGCGGGCGGCCTCCCAGACCAGCCGGCCCCGGTCGAGCAGCGCCGTCCACGCCTCGCCCGCACCCGGCCCGGCGGCGGCGTCGAGAGCCCGCACGACGCCCGCGCGCGAGGCGTTCGGCAGGGTGGCGGCGGAGCCGTCGGGGAAGACGTGCCGCTCGGCCGGGTCCACCGGCACCAGGTCCACGCACTTCTCCAGCTTCCGCCGGCCGGTCTTGAGGAACAGGTCGCGGTAGACGGCGGGCAGGTACAGCACACCCGGGCCGGTGTCGAAGCCGAAGCCGTCGCGCTCCAGCCGCCGTACGCCGCCGCCGTGGGTGCCGGTGCGCTCGTAGACCGTCACCCGGTGGCCCGCGAGGGCCAGCCGGGCGGCGGCGGCCATGGCGCCCATGCCCGCCCCGATCACCGCGATCTCTGCCATGGCCCGGACCTTATCCGGCGCCGTACTCAGCTCTGAGTACGGGTACTCAGACGCGCGCTTGAGTACCCGAGCGGATAGGCCCCGACCTGCGTAAACGGCAAAGTGTGGGACGTGGGCCGGAGCAGTGGGGGCCACGGACCGCCGACACGGGGTGGCGGAACGGGGCCCGGGCCGGCCCGCGAGGGGGGAACGGGGGAATGGGGGGAAGCTGCCCCGGTGGTGGAGCGACGGGGGATCGCTTCGCGCCGGGGCAGCGCCCGTTTCCACGGGCGCGGCGCCCGGCCGCCGGGGCGGTGCCCGCCCCGGGGCGGCACCGCGCGCGGCGCAATTGCCCCGGAGGGTGTGGAGAGGGGCGTCGGTGCAGGTAGCGGGGCAGGTCAGGCCGATTGTCAGTGGTGTGCGCCACGATGGGCACATACGAACGAGAGACTGAAGGACTGACGCTGACAGGAGGCAAGCCATGGCAGCCGAGCCGGCTTTCGCCCCACCGGGTGATGTCCACCCCGTCCTGCGCCCGGGCAGCGCGCCCAAGGCGGCCCTGGAGCTGCTGGCGCAGGCCCACGCCGGGCTGGCGGAGGCGGCGGAGATGGAGACGGCGAACGAGCGCTATTCGCTGGCCCACCTCGCCGCGCTGCGCACCGCGGCCGCGGTGCTCGCGGTGCGCGGGCGCCCCGAGCAGTCGCCGCGCCGCCGGCAGCGCATTCGCAGCGCGTGGGAGGTGCTGCCGGAGGTCGCGCCCGAACTCGCCGAGTGGAGCGCGATGTTCGCCGCCGGCGCCCGGCTGCGCGCCCGCGCGGAGGCGGGCATCAGGGACGCGGTCGACGCCGAGGAGGCGGCCGATCTGCTCCGGGCGGCGGGGATGTTCACGCGCATCGTCGAGCGGATGCTCGTGGTCCAGCCGCTGATACGTCCCCAACCGGGCCCCGGGGCAGGCTGACCAGGAGCCAGGAGCCAGGAGCCAGGAGCCAGGAGCCAGGAGCCAGGAGCCAGGAGGCCGGAGGCCGGAGCCCGGAGTTCGGGCCCGGAGCCAGGAGCGCGGCTGACC
Organism: Streptomyces sp. MAR4 CNX-425; assembly: GCF_048656465.1. Taxonomy (NCBI): domain Bacteria; kingdom Bacillati; phylum Actinomycetota; class Actinomycetes; order Kitasatosporales; family Streptomycetaceae; genus Streptomyces; species Streptomyces sp. MAR4 CNX-425. Next base: position 538,786 of record NZ_JBMDLF010000001.1, on the reverse strand, counting down.
CTGCGACCCTGCTCCCGCGTCCCTGCCGCGGCGGCGCCCGGGCGGCCAACGGACCGGAGGGCGGCGGTGTACCGGCCGCCGCGCCGGGCACGCGCGGTGGTGGGCGTCGCCGGGTCGGCGGGCGCCGGCGCGGGCCCGCCGCCGCGCGCGCGGGGAGCGGATCCGCAGCCTCTAAGCTGGGCACGCCCGATCTTCGAGGAGCGCTCCATGCCCCGTACGACACCGCACGACCACCTGCCGCGGGCTTCGCTGCGCGCCGCCGTCGTCTGGGAGGCGCTGGAGGACGCCCTGGCCCGGCACGGAGCCGCCGGAGCGCGCGACGCGGCCGGCGGCCCGGCCGGGGACCGCCCGCTCGACGTGCTCGACACGGGCGGCGGCACCGGCGGCTTCGCCGTGCCCGCCGCCCTCCTCGGGCACCGGGTGACGGTCGTCGACCCCAGCCCCAACGCGCTGTTCGGGCTGAGCCGCCGCGCCGCCGAGGCCGGCGTCGCCGACCGGGTGCACGGCGTACAGGGCGACATCCACGCCCTCTTCGACGTCGCCGAGCCCGGCGCGTACGACGCCGTGCTCTGCCACGGGGTCCTGGAGTACGTCGACGACCCCGCCGCCGGACTCGCCAACGCCGTCGCCGCGCTGCGGCCCGGCGGCCTCCTCAGCCTCCTGGCGGCGGGCCTCGGCGGCGCCGTGCTGGCCCGCGCGCTCGCCGGGCACTTCTCCTCCGCCCACCGCGCGCTCACGGGCGGAGACGGCCGCTGGGGCGACGCGGACCCGGTGCCGCGCCGGTTCACCCCGGAGGAGCTGACCCGGCTGGTCGCCGCCGCCGGGGTGGAGGTCCGCGCCGTACAGGGCGTACGGACCTTCTCCGACCTGGTGCCGGACGGTCTCGCGGAGTCCGAGCCCGGCGCGCTCGACGCGCTGCTGGAGCTGGAGCGGGCGGCCGCGGAGTCGCCGGCGTTCCAGCCGGTCGCGGCGCAGCTCCATGTTCTCGGCGCCCGGAAGTGATATTCGGTCCGCCCGCGGGCAAAGGTGCAGTAGGCCACAGGCCACCCGTTCGGCCCCCGGGCGCCGTATGATCTGAGTCAAGGCCTGGTACGGCGGACAGGCCCAGATCCGCGCTGCGGATCGGCGGATTTGGGGCAGAGGGGCGGGTTTCACGGGGGCGCATACCTGCCTATCCTGGAGGTGCCGCGTCCCGGTCGCCCCCAGCGACCGACGAGTAGGAGGACTCCGTGCCGCTCTCGGAGAACGAGCAGCGCATGCTCGAGCAGATGGAGCGAGCGCTGTACGCAGAAGATCCCAAGTTTGCGACAGCGCTTGAGGGAAGCAAGCTGCGCACGTACACCCGGCGCCGGGTGTACCAGGCGGTAGCCGGGTTCCTGGTGGGTATCGCGCTCCTGATGGCCGGTATGGTCGCCCAGCAGATCTGGATCAGCGTGGTGGGCTTCCTCGTCATGCTGGGGTGTGCGGTGCTCGCCGTGACCGGCTGGCGCCGGACCGCCAACCCGGGCGAGCAGCAGCAACAGCAGCAGCCGGGTGAGGCCGCCGCCCCATCGGGCGGCCAGCAGCGGCGCAGGAGCCGGTCGCGCCGTTCCGTGATGGGCCGGATCGAAGAGCGGTGGCAGCGCCGCCGCGACGAGGGGCGTTAAGCCACCCACGCCCCGCACAGAGCTCCCCGGGCCGGGCCCGCGGGAGCTCTCAGCGATGTGGCCTTCCGGCCCGGTCCCGGGACGACGCGGCTCGCCCCGCGCACGCCCGCCCGCCGGGCGGGCGACCGCACTCCCGGCACGGGCCGACGCGACCCACTCCCGTGCACGCACCCCGCCCCTGCGTCACCACTCCGCCCGTCGCCCTCGCACCGGCTCCTGCCCGTCCCGCGCCCGAGTGCACCGGCCTCCGTACCGCCCGCCCCGCGGCGGGAGGCGCTCCCGCAGGGCTGCGCTCGCGGGGGCGGGCCGCTCCGCGAGCGCCCCGGCTCCGCCCCGGCCGGCCGTACCGCCGAGCGCTTGGCGATCGCCGCCCATGGCCCGCGGTATCCCCCGCCCGGCGGCGGGAGGCGCTACCGCACCCCGCCGCCCCCTAGCGGGAGGCGTTACCGCGGGAGGCGTTACGGCCGCGACGGCCGCAGCGCCGCGCCCGCGCGGCGTGCCGCCTCGCGCCAGCGCCCCGTGACCGCCGCCCAGCGCGCCGTCACCGCCCACGTCAGCCGCGCCGCCGAGCGCGGCGCCACCGCCGCGCGCAGCCGCGCGCCCACGCCCGCGCTGCGGCCCATCGCCACCCGCACCCGGCGCACGTCCTCCGCCAGCCCGTCGGTCTGCCGCGGCCGCGGCGCGTAGAGCGTCTGCTCCACCGCACCCGCCACCCGCAGCGCCGACTGCGCCGCCGCGCCGTCCAGGGAGCCGAACCGGATGAGCGCCGCCGCCGTCGTCCGCGGCGTCTGCGACTCGTCCGGCGGCAGCCCGAAGTCCCAGGCGGCGTCGATCATTTCGCGCCATGCCGCCAGCGGCCCCGCGCCCGGGCGCAGCCGCCGGCCCCGCTCCCGTACGCGCCACAGCGCCGGCAGTGCCGGCAGCAGCAGGAGCAGCAGCACCCCGGCCGCCCCAGCCGCGATCCCCGCGGCCGGCGGGCCGCCGTCGGCCGGGCCTGCGGCCCCGCCGACCGCCGCCTCGTCGTCCGGGCAGCCGTCCACCCGCCGCAGCTCCGCCGGGCACTCGTCCTCGGACGTCGACGGGGACGGGACCGGCGTCGCCGTGCTGCCCCGGTCGGGCAGCTCGCCCGCGGGGTCGCCGCCGCCGGCCGGGGTGTCCTCCAGCGTGTAGTCGGGCAGCGTGCCGCGCGTGGGCGTCGGCTCGAAGCGGGTCCAGCCGGCGCCCTCGAAGTACAGCTCCGGCCAGGCGTGCGCGTCCTGCAGCCCCACGGACATCGACCCGTCGCCCTGCGCGGTCCCCGGCACGAAGCCGACGGCGACCCGCGCGGGGATGCCGAGCGTCCGCGCCATTGCCGCCATCGTGAAGGAGAAGTGGACGCAGAAACCCTGCCGGTTCTGGAGGAACTTCAGGATCGCCTCGGGGTCGGAGGCGTCGAGGTCGGTCTCCGTGTCGTAGACGAAGTTGGTGGTGAAGAAGTCCTGGAGGTCGAGCGCCCGCTCGTAGTCGTTCGCCGCGCCGCGGGTGAGCTCCCGCGCCTGCTCCCGCACCTCGTCCGGCAGCGAGTCCGGGACCTGCGTGTACTCCTCGCTCAGCGCGGGGTCGGGCGCGGGCGCGTTGGCCAGCTGCTCCGCGGTGGGCTCCATGATCAGGCTGGTGACCTGGTACTCGGCGCCGCCGGTGGTGGTGCCGCCGTTGCCGACGACGGACCGGCCCTCGGGCTCGTAGCGCCAGTCGTCGCCGATGCGCACCTGGTAGGCGGGGTACGGCATCGGCAGCCACTGCTGCCGGAAGTCGTCGTCGGCCCGCACGTTGAGCGTGACGAGGTCGGAGGCGACCTGCCTGTTGGTGTAGCCCTGCGGGGGCGGCAGCGTGTCCGGGATGTCCTGGATGCTGCGGCGCGAGGGCCGCCAGGAGGTGCCGTCGAAGCGGTCGAGGGCGACGAAGCGCATGTAGAGCGCCTGGTTCTGGGCGGTGTCGTCGGTGGAGCGGTAGCGGAAGACCTCGCGGTTCTCCGGCTGGTTCAGGCTCTGCTGGAGCCGCACCACCGGGTTGATCGCGGTGACCGTACCGCCGCCGGGGCCGTCGCCCGGGCCGGTGGTCTTGCCGTCCAGCAGCCCGCCGTCCAGCGACGGCAGCGCCGCGGGCACGACGAGCGCGAACCCCAGCGCCACCGCGCCGATCCGCCGGCCCGTCCGCACCGGGGCGACCGGCCGGCCGCCGCCCGGTTCGGCGGCGCCGGGCGCGCCCACGGACCGCCCGCCGCCGAACATCCGGCCCCACTGCGCCAGCCGGTCCCGCCCCTCGGCGAGCAGCAGCAGCAGGTAGCCGGCGCCGGCGAGCAGGAACGTCAGCCAGCTCCCGCCCTGGTTGAGCCCGGCGGCCACGGAGTACAGCGCGAGCAGCGGCAGCCCCGCGGGGGCGGCGCTGCGGAACGTCACCGCCACCGCGTCCACCAGCAGCGCCACCCCGGCGACGCCGGAGAGCAGCATCAGCTCTATGCCGTCGGTGACGGGGGCCGGGATGGAGTAGCGGGAGACGTCGTCGCCGCCCTCCTGGAACAGCTGCCGGAACTCCTCGATCGCCGCCGGCCCCGGCACCACCCCGCCGAGCGCGGTGTCGCCGGCGAAGAGCATCGTCAGCAGCAGCACCGTGACCGCGGTCTGCGCGAGCACGGTCAGCGGCCGGGGCAGCGGGATGCGGCGGGCCGCCATGCCGACGCCGCCGATCACGGAGACGAGGAAGATCGCCTTGAAGAACCAGGTCATCTTGTCGGTCAGCGGCAGCAGCGCGGTGGCCGCCAGCAGGGAAGCCGCCGCCGCGCAGACCGTCAGCCGGGCCCGTCCGCTCATCTCAGCCCTCGCCTCCGCGGGCCGCCGCGGCGAGCTGGCCGGCCTGGTCGCCGGCCTCCCGCCACACGTCGCCCATCGCCGTTCCGGGCGGTACGGACAGCACCGTCCAGCCCGCCTCGCGCAGCTGCCGCACCCGGTCGGCGCCCGCCGCGCCGGCCGTGCCGTACGCGCCGCCGGGCGCGCCCGGGCGCGGCGCCCAGACCGCCGGGTCCGTCACGAACGCCACCGCCGCCGCCGTACGCTGCCGCATCCGGGCCGCGAGCGCCGCCTGCTCCTCGTCCAGGTCGCCGAAGAACGCCACGAGCAGCCCCTCGTGCCCGCCGCGCAGCACGTCGTACGCGGCCGACACGGTGTCCCGCTCGGAGTGGTCGATGACGGCGAGGGTGTCGAGGAGTATCCCCGCCGCGTCGGCCGACTCGCCGCCGCGGGTGTTCAGCGCCCCGTCGACGCCGGTCCCCAGCTCGCCGCCGTCGGTCAGCAGCCGCACCGTGTAGCCGCGCTCCAGCATGTGCAGCGCGACGGAGGCCGCGCCGGAGACCGCCCACTCGAAGGGCGAGTCGGGGCCGGAGCCGGTGTAGGCGTCGCGCCGGGTGTCCAGCAGCACGGTGCAGCCCGCGCGCTGCGGCTGCTCCTCGCGGCGGACCATCAGCTCGCCGTACTTCGCGGTGGAGCGCCAGTGCACCCGCCGCAGGTCGTCGCCGTGCCGGTAGCCGCGGGGGATGACGTCGTCCTCGCCGGCCAGGGCGAGGGTGCGGTGCCGGCCGTCGCCGTAGCCGGTGGCCTCGCCGGCCAGCCGGACGGGGGCCAGCGCCTCGGTGCGCGGCACCACGGTCAGGGTGTCGTACGCGCTGAAGGAGCGGGTCATCTCGCACATCCCGAACGGGTCGGAGAGCCGCAGCTGCAACGGGCCCAGCGGGTAGCGCCCGCGCAGGTCGGAGCGGACCCGGTAGGTCACCTCGCGCTTGCCGCCCGGCTCCACCCGGTCCAGCACGAAGCGGGGCCGGGGGCCCAGCACGTACGGCAGCCGGTCCTGGAGCATCAGCAGCCCGGTCGGCAGCCGCGAGACGTTCTCCAGCCGCAGGTGCACCCGGGCCTCGGAGCCCGCGGGCACCCGGGCGGGCGACAGCCGGCGGCTGCCGCCGACGCGGTACCGCGTGCGGTGCAGCACGGCCGCGCACACCAGCGGCAGCGCGGCCAGCAGCATCCCGACCCGGAGCAGGTCGGGCTGGCCGAGTATGTAGCTGCACGCGGCGGCCGCGAGCCCGGCGGCGAGGAACGAGCGGCCGCGCGTGGTGGTGCCGGCCAGCGCCGTACGCAGCCCGCCCGCCTGCGCGTCCGGTCCCGGGGGCGGCGCGGCGGGGGCGGGCGGGGGCGGGCCGGCCATCAGAACCGCCGGCCGTCCGGGCCGTGCGCGCCGCCGCCGTACGCGGGCGGCATCGGCGGCGGCCGTTGCAGGTCGGCGGCCGGGACCGGCACCTGCTGCAGGATCTCGGCGACGATCTGCTCGGCCGTACGCCGGTTGAGCTGGGCCTGCGCGGTGGGCAGCAGCCGGTGCGCCAGCACGTGCACGGCCAGTGCCTGCACGTCGTCGGGCAGCGTGAACTCCCGACCCGCCAGCGCCGCGGCGGCCTTCGCCGCCCGCAGCAGGTGCAGGGTGGCCCGCGGGGAGGCCCCGAGCCGCAGCTCCGGGTGCTGGCGGGTGGAGGTCACCAGGTCCACGGCGTAGCGCCGGACGGAGTCCGCGACGTGCACCGTACGCACCGCGTCGATCAGCTTGACGATGTCGTGTGCGTGCGCGACCGGCTGGAGGTCGCCCAGCGGGGAGATGCCGCCGTGCACGTCCAGCATCTCCAGCTCCGCCGCCGCGCTCGGGTAGCCGATGGACAGCCGGGCCATGAAGCGGTCGCGCTGGGCCTCGGGCAGCGGGTACGTGCCCTCCATCTCGATCGGGTTCTGGGTGGCGACCACCATGAACGGGCTGGGCAGCTCGTACGTCTGCGTGTCGATGGTGACCTGCCGCTCCTCCATCGACTCCAGCAGCGCCGACTGGGTCTTCGGGGAGGCCCGGTTGATCTCGTCGCCGATGACGATCTGGGCGAAGATCGCGCCGGGCTTGAACTCGAAGTCCCGGTGCTGCTGGTCGTAGACGCTCACGCCGGTGATGTCGGAGGGCAGCAGGTCCGGGGTGAACTGGATGCGCCGCACCGAGCAGTCGATCGACTTCGCCAGCGCCTTGGCCAGCATCGTCTTCCCGACCCCCGGCACGTCCTCGATCAGCAGGTGGCCCTCGGCGAGCAGGACGGTCAGCGACAGCCGCACCGCCTCGGGCTTCCCCTCGATCACGCTCTCCACCGACCGCCGGACGTCATCCGCGGTACTGGTCAGATCGCTGAGGCTCGCGCGCTCGTCATACGTCGTCACCGGCCCTCCTCGGCCCGTCGCACGGGCCGTGCGCCGCGGTCGCGGTCCGGCCCTCCCCGATACCGTGGCGCTCCCCACCGCCGCCGCGGTCGTCGCGGAACGGTGCCGTGGGAGCCGCCACACCCGCATTCTTGCTGCCGAATGCCGGTTTCGTCAGTCGCCCGCCGGGATTTGCTCCACCGACACCTCGCGGAGCAGTCCCGTGCGCACGTCGAACACAAAGCCTCGCACGTCGTCGGTGTGGAGCAGGAACGGCGAGGTCTCCACCCGGCGGATCGACTGCCGCACGTCCGCGTCCAGGTCGCGGAACGACTCCACCGACCAGGCCGGCCGCTGCCCGACCTCCGCCTCCAGCTCGAAGCGGAATTCCTCGGTGAGGTTCAGCAGGCCGCAGTCGGTGTGGTGGATGAGCACCACGCTGCGGGTGCCCAGGGCGCGCTGGCTGATGGTGAGCGAGCGGATGGTGTCGTCGGTGACCACGCCGCCGGCGTTGCGGATGGTGTGGCAGTCGCCCAGCTCCAGGCCGAGCGCGGCGTGCAGGTCCAGCCGCGCGTCCATGCAGGCGACCACGGCCACCCGCAGCACGGGGCGGGCGTCCATGCCCGGGTCGGCGAAGTCGCCGGCGTAGTCGCGGTTGGCGGACACGAGGCGGTCGGTGACGGTCGGCGCGGCGGAGCCCGGGGCGGGCGGTGTGCTTTCAGCGGACGTCATACCCACGACCGTATCCCGGGCGGCGGCACCCCCGCCCGGGCCGGGTGAGGTAGTCCACAGGGAGCAATGCGCGCGCCCCGCGCGCGGCCCGGGCGGGGCGCGCCTTCGGTGCTTGATTGACCGGGGGGTGCAGTGGGCTAAAGTGACGCGAAGTGGGAGCCGTGGCGCCCCCTTTCCTGCGGTTCGCCCGGCGCACGCGGCCGGCGCCCGCTCCGGGCCCGGCCCCCGCCGCCGCGCAGGGCGGTGGCGGTCGCTCCCCTTCGGCAGACGGGCGGGACAGGAGGCGGCACCGTGAACGACGCACGCGCCGCTGCCCACGTCCCCGTCATGCTCCACCGCACCACCGGGCTGCTGGCGCCGGCGCTGTCCGCGCCCGGCGCGGTGGCCGTCGACTGCACGCTGGGCCTCGGCGGGCACAGCGAGGCCCTGCTCGCCGCCCACCCGGACCTGCGGCTGGTCGCGCTGGACCGGGACCCCGCCGCGCTGGAGCTGGCCGCCCGGCGGCTCGCCCCGTACGGCGGGCGGGTGACGCTGGTGCACGCGGTCTACGACGAGCTGCCCGCCGTGCTCGGCAAGCTGGACACCGGGCCCGTCCAGGGGGTGCTGTTCGACCTGGGCGTGTCGTCCATGCAGCTGGACGAGGCCGGGCGCGGCTTCGCGTACGCGCAGGACGCGCCGCTGGACATGCGCATGGACCAGACCCGGGGCGTGAGCGCCGCCGAGGTGCTGAACACGTACCCGCCCGGCGAGCTGGTGCGCATCCTGCGCGCCTACGGCGAGGAGAAGCAGGCGCGGCGCATCGTCGAGGCCGTGGTGCGGGAGCGCGCGAAGGAGCCCTTCGCGCGCAGCGCGCGGCTGGTCGAGGTGATCCGCGAGGCGCTCCCGCAGGCCGTCAAGCGCACCGGCGGCAACCCCGCCAAGCGCACGTTCCAGGCGCTGCGCATCGAGGTCAACGGCGAGCTGGCCGCGCTGGAACGGGCCGTGCCCGCGGCCGTCGCGGCGCTGGCGGTCGGCGGGCGGATCGCCGTGCTCGCGTACCAGTCGCTGGAGGACCGGCTCGTCAAGCGGGTGTTCGCGGCCGGCGCCGCGAACACCGCACCGCCCGGGCTGCCGGTCGTCCCGGAGCACCACCAGCCGCGGCTGCGGCTCCTCACCCGCGGCGCGGAGCTGCCGGCGGAGGAGGAGGTCGCGGCGAACCGCCGGGCCGCGCCCGCGCGGCTGCGGGCGGCGGAGCGGATCCGGGAGGACGTGTGAGCCGGAGCGGAGCGGGTGCGCCGTGAGGCGGCCGAGGATCGCGTTCCCGCGCGAGGGCGGCGCCCGGCTGCTGGGCGGCAGCTCGGCGGCGCGCACGCCGTTCGTGCTGCTGGTGGTGGTGCTGCTGGGCACGGGGCTGCTCGCGCTGCTGCTGCTCAACGCGGCCGTCAACCAGGGCTCCTTCCGGGTCGGCAACCTGAAGCGGGAGACGACCCGGCTGACGGAGGAGGAGCAGCGGCTGCGCCGGGAGGTGGAGAAGCGGTCGGCGCCGGACGCGCTGGAGAAGCGGGCCCGGGAGCTGGGCATGGTGCCGGGCGGGCCGCCGGTCTTCCTGTCGCCGTGGGGCGGTGTACGGGGCGAGCCGTGGACGGCGACGGGCCCGCCGGCGCCGCGCCCGGCGGATGCGGCGGAGCCGTCGCCGGACGAGGCGGACCCGAAGGCGCGTGAGGCCGGGGAAGCCGAGAAACCCGAGAAGGCCGAGGAAGGCGAGGGTGCCGAGGAAGGGGAGCGGGCCGCGGCCGGGGAGCCGGTGCCCCCCGCCGGGGCGTCCCCCTCCGCGTCGCCCTCCCCCTCGTCCGCCGCTCCGCCGCCCGCCGCCGAGGAGGCACCGTGACGACCCGCGGCTCCCGCAGCAGCTCCGACGAAGGCCGCGACGGCCGCGACCGCCCCCCGCGCCGCGTCCCCCGCCCCGCGAGCGGCGCCGCCGGCGGCGCCGAGCGGCCCCGGCCCCGTACCCGCGCGTCCGCCCCCGCCGCCCGCCGCCCCGCCGGGGCGGGGCGCGCCTCCGGCTCGCGTCGCCCCGCCCCCGGCTGCGGCTGGTCAGCGTCGCCCTCACCCTGCTCCTGCTGGTCTTCACCGCCCGGCTGCTCCAGGTGCAGGCCGTGGACGCCGGCGAGTACGCGGAACAGGCCCAGGTCAACCGCTACGTGCCGATGACCCTCAGCGCCGAGCGCGGCGTCATCACCGACCGCAACGGCGTCGAGCTGGCCACCACCGTCGACGCGTACGACATCATCGCCGACCCGTACCTCTTCACGCCCAGGCAGACCGACGTCAAGGACGCGCCCCGGCGGGCCGCCGAGGTGCTGGCGCCGGTGCTGAACGCGGACCCGGCGGAGCTGGCGGACAAGCTCGCCACGCCCGACTCGCGCTACGTGCGGCTCGCGGCCAAGCGGACGCCGCAGGTCTGGAACAGGATCAAGAAGCTCAAGGTCGAGTCCGCCGAGCGCGAGGTGGCGGGCGGCCCGCCCGACGTGCTCGGCGGGGTGCTCGCCAAGGAGCGCCACAAGCGCGTCTACCCCAACGGCGACCTGGCCGCCGGGATACTGGGCTTCGTCAACGCCGACGGCGAGGGCCGCGGCGGCGTCGAGCGCGAGCACGACGAACTGCTCGCCGGCAAGGACGGCAGGCTCGTCTACGCCCAGTCCGCCGGCCGCCGCATCCCCACCGCGGACGCCGAGGAGCAGCCCGCCGAGCCCGGCTCCGACGTCGAGCTGACCCTCGACCGCGACATCCAGTGGGCGGCCCAGAGCGCCATCGAGAAGCAGGTCGAGGCGTCCGAGGCGGACCGCGGCTACGTCATCGTGCAGGACACCCGCAGCGGCGAGGTCCTGGCCATGGCCAACGCCCCCGGCTTCGACCCCAACGACCTCTCCGCGGCCACGCCGGGCACCCTCGGCAACCCGGCCCTGGAGGACGCGTACGAGCCCGGCAGCGTCAACAAGGTCATCTCCATGGCCGCGGTGCTGGAGGAGGGCGTCGCGGCGCCCGACACCCGGGTCACCGTGCCGAACGTGCTGCCCCGCGGCGGCCACGCCTTCCACGACGACATCGACCACCCGACCTGGTACCTCACGCTCAACGGCGTGCTCGCCAAGTCCAGCAACATCGGCACGATCCTCGCCGTCGAGCAGCTCGGGAAGAACCAGGAACAGGCCAACAGGATCCTCCACTCCTACCTCAGCGACTTCGGCCTCGGCCGCCCCAGCGGCCTCGACGTCGCGGGGGAGACCCCCGGCCTGCTGAAGCCCGCCGCCGAGTGGGACGCGGCGCAGCAGTACACGATCCCGTTCGGCCAGGGCCTGTCCATCAACGCGATGCAGGCCGCCTCCGTCTACTCGACCGTCGCCAACGGCGGCGTACGCGTCGAGCCCACCCTCGTCCGCGGCAGCCGCGGCCCCGACGGCCGCTTCGACCCGGCGCCGGAGCCGGAGAAGGACCGCGTCGTCAGCAAGAAGACGGCGAAGACCCTGGCCCGGATGCTGGAGTCCGTCGTCGCCGACGAGGAGGGCACCGGCCCGAAGGCCCGCATCCCGGGCTACCGCGTCGCCGGCAAGACCGGCACCTCCAACCGGGTGGACCCGCAGACCGGCCGCTACCGCGGCTACACCGCCTCGTTCGCGGGCTTCGCCCCCGCCGACGCCCCGCGCGTGACCGTGTACTGCGCCATCCAGAACCCCACCGAGGGCAGCTACTTCGGCGGCGAGATCTGCGGCCCCGTCTACCAGAAGGTCATGGAGTTCGCGCTCAAGACGCTCCAGGTGCCGGCCACGGGCGTCGAGCCGGAGCCGATGCCCGTCACCTTCGGCGCCGGCACCACCGGCACGGGCGGGGACGGCGGCGAGGGCGGCGAGGGCCCGGGCGCCGGCTAAGCGGCCGATGGCCGATAAGAACGGAAAGATCGGACCTGCGCAGTGAGCACAATCACGGACGATCCGGGGAACCGCCGACCCCGGCCCCCCTGGCTTGGCGGTGCGGCAGGCGGGCCCGGTACGCTCACCGCCGTGCCCCACCCCGATCAGTTCCACCAGGAAGCGTCGGGCGCCCCGGCGATGCACCCGGGGGCGCCCCGCCCCGCCGAGGTCGGCCCCGTACCGCTCACGGATCTGGCCGACCGGCTGGGCACCGGTGTGACCGGTGCGGCCGCGGGCGTCACCGTCACCGGCATCACCCACGACTCCCGCGCCGTCCGCCCCGGCGACATCTACGCCGCGCTGCCCGGCGCCCGGCTGCACGGCGCCGACTTCGCCGCGCAGGCCGCCGACTTCGGCGCCGCCGCGGTGCTCACCGACCCGGCCGGGATGGAGCGGGCCGCGGCCGCCGGGCTGCCGGTGCTGGTCGTCGGCGACCCGCGGGGCCGGATGGGGGAGCTGGCCGCCGCGGTCTACGGCGAGCCGGGGCGGGAGCTGCTCCAGCTCGGGGTCACCGGCACGTCGGGCAAGACCACCACCGCGTACCTCGTCGAGGGCGGGCTGCGGGCCGCCGCCGAGAAGGCCGGCAGCGGGCTCACCGGCCTCATCGGCACCGTCGAGACGCGCATCGGCGACGAGCGGCTGAAGTCGGAGCGGACCACGCCGGAGGCGACGGACCTCCAGGCGCTGTTCGCGGTGATGCGGCAGCGCGGCGTGGCGTCGGTGGCGATGGAGGTCTCCAGCCACGCGCTGGTGCTGGGCCGGGTCGACGGCGTCCTCTTCGACGTCGCCGTCTTCACCAACCTCAGCCCCGAGCACCTGGACTTCCACACCGACATGGAGGACTACTACCGGGCCAAGGCGCAGCTGTTCACGCCGGCCCGGTCGCGGGCGGGCGTCGTCAACATCGACGACGAGTACGGGGCCCGCCTCGCCGGGGAGGCCGCGGCCCCCGACGGCGGCGGCGCGTACCCCGTCACCACGTACTCCGCCGAGGGCCACCCGGACGCCGACTGGCGCGCCGAGGACGTCGAGATCGGCGTGCTGGGCTCCACGTTCACCGCCGTCGGCCCGGGCGGCGTCGCCGTCCCGGCCCAGGCGCCGCTGCCCGGCACGTTCAACGTCTCCAACACCCTCGCCGCCATCGCCGCGCTCGTCACCGCCGGCGTCGACCCGGCCACCGCCGCCCGCGGCGTGGCCGCCGTGCCGGGGGTGCCGGGCCGGCTGGAGCGGGTCGACGCGGGCCAGGGCTACCTCGCCGTCGTGGACTACGCCCACAAGCCCGACGCGCTGGAGTCCGTGCTGCGCGCGCTGCGCAAGGTCACCGCGAACCGGCTGCACGTCGTCGTCGGCTGCGGCGGCGACCGCGACCCGCACAAGCGCGGCCCGATGGGCGCCGCCGCCGGCCGGCTCGCCGACACCGCGGTGCTCACCTCCGACAACCCCCGCTCCGAGGACCCCCTGGCGATCCTCGCCGCGATGCTCGCCGGCGCCGCCGAGGTGCCGGTCTACGAGCGCGGCGACGTGCTGGTCGAGGCCGACCGGGCCGGCGCCATCGCCATCGCGGTGGCCCGCGCCGGCGCCGGGGACACGGTGCTGATCGCGGGCAAGGGCCACGAGCAGGGCCAGGACACGGCCGGCGTGGTACGTCCCTTCGACGACCGCGACGAGCTGCGCCGGGCGATTTACGAGCGCCTCGCCGGCGGGGCCGTTGGCTGCGGGAGCGACGGTCCGCAACCCGGGCCGGAAGCCGCGCCGGCGCGCGGTGGCGGGCCCGCGGGGCCGCCGGGCGGCGAGCGCCCGGGCGCCGCCGCGCCGTCCGACCGCCCGCCCGCCGGGGGCGCCGCCCCCGAGGCGTCCGCCGGGCCCGCCGCGTCCGCCGGGTACCCCGGCTCCGTGGATCCCGCCGCCCCCGCCGGAGGAGACCGGTGATTCCGCTCAGCCTCGCCGAGGTCGCCGACCTGACGGGCGGCGAGCTGCACGGCGTGGCCGACCCGCAGGCGCAGGTCACCCGCCCCGTGGTCATCGACTCCCGGGACACGGTGCCGGGCTGCCTCTTCGCCGCCTTCGCCGGCGAGCACGTCGACGGGCACGACTACGCCGCCCGCGCCGTCGCTGCCGGCGCCACCGGCGTCCTCGGCACCCGCCCCGTCGAGGGCGTGCCGACCGTCGTCGTCGGCTCCGTGCCCCCGGCGCTCAGCGCGCTCGCCCGGCACGTCGTCGCCCGCCTCCACGGCTCGCTCACCGCGCTCGTCGCGCTCACCGGCTCCTCCGGCAAGACGTCCACCAAGGACCTGCTCGCTCAGCTGCTGGAGCGCCTCGGCCCGACGGTCTACACCCACGGGTCGTTCAACAACGAGATCGGCCATCCCGTCACCGCCCTCCAGGCCGCCGCCGACACCCGGTACCTGCTGCTGGAGATGGGCGCCCGCGGTCTCGGGCACATCCGGGAGCTGGCCGCGGTGACGCCGCCGCGGATCGGCCTCGTCCTCAACGTCGGCACCGCGCACATCGGCGAGTTCGGCGGCCGGGAGCAGATCGCCGAGGCCAAGGGCGAGCTGGTGGAGGCGCTGCCGCCGGGGGCCGAGGGCGGGGTCGCGGTGCTCAACGCCGACGACCCCCTCGTCCGCGCGATGGCGTCCCGTACCCGCGCGCGCACCGTCTACTACGGAGAGGCGCCCGAGGCGGACGTACGCGCCGCGGACGTCCGCCTCACCGCCGACGGGCGGCCGGAATTCACCCTGCACACGCCCGCGGGCAGCGCCGGTGTGATCATGCGGCTGTACGGTGAGCACCACGTGTCGAACGCGCTTGCCGCCGCCGCCGTCGCGTACGAGCTGGGCATGCCCCCGGCGGAGATCGCCGAGGCGCTCTCCGCCGCCGAGGCGCTGTCCGGCCGGCGCATGGAGGTCAGGCGGCGGGCCGACGGCGTGACGGTCGTCAACGACGCGTACAACGCCAACCCCGAGTCCACGCGGGCCGCCCTGCGCGCGCTCGCCGCCATGGGCCGGGGCGGCGCGGCGCCGGGGGGACGGACGTACGCCGTGCTGGGCGCGATGGCGGAGCTGGGCGATCACGCCATGGCCGAGCACGACGGCGTGGGCCGGCTGGCCGTCCGCCTGGGCATCAGCAAGCTCGTGGCAGTGGGCCGGCAGGAGGCCGCCTGGCTGGACATGGGCGCGAAGAACGAGGGTTCGTGGGGTGAGGAGTCGGTGCACGTGTCCGACGTCGACGCGGCTGTCGACCTGATGCGCGGCGAGCTGCGGCCGGGAGACGTCGTGCTCGTCAAGGCGTCCAAATCCGAGGCGCTGTGGCGCGTGGCGGAAGGGCTGCTCGGCGAGGAGGGCGCCGCCCGATGAGGCAGATCCTCTTCTCCGGGGCCCTCGGGCTCTTCTTCTCCCTCATCGGCACCCCGCTGCTGATCAAGCTGCTGGCCCGGCGCGGGTACGGGCAGTTCATCCGCGACGACGGCCCGCAGGCGCACCACAGCAAGCGGGGCACGCCGACGATGGGCGGCGTCGCGTTCATCCTGGCCACGATCATCGCGTACGCGATCACCAAGGTCGCCACCGGCAGTTCGCCCACGTACTCCGGGCTGCTGGTGCTCTTCCTGATGGCCGGCCTCGGCCTGGTCGGCTTCCTCGACGACTACATCAAGATCGTCAAGCAGCGCAGCCTGGGGCTGCGGGCCAAGGCGAAGATGCTCGGCCAGTTCACCGTCGGCATCGCCTTCGCGGTGCTGTCGCTGAACTTCGAGGACCACCGCCAGCTGACGCCCGCGTCCACGAAGCTGTCCTTCACCCAGGACTTCGGCTGGTCGATCGGCCCCGTGCTGTTCGTCCTGTGGGCGCTGTTCATGATCCTGGCGATGTCGAACGGCGTGAACCTCACCGACGGCCTGGACGGCCTGGCCACCGGCGCCTCCGTGATGGTCTTCGGCGCGTACGTGTTCATCGGCGTCTGGCAGTACCAGGAGTCCTGCCTGAACGCGGACGTCCTGACCAACCCGGGCGCCTGCTACGACGTACGCGACCCGCTCGACCTCGCCGTCGTGGCCTCCGCGCTGATGGGCGCCTGCTTCGGCTTCCTGTGGTGGAACACCTCGCCGGCGAAGATCTTCATGGGCGACACCGGCTCGCTGGCCCTCGGCGGCGCGCTCGCGGGCCTGGCCATCGCCTCCCGCACCGAACTGCTCCTCGCCATCCTCGGCGGCCTGTTCGTCCTCATCACCCTGTCCGTGGTGATCCAGGTCGGGTCGTTCCGGCTGACCGGCAAACGGGTCTTCAGAATGGCGCCACTCCAGCACCACTTCGAGCTGAAAGGCTGGAGCGAAGTGCTGGTGGTGGTCAGATTCTGGATCATCCAGGGCATGTGCGTGATCGTCGGCCTGGGCATCTTCTACGCCGGCTGGGCGGCCCGGTGAGCGAGTTCGCCGGCCGGGCCGTGACCGTCGCCGGGCTCGGGGTCAGCGGCGGGCCCGCCGCCCGCGCGCTGCACCGGCTGGGCGCGGCGGTCACCGTCGTCGACGGCGCCGACCACGACCGGGCCCGGGCGCAGGCCGCGGAGCTGGCGCCGCTGGGTGTCACCGTACGCCTCGGCGACGGCGACACCCTGCCTGCGGGCACCGAGCTGGTCGTCACCACGCCCGGATGGAAGCCGTCCGCCCCACTCTTCGCCGCCGCCGCGGCGGCCGGCGTGCCGGTCTGGGGCGACGTGGAGCTGGCCTGGCGGCTGCGGCCGCCGAACGCCGCGGACTGGCTGGCCGTCACCGGGACGAACGGCAAGACCACCGCCGTCAAGATGCTCGCCGAGATGCTGCGCGCCGCCGGGCTGCGCACCGCCGCCGTCGGCAACATCGGCGTCCCGCTCGTCGACGTCGTCACCGGCGGGGAGCCGTACGACGTGCTCGCCGTCGAGCTGTCCAGCTACCAGCTGCACTGGGCGCCGTCCGTGCGCGCGCACTCCGCCGCCGTCCTGAACCTCGCCCCCGACCACCTCGACTGGCACGGCTCCATGGCGGCGTACGCGGCCGACAAGGGCCGTATCTACGAAGGCAACCGGGTGGCGTGCGTCTACAACGCCGCGGACCCCGCCACCGAGGAGCTGGTGCGCGCGGCCGAGGTCGAGGAGGGCTGCCGCGCGGTCGGCTTCACCCTGGGCACGCCCGCGCCCGGGCAGCTCGGCGTGGTCGACGGCCTGCTGGTGGACCGGGCGTTCGTGCCGGACCCGCAGGGCACGGCGCAGGAGCTGGCCGCCGTCGCCGACGTGCACCCGCCCGCCCCGCACAACGTCGCCAACGGCCTCGCCGCCGCCGCCCTCGCGCGCGCGTACGGGGCCGCGCCCGCGGCCGTACGCGAGGGGCTGCGCGCCTTCCGCCCCGAGCCGCACCGCATCGAGCGGGTCGCCGAGACCGGCGGCGTGACCTACGTGGACGACTCCAAGGCGACCAACACCCACGCCGCCGAGGCGTCGCTGGCGGCGTACGACGGCCTCGTGTGGATCGCCGGCGGGCTGGCCAAGGGCGCCACCTTCGACGACCTCGTCGCGGGCGCGGCGCGGCGGCTGCACGGCGCGGTGCTGATCGGCCGGGACCGGGCGCTGATCGCCGACGCGCTGGCCAAGCACGCGCCCGGGGTGCCGGTGGTGGACGTCGACCGGACCGACTCCGGCGCGATGGCCGCGGCCGTCGCCGAGGCGGCGCGGCTGGCCCGGGCCGGCGACACCGTGCTGCTGGCGCCGGCCTGCGCCTCGATGGACATGTTCACGAACTACAACGTGCGCGGCGACGCCTTCGCCGCCGCCGTCCGCGAACTCGCCTCCGGCGGCCCCGGGGGATCCGGGTAACGCGGCGGCGCGGATGCCGGGCTCCCCTGCCGCGCGCGGGCGGTCGGACGGGCGACGGCCCGTGGACCCGGTCCTGCGGCCCCTGCCGGACCCGCCGGAGGCCCGCCCCACGCGCGAAGCGCCGTGGGGGAACCCGGCACTGCCCACCACGGCGTACAGGCGCACGTGGCGGCATCCCCGGCGCGTGCGTGAGCGCCGCCCCTGCTTTCTGAACCGGCCGGGTCCGAACGACGGGCCCGGGGTCCCGGCGGCCCGAAGGGGACCGCGTACCGTCGCGTCATACCCCCCGGCGGGGCGTCGGCGTGGCAACCTCGTTGCCCATGGGCGGTGTGCGGGGCCAGCGAGGAGACGGCGGATGAGCAGAGCGGACCGGGACCGATGAGCAGAGCGGACCAGGACCGGGGCGCGCGGCGGCCGGCGGCCGGGCGCGGCGCGGCGTCGAAGAACCCGCCGCGGCCCGCCCGGGGCGGCCGCGGCGCAGCCGTCCCCGACGCGCGCCCGGCGCGGACGGCCCGTACCGCCCGTACGGCCCGCGCCGCCCGCCGCCCGGCCGCCGGCGCGGCGGGCCCGCGCCGGCTCGCGCGCCGGGTGCGCCGCGCCTGGGACCGGCCGCTGACCGCGTACTACCTGCTGCTCGGCGGCAGCCTGCTGGTCACCGTGCTGGGCCTGGTCATGGTCTTCTCCGCCTCCCAGATCGAGGCGCTCAACAGCGGCCTGGCGTCCACGTACTACTTCCGCAAGCAGCTCGTCGCCGCCGTCCTCGGCACCCTGCTGCTGCTCGCCGCCTCCCGGATGCCGATCCGGCTGCACCGCGCGCTCGCGTACCCGATGCTGGCCGCGTCACTGTTCCTGATGGCCCTGGTGCAGGTGCCGGGGATAGGGCAGTCCGTGGGCGGCAACACCAACTGGCTGAACTTCGGCGGCCCGTTCCAGTTGCAGCCCAGCGAGTTCGGCAAGCTGGCGCTGGTGATGTGGGGCGCCGACCTGCTGGCGCGAAAACAGGACAAGAAGCTCCTCACCCAGTGGAAGCACATGCTGGTGCCGCTGGTGCCGGTGGCGCTGCTGATCCTCGCCCTCATCATGCTCGGCGGCGACATGGGCACCGCGATGATCGTGGCCGCGATCCTGCTGGGCCTGCTGTGGGTGGCCGGCGCCCCGACCCGGCTGTTCGGCACGGTCATCGCGGTCGGCGTGACGCTGACGGTGGTGGCGTTCACCTCCAGCCCGCACCGGATGGACCGGCTGCGCTGCATCGGCGCCACCGACCCGGGCCCCGGCGACATCTGCTGGCAGGGTCTGCACGGCATCTACGCCCTCGCCTCCGGCGGCTGGTTCGGCTCGGGCCTCGGCGCGAGTATGGAAAAATGGGGCGAACTCCCGGAACCGCACACCGACTTCATCTTCGCCGTGACCGGGGAGGAACTCGGCCTGGCGGGGACGCTGTCGGTGCTGGCCCTCTTCGCGGCTCTAGGCTATGCGGGTATCCGCGTGGCCGGACGTACGGAGGACCCCTTCGTAAGGTACGCCGCGGGGGGCGTGACCGCCTGGATCATGGCGCAGGTCGTGATCAACATCGGCGCGGTCCTGGGACTGCTGCCCATCGCCGGCGTTCCCCTCCCGCTGTTCTCCTACGGAGGCTCCGCCCTGCTGCCGGCGATGTTCGCCGTGGGGTTGCTGATCGCGTTCGCGCGCGAGGAACCGGCGGCGCGGGCGGCGCTGGCCGTGCGGCCCGCGGGGGTGCTGCAGTCCGCTAGAAGGGTGCTCGCCGGAAAACGGCCGGGGAGCGCCGCAGACAGATCCAGAACAGCCAGGAAAACAAGGTGACGGACCGCCGGCGGGCGGCCCTCGCGGAGAGCGGTGAAATTCGGTGCATGTCGTACTCGCCGGTGGGGGGACCGCCGGCCACATCGAGCCCGCGCTCGCCCTCGCCGACGCCCTGCGCAGGCAGGACCCGACGGTGGGCATCACGGCGCTCGGTACCGAGCGCGGGCTTGAGACCAGGCTGGTCCCGGAGCGCGGCTACGAACTGGCGCTGATCCCCGCGGTCCCCCTGCCGCGCAAGCCCACGCCCGAGCTGATCACCGTCCCCGGACGGCTGCGCGGCACCATCAGGGCCGCCGAGGAGGTGCTGGAGCGCACGAAGGCCGACTGCGTCGCGGGCTTCGGCGGCTACGTCGCGCTGCCCGGCTTTCTGGCGGCCAAGCGCCGCGGCGTGCCGATCGTGGTGCACGAGGCCAACGCCCGCCCGGGCCTGGCCAACAAGATCGGCTCGCGCTACACCAAGTTCGTCGCCGTCTCCACGCCCGACAGCAAGCTGCGGCACGCGCGCTACGTCGGCATCCCGCTGCGCCGCTCCATCGCCACCCTCGACCGCGGCGCGCTGCACGCCGAGGCGTGCGCCGCGTTCGGGCTCAACCCCAACCTGCCGACGCTGCTGGTCTCCGGCGGCTCGCAGGGCGCCCGGCGCCTCAACGAGGTCGTCGAGGCGGTCGCGCCGCACCTCCAGCGCTCCGGCGTGCAGATCCTGCACGTCGTCGGGCCGAAGAACGAGCTGCCGCAGGTCGACAATATGCCCGGCATGCCGGCGTACGCCCCGGTGCCGTACGTGGACCGGATGGATCTCGCCTACGCCGCCGCGGACATGATGCTCTGCCGGGCCGGCGCGATGACGGTCGCCGAACTCTCCGCGGTCGGGCTCCCGGCCGCGTACGTCCCGCTGCCCATCGGCAACGGCGAGCAGCGCCTCAACGCCCAGCCGGTCGTCAAGGCCGGCGGCGGACTCCTCGTCGACGACGCGGAGCTGACGCCGGACTGGGTGCGCCAGGAGGTGCTGCCGGTGCTCACCAACCGCCAGCGGCTGCACGAGATGTCCCGGGCGGCCGCGGAGTTCGGCCGGAGGGATGCCGACGACCTCCTCGTCGGCATGGTGTACGAGGCCGTGGCGGGCCGGCGGGGATCATAGGGCTCCGATCTCACCACACCAGGCAGGGGGTACGGGGATGGCCGGAGCGGTCCGCGAGAAGGCGGCGGCCGGCCGCGGGGAGCGCCGCGGCGCCCCGTCCGGCCGCGGCCCGGACGACGCCGCCCGGGCGCCGGCCGGGCGCCGGTCCCGGCGCCCGCGGCTGCCGGGCCGCCGGACGCTGGTCGCCGTGCTGGTCGCGGCGGTCGTGCTCGGCGGGTTCGCCGGCTGGGCGCTGTACGGCTCCGGCTGGCTGCGGGTGGAGCGGGTGTCGGTCACCGGCACGGACGTGCTCACTCCCGAGGAGGTGCTCGACTCCGCCCGCATCGCCGAGGACGTGCCGATGGCCACCGTCGACACGGACGCGGTCGAGGCGCGGCTGGCGGCCGAGTTGCGGCGTATCGACACGGTGGAGGTCGACCGCGTCTGGCCGCACCGGGTCGTGGTGAAGGTCACCGAACGGCGGCCCGCGGTGCTGCTGCGCAAGGGGGAGGGTTTCGTGGAAGTCGACGAGGAGGGCGTGCGGTTCGCCACCGTGCGGACGCCGCCGGAGAACGTGCCGGTGGTGGAGATGCGGGTCGCGGACTCCCCGAGCCTGGAGCGCTTCGGCCGGCAGCGGCTCCGGGAGAGCGCGGTGCGGGTCGCGGGCGCGCTCTCCGAGAGCGTGCGCCGTGACACCCGCACCCTCCTGGTGCGTTCATATGACTCCGTCACGCTGGAGCTGACCGGCGGGCGCACGGTGCTCTGGGGCAGCGCGGAGCGCGGCGCGGCGAAGTCGAAGGCGCTCGCGGCCGTCATGAAAGCGGAGCGCGATGCGCGGTACTTCGACGTCAGCGTTCCCAGCGCCCCCGCGGCGTCGGCGAGTTGACGCACAACAGCGCAGTTCAGACCCCCCGTGAGGGGCCGCAACGCCTGATCACATAGGGTGAAAAGAAAAACGGGAGGTTCGGCGTGTTCATTGAACGCGGAAGCCTTGTCGACTTAGTGTCTCGTTCCAAGAGTCCAGGTACGGGATGCTGCGGGAACCCTAAACTTCACGCTTAGGGTCCGACCGGCGTTCGGGGACCCCCACAAACGGCAGACGTAACTCGAGGCGAGAGGCCTTCGACGTGGCAGCACCACAGAACTACCTCGCGGTCATCAAGGTCGTCGGTATCGGCGGCGGTGGCGTCAACGCCATCAACAGGATGATCGAGGTCGGTCTCAAGGGCGTCGAGTTCATCGCGATCAACACCGACGCGCAGGCACTGCTGATGAGCGACGCGGACGTCAAGCTCGACGTCGGTCGCGAGCTGACCCGCGGACTCGGCGCGGGCGCCAACCCGGATGTCGGCCGCAAGGCCGCCGAGGACCACCGGGAGGAGATCGAGGAGGTGCTCAAGGGCGCCGACATGGTCTTCGTCACCGCCGGCGAGGGCGGTGGCACCGGCACCGGCGGCGCGCCCGTCGTGGCCAACATCGCCCGCTCGCTGGGCGCGCTCACCATCGGCGTCGTGACCCGCCCGTTCACCTTCGAGGGCCGGCGCCGCGCCAACCAGGCGGAGGACGGCATCGCCGCGCTCCGCGACGAGGTCGACACCCTCATCGTGATTCCCAACGACCGGCTGCTGTCGATCTCCGACCGCCAGGTGAGCGTTCTCGACGCCTTCCGCTCCGCGGACCAGGTGCTGCTCTCCGGTGTCCAGGGCATCACCGACCTCATCACCACGCCCGGCCTGATCAACCTGGACTTCGCGGACGTCAAGTCCGTGATGTCGGAGGCGGGTTCGGCGCTGATGGGCATCGGCTCGGCGCGCGGCGACGACCGCGCGGTGGCGGCGGCCGAGATGGCGATCTCCTCGCCGCTGCTGGAGGCGTCCATCGACGGCGCCCGCGGCGTGCTGCTGTCCATCTCCGGCGGCTCGGACCTCGGCCTCTTCGAGATCAACGAGGCCGCCCAGCTGGTCAGCGAGGCCGCCCACCCGGAGGCGAACATCATCTTCGGCGCGGTGATCGACGACGCCCTCGGCGACGAGGTGCGGGTCACGGTCATCGCCGCCGGGTTCGACGGCGGCCAGCTGCCGTCGAAGAACCGGGACAAGGTCCTCGGCTCGTACAGCGGCCGCGACGACGCTCCAGCCGAGTCGGTCGCGGACACCGGGCCGGCCGCCCGGCCCGCGGAGCCGGAGCGGCCCGCGTTCAGCGGCCTCGGCTCGCTGTCCGGCGACACCGAGGAGAGCGCCCCGCCGCCGCCCCCGCCGGCCGCCACGCCGCAGGTGCCGGCGGCCCGGCCGTACCAGGACAGCGAGGCCGAGGAGCTGGACGTGCCGGACTTCCTGAAGTAACCGGCGGGTTGATCCCGTAACGTACGACCCGTGATAGGGCAGACATACACGACAGGCGGCGCTCACTTCGCCTTCACCGACCGGTGGGGCGGCGTGAGCGCCGCTCCGTACGCGGAGCTGAACCTCGGCGGCGGCACCGTCGGCACCACCGCCGACAGCGCGGCGGCGGTCGCCGTCAACCGCGACCGCGCCGCCCGCTCACTCGGGGTGGCGCCGGAGCGCGTCGTGTGGATGCACCAGGTGCACGGGCGCGACGTCGCCGTCGTGGACGGCCCGTGGGGCGAGTCGCCCCCGCCGGCCGTGGACGCCGTCGTCACCCGCGCCCGCGGCGTGCCGCTCGCGGCCCGCGGCGCCGACTGCGTACCGCTGCTCCTCGCCGACCCGCGGGCCGGGGTGGCGGGCGCCGCCCACGCCGGGCGGCCCGGCATGGTCGCCGGGGTGGCCGGGGCCGCGGTCGAGGCGATGGCCGGGCTGGGCGCCGCGCCGGCGCGGATCGTCGCCCACCTCGGGCCGGCGGTCTGCGGCCGCTGCTACGAGGTGCCCGAGGCGCTGCGCGACGAGGCCGGCGGGCAGGTGCCCGCGGCGCGGGCGACGACGAGCTGGGGGACGCCGGCACTGGACATCCGTGCGGGTGTGGTCGCGCAGTTGGAAGCGCTGGGTGTGGGAATGATCACAGTGTCGGAGGTGTGCACGCTGGAGTCCGGGGACCACTTCTCGTACCGGCGCGAAGGTGCCACCGGCCGGCACGCGGGGTACGTCTGGCTGGACGGGGAATGATGGACGGGATCACGGGGGACGGCGGGGTGCCGGAGGGCGGCCCGGAGCGCCGGGACGAGTTGGCGGCGAACCTGGCGCGGGTGGAGGAACGTATCGCCGGCGCGTGCGCCGCGGCCGGGCGCAAGCGCGAGGAGGTCACCCTCGTCGTCGTGACCAAGACCTATCCCGCCAGTGACGCGCTGCTCCTGGCCGACCTGGGCGTACGGAACGTGGCCGAGAACCGCGACCAGGAGGCCGCCGGCAAGGCCGCCCTGGTTGCGCAGGCGCGCGCGGAGCGGGGCGCGGACGCGCCGCTCACCTGGCACTTCGTCGGCCAGTTGCAGACCAACAAGGCCCGTTCCGTCGCCCGCTACGCGGACTACGTGCACTCCGTCGACCGCCCCCGGCTGGTCACCGCGCTCGCCGCCGCGGCCGCCCGCGAGGGGCGCGAGCTGGGCTGTCTGCTCCAGGTGGCGCTCGACCGGGACCTCGGCAACGGCGCGGAGCCCGGCGGGGATTCCGGCGGCGGTGCGACGGGGGACCGCGGCGGCGTCGCGCCCGCCGACGTGCCGGCGCTCGCGGACGCGGTGGCGGCGGCCCAAGGGCTGCGGCTGTGCGGCCTGATGACGGTCGCGCCGCTGGCCGGGACGTACGCGGGCCGGCAACGGGCGGCGTTCGGGCGGCTGATGGAAATCTCATCCCGCGTGCGCGCGGCGCATCCCGGTGCAACGATGGTCTCGGCAGGGATGAGCGGTGACCTTGAGGAGGCAATTGCCGCAGGAGCGACACACGTACGCGTCGGCACCGCGGTACTCGGAGTCCGGCCTCAGCTCCGGTAACGTCGCCAAGCGAGTCGGACGACAGTAGAAAATAAGCTTCATTCCCGGTCAATTCAGGCAGGGCAGCGTGGATCACGTCACTGGCGACAAGAGCCGATCCACCGCAGAGCGGAGGGCGTAGAGCATGGCCGGCGCAATGCGCAAGATGGCGGTCTACCTCGGCCTCGTGGAGGACGATGGGTACGACGGCCCGGGGTACGACCCCGACGACGAGTTCGAGCCGGAGCCCGAGCCCGAGCGGCGCCACCGCCACCAGGCCCCGCAGCCGCAGCCGCAGGAAGAGGAGGAGCCGCCCCGGGCGATCGCCGCTCCGCCGCCGCAGCGGGAGCGCCCCACGGACCGGGAGCCCGCGGGGCGTTCGGCGGGACTGCTGCCCGAATCGGGGCGTTCGGGGCGAATCGCTCCCGTGTCTTCCATCACACCTGACCGTCCCAGCCTGGAGAAGAGTGCGCCGGTGATCATGCCCAAGGTCGTGTCCGAGCGGGAGCCTTACCGGATCACGACGCTGCACCCGCGTACGTACAACGAGGCGCGTACCATCGGGGAACACTTCCGCGAGGGCACGCCGGTGATCATGAACTTGACCGAGATGGACGACACGGACGCGAAGCGACTTGTCGACTTTGCGGCTGGACTCGTCTTCGGTCTGCACGGCAGCATCGAGCGAGTGACTCAGAAGGTGTTCCTGTTGTCGCCTGCTAACGTCGACGTAACAGCGGAGGACAAGGCCCGCATCGCAGAGGGCGGGTTCTTCAACCAAAGCTGAGCCAAGCAACACTGTGCGAGCGGCCGTGGGGCCGGAACGCGAAGGGGAGAGGACCACAGCGAGATGGACGTCGCGCTTCAAGTGATCTACATCGCGCTGTTCGTTTTCCTGATCGTGCTGATCTTCCGGTTGATCATGGACTACGTGTTCATGTTCGCCCGCTCCTGGGAGCCGGGCAAGCCCATGGTGGTGTTGCTTGAGGGCGCCTACACGGTCACGGATCCACCACTCAAGCTCCTGCGGCGGTTCATCCCGCCACTGCGTCTAGGGGGCGTGGCGCTGGACCTGTCCTTCTTCGTCCTAATGATCATCGTCTACATCCTGCTCACCGTGGTGGGCGGAGCGAGGTGATGATGCAGCGGGGCGAAGACTGCCGATATGCCGATGTCGCCGATGACTACGTTGAGGTGAAGAAATGCCGCTGACCCCCGAGGACGTGCGGAACAAGCAGTTCACGACCGTCCGACTCCGAGAGGGCTACGACGAGGACGAAGTCGACGCGTTCCTCGACGAGGTCGAGGCCGAACTGACCCGGCTGCTCCGCGAGAACGAGGACCTGCGGGCCAAGCTGGCCGCCGCTACCCGGGCCGCGGCGCAGAACCAGGGGATGCGCAAGGGCCCCGAACCGCAGGACCGCCCCGGCCCACCGGGGCACGGCGGACCGCCGCAGGACCGCCAGGGCCCGCCCGGACACGGCGGGCCGGTGCCCGCCGCCATATCGGGCCCGCAGCCGGTGCCGCCGCAGCAGATGGGCCCGCCGCAGGGCGGCCCGCCCCAGCTGCCTTCCGGCGCACCCCAGCTGCCCGCAGGTCCCGGCGGCATGGGCCCCGGCGGTCCGGGTGGTCCCGGCGGCCCGGGCGGCCCCGGTGGTCCCGGCGGCCCCGGCGGTCCCGGCCACGGCCCGCACGGCCCCGGCCCCATGGGGCCCGGCGGCCCGGGCGGCCCCGGGGGTCCCCAGCACGCCCCGCACGGCGGCCCGCCGCAGCAGCACGTCGGCGGCCCCCCGCAGCAGCACGGCGGCCCCGGCCCGCAGCAGGGCGGCCCCGGCGGCGACAGCGCCGCCCGGGTGCTGTCGCTGGCGCAGCAGACCGCCGACCAGGCGATCGCGGAGGCCCGTGCCGAGGCCAACAAGATCGTCGGTGAGGCCCGCAGCCGCGCCGAGGGTCTGGAGCGCGACGCGCGCGCCAAGGCCGACGCCCTGGAGCGGGACGCGCAGGAGAAGCACCGCGTGGCGATGGGCTCGCTGGAGTCCGCGCGCGCCACGCTGGAGCGCAAGGTCGAGGACCTGCGCGGCTTCGAGCGCGAGTACCGCACCCGGCTGAAGTCGTACCTGGAGTCGCAGCTGCGCCAGCTGGAGAACCAGGCGGACGACTCGCTCGCCCCGCCCCGTACCCCGGCCGCGGCGGCCTCGCTGCCCGCCGCGTCGGCGCCCGCCCCGGCGCCGTCGATGGCTCCGGCCGGCGCCGGCGCCATGAGCGGCCCCCCGAGCATGGGGGGCGGCACGATGGGCGGCCAGCAGGGCGGCATGCCGTCCCGCGGGCAGCAGCCCGGCGGCGGCCCGTCGTACGGCAGCCAGCAGCAGATGTCCCCGGCGATGACGCAGCCCATGGCGCCGGTACGCCCGCAGGGCGGTCCGATGCAGCAGCCGCCGTCGCCGATGCGCGGCTTCCTCATCGACGAGGACGACAACTGAACACGGCCTGACGGTCGTCGGCATATCGCAGAGGGCCGGGTCCCGCGGAACGCTCGCCGCGGGACCCGGCCCTTTGTGTGCCCCCGATTGTGTGCCCCCGCCCCGCGGCCCCGCCCCCCGTCGTCCGACAGGGGGCGGGGCCGCGGGTACGGGCAGGGGGCCGGGACCGGCCGAACAGGCTCACGGTGACGTCGGCCCTCCGCCGCCCTGCGATCGCCCGCCCCGGCTCCCCACGCCTATGCCCTGCGCCCGGGGGCGTGCGCGGTGCCCCCGCGCCGCCCGCGCCGCGGGCTAGGCCCGTACGAGCCGGAAGGTCAGGGACAGCGGCTCGTCGGTGAACGGCTCGCCGTAGCCGCCCGCGGCGCCGGCCGCCGCCGCGTCGTCCGTCTCGCCGGCCGCGAAGTCCGTCGCCAGGACCTCCTCCGCGATCAGCCCGGCGTGGTCCGCCAGCGCCTGCCGGACCTCCGGGTCGGCCGTCGACCAGCGCAGCCGGATCCGGTCCGCCACGTCCAGACCGGAGTTCTTCCGCGCCTCCTGGACCAGCCGGATCACGTCCCGCGCCAGGCCCGCGCGGCGCAGCTCCGGGGTGATCTCCAGGTCCAGCGCCACGGTCGCGCCCGAGTCGGAGGCCACCGACCAGCCCTCCCGCGGGGTCTCGGTGATGATGACCTCGTCGGGGGAGAGCGTCACGGTCTCGCCGTCGACCTCCACCGTCGCGCTGCCGCCGTCCCGCAGGGCGGCCGACAGGGCCGCCGCGTCCGCCGCCGCGACGGCCTTCGCGACGTCCTGCACCCGCTTGCCGAACCGCTTGCCCAGCGCCCGGAAGTTGGCCTTCGCGGTGGTGTCCACCAGCGAGCCCCCCGCCGCCCCGCCGGTGGCCTCGGCGAGGCCGGCGAGCGCGGTGACGTTCAGCTCCTCGGCGATCTGCGCGCGCAGCTCCGCCGGCAGCGTCCCGAAGCCCGCCGCGGCCACCAGCGCCCGCGAGAGCGGCTGCCGGGTCTTCACCCCGGACTCCGCCCGGGACGCCCGGCCCAGCTCCACCAGGCGCCGTACGAGCTGCATCTGCCGCGACAGCTCCGGGTCGAACGCCACCGCGCCCGGCTCCGCCGGCTCCGGCCAGGCCGCCAGGTGGACCGACGCCGGGGCGTCCGGCACGACGGGCACCACGAGGTCCTGCCACACCCGCTCGGTGATGAACGGCACCACCGGGGCCAGCAGCCGCGTCACCGTCTCCAGCACGTCGTGGAGCGTGCGCAGCGCCGCCGCGTCGCCCTGCCAGAAGCGCCGGCGGGAGCGGCGCACGTACCAGTTCGACAGGTCGTCGACGAAGGCGGACAGCAGCTTGCCGGCGCGCTGGGTGTCGTAGCCGTCGAGGGCCTCGGTCACCCGGGCCGTCAGCGCGTCCAGCTCGCCGAGCAGCCAGCGGTCCAGCAGCGGCCGGTCGCCGGGCGCCGGGTCGGCGGCGGAGGGCGCCCAGCCGGCGGTGCGGGCGTAGAGCGCCTGGAAGGAGACCGTGTTCCAGTACGTCAGGAGGGTCTTGCGGACGACCTCCTGGATCGTGCCGTGGCCGACCCGCCGGGCCGCCCAGGGCGAGCCGCCGGCGGCCATGAACCAGCGCACCGCGTCCGCGCCGTGCCGGTCCATCAGCGGGATGGGCTCCAGGATGTTGCCCAGGTGCTTGGACATCTTGCGGCCGTCCTCGGCGAGGATGTGCCCGAGGCAGACGACGTTCTCATAGGAAGAACGGTCGAAGACCAGGGTCCCGATGGCCATCAGCGTGTAGAACCAGCCGCGGGTCTGGTCGATGGCCTCGCAGATGAACTGCGCGGGGTAGCGGGCCTCGAAGACGTCCTTGTTCTGGTACGGGTAGCCCCACTGCGCGAAGGGCATCGACCCCGAGTCGTACCAGGCGTCGATGACCTCCGGCACCCGCTCCGCGCGCAGCGCGCAGCCGTCGGCGGGGCAGGGGAAGGCGACCTCGTCGATGTACGGGCGGTGGGGGTCGAGGCCGGACTGGTCGGCGCCGGTCAGCTCGCTCAGCTCGGCGAGCGAGCCGACGCAGGTGAGGTGGTCGTCGGCGCAGCGCCAGATCGGCAGCGGGGTGCCCCAGTAGCGGTTGCGGGACAGGGCCCAGTCGATGTTGTTGTTCAGCCAGTCGCCGTAGCGGCCGTGCTTGACGGAGTCCGGGTGCCAGGTGGTCCGCTCGTTCTCGCGGAGCAGGGCGTCCTTGACCTCGGTGGTGCGGATGTACCAGGACGGCTGGGCGTAGTAGAGAAGCGCGGTGTGGCAGCGCCAGCAGTGCGGGTAGCTGTGCTCGTACGGCTCGTGCCGGAACATCAGGCCGCGCGCCTCCAGGTCGGCGACCAGCGCTTCGTCGGCCTTCTTGAAGAACTGCCCGCCGACCAGGGGCAGGTCCGCCTCGAAGGTGCCGTCGGAGCGGACGGGGTTGACCACCGGCAGGCCGTACGCCCGGCAGGTCCGCATGTCGTCCTCGCCGAAGGCGGGCGACTGGTGCACCAGGCCGGTGCCGTCCTCGGTGGTCACGTAGTCCGCGTTGACGACGAAGTGCGCGTCCTCGATCTCCACCAGGTCGAACGGGCGGCGGTAGGTCCAGCGCTCCAGCTCCCGTCCGGTGAAGGTCCGCCCGGTCCGCTCCCAGCCCTCGCCGAGCACCTTCTCCAGCAGCGGCTCGGCGACGACGATCCGCTCGTCACCGTCGGTGGCCACCACGTACGTGACGTCGGGGTGCGCGGCGACCGCCGTGTTGGACACCAGGGTCCACGGGGTCGTCGTCCACACCAGCAGGGACGCCTCGCCGGCCAGCGGGCCGGAGGTGAGGGGAAAGCGGACGTAGACGGAGGGGTCGACGACGGTCTCGTACCCCTGCGCCAGCTCGTGATCGGACAGGCCGGTGCCGCAGCGCGGACACCAGGGGGAGACCCGGTAGTCCTGGACGAGCAGGCCCTTGTCGTAGATCTGCTTCAGCGACCACCAGACGGACTCCACGTACTCCGGGTTCATCGTCCAGTACGCGTCGTCGAGGTCGACCCAGTAGCCCATGCGCTCGGTCAGCGCGGCGAAGGCGTCGGTGTGGCGCTGGACGGAGGCGCGGCACTTGTCGTTGAACGCGGCGATGCCGAACGCCTCGATGTCCTGCTTGCCGTTGAAGCCCAGCTCCTTCTCCACGGCCAGCTCCACCGGCAGCCCGTGGCAGTCCCAGCCGGCCTTGCGGGCAACGTGGTAGCCCCGCATGGTGCGGAAGCGCGGGAAGACGTCCTTGAAGACGCGGGCCTCGATGTGGTGCGCGCCCGGCATGCCGTTGGCGGTGGGCGGGCCCTCGTAGAAGACCCACTCGGGCCGGCCCTCGGACTGCTCCAGGGAGCGGGCGAAGACCTTCTGCTCCCGCCAGAAGTCGAGCACGGCGTGTTCGAGGGCGGGCAGGTCGACCTGGGCGGGGACCGGGCGGTACAGGGGCGTGGTCATCGGGGGCTCTTCCTCCGGCTGGCGTGCTGACGGCCGACCGGAGGGACGAGAGCCGGGGCTCCCGCGGTACCACCCTCCTTGGCGGGGAGCGCGCGCCGCGCCCACCGCCCCCTCGTTGGGGCAGCGCTGCCGGTTCTACTCGCCCGGGGGCTTTCCTCCGGCGGCTCCGGGGTGATCTTCGCGCCGCGCACGCCGCCCGGGCTCGCACCGTCCCCGGGTCGCTCCTCGGCTGCGTACGGAGCTACTCGTCCCCATCCACGCCTGTCGCTCCCGACAGTGTACGGGCACGCGGTACGGGCCGCCGACCGGGTTTCCGCGGCGGGGGCGCTGGGCGGTTCGGCCCAGCGCGGCCCCGGGCGGGTGAGGCGGGAGCCCGGGATTACCGGGCGCACGGCTGGGCACAACGGTTGGAGACCGGACCGCCATGGCGTGGCCTGTTGCCGCGGACGCAGTGTCGATTTATCGTTCCGGCACCGTTCGCGAACAAGATCACAATATGTGAAGGGGTCCCGGCCATGGTTGCGAAGAAGACCGCGCCGGCGGCGAAGAAGTCCACAGCGAAGAAGACGACGGCGAAGAAGGCGGCGAAGAAGGCGCCGGCCAGGAAGGCGCCGGCGAAGAAGGCCACCGCGGGCCGGACCACCGGGACGAAGGCCACGGGAGAGCGGGCGGCGAAGGCGACGAAGGCGACGAAGGCGGCCGGGAAGAAGACCGCCGCCAAGAAGGCCACGGCGAAGAAGGCCACGGCGAAGAAGGCCGCGAAGAAGACGGCCACGACCAAGGCGGCCGCGAAGAAGACGGCCGCGAAGAAGCAGGCTGCGGGGAAGAAGACGGCGGCGACCGGGGCGGCCGCGGGCAGGGCCGCCCCCGCGCGGAAGTCGCCGCCCGCGAAGAAGGCCGCGGCCCGCCGGGCGCCGGCCGAAGGGACCGAGCCCGCGAGGAGAACCGCGGCGCGGGCCGCCGCCCCGGCCGCCAGGCCGGCGAAGAAGGCGGCGGCCAAGAAGACGTCCGCCAGGACGTCTCCGGGGAAGAAGACGGGAGCCAAGACGGTGGTCGCAAAGAAGACGCAGGTTGTGGAGTCCCCGGTCGCCGAGGCGGCGGGCGGGGCGGCCCCGGCCGGGCCGGGGGAGCTGGCCGTGCGTCCGGGGGAGGACCCCTGGACTCCCGAGGAGGTCGCGGAGGCCCGTCAGGGCCTGCTCGACGAGGTCGCGAGCCTGCGCTCGGAGATCCGGGCCTCCGAGGAGGCGGTGAGCGGGCTCATGCGGGACTCCGGCGGCGGCGCCGGCGACGACCAGGCCGACACGGGCACGAAGAACATCTCGCGCGAGCACGAGATGGCGCTCGCCGCGGGCGCCCGGGAGCGGCTGGTGCAGACCGAGCGCGCCCTGGTGCGGCTGGACGACGGCACCTACGGGCTCTGCGAGTCCTGCGGCAAGCCGATCGGCAAGGCGCGGATGCAGGCGTTCCCGCGGGCGACCCTCTGCGTGGAGTGCAAGCAGCGGCAGGAGCGCCGCTGAGGGAGCGCCGGAGGCGCTGACGGGGCCGGTGCGCGGCGGTTACGGGCTGTGGTGCGACGGCTCGTACGGGTGTGTCGTACGCTCGACCCCAGTCAGCGCACCGGAGGGCACACGTGACAGAGGCGGAGCGGATCAGCGGGGACGCCAGGGAGCCCCGCGGGCAGGACGAGGACGCCTCCGCGGCGGACGGGCGGGGCGCGGAGGAATCCGCCGGCGCCCCCCGGGCCCGCGACACCGCCGACGCCCCCGGGGCCCCCGGCGCCGACAAGGCTGACAAGGCCGACAAGGCCGACAAGGCCGATGGGACGGACGGGGAGGGCGAGGCGGACGAGTCCGGCGCGGCGGAGGACGGCGCGCCCGCGCGCCGCGGCCCCCGCCGCATCGGCGTGCTCCTCGGCGTCGCCGCCCTCGTCTACGCCCTCGACCTCGTCACCAAGCTGATCGTCGTCGCCGAGCTGGAGCCGGACAACCGCTCCATCGAGATCGTCGGCGACCTGCTGCGCTTCCAGGTCGTCCGCAACGCGGGCGCGGCGTTCGGCATCGGCGAGTCGATGACCGTCATCTTCACGCTGATCGCCGTGCTCGTCATCGGGGTCATCGCCCGGCTGGCGCGCAAGCTCTACAGCCTGCCCTGGGCCGTCGCGCTCGGCCTGCTGCTCGGCGGCCCCCTCGGCAACCTCACCGACCGCCTCTTCCGCTCCCCGGGCTTCTTCGAGGGGCACGTCGTGGACTTCATCGCCCCCGAGCACTTCGCCGTGTTCAACCTCGCGGACTCCGCGATCGTCTGCGGCGGCATCCTCATCGTCGTCCTGTCCTTCCGCGGCCTCGACCCGGACGGCACGGTCCACCGCGGTTGACCGGCGCGCCCGCACGCGCCTGCGATACTTCCCGGGTGAGTACCGTTCCCGAGATCCGCACCCTGCCCGTACCCGACGGCCTCGAAGGCGAGCGGCTCGACGCCGCGCTCGCCCGCATGTTCGGGTTCTCCAGGACCAAGGCCGCCGAGCTGGCCGGCACCGGCAAGGTCCTCGTCGACGGGCGGGAGGCCGGGAAGTCGGACCGGGTGACGGCCGGCGCGTGGCTGGAGGTCGAGATGCCGGCGCCCGCGGCGCCGGTGCGGATCGTCGCGGAGCCGGTGCCCGGGATGACCGTCGTCCACGACGACGACCACGTGGTCGTCGTCGACAAGCCCGTCGGTGTCGCCGCCCACCCCAGCCCCGGCTGGAGCGGGCCCACGGTCGTCGGCGGCCTGGCCGCCGCGGGGTACGCCATCTCCACCTCCGGCGCCGCCGAGCGGCAGGGCGTGGTGCACCGGCTGGACGTCGGCACCTCGGGGCTGATGGCGGTGGCCAAGTCGGAGCGCGCGTACACGCTGCTGAAGCAGCAGTTCCGGGAGCGTACGGTCGACAAGCGCTACCACGCGCTGGTGCAGGGCCACCCGGACCCGCTCAGCGGCACCATCGACGCCCCCGTGGGCCGCCACCCCGTGCACGACTACAAGTGGGCCGTCGTCGCCGACGGCAAGCCCAGCGTCACGCACTACGACCTCGTGGAGGCGTTCCGCGCCGCCAGCCTCCTCGACATCAAGCTGGAGACCGGCCGCACCCACCAGATCCGGGTGCACATGTCGGCCCACCGGCACCCGTGCGTCGGCGACCTCACGTACGGCGCCGACCCCACGCTCGCCCGCCGGCTGGGCCTGGACCGGCAGTGGCTGCACGCCGTACGGCTCGGCTTCGAGCACCCCGAGGACGGCCGGTGGGTGGAGTTCGCGTCGGACTACCCCGAGGACCTGCGCCGGGCGCTCGACACCGTACGCGCCGACAGCGCCTGACGACCGCGCCGGCGGGAGCGCCATGGACCAGCTCACCCTGCTGCTGACGCTGGTGCTCGGCGCGCTCGTCACCGTCCCCGTCGCCCGGCGGCTGGGGCTGCCCGCGCCGGTGCTGATGACGCTGCTCGGCGGGGTGCTGGCGCTGCTGCCCTTCGTGCCGAACGTCGAGATCCCGCCCGACTACATCCTGCCGCTGGTGCTGCCGCCGCTGCTCTACGCCGCCGTCCAGCGCACCTCCTGGCGGCAGTTCGCGGTCAACGTACGCCCCATCCTGCTGCTCGCCGTCGCGCTGGTCTTCGTCACCACCGCGGCCGTCGCGGCCGCCGTGCACGCCGTCCTCCCCGGGCTGCCGCTGGCCGCCGCGGTGGCGCTGGGCGCGCTGGTGGCGCCGCCCGACCCGATCGCCGCCACCTCCATCGCCGGCTCGCTCGGGCTGCCGCGGCGGCTGGTGTCGATCCTGGAGGGGGAGGGGCTCTTCAACGACGTCACGGCGATCGTGCTCTACCACGTGGCGATCGCCGCGGCGGTCACCGGGACCTTCTCGGTCGCCGGCGCCGCGGGCATGCTGGCGCTGTCCGCCGTCGTCGCGCTCGCCGTCGGCTTCGCCCTCGGCTGGGCCGCCGAGCGGCTGATGCGGCTGCTCGACGACCCCACGCTGAAGATCGGCTGCACGCTGCTGGTGCCGTTCGCCGCGTACCTCATCGCGGACGAGTTCGAGGGCTCGGGGGTGCTGGCGGTGCTCGTCACCGCGCTGTACCTGTCGGAGTACGCCACGGACCCCGACGACGTCCTCGGCCGGCTCGCCGAGCGGAGCTTCTGGGACGTCGTGGACACCCTCGTCACCGGCATCGCCTTCGGCCTCATCGGCCTTGAGCTGCACGCTGTCGTCGGCTCCGGCGACGTCGACGGAGAGCTGGTGGGCGCGGCCGCCGCCGTGGTGGGCGTGGTCGTGGGCGTACGGCTGTTGTGGCTGCTGCCCGCCGCGTGGCTGGCGCAGCGGCTGCACCGGCGCGGCGGGCACCGGGACGACGCCGAGGAGATCCCGACGACCTGGCGGGAGACCGTCGTCATGTGGTGGGCGGGGATGCGCGGCGTGGCCTCGGTGGCGCTGGTGCTCGCCGTCCCGGTGGAGGTGGACGGCGGCGCCCCGTTCCCGCACCGCGGCGACCTGCTGTTCATCGCCTTCGCCGTGGTGCTGACCACCCTGGTCTGCCAGGGGCTGACGCTGCCCCGGCTGGTCGGGTGGCTCGGCGTGGGCGCCGACACCGAGGCGGAGCGGCGGCTGGAGCGCCGGCTGGCGCTGCGCGCCGCGAAGGCGGCGCGGGCCCGGCTGGCGGAGATCGAGCAGGTCCAGGAGCTGCCCGAGGACATGGCGGAGCAGTTGCAGCGGGCCGCGTACGGCATCGCCACCCGGCTCTACCCCGACCTGGTGGACGAGGAGCGCCGCGAGGCGCACGCCCGGCGGCTGGAGCGGGTCCGTACCGGCCGGAAGATCACCGCGGAGCTGCTGTCCGCGGCCCGGCACGAGCTGCTCGCCGCCCGCAGCGAGGGCTGCGACCCCGAGATCGTGGACCGGGTCCTACGGCAGCTTGACGTCCGCAGCATGCGCGGCGGCGCCGTTTAGCGGCGCCTGCGCCGTCATCACCTTCGGCAGCGCGTACGGGTGCTTCTGGCGCAGCCAGGTGATCAGCTCCTCGCGCACCATGCAGCGCAGGTCCCACAGCGCGTCCGCGTCCCGCGCGGTGGCCAGCGCGCGTACCTCCATGGTGGTCGGCGTGGTGTCGGTGACCACCAGGCTCCAGCCGCGGCCGTCCCAGGTGGCGCAGCCGAGCAGCACCTCGTGCAGCCGCTCGCGCAGCGCCGGCACCGGCGCGGAGTGGTCCAGGTGGAAGTAGACCGTGCCGGTCAGCTCGGAGCCGCCGCGCGACCAGTTCTCGAAGGGCTGGCTGGTGAAGTACGACACGGGGATGGTGATGCGGCGCTCGTCCCAGGTCTTCACCGTCAGGAAGGTCAGGGTGATCTCCTCGATCGTCCCCCACTCGCCCTCGACGACGACGGTGTCGCCGATACGTACCAGGTCGCCGAACGCGATCTGCAGCCCGGCGAAGAGGTTGCCCAGCGTCGACTGGGCGGCGATGCCCGCGATGATGCCGATGACGCCGGCGGACGCGAGCATCGAGGTGCCCACCGCCCGCATCTGCGGGAACGTCAGCAGCATGGCGGCCACGGCGATCGTGCAGATGACGAACATCACCACGCGCTGGATCAGCGTCAGCTGCGTCCGCACCCGCCGGCGGCGGGCGGAGTCGCGGGCCTTGGTCTTGTAGTGGTGGTACGCCAGCTCCACGGCGGCCGCGAGCACCTTCGTCAGCAGCCAGGCCACCGACGCGATCAGCACCAGCGTCAGGACCTGGGTGATCACCTCGCGGGCGTCCTTGCTCTCGGCCAGCTGCGAGCGCTTGTAGGTGCCCAGCAGGATCGACGTCAGCAGGACGAACTGCAGCGGCACCCGGCAACTGCGCAGCAGACCCCATATCGGGGTCTCGGGGTGCCGGGCGTCGGCCCGGCGGAGCAGCAGGTCGACCACGACCCCGGCGACCGCGGTGACCGCCGCGGCACCGCCGATGACCACGACGGGCCGGAGCACCTCCTCCGTGGACACGTGAGCCTCCTTCGAACGCGGGTCTCCTGACGGTATCTGCCAGGATGGGCGCATGACGATTCTGCTTTTCCACTCCGTATACGGAGTGCGTCCGGCCGTGCACGAGACGGCGGAGCGCTGGCGCGCCGCCGGGCACGAGGTGGTCGTCCCCGACCTCTTCGACGGACGTACGCCGGCGACGGTGGAGGAGGGCATGGAGGTCAGGGACGGGATCGGCACGGACGAGCTGCTGGCGCGGGCCGTGCGCGCCGCGGCGCCGCACTCGGCGGGCGGGGTGCTGTACGCGGGCTTCTCGCTGGGCGGCGCACTGGCGCAGAACCTGGCGCTGGC
This sequence comes from Streptomyces sp. MAR4 CNX-425, assembly GCF_048656465.1. Classification (NCBI taxonomy): domain Bacteria; kingdom Bacillati; phylum Actinomycetota; class Actinomycetes; order Kitasatosporales; family Streptomycetaceae; genus Streptomyces; species Streptomyces sp. MAR4 CNX-425. The sequence continues at coordinate 502,208 of NZ_JBMDLF010000001.1, read as the reverse complement.
CGACGAGCACGCGCGGGGGCTGCTGCTGATGCACGGCACGTCCGACGTCGCCGACGGGGCCGCGGCCGCCTCCGGCGAGCTTCCGGTGCAGCTGCACGTGGCCGACCCCGACCCGTTCGAGACGCACGACTGGCAGACGGCCTGGTACCTGCGGATGGGGCGGGCCGGCGCCGACGTGGAGGTCTTCCGCTACCCGGGCGCCGGGCACCTGTTCACCGACCCCGGCCTGGCGGACTACGACGCGGAGGCGGCGCGGTCCGCCTGGCCGGTGGCGGACGCGTTCGTGGCGGAGCTGGACGGGCGCTCCGCCACGTGACGCGCGGGCGACGCGGGGGCGTTACGCGCCCAGCTTCGTCAGCTCGGCGGGGAGCGCCGAGCCCTCGACCTGCTTGCCGTCGATCTTGATCGTCGGCGTGCCCTCGATGCCGGCGTCGTTGAAGCTGTCGATCATCTCCAGGGCCCACTTGTCGAACGTGCCCTTGTTGACGGCCTTGCGGAACTCCTTGTTCCCCTTCAGCGCGTCGACGTTGTCCGCGACGTCCAGCAGGTACTCGTTGTCGGCGAACTTGTCCTCGTTCTCCGGCGGGTGGTGCTCGGTCGAGTAGAGCAGGCCGTGGTACTCCTTGAACGCCTCGGGGCTGACGTCCAGGGCCGCCCCCAGGGCGCTCGCGGCGTTCTTGGAGCCGCTGCCGCCGAAGTTGCCGTCGATGATGTCGCCGAGGTGGACGCGCAGCTGGTACTTGCCGTCCTCGGCGCCCTGCTTGACGCGCTCGCCCAGCTGCTGCTCGAACTGCGCGCACGCGGGGCAGCGCAGGTCCTCGTAGACGTCGATCGTCGTCTTCGCGTCCTTGTCGCCGAGCACGACGGAGGTGCCCTTGTCGCCCTCGGCGTTCGCGGGCTGGACGAGCTTGGCGCTCTTGGCGGCGGCCCAGTCCTTGTCGCTGCCGTCGTCGCCGCCGAGGCTGGTGACCGCGAAGGCGATGCCGCCGACGATGGCCAGCGTGCCGACGACCGCGCCGCCGACGGCGAGCTGCCGGCGCACCTTCTCCTTCTTGGCCTGCTTCTCGCGCTCGGCGCGCAGCCGCTCGCGCGCGGCCCGCTTGGCTTCCTGGCTGTTTCGCTTGCTCATGGTGGGAGGTCCTCGTGTGTGATCGGTGTGGCCGGGTGACGTGCCGGACGGCGGTGCTGCCGGATCAGGCAGCGGCCGGGCACGGCGGGCCACGCCGCAGGACCGAGTGCAGCAGGTGCGGCCGCGGGAGGACGGCGCGGGTACGGTCCCACCGGCGGCCGGGGCGGCCGGTGCTCCGCACCGGGGCGACGGTGACGCTCGCCACGGCCAGCAGCAGCGGGCGGAAGGCGACCGCCGCGGCGGCGCGCAGCAGCCCGGCCAGCGCCGCCTCGCCGCGGCGCAGCCAGGCGGCGGCGAGCAGGCCGACGCCGACGTGGGCGGCGAGCAGCAGCCACGGGCTTGCGGCGGTGCCCGCGAGGGCCTCGCCGCGGCTGGTCATCCCGGCCAGCGGGGTACCGATCTCGCCGGAGCAGAGCAGGTCGAAGCCCAGCGAGCGCATGGAGCCGGCGACGGGGCCGCCGGACCGCCCGTAGCAGGTGTGCTGGCCGGCGGTGAAGACGGTGTCGGCGGCCAGCTCCAGGGGCACGAGCACGGCCGCGATGCCCCAGTAGCCGCGCTCGCGGCGGCCGGCGAGCAGGAAGGCGACGGCGAAGACGCCGGCGGAGAGCGCGGCCAGGGTGCCCAGCGGCAGCGGGGTGGCGGAGAGGAGCACGTGGGCGCCCGCGGACAGGGTGATGCACAGCGCGGTGAAGACCGCCGCGCGCGTCGCCCTGATCGTTACGGCCGCATGTTCCATCGTGCGCGATTCTGCCATGGCCGACGGTAAACGGCGGCTAAAGGGGGGTCCTGGCTTCCCCCCGGTCCGGGGCCGGGCTGTCAGTGCCGGCGCCTAGACTTCCCAGCGTTCCTGCCCGGGCCCTCGCGCCCACCGTCTGCTGGAGGTCCTCCGCCGTGGCCAAGCCGCCTTTTACGCATCTGCATGTGCACACGCAGTATTCGCTGCTGGACGGGGCGGCGCGGTTGAAGGACATGTTCGCGGCGTGTCGTGAGATGGGGATGTCGCATATCGCGATGACGGATCACGGGAATCTGCATGGTGCGTATGACTTCTTTGCGCAGGCGACGGCGGCGGGGGTGACGCCGATCATCGGGATCGAGGCGTATGTGGCGCCGGAGTCGCGGCGGAACAAGCGGAAGGTGCAGTGGGGGCAGCCGCATCAGAAGCGTGATGACGTGTCGGGTTCCGGGGGGTATACGCACAAGACGATCTGGGCGTCGTCCCGTACGGGTTTGTACAATTTGTTCCGGTTGTCGTCGGATGCGTATGCGGAGGGGTGGCTGCAGAAGTGGCCGCGGATGGACAAGGAGGTGATCGCTGAGCACGCGGAGGGGCTGATCGCTTCGACGGGGTGTCCGTCGGGTGAGGTGCAGACGCGGTTGCGGCTGGGTCAGTTCGACGAGGCGCTGGCGGCGGCGGCGGGGTATCAGGAGGTGTTCGGGAAGGAGCGGTATTTCCTGGAGTTGATGGATCACGGGATCGAGATCGAGCGGCGGGTACGGGACGGGCTGCTGGAGATCGGGCGGAAGCTGGGGATTCCGCCGCTGGTGACGAATGATTCGCATTACACGTATGCGCAGGAGTCGGGTGCGCATGATGCGTTGCTGTGTATTCAGACGGGGAAGAATCTGTCGGATCCGGATCGGTTCCGGTTCGATGGGACGGGTTATTACCTGAAGTCGACCGAGGAGATGTATGCGATCGATTCCTCGGACGCGTGGCAGGAGGGGTGTGCGAACACGCTGCTGGTGGCGGAGCAGATCGACACCGCGGGGTGGTTCGACAAGCGGGACCTGATGCCCCGCTTCGAGGTCCCCGACGGCTACACCGAGGTCACCTGGTTCCAGGAGGAGGTCCGCCGCGGCATGGCCCGCCGCTACCCGGGCGGCGTCCCCGAGGACCGCCAGAAGCAGGCCGAGTACGAGATGGACGTCATCATCCAGATGGGGTTCCCGGGGTACTTCCTGGTGGTCGCGGACTTCATCATGTGGGCGAAGAACAACGGGATCGCGGTGGGGCCGGGGCGCGGCTCGGCGGCGGGGTCGATCGTGTCGTACGCGATGGGGATCACGGACCTGGACCCGATCGAGCACGGGCTGATCTTCGAGCGGTTCCTGAACCCGGAGCGGGTGTCGATGCCGGATGTGGACATCGACTTCGACGAGCGCAGGCGGGCGGAGGTGATCCGCTACGTCACGGAGAAGTACGGCGCGGACAAGGTCGCGATGATCGGCACGTACGGGACGATCAAGGCGAAGAACGCGATCAAGGACTCGGCGCGGGTGCTGGGCTATCCGTACGCGATGGGCGACCGCATCACCAAGGCCATGCCCGCCGACGTGCTCGGCAAGGGCATCCCGCTCTCCGGCATCACCGACCCCGACCACCCGCGGTACTCGGAGGCCGGCGAGGTCCGCGGGCTGTACGAGAACGAGCCGGATGTGAAGAAGGTCATCGACACCGCGCGCGGTGTGGAGGGCCTGGTGCGGCAGATGGGCGTGCACGCGGCGGGTGTGATCATGTCCAGCGAGCCGATCGTGGACCACGTCCCGGTGTGGGTGCGGCACACCGACGGGGTGACGATCACCCAGTGGGACTACCCCACCTGCGAATCGCTCGGCCTGCTGAAGATGGACTTCCTCGGCCTGCGGAACCTCACCATCATGGACGACGCCGTCAAGATGGTGAAGCAGAACAAGGGCAAGGACATCGAGCTGCTCTCGCTGCCGCTCGACGACCCCCAGACCTTCGAACTGCTCGGCCGCGGCGACACCCTCGGCGTCTTCCAGTTCGACGGCGGGCCCATGCGCTCCCTGCTGCGCATGATGAAGCCCGACCACTTCGAGGACATCTCCGCGGTCTCCGCGCTGTACCGGCCCGGCCCCATGGGCATGAACTCGCACATCAACTACGCGCTGCGCAAGAACGGCCAGCAGGAGATCACCCCGATCCACCCGGAGCTGGAAGAGCCGCTCAAGGAAGTCCTCGACATCACCTACGGCCTGATCGTCTACCAGGAGCAGGTGCAGAAGGCCGCGCAGGTCCTCGCCGGATACTCGCTGGGCCAGGCCGACCTGCTGCGCCGGGCGATGGGCAAGAAGAAACAGGAAGTACTCGACGCCGAGTTCGTCAACTTCCAGAAGGGCGCCCGGGAAAAGGGCTACAGCGACCAGGCGATCCAGGCCGTCTGGGACGTCCTGGTCCCCTTCGCCGGGTACGCGTTCAACAAGGCCCACTCCTCCGCGTACGGCCTCGTGTCGTACTGGACGGCGTATCTCAAGGCGAACTATCCCGCCGAGTACATGGCCGCGCTGCTGACGTCCGTGCGCGACGACAAGGACAAGTCCGCGGTCTACCTCAACGAGTGCCGCAAGATGGGCATCAAGGTGCTCCCCCCGGACGTCAACGAGTCCGACGCCAACTTCACCCCCCGCGGTGACGACACGATCGTGTTCGGCCTGACCGCCGTCCGCAACGTCGGGCAGAACGTCGTGGAGTCGATCGTTCGCAACCGCAAGGCGAAGGGGCGGTACGCGTCCTTCCCCGACTTCCTCGACAAGGTCGACGCCGTCGTGTGCAACAAGCGCACCGTCGAGTCGCTGATCAAGGCGGGCGCGTTCGACGCCCTCGGCCACACCCGCAAGGGCCTCACCGCGCAGTACGAGCCGATGATCGACAACGTGGTGTCGGTCAAGCGGAAGGAGGCGGAGGGCCAGTTCGACCTCTTCGGGGGGATGGGCGACGAGGCCGCCGCCGACGAGCCGGGCTTCGGGCTGGACGTGCAGTTCACGGAGGAGGAGTGGGAGAAGCCGTACCTGCTCGCGCAGGAGCGGGAGATGCTCGGCCTCTACGTCTCCGACCACCCGCTGTTCGGCATCGAGCACGTCCTGGGCGACAAGGCCGACGTCGCCATCGCCGCGCTCAACGGCGGCGAGCACGCCGACGGCGCCATCGTCACCATCGGCGGCATCATCTCCGGGCTCCAGCGCAAGATGACCAAGCAGGGCAACGCCTGGGCCATCGCCACCGTCGAGGACCTCGGCGGCTCCATCGACTGCATGTTCTTCCCGGCCACGTACCAGCTGGTCTCCACCCAACTCGTCGAGGACGCCATCGTCTTCGTCAAGGGCCGCCTCGACAAGCGCGAGGACGTCCCCCGCCTGGTCGCCATGGAACTCTCCGTCCCCGACCTGTCCGAGGTGTCCGCCAACGCGCCGGTGACGATCACGATCCCCACGGTCAGGGTCACCCCGCCGCTGGTGGAGAAGCTGGGCGAGGTGCTGTCCCAGCACCGCGGCGGCACGGAGGTGCGCGTGAAGCTCCAGGGCTCCCGCACCACCACCGTGCTCCGCCTCGACCGGCACCGGGTGACGTCGGACCCGGCGCTCTTCGGCGACCTCAAGGCACTGCTCGGGCCGTCCTGCCTCGCGGGCTGACGGGCGCGGGCGCGCCCGCGAGGGGCGCGCCCGCCGGGCCGTGCTTCAGTTGTGCCCGAAGCGCTTCACCTTGTGCTTCTGCGTCTTGTGGCTGCCGGTGCCGGGGTTCACGGCCTCGCTGACCTGGTCGGGCGGCGGCCCGTCGGCGGGGGAGTCCGGCTCGGCGCCGCGCTCCTCGCGCGGGGCGGCGGCGCGTTCGTTCTGGCGGTTCCGGTGCTTACGGCTCATGGGGGCTCACCGCTCCCCGGGCCGGGGGCGGCGCTCGAAGCCGCCCGCGGGCGACTCGGCCCGGGTGTCGTCCCCGGGCGGGATCTCGTCGAAGGACCGCCGCCGGCCGCGGTCCGGTATGCCGGCCGGGGAACCGGCGTACTTGTCCCGGTGGGAGTGCTGTTGCTGCTTCTTCTCGCGGTTCTTGCGCTTACCCATCACTGATCCTTTTCAGGCGCGGTCCCCCGCGGAGATCACCCTCGCACGGCCCGAGATGCCTCGCATGTCGGATAATTACCGTGCGTAGTACGCGCTGTTCATGGCCGGGCAGCGGTGTCCGCCACGCCGATGATCGATGCCCTGCTGTTAACCACCCCGCAGTGGGGCAGACTCGAAGGCAACCCGACATGAACTCCGCGGCTCGGGCCCGGAACCGGCTGAGAAGAGGGTGAATCGTGGACCGCTGCGTCGTCCTGGTGGACGCCGGCTACCTGCTGGGCGCCGCCGCGAGTCTGCTCGCCGGGGAACCCGCCCGCTCCCGGATCACCGTCGACCACCCCGCGCTCGTCCAGGGGCTGCGGGACCAGGCCGAGGCCGACACCGGGCAGCGGCTGCTGCGGATCTACTGGTTCGACGGCGCCCCCGACCGCGTACCGCAGCCGGAGCACCGGCGGCTGCGGGTGATGCCCCGCGTCACCGTCCGCCTCGGCGCCCTCACCCGCAGCGACGGCCGCTGGGCGCAGAAGGGCGTCGACGCCGCGATGCACGCCGAGCTGACCGAGCTGGCCCGCAACCGCGCCTGCGCCGACGTCGTGCTCGTCACCGGCGACGGCGACCTGCTGCCCGGCATGATGTCCGCGAAGGAGCACGGCGTCGCCGTGCACCTCTGGGCGGTCCAGGCCGCCGACGGCGACTACAACCAGTCCGAGGACCTGGTCGCCGAGGCCGACGAGCGGCGCGTGCTGGACCGGGCCTGGATCACCCGCGCCATGCAGGCCAAGGACCTCACCGGCATCTGCGCCCCCAGCCCGGTGCCGCGCCCCGAGATCGCCGCGATCCTTTCCGCCCCGCCCTCGGAGTCCTCCGTCGCCGGCAAGCAGACCGTCGCCAACGGCACCGCGCCGGCCGACCCGGCCACCGAGCGGGGCCACGCCGCCCCCGACGGTGCGGCGGCGCCCGCGCCCGTAACCGACGACGAGGAGGACCCCGGCGCCAAGGGCGGCGTACCCACCCCGAAGGACCTCGCGAGCCTCGGCCGCCCCGCCGTCCCCGAGGGCCGCCCCGGGCCCCCCGCGGGCAGCGCCACCCTGCGCTGGTCGTCCGACCGCGGCTGGGTGGAGCGGCCGGGCGCGGAGCCGCCGGACGTCGCCGGGCTGCCCACCCTCGCCCAGCTCACCACCGCCGAGCAGCGCTGGGCGGACCGCGAGGAGGACATCACCGTCATCGGCGGCGATCCCTTCGAGGTGGGCCAGGTCTTCGCCCGGCGCTGGATGGAGCGGCTGGCGGACCAGGCGAAGCTGCGGCTGCTGGCCGGGCAGTACCCGCGGATCCCGCACCGCATCGACGGTGAGCTGCTGCGCTACGCCGCCCGCTTCGGGCTGCTGGCGCACAAGGACGACCAGATCGACGAGCGCGACCGGTACGCGATCCGTGCCGGGTTCTGGCGCGAGGTGGACGTCAGCTCGGCCGCCGAGCACGCGCAGGCGGCGGAGCCGGAGTCGTAGCCGCGCGCGTACTCCACGGCCCGCCTTGTCCGTCCACGTCCCGCACGCGCGCGTACACCGCCGTGGCCCCGCACGCGCGCGTACGCCGCCGTGCGCACCCGCCTCAGCGGGTCGGCGAGCCCCAGCCCTGCCAGCCGCCCGGCGGCGGCGGAGGCACCGGCGGCTCCGGGTCCCGCGGCCCGAACAGCCCGGTCAGCACCAGGTGGACCGCCATCGCCGCCGCCGGCCACGCCAGCAGCGCGCCCTTGGCCTTCAGCTCCAGCGGCGCGTCGAGGAAGCCGCCCTCGCCGACCTCCCCGGCCCGCTGCGCCACGTTCTGCGACGGGCCCAGCCAGATGCCGAACCGCCAGGCCACCACCGCCCCGAGCAGCGCACCCGCCGCCAGCCCCAGCACCAGCGGCAGCCCGCCGCGGCGCCGCCACAGGAACACCGCCAGCGCCGTCACCGCGCCGAAGGCGAGCCCCAGCAGCGCGAACGAGCCGTCGATGGAGATGGCGTCCTCGCTCTCGCTCTCCTTCAGCCAGGCGCCGCCGTCGCGCACCACCAGCGGCACCCGCGGCGCCAGCTGCGCCCACAGGAAGCCCAGCAGGAGGCCCAGCGCCGCCACGCCCACCAGGACCAGGAACGCCTGGCCCACCTCCGTGCCCAGGTCGGTGTCGTCGCCACCCCGCTTCCCCGGATGCCTCCCGTCCGCCGCCGCGCCGGAGGGGGACGGGTAGCGCCAGGCGTTGTGGTCCGGCTGATTGTGCGGGGGCTGCTCGTGCGGTGTCAGGGGAGCGGTCACCCCGTCATCGTGCCAGGGCCGGGGCTGCCCGCCGTAGCCAGGACGGTCGTTCGGAATGTCGCCGTGACCGCCGCCTCTCACGAGCGCAGCGCCGCCCTGCGGTACGCCCACGTCGCCGCGGCCAGCGCCGCCACCCCGACCGCGGCGCAAACCCCCAGGTCGACGAGGACCGCGGCCCAGTCCGGGCCCGCCGCGAACGTCTCCATCAGCGCCTCCACGCCGTACGTGGACGGCAGCAGATCGCGGGCGAAGGACACCGGCCCCGGCATCCGCTCCGCGGGCAGCACGCCGAGCAGCAGCGCCGCCGACATGCCCAGCTGGCCGCAGAGCGTCGCCAGCTCCGGCCGCGGCGCCAGCAGCCCGAGCACCGCCCCGAGCCCGGCCAGCGCGGCGCCCGACAGCGGGACGACGGCGACGAGGATCCACAGGTGCGTCAGCGGCAGCTCGAACAGGACACTGCCCGTCACGGCCGTGACGACCGTGCCGGGCACGGTGAACGAGGCGTACGCGCCGGCCGCCCCCAGGACGACGGCGGCCGGCGGCACCGGGAGCGTCGCGTAGTGGTCGAGGCCGCCGGTCGCGCGCAGCTGGCCGAAGTACTGCGCCAGCAGGTTCAGCGCCACGAACGCCACGACCAGCACCGTCGAGCCGGCGACTACGGCGTGGGCCTCGGAGCTGCGCGCCTCGGCGTCCACCACGCCGCGCATCAGGACCATGATCCCGATGGACTGGAAGGTGGCGACGAAGAGCAGCGGCAGCCGGGCGACCCGGGCGCGGGAGAGCTGGGCGCGGTAGACGGCGGCGAGGGCGGGGAAGAGCGGGACCCGGGGGGCGAGGGCGACGGCGGCCGGTTCGGCGGGCCGGGCCCGGCCGCCGGGGTCTTCCGCGGCGCCCGCCGCCGAGTCGGTGCCGGGCGTCCCGGTGCCTGCCATCCCGTCGGTCCCGGCCTCTCTCCCCGCGGCGGCGGACCCGGCCGGCGCCGGTCCCGCCGGCGGCCCGGAGCCGTCGGGCGGGGCCTGCGCGAGGCCGAGCTGTCCGTCCGTCATGCCTTCACCAGTCCCTCGTCCCGCCCGCCGAGCGCCAGGTAGACGTCCTCCAGGCTCGGCGTCGTCAGCGTGAAGTCGTCCAGTTCGGCGAACGCCGGCCCGCCCGTCACCGCCGCCACCGCGGCGCGCGCCGCGTCCTCCGGCAGCCGCAGCGTCCAGCGCCGGCCGGTGCGGCGGGCGGTCCGGGCCAGCTCGGCGATCTGCGGCACGTCCAGCGGCGGCTTGTCGCGCCAGACCAGGTCCACCCGTACCTCCCCGCCCACCAGGGTCTTCAGCCCGGCGGGGGAGTCGCAGGCGATGACCCGGCCGCGGTCGAGCACCGCGACCCGGTCGAGGACGGTCTCGGCCTCGATGACGTTGTGCGTGACGAGCAGCACCGTCGCGCCGCGCTCGGCCCGGCGCCGGTCGACCGCCGCCCACACCGCGCGCCGGGCCACCGGGTCCATCGCGGTCGTCGGCTCGTCCAGGACCAGCAGCGGCCGCTCGCCGACCAGCGCCGCCGCCACGCACGCCAGCCGCCGCTCGCCGCCGGAGAGGCGGCGCAGCGGGCGGTCCGCGAGGGGGGCGAGGCCGAGTTCGTCCAGGACCGCGTCGCGCTCGGCGCGCGCGGCGGCGGCGGGCAGGCCGCGCAGCCGGGCGGTGGTCTCGGCGGCCAGCGCCACGGTCAGGTCGTCGAGGGCCGTGGACTCCTGGCCGAGGTACGCCAGCAGCCGGGCGGCCAGCTCGGGGCGGCGCACGAGGTCGTGGCCGAACAGCTCGATGCCGCCGGAGTCGGGGCGCAGCAGGCCGGTGAGCTGGCGTACGAGGGTGGACTTGCCGGCGCCGTTGGGTCCGAGCAGGCCGAAGATCTCGCCGGCGCGGATGTCGAGGCCGACGCCGTCACAGGCCCGCACCGGCCCGGCGGGGGGCGCGTCGGCGCCGCCGCGCCCCGCGGAGCGGCGCGCGCGCTTCGCGCGGGGGGCGGGGTAGGTCTTCACCAGATCGCGTACGGCGCACACCACCGCGCCCGGCCGGGTGGGGGTCCCGGCCGGGGCCGGACCCGCCGCTTCGGTGCGCGTACTCACGAACTACGAGGGTACGCGGTGCCGAACGGCCCGGCCCGTGGGGGGAGGGCTGCGCGGAGCCTGGACGGAATCCGCGCACTCCGGTATGACCTGGACATGTCGAAGAAGACGCGCAAGCGCAAGTGGCGTACCCGCAAGGGCCGGGCCAACCACGGCCGCCGACCCGCCTAGGACCGGCTCCGGGACCGGCTCCGGACCGGCGCTGTCAGTGGGGAGACCTACCCTGGGGCGGGTGTGCGGGCTGATGAGCGCGGCTCCGGACCGGCTCTGTCGGTGGACCGGCGCTGTCGGTGCGGCGGCCTACCCTGGGGCGGGTGTGCGGGCGATGGGTGCCAGCGTCGCGCCCGTCAGCTCCGCCAGCACCGTCGGCGACAGCTCCACCTCCAGCCCGCGCCGGCCCGCGGAGACGCAGACCGTCGGCCGCCCGGCGGCCGAGGCGTCCAGCACCGTCGGCAGCCGCCTGCGCTGGCCCAGCGGGGAGATGCCGCCGCGGACGTAGCCCGTGGTGCGCTCGGCGTGCGCCGGGTCGGCCATGACGGCCTTCTTGCCGCCGGCCGCCGCGGCCAGTGCCTTGAGGTCCAGGGAGCCGGAGACCGGCACGATCGCCACCGTCAGCGCGCCGTCGACCTCCGCGAGCAGGGTCTTGAAGACCTGGGCGGGGTCGACGCCGAGCGCCTCGGCGGCCTCCTCGCCGTACGACGCGGCGGCGGGGTCGTGGGCGTAGGCGTGCACGGTGAACTCGGCGCCGGCCTTCGTCAGCGCCACGGTGGCCGGGGTGGACCCGGTCTGCTTCTTCTTGGCCATGTGGTGAGGTGCGGGGCTCAGTTGGGACTGGTCGGGCTCCGGGTCAGGTCGACCGCGGGCAGCGACGGGAGCTTACCCAGCACCGCGGTCTCCCGTCGCAGGATTTTCAGCTCCGCCGACAGCCGCGCCGCCGTGTCCCGCGCCTGGAGGAGCCGCTGCTTCGACGGGGTGTCCAGCACCGCCGCCGCGGCGACGAGGTACGACAGCACCGACGGCTCGTCCGGCAGCTCCGTGGCCGCGCCCAGCGACCGCTCGCGGGCGCCGGCCAGCCGCTTCTGGTACGTCCTGAAGGCCCGTATCACCGCCGCGGACAGCACGCCCGCGCCCTCGCCCGACTGCTCCGGCAGCGCCTCGACCTCGGCGGTCAGGTACTCGCCGGAGGCGTCCACCGACAGCAGCCGGAACCGGCGGGTGCCGGTGACCAGCACCTCGTACCCGCCGCTGTCCTTCTCCCGGATCGTCGCCGCGTCGGCGACGCAGCCGACGCCGTAGAACGCCTGCATCGGATCGGCGCCGAAGCCGGCCGCCGGGCCCCGCTCGGGCCGCGCGGTCGGGTCCGGCAGGCCGGGCCCGGTGGGCGCGACCTCGCGGCCGTCGCGGATCGCCACCACGCCGAACCGCCGCTCCGACTCGGGCAGCTTGCGCAGGTCGCGCATCATCGCCCGGTACCGCTCCTCGAAGACGTTCAAGGGCATGACGAGCCCCGGGAACAGCACCGCGTTCAGCGGGAAGAGAGGAAGGCGTGCGGTGGTCACAGGCGGATCCTAACGGTCCCGGCCGGTACCTCACTGGCGGCGCAGCGTACGGGAGACGCCGGCCGCCACCGTGGTGGCGAGGACCCAGCCGGCGAGCACGAGCACCGCGGCCGTCCACTGGTAATGCCCCGACTGGTGCCAGGCGTTGTCCTGGCCCAGGTCGATGACGGGCAGCAGCAGGTCGAGCACGTAGAGCGGCGGGTTCCACTGCGGGCCCTCGCCGGGGCGCAGCTCCCGCGGTTCCTGCCGGGCGAAGTACAGCGAGCCGACCGCCCACAGCACCGCCATCCACACCACGGCGCGGGTGGGGCGGTAGCCGTAGGCCACCGTCCAGTCCTGCACGAGGCCCCACGCCTTGCCGGTCAGCGACAGCGTCTCGCGCTCCCGGCGGTGCTTGGCGAGCATGACCTCGCGGGCGTCGTGGTCCTCGCCGCTGTGGCGCAGGACGGTGGCCAGCAGCTCGTACGGCTCCGGGGAGAACTCCGGGGTGGCCGCCTCCACCCACTCCAGCCGGTGCGCCAGCGGGAAGGCGCCGACGGGTATGAGGTGCTCGTAGAAGAAGCCGGCCATCGCCAGCCGGCCGGGGCCGGGCCAGCTCGTGTACTTGTCGCGGAGGTTGACCACCCGGGCGCCGGAGAGCACGACCTTGCCGCCCTCCGGCTCGCGCCCCATGAACCGCAGCTCCGGCGTCTGGATGCGGCGCATGGACAGCTCCTGCTCCGGATCCATGACGAAGCGCGCGCCGTCGAGGTCGACGGAGTCGCCGAAGCGGCCGTCGTCCAGCCGCAGCCCGCCGTGGCACTCGAACCGCTGCATCCGCGTGCCGCGCGGCGGGGTGTGGCCGCTGATGCCGTACGGGGGCGTGGCCCCGCCCGTCGCGGCCTCGGGGACCGCCGCCGGGGCCATGTGCAGCGAGCGCTCGACGGTCAGCTGCGGCGCGTTGAGCGCCCGCCTGCCGTACGGGTTGCGCAGGACGCTGCCGCTCAGGTTCAGCGAGACCCCGACGGTGGCGCCGCGCAGCCGCACCTCGCCGTGCGCCTGGAGCAGGTCGGCCTGGAGGTCCTGGCCGACGGCGATGCCGTCGGCGGATATCGCCACGCCGCGCCGGTCCCGGCCGACGGTGAGCTGGCTGAGCAGCAGGTCCGTGCCTATCTGCGCGTCGGTCAGCCGGATGCCGCCGTCGACGGTGCAGCGCGGCATGTGCACGTCGCCGCTGGTCGTCAGCCGGGCGGCCTCCAGCCGCGGGATGGAGCACTCCACCAGGCGCAGCGTGGTGAAGGAGCACTCGGGCAGCAGCACCTCGTTCTCGAAGCGGCAGTTGCGCAGCTCCACGTACGGGTCGACGTGGCCGCCGGCGAGGTCGAGCGTGCCGGTGACGAGCGCGCCGGCCAGCTTCAGCGACGCCACCCGGCCGGGACGCGCCGGTGGGCCGTGCAGCAGGAGGCGGGCGAGCAGGGAGGCGCGCACGCCGCGCTCCGCCCCCCAGACGTGCAGCCCCGCCGGGTCGTTCTGCGCGGGGTCGCGCGAGCGGAGGTCGTACGTCACCCCCTCCTGGAAGGCCTCCCACAGCCCCCGTTCCGTCGCCGAAAGGTCCTCGGGCGGCTCCGCCCGGTCCTGCTGTGCAGCGGTCAACAACACGCTCCCCTGGTCGGCCCGCGTCCGTCCCGTACGGCTCTGATTCCCCTCGGGACGGCACACTGAACGCTAGTACCACGTACTGACAGTGACGAGTTCGCGGTCCAGCCTGTGGACAGCCGGGCCGGGGGCCCCGGGCGTCTGAGAGACTTGAGCACGTGATCTCCCGAATCGATCTGCGCGGCTCCGCCGCCGCTTCCGACGCAGGCGGCGGCATCGACCGCGACCTGCTGCCCCGTGCCGAGCTGGACGTCGAGGCCGCCCTGGAGAAGGTGCGGCCGCTGTGCGAGGACGTCCGGCATCGCGGCACGGCGGCGGTGATCGATATCACAGAGCGTTTCGACGGCGTGACGCTGGAGCGGCTGCGGGTGCCCGCGGAGGCGCTGCGGCGCGCGCTGGCCGAGCTGGACCCGAAGGTGCGCGCCGCGCTGGAGGAGTCCGTCCGCCGCGCCCGCACCGTCCACCGCGAGCAGCGCCGGAGCGAGACGACGGTGAAGGTCGTCCCCGGCGGCACGGTCACGGAGCGCTGGGTGCCGGTCGCCCGCGTCGGGCTGTACGTGCCCGGCGGCCAGGCCGTGTATCCGTCCTCCGTCGTCATGAACGTCGTGCCGGCCCAGGAGGCGGGCGTCCCGTCGCTGGCCGTCTCCTCGCCCCCGCAGAAGGACGTGCCGAACTCGTGGGGCGCCGGCCTGCCGCACCCGACGATCCTCGCCGCCTGCGCCCTGCTCGGCGTCGACGAGGTGTACGCCGCGGGCGGCGCCCAGGCCGTCGCCATGTTCGCGTACGGCACCGAGGAGTGCGCCCCGGCCGACCTCGTCACCGGCCCCGGCAACGTGTACGTGGCCGCCGCCAAGCGCCTGCTCAAGGGCCGCATCGGGATCGACGCCGAGGCCGGCCCCACCGAGATCGCCATCCTCGCCGACGACACCGCCGACGCCGCGCACGTCGCCGCCGACCTCATCAGCCAGGCGGAGCACGACGAGCTGGCCGCCGCCGTCCTCGTCACCCCCTCCGAGCGGCTCGCCGGCGCCGTCGAGGCGGAGCTGAGGACGCAGGTGGCCGCCACCCGGCACGCGGCGCGGATCACCGCCGCGCTCGGCGGCCGGCAGTCCGGCATCGTGCTCGTGGACGACCTGGAGGCGGGGCTGCGAGTCGTCGACGCCTACGCGGCCGAGCACCTGGAGATCCAGACCGCCGACGCCGCCGCGCTCGCCGCCCGGGTGCGCAACGCCGGCGCGGTCTTCGTCGGCCCGTACGCCCCCGTCTCCCTCGGGGACTACTGCGCCGGCTCCAACCACGTGCTGCCCACCGGCGGCTGCGCCTGCCACTCCTCCGGCCTGTCCGTGCAGTCCTTCCTCAAGGGCATTCACGTCGTGGACTACACGCGCGACGCCCTCGCCGAGGTCACGGCGCACGTCGTCACCCTCGCGGAGGCCGAGGACCTGCCCGCCCACGGGGCCGCGCTGAAGGCCAGGTTCGAGGGGAAGGTGCCGCAGCCGTGACCGCGATCGACGACCTGCCGGTCCGCGACGAGCTGCGCGGCAAGTCCCCCTACGGCGCGCCCCAGCTCGACGTCCCCGTCCGGCTCAACACCAACGAGAACCCGTACCCGCTGCCCGAACCCCTCGTCCGGCGCATCGCCGAGCGCGTCACCGAGGCCGCCCGCCGGCTCAACCGCTACCCCGACCGGGACGCGACCGAGCTGCGCACCGAGCTCGCCCGCTACCTGTCCCGCACCGCCGGGCACCGGGTGGACACCGCGCAGGTGTGGGCCGCCAACGGCTCCAACGAGGTCATCCAGCAGCTGCTGCAGACCTTCGGCGGCCCCGGCCGCACGGCCATCGGCTTCGAACCGTCGTACTCGATGCACGCCCTCATCTCCCGCGGCACCGGCACCGGCTGGATCTCCGGACCGCGGCGCGCGGACTTCACCATCGACGTCGACGCCGCCGAGCGCGCTCTCGCCGAGCACCGCCCCGACGTGGTCTTCGTCTGCTCGCCGAACAACCCCACCGGCACCGCCGTCGACCGCGAGACCGTCCTCAGGCTGTACGAGGCCGCGCAGGCGGCGAAGCCGTCGATGGTCGTCGTGGACGAGGCGTACGGCGAGTTCAGCCACCGCCCGTCGCTGCTGCCGCTGATCGAGGGCCGGCCCCGGCTCGTCCTCACCCGCACGATGTCCAAGGCGTTCGGCGCCGCCGGCCTGCGGCTGGGCTATCTCGCCGCCGACCCCGCCGTGGTCGACGCGGTGCAGCTCGTCCGGCTGCCGTACCACCTGTCCGCCGTCACCCAGGCCACCGCGCTCGCCGCCCTGGAGCACACCGATACGCTTCTCCGGTACGTCGAACAGCTCAAGCAGGAGCGGGACCGGCTCGTGTCGGAACTGACCGCGCTCGGCTGCGAGGTCACCGAGTCCGACGCGAACTTCGTCCAGTTCGGCCGCTTCCCGGACGCGCATGTCGCGTGGGAGCGGCTGCTGGCCGCGGGCGTGCTGGTCCGGGACAACGGCGTGCCCGGCTTCCTGCGCGTCAGCGCAGGCACCCCGGCCGAGAACGACGCGTTCCTGGATGCGGTGCGCGCGCTGAAGAAGGAGAGCAACTCATGACCCGCGTGGGCCGCGTCGAGCGCACCACGAAGGAGACCTCCGTCGTCGTCGAGCTGAACCTCGACGGCCGCGGCGACGTCTCCGTGTCGACAGGCGTCGGCTTCTTCGACCACATGCTCGACCAACTGGGCCGCCACGGCCTCTTCGACCTCACCGTCAAGACCGACGGCGACCTGCACATCGACAGCCATCACACCATGGAGGACACCGCGCTTGCCCTGGGCGCCGCCTTCCGGCAGGCCCTCGGCGACAAGCGCGGCATCGTGCGGTTCGCCGACGCCTCCGTGCCGCTGGACGAGTCGCTGGCCGAGGTCACCGTGGACCTCTCCGGCCGTCCGTACCTGGTGCACTCCGAGCCCGCGGGCATGGCCCCGATGATCGGCGCGGACTACGACACCACGATGACCCGGCACATCCTGGAGTCGTTCGTCGCCCAGGCGCAGGTCGCGCTGCACGTCCGCGTCCCGTACGGGCGCAACGCGCACCACATCGTGGAGTGCCAGTTCAAGGCCCTGGCCCGGGCCCTGCGCCACGCCTCGGAGATCGACCCGCGGCAGACCGGTATCCCGTCGACCAAGGGCGCCCTCTGATGAGCGGCCTGTCGATACTGCTGCTCTTCGTGGGGCTGTTCCTGCTCGGCGGGGTGATCTCCTTCGTCAAGCAGGGCCAGTCGAAGAACGTGATCGCCGTGCTCGCCATCGGCTCCGCGATGGCGCTCGCCGCCGGCATCCTGCGGCTGGGGGTGTGGGATTGAGCGACAAGAGCGTCGTCGTCTTCGACTACGGCTTCGGCAACGTCCGCTCCGCCGAGCGCGCCGCCGCCCGCGCCGGCGGCGTTGTGGAGATCACCGGTGACTACGACCGCGCCATGGCCGCCGACGGCCTCCTCGTCCCCGGCGTCGGCGCCTTCGCCGCCTGCATGGGCGGCCTGAAGGAGGCCCGCGGCGACTGGGTCGTCGAGCGCCGCCTCGCCGGCGGCCGGCCGGTGCTGGGCATCTGCGTCGGCATGCAGATCCTCTTCGAGCGCGGTGTCGAGCACGGCGTACGGACCGACGGCATGGGCGAGTGGCCCGGCACGGTCGAGGCGCTGCGGGCCGGCGTCGTGCCGCACATGGGCTGGAACACCGTCGAGACCGCGGCCGGCTCCCGGATGTTCGCGGGGATCGACCCCGGCGAGCGGTTCTACTTCGTCCACTCCTACGCCGTCCGCCGCTGGGAGTTCGAGGTGCACAACCCGGCCATCACCCCGCCCGCGGTCACCTGGAGCACCCACGGCGAGCCGTTCGTCGCCGCCGTCGAGAACGGCCCCCTGTGGGGCGCCCAGTTCCACCCCGAGAAGTCCGGCGACGCCGGCGCCCAGCTGCTGAAGAACTGGATCGAGACCCTCTGATGACGCCCCGCGAGACCCCCGCCGCCCTGGAGCTGCTGCCCGCCGTCGACGTCCGCGACGGCCAGGCCGTACGCCTCGTGCACGGCGAGTCCGGCACCGAGACCGGCTACGGCGACCCGCTGGACGCCGCGCTCGCCTGGCAGCGCGCCGGCGCCGGGTGGCTGCACCTCGTCGACCTCGACGCCGCCTTCGGCACCGGCGACAACCGCGCCCGGATCGGCGAGGTCGTCCGGGCCATGGACATCAAGGTCGAGCTGTCCGGCGGCATCCGCGACGACGACTCCCTGGCCGCCGCCCTCGCCACCGGCTGCACCCGCGTCAACCTCGGCACCGCCGCCCTGGAGTCCCCGGAGTGGGTCGCCGGGGTCATCGCCGAGCACGGCGACCGCGTCGCCGTCGGCCTCGACGTCCGCGGCACCACGCTGCGCGGCCGCGGCTGGACCCGCGACGGCGGCGACCTGTACGAGACGCTGGCGCGCCTCGACGCCGAGGGCTGCGCGCGCTACGTGGTCACCGACATCAACAAGGACGGCACCCTCAAGGGCCCCAACCTGCAACTGCTGCGCGACGTCTGCGCCGCCACCGACCGCCCCGTCGTCGCCTCCGGCGGCGTCTCCTCCCTCGATGACCTGCGGGCCATCGCCACGCTGGTCCCCGAGGGTGTCGAGGGCGCCATCGTGGGCAAGGCCCTCTACGCGAAGGCGTTCACCATGGAAGAGGCGTTGGAGGCGGTGTCCTGATGGCAGCTGGCGGCGTACGTCGAATCTCGTCCGGTGCTCCCTGGGAGGAGGAGTTCGGCTACTCGCGCGCGGTGGAGCTGCCGAACGGCCTGGTGCTGGTGGCCGGTTGCACGTCCGTCGTCAACGGGGCGATCTCCGGCGAGGGCGATCCGCACGCCCAGGCCATGAACGCCTTCGGGGTCGCGTTCGAGGCGCTGAAGCAGCTCGGCCTGGAGCGCGAGGACGTGGTGCGCACCCGGATGTTCCTCACCCACGCCCGCGACGTGGAGGCGGTCGGCGCGGCGCACAAGGAGCTGTTCGACGCCATCCGCCCGGCCGCGTCGCTGATCATCGTCTCCGGCTTCGTCGACCCCCGCCTCGTCGTCGAGGTCGAGGTCGAGGCGTACCGCCCCGGCAGCCCGGGGGAGGCGGTCGGCGCATGACCCTGGCGGTACGGGTGATCCCCTGCCTGGACGTGGACGGCGGCCGGGTCGTCAAGGGCGTCAACTTCCGCGACCTGCGCGACGCCGGCGACCCGGTCGAGATGGCCGGGGTCTACGACGCGGAGGGCGCCGACGAGCTGACGTTCCTCGACATCACCGCGTCCTCCGGCGACCGCGAGACGACGTACGAGATGGTGCGCCGCACGGCGGAGCAGGTCTTCATCCCGCTCACGGTCGGCGGCGGCGTGCGTACGGTGGCGGACGTGGACCGGCTGCTGCGCGCGGGCGCCGACAAGGTCGGGGTGAACACCGCGGCGATCGCCCGGCCGGAGCTGATCCGCGAGATCGCCGAGCGCTTCGGGCGCCAGGTGCTGGTGCTGTCGGTGGACGCGCGGCGCAGCGGCGCCCGGCCGGCGGCGGACGGCGCGGAGGGCGCGGACGGCACGGAGGGGGCGGCGACCCCCTCGGGCTTCGAGGTGACGACGCACGGCGGGCGGCGCGGCACCGGCATCGACGCGGTCGAGTGGGCGCGGCGGGCCGCGGAGCTGGGCGCGGGCGAGATCCTGCTCAACTCGATGGACGCCGACGGCACGAAGGACGGCTACGACACCGAGATGATCGCCGCCGTACGCGAGCACGTGACGATCCCCGTCGTCGCCAGCGGCGGCGCGGGCCGGCTGGAGGACTTCCCCCCGGCGGTCGACGCGGGCGCGGACGCGGTGCTGGCGGCGTCGGTGTTCCACTTCGGCGACCTGCGGATCGGCGAGGTGAAGGAGACGCTGCGCGCGTCGGGCCGTGCGGTACGGGGAGCGCGCGCGGCGCGGCCCTGAGCCGGACCGGCGCCGCCGCCCGGGCCCCCGGGTGCCGCCTCAGCCGGTGTGCAGGACCCGGAAGCGGCCGGGCTCCGCCGGATCCCGGTCGACGACCTGGACCGGCGGCCACGCCCACTGCCACACCCCGGTCTCCGGCACCCGGGAGAACCGCACCGGTCCGCGGGTCCCGTCGACCTCGACGTCCGCCCAGGCCACGTCGGTACGCGCGGCCCCCGCACCCCGGCGCCGGAGCACGTCGGCGAGCACGGCGACCGTGTCGTAGCCCTCGAAGGCGACGAAGGACGGCTCCTCGCCGAGCCGGTCGCGCAGGGCGGCCCCGACCCGCGCGCCGAGGGGCGTGAGCCGCTCGGGCAGATAGCGCAGGAACGGGATCGCCGCGCCGTCGTCGCCCAGCAGCTCCGCCCACTCGGCGAACTCCGGCTGCCCGGCGGGGGCGCCGATCAGCATCCCGGCGAGGTGCGGGTCGCGGCGTACGGCCCGGACGATCGGGACGGCCGGCTCCGGTTGGCCGACCAGCAGCAGCAGGGCGGTCGCGCCGCTGCCGGCGAGGGCGCCGCACAGGGTCTCGGGGGTGAGCGCGCCGGTGTCGAGTTCGGTGACCGTACCGCCGTGCGGGGCGAGCCGGTCGTGCAGGAGGCGGGTGCCGGACGCCCAGTACACGCTGGGCTGGGTCGCCACGGCGACGTGGCGGTGGCCGGCGCCGAGGAGGAAGTCCGCGTAGCGCCGCCAGCCGTGGGACTGCGCCGGGGCGAGCCGCGCGACGCCGTCCGCCGGCCCGTCGGTGAGCGCGTCGAGGACGGCCGACGAGCACAGGAACGGCACGCCGAGGGCGTCGGCGCGGGCGGCGGCGGCGCGGGCGACGACGCTGTGGTACTCCCCGGCCAGCGCGGCGACGCCCAGGCCGGCCAGCTCGTCCACGGCCGCCGCGGCGCGGTCCGGGTCGGCGGCGGTGTCGCGTATGACCAGTTCCAGGGGGTGTCCGGCGATCCCGCCGGCGTCGTTGACCTCGTCGGCGGCCAGGCCGAGCCCGGCGACCAGGTGCCGGCCCGCCGCGGTCCAGCCGGGCGGGGTGAGCGGGGCGAGGGCGCCGATGCGCAGGGGCTCGTCGTCCGGTCGCGGGGGGCGCGCCTGGGTCGTCATGGCGCTCATTGCACCCCGGTGGCGCGGCCGTCGGCAACCGGGTATCGCTCTACGGGACCGGATCGCCCGCCCGCTCCGGCGGCGCGTCCGCCCGCGCGTCCACAAGTGCCCCCGGCAGCGTCGCCACCAGCCGGTCCACCTGCCGCAGCGACGCCGCCAGCGCCGCGTCCGGGTCGTCCGCGTGCACCACCGCCATCGCGCACTCGCACAGCGCCCCGAAGACCACCGACGCCATCGCGTCCAGCTCCACCGCGGGCACCGCGCCGTCGCCGCCCACGGCCGCCGCCAGCCCGCGCCGCGTCATCGCCCGGCAGTCCGCCTGCACCTCGCGCATGACCGCCCAGCCCAGCGCCCCCGGCGCGTCGAGGAGCGTGATCCGCTGGGTGCCCGGTTCGAGGGAGCCGGTGAGGAACGCGCGCTGGCCCGCGCGCAGCCCGTCCCACGGGTCCGCGCACGCGCGGAAGGCGGCGGCGATGGCGTCGCGCAGCCGGTGCTGTTCGGCCGCGTAGACGGCGTGGAAGAGGGTCTGCTTGTTGCGGAAGTGGTGGTAGAGCGCGCCCTTCGTGATGCCCGCCCGGGCGCAGATCGCGTCGAGGGACGCGGCGGTGTAGCCGTCCCGGGCGAAGTGCGCCCGGGCGGCGCCGACCAGGTCCTTCGTCGTCGTCGCCGTGCGCTCCTGCTGCGTTCTGCGGGCCTTCATGTGCGCATTGTAAGCGGGCTCACGCTGTACATACGTACTCCCGGTATGTAACGCTGCAAGGGCAGGAGCACGCCGGCCGGCACGCGAAGAGTCGAGAGAGGGGCCCGCCGCCCATGACCACCACCGCAGTGATCGTCGACGCCGTCCGCACCGCCTCGGGCAAGGGCAAGCCCGGCGGCGCCCTGTCCGGCGTCCACTCCGTCGACCTGCTGGCCGAGGCGCTGCGCGCGCTCGTCGACCGCAGCGCCCTCGACCCCGGGCAGCTCGACGACGTGATCGCCGGCTGCGTCACCCAGGCCGCCGACCAGTCGTTCAACGTCGCCCGCAGCGCCGTGCTCGCCGCCGGCCTCCCCGAGTCCGTCCCCGCCACCACCGTCGACCGGCAGTGCGGCTCGTCCCAGCAGGCCGCGCACTTCGCGGCGCAGGGGGTCATGGCCGGGGCGTACGACATCGCCGTGGCCGCCGGCGTCGAGTCGATGAGCCGGGTGCCGATGGGCACCGCCGCCGTCGGCCGGGACCCGTTCGGCGAGCGCCTCGCCGCCCGCTACCCCGGCGGGCTGATCGCCCAGGGCCACTCCGCGGAGCTGATCGCGGCGCGGTGGGGGCTGGGCCGTACGGAGCTGGACGCGTTCGCGGAGCGCTCGCACCGGCTGGCGGCACGGGCCTGGGCGGACGGCGTCTTCGACGCGGACGTCGTACCCGTGGCCGAGCACCGCAGGGACGAGACCGTACGCCCGTCGACCTCCCTCGACGGCCTCGCCGCGCTCAAGCCGTCCTTCTACGACCCGGCCGTCGCCGAGCGCTTCCCCGAGATCGGCTGGCACATCACGCCGGGCAACTCCTCGCCGCTCACCGACGCCGCCTCCGCCGTGCTGATCATGAGCGAGGAGCGGGCGGCGGAGCTGGGCCTCGCGCCGCGGGCGCGGTTCCACTCCTTCGCGGTGACGGGCGACGACCCGGTGCTGATGCTGATGGGGATCGTGCCGGCGACCCGGAAGGTGCTGGCGAAGGCGGGGCTCACGGTCGCCGACATCGACGCCTTCGAGGTGAACGAGGCGTTCGCGCCGGTGCCGCTGGCGTGGCAGCGCGACGTGGGCGCCGACCCGGACCGCGTCAACGTCCACGGCGGCGCGATCGCCCTGGGCCACGCGCTGGGCGCGTCGGGGACGCGGCTGCTGGGGACGCTGCTCGGCGCGCTGGACGCGGTGGACGGGCGGTACGGGCTCCAGGTGACGTGCGAGGCGGGCGGCCTGGCGAACGCGACGGTCGTGGAGCGGCTGCGGTAGCCGCCGCGCGGGGCGCCGGGCGCCGGGCGCCGGGCGCCGAGCGCCGGGCGCCGAGCGCCGGGCGCCGAGCGGTGTCGGGCGGGGCCGGGGCCGCTGCGGCGCCCCGGCGGAGGTGCCGCGAGGGCTCCCCGCCCGGCCCGCCAGGGCGTACCGGCAGGCGTCTCGGGGCACCGGTGCGGAGACGTCCGCTCCGCGGCCGCCCGCGTGACGGCGTCACCGGCGGCAGGTCGTACGGGCGCCGACCCGCCGTCCGGCGGGCAGCCGGGCCGACGGCGATGCGCGTCCCGGCGCCCGCCTGCCGCAGGCGGGACCGCCGTGCGGCCCCGGCCCGCTGCTGCCCTGTCCGGTGCCCGCCGCCAGGCGTTACGCGCCCAGCGCCGCCGCCGTGCGCAGCGCGCCCGCGGCCTCCTCGTCGCGGCCCTGGCGCTGGAGCGTACGGCCCAGCATCAGGTGGGCGTAGTGCTCGACGGGATCGCGGTCGAGCACCGCGCGCAGCTCCGTCTCGGCGCGGCGCAGCTGCGCGGAGTGGTAGTAGGCGCGGGCCAGCAGCAGCCGCGGCGCGACCTGCTCCGGGTACTCCTCGACCACCGTGGCCAGCACCTTCGCCGCCCCGGCGTAGTCCTTGCCGTCGAAGAGCGCCCCGGCCCGCTCCCAGCGGGACGCCGCGTCCGCCGCCTCCGGCGCCGCGAACAGCGTCAGCGCGTCGCTCCAGCGGCTCGCGGCCGGCTCGCCGCCCGGGCCGTAGGCGTTGAAGCCACGGAACTCCTCGGTCGTCATCTCACTCCTTCCGGTTCTCCGGCCGCAGCGCGGCCAGCTGCTGCTCGAACGGGACCACCTGCTCGGGACCGCCGCCCGCCGGGCGCGGCTGCCGGCCGTGCATCAGCTCGGCCAGCTCGCCCGCCGCCCGGGCGATGCGGGTGGGCAGGGTGTCGGTCAGCGGGTCGCCGCTGCCGCCCCAGTCCTCGGCCGCCGCGTACACCGCGGTCGGCACGACGACGGACCGCAGGTAGGCGAAGAGCGGCCGCAGCGCGTGCTCCAGCACCAGCGAGTGCCGCGCCGTCCCGCCGGTCGCCGCGACCAGCACCGGCTTCCCGGTCAGCGCCCCGTCGTCCGCCGCGCCGATCACGTCGAAGAACGACTTGAACAGTCCGCTGTACGAACCGGAGAAGACCGGCGTCACGGCGATCAGGCCGTCCGCGTCCGTGACCGCCTCGACCGCCTCGGCGAGGGGCGCGGACGGGAAGCCGGTGACCATGTTGTGGGCGATGTCGGCCGCCAGGTCGCGCAGCTCGACCACCCGCACCTCGACCGCCCGGCCGTCGTCGGCCGGCTGCCGCCGTACCGCCTCGGCCAGGCGGTCGGCGAGCAGCCGGGTGGACGAGGGCACGCTCAGCCCGGCCGACACCACCGTCAGCTTCAGCGCGGTCATCGCGCCACCTCCTCCTTCTCGCTCTGCCCGGCGGCCGTCGCGGCCTCCGCCACGCGGGCCGCGTGGGTCGGAGCCTCGGGCACCCCGGCCGGGCGGCCCTTCGCGAACTCCTCGCGCAGCACCGGCACGACCTCCTCGCCGAGCAGGTCCAGCTGCTCCAGTACCGTCTTCAGCGGCAGCCCCGCGTGGTCGAGGAGGAACAGCTGCCGCTGGTAGTCCCCGAAGGACTCGCGGAACGTCAGCGTCTTCTCGACGACCTCCTGCGGGCTGCCCACCGTCAGCGGCGTCTGCGCGGTGAACTCCTCCATCGACGGTCCGTGCCCGTACACCGGCGCGTTGTCGAAGTACGGCCGGAACTCGGCGACCGCGTCCTGCGAGTTCTTCCGCATGAACACCTGCCCGCCGAGGCCGACGACCGCCTGCTCGGCGGTGCCGTGCCCGTAGTGGGCGTAGCGCGTGCGGTACAGGTCGATCAGCCGCTGGAAGTGCTCCTTCGGCCAGAAGATGTTGTTGGCGAAGAAGCCGTCACCGTAGTACGCGGCCTGCTCGGCGATCTCCGGCGAGCGGATGGAGCCGTGCCAGACGAACGGCGGCACGCCGTCCAGCGGGCGCGGGGTGGAGGTGAAGCCCTGCAGCGGGGTGCGGAAGCGGCCCTCCCAGTCGACGACGTCCTCGCGCCACAGCCGGTGGAGCAGCGCGTAGTTCTCGACGGCCAGCGGGATGCCCTGCCGGATGTCCTGGCCGAACCAGGGGTAGACCGGCCCGGTGTTGCCACGGCCCATCATCACGTCCACCCGGCCGTCCGCCAGGTGCTGGAGCATCGCGAAGTCCTCGGCGATCTTCACCGGGTCGTTCGTGGTGATCAGCGTGGTGGACGTGGACAGGATCAGCCGCTCGGTGCGCGCCGCGATCCAGCCGAGCATGGTGGTGGGGGACGAGGGGACGAACGGCGGGTTGTGGTGTTCGCCGGTGGCGAAGACGTCGAGGCCGACCTCCTCGGCCTTCAGCGCGATCGCCGTCATCGCCTTGATCCGCTCGTGCTCGCTCGGCACCCGGCCCGTGGTGGGGTCCTGGGTGACGTCGCCGACACTGAAGATCCCGAACTGCACCGGTCTCACCTTCTCCATTGTTGAAAGCTCAATCACACCGGAGAACGTGCACCCGCGCAACCCTATTCCCCGACCTCGTTCGGGCAGGTCGGAGCCCCGTCAGCACACCGCCGGCCGGGCCCGGCCTCCCGCACCGGGCCCGGCCGGCAGGCCGGCTCGCGTCAGCCGGACGGGAACAGCTCCCCGTACACCGCGAACGCGATCGCCAGCCCCGCCTGCGCCCAGAACCGGTGGTACGTGAACTCCGGCGCCGGCCCGCCGTCCAGGTGGGCCTGCACCTTCTCCCAGTCCGGGTCGTCGCGGTACCACGAGCGCAGCCCGATGAACGTCACGCCCGGCTCGATGGTGTCACCGTTCGGCATCGTCCCCGACCAGCCGTCCGGAACGTACACCTCGTCGGCGAAGCGCCCGAAGTCGGCGCGCGTCTCCGGCACCGCGATGCCCATGCCGTCGGCGTTCGCGGCCAGCGCGTCGAGCAGCCGCTTGGCCAGCTCGGCGGTCGCGGTGTCACCGGCCTTGGCCGCGTAGTACGTGAGC
Organism: Streptomyces sp. MAR4 CNX-425; assembly: GCF_048656465.1. Classification (NCBI taxonomy): domain Bacteria; kingdom Bacillati; phylum Actinomycetota; class Actinomycetes; order Kitasatosporales; family Streptomycetaceae; genus Streptomyces; species Streptomyces sp. MAR4 CNX-425. Next base: position 476,436 of record NZ_JBMDLF010000001.1, on the reverse strand, counting down.
GTCTTGGCCAGCGCCGAGGCGACGCCCACGTCCGTGCCGTACTCCGCGACCGAGACGTGCAGCCCGGCGTTGTCGCCGGGGCTGGCCGGGTCCCAGGTGTCCGGGGCGCCGTCCCAGGACAGCGTCGCCGGAATGCTGAACGTGCCGTCGGCCTCGGCGGTGATCTCCGGGGTGACCCAGGCCACCCACTTCTCCAGCAGCTCCTGTGCCGTCGCGTTGCCGGAGGTGTAGTACAGCTCCGCGACCCGCTCCATGCCCCAGCACTGCATGCCGAACCAGTTGTTGCTGGGCGGGTCGTGGTAGACGGGCTGCCAGTCGTAGGCCATGCCGTAGAAGGTGGGCGTGCCGGCCGGCGGGGAGCCGTACTGGCCCTCCCAGCTGTTGGTGCAGCCGCCCGCGATCCCGCCCTCGGCGGACTGGAGCCAGCGCAGGAACTCCATCTGGCGGGTCAGGGAGGTCGACCAGTCGCTCTTCGCGGTGGGGGACTTGGGGGTCAGCTCGGGGACGGTGGACAGCGCCCAGGCGGCGAAGGGGTTCTGGTAGCCCTGGTGGGAGGCGCCGTCGCCGATGCGCCACGCCCAGCTGCCGCCGGTCGCCGCCCCGCCCCAGGCGTAGTACCAGGACAGCAGGTAGTGCTGGGAGCTGCGGCCGGAGCCGGCGGGGCAGCCGGTGGGGCTGGTGCAGTCCCCGATCTCCTTGAAGTACTTGTCGAACATGGCGTAGCGCAGATAGTCGCCCATCTTCGCGGCGCGCTCCACCGAGGCGGAGATCTGGCCCTCGTTGCCCTGCTCGGTGGCCCAGGTCAGCGCCCAGTACGCGGCCTGCACGGCGCGCGCGTCGGCGTCCGGGGCGTTGGTGTACTTCCACTGCTGGGCGTAGGAGGCGTCCCCGACGAAGAGGTCGAGGTAGCCGTTCGGCCCGCCGAACTCGAAGAGGTCGGTCGTCGGCTGGGGAATGGTCTCCCAGACCGACTCCTCCGAGCCGCGCTGGTAGCTGTTGATGTACGACGGGCCGGGCCCGGGGCCGTTCTGGCCGCCGGTGCCGGGGGTGTTCCCGTAGCCGTAGGTGTTGTCGACGTCGAGCAGCCAGTGCATGCCGTAGATGTCCATCGTCCCGTGCGCGGACGCCAGCTCGGCGGCGAGCGGGTCCTGCCCGACCGGCACGTCGGGGTCGAGCTGGGCGGGGTACAGCGAGACGTCGGGGTGCTCGGGCGCGTACGTCGCGGGCGCGCTCGGGTTGTACGAGTCGTTGGTGGGCTGGTCGGCCTGGGTGGGGATGATGTACTGCTCGGCCGCCTCCCAGGAGGTGTTGAACGGCCCCCAGTCGCCGGTGACCCTGCCGTAGGCGGCCTCCAGCCACATCCAGTAGCTGAACGCCTCGGAGGTGGTCTGGTGGCCGTGGTCGGGCGCCTCGACCATCAGCGTCTCGACGCTGTGGTACGGGATGCCGTCGGGGCTGAAGTACCCGTTGGCGGGGTCCTTGATCTTCTCGTACTGGGCGAGGAAGAGGTCGTCGTACGGGCCCTGGGGGGCGGCCGGCGCCGCCGCCTCGGGGGCCGTGCCGGCCCGGGCGGCGGTGTGGACACCGGCGGCCGTCGCGAAGGCGGCGCCGCCGGCCGCGGCGGCGAAGCGCCGGCGGGACAGTGACTTGGACATGGGGGGTCTCCTCGGGGATCCCGCGGGCGCGGCCCGGCGGGGTGGTGGGGGGTGCGGGATGGAGGTGCGCGGCTGCGGGGGGTGACCGCCGGACGGGGGCGGCGAGGTGGGGCAGGCCGCGGCCGCCGGCGGTGAACCGTGCGGGTCGGGCGGGGCTCCCGCCGGGCGCCGGCGGGCGGGGGCCCGTGGCGCCCGGGCGGGTGCCCGGTGGGCGGTGCCGGGCGGGAAGCCCGGCGGAAGCCGGTTGGATGCCCGGTGGCGGCCGTCCCGGGGGCCGCCACCGGGCCGCTCCGCCGCCGGGGATCCGGCGGCCGGCGGCGGAGGGTGGGAGAACCCGCTAGTTGACCGGCGGGTTGGCGTTGGCCATCAGCTCCTCGAACTGAGCCTGGAACCAGTGGCCGGAGGTCGGGGCGTTGGGCAGGGCGCCCGACATGTTGTACTGGTTGCGCGCGTTGCCCTCGTACGTCGGGTCGCACATCCGGTCGAAGCCCTTGTCGTCGTCCGGAATCTCCTCGCTGGCGCCGTCCGACTCGCCGGGCGGCTTGATCCAGGCGTAGGCGTGGATGCTGGGCGCCGGTGAAGCGGTCGGCCGCTCACCGAGGCCGGCGCCGGACTGGTTGCACCAGTTGCCGAGGTGGATCCGGCGGTCGGTGCGGCTGTCGTTGACGTAGTCCTCGGCGGGACCGGAGATGTCACCGGGGCCGGTGGGCCGGTCGGGGCCGCCCCAGCCGTTGCGCGAGGTGTCGATGATCGCGCCCATGCCGGACGGGAACCCGGCGGCCGGGGCCGCCTCCGTCACGAACGCCTGCGCGAAGGACTGCTCGTCCACGTAGCGGTTCCAGTCCACCCACGAGCTGTGCCCCTCGCGGATGGGCCCGTCGCCGGCCACGTCGTCGATGGAGAAGTACGGCTCCACGGTGGCGCCGTAGTTCGCGGTGTTGGCGGCGAAGCCGGTGACGTCCTCGGGCGAGGCGCCCTCGGCGTTGGCGGCCTCGTACAGCAGGTCGGCGGTCGCCTGGAAGTTGTCGTCCCAGCCGATCCAGCCGTGGTGCCCGATGTCGATGTAGTTGTAGACGTTGCCGTTGTCGCCGAGCGCGCCGAGGTTGTAGCCCACGCCCTTGACGTAGTTGCCGTTCGCCTTCATCTCGTCGCACTCGGGCGTCGCCGTCTCCCGGCTGCCGACGTTGGTGATGAGGTTGGGCAGCGAGTCGATCTCGACGATGTTGATGACCTTGAGGTCCGCGTACGCCGGGTCCTCAAGGATCGCGTCGATCGGGTCGATGAAGTCGCTCTTGTACCGGTCGATCTCGTCCGGACCCAGCTCGCCCCGGGAGGCGAGCGCCGCGCAGTCGCGGCCGGGCAGGTTGTACGTGACGATCTGGATGGCGTCGGCGCCCTGCGCCAGCGCCTCGTCCATGTGCTCGCGCAGGCCCATGTTGTTGTTGCCGTCGGAGCCGCTGGTGATCGCGTCGATGCTGTCGAGCCACACGGCGGTGGGGGTGTCGGCGATGGCTGCGCCGCCGCCGTCGGTGGCCGAGGCGGACCAGTCGGGGTTCACGTAGAGCTGGCTGCCCTCGTACGGGTTGTCGCCGGGGGCCGCGACGTCGGCCGCCGCGGGGGGTGCGGACAGCGAGGTGGCCAGCAGGGCGCCGGCGCCGGCCAGCGCCGCCGCGCTGACTCCGGCGACACGTTTGCGTGACTTTCTCATCGGCTCTCCTTCCACGCCTGTGGGGGGCGTTGGATGTGGGGGGATGCGGGGGGTGTGCCGTGAGGACGCGGTTACTGACGAGTACCTGTCAATTCTTGACCTTCCTTTCGCGCGTCCCGTGCGGTGGTGCGTGCGTGTCAGTCGGCCTCGCCGGCGTCCCGTCCGGTGGCGGCCGTGCGTTGAAGGTCGCGAATATGGGAGCGCTCCCATACCGCGCTGCGAGGCTAACAGCTCAAAGAAGTGTTGTGAAGGGTCCGCCCACGAGGACGGGCGTCTTTACTGGTCGTAGACGAAGACGGGCCGGGCGGTGAACGGCCGGGCGGGCCACGGCACTTCGGCGCCGCGGCCCCTCCCGGTCTGCGCCGCGCTACGCGCCCGGCCGCGCCCCGATCTCCGCCACCAGCCGCTCCGCCACCGGCACCGCGATGCCGTGCGCCCGCGCGCCGCGCAGCAGGGCGCCGCCGATGGCGTCGAGTTCGAGGGGGCGGCCCGCCTCGGCGTCGCGGAGCATCGAGGACTTCGTGCGGGCCGGGAAGCCGTCGTACATCGCCGCGACCCCGTCCGCGTCCACCCGCGCCCCGCACGCGCTCGCGACCGCCGCGGTCTCCGCCAGCAGCGCCAGCATCTCCTCCCGGTGCGCGGTCCGCACGCCGCCGACCGGCAGCCGGTGGCGGGTGGTGAGCAGCGCCATGGGCGCGAGGAAGGCCATCTTCGTCCACAGGACGCCCGCCTCGTCGTCGAGCACCTGCGTCTCCACGCCCGCGCCGCCCAGCGCCCGCGCGGCCGCCTCCAGCCGCTCGCGCGGCGCGGTGGCGGAGGCGAGCGAGACCTTCGTGAACGGGCTGCCGTGCTCGATGAGCCCGGGTGCGACCCGGGTGGACTCGACGGTGATCGTGCCGGCGGCGACCTGCTCCGGCCGGTAGCGCTCCCGCAGCGCGGCCATGTGGTCGACGCCGTTGAGCAGCGGCACCACGAGCCCGCCCCCGAGCGCCGCCGGCGGCACCCGCTCCAGCGCGGCGTCGAAGGCGGTCGCCTTGACGGCGACGACGCACAGGTCCACGGGCTCGCGCAGCTCGGTGTCGCCGGCCACGTGCGTGGCGAAGTCCCCGAACTGCCTGCTGTTGACGGTGATCCCGCCGGACCGCAGGGCGCTCGCGGTCCCGTCGCCGGCCAGGCAGGTGACCCGGTGCCCGGCCCGGGCCAGCAGCCCGGCGAGCAGCCCGCCCACCCCACCGGGACCGAGTACGGCAGCGTTCAACGTGTCCATGCGGAGCAGTAAAGGCCACCTGACCGGCGCCGTCCACACCGCTCGCCGCGACGAACGCGGCACCGGAGGACCACGACGAGGCCGACCGGCACGCCGCTGAGGCCGCAGCCGCCCCCGCGTCCCACTTTCACCTGGCAGGCCGCATGGTCCCGTCGCGGTGGACGCCGGCGCGGCGCCGGCGCTAGGCCGACTTCCGGGCCGCCCGCAGGAACTCGCGGTTCAGGGACGAGATCGCCTGGAGCGGGATGCCCTTCGGGCAGGCCACCGCGCACTCGCCGGTGTTCGTGCAGCCGCCGAAGCCCTCCTCGTCCATCTGGCCGACCATGTCCAGCACCCGCGACTCCCGCTCCGGCCCGCCCTGCGGCAGCGAGTTCAGGTGGACGACCTTCGCCGCCGTGAACAGCATCGCCGAGCCGTTGGGGCAGGCCGCCACGCAGGCGCCGCAGCCGATGCACTCCGCGTGCTCGAAGGCGGTCTCCGCCGCCGGCTTGGGGACCGGGGTGGCGTGGGCGTCCGGGGCGCTGCCGGTGGGGGCGGTGATGTAGCCGCCGGCGCCGATGATGCGGTCGAACGCGGAGCGGTCGACGACCAGGTCCTTCACCACCGGGAACGCCGCCGCGCGCCACGGCTCGACGTCGATGACGTCGCCGTCGGCGAAGGAGCGCATGTGCAGCTGGCACGCCGTCGTACGCTCCGGGCCGTGCGCCCGTCCGTTGATGACCACGCCGCACGCGCCACAGATGCCCTCGCGGCAGTCGTGGTCGAAGGCGACGGGTTCGGCACCCGTGAGGATCAGCCGCTCGTTGAGGGCGTCCAGCACCTCCAGGAACGACATCTCCGGCGTGACGTTCTCCACCTCGTACGAGACCATCTCGCCGGTCGCGTCGGGGCCCGGCTGCCGCCAGACCCGCAGGGTCACCTTCACTGATAGCTCCGTTGCGTGGGAATGACGTACTCGAATGCGAGGTCCTCGCGGTGGAGGACCGGTGCCTCGCCGGTGGCCGTGAACTCCCAGGCCGCCGCGTACGAGAAGTGCTCGTCGTCGCGCGCCGCCTCGCCGTCCGGGGTCTGGCTCTCCGCGCGGAAGTGGCCGCCGCAGGACTCGGTGCGGTGCAGCGCGTCGAGGCACATCAGCTCGGCCAGCTCCAGGTAGTCCGCGACGCGGTTGGCCTTCTCCAGCGACTGGTTCAGCTCCGCGCCGCTTCCCGGCACCTTCACCCGGTGCCAGAACTCGTCCCGCAGCGCCGGGATCCGCTCCAGCGCCTTCCGCAGCCCCGCCTCCGTACGGGACATGCCGCACTCGTCCCACAGCAGTTCGCCCAGCTCGCGGTGGAAGGAGTCGGGGGTGCGGTCGCCGTCGACGGAGAGCAGGAGATGGAGGCGGTCCTCGGTGTCCGCGACGGCCTCGGCGACCGCCGGGTGGCCGGGGGAGACCTGTTCGGGGCGGTGGCGGGCGAGGAAGTCGCCGAGGGTGGCGGGGAGGACGAAGTAGCCGTCGGCGAGGCCCTGCATGAGCGCGGAGGCGCCGAGGCGGTTGGCGCCGTGGTCGGAGAAGTTCGCCTCGCCGATGGCGAAGAGGCCGGGGACGGAGGTCTGGAGGTCGTAGTCGACCCACAGGCCGCCCATCGTGTAGTGGATGGCGGGGTAGATGCGCATGGGCACCTGGTACGGATCCTCCGCGGTGATCCGCTCGTACATCTCGAAGAGGTTGCCGTACCGCTCCTCGACCGCCGGGCGTCCCATCCGCCGGATGGCGTCGGCGAAGTCGAGGTACACGCCCTGCCCGCCGGGGCCGACGCCGCGGCCCTCGTCGCAGACGTTCTTCGCCGCGCGCGAGGCGATGTCGCGGGGCACGAGGTTGCCGAAGGAGGGGTAGAGGCGCTCCAGGTAGTAGTCGCGTTCGTCCTCGGGGATCGCGTTCGGCGGGCGGGTGTCGCCGTGCGCCTTCGGCACCCAGATGCGGCCGTCGTTGCGCAGCGACTCGCTCATCAGCGTCAGCTTCGACTGGTGGTCGCCGGAGCGCGGGATGCAGGTGGGGTGGATCTGGGTGAAGCAGGGGTTGGCGAAGTACGCGCCGCGCCGGTGGGCCCGCCAGACGGCGGTGGCGTTGGAGTTCTTGGCGTTGGTGGAGAGGTGGAAGACGTTGCCGTAGCCGCCGGTGGCCAGGACGACCGCGTCGGCGAGGTGGGTCTCGATGCGGCCGGTGACCAGGTCGCGGGCGACGATGCCGCGGGCCCGGCCGTCGATGACGATCAGGTCGAGCATCTCGGTGCGGGCGCGCATCTCGACGTTGCCGGCGTCGATCTGGCGGGAGAGCGCCTGGTACGCGCCGAGGAGGAGCTGCTGGCCGGTCTGCCCGCGGGCGTAGAACGTGCGCGAGACCTGGACGCCGCCGAAGGAGCGGGTGTCGAGCAGGCCGCCGTACTCGCGCGCGAACGGCACGCCCTGCGCGACGCACTGGTCGATGATCTCGACCGAGACCTGGGCGAGGCGGCGCACGTTGGACTCGCGGGCGCGGAAGTCGCCGCCCTTGACGGTGTCGTAGAAGAGGCGGTGTACGGAGTCGCCGTCGTTGCGGTAGTTCTTGGCGGCGTTGATGCCGCCCTGGGCGGCGATGGAGTGGGCGCGGCGCGGGGAGTCCTGGTAGCAGAACTGGACGACGTTATAGCCCTGCTCGGCGAGGGTGGCGCCGGCGGCGCCGCCGGCGAGGCCCGTACCGACGACGATGACGGTGTAGCGGCGGCGGTTGGCGGGGTTGACCAGCCGGGCGGTGAAGCGGCGGCGGTCCCAGCGCTCGGCGATGTCGCCGGGCGGGGCGGCGGCGTCGGCGACGGGCTCGCCCTCGGTGTACTGCGCGTAGGCCGGTGACATCGTCAGTTCACTACTCCCGTCATGACGGCCACGGGGATGGAGAGGAAGCCGCAGGTGAGCACCAGCGCAAGGATGTTGGTGACGGCCTTGAGCGCGCGCTCGCGGGCCGGGCTCGCACCGCCGAGGGTCTGCACGGCGCTCCAGAAACCGTGCCGCAGGTGCAGTCCGAGGGCGAGCATCGCGGTGATGTAGATGGCGTTGCCGTACCAGGTGGAGAAGGTGGCGACGGTGTTCTCGTACGGGTGCCCGCCCTGGGCGTTCTCGTTCACCGTCAGCGTCGTCAGGTCGAGGATGTGCCAGACGACGAAGAGGCCGAGGATCACGCCGCCCCAGCGCATCGTGCGGGTGGCGTAGCTGGTGCGGCGGCGCTTGTGCACGTACGCGACCGGGCGGGCGGCGATGTCCCGGCGGCTGAGCTGGTACGCGGTCACGCCGTGCAGCACGACGGCGGCCAGCAGCACGACGCGGATCATCCACAGGGCCCACTCGTAGTGGAGGACCGGGCCGCCGAGGGTGCGCAGCCAGTGGCCGTAGTCGTTGAACTCGTCCGCGCCGAAGAAGATCTTGAGGTTGCCGACCAGGTGGGCCACGAGGTAGGCCAGCATGATCAGGCCGCTGACGGCCAGCACCGTCTTCTTGCCGACGGTGGAGCGCCACAGCAGCGCGGGGAGCGACGGCGGGTAGGGCGGCTTGCCGGCGGGTGGCTTCGACGCCGACTTCGTGGTCAGGGCCATGACTGTGACGGTAAGGAGGGCGAGGGGCATCCGTCCAAGACATGAAACCGCTGATTTCGATAGGCAATGGCTATCGTCACCTACGCTGGGCCCCATGCACCCGCAACAGCTCCGCTACTTCGCCGCCGTCGCCGAGACGCGCCACTTCACCCGGGCCGCCGAGCGCGAGCACGTCGCGCAGCCGTCGCTCTCGCAGTCCGTACGGGCGCTGGAGCGGGAGCTGGGCGCCGAGCTGTTCCACCGGGCCCGCGGGCACATCACCCTCACCGACGCCGGCGAGGCGCTGCTGCCGCTGGCGCGGCGCATCCTCGCCGACACCGAGACCGCGCGCCGGGAGGTCCAGGAGGTCGCGCAGCTGCGGCGGGGACGGGTGCGGCTGGGGGCCACGCCGAGCCTGTGCGCCAGCCTGGTGCCGGACGCGCTGCGCGCGTTCCACGCCCGCTACCCCGGGATCGAGCTGCACGTGCACGAGGACGGCTCGCAGGACCTCGTACGGACCCTGGCGGCCGGCGAACTGGACCTGGCGCTGGTGATCACGCCGCTGGCCGGGCAGGCGCCGGCGCTGACGACGACGGAGCTGCTGCGGGAGGAGCTGGTCGTGGTCTCGTCGCCGGACGGACCGCCGGTCACGGCCGCGGGCGCCCGCCGGATCGGGATCGGGGATCTGCGCGGGCGGCCGCTGGCGATGTTCCGGCACGGGTACGACCTGCGCGAACTGACCGTCGCGGCGTGCCGGGAGGCGGGCTTCGAGCCGGAGTTCGGGGTGGAGGGCGGGGAGATGGACGCGGTGCTGGGGTTCGTGCGCGCGGGGCTGGGGGTGGCGGTGGTGCCGAGCATGGTCGCGGAGCGCTCGGGGCTGGTGACGACGGCGTTCGCGCCGCCGGGGCTGCACCGGACGATCTCCGTGGCGCACCGGGGCGACGTGTCGCCGCCCCGGGCGGCGCGGGAGCTGCGCCGGCTGCTGGTCAGCGCGGCGGGCGGCGGCTGAGCGCCGCGGGCGTACGGGCCGGGGGCGCCCCCGGCCCGTACGGAAACGTCCGCGGCCCCCGCCTCAGCGCGCCGGGTACGTCAGACCGTGCCCCAGCGGGTACAGGTCCGTCCCCGGCGCCCCCAGCTCCGGGATCGCCACCGGCAGCCGGCCCGTCGGCCGCAGGTCGCCGTAGAGCGCGTCGACCAGCCGCGTCAGCACCGACGCCCCCGTGCCGTACGTGCACAGATACACCGGCGCCTCCGGGAACCGCCGCAGGTCGTACGGGTTCCGTACCGCCACCACCGCGACCGGCGTCCCCGACGCCAGCAGCGCCCGCACCAGCGCCGCCTGCGCCGCGCCCCGCTCCGCCGCCGGCTCCCCGCCGGCCCCCGCGTGCGCGCCGACCAGCACCAGGTCGTGCTCCCGCGCCGCCGCCACCGCCGCGTCGATCACCGCCGGCGACGGGGTGCCGCCCGTCGCCAGCACCGTCGCCGTCTGCCCGCTGCGCGCCGCCACGGCCTCCGCCAGCCGGTCCAGCACGGGCGTCGACGAACTCTGCCACCCGGCGACCAGCACCCGCCGCGCCCCCGCCGCCAGCGGCAGCAGCCCGGCGTCGTTCTTCACCAGCGTCACCGCCCGCCCGGTGATCGCGCGGGCGTCCGCGACGTGCGCGTCGCTCCCGGTGACCCGCTCCGCCCGGCGCTCGTCGACGAACGGGCGGAAGAACAGCCCTTCGTCGAGCTTGCGCGCCAGGATGCGTACCACCGACTCCTCCAGCCGCCGCCCGCTGATCTCGCCGCCGCGCACGGCCGCGAGCACCGACCCGTACGCGACGTCCATCTCCGGCGGCAGCACCAGCATGTCCGCGCCCGCCGCGAACGCCGCCACCGACGCCCGCTCCGGCGGGTACTGCGACGTCGCGCCGCGCATGTCCAGCGCGTCCGTCACGATCAGCCCGTCGAAGCCCAGCTCCTCGCGGAGCAGCCCGGTCAGGATGCGGTACGACATGGTGGCGGGCACGCCGTCGTCCAGCGCCGGGACGAGGATGTGCGCGGTCATCACCGTCTCCAGGCCCGCGGCGATCGCGGCCCGGAACGGCGGCAGGTCGAGCGCGTGGATCTCCGCCGGCGTGTGGTCGATGCGCGGCAGCCGGAAGTGGCTGTCCTCGCCGGTGTCGCCGTGGCCGGGGAAGTGCTTGGCGGCGGAGGCGACGCCGCCGCGGCGCTGCCCGCGCACGGCGGCCGCGACCATGCGCGCGACCTGCCGCGGGTCGGAGCCGTAGGAGCGCAGGCCGATGACGGGGTTGTCGGGGTCGACGTTGACGTCGGCGACGGGCGCGTAGTTCTGGTTGATGCCCAGCGCGGCCAGCTCGCGGCCGGTGATCTCGGCGGCGCGGTGGGCGTCGGCGGTGGCGTGGGTGGCGCCCAGCGCCATGCTGCCGGGCAGCTCGGTGGCCGGCGGGACGGGCAGCCGGCGGACCAGGCCGCTCTCCTGGTCGGTGGAGATGATCAGCGGCACGCCGGGGCGCCGGGTGCGCGCGGCGTGCTGGAGGCCGTTGGAGAGGCGGGCGATCTGGCGGGGGTCGCGGAGGTTGTCGTCGCTGCGGCCGCTGAAGTAGATGACGGCGCCCGGGCGGTACTTATGCACCACGTCGGCCGGGGTCCGGACGCCGTAGCGCCGCTCGTTGACGGCGGCGGCCGCGTCGGTGACGTCGTACGCGTCCTGGCCGGCTACCTCGACCACGAAGAGCTGGCCGACCTTCTCCTCCAGGGACATCCGCCGGGCGAGTGCCCGGGCCAGCAGCCGGGTGTACGAACCGGAGCCGGCCGCGCCGCCGGAGCGGGCCGCGGCGGGGCCGGCGGCGGACGCGCCGGCGCCGAGCGCCGCCGCGGTGCCGACCAGGCCGGTGACCGCCTGTCTGCGCGTGGTGGTGGACCGCGTGAACCGCATGATGTGAACGCTCCTCAGCCGTCGGGTGTGCTGCGTGGGCATCGGAGGCCGGCCGACGGGGCTGCTCCCCCTGTGGAGGCCGCCGAGGAGAACTCGGCCGCGGAGTCTGGCAACGGCGTACGGGCACGTCAATACTTCTGCGCGTGCGGCGCCGTTTTCCTGTCTCATCACCTCAAAAATGCTTATGCGGCGCTCACCAGGCGACCCTGGCCGCCACCGGCAGGTGGTCGCTCCCCGTGGCCGGCAGCAGCCACGCGCTCCTCGGGTCCACGCCGCGCACGAGGATCTGGTCGATCCGCGCCACGGGGAAGTCCGCCGGCCAGCTGAAGCCGAAGCCGTCGCCGGCCTCCTCCTGGACGGAGCGCAGGCGGCCGGTGAGGGGGTCGAAGGCGCGGTCGTCGACGGTGCCGTTGAGGTCGCCGAGCAGCACCGCCCGCTCGTTCGGCTCGGCGGCGACGGCCGCCGCGAGCGCCCGCGCGCCGTCGTCGCGCTGGGCGGTCGTCAGGCCGGCCCGGGGGTTCGCGCGTACGGACCCCAGGTGGGCGACGTACACCGCCAGCGGGCCGTGGTCGGTGGCCACCGTGGTGCGCAGCGCGCGGGTCGGGTGCATCGCGATGTCGACGGGCCGGGTGCCCGACAGCGGGGTCCTGCTCCAGAGCCCGACGGTGCCCTGCACCACGTGGTACGGGTACGTCCGCGCCAGCTCCGTCTCGTACAGCGGCATCGCGGCCGGGGTGATCTCCTGGAGCGCCAGCACGTCCGCGCCGGAGGCGGCGAGTTCGCGGGCGGTCCCGGCCGGGTCGGGGTTGGCGGCGCCGACGTTGTGACCGGCCAGGGTGAGGTCGCCGCCCGGCCGGGACTTGTCGTCGAGCAGCCCGCCGAACAGGCCCAGCCACACCGTGACCGGCAGCACCAGCGCGACCACGGCGGACGCCGAGCGGCGCCACAGGGCCGCGGCGAGCAGCGGGACGACGGGCAGGCCGAACCACGGCAGGAAGGTCTCCACCAGGCTGCCGGCGTTCATCGCCCCGTCCGGGATCCGCGCGTGCAGCGCCATGAGCAGGCCGAGCAGCAGCGCGGACACGGCGAGCACGCGGCCGCGGCGCCAGGGGCCGGGGCGGCGGAGGCCGCGGGCCGCGCCGCGGAGGCGGGCGGCGGGGGTGGACGGCGCGGGCGGGGTGTCCGGTGCGGGGTCCGGCGTGTCCGGGGCGTCCGGGGTGTCCGCGGCAGGCGCCGGGCCCGGCCGGGTCAGGGTGGGAAGTCGCTCGCTCAACTCTGCATCCTCGGGTCCTCGGCGGGGTCGGTGTACAGGGGCGGGCAGCGGCCGGCGACCGCTTCGGGGCGCAGCTCGTAGTGCCAGGGCTCGTTCTCGTAGACCTGGCACAGCCCGTACGCGGCGCCGTGCCCGGAGAGCCACGCGGTGGCGTCGGTCCCGCCGATGTCGACGGCGTCGCCGGACACGTGCGGGGAGGTCTCCGGGGTGGCCACCCACCGGGCGGCCTCCTCGGCGGAGCCGTATTTCCCGACCGCCTCGCGCAGCAGCTGCTCCTGGTACGCGGGAGAACGCCAGCCGCTATTCACCCGGAAATCGACTCCGTGGGCCGAGGCGTCGGTCGCCGCCCGGCGCAGGGCGTCGAGCAATTCCGCGTCGAGTTCCGCGACGGCCGGAACGGAGTCGTCGAATACCGTCGTGCCGTCGCGGACGACGCCGTCGGCTTCGCCGACCGGCCCGCCGCGCTCCCGGTCCCGGCGCGCCGGGTCCGGCGAGTCCGGCGAGTCCGGTGAGTCCGGGGCTGCCGGAGAGGCCGAGGTGGGCGGGGTCGCCGCGGCGGCGTCGCCGGACGGCGGCTGCATCGACCGGTAGCCGAGGGGTACGACGACCGCCACGGCGAGGACGATCAGGCCGAGACCCAGAAGCGTGCGAATCGGGTGGGGTGTCATTGCGCCAGTCAAGGCGGCGGGGCGTTGCCGGCGCGTATCCGGATTTCGATACGCGGGCGATATGCGACGGCTCGTAAAATCAGCGTATGCGTGTGCTGATCGTCGAAGACGAGCCCTTTATGGCGGAGGCCATCCGCGACGGCCTCCGCCTGGAGGCGATCGCGGGCGACATCGCGGCCGACGGGGACACCGCCCTGGAACTGCTCGGCGTCAACACGTACGACATCGCCGTCCTCGACCGCGACATCCCGGGCCCCTCCGGCGACGAGATCGCCCGGCGCATCGTGGACTCCGGCACCGGCATGCCGATCCTGATGCTCACCGCGGCCGACCGGCTCGACGACAAGGCCACCGGCTTCGGCCTCGGCGCCGACGACTACCTCACCAAGCCCTTCGACATACGCGAACTCGTGCTCCGGCTCCGCGCCCTCGACCGCCGGCGCGCCCACGTCCGCCCGCCCGTACGGGAGATCGCGGGGCTGCGCATCGACCCGTTCCGCCGGGAGGTCTACCGGGACGGCCGGTACGTCGCGCTGACCCGGAAGCAGTTCGCGGTGCTCGACGTCCTCGTCGCCGCCGAGGGCGGCGTGATCAGCGCCGAAGAGCTGCTGGAACGCGCCTGGGACGCGAACGCCGACCCGTTCACGAACGCCGTGCGCATCACGGTCTCGGCGCTCCGCAAACGGCTCGGCCGGCCCTGGCTGATCGCCACGGTGCCCGGCGTCGGCTACCGCATCGACACGACGTCCGGCACCGGCGAGGACGCGGCCGGAACGTAGCCCGCCGGGGGCGCGGCGTCAGATGCCGAGCGGTGCCGACCGCGCCTGCGCCACCGCGTCGTCGTCGCCCGTCAGCTCCACCTTCGCCGCGTCCTGCCGCCCCGTGGCGAACAGCAGCAGCTCCGCCGGCTCCCCGGTCACCGTGACCACCGGCGTGCCCCGGTGGGCCACCGCGGTCTGGCCGTCCGGCCGGCGCAGCACCAGCCCCACGGGCGACTTGCGGCCCATCACGCGGGCGCCGCGCTCCAGCCGCTGCCACAGCGTGTCGGAGAAGACCGGGTCCAGCTCCCGCGGCGCGTAGTCGGGCCGGGCGCGGCGGACGTCCTCGGCGTGGACGTAGAACTCCACGACGTTCGCGGCCTCGTCGACCTGCTTCACCGCGAACGGCGAGAACCGCGGCGGCCCGCTGCGGATGAGCTGCACCAGCTCCTCGTACGGCTTCTGCCGGAACTCCGCCTGCACGCGCTCCAACCGGTTCTGCAGCGGCTTGAAGAGGAGGCCGCCCGCCGCGTCCTGCCGGCGCTCACGCACCACCACGTGCGCGGCCAGGTCGTACGTCGTCCAGCCCGCGCACAGCGTCGGCGCCTCGGGGCCGGCGCTCTCCAGCAGATCGGCGAGCAGCAGCCGTTCACGCTTCGCATGGGTCGTCATGCGGCCACCCTACGGCGGTGGGAGGCGCGCGGGAGGGGATTGCCGCGCCGGAGCCTCACGGCAGCGGCGCGGTCAGCTTCGGGCCGTCGGGCTCGGTGCTCAGCGTCAGGGCGCAGGAGACCTCGTCCTGGCTCTGGTACTCGTACGTCGTCAGCGTCGGGTAGAGCGCGTAGTAGAAGTAGTGCCGCCCGTCGGCCGGCATCGTCTCCAGCTTCTCCTCCGCCGCCCGCCGGCAGAGCCCCAGCGCCTGCTCGTCGAGCGCGTCGCCGTCGGCGAAGTCGCCGGCGAGCGTGCGGTTGCCGATGACCTCGCCGTCGTGCGGGCCGTCGCAGGGGCGCGTCTCGACCGACTCGACGGCGGTGTCCAGCGACGGGTGGTCGAAGCACTCGCCGGGCCGCAGCACCACGTACGGGATGTGCGACTCGCCCGGCGCCGGGGCCCCCGGCGGGTCCGCCCGGCCCGCGCGGTCGCTCGTCGTCTCCGCGCCGCCGCCCGGGCTGCCCGCGACGCCGGCGCCGTCCGCCCCGCCCTCCGCCGCCGGCCGCTGCGCGCTGCCCTGCGGCGCCGGCCCGCCGGCCGGTGCCCCGCCGCCGTCGCCCCCGCGCAGCGCGAGGAAGGCGGCGACGGCGACGGCGACGAGCAGCGCCGCCGCGAGGGCGGCGGCGACGGCGGGCTTCGGCCCGCGGGGCGCCGCGGGCGGGTCCGGTGGAGCGTAGGTCATGGGCGAAGCATGCCCTATCGACGCGTTCCGTTGTACGGGAAGGGCCATCCGGGCCCGCGCGCGCCGCGCCGTCTGGCACGGTGGTGTGCCGGTCCGTGTTGGCACAATGGCCCCCATGACCGGCAACCTGCCCCCGCGCCCCTCCGGCCTCGATCCCGCCGTCGCCGCGCGCCTGAAGCGGACCGCCGACGGCCTGCTGCCCGCGGTCGTGCAGCAGTACGACAGCGGCGAAGTGCTCATGCTGGCGTGGATGGACGACGAGGCGCTGCACCGCACGCTGACCACCGGCCGCGGCACGTACTACAGCCGCAGCCGAAAGGAGTACTGGGTCAAGGGACAGACGTCCGGTCACGTGCAGCACGTGAAGTCGGTCGCGCTCGACTGCGACGCCGACACCGTGCTCGTCCGGGTCGACCAGGTCGGCCCCGCCTGCCACACCGGCACCCGCACCTGCTTCGACGGCCGCGAACTGCCCCTGGACGGTGCCGCGTGACCGCCACGACCGCCGGCGTCACCGCCGCCCCCGACCCGGAGACCTTCCGCACGCTGGCGAAGGACCGCCGCGTCATCCCCGTCGTGCGCCGGCTGCTCGCCGACGGCGACACCCCCGTCGGGCTCTACCGCAAACTCGCCGGCGAGCGCCCGGGCACGTTCCTGCTGGAGTCCGCGGAGAACGGCCGCACCTGGTCGCGGTACTCCTTCGTCGGCGTGCGCAGCGCCGCGACCCTCACCGAGCGCGACGGCCGGGCGCACTGGCTCGGCACCCCGCCCGTCGGCCTGCCCGCCGGGGGCGACCCGCTGGCCGCGCTGCGCGCCACCGTCGAGGCCCTGCACACCCCGCGCGACCTGCACGAGCGCACCGGCGGCGGGGACGTGCTGCCGCCCTTCACCGGCGGCATGGTCGGCTACCTCGGGTACGACGCCGTGCGGCGGCTGGAGCGCATCGGCGACAGCGCCCGCGACGACCTGCGGCTGCCGGAGATGACCATGCTGCTCACCTCCGACCTCGCCGTCCTCGACCACCGGGACGGCAGCGTGCTGCTGATCGCCAACGCCATCAACCACAACGACCTCGACACGGGCGTCGACGAGGCGTACGAGGACGCGGTCCGCCGGCTCGACGCGATGACCGCCGACCTCGCCCGCCCCGCCGCCGCGAGCGCGGCGCCGCTGCCGCCGGCCGCGCTGCCGGAGTACGGGGAGCTGTGGGGCGGCGCGGAGTTCCGGGCGGCCGTCGAGGACATCAAGGAGCGGATCAGGGCGGGCGAGGCGTTCCAGGTCGTGCCGTCGCAGCGGTTCGAGACGCCGTGCGCCGCGAGCGCCCTCGACGTCTACCGGGTGCTGCGGGCCACCAACCCCAGCCCGTACATGTACCTGATCAGGCTGCCGGAGACGGCGCCCGGCGCGGGAGCGTTCGACATCGTGGGCTCCAGCCCGGAGGCGCTCGTCAAGGTCGAGGACGGGCGGGCCCTGCTGCACCCCATCGCGGGTACGCGCCCGCGCGGCGCGACGCCGCAGGAGGACGCGGCGCTGGCCGAGGAGCTGCTCGGGGACGAGAAGGAGCGCGCCGAGCACCTGATGCTCGTCGACCTCGGGCGCAACGACCTCGGGCGGGTCTGCGAGCCCGGCAGCGTCGAGGTCGTGGACTTCATGTCGGTCGAGCGCTACAGCCACGTCATGCACATCGTCTCCACCGTCACCGGCCGGCTCGCCCCGGGACGTACCGCGTTCGACGTGCTCACCGCCTGCTTCCCCGCCGGGACGCTGTCGGGGGCGCCGAAGCCGCGGGCGCTGCAGATCATCGAGGAGCTGGAGCCGACGCGGCGCGGGCTGTACGGGGGCTGCGTCGGCTATCTGGACTTCGCCGGCGACGCCGACACGGCGATCGCGATCCGCACGGCGCTGCTCCGCGACGGCACGGCGTACGTGCAGGCGGGCGCGGGCATCGTGGCGGACTCCGACCCGGTGGCGGAGGACGTGGAGTGCCGCAACAAGGCGGCGGCGGTGCTGCGGGCGGTGGCGGCGGCGGAGCACCTGCCGGGCGCGGGGCCCCGGACCGGGGCGCGGGAAGCCGGGGGATAGCGGGGGGCGGACGCCGGACGCGCGGGTGCCCGCGCCCCCCTGCCGGCCGGGGGCACATCGGGTGCGAGACACTTGCCGGGTGACAAATCAGTCCGGTTCCCGTGCCCCCCTCGCCGCCGCCCTGCTCTCCGGCGCGCTCGGAGCCGCTGTCGTCCTCATCTCCGCGGGCCGCACCTGGGCCGAGGGCGAGGCCGCCACCCCCGTCGCGGACGCCGCGCTGCCCGTCACCGCCGGCGGCCGGGACGTCACCGGCCTGCCGTCCGCGCTGGCGATCGTCGGGCTCGCCGCCCTCGTCGCCGTCTTCGCCGTACGCCGCGCCGGCCGCACCGTCGTCGCCGCGCTGCTCACGCTCTGCGGCGCCGGCGTGGTCGCCGCCTCCGCGGCCGGCGCCTCCGACACCGACGCCCTCGGCGACCAGGCCGCCGAGGCCGCCGGCCTCGCGGACACCGCGGTGCACGCGGTCGGCCACACCGCCTGGCCCTGGGTGAGCCTCGCCGGCGGCGTGCTGCTGCTCGTCGCCGGGCTGCTCGCGCTGCGCTACGGCGCCGGCTGGCCGGCGATGTCCGGGCGGTACGAGCGCGCCGGCGCCGCCGCCGCGCGCCCGCGGCGGGCCGCCCCCGCGGACCCGGAGCGGCCGGAGGAGCTGTGGAAGGCCCTCGACCGCGGCGAGGACCCCACCCGCGGGGGCTGACCCGCCCCCGGGGACGGGAGTCCGGACCGATCGGGGAGAATGGCGGCGTCTGGTGATATGACCGGTAACCCGTATTTCCAAGGAGCGCAGTGATGGCGGAAGGCCACGACCACGGACACACGCCGGCCGCATGGACCGCGGTGGTCATCATCTTCATCGGCTTCTGCGTGTCGGGCGCGCTGATGGTGATGGACCAGCCGCTGGCCTTCTGGCTGAGCCTGATCATCATCCCCATCGGCGGCGTGGTCGGCGCCATCATGCGCGGCATGGGGATGGGCAAGAAGCCGACGCCGCCGGTGCGCGTCGCCGGCGACTGACGCGGTACGGGCCGCGCCCCGCCCGGCGGCGACGCCCCCGGGCGGCGGCGCCGCGGGGTGCGGTATCGAGGGAGCCCGGGACAACGAGGGGCCCGGGACGCGCGGGGCCGCCCGCCACGGCGCCGCGCCGGCTCTCCGTGCGAGCGCCCGTCCCGCAGATGCGCCCGCGCCCCGCCGCCGGGACAATTCGGGTGTGTCCGACCATACCGCCACGGCCGTCCCCCTGCGGCGCCTTGCGGCCCCGCTCGCCGCGCTGACCTGCGCCGCCGCCGCCTTCGCCGCGGTCGGCGCCGTCGACCCCAACGAACCCGGCCGCTACCCGCCGTGCCCCGTGGCGGCGTACACGGGGCTGGCCTGCCCCGGCTGCGGCGGCCTGCGCGCGGCCCATGCGCTCGCCCACGGCGACGTGACCGCCGCGCTGGGCGCCAACGCCCTCGTGACCGCCGGGGCGGCGGTCGCCGCCGTGGCGCTGCTGTGGTGGGTCCGCGTGGCGCTCCGGCCCGCGCCGCCGGGCCCGTACCCCGCGCCGGGCCCGCCGCCTCCGGGCGCCGCGGCCCACCCGCCCCGCCGGCGGCCCCCGGTTCCGCTGCCGGCACCGGGGCGGGCGCTGTTCGCCCTGGTCGCGGCGTTTACGCTGCTGCGGAACCTGCCGTTCGGGGCGGCCCTCGCCCCGTAGCGGCACGGCGTCCGGCTGGTGCGACGGAGAAGGTCCGGATTCGGGGCTTCCGCCGGGTGCCGGATACCATCGCAGATGCCCGAACAGCCGCCCACCGGCGCCCGGCGCCACGCACCGGCGCCGGACCGGCGCCAGCAGAAAGGGGTCCGCTCGCGTGAGTGTGCTCGACGAGATCATTGACGGCGTGCGCGAGGACCTCGCCGAGCGGCAGGCCCGGGTCAGCCTCGACGAGCTGAAGGAACGTGCCGCCAGGGCCCCCGAGGCCCGGGACGGGGTCGCCGCACTGCGCGGCGACAGCGTCACCGTCGTCTGCGAGGTCAAGCGCTCCAGCCCGTCCAAGGGCGCGCTCGCGGCCATCGCCGACCCGGCCGCGCTCGCCGCGGACTACGAGGCGGGCGGGGCCGCCGTGATCAGCGTGCTGACCGAGAAGCGCCGCTTCGGCGGCTCGCTGGCCGACCTGGAGGCCGTACGGGCCAAGGTGGACCTGCCGGTGCTCCGCAAGGACTTCGTGGTCACGTCGTACCAGCTGTGGGAGGCGCGGGCGTACGGCGCCGACCTGGTGCTGCTCATCGTCGCCGCGCTGGACCAGGAGGCGCTGGTCTCGCTGGTGGAGCGGGCGGAGTCCATCGGGCTCACGCCGCTGGTGGAGGTGCACGACGAGGAGGAGACCGAGCGCGCGGTGGCCGCCGGGGCGAAGATCATCGGCGTGAACGCGCGCAACCTCCGGACGCTTGAGGTGGACCGCGGCAACTTCGGCCGGGTGGCGCCGGAGATCCCCGGCCACATCGTCAAGATCGCCGAGTCCGGCGTCCGCGGCCCGCACGACCTCATCGCGTACGCCAACGACGGCGCCGACGCCGTCCTGGTCGGCGAGTCCCTGGTCACCGGCAAGGAGCCGCGCGCCGCCGTGGCCGACCTCGTGGCCGCCGGCGCCCACCCCGCGCTGCGCCACGGCCGGGGCTGACCCCCGGTGACGAAGCGCCTCCCGCCCGGCGCGGGCGGGCTCTCCGCGGCCCCGGGCCCGCGCGCGGGACATCCGGCCGCCACGGCGCCGCGGCCCCGGCCGGACGGCCCCGCCGCCGCGGCGGGGGGTGCGCGGGGGGTCTTCGCAGCCGTCCTCGGCCCGTGCACAGCGCCTGGGGCCCGGGCGGAAGCTCCCGCCCGCCGCCACGGCCCGGCGCCTTCGACCCCCGCCCCGCCGGGCGGCTTCGCCGCCGTGGCGCCGGGCGGGTGCCCGGTCCCGGTGGAGGCCGACCCGGGCGGGAAACCCGCGCTCCGTACCGGTCGGCGCGCGGCGCAAACACCTCCCGCCCGGCTCCGCGGTCTCGCGTCCGCGCCCCCGTCCCGCCCCCGCGGCTTCGGCGCCGCGGCGGCGGGCCCCCGCCGCACCGTGCGCACCGGTGTCCCCGCAGCGGGAGGCGCCCTCGCTCCCGGGTGCCGGCCGCGGGGCTGCCGCGCGCCGGCGCGGCGCGTGCACGGGCGGCGCGTCCGCTACCACATCGGGGCCGAGCCCGGTCAGATCAACGGCAGGCGATGGCAGCCGGCGTGTCTTCACGCCGTCCACCATCCGTTCCGACCGAGGATCAGCCATGCCCACCGACTTCTTCATCCCTGACCCAGCCGGCCAGGTGCCGACCGCCGAGGGCTACTTCGGCGCGTACGGCGGCAAGTTCATCCCCGAGGCGCTGCGCGCCGCCGTCGACGAGGTCGCCGTCGCGTACGAGAAGGCCAAGGCCGACGAGGCGTTCGTCGCCGAGCTGAACGACCTGCTCGTCAACTACACCGGCCGCCCCAGCCCGCTCACCGAGGTGCCGCGGTTCGCCGAACAGGCCGGCGGCGCCCGCGTCTTCCTCAAGCGCGAGGACCTCAACCACACCGGCTCGCACAAGATCAACAACGTGCTGGGCCAGGCCCTGCTCACCCGCCGCATGGGCAAGACCCGCGTCATCGCCGAGACCGGCGCGGGCCAGCACGGCGTGGCCACCGCCACCGCCTGCGCCCTCCTCGGCCTGGACTGCACCGTCTACATGGGCGAGGTCGACACCGAGCGGCAGGCGCTCAACGTCGCCCGCATGCGGATGCTCGGCGCCGAGGTCGTCCCGGTGGCGTCCGGCAGCCGCACGCTCAAGGACGCCATCAACGAGGCGTTCCGCGACTGGGTGGCCAACGTCGCCCACACCCACTACCTCTTCGGCACCGTCGCGGGCCCGCACCCCTTCCCCGCCCTCGTCCGCGACTTCCACCGGGTCATCGGCATCGAGGCCCGCCAGCAGCTCCTCGACCGCACCGGCCGCATGCCCGACGCGGCCGTCGCCTGCGTCGGCGGCGGCTCGAACGCCATCGGCCTGTTCCACGCCTTCCTGCCGCACCCCGACGTGCGCCTGGTCGGCTGCGAGCCGGCCGGGCACGGCGTGACCAGCGGCGAGCACGCCGCCACCCTCAGCGTCGGCGACCCCGGGATCCTGCACGGCTCCCGGTCGTACGTGCTCCAGGACGAGGACGGCCAGATCACCGAGCCGTACTCGATCTCCGCCGGCCTCGACTACCCCGGCGTCGGCCCCGAGCACGCCTACCTCAAGGACGCCGGGCGCGCCGAGTACCGGGCGGTGACCGACCACGAGGCCATGCGGGCGCTGCGGCTACTGTCCCGGAGCGAGGGCATCATCCCCGCCATCGAGAGCGCCCACGCGCTCGCCGGCGCCCTGGAGATCGGCCGCGAGCTGGGGCACGAGGGCCTGATCGTGGTCAACCTCTCCGGCCGCGGCGACAAGGACATGGACACCGCCGCCCGCTACTTCGGGCTCTACGACACCGAGGAGGCGGACCGGTGACGGGTAACATCGCGCGGCTCGACGCCGTGTTCGCCGCCGCCCGGGCGGAGGGCCGGGCGGCCCTCGTCGGCTACCTGCCCGCGGGCTTCCCCGACGTCGACACCGGCGTACGGGCCATGACCGCCATGGTCGAGGGCGGCTGCGACGCGATCGAGGTCGGCCTGCCGCACAGCGACCCCGTGCTGGACGGCCCGGTGATCCAGACCGCCGACGACATCGCGCTGCGCGGCGGGCTGCGCATCAAGGACGTCGTCCGGACCGTCGGCGAGGTGCAGGCCGCGACCGGCGCCCCGGTGCTCTGCATGACGTACTGGAACCCCGTCGACCGCTACGGCCCCGAGCGCTTCGCCGAGGACCTCGCCGCGGCGGGCGGGGCCGGCGGCATCCTGCCCGACCTGCCCGTCGAGGAGTCGGGCCCGTGGCGGCAGGCGGCCGACAAGCACGGGCTGGCCACGGTCTTCGTCGTCGCGCCCAGCAGCCGCGAGCAGCGGCTCGCGACCATCACGGCGGCCGGCAGCGGCTTCGTCTACGCCGCGTCGCTGATGGGCGTCACCGGCACCCGCGAGTCCGTGGGCCGCGAGGCGAAGGACCTGGTCCGCCGCACCCGCGCGACCGAGGCGGTACGGGCCGGGCTGCCCGTCTGCGTCGGCCTCGGCGTCTCGACGGCGGAGCACGCGGCGGAGGTCGCCGGGTTCGCCGACGGGGTGATCGTCGGGTCGGCCTTCGTCCAGCGGCTGTTGGCCGCCGGGGACGACGTGGAGGCCGGTCTCGCGGGCGTGCGGGCGCTCGCCGGCGAGCTGGCCGAGGGCGTGCGCCGCGGGGCCTGACCGCCTCTTGAGGTTGTCCACAGGGCCCTCCGCGGTGCGTACGGACGTGCGATCCTGGAGGGGAGCAGTCAGTACGCACTGGGGAGGGCCCGATGGCCGGGAAGCAGTCCGGCGCCGATGACGAACCGCGGCTGCCCGACGACATATGGGAACGGTTCCAGAAGGACTCCCTGGGCCGGATAGAGCAGTCCGCGCCGAAGGAGCACTCCGCGCGGTGGTACGAGGTCACCGAGCGGCTCGCCGCCGAAGACGCCCGGCGCGCGGCCGCCCCCCGCCCGCGCCGGTCGCGCCGCCCCCGCCGCGTTTCCCGGCTGCGGCACGCGCCGGTGCCCCGCGCCCTCACCACGGGCCTCGTCCTCGTCTCCGTCGTGCTGCTGCTCTCCGCCGCCGCCGCGTACCTCCAGTACGGGCGCGTCTTCTGATCCCGTCACCGGGCGGCCGGTCCCTCGTTATAGCCGGGCGTGAGCCAGAACAACCCTGAGGGAAAGCGCGCCGCCCGGGACCGGATGCAGGTCGAGCGCGAGCGGCGGCGGGCCAAGGACAGGCAGCGGCGCACGCTGATCGCGCTGGCCGCGGTGGTGGGGGTGCTCGCCGTGGTCACGGTGGTCGGCCTCCTGGCCGGCGGCCTCGGCGACGACGAGGACGACGGCAAGGCCGTGGCGTACCCGCAGGGCGCCGTCGGCGAGGACCGCCTCGCGCTGCCCGCGGGGGAGGCGGACGCCCCGGCCACCCTCACCGTGTACGAGGACTTCCGCTGCCCGGCGTGCCGCCAGTTCGAGTCCGGCTTCAGCGGCACCATCCACGAGCTGACGGACGCCGGGAAGCTGCGCGTCGAGTACCGGCTGGTCACCCTCATCGACGGCAACCTCGGCGGCTCCGGCTCGCTGAACGCCGCCAACGCCGCCGCCTGCGCGAAGGACGCCGGCGCCTTCGTCGCGTACCACGACGTGCTCTTCGCGAACCAGCCGCCGGAGACCGACGACGCCTTCGCCGACAAGGCCCGGCTGAAGGAGCTGGGCGGCAAGGTCGACGGGCTGCGGGGCAAGCGCTTCGACTCCTGCGTCGACGACGGCACGTACGACGGCTGGGTCCAGGCCTCCGACGACGCGTTCGGCGACTCCGGCCACAACTCCACGCCCACCGTCCTGCTGGACGGCGAGAACATCTACGGCCAGGGCGCGAACCTCACCCCGGCGATCCTGAAGCGGCTCGTCGAGGACGCCGGCCGGAGCTGAGAACCCGGCGCGGAGCGCCGCACTCGCGGAGAGTTACGGAACGGTTGTCCCAGGGGGCCCCCGCGCCACGCCGCGGCACGGTACCGTCGATGCTGCTATGGAGATCGCATCTATCCCCAGCCCTTCCGACGGCGTGTGGGACCTCGGACCCTTCCCGCTGCGGGGTTACGCCCTCTGCATCCTGCTCGGCATCTTCGCCGCCATCTGGCTCGGGAACCGTCGCTGGATCGCGCGCGGCGGCCGGCCGGGGACCGTCGCGGACATCGCCATCTGGGCCGTGCCCTTCGGGCTCGTCGGCGGTCGGCTCTACCACGTCGTGACGACCCCCGAGCCGTACTTCGGCGAAGGCGGCGACTGGGTCAAGGCGTTCGAGATCTGGGAGGGCGGCCTCGGCATCTGGGGCGCCATCGCCATGGGTGCGCTGGGCGTGTGGATCGGCTGCCGCCGGCGCGGCATCGCGCTGCCGCCCTACGCCGACGCCGTCGCCCCCGGCATCGTGCTCGCGCAGGCTTTGGGCCGCTGGGGCAACTGGTTCAACCAGGAGCTGTACGGCGATCGGACCGACGTCCCCTGGGCCGTCGAGATCGACGCCGAGCACTCCGTCACCGGCGCCGCCGACACCTTCCACCCGACCTTCCTGTACGAGTCGCTGTGGTGCGTCGGCGTCGCGCTGCTGGTGCTCTGGGCCGACCGGCGCTTCCGCCTCGGCCACGGCCGGGCCTTCGCGCTCTACGTCGCGGGATACACCGCGGGCCGCGGCTGGATCGAGTACATGCGCGTGGACGAGGCGCACGAGCTCCTGGGGCTGCGGCTCAACGTCTGGACCTCGATGCTCGTCTTCGCCGCCGCCGTGGCCTACATCGTGGTGTCGGCGAAGAAGCGGCCCGGCCGCGAGGAGGTCGTGGAGCCGGCCGCGGCTGACGGCGAACCCGGGGACGGTGAGCCCGGGGACGGTGACGACGCCCTGGCGAAGTCGGTCGGCAAGGACGGCGCGGCCCGTACGGACACCGCCGTGGACGGCGGGCCCCGGGAGACCGGCGATCCCGGGGAGGCGGGCGGGGCCGACGCGCCCGAGCCCGCGGCGGAGGCCAAGGCCGCCGGGGACGCCCCGGCCGCCGAGCGCGGCGGCCGGCACGCCTAGGTCACCCGGCACCCCCGGGCCCCGGGACACCTGACCGCCGGGAGCGCTCCGCGCAACGGCAGGGCCGTCACCGTACCCGCGGCGACCGCCCTGCCCGTGTCCGGCCCGGATGTCCCGCCCGGATCGTCACCTCTGGAGTCTGTCCGGCCGGTCCGGCGACGGAACCCCGCGGACCCGGCCTGTGCGCCCGCCCCGTGCGAGGTCAGTACGGCCTGCCTTGCTGGCGGGCCTCCCGTCCCCCGCGTATGGTCGAACTGAAGATCGACGAGGGGAGCGCGATCCATGTCCGCCGGCCTGACGGCGGGGCGGCCCGCCGAGCGGCACGGCCACACCCACCGCGACGTCACCGGCGGCTGGCTGCGGCCGGCCGTCTTCGGCGCGATGGACGGCCTGGTGTCGAACCTCGCGCTGATCACCGGCGTGGCCGGCGGCTCGGTCTCGTCGACCACCATCGTGCTGACCGGCCTCGCTGGGCTCGCCGCCGGCGCGTTCTCGATGGCCGCGGGGGAGTACACCTCGGTCGCCTCCCAGCGCGAGCTGGTCCTCGCCGAGCTGGACGTGGAGCGGCGCGAGCTGCGCCGCCACCCGCAGGACGAGCTGCGCGAGCTGAGCGAGCTGTACGAGTCCCGCGGGGTGGACCCGGAG
This sequence comes from Streptomyces sp. MAR4 CNX-425, assembly GCF_048656465.1. NCBI lineage: Bacteria > Bacillati > Actinomycetota > Actinomycetes > Kitasatosporales > Streptomycetaceae > Streptomyces > Streptomyces sp. MAR4 CNX-425. The sequence goes on along the minus strand of NZ_JBMDLF010000001.1, from coordinate 450,744 downwards.
CTGGCCACCGAGGTGTCGCGGCAGCTGATGCGGGACCCGGAGCAGGCGCTGGAGATCCACGCGCGCGAGGAGCTGGGCGTCGACCCGGGCGACCTGCCGTCGCCGGCGGTGGCGGCGCTGTCGTCGTTCGGCTCGTTCGCCGTGGGCGCCCTGCTGCCGGTCCTGCCGTACCTGCTGGGCGTCACGTCGCTGTGGCCCGCGGTGCTGCTGGCCCTGGCCGGGCTCTTCGCCTGCGGGGCCGCGGTGGCCCGCATCACGGCCCGGAGCTGGTGGTTCAGCGGGCTGCGGCAGCTGGGGCTCGGCGGCGCCGCGGCGGCGGTCACGTACGGCCTGGGCGCGCTCTTCGGGGCCGCCGTCGGCTGACGGGCCGCCGGCGTCCCTGGCTGCGGGTCCGGCTGGATCCCGTATCCTCGAAAGCGACCGGCCCGCACTTCTGATCCATTACCGCCGCGTTTCGACCCGGACCTTCGTGGGCATGTGTCGAGGACCGCGGGCAGTGCCGCCCGTGCTCTCTGCTGCACGAACCGTGCAGGTCCCCCGCGCCGCGGGGCGCACCGCCCCGACCGGGGCTGTCCGGATACTGATACGGAGTATCCGCTTCCTGAGCTGCAGGTCATCATGTAACCTGCACGAAATTTCGGCCAGGGCCAACGTCGTCCCTCGGCACGCATCACTGCCACGACGACGACGGGAGAGCCGATGCGGCACGCATCCCAGGCGGCCCGCCCTGCAGCGCAGGGGCTGTACGACCCCCGGTACGAGCACGACGCCTGCGGGGTCGGCTTCGTCGCCACGCTCAGCGGCCAGGCCAGCCACGCACTCGTTCAGCAGGCGCTGACGGTGCTGCGCAACCTGGAGCACCGCGGTGCCACCGGCTCCGACCCGGACACCGGCGACGGCGCCGGCATCCTGCTCCAGGTCCCGGACGCCTTCCTGCGGGACGTCGCGGGCTTCCCGCTGCCGGCCGCCGGCTCGTACGCGGTCGGCATGGCCTTCCTGCCCGTCGCCGAGGACGAGGCCGCCGCCGTACGGGAGCGGGTCGAGGCCATCGCCGCCGAGGAGGGCCTCGCCGTGCTCGGCTGGCGCGAGGTGCCCGTCGCGCCCGAGCTGCTCGGCAGCGGCGCCCGCGCGACCATGCCGTCGTTCGCCCAGCTTTTCGTCGAGAGCGCCGGGAGCGCCGACGCCTCCGCCCGCAAGTCCGGCATCGACCTCGACCGGTCCGCGTTCGTGCTGCGCAAGCGCGCCGAGCGGGAGACCGACGTGTACTTCCCGTCGCTGTCCTCGCGCACCCTCGTCTACAAGGGCATGCTGACCACCGGGCAGCTGGAGCCGTTCTTCCCCGACCTGTCGGACCGCCGGCTGACCACCGCCATCGCCGTGGTGCACTCGCGGTTCTCCACGAACACCTTCCCGAGCTGGCCGCTGGCGCACCCGTACCGCTACATCGCGCACAACGGCGAGATCAACACGGTCATGGGCAACCGCAACTGGATGCGCGCGCGCGAGTCCCAGCTGTACTCGGAGCTGTTCGGGGAGCACGACCTGGAGCGGGTCTTCCCCGTCTGCACCCCGGACGCCTCCGACACCGCCTCCTTCGACGAGGTGCTGGAGCTGCTGCACCTGGGCGGGCGCTCGCTGCCGCACGCGATGCTGATGATGATCCCGGAGGCGTGGGAGAACCACGACTCCATGGACCCGGCGCGCCGGGCCTTCTACCAGTACCACTCCACCGTCATGGAGCCCTGGGACGGCCCGGCCGGCGTCAGCTTCACCGACGGCACCCTCGTCGGCGCCGTCCTGGACCGCAACGGCCTGCGCCCCGGCCGCTACTGGGTCACCGACGACGGCCTGGTCGTGCTGGCCTCCGAGGTCGGCGTGCTCGACTTCGACCCCGACCGCGTCGTGCGCAAGGGCCGGCTGCAGCCCGGCCGGATGTTCCTGGTCGACACCGCGCAGCACCGCATCGTCGAGGACGACGAGATCAAGGCGGAGCTGGCCGCGGAGCACCCGTACGGGGAGTGGCTGGACGCCGGCATCGTCGCGCTGCCGGAGCTGCCCGAGCGCGAGCACATCGTGCACACCCACGCCTCGGTCACCCGCCGCCAGCAGACCTTCGGCTACACCGAGGAGGAGCTGCGGGTGCTGCTCGCGCCCATGGCGCGCACCGGCACCGAGCCGATCGGCTCCATGGGCTCCGACACCCCGCTCGCGGGCATCTCCGACCGCCCCCGGCTGATCTTCGACTACTTCACCCAGCTCTTCGCGCAGGTCACCAACCCGCCGCTGGACGCGATCCGCGAGGAGCTGGTCACCTCGCTGCACTCCGCGCTGGGCCCGCAGGCCAACCTGCTGAAGCCCACGCCCGCGTCCTGCCGCACCGTCACGCTGCCCTTCCCCGTCCTCGACAACGACGAGCTGGCCAAGCTCATCCACGTCAACGCCGACGGCGACATGCCGGGCTTCAAGTCCGTGACGCTCTCCGGGCTGTACCGCGTGCACGGCGGCGGCCCGGCGCTGGCCGAGCGGCTGGCGGAGGTCTGCGCCGAGGTCGACGCGGCGATCGAGTCCGGCGCCCGGCTGCTGGTCCTCTCCGACCGGCACTCCGACGCCGAGCACGCCCCGATCCCGTCGCTGCTGCTCACCTCCGCCGTCCACCACCACCTGATCCGCACCAAGCAGCGCACCCAGGTCGGCCTGCTGGTCGAGGCCGGCGACGTGCGCGAGGTGCACCACGTCGCGCTGCTCATCGGCTACGGGGCCGCCGCGGTCAACCCGTACCTGGCGATGGAGTCCGTCGAGGACCTGGTCCGCGCGGGCACGTTCATCGAGGGCGGCCCGGACGGCGACTCGCAGGCCGCCATCCGCAACCTGATCAAGGCGCTGGGCAAGGGCGTGCTGAAGGTGATGTCCAAGATGGGCATCTCCACGGTCGCCTCGTACCGCGGCGCGCAGGTCTTCGAGGCGATCGGCCTGGACCAGGAGTTCGTGGACACGTACTTCCACGGCACCACCTCGAAGATCGGCGGCGCCGGCCTCGACGTGATCGCCGCGGAGGTCGCCGCCCGGCACGCCAAGGCGTACCCGGCCTCCGGCATCGCCCCGGCGCACCGCAACCTGGAGATCGGCGGCGAGTACCAGTGGCGCCGCGAGGGCGAGCCGCACCTGTTCGACCCGGACACGGTCTTCCGGCTCCAGCACTCGACCCGCACCCGCCGCTACGACATCTTCAAGCAGTACACGCAGCGCGTGGACGAGCAGTCCGAGCGGCTGATGACGCTGCGCGGCCTGTTCCGGCTGGCCTCCGACCGCCCGGCGGTGCCGCTGGACGAGGTCGAGCCGGCCAGCGAGATCGTCAAGCGGTTCTCCACCGGCGCCATGTCGTACGGCTCCATCTCCAAGGAAGCGCACGAGACGCTGGCCGTCGCGATGAACCAGCTCGGCGGCAAGTCCAACACCGGCGAGGGCGGCGAGGACGCCGACCGGCTGTACGACCCGCGGCGGCGCTCGGCGATCAAGCAGGTCGCCTCCGGCCGCTTCGGCGTCACCAGCGAGTACCTGGTCAACGCCGACGACATCCAGATCAAGATGGCGCAGGGCGCCAAGCCCGGCGAGGGCGGCCAGCTGCCCGGCCACAAGGTGTACCCGTGGGTGGCCAGGACCCGGCACTCCACGCCCGGCGTCGGCCTCATCTCGCCGCCGCCGCACCACGACATCTACTCCATCGAGGACCTGGCGCAGCTCATCCACGACCTGAAGAACGCCAACCCGCAGGCCCGCGTGCACGTGAAGCTGGTCAGCGAGGTCGGCGTCGGCACGGTCGCGGCCGGGGTGTCCAAGGCGCACGCCGACGTGGTGCTGATCTCCGGCCACGACGGCGGCACCGGCGCCTCCCCGCTGACGTCGCTCAAGCACGCCGGCGGCCCCTGGGAGCTGGGCCTCGCCGAGACCCAGCAGACGCTGCTGCTCAACGGGCTGCGCGACCGCATCGTCGTGCAGACCGACGGCCAGCTGAAGACCGGCCGCGACGTGGTCGTCGCCGCGCTGCTGGGCGCGGAGGAGTTCGGCTTCGCGACCGCGCCGCTGGTGGTGTCCGGCTGCGTGATGATGCGCGTGTGCCACCTGGACACCTGCCCGGTCGGCATCGCCACCCAGAACCCGGTGCTGCGCGAGCGCTACGCCGGCAAGGCCGAGCACGTCGTGAACTTCTTCGAGTTCATCGCCGAGGAGGTCCGCGAACTCCTCGCCGAGCTGGGCTTCCGCAGCCTGGACGAGGCCGTGGGCCACGCCGAGATGCTCGACGTCACCCGCGCCGTCGACCACTGGAAGGCCCGCGGCCTCGACCTGGCGCCGCTGCTGTACGTCCCGGAGCTGCCGGACGGCGCCGCCCGCCACCGGGTCACCGGCCAGGATCACGGCCTGGAGAAGGCGCTCGACAACGAGCTGATCAAGCTCGCCGCCGACGCGCTCAACGCGCCCTCCGCCGACCAGGCCCAGCCCGTACGGGCCCGGGTCGCGATCCGCAACATCAACCGCACGGTCGGCACCATGCTCGGCCACGAGGTGACGAGGAAGTTCGGCGGCGGCGGACTGCCCGAGGACGCCATCGACATCACCTTCACCGGCTCCGCCGGCCAGTCGTTCGGCGCCTTCGTGCCGCGCGGCGTGACGCTGCGGCTGGAGGGCGACGCCAACGACTACGTCGGCAAGGGCCTGTCCGGCGGCCGGCTCGTCGTGCGCCCCGACCGGGGCGCCGACCACCTCGCCGAGTACAGCGTCATCGCGGGCAACACCCTCGCGTACGGCGCCACCGGCGGCGAGGTCTTCCTGCGCGGGAAGGTCGGCGAGCGGTTCTGCGTCCGCAACTCCGGCGCGCTCGTCGTCGCCGAGGGCGTCGGCGACCACGGCTGCGAGTACATGACCGGCGGCCACGCCGTCGTGCTGGGCGAGACCGGGCGCAACTTCGCGGCCGGCATGTCCGGCGGCGTCGCGTACGTCCTCGACCTCGACCCCGACCACGTCAACGAGGGCAACCTCGCCGCCGTCGAGAAGCTGGACGGGACCGACCGGGAGTGGCTGCACGACGTGGTGCGCCGCCACCACGAGGAGACCGGCTCGACGGTGGCGGAGAAGCTGCTCGCCGAGTGGGACGCCCCCGACGCCGGGGTGGCCCGGTTCAGCAAGGTCTACCCGTCCACGTACAAGGCAGTGCTCACCGCCAAGGACGCCGCTGAGCGGGCCGGCCTCACCGAGGTCCAGACCCACGAGAAGATGATGGAGGCTGCGCTCCATGGCTGACCCCAAGGGCTTCCTGACCACCGGCCGCGAGACCGCCGAGACCCGGCCCGTCGACGAGCGGGTCAAGGACTGGAACGAGGTCTACGTCCCGGGCTCGCTGCTGCCCGTCATCAGCAAGCAGGCCGGCCGCTGCATGGACTGCGGCATCCCCTTCTGCCACAGCGGCTGCCCGCTCGGCAACCTCATCCCCGAGTGGAACGACTACGCCTACCGCGGGGACTGGACCGCCGCCAGCGAGCGGCTGCACGCGACCAACAACTTCCCGGAGTTCACCGGGCGGCTGTGCCCGGCCCCGTGCGAGACGGCCTGCGTGCTGGGCATCAACCAGCCCGCGGTGACCATCAAGAACGTCGAGGTCACCATCATCGACAAGGCGTGGGAGGCCGGCGCCGTCACCCCGCAGCCGCCGGAGCGGCTGTCGGGCAAGACGGTCGCCGTCGTCGGCTCCGGCCCGGCGGGGCTGGCCGCCGCGCAGCAGCTCACCCGCGCCGGGCACACGGTCGCGGTGTACGAGCGCGCCGACCGGATCGGCGGGCTGCTGCGGTACGGCATCCCCGAGTTCAAGATGGAGAAGCGGCACATCAACCGGCGCGTCGAGCAGATGCGCGCGGAGGGCACCAAGTTCCGTACCGGCGTGGAGATCGGCCGCGACATCGACGCCGCCAAGCTGCGCAAGCGGTACGACGCGGTGGTCATCGCCGCCGGCGCCACCACCGCGCGCGACCTGCCGGTGCCCGGCCGCGAGCTGACCGGGGTCTACCAGGCGATGGACTACCTGCCGCTGGCCAACAAGGTGCAGGAGGGCGACTACGTCGCCCCGCCGGTCACGGCGGAGGGCAAGCACGTCGTGGTCATCGGCGGCGGCGACACCGGCGCCGACTGCGTCGGCACGGCGCACCGGCAGGGCGCCGCCTCCGTCACCCAGCTGGAGATCATGCCGCGGCCGTCGGAGGAGCGCCCCGAGGGCCAGCCGTGGCCGACATACCCGATGACGTACAAGGTCACCTCCGCGCACGAGGAGGGCGGGGAGCGCGTCTACTCCGTCTCCACCACGCACTTCGAGGGCGACGAGGAAGGCAATGTGGCCTTCCTGCACCTGGTCGAGGTGGAGTTCGCGGACGGCGGCTTCCAGCCGGTGCCCGGCACCGAGAAGAAGATCCCGGCCGAGCTGGTCACCCTCGCGATGGGCTTCATCGGGGTGGACCGGGAGAACGGCCTGGTCGAGCAGCTGGGCCTGGAGCTGGACGCGCGCGGCAACGTCGCCCGCGACGCCGACTACGCCACCAGCGTCCCCGGCGTCTTCGTCGCCGGCGACGCGGGGCGCGGCCAGTCCCTGATCGTCTGGGCGATCGCCGAGGGCCGTTCGGCGGCGCGCGGCGTGGACCGTATGCTGACGGGCGCGAGCGACCTGCCGGCGCCGATCCGGCCGACGGACCGGGCGCTGGCGGTCTGACGCGCGCTTCAGATGTCCCGTACAACGAGGTACGGAACAGCAAGACCCGTGGCGCCTGCCTCTCCCCGACCGTTGAGGCGGGCGCTACGGCGTGTCCGGAGGAGCGCGGAGAGGCCGGTGGGGCTGGCAGGACGGGAGAGTCCAGAGGGGCCAGGGGGACCAGGGGGGCCGGAGGTGCGGATGCGGTCTGGTGCGCCGGCGGCGTAACGGATACCTTCCGGGGTGGTGCGCGGTCATGCAACTCCCGTACGTACCCCAGGAGTCCACATGCTCCACTTGCTCAGACGTCGCTGGACCGCACCGCTGTTCCTGGTAGCAGTGCTAGCCCTGTTCGTCCCCCTGACCGTCCCCTTGACGGCGTCCGCCACCGAACCGACCGTCACCGGTTCGGGCGGCGCGGCCGCCGAAGTCCCGCTGGAGGAGCTGGCGGTCACCACCACCCAGGTCGCCTTCGGCCTGCGCCGGCCCATCGACATCGCCGCGCCCGACGACGGCAGCGGCCGGCTCTTCATCGCCGAGAAGCGCGGCACCGTGCGCGCGTACCACCCGGACACCGGCCTGGCCGAGGAGTTCGTCGCCGACCTCACCGACGTCGTCGACGAGTCCGGCAACGAGCGCGGGCTGCTCTCCATCCTTCCCGACCCCGCCTTCCCCGAGGTGCGGGACCTGTACGTCGTCTACACCGCCCTGCCCGACGGCGCGGTCACCCTGGCCCGCTACGGGCTCGACGACGGCGGCCTGGAGGTGCTGCTCTCCCAGGAGCACGCCGAGCAGTGGAACCACAACGGCGGCACGATCGCCTTCGGCCCGGACGGCTACCTGTACTGGACCATCGGGGACGGCGGCGGCGCCGGCGACCCGTACGACAGCGGCCAGCGGCTCGACACCCTGCTCGGCAAGATGCTGCGCATCGACGTCAGCCGGACCTGCGGCGACCTGCCGTACTGCGTGCCCGACGACAACCCGTTCGTGGGCGTCCCGGACGCCCGCCCGGAGATCTGGGCGTACGGGCTGCGCAACCCCTGGCGCTTCTCCTTCGACTCCGCGGACGGCTCGCTGTGGCTCGGTGACGTCGGCCAGGGGACCTGGGAGGAGATCAACCACGTCGCCCGTACGGAGCAGGCCGGCGCGAACTTCGGCTGGTCCTGCCGCGAGGGCCTCGTGGTCTTCGACGAGGCGCAGTGCGCCGACGGCGCCGAGTACACCGACCCCGTCTTCACCTACTCCCCGTACACCGGCGGCTGCGCCGTCGTCGGCGGCCGGGTCTACCGCGGCGAGCAGTACGCCGACCTGCTCGGCGGCACGTACATCGGCACCGACTACTGCTCCTCCGCCGTCTGGGCGCTGCGCGAGGACGGCGAGGGCGGCTACGAGCAGGCGGAGATCGGCCGGTTCCCCACCCAGATCACGGACGTCGGCGAGACGGTCGACGGCGAGTTCTACCTCGTCAACGACCTGCCGGGCGGGCTGCACAAGGTCGCCTTCGAGCAGCAGCAGCCGACCTGCCGGATCGACCTCACCTCGACGACCTGGGGCGGCGGCCTGACCGCGGATCTGACGGTCACCAACACGGGCAGCACGCCGGTCGACGGCTGGACGCTGACCTTCCCCCTCGCCCTGGACCAGACCGTGATCTCGGACTGGAACACCGACCTCGTGCAGCTCAGCAACATGGTCAGGGCGTCCAACGGCACCCACAACGCGGTTATCGAACCGGGTGAGAGTATTTCCCTGGGCTATCTGGCCAGCCATACGGGTGACGTTTCGCCGCCGAAACGCGCCAACCTCAACGGCGAGGCATGCGCGCTGACCACCTCGGAGGTCCCGGTCGGCTGACCCCGTCGGGATAGCAAGCGCTTCACACACGCCCCCGGTCGTACGCCGGGGGCGTGCGGGGCGAAAAGGGCGATGATAGTTTCGGCTGCACCATGTGCAACGCCATCAGCTGCACAGCGCGCAACGCCAATGGTCGGACAATTGTCGGGTGGACGTTTCGGCGACGGCTCAGACAACGGTTCGGCATCACCTCGAAACCACCCTTGACCCTGGTTAAACCACTCCATACCGTCCTGCTGGTCTAGACAAGTTCAGTTCGGCTCACTGAGGAGCGGGAGCGGTTCATGCGGAAGTTCGTCATCGGCGCAGTGAGCGCCGCAATGGTGCTGGGGCTCGCCGCCTGTGGCAGCGACTCCGATGATGAAGGCGGTGGCGGCAGCGACGCTCTGGACGGCAAGGGCAAGACCCTCGACGTCTGGATCATGAAGGGGACCAACCCCGACGCCGACCCGTTCTTCACCAAGCTGAACAAGGCGTTCGAGAAGAAGACGGGCGCCAAGGTCAACGTCGAGTACCAGCAGTGGGAGAGCGCCCAGCGCAAGTTCACCACCGCGATCGAGGGCGGCCCCGACCAGGTGCCGGACGTCGCCGAGGTCGGCACCACCTGGGTGCCGCAGTTCGCCGAGACCGGCGGCCTGGTGGACGTCACCGACGAGGTGAAGGAGGCCGGGCTCGACCAGGACCTGGTCGAGGGCCTGAAGGACGCGGGCACGCTGGACGGCAAGCAGTACGGCATGCCCTGGTACGCCGGCGTGCGCGGCCTGGTCTACCGCAAGGACATCTTCGAGAAGCACGGCCTGAAGCCCCCGACGAACTGGGAGGAGCTGCGCGACGTCGCGCTCACGCTCAAGGAGAAGGAGCCGGACATGATCTCCTTCCCCGTCCCCGGCGGGGCCGAGATGTTCGCGATGCCCTTCGTCTGGGGCGCGGGCGGCGAGCCGGCCGTGGAGGAGGGCGGCACCTGGAAGTCCGCCATCAACTCGCCGGAGTCCGTCGAGGGCCTGGAGTTCTACACCGACCTGGCGACCAAGGACGACCTCTCCCCGGCGAAGGTCACCACCTGGCGCGAGGACGAGGTGGCCCAGGAGTTCACCAAGGGGAACGTCGCCATGACGCTCTCCGGCAACTGGACCATCAAGACCTTCCTCGACGAGGCCCCCGAGCTGGAGGGCAAGCTCGGCGCCGCGCCGATCCCCGGCCAGGACGGCGGCCTGAGCCCGTCGTTCCTCGGCGGCTCCTACCTGTCGACCTTCAACAGCGACAAGAAGGATCTGGCCTGGGAGTACGTCAAGATGGCCACCACCGGCGAGTTCGCCGCCGAGTGGGCCAAGCAGACGAACTACTTCCCGGGCACCAACTCCGAGCTGAAGAAGATCGCCGAGGAGGGCGACCCGCTGGTCGAGCCGTTCGCCACGCAGATGATGGAGGCCGGGGCGACCGTCCCGAAGACCACCGCGTACGGCGAGATCCAGGCCAGCCAGGTGATCCTCAAGCTGGTGCAGTCCGTCCTCAAGGGCGACGCGAGCGTCCAGGAGGCGGCGGACAAGGCCGCCGGCGAGATGGACGACATCTTCGCCAAGTCCGAGTAGACCGCGTTTCGGACAAGGACCCGGAAACACCGTGAAGGAATCGCTTACCGCCGAGGCCGCGATCGCTCCCCCCAAGGAGCCGTCGCGGCCCGGCCGCACCTCCGCCGAAGCCGCGCGCCGCCGCAAGCGGCTGGTGACGCTGACGCGTCCGTGGCTGCTCCTGGCACCCGCCCTCGCGGTGCTCGCCGGGCTGCTGCTGTGGCCGCTGGTCGAGGTCGGCAAGCTGTCGCTGCAGGAGTACGAGGTCAAGTTCGGCGGCGGCGTCGGCACCTGGACCGGCTTCGACAACTACGCCGACCTGCTCTCCAACGAGCTGCTGTGGCGCACGGTGCTGCCGAACACGGCGTTCTTCGCGTTCGCCTGCGTGGTCCTCACCGTCGCCTTCGGCACCGCCGTCGCGCTGCTGCTCAACCGCCTGGGCACCACGTGGCGGGTGATCTGCTCGACCGCGATCATGGCCGCCTGGGCGATGCCGGCGGTCACCGGCACGTACGTGTGGGTCTGGCTCTTCGCGCCCGAGGACGGGCTGATGAGCCGGATCGCCGGCGGGCTCGGGCTGATCGACCCGGAGACCACCAACTGGTTCACCGACCGGCTCGGCTTCTACGCCATCGCCACCCTGAACGTCGTCCACCACGGCTTCCCGTTCGTCGCCGTCACCGTGCTCGCGGGCCTGATGACGGTGCCCAGGGAGCTGTACGAGGCGGGGATGATCGACGGCGCGAACGCCTGGCAGCGGTTCTGGCGCATCACCGTGCCCGCGCTGCGGCCGATCTTCCTGGTCGTGACCATCCTCTCGACCATCTGGGACTTCAAGGTCTTCACCCAGATCTTCCTCATGCCCGGCGGCAGCGGCAGCAACGAGGACGTCATCAACCTCGGCGTGTACTCGTACATCGAGGCGTTCGCCAAGAAGGACTACGGATCCGGCGCCGCCGCGGCCGTGATGCTCACGCTGCTGCTCATCGCCATCACCCTCGTCTACATCCGCACGCTCTTCCGGCAGGGGGAGGAGGAACTGTGAAGCGCGCCTCGATCGCCTCGCGCGTCGGCCTCCCGGCCGCCGTCGCGGGCCTGCTGATCTTCACCCTCTTCCCCGTCTACTGGATGGTCAGCACCGCGTTCGACCCGCGGGCCACCTCCCGGGGCTCGGACGTGCTGCCCAGCGGGGTGTCCTTCGAGCACTTCAGCCGGGTGTGGGACGAGGGCAACTTCGACCGCTACCTGCTGAACTCGGCGATCGTCGGCCTCGGCACCATCCTCGCCGCCGGCGTGCTGGCGCTCTTCGCGGCGGTGGCCGTGGCGCGCTTCCGGTTCCGGTTCCGCACCTCCGTACTGATCATGATCCTGATCGTGCAGATGGTGCCGCTGGAGGCGCTGGTCATCCCGCTCTTCCTGCAGATGCGCGACTACGAGCTGCTCAACAGCCTGCTCGGGCTGACGATCGTGTACATCGCCCTGTCGCTGCCGTTCGCGATCTGGACGCTGCGCGGGTTCGTCGCCACCGTGCCCAAGGAGGTCGAGGAGGCGGCGTACATCGACGGCTGCTCCTGGCCGCGGATGTTCTGGTCGGTGCTGCTGCCGCTGGTGGCGCCCGGACTGGTGGCGACCAGCGTGTTCGCGTTCATCACCGCCTGGAACGAGTTCATCTTCGCGTACGTCTTCATGCAGGACAGCGACAAGTACACGGCGGCCGTCGGGATCTACCAGTTCTTCGGCGAGAACGACACCGCGTGGGGGCCGGTCATGGCCAGCTCCACGCTGGTCACCCTGCCGGTGCTGATCTTCTTCGTGATCGTGCAGCGGCGGCTGGCGTCCGGGCTGGCGGCGGGCGCGGTCAAGGGCTGAGACCCGCGGACCGGCCGGGCGGCGGCACCGCCGCCCGGCCGGTCACGTCTCGCACTCCAGCACCGCCCTGCACAGCCCGCAGCGCGCCCGTACGTGCCCGCGCACCGGCACCCGGATCCGCTGGTGGCAGACGGGGCACGGGAACGACACCCGCAGCGGGGAGCCGTCCTCGAAGGCGTAGCCGTCGGTGGGGGCGGCCGTCGTGGTCAGGGCCCCGCCGCCCGCGCCCGCGAACAGCTCCTGCGCCCTCCTGCGGTCCCGCGTGTACCGGTGCCGCCCGAGCCGCCCGCTCGCCGCCAGCGGCGGGCGCCGGGCGTCGCGGCGGGCCAGGCGCATGCCGGCGGTGTACGCCTCGTACGCCTGCGGGCTGGTGAACCAGGTCTCGGGGCTCTCGCCGAAGGCGAGGGCGCGCTTGGCGACGACGTAGCCGAACTCCTCCGGCGTGAGGTAGCCGAACCGCTGCGACGCGCCGCCGCCCTCGCGGAAGGCGTCCAGCAGCAGCCAGCCGGCGCCGAGGTAGGCCGTCGCGGTGTCGGTGAGGATCTCGTTGTCGGCGGTGCCGGGGAAGGACAGCCCGAGGCGGTCGAGGTAGACGTGCATCACCTCGTGCGCGAGCGCCCCGCCGACGTCCTGGCGGTGGTCGCGGAAGCGGTGGTTCAGCTCGACGAAGTACTCGGGGCCCGCGGCCAGCTCCACGACCGCGGCCTCCGGCATGTCGCGGAAGGAGACGATCATGCGCGCGTCCGGCAGCTCCAGGTGCGTCACCAGCGCGCGGGCCACCCGCTGAACGCCCAGGTGCAGGTCCTCGCCGGGAGCCAGGGCCACGTCCGCGGCCGGCACGCTGACCGCGAAGTCGGCGTGCAGGACGTCCGCGGTGATCCGCCGGTAGAGCGCCGTCAGGGCCGACCGCACGGTCCGCAGATGCGGAAAACCGTGCACGACCGCGCTTGCGCTGTCCACCGGCGACCCCCAGGGTGTCCGACTCCAGCCCACTCTACGGGCCGCCGCGCCGCGGCCCCGGGCGACGTATCGTGACCCGCATGAGTCCGAACATCGCCACCAACACCCGGGTCGACCTCGCCGGGCTGCTCGACTTCGTCCGGCCCCGGCACCGGGCCCTGCTGCTCACCCGCCGGGCCGACGGCTCGCCGCAGGCGTCGCCGCTGACCTGCGGGGTCGACGACGCGGGGCGGATCGTGGTGTCCACGTACCCGGAGCGGGCCAAGACGCGCAACGCGCGGCGGGACCCGCGGGTCGGGATCGTGGTGCTGTCCGAGGAGTGGAACGGGCCGTGGGTCCAGGTCGACGGCGCGGCGGAGGTGATCGACGCGACGGAGGACGTGGAGCCGTTCGTGGAGTACTTCCGCAACATCTCGGGGGAGCACCCGGACTGGGACGAGTACCGCGAGGCCATGGTGCGGCAGGGGAAGTCGCTGATCCGGATCACCCCGGAGCGGTGGGGCCCGGTGGCCACCGGGGGCTTCCCGGCGCGGCTGGCCGAGGGGTCGTAGCGCGCGGGCGCCGCGGCCGGAGTCCCGGGGCTACGGCGGCGGGCGGAGCCGCGGCTCGCCGCCCCCCTCGACCAGCTCCAGCAGCAGCACCTCGTTGCCGCCCGCGCGCAGCACCGGGCCCGGGACGTACAGCGACTCCTGCGGGCCCGCCGCCCAGTAGCGGCCCAGGCAGAAGCCGTTCACCCACGCCCAGCCCCGCCCCCAGCCCGGCAGCGCCAGCGCCGCGTCCCCCGGCCGGGGCACCTGCGCCGCCGCCCGGTACAGCCCCGCGCCGCCCGCCCCGGGCGGGCCGTACGGCAGCGCCGCCACCGCCTCGGCGTCGTCGAAGGCGTCGAGGCGCAGCCCCCGGGCCCGTACGCCGTGGACGTACTGGCGCTCGTGCAGCAGCCCGCCGGTGATGCCCTTCGGCTCCCCGAGCCGCGGGCCGTAGTTGACCCGCCCCAGGGACTCCACCCAGACCTCCACCTCCGCCGGCCCGGCCACGTCCCCGAGCGGCGCCTCCTCGCCGGCCAGCGCGATCCGCCGCTCGCCGGCCGCGTCCCGTACGTACGCCACCGCTACGTCCCGCAGCCCGGTGACCAGCAGCGGGTACGGCCGCCGCGGGCCCGGTACACGGAAGCGGTAGCGGACGAGCCCGCGGTCCACGTCCAGCTCCTCGAACGTCGGCGGCACCCCGTACACCGGCTCCGCCGCCGCCGGCCCCGGCCCGCCCAGGGCCGCCAGCACCGCCGCCGCCGGCACCCGGCCGTCGACGGGCGCCGGGACAGGCTCCGGCAGGGCCGGGGGCGCCGGCGGCGGCTCGGGCAGCGGGCCGTCCGCGTACGGGGCGAGCACCGTGCGGAACGCCTCGAACTTCGCCGTCGGGCGTCCGTACTCGTCGACCGGGGCGCCGTAGTCGTACGACGTCACGTCCGGCCGCAGCGCGCCGCGGTGCAGGTCCCCGGCGCGGTTGGCGCCCGCCCATCCGCCGAAGCTGGTGCCGCCGTGCGCCATGTACAGGTTCACCGACGCGCCGCTGCCGAGGATCTCCGCCAGCGTCTCCGCCGCGTCCGCCGGCTCCCGTACGACGTGCTCCCCACCCCAGTGGTCGAACCAGCCGCACCAGAACTCCGCGCACATCAGCGGCCCGGCCTGCCGGTGCCGGCGCAGCGTCGCGAACGCCTCCCGGGCACCCGAGCCGAAGGTCACCGCGGCCGTGACGCCGGGCAGGGCGCCCGCGGTGAGCATGTGGTCCTCGGGCCCGTCCGCCGTGAACAGCGGCACGGTCACGCCGCGGGCGCGCAGGCCGTCGGCGAGGTGGCGCAGGTAGGCGCGGTCGCTGCCGTACGAGCCGTACTCGTTCTCCACCTGCACCAGCAGCACCGGGCCGCCCCGCGTCACCTGCCGGGCCACCACCTGCGGCAGCACGGTGTCGAACCACTCGTCCACCGCGGCGAGGAACTCCGGGTCGCGGGTGCGCACCCGCGGCCCCAGCCGCCCCGTCAGCCAGTGCGGCAGCCCCCCGTTCTCCCACTCCGCGCAGATGTACGGGCCCGGGCGGACAATCACCCACAGCCCCGCCGCCTGCGCGGCGTCGAGGAACCGGCCGGTCGCCGCCACGTCCTCGTAGCAGCCGGGGGAGGGCTCGTGCAGGTTCCACGGAACGTACGCCTCCACGCAGTTCAGCCCCATCGCGCGCAGCGACGCGAGCCGGTGGCCCCACTGCGCCTCGTGCACCCGGAAGTAGTGCACGGCCCCCGACAGCAGCCGCACCGGCCGCCCGTCCAGCGCGAAGGAGTCGCCTTCCACCGTGAACTCCGGCACCCGATTCCCGCCGTTCCTCGCCGATCCCGCCGGGCACCTACTCTTGCCCCCTGGTCACCCGCGCGTCCATGGACAAAGATCGGCGGTGCTTGGACTCGGCGGCGGCGCGGGGGCGCCGACGGCCCCGGCGGTGGCGAAGCAAGGAGGGCGGGCGGCATCGATGAGTCACCACACCTGGATGCGCTACTTCACCCCCGGCCCGGTGCACCGCAGGCTCGGCCTGGTCTGCCTCGGCGTCGGGCTGCAGTACGGCCGCCTGCCGGTCGTCGGGCCGCGCACGCTCGACCACCACGTCGCCGTCGTCGTCAGCAGCGGGCGCGGCTGGTTCCGGGGCGGCGACGGGCCGGTGCGGGACGTCGCGGCGCCCGCGCTGCTGTGGCTCGTCCCCGGCGCGGTCCACCACTACGGGCCGGACCCGGAGACCGGCTGGGACGAGGCGTTCGTCGACTTCACCGGCTCCGCCGTGGCCGCGTACACCGAGCTGGGCTACGTCCAGCCGGAGCGGCCCGTGGTGCCGCTCAGCGACGCCACCGGGCCGCGTACGGTCGTCACCCGCATCGCCCGCGCCGCCCGCCGCGGCAACCCGATGCTGGAGGTCGAGACGTCCGCCGCCGTGCACGACCTGCTCGTCGCGCTGCGCCGGTCGCGCGCGGACATGGCCCCGGACGGCGACCCGGTGCTGCCGGCGCTGGCCCGCGACGCCTTCCTGCCGCTGTCCGTCGCCGAGCACGCGGCGCGGCACGGCATGACGACGGCCGAGCTGCGCGCCGCGGTGCGGCGGGCGGCGGGGTGCAGCCCGAAGGACTACCTGCTGGGGATACGGCTCGGGCGGGCGAAGGAGCTGCTGGCCGCCACGGAGCTGCCCATCGCGGCGGTGGCCCGGCGGGTCGGGTACGACGACCCGGCGTACTTCTCGCGGCTGTTCACGCGCCGGGTGGGGGTCGCGCCGGTGCGCTTCCGCGACCAGCAGGGGCGTACGGCGCCGGGCGGCTGGAGCGACCGGGCGCCGGAGCCGGGGGACCCGCCGGTGGCGGAGGGCGCGCCGGGCGGGGGACCGGCGTAGGGGGCTGTGGGCGCGCAGAGGTGTCCCGTACGGGCCCGCTCAGTCGGGGCGTACCAGGCGGGTGTCGTACGCGAAGATCACCGCCTGCACCCGGTCCCGGGCGCCGGTCTTGCCGAGGATCCGGCCGACGTGCGTCTTGACCGTCGACTCGGCCAGGTGCATCCGCTCGGCGATCTCGCCGTTCGTCCAGCCCAGCGCGACGACCCGCAGCACCTCGCGCTCCCGGTCGGTGAGCACCGCCAGCCGCGGGTCCGGGCCCGCCGGGGCGGGCTCGCCGTGGGCGGGCAGCAGGTGCGCGTAGCGCTCGATGAGCCGGCGGGTCAGCGCGGGGGCGACGACCGCCTCGCCGGAGGCCACCGCCCGGATGCCGGCCAGCAGCTCGTCCGGCATCGCGTCCTTGACGAGGAAGCCGCTGGCGCCGGCGCGCAGCCCCGCGAACGCGTACTCGTCGAGGTCGAACGTCGTCAGGATCAGCACCCGGGTACGGCCGCCGGAGGCGGCGACGCGGCGGGTGGCCTCGATGCCGTCGAGGCCGGGCATGCGGACGTCCATCAGCACCACGTCCGGCCGCAACTCGGCCGCCAGCCGCACTGCTTCGGCCCCGCCGCCGGCCTCGCCGACGACGGCCATGTCCTCCTGGCTCTCCAGCAGCATCCGGAACCCGAGCCGCTGGAGGGCGTGGTCGTCGGCGATCAGCACGCTGGTCACGGGGCCGGCTCCGCCGGGGGACGGCCGGACGCGGGGGGCGGGCCGGCGGGCGGCGAGGAGGAAGAGGGCGGCGGGGTCCCGGCGGGGAGCGACGGCTCGTGCGCGGGCGGCAGCACGGCGTACACGCGCCAGCCGCCGGGGGCGGGGCCCGCGTCGAGGGTGCCGCCGTAGACCGCGGCGCGCTCGCGCATGCCCGCGATGCCCCGGCCGCCGCCCGCCGCGGCCGGGGCGGCGGGACCGGCGGTCGACGCGGCGCCGTACGGAGACGTCTCCTCGCCCGCGGATCCGCCGCCGGTTGCGGCCTCGGGCTCCCGCCGGCTCCCGGGTCGCGCTTCCCGCCGCACGC
Organism: Streptomyces sp. MAR4 CNX-425; assembly: GCF_048656465.1. Classification (NCBI taxonomy): domain Bacteria; kingdom Bacillati; phylum Actinomycetota; class Actinomycetes; order Kitasatosporales; family Streptomycetaceae; genus Streptomyces; species Streptomyces sp. MAR4 CNX-425. The sequence continues at coordinate 433,292 of NZ_JBMDLF010000001.1, read as the reverse complement.
GCCCACCCCCGTTCCCGCCCTGGTCCCCGCCGACCCGCCCGGAGGGCGTCCCCGTGTCCGTCACCTCGATCTCCGCCCCGCCCGCCGCGCAGTCGAGCCGCACCGCCGCCGTCGCGCCCTCGCCGCCGTGCTTCAGCGTGTTCGTCAGCGCCTCCTGCACGATCCGGTAGACCGCCAACTGCCGCCCCTCCGAGAGCGTTCCCGAGTCCCCGCGCACCGTACAGCGCACCGGCAGCCCCGCCTCCCGCACCCGCTGCAACAGCGGCTCCAGCTCGGCCAGCCCCGGCTGCGGCGCGAGGTGCGCGGGGCCGGGGTCCGGGCCGGAGCCGGGGCCCGGCTCGTGCAGGACGCCCAGCAGCCGGCGCAGCTCGCCCAGGGCCTCCCGGCCGGTGGCGGAGATCGCGTCCAGCGCCTGCGCGGGCCGGTCGGCGGAACGGTCGCCGGGCCGCGCCCCGGGGGCGCCGGTGCCGCCCGGCCCGGGGCGGCCTCCCCCACAGCGCTGCGCGCGTGGGCGGTACCCCCTGCCGCGGGCCGCGTACGCGCCGCCGTCCGCGAGGCCGACGATCACCGAGAGGTTGTGCGCCACGATGTCGTGCATCTCGCGCGCGATCCGCGCGCGTTCGGCCGCGGCGGCGAGCCGGGCGCGCTGGTCGCGCTCGACCTCCAGCCGGTCGGCGCGGTCCAGCAGCGAGGCGACGTAGTCGCGTCTGGTGCGTGCGGTGATGCCGCTCATGACGATGGTCGCGGCGATGGCGACCACCGGCACGTACGCGCGGAGGAAGTTCTCCGGCGGCTCGCGCAGCGCTTCCGCGCCGATGTTCGCCGCCAGGATGGCGGAGACCCACGCCAGCCGGGACAGCGGCAGCCGCAGCGCCACGTTGTACAGGGCCACGCCGACAGCCATCACGGACGCGAGCGCCAGGTCGTACGCGTCGTGGACGAAGACCAGCGCGGCCACGCCGCAGAACACCGCGAACGGGTGCCGCCGGCGCCACGGCATCGCCAGCACCAGGCCCGCCCAGATCAGCCACGGCACGGCCACCGGGAGCGACGCCAGCTCGGCGGGGTCCGCACCGGGCTGGTCCCGGGAGTCCTCGCGCCAGTCGCCGAGGGTGAGCTGCACCAGCCCCGGCAGGGCGACGAGGGCGGCCAGCGACGCGTCCCACACCGCGGGGTGGCGGGTGTCGAAGGCCCGCACGCGCTGGGCGGCGGCGTGGATGCGGTGCGTGGGCGGCGGCGGGGGCACCGCCCCCGGGCCGCCGTCTGCCGCGCCCCGGCCCGCGGTCGGCTCCGCCGCCGTCCGCGCCGCCGCCGCTCGCGCCGTGCGCGCCACTTTCGCCGTCACCGCCGCCACCGCCCCCACCGCCGCCACCGCCGTCCGTACCGACTTCCGCCCCCGGCCATCCTCGCCCGGCGGGCGCTCAGACGTCACTGCGCCGGAGCCGCAGCGCCGCCGCGGCCAGCCCCGCCGCCGTCCAGAGAACCATGCTGACGAGCGCGGCGCCGACCGTCGGCAGGTCCGGCTCCGGGTGGGCGGCCATCAGCGGTTCCATCGCGGCCAGCGGCGTGTACGCCACGATGTCCTCGGCCCAGCCGTACGGCAGCAGCGGAACCACGCCCGGCACCACCATCAGCACCGCCACGAACACCCCGATCGACGCCGGAACGCTGCGCAGCAGCGCCCCCACCGCCACCCCGAGCACGGCGATGAGCGCCGCCCCCGCGGCCGTGGTGACCAGCGCCCGCGCCACCCCCGGGTCGCCGAGGCGGGCGGCGAGGGGCGTGTCCGCGAGGAACGCCTGCGCCGCCGGGAACGTCACCAGCGCCGTCGCCAGCGTCAGGACGAAGCTCACCGCGCCGAAGACCGCCGCCTTGGTCCACAGCACCGGCAGCCGCCGCGGCACCGCCGCCATCGTGGCCCGCACCATCCCCGTCGACCACTCGCCGGCGGTGGTGAGGATGCCCAGCACGGGCAGGATCAGCAGGCCGAAGTTCAGGCCCAGCAGGGTGGTGTCGACGGGGTCGCCCGGGCCGTCGTCGCCGCCGTCGGTGAACGCGGCGCCGATCGCGAGACCGAGGCCGAGGGCCAGCACGACGACGGCGGTCAGCGCGTACCAGGTCGAGCGCAGCGACCACAGCTTCGACCACTCCGAGCGCAGCACGCGCGGGTACGTCACGCGGTAGCCCGCGCCGCCGGCGGCGCCGGCGCGCGTACCGCCGGGGCCGGGCGCGGTCAGCGACGGGGTACTCATGCGGCGACCTCCTCGTGCCGGTCCTGCCCGCCCCGCTCCTCCGCGACGTGGGGGTGGGCGTGGTACTCGACGGCGTCCCGGGTCAGCTCCATGAACGCCTCCTCCAGCGACACCCGGTGGGGTGTCAGCTCGAACAGCGGCACGCCGTGCGCGGCGGCCGTCAGGCCGATGTCCTCCGCGCCGACACCGCGGACGCGCAGCTCGCCCGGCGCGTCCGAGGCGACCTCGACACCGGGGCCGGCCAGCAGCTCCCGCAGCCGGCCCGCCTCCGGCGACCTCAGCGACACCTCGTCGCGCCCGGCGGACCGTACGAACTCCGCCACCGTCGTGTCCGCGAGCAGCCGTCCGCGCCCGACGACGATCAGATGCTCGGCGGTCAGCGCCATCTCGCTCATCAGGTGCGACGAGACGAACACCGTGCGGCCCTGCGCCGCCAGGTCCTTGAGCAGGGTGCGGATCCACAGCACGCCCTCGGGGTCGAGGCCGTTGACCGGCTCGTCGAGCACGACGGCCGCCGGGTCGGCGAGCAGCGCGGCGGCGATGCCGAGCCGCTGCCCCATGCCCAGCGAGAACCCGCCGGCGCGCTTGCGCGCCGCGCCGCCCAGCCCCACCGCCTCGATCACCTCCTCCACCCGGCTGCGCGGGATGCCGTGGGTCAGGGCGAGCGCGAGCAGGTGCTTGGAGGCGCTGCGCCCGGTGTGTACGGACCGAGCCTCCAGCAGCGCCCCGATCTCGGCGAGGGGCGCCGGATGCCGCGCGTAGTGGCGCCCGTTCACGGTGACGGAGCCGCGGGTCGGCGCGTCCAGGCCCACGATGAGGCGCATCGTGGTGGACTTGCCGGCGCCGTTGGGCCCGAGGAAACCGGTCACGGTCCCCGGGCGCACGGTGAAGGTGAGGTCGTCGACGGCGGTCTTCTCGCCGTACCGCTTGGTGAGCCCGCGTACTTCGATCGTCATACCGGCGACGCTAGGCCGCGCGACCACGCCGATCGTCCGACCACGGCCCGCATCTGCGGGCGGCCGTAGTACCACGGGAGGACCCGCCGGGGCAGGCAGGGCCTACGCCCCGGCCCGTCCGCCCCCGCTCAGGAGGGCTTCTCCTCCCGCGCCGGCTCCCCGGAACCGCCGCCCCCGGGCGCGCCGGCCGACCCGGACCCGCCCGCGGAGCCCTCACCGCCCGCCGGCACCGCACCGCCCGACGCGGCGACGACGCCCCGGCCGCGGCCCGCGCCGCCCCGCCGCCGCGAGACCGCCACCCCCGCCAGACACAGCACACCGCCCACCAGCGTCAGCGCCTCCGGTATCTCGCCCAGCGCCGCCCAGGACATCAGCACCACCAGCGCCGGCACCGCGTACGTCGTGGCGCCCATCTTCCCCGCCGTGGTCCGCGCCAGCGCGTACGCCCAGGTCGTGAACGCCAGCGCCGTCGGGAAGACGCCGAGGTACAGCATGTTGGCCGTGGCCGACAGCGGGGCGTCGCCCAGGTCCCCGGCCAGCTGGCCCGCGAACGGCAGGCACAGCACCGCGCCCGTCATGCAGCCGTACGCCGTGGCCTGCAACGGCGAGGCGTGCGCGAGGGCCGGCTTCTGGCTGACGACGCCGCTCGCGTACGTCGCCGCGGCCAGCAGGCACAGCAGCACCCCGCCCAGCGAGGAACTGCCGCCGTCGGACGTGGATATCCCGACCACCACCGCGCCCGCGAACGCCACCGCCAGGCCGGCCAGCAGCATCGGCGGGAAGCCCTCCTTCAGCAGCCAGCCGCTGAGCAGCGCTATGAGCATCGGCCCGACGTTCACGACCATCGCGGCCGTGCCCGCGTCGACCAGCTGCTCTCCCCAGTTGAGCGCGACCATGTACACCCCGAACCACAGCGCGCCCGAGACGGCGATGCCCGGCCACGCCGCCCGCGGCGGCACCCCCTCGCGGCGCACCACGAGGATCAGCGCCAGCGCGGCGGAGCCCGCCAGCAGCCGCCCCAGCGCCAGCGCGCCGGGGCTGAAGTGCTCCCCCGCGTCCCGGATCGACACGAACGCCGACGCCCACAGCACCACCGTCACCGCCGCCGCGGCCACCGCCCGCCGGTCCGTCCCCGCCTGCACGTTTCCCTCCATGCCGGGAACCTAACAGCCGGCACTGACAACGCCCCGACCCCTGTTACGGTGGCCGCATGACCGACCACTCCACGTCCCCGTCGGCCATGGACGGCCTCTCCGACTCCGCCGTACGAGCCGAGCTCGCCCGGCTCCGCGACAGCATCGACAACATCGACGCGGCCGTCGTGCACATGCTCGCCGAACGCTTCAAATGCACTCAGCAGGTGGGCCGTCTCAAGGCCACCCACCACCTGCCCCCGGCCGACCCCGACCGCGAGTCCCGCCAGATCACCCGCCTGCGCGAGCTGGCGGAGAGCGCGAAGCTCGACCCGGCCTTCGCCGAGAAGCTGCTGAACTTCATCATCGCCGAGGTCATCCGCCACCACGAGACCATCGCCAACTCCGCCGCCCCGGAGCCCCCGCCGGCCCGTTGAGCGTCCGGCCCCGCGTGAGGGTGGACTGCCTCCGCCCCTACCCTCCGCCCGGCCCCGCGTCGTACGCCGCGAAGACCCGCTCCGGCCGCAGCCAGCCCTCCTCGTGGAAGATCCGCGTCCCCGCCTCCCGCGCCGCCGCGTCGGCCGCCGCGCGGGCGACCCAGTGGCGGGGCGTCGGGCCGAGGAGGGCGCGCAGCCGGGGGGAGGCGGTGAGGAGGCGGGTCAGCAGGGCGGACTGGTCCGGGGGCTGGGGGAGCGGGCCGCCGCCGGGACCGGACAGGACGCCGCGGGCGTTGAAGTAGACGTACGTGCCCGGCAGCCGCTCGCCGGTGGGGAGCCGCGCCGGGAACTCCACGGCCGGCAGCAGCGCGCGCCCGTAGTTCGGCATCTCCGTGCCGTCCACGGCGCGCAGTTGGTCCTCGTCCAGCCACGTGACCCACAGCCGTGACTCGACGTCCCCGGCCGCGTACGGGGCCGCCGCGACGTACCCCGGGCGGCTGATGTGCCCCGAGACGCCCACGCCGACGCCGCCGACGGCGGCCGGCGTGAGCGGCACCACCGCGGGCAGCCCCAGGTGCGTCAGCTTGTGGCGCAGCTGCCCCGGGGCCGCGTTCGACCCCAGCGCCAGCACCGGGTACCGCTCCGCGGCCGGCGCCTGTCCCAGCGACGCCAGCGCCTCGTCCAGCGTCCCCCGCTCCGGGTGCCGCCCCGGGTCCGTACCGCCGCCGCCCTCCCCGGCCACCCGCCACCGCCCCACGCCGCCCGCCGCGGGCCGCAGCGGCAGCAGCCGGTCGCCCGCGAGCAGCGACGGGCCGGGCGCCGGCGGCCCCGGGTACGTCAGCGGTTCCAGCAGCGGCACGGTCGCGAGGCCCAGCGCCTCCAGGGTTCTGTCCGGCACGCGCAGCAGCGTAGCCGCGCGGGTCCGGGCGGCCGGGCGCCGCGCGCCCGCCCCGGGCGCGGGTTCGCGGCCCGGCGCCCCCGGGGTGTCGTCGTACCCGCAGGTGGTGAGGCAGCATATGGCCCATGCCCGCACTCACCCGCGCCGAGGCGCAGCTCCGCGCCGGCCTTCTCGACGTCCACCGCTACGCCGTCGACCTCGACCTGACGCGCGGCGAGGAGGTCTTCGGCAGCAGCACCGTCATCGCCTTCGCCGCACGCGCGGCGGGGGAGACGTTCGTCGAGGTCAAGCCCGCCGAGCTGGTACGGGTCACGCTCGACGGACGGGACCTGGACACCGGCGCGCTCGCGGACAACCGCCTCCCGCTGCAACTCGACGCCGGCGAGCACGAGCTGCGCGTCGAGGCCGTCATGCGCTACTCCCGCACCGGCGAGGGGATGCACCGCTTCACGGATCCCGCCGACGGCGAGACGTACGTCTACACCCAGCTCTTCCTGGACGACGTGCAGCGCGTCTTTCCCGCGTTCGACCAGCCCGACCTCAAGGCCGTCTTCGACGTCTCCGTCACCGCGCCCGCCGGCTGGACCGTCCTCGGCAACGGCGTCCCGCACCGCGGGCGGGACGCGGACGCCGGTCCGGAAGCCGGCGTCCGCTGGCGGCTGACGGCCACCCCGCCCATCGCCACCTACCTCGTCGCCGTCGCCGCCGGCCCCTGGCACTCCGTACGCACCGAGCACGCCGGGCTGCCCTTCGGCCTGCACTGCCGCCGCTCGCTCGCGGCCCACCTCGACGCCGACGCCGACGAGCTGTTCGACGTCACCCGCCGCTGCTTCGACCGCTACCACGAGCGGTTCGCCGAGCCGTACCCCTTCGACTCGTACGACCAGGCGTTCGTCCCGGAGTTCAACGCCAACGCGATGGAGAACCCGGGCCTGATCACCTTCCGCGACGAGTTCGTCTACCGCTCCGCCGTGACCGACACCGAGCGCCAGACCCGCGCCATGGTGATCGCGCACGAGATGGCGCACATGTGGTTCGGCGACCTGGTCACGCTGCGCTGGTGGGACGACATCTGGCTGAACGAGTCCTTCGCCGAGTACATGGGCTACCAGACCCTCTCCGAGGCCACCCGCTTCACCGGCATCTGGACCGACTTCGCCGTCGCCCGCAAGAGCTGGGGCTACGACGCCGACCAGCGGCCCTCCACCCACCCCGTCGCCCCGCCACGCGTCGAGGACAGCGCCTCCGCGCTGCAGAACTTCGACGGCATCTCGTACGCCAAGGGCGCCGGCGCGCTCCGCCAGCTCGTCGCCTGGATGGGCGAGAAGGACTTCTTCGCCGGGATCGACGACTACTTCGCCCGGCACCGCTTCGGCAACGCCACCCTCGCCGACTTCATCGAGTCCATGGCCCGCGCCTCCGGCCGGGACGTGCCCGAGTGGGCCGACGCCTGGCTGCGCACCACGGGCGTCGACACCTTCCGCCCGGAGACCTGGGAGGGCGACGGGGACGTGTGGGTGCTGGAGGTCGAGCACGCGGGGCGCCGGCCGCACCGGCTGGCCGTCGGCCTCTACGACGAGGTCGCCGACGAGGACGGGGACGAGGCCGCGGACGGGGACGGGGCCCCGGGCGGGCCCGGCCGCATGGTGCTGCGCGAGCGGCTGGAGCACGACTTCACCGCGGACCTCGGGCTGAAGTCCGTGTCCGCCGCGGGCCGCACGCCCGACCTCGTCCTCCTCAACGACGGCGACCTCACGTACGCCAAGATCCGCCTGGACGACCGCTCCCGGGACACCGCCCTGCGCCGCCTGTCCGGCATCCCCGACCCGCTCAGCCGCGCCGTCCTCTGGAACGCCGCCCGCGACATGGTCCGCGACGCCGAACTCCCGCCCGCCGACTACCTGCGGGCCGCCGCCGCGCACCTGCCGGCCGAGGCCGACCTCGCCGTCGTCCAGGCCGTGCTGGCCTTCGCCCGCGGCCCGGTCGCCGACGTCTACGTACCCGACGCCGACCGGCCCGCGGCCCGCGCGACCGTCGCCGCGATCTGCCGCGAACTGCTGCGCCGCACCGACGAGAACGCCGACCCCGGGCTCCGGCTCGCGGCGCTCCGCGCCCTCATCGACTGCGCCGACGAGCCGGACGAGGTACGCGACTGGCTCGCCGCCGGCACCGTCCCCGGCGGCCCGGCCCTCGACCCCGACCTGCGCTGGCGCTGCCTCACCCGGCTCGCCGTCCTCGGCGCCGCCGGGCCCGACCGGATCGAGGCGGAGGTCGCCCGCGACCCCGGCGCCTCGGCGCAGGAGGGCGCGGCGCGGTGCCTGGCGGCGCTGCCGGGGGCCGAGGCGAAGGCGACGGCCTGGGCGGCGATGTACGGCGACGGGCAGGGGGACGGCGACGGGGCCCCGGGCGCGGCCGGCGCCGGGGAGCTCTCCAACTACCTCTTCACCGCCGCCGCCCTCGGCTTCTGGCAGCCGGAGCACCGCGACGTGCTGGCGCCGTACGTGCCGCGCTGGTTCGCCGAGACCCCGGCGCTCGCCGCGCGCCGCGGCCCGGCCATCGCGGCGGCGGCGGGGCGGGCGGGGTTCCCGCGGGGGTTCGTGGACGCGGAGACGCTGCGGCTCGGCGAGGAGTGCCTGGAGCGGGGCGAGCCGGTGCCGGCGCTGCGGCGGAAGCTGGCCGACCAGCTCGACGACCTCCGCCGGGCGCTGCGCGTACGGGAGGCGGCGGGGTCCCGGACCCCGTAGCGAAGGGCTCCGCGGCGCGAGGCCCCGCGGCGCGAGGCCCCGCGGCGGAGCGGCGGCGTGCCCGGCCCTAGCAGACCGGGCCACGCCGCCCTCCGCGTTCCCACGTACGGGCGAACTCCCGGGCAGAACGGCACGTTTCGGGGAAAAGTCGGAAGTAGGTTAGGCGCGCCTCACCTCACCTCAGCGGTCCGCCCGGACCGGCGCCCCCAGGAGCCTGCATGCCCGCTGCCGCCGAAGCCGCCCTCGCGGGCGGCCCCGCCGGCCCCCGCGCCCTCCGCCCGTACCTCGACCTCGTCCTCGCCGCCCTCGCGGACGGCGCCGCCCGCCGCGCCGGCCCGCTGCCCCCCGGCGGCCCCCGGGCCGTCGCCGCGCGGGTACGCGAGGCCGCCCGCCCCGTGCTGCCCGACGCCGGCGTGGGGGCGGAGGCGGCGCTCAGCGGCCTCGTACGCCTCCTCGCCGCCGGCGCCGCCGACCCGGCCGACCCGCACTGCGCCGCCCACCTGCACGCCCCGCCGCTCGCCCTCGCCGCCGCCGCGGACCTCGCGGCCGGCGCGCTCAACCCGTCGCTGGACTCCTGGGACCAGGCCCCGGCCGCCGCCGAGCTGGAGGCCGAGGTGGCCGCCGCCGTCGCCGCCGAGGTCCACCCCGGCGCCGCCCGGGCCGACGCGCTGGTCACCACCGGCGGCACCGAGGCGAACCAGCTCGCGCTGCTGCTCGCCCGCGAACTCCTCGGCCCCGGCGTGCAGGTCGTCACCGGCGCCAACGCCCACCACAGCGTCCACCGCGCCGCCTGGCTGCTGGGCCTGCGCGCCCCGCACGTCGTCCCCACGCCCCGCGGCGTCCTCGACCCCGCCGCCGTACGGGACGCCCTGGGGCTCCTCAGGCCCGGCCCCGGCGGGGCGCCGGGCCCCGCGCTGGTCGTCGGCACCGCCGGCACCACCGACACCGGCGCCGTCGACCCCCTGCCCGCACTCGCCGACGCCGCCGCGGCGCACGGCGCCCGGCTGCACGTGGACGCCGCGTACGGCGGGCTGCTGCTGCTCGCCCCGGGCCGCGCGCACCTCGTCGCCGGGCTCGACCGGGCCCACACCGTCGCGCTCGACCTGCACAAGCTGGGCTGGCAGCCGATCGCCGCCGGCTTCCTGGCCGTACGGGACGACGCCGACCTGGCGCCGCTCGCCTACAGCGCCGACTACCTCAGCGCCGACGACGACACCGCCGCCGGGCTGCCGGCCCTGCTGCACCGCTCGCTGCGCACGACGCGCCGCGCCGACGTGCTCAAGGTCGCCGTGACCTTCCGCGCGCTCGGGCGCGCGGGCGTCGCGGAGCTGGTGGAGGGGACGTTCGCCGCGGCGGCGCGGCTCGCGGAGCTGGTCGGGGCGGACCCGGAGCTGGAGCTGTACGCGCCGCCGACGCTGACCACCGTCCTCTTCCGGCCCGCCGGCGCCGACGACGCCGCGGTCGCGGCGCTGCGGCGGCGGCTGCTGGTGGACGGGCACGCGGTGCTCGGGCGCGCGGAGGCGGGCGGGCGGCGCTGGCTGAAGGCGACCCTGCTCAACCCGCACGTCCAGCACGGCGACCTGCGCAACCTGCTCAAGCTCGTCACCGAGGCCCACCGGACGGCACCGGCCGCCCCGCACCGGCCGCAGGGTGCGTACCCGCCGCACCGGCAGCACCGCGAGAACGGAACCGCGCCCGATGCCCGCTGAGCTCCCCGGCCCCCGCCGCCCCCTCGACCTCGCCGGCATCGGCATCGGGCCGTTCAACCTCTCCCTCGCCGCCCTCGCCGCCCGCGTCCGCGGCCTGAGCACCGCCTTCTACGAGCGCCGCGCCGAGTTCCGCTGGCATCCCGGCCTCCTCATCGAGGGCACCACCCTCCAGGTGCCCTTCCTCGCCGACCTCGTCACGCTCGCCGACCCCACCAGCCCCTTCACCTTCCTCAACTACCTGCGCGCCCACGAGCGGCTCTACCCCTTCTACTTCGCCGAGCGCTTCCACGCCCACCGCGCCGAGTACGACGCGTACTGCCGCTGGGTCAGCGGCCGGCTGCCCGGCCTGCACTTCCGCCACCAGGTCGAGAAGGTCCGCTGGAACGCCGGACGCGGCCTCTTCGAGGCCGACTTCACCCAGCTCGACGACTCCGGCGAGGCCGCGGCGCTCGGCCGCGCCCACGCCCGCCACCTCGTCGTCGGCGTCGGCACCGAGCCGTACGTGCCGGAGGCGCTGCGGCCGCTCGCCGCGTCGCCCACCGCCGACGTCGTGCACGCCGCCGACTACCTCGCCCACCGCACCCGCCTCGCCGCCGCCCGGCACGTCACCGTGGTCGGCGCCGGGCAGTCCGGCGCGGAGGTCTTCCTCGACCTGCTGCGGGCCCGCCCGGCGGGCGCGGAGCGGCTGCACTGGCTGGCCCGTACCCCGGCGTTCGCGCCGATGGAGTACAGCAAGCTGGGCCTGGAGCAGTTCACGCCCGACTACGCCCGCTACTTCCACGGGCTGCCCGAGGACGTACGGGACGAACTGCTGCCCCGGCAGTGGCAGCTGTACAAGGGCATCGACGCCGGGACCATCGCCGCCGTCCACGACGAGCTGTACCGGCGCACCCTCGGCGGCGGCTGGCCCGACGCCGTCCTCACCCCCGGCGTCACCGTACGCACCGCCGGGCGCTTCGGCTCGCACCGCATCGAACTGCACCTGGAGCACGCCGCGCAGGGCACCCGCGAGACGCTGCGCACCGACGCCGTCGTGCTCGCCACCGGCTACCGGGAGCGCCCGCTCGACGGCCTCCTCGCGCCGCTGGAGCCGCTGCTGCGCCGCGACGCCGCGGGCCGCCCGCGGGTCGACGAGCACCACCGCCTCGTCCTCGACCCCGAGGTCACGGGCCGGATCTACGTCCAGAACGCCGAGCGCCACACGCACGGCGTCGGCGCCCCCGACCTGGGCCTGGCCGCCCACCGCGGCGCGGTCATCCTCAACGACGTCACCGGCGCCGAGCCGTACCCGCTGCCGCGCCGCACCGCCTTCACCACCTTCGGGCTGCCGCCGCTCCGGCGCGGACAGCCCGACGAGCCGGCGCACGGGGTCCCCCGCGCGCCGGACCCTGGCACAGTGAAGGCATGACGAACCCGCCGCCCGTACCCTCCCCGCCGCCGTACGGCACCCCCGAGGAGCCGCGCCTCGCCGTCCGCGGCGAGGCCCGCCTCGAAGTCGACCCGGAGATCGCCCGGATCGCCGTCACCGTCGCCGTCCGCGGCACCGACCGGCGCGACGCGCTGGCGGACCTGACCCGCCGCAACACCGAGGCCCGGGAGCTGATCAGGTCGTACGGCGAGGCGGTGGAGAAGCTGGAGACCGGGGCGCTGCTGGTGACGCCCGAGCTGGGCCGGCACAGCCGCGGCGAACGGGTCCGCCGCTACCACGGCCGGGTCCGGCTCACCGCCACCCTCGGCGACTTCACCGCGCTCGGCGAGCTGAGCACCCGGGCCGCCGACCTCGACCTGGCGACCGTCGAGGGCCCGTGGTGGGGCCTGCGTCCGGACTCGCCGGTGCACCGCGAGGCGCGGCAGCAGGCGGTACGGGAGGCGGTGACGCGCGCCCGCGAGTACGCGGCGGCGCTGGGCGCCGACCTGACGGCGGTCGTGGAGGTCGCCGACGAGGGCGCGGAGCACCCGGAGATGTGGATGGCGCGGGAGGCGTCCCGCGGCTTCGGCGGGGTCGCCGCGGCGGCCGAGCCGGCACCCGCGCTCGACCTCGAACCCCAGCGACAGACGGTTTACGCCCGGGTGAACGCGAGGTTCGTCATGACCCGCCCGCAACTCTGATTGCGCTCATCAGAGCAGCGGCGCGCACGTTTTATAAGTTGTCAGCTCGCTCTCAATAACCCTTCAATCAAAAGTCGTTGGAGAGTCGGCAATACCCGGTTCCCTACCTGCCGGTAAGTCATAGAGTCGAATACATGCGCCGAGCGAAGATTGTCTGCACCCTGGGACCCGCGACCGACACATACGACCAGATCAAGGGGCTGGTCGAGGCGGGAATGGACGTCGCCAGGTTCAACCTCAGCCACGGCACCTACGCTGAGCACGAGGAGCGTTACGCACGGGTGCGCAAGGCGGCTGACGAGACGGGGCGCAGCGTCGGCGTGCTCGCCGACCTTCAGGGCCCGAAGATCCGGCTGGGCACCTTCCACGAAGGTCCTGTATTTCTCGAACGGGGCGATGAATTCACCATCAGCGTCGACCCGGTCGAGGGCGACCGCCAGTGCTGCGGTACGACGTACGCCGGGCTGGCCGCCGACGTCGGGCGCGGCGAGCGGATCCTCGTCGACGACGGCCGCGTCACCCTGGAGGTGACCGCGGTGGACGGGCCCCGGGTCCGCACCATGGTCATCGAGGGCGGCATGGTCTCCGACCACAAGGGCCTGAACCTGCCCGGCGTCGCCGTCTCCGTGCCCGCCCTGTCCGAGAAGGACCGCGAGGACCTGCGCTGGGCGCTGCGCACCGGCGCGGACATCATCGCGCTCTCCTTCGTACGCTCCGGGCAGGACGTCCGCGACGTCCACCGGATCATGGACGAGGAGGGCCGGCGGGTCCCGGTGATCGCGAAGGTGGAGAAGCCGCAGGCGGTGGAGAACCTGGAGGGCATCGTCGACGCCTTCGACGGGCTCATGGTGGCGCGCGGCGACCTCGGCGTGGAAATGCCGCTGGAGCAGGTGCCGATGGTGCAGAAGCGGGCGGTGAAGCTCGCCAAGCGGAACGCCAAGCCGGTGATCGTCGCCACGCAGATGCTCGACTCGATGATCGAGGCGTCCCGGCCGACCCGCGCGGAGGCGTCCGACGTCGCCAACGCGGTCATGGACGGCACGGACGCCGTGATGCTCTCGGGGGAGACGAGCGTCGGCAAGTACCCGGTCCAGACGGTGCGGACGATGGGCCGGATCGTCTCGGCGGCGGAGGAGGAGATGCTCGCCAAGGGCCTGCCGCCGCTGACCGAGCGCAACAAGCCGCGCACGCAGGGCGGCGCGGTGGCGCGCGCCGCGGCGGAGATCGGCGACTTCCTCGGGGCGCGCTATCTGGTCGCGTTCACGCAGTCCGGCGACACGGTGCGGCGGCTCTCGCGCTACCGCTCGCCGATCCCGGTGCTGGCCTTCACGCCGGACCGGGCCACGCGCAGCCAGCTGAACCTGACGTGGGGCGTGGAGACCTTCCTCGGGCCCGTGGTGCAGACGACCGACGAGATGGTGGCGCAGGTCGACGAGCAGCTGCTGAAGATCGGCCGCTGCCGCCGCGGCGACGTGGTCGTGATCACCGCCGGCAGCCCGCCGGGCGTCCCCGGCTCGACCAACCTGGTCCGCGTCCACCACATCGGCGAGGCCGACACCGCGCACTGACGGCCGCCGGCGGCCACGGCACCCGGCACGCCCGCGCACCACGCCGAACGGCGTCCCCGGCCCGTCCCGCAGGGCGGGGCGCCGTGGCCCGGCGGAGGCGAACCCGGCCGCGTGCGCACAGCGGCTGCCCGCCCCGCCGTGCGCCGACTTGACGGCCCGCACCCCGTTTGCGGCAGCCGCCCGGGGCCGGGCGGCGTGGCGGTGGCGGATGTGCGCGTCGGCTCGCGACCGTCCGCGGCTGCGCCGCGGGTGGCGGCGGCACGTGCCGCCCTGTGGCTGCCGACCGCGCCCGGCCCGACCGGTCCGGGGCCCGGGTGTACACCGCCGTGACGGCCGTGACCGGCCGCCGCTGGCCGCGATTGCCCGCCCCCGCTCGGTGACCGGCCGCCGCTGGCGATTGGCCGCCCCCGCTGGCCCCGATCGGCCCCCCGCTCGCCGTGACCGGCCGCCGCTGGCCGTGATCGGCCGCCGCCGCTCGCCGCAGGCGGCGAGGCCCGCCGCAACGGCCCCGCACCGCATCCCGCCCGGCTCGCCGGGCTGCGCCGTCGGGCCGCGCTCCCCGCCCCGCGCCGGCCGAGAGGCGCTCAGTGGGCCGCCGACTCCCAGTCCGTCCCCACGCCGACGGCCACGTCCAGCGGCGCCCGCAGGGACACCGCACCCGCCATCTCGCGCCGCACCAGCTCCTCGACCCGCTCGCGCTCGCCCGGGGCCACTTCCAGCACGACCTCGTCGTGCACCTGGAGCAGCAGCCGGGTCTCCAGCCCCGCCGCCGCCAGCGCCCGGTCCACCCGCAGCATCGCGAGCTTCACGATGTCCGCCGCGGTGCCCTGGATCGGCGCGTTGAGCGCCATCCGCTCGGCCATCTCGCGCCGCTGGCGGTTGTCGCTGTTGAGGTCGGGAAGGTATCGGCGGCGGCCGAACATCGTCTCCGTGTAGCCCGTGGCCCGGGCCTCGTCCACGACGCGGCGCAGGTAGTCCCGTACGCCGCCGAAGCGCTCGAAGTAGTTCTCCATCAGCTTGCGGGCCTCGGCGGCCTCGATGCCCAGCTGCTGGGAGAGGCCGAAGGCCGACAGCCCGTAGGCCAGCCCGTACGACATCGCCTTGATCTTGCGCCGCATCTCGTGGTCGACGTCGGCGCGCGGCACCGAGAACACCTGCGAGGCGACGGTGTCGTGCAGGTCCTCGCCGGAGGCGAACGCCTCGATCAGGCCCTCGTCCTCCGACAGGTGGGCCATCACCCGCAGCTCGATCTGGCTGTAGTCGGCGGTCAGCAGCGACTCGTATCCCTCCCCGACGACGAAGCCGCGGCGGATCGCCCGGCCCTCGTCCGTACGGATGGGCACGTTCTGCAGGTTCGGGTCCGTGGAGGACAGCCGGCCGGTGGCGGCGACGGTCTGGCTGAACGTGGTGTGGATCCGGCCGTCCGCCGCGATCGTCTTGATCAGCCCCTCGACGGTGGAGCGCAGCCGGGCCTGCTCGCGGTGGCGCAGCATGATGACCGGCAGCTCGTGCTCGGTCTGGGTGGCGAGCCAGGCGAGCGCGTCGGCGTCGGTCGTGTAGCCCGTCTTGGTCTTCTTCGTCTTCGGCAGGCCCAGCTCGCCGAAGAACACCTCCTGGAGCTGCTTGGGCGAGCCGAGGTTGAACTCGTGCCCCACCGCGTCGTGCGCCTCCTGGACGGCCTGCTGCACCGCGCCGGCGAACTGCTCCTCCATCGCCTCCAGATGGGCCCGGTCGACGGCGACGCCGGCCCGCTCCATCCCGGCCAGCACCGCCGAGACCGGCAGCTCCATGTCGCGCAGCAGCTCCGCCGCACCGACCTGCGCCAGCTTCTCCGAGAGCGCCTCGCCGAGGTCCAGGACCGTACGGGCCGTGCGCATCAGCGCGTCCCGCTCGGCCGCCTCCTGGTCGCCCTCCGCGCCGTCGAGGCCCAGCTGAAGCTGCCCGTCGGCCGCCGGGGGCTCCAGCTCGCGGCCCAGGTAGGCGATGGACAGCGCGTCGAGCGCGAACGTCCGCCGGCCGGGCGTGACCAGGTACGCGGCGAGGGCGGTGTCCACCGCCACGCCCTCGACCGTCCAGCCGTGCTCGGCGAGGACGCGCAGGGCGCTCTTCGCGTCGTGCACCGTCTTGGCGCTGCCGGGGTCCGCGAGCCAGCGCGCGAACGCCTGCTCGTCACCGGCGTCGAGCCGGGCCGGGTCGAACCAGGCGGCCGGCCCCTCCGGGGCCGCGAGCGCGACCTCGGTGACGCCGCCGGCGCCGAGCCGCCAGGTGTCGACGGTGGCCATGCCGAGCGGTCCGGCGCCGTGCTCGGCGAGCCACGGGGCCAGCTCGCCGGTCTCCAGCACCCGGCCGTCGACCTGCACCCCCGGCTCCGGCTCGGCCTCCACCTCGCCGGCGCCCGGGTCCGCGTTGAGCAGCCGCTCGCGGAAGTTGGGGTTGCGGAACTCCAGGGCGTCCATGACGACCTGGAGCGCCGTCCGGTCGTACGCCCGGCGCTCCAGGCCCTCCGGGCCGGTGGGCAGCTCGACGCCGCGGTCCAGCTCGGTCAGCCGGCGGTTGAGCTTGACCGCGTCCAGGTGGTCGCGAAGGTTCTGCCCGGCCTTGCCCTTGACCTCCTCGGCCCGCTCGGCCAGCTCCGCGAACGAGCCGAACTGCCTGATCCACTTGGCCGCGGTCTTCTCCCCGACGCCCGGGATGCCGGGCAGGTTGTCGGAGGGGTCGCCGCGCAGGGCGGCGAAGTCCGGGTACTGCGCGGGCGTCAGCCCGTACCGCTCCTCGACCTTCTCCGGGGTGAAGCGGGTCAGCTCGGAGACGCCCTTCGTCGGATAGAGCACCGTCACGTGGTCCGAGACGAGCTGGAAGGAGTCCCGGTCGCCGGTGACGATCAGCACGTCGAACCCGGCGGCCTCCGCCTGCGTGGCCAGGGTGGCGATCACGTCGTCGGCCTCGAAGCCCTCGACGGCGAACCGCGGCACGTTCATCGCGTCCAGCAGCTCGCCGATCAGCTCGACCTGGCCCCGGAAGTCGTCGGGGGTGGTGGTGCGGTTCGCCTTGTACTCCGCGAACTCGGCGGAGCGCCAGGTCTTGCGGGAGACGTCGAAGGCGACGGCCAGATGTGTCGGCGCCTCGTCACGCAGCGTGTTCGACAGCATCGACGTGAAGCCGTAGATCGCATTGGTGACCTGCCCGTCGACGGTGGAGAAGTTCTCCGCGGGCAGCGCGAAGAATGCCCGGTATGCCAGGGAGTGTCCGTCCAGCAGCATCAGGCGGGGGCGTTGGTTCTTCGATGCGTTCTCAGCCACGGCACCGATCCTGCCATGCCCCACCGACAACGGTCCCGTGACGGTGCGGCATGGCAGGATCGGACCGTACGCCGTCCACGAGAACCCGCACCGGAAAGGGTGACCGCCATGGCCGGTAAACCGCCCGTCGGAGACCCCGTGCAGGACGCCCCCGAGGTCACCCCGCCCCAGCAGTCCGCCGTCGGCGCCCCCGCCATCGCCCACGCGCTGCGCACCGGCCAGGAGCAGATGGGCGTACGGCGTACGGCCCGCACCCTGCTGCGCGTCAACCAGCACGACGGCTTCGACTGCCCCGGCTGCGCCTGGCCCGAGCCGGACAGGCCGCACACCTTCGAGTTCTGCGAGAACGGCGCCAAGGCCGTCGCCGAGGAGGCGACGCTGCGCCGCGTCACCCCGGAGTTCTTCGCCGCCCACCCCGTCGCCGACCTCGCCGGCCGCAGCGGCTACTGGCTGGGCCAGCAGGGCCGCCTCACCCACCCCGTGTACCTCGCCGAGGGCGCCGCGACGTACGAGCCGGTGTCCTGGGAGCGGGCCTTCGCGATCGTCGCCGAGGAGCTGACCGCCCTCGACTCGCCCGACGAGGCCGTCTTCTACACCTCCGGGCGCACGAGCAACGAGGCCGCGTTCCTCTACCAGCTCTTCGCCCGCGAGTTCGGCACCAACAACCTGCCCGACTGCTCGAACCTGTGCCACGAGTCGTCCGGCTCCGCGCTCACCGAGACCCTCGGCGTCGGCAAGGGCAGCGTCCTCCTCGACGACCTCCACCGCGCCGACCTGATCATCGTCGCCGGCCAGAACCCCGGCACCAACCACCCGCGGATGCTCAGCGCGCTGGAGCGCGCCAAGGACAACGGCGCCCGCATCGTCACCGTCAACCCGCTGCCCGAGCCCGGCATGGTCCGCTTCAAGAACCCGCAGACCGTCCGCGGCCTCGCCCGCGGCGGCACCCCGCTGACCGACCTCTTCCTCCAGGTCCGCGTCGGCGGCGACCAGGCGCTCTTCCGCGCCCTCGCCGGCCGCGTCCTCGCCGCGCACGACGCCGGCGCGAAGGCCGTCGACGAGGAGTTCGTCGCCGGGCACACCCACGGCTACGAGGAGTACGCGGCCGCCGCCCGCGCCTACGGCGACGCCGAGGCGGAGCGCGCCACCGGCCTGACCGCCGCCGAGATCGACCGCGCCGCCGAGCTGGTCCTCGGCGCCGAGCGGATCGTCGTCTGCTGGGCAATGGGCCTCACCCAGCACAAGCACGCCGTGCCGACCATCAAGGAGATCGTCAACTTCCTCCTCCTCGGCGGCCACGTCGGCCGCCCCGGCGCCGGCGTCTGCCCCGTGCGCGGCCACAGCAACGTCCAGGGCGACCGCACCATGGGCATCTTCGAGCGCCCCGCGCCCGCCTTCCTCGACGCGCTGGGGAAGGAGTTCGGCTTCGACCCGCCCCGCCACCACGGCTACGACGTCGTACGCGCCATCCGCGCCCTGCGCGACGGCGACGCCAAGGTCTTCTTCGCCGTCGGCGGCAACTTCGTCTCCGCCTCCCCGGACACCGAGGTCACCGAGGCCGCGATGCGCCGCGCCCGGCTGACCGTGCACGTCTCCACCAAGCTCAACCGCAGCCACGTCGTCACCGGCGCCCGCGCGCTGATCCTGCCCACCCTCGGCCGCACCGAGCGCGACCGGCAGCCCGGCCCCGACGGCCGCGGCCACGACCAGTTCGTCACCGTCGAGGACTCCATGGGCGTCGTGCACGCCTCCCGCGGCCGGCTCGCGCCCGCGGGCGACGCGCTGCTGTCGGAGGTCGCGATCGTCTGCCGGCTCGCCCGCGCCGTGCTGGGCGAGGACAGCGCGACGCCCTGGGAGGAGTTCACCAGCGACTACACGCGCATCCGCGACCGCATCGCGCGCGTGGTGCCCGGCTTCGAGGACTTCGACGCGCGCGCCCGCCGCCCCGGCGGCTTCACCCTCCCGCACGCCCCGCGCGACGAGCGCCGCTTCCCCACGAGCACCGGCAAGGCGAACTTCACCGCCGGCCCGGTGACGTACCCCGAGGTGCCCGAGGGACGGCTGCTGCTGCAGACGCTCCGCAGCCACGACCAGTACAACACCACGATCTACGGCCTGGACGACCGCTACCGCGGCGTGCGCGGCGGCAGGCGCGTCGTCCTCGTCCACCCCGACGACGCCGCGGACCTCGGCCTCGCCGACGGGGCGTACGCCGACATCGTCGGCGAGTGGCGCGACGGCGTCGAGCGGCGCGCGGACGGCTTCCGCGTCGTGCACTACCCGACCGCGCGCGGCTGCGCGGCCGCGTACTACCCCGAGACCAACGTGCTGGTGCCGCTCGACTCCACCGCCGACACGAGCAACACCCCCACGAGCAAGTCCCTGGTGGTCAGGCTGGAGGCGGCCGCGTCTACGGTGGAGCCCGACACGGTGTAGGCGGGGCAAAGGACGGAGCCGGGCGCGACATGGGCGAGCACACCACCACGAAGTTCCCCCAGGAGATCCTCGACGAGTTCGCCGGCGTCGGCGTCGACCTGGAGAAGCTGTTCTCCGCCGGCGCCCTCGGGCAGCGCATGGGCCTGAAGGTGCTGGAGGCGGCCCCCGAGCGGGTCGTGGGCACGCTGCCGGTCGAGGGCAACACGCAGCCGTACGGGCTGCTGCACGGCGGCGCCTCCGCGGTGCTCGCCGAGACCCTGGGCTCCGTCGGCGCGATGCTGCACGGCGGCCCGGCCAAGCTCGCGGTCGGCGTCGACCTGAACTGCACCCACCACCGCGGCCTGCGCGCCGGCGTGGTCACCGGCGTGGCCACCCCCGTGCACCGCGGCCGGACCACCGCGACGTACGAGGTCGTCGTCAGCGACGAGGAGGGCCGCCGGGTGTGCACCGCCCGGCTCACCTGCCTGCTCCGCGACGCCTGACCCGCGCCGGCGGCCGCACCCGCGGCCGCCCGCCCGCGCCCCGCCGCACCGCAGCGCCCGCCGCGCCGCAGCGCGCGACCCGGGGATGAGAAGCCCCCGGGGACCCCCACCCGGTACGCTCGGAACCGGCCGCCCCCGGGGCCGACCCCCACATCCCCCTCCCACGGTTCTCCGCACCCGCTCACCCCCGGCGGCACCTGCGTCCCGTGCGGAATTCACCCGTCCGGGCGATGTGAGGCAGTGCCCGATACGGGTCCCACCGGCTCTCCGGCGGCCCCTGGCGGTCGCTGTGACCAGCACCACCCGGCCTCAATCAAACTAGCTATGACCTGCACGTTTAATGAACATGCCGGACGGGTACGTTGCTCGTCCCGCCAACGCCTTCTAGCCTCGGGGCGCATGAACCTCCTCCGGAAGCTGAATCACAAGCTCGGCGCGACCACGGGTTTCGAGATCCGTAAGGCCGGGCTGCCGTACGCCCCTGCCGCGCAGACCGGGCGCGCCAGAGGGGGCACCGCGGCGAAGCCGGCCGCGCAGGTCGCGTACCGCCCCCCGGAGGACCCCGAAGTCGACCGGCTGCTGCGGCGGCCGGTGTTCATCATGTCGCCGGTACGCTCCGGCTCCACCCTGCTCCGCCTGCTCCTCAACGCGCACTCCCGCCTGCACTCCGCGCACGAACTCCACTTCCGCCGGCTGGAGGTCAGCACCGGCACCAAGCTCGCCGAGCGCGCCATGGCCGAGCTGGGCCTGGAGCGCGGCGACCTGGAGCACCTCATCTGGGACCGCGTCCTGCACCGCGAGCTCGTCCGCTCCGGCAAGGACTTCCTGGTCGAGAAGACCCCCAGCAACACCTTCGCGTACAAGCGCATCGCCGCCTGCTGGCCCGACGCCCGGTTCATCTTCCTGCTCCGCCACCCCGCGTCCATCGCCTGCTCCTGGTACGAGGCCGACCCGGACAAGCGCACCGAGGAGGAGGCGGCCCTCGACGCGCTGCGCTACATGCGCGCCACCGAGCGTGCCCGCCAGGCGCTCCCGGGGCACGTCGTGCGCTACGAGGAGATGACCGACGACCCCGAGGCCGCCATGAAGGCCATCTGCTCGTACCTGGAGATCGACTTCGAGCCCGGCATGCTCGACTACGGCTCCCGGACCCAGAGCAGCTACCAGAAGGGCCTCGGCGACTGGAAGGACAAGATCCGCAGCGGCCAGGTGCAGGCCGGCCGGGCGCTGCCCGCCGCCGACGAGATCCCCGAGCCGCTGCGCGAGATCAGCGCCGCCTGGGGCTACACCGAGGGCGAGGCCGCCCCCGGCACCGCGAAGGCCGCCCGGGAGCCGCACGCCGAGATCGCCGAGGTCTGGCCCCGGGACGGCGCCGTACGCCTCACCGGCAGCCTCCACGGCGTCGCCGACGCCGCCGGCGACGGCCCCTGGTCGCTGCTCCTCGTCCGCCGCGACCAGGAGGACCAGCAGCTGCGCTACCCGGCGGAGCTGGCGGACGGCGCGTTCGACGTCACCGTACCCGTGGCCGACCTGGCGCCGGACGGGCTGACCCCTCCGGCCCAGTGGGACATCCACCTGGCCGCGGGCACGGGCGGTGCGGAGGTCCGGCTGCGCGCCGGCCGCCACCTCGACGGGATCACCGGCAAGAAGAACATCATGGTCTTCCCCGGCCAGCCCGCGCGGGTCGACGGCGCCGACGTCGAGGTCAAGCCGTACTACACGGTCAAGGACAACCTCTCCGTCGAGATCCTGCCGGCCTCATGAAGATCCGCTACCTGCTGATGCACGCCTACGGCACCGGCGGAACCATCCGCACCGTCTTCAACCAGGCCGGTTCCATGGCCGCCGCGGGCCACGACGTCGAGATCGCCAGCATGCAGCGCGGCCGCGACGAGCCGCACTTCCCCCTCCACCCCGACGTCAGGGTCACCCCCCTCGTCGACCACCGGCCCGGCGCCCGCGAGGCGGAGCTGGCCGAGGCCGCCCCCCGGGCCGCCGAGCGGCGGACCGAGCGCGAGAAGCAGCCGCCCCGGTACATCCCCGCGGGCGAGTTCGCCTACGAGCGCTACAACCGCTACGTCGAGGACACCGTCATCGGCTGGCTGGAGCAGCAGCGCGACGCCGTGATCGTCCCGACCCGCCCCGGGCTGAACTTCCTCACCGCCCGGTTCACCCCCCGCAGCTGCCACAAGATCGCCCAGGAGCACATGAACCTGGGCACCCACCCGCCGGACATCCGCGCCGCCATCCAGCGCGAGTACCCCCGGTTCGACGCCGTCGCCGTGCTCACCCACGGTGACCGGGAGGATTACCAGGGGCTGCTGCCGGGCACCCGCGTCGTACGCATCCCCAACGCCGTGCACACCGGTGCCAAGAAACTCACCACCTACGCCGACCACGTCGCCGTCGCCGCCGGCCGGCTCTTCCCCCAGAAGGGCTTCGACCTGCTGATCCCGGCGTGGGCGCAGCTCGTGGACAAGTTCCCCGACTGGCAGCTGCGCATCTTCGGCACCGGCGAGAAGAAGGCCGAACTGCGCCGCCTGATCAACGAGCACCACCTGTACAACCACGTCTTTCTGATGGGGCACACGCACAAACTGGACGACGAACTTGCGAGAGCATCCTTTTATGTGCTCAGCTCACGGTTCGAGGGCCTGCCCATGGTGATGATCGAATCGATGACCCACGGACTCCCCGTGGTCAGCTTCGACTGTCCGACGGGGCCCGCCGACGTGCTCACCCACGGGAAGGACGGCCTGCTGGTGCGCCGCAGAGACGTGGCCGGGCTCGCCGAAGCCATGGGACAGCTGATGGACGACGAGGGCCTCAGGGCCGACATGGGAGCGGCGGCGCTGCAGACGTCGCGTTCCTACACTCCCGAGGCGGTCCATCCGCAGTGGGAGGCACTGTTCGAGGAGATTCACGGGAGTGGGAGTGCCTGACAACGCACCCGGCGCCGGCGGCGTATACACGCGCGGCGCCACGATCTGGCTCACCGGCCTGCCCAGCGCCGGCAAGACCACCCTGGCGCGCGCCTTCGGCGAGCGCCTGCGGGACGCCGGCCACCGGGTGGAGGTGCTGGACGGCGACGAGATCCGGGAATTCCTCACCGCCGGCCTCGGTTTCACCCGCGAGGACCGCGACACGAACGTGCAGCGCATCGGCTTCGTCGCCGAGCTGCTCGCCTCACACGGCGTGAAGGTCCTCGTACCGGTGATCGCCCCGTACGCGGACAGCCGGGAGGCGGTGCGCAAGCGCCACCAGACGGAGGGGACGACGTATGTGGAGGTGCACGTGGCCACGCCCGTCGACGTCTGCGCCGAACGGGACGTGAAGGGCCTCTACGCCAAGCAGGCGGCCGGCGAGCTCTCCGGCCTCACCGGCGTCGACGACCCGTACGAACCCCCCGCGGACCCCGATCTGCGCATCCCCACACACGAGCAGAGTGTCGAAGAATCCGCGGCGATGCTTCACGCCGCACTGGTGGAACGAGGTCTCGCATGAGCCAGTTCGAGAAGGCCACCGCCCAGGACTTCCAGCTGCCCCACCTGGACGTGCTGGAGTCCGAGGCGGTGCACATCTTCCGCGAGGTGGCGGGGGAGTTCGAGCGTCCGGTCATTCTCTTCTCCGGCGGCAAGGACTCCATCGTGATGGTCCACCTGGCGCTGAAGGCGTTCGCGCCGGCGCCGCCGCCGTTCGCGCTGCTGCACGTCGACACCGGGCACAACTTCCCCGAGGTCCTGCAGTACCGCGACCGCGTCGCCGCGCAGCACAACCTGCGGCTGCACGTGGCGTCCGTCCAGGAGTTCATCGACCGCGGCGAGCTCAAGGAGCGCGCCGACGGCACCCGCAACCCGCTGCAGACCGTGCCGCTGCTGCGCGCCATCGAGGAGGGCCGCTACGACGCCGTCTTCGGCGGCGGCCGCCGCGACGAGGAGAAGGCCCGCGCCAAGGAGCGCATCTTCTCCCTGCGCGACGAGTTCGGCGGCTGGGACCCGCGCCGGCAGCGGCCCGAGCTGTGGCAGCTCTACAACGGCAAGCACGCCGTCGGCGAACACGTCCGCGTCTTCCCGCTGTCGAACTTCACCGAGCTGGACGTCTGGCAGTACATCGCGCGCGAGAAGATCGTGCTCCCCGAGATCTACTACGCGCACAGCCGCGAGGTGTTCCTGCGCAACGGCATGTGGCTCGCCCCCGGCGACTGGGGCGGCGCCAAGGACGGCGAGCGCGTCGAGACCCGCACCGTGCGCTACCGCACCGTCGGCGACATGTCCTGCACCGGCGCCGTCGACTCCGACGCCGACACCATCGAGAAGGTCATCGCCGAGATCGCCGCCACCCGGCTCACCGAGCGCGGCGCCACCCGGGCCGACGACAAGATGTCCGAGGCCGCCATGGAAGACCGCAAGCGCGAAGGCTACTTCTGATCATGACTGTGAACCCACCCGCCCCCGCCACGGAGCCGGCCGCGCTCACCGAGGTCTCCCTGCTGCGCTTCGCCACCGCGGGCAGCGTCGACGACGGCAAGTCGACGCTCGTCGGCCGGCTGCTGCACGACTCCAAGTCGGTCCTCGCCGACCAGCTGGAGGCCGTCGAGCGCGCCTCCGCCAGCCGTGGGCAGGAGGCCCCCGACCTGGCGCTGCTGACCGACGGGCTGCGCGCCGAGCGCGAGCAGGGCATCACCATCGACGTGGCCTACCGCTACTTCGCGACCCCCCGGCGCCGCTTCATCCTCGCCGACACCCCGGGCCACGTGCAGTACACCCGCAACATGGTCACCGGCGCCTCCACCGCCGAGCTGGCGGTGATCCTCGTCGACGCCCGGCACGGCGTCGTCGAGCAGACCCGCCGGCACGCCGCGGTCGCCGCGCTGCTGCGCGTGCCGCACGTCGTCCTGGCCGTCAACAAGATGGACCTCGTCGGCTATGCGGAGGACACCTTCGCGCAGATCGCCGCCGAGTTCACCAAGTACGCCAAGGCCCTCGGCGTGCCCGCCGTGACCACCATCCCGATCTCGGCGCTGGAGGGCGACAACGTCGTCACCCCCTCGGCCACCATGGACTGGTACGCGGGCCCCACGGTGCTGGAGCACCTGGAGACCGTGCAGATCGACCACGACCCGCGCGGCCGCGTCACCCGCTTCCCCGTGCAGTACGTGATCCGCCCCCAGACCGCCGAGCACCGCGACTACCGCGGCTACGCCGGGAAGATCGCCTCCGGCATCTTCCACGTCGGCCAGGCCGTCACCGTGCTGCCCTCCGGCCACACCTCCACCGTCGCCGGCATCGACGTGCTGGGCGAGAGCGTCGACGCCGCCTGGGCGCCCCAGTCGGTCACCGTCCGGCTCGCCGACGACATCGACATCTCCCGCGGCGACATGATCGCCCCCACCGAGCAGGCCCCGCAGGCCACGCAGGACATCCAGGCCACCGTCTGCCACCTGCACGACACCGCGCTCACCCCCGGCGCCCGGGTCCTCCTCAAGCACACCACCCGCACCGTCAAGGCGATCGTCAAGGAGATCCCCGACCGGCTCACCCTCGACGACCTCTCCCACCACCCCGCCCCGGGGTCGCTGGCGGCCAACGACATCGGCCGGGTCGTGCTCCGCACCTCCGAGCCGCTGCCCATGGACGCCTACGGCGACTGCCGGCGCACCGGCTCCTTCCTGCTGATCGACCCCGCCGACGGCTCCACCCTCGCCGCCGGCATGGCGGGCGCCGCGTTCGCCGGCGCCGACAGCGCGAAGCGGGCCGAACTCGACGACGCCGAGTGGGATTTCTGACCGTACGACGGCCGCCCGCCGGCCCGGGGACGCCGACCGCGTCCGCCGGGCCGGCCGCGTACACGGCGCCGTAACGCGCCCGGTACGGCGGCGTGCAGGGGACCCGCGGGCCCAAGTCCCGCCGCTGGCGCGTACGTTCGGTAGTCGCACGAAGGTACGCCCGGCACCCTGCTCCTCGCGGGCCTACGCCCTTACCCTGTCCGCCATGAGCGCGCCCGCCCGGCCCGAGCCCGGCCCCGAGCCGGACCCCGCCCCGCCCGCCGAGGTCCTCGGCGGCGGCTCGGCCGGACCGCGCCTCGGCGAGCGCTGGGCCGCGCTGCCGGCCCGGCGCCGCCGGCGCACCGCCGCCGGCGCGGGCCTCGCCGCGCTGGCCGTGCTCGGCGCATACGCGCTGGCCACACGGCCGGAGCCGGAGCTGCCCGCGGCGGTCCCGTACCCCATCCACTCGACCGACTTCTCCTTTGTCAGGATAGAAGCCCCCAAAGCGGGCGATACCGCCTTCGACGCCCAGCTCACCGCCGTCTCGGAGACCGGCGCCTCGCTGGAGAAGATCACCCAGGGCTACGGCGGCCTGGAACTGTCCGCCCACCCCCCGCTCCCGCTGCGGCTTCCCCAGGGCCAACCCACGCGGGTCACCGTCCGGTTCGAGGTCGTACGATGCGCCGGCCTCCCCCTCGACGCGGGCCTGCCCTCCCTGCACGTAACGCTCCGTAACGCGCGCGCAATACAGGACTACAGCTCCATCCCCGGCGACACCTACGCCGCCGAACTGTCCCGGGCGCTGCGTACGATATGCGAACCCGCCCGGAAGGCCGCCCGGGGCACACAGGACACCAGCAGCGGGTTCACGCCCGTTCGGGCGTCCGGACTCCGCCGATCCGGCCCAGACCACCCCCACCGCCCCGGCCCGTGGCTGTAAGGGTCATAACAAGAGAGTCACAGCATTGCCTGCACCTCTGCCCCCCCGCCCCGGTGCGGCTTAGAGTCACGCCCAGTCACCGCGCAGCAGGTCACCTTCCGACGCCTGCCGCGTGCACCGGCCCACTCTGCGCAGTCGAGGCCGCGCCAGGGGAAAGGACTGATCGTGCGTCACCGTTCCTTGCTCATACTCACCACTGCGGTCACCGCAGGGGCCCTCACGCTGTCCGCTTGCGGTTCCCGCGACGACGACAGCGAAGACGGGGGCGGTGGCGACGGAACGACCGTCGTCATCGGCCTCGACGCCCCGCTCACCGGCGACCTCTCGGCCCTGGGCATCGGCATCGAGAACTCCGCCGAGCTCGCCGTCAAGACGGCCAACGAAAACGAAGAGGTCAAGGGCGTCACCTTCGAACTCGAAGCCCTCGACGACGTCGCCCAGGCCCAGCAGGGCCAGCAGAACGCCACCAAGCTCGTCGGCAACCAGGACGTCATGGGCGTCGTCGGCCCGCTCAACTCCGACGTCGGCCAGTCCATGCAGAAGGTCTTCGCCGACGCCGACCTCGTCCAGGTCTCGCCCGCCAACACCAACCCCGCGCTGACCCAGGGCGAAAACTGGCAGTCCGGCGACAAGGAACGGCCCTTCGACACCTACTTCCGCACCTCCACCACCGACGCCATCCAGGGCCCCTTCGCCGCCCAGTACCTCTACAACGAGGAAAAGCGGCGGAAGGTCTTCGTCATCGACGACAAGAAGACCTACGGCGCCGGCCTCGCCGGCACCTTCGCCAAGGAGTTCAAGAAGCTCGGCGGCAAGGTCGTCGGCACCGACCACGTCAACCCCGACGACAAGGACTTCTCCGCCGTCGCCACCAAGGTGAAGAACTCCGGCGCCGACTTCGTCTACTACGGAGGCGAGTACCCCGCCGGCGCCCCGCTGGCCGCCCAGATCAAGGAGACCGGCGCGAAGATCCCCACCGTCGGCGGCGACGCGCTGTTCAGCGCCGAGTACATCTCGCTGGCCAAGAAGAACGCCGAGGGCGACATCGCCAGCTCCGTGGGCGCCCCGCTGGAGGAGCTCGACACCGCCAAGGAGTTCATCAAGAACTACGAGGCGGCCGGCTACGAGGACGCGTACGAGGCGTACGGCGGCTACTCCTACGACTCCACCTGGGCGATCATCCAGGCCGTCAAGGCCGTCGTCGAGGAGAACGACGGCGAGCTGCCCGGCGACACCGACGAGGCCCGCCTGGCCATCACCGAAGCCATGCAGAACGTCTCCTTCGAGGGTGTGACCGGCAGCGTCGCCTTCGACGAGTACGGCGACACCACCAACAAGCAGCTGTCGCTGTACCAGGTCCAGGACGGCAAGCACGTTCCGCTGACCAGCGGCGAGTTCGAAGGCTGACCGGGGCGACCACCACCGCCCACTGATCACACAAACCGCAAGCGGCGCGGGGGGCGCACACAGCGCCCCCCGCGCGGCCATATCTGACACCCACTCGGAGGCCCCGCGGTGAACGATCTGCCGCAGCAACTTGCCAACGGCCTGCTACTCGGCGCCTTGTACGGGCTCATCGCCATCGGCTACACGATGGTCTACGGCATCGTCCAGCTCCTCAACTTCGCCCACGGCGAGATATTCATGATCGGCGGCTTCGGCGCCCTGACGATGTGGCTCTGGATGCCGGACGGCACCAGCCTCGCCGTCGCCCTGCCGCTGATGATCCTCATGGCCGTCGCCTGTTCCGTCCTCATAGCCGTCGGCGCCGAACGCTTCGCCTACCGCCCCCTGCGCGGCGCCCCCCGCCTCGCGCCCCTCATCACCGCGATCGGCCTGTCCATCGCCCTCCAGCAGGCCATCTGGGCCTGGTACCCCGACGCCACCAAGGCCCGGCCCTTCCCCGAGTTCGGCGGCTCCCGGATCGACTTCGGCTCCTTCTCCATCCAGCGCGGCGACCTGTTCCTCCTCATCGCCGCCCCCGTCTGCATGATCGCCCTCGGCTTCTTCGTCTCCAAGACCCGCGCCGGCCGCGCCATGCAGGCCACCTCGCAGGACCCCGACACCGCCAAGCTCATGGGCATCAACACCGACCGCATCATCGTGATGGCCTTCGCCATCGGCGGCGCCTTCGCCGCCATCGCGGCCATCGCCCACGGACTCCGCTACGGCAACGTCGACTTCCGCATGGGCTTCATCGCCGGCCTCAAGGCGTTCACCGCAGCCGTACTCGGCGGCATCGGCAACATCTACGGCGCCATGATCGGCGGCATCGTCCTCGGCCTCACCGAAGCCATGGCCACCGCGTACGTCGGGAACATCCCCGGCATGGAGCAACTCGGCGGCGGCTCCTGGAAGGACGTCTGGGCCTTCGCGCTGCTGATCCTCGTCCTGCTCTTGCGGCCACAGGGAATCCTCGGCGAACGCGTCTCGGACAGGGCGTGAGAACCATGACCACGATGACCAAGAACACCGCTCCCGCACCCGCGCCCACCCCCGGCGCACTGCCCCTGCCCCCCGGCACCGCCAGGGCCCTCGCCTACGCCGGCGCCGCAGGCACCCTCATCTCCACCTTCCTCTCCTGGACCTACACAGAGGAATTCCCCGGCAACCTCACCGTCTACGGATACCCCGGCGGCCTCCAGCTGCTCACCCTCACCGGAGCACTCCTCACCCTGGCGTTCCTGCTCTCCGGACAAGGACTCCGCGGACTGCGCTGGCTCACCCCCGGCGGACCCAACGGCGCCGTACGACTCCTCGCCCTCGGCACCCTCGGCGTCACCGGCTACACCGTCGGCGCCATCATCAAAAACCTCGGCGGCCTCATCAACGTCGACCCCGGCGGCTACATCGCCGTCACCATGGCCCTCATCGGAGCCATCGGCGCCCTCGGCCTCCCCTCCGACCTCCCCGACAACCCCGACAACCCCCCGGCCAACCCCTGGGAACGCATCGTCCACTCGCTCAAGGCACCCGCCCCCGAGCGGCTCAGAGACCTCCCCGGCACCGCGGAGATCCTCATCATCTCCGCCTCCTTCGCCGTCGGCCTCTACCTCTTCACCTTCGGCATCGACACCGAATACCCCGAACTGTTCGTCGGCTTCATGGTGCTCGTCGCCTTCCTCTTCCCCGCCCTCGGCCGCGCCGGCCTCACCGGACGGCTGGGCCAGCTCACCGCCAAACACCGCAACGTCACCGTCACCGCGGCCTTCGTCGCCGCGTTCGTCTTCCCGTTCACCCAGAGCAACGACGCCTACGCCACCATCGGCACCAACATCCTCATCTTCTCCACCGTCGCCCTCGGCCTCAACGTCGTCGTCGGCCTCGCCGGCCTCCTCGACCTCGGATACGTCGCCTTCCTCGGCGTCGGCGCCTACACCGCCGCCCTCGTCTCCGGCGCACCCACCTCCAGCATCGGCGTCACCTTCCCCTTCTGGGCCGCCGTCCTCACCGGCGCCGCCGCATCACTGGTCTTCGGCGTACTCATCGGCGCCCCCACCCTCCGGCTCCGCGGCGACTACCTCGCCATCGTCACCCTCGGATTCGGAGAAATCTTCCGCATCGGCGTCCAGAACCTCGACGGCACCTCCGGACCCGACATCACCAACGGGCCCAACGGCATCCCCAACATCCCGGAAGTCGAAATCCTCGGCTTCAACCTCGGCGAAGAACACACCATCCTCGGATTCGAACTCGGCCGGTTCTCCAACTACTTCCTGCTGATGCTCGTCTGCACCATCATCGTCGTCACCATCTTCCGGCGAGCAGACCAGTCACGCATCGGCCGCGCCTGGGTCGCCATCCGCGAAGACGAAACCGCAGCCCGAGCCATGGGCATCAACGCCTTCCGGCTCAAACTCCTCGCCTTCGCACTCGGCGCCACCCTCGCCGGCGTCGCCGGCACCGTCCAGGCACACGTCCAGTACACCGTCACCCCCGAGCAGTACCAATTCGTCGAAGCCGTACCGCCCAACTCCGCCTTCCTGCTCGCAGCCGTCATCCTCGGCGGCATGGGCACCGTCAGCGGCCCCCTCATCGGCGCCGCACTGCTCTACCTCATCCCCGCCAAACTGCAATTCGTCCAGGAATACCAACTCCTCCTCTTCGGCGTGGCGCTCATCCTCCTCATGCGCTTCCGCCCCGAAGGACTCATCGCCGACCGCCGCAAGCAACTCGAATTCCACGACACCGGCCAACTCGACGTGCCCAAGGAAAACAGCGACCTCAACAAGGCGGGGGTGTGACACCGATGGCCAGCGAAACCATCCCCGCCAAGGGACCCGCAACCGGAGCCACAGTCCTCGACGCCCGCGGCGTCACCATGCGCTTCGGCGGCCTCACCGCCGTACGCGACGTCGACCTCACCGTCGACCAAGGTGAGATCGTCGGCCTCATCGGCCCCAACGGCGCCGGCAAAACCACCCTCTTCAACTGCATGACCGGGCTCTACACCCCCACCGAAGGCACCGTCTCCTACAAAGGCACGGTCCTGCCCAGCCGCTCCCACCGGGTCACCGAAGCCGGCATCGCACGCACCTTCCAGAACATCCGGCTCTTCGCCAACATGACCGTCCTCGAAAACGTCCTCGTCGGCCGGCACACGCGCACCCGCGAAGGACTCTGGTCCGCGCTCCTGCGCGGCCCCGGCTTCAAACGCGCGGAAGCGACCTCCGAAGCACACGCCATGGAACTGCTGGAATTCACCGGACTGGCCGCCAAACGCGACCACCTCGCCC
Organism: Streptomyces sp. MAR4 CNX-425; assembly: GCF_048656465.1. Taxonomy (NCBI): domain Bacteria; kingdom Bacillati; phylum Actinomycetota; class Actinomycetes; order Kitasatosporales; family Streptomycetaceae; genus Streptomyces; species Streptomyces sp. MAR4 CNX-425. The sequence continues at coordinate 401,829 of NZ_JBMDLF010000001.1, read as the reverse complement.
GCAACCTCCCCTACGGCGAACAACGCAAACTGGAGATCGCCCGAGCCCTCGCCAGCCAGCCCGGGCTCCTGCTCCTCGACGAACCCACCGCGGGCATGAACCCACAAGAAACCCGGGCCACCCGCGAACTCGTCTTCGCCGTCCGCGACCAAGGCATCTCCGTCCTCGTCATCGAACACGACATGCGGTTCATCTTCGGACTCTGCGACCGCGTCGCCGTCCTCGTCCAAGGCGAAAAACTCGTCGAAGGCACCCCCGAAGTCGTCCAAAGCGACGACCGCGTCGTCGCCGCCTACCTCGGCACCCCCTTCGAAGGCATCCCCGAGGACGAAGCCGTCGAAGAAGTCGCCGCCGCCGAGGACGCCGCCTCCAAGAGCACCGGGAGCCACAGCAACCCCCAGACAAGCAAGGAGGGCGACGCGTGACCCCGCTACTCCAGGTCGACGACCTCAAAGTCGCCTACGGCAAAATCGAAGCCGTCAAAGGCATCTCCTTCAGCGTCCAGCAGGGCGAAGCCGTCACCCTCATCGGCACCAACGGCGCCGGCAAAACAACCACCCTCCGCACCCTCTCCGGACTGCTCAAACCCGTCGGCGGCAAAATCTTCTTCGACGGCATCCCCCTCAACGGCATCGGCGCCCACAAAATCGTCGCCATGGGCCTCGCCCACTCCCCGGAAGGCCGCCGGCTCTTCCCCCGCCTCACCATCACCGAAAACCTGCAACTCGGCGCCTTCCTCCGCAAAGACGCGGCCGGCATCGAGCAGGACATCAAGATGTGCTACGACCTGTTCCCCATCCTCGGCGAACGGCGCAAACAGGCGGCCGGCACCCTCTCCGGCGGCGAACAGCAGATGCTCGCCATGGGCAGAGCACTCATGTCCCGCCCCAAACTGCTCATGCTCGACGAACCCTCCATGGGCCTCTCGCCGATCATGATGCAGAAGATCATGGAGACGATCAAGGAACTCAAGTCCCAGGGCACCACCATCCTGCTCGTCGAACAGAACGCCCAGGCCGCACTCTCCATCGCCGACCACGGTCACGTCATGGAGGTCGGCAAGATCGTCCTCTCGGGCACCGGAGACGAACTCCTCCACGACGAATCCGTACGAAAGGCATACCTCGGCGAAGACTGAACCCACGCCGACACCACACAAACGGCAGCGGCCCGCGCCCCGGGGAGGGGGGCGCGGGCCGCATGCCGTCGCGGGAGGGGCGTCGCGGGGCGTCGTGGGGGCGTCGTGAGGGAGCAGGCGCCACGGGCGCCCCCACGACTAACCCTGCTTCTTCTTCGCCTTCTTCTCCGCATCATCCTCAATGACCGCCTCGGCCACCTGCTGCATCGACAACCGCCGGTCCATCGACGTCTTCTGAATCCACCGGAACGCCGCCGGCTCCGACAGCCCGTACTCCGTCTGCAAAATGCTCTTCGCCCGGTCCACCAGCTTCCGCGTCTCCAGCCGCTGCGTAAGGTCGGCGACCTCACTCTCCAGCGTCTTCAGCTCCGTATAGCGCGAAACAGCCATCTCGATGGCCGGCACCACATCACCCTTGCTGAACGGCTTCACCAGATACGCCATGGCCCCGGCATCCCGCGCCCGCTCCACCAGCTCCCGCTGGGAGAACGCGGTCAGCATCAGCACCGGCGCGATCGAGTCGGCGGCGATCTGCTCGGCGGCGGAGATACCGTCGAGCACCGGCATCTTCACATCCAGGATCACCAGATCCGGCCGGTGCTCCCGCGCCAGCCGCACCGCGGTCTCCCCGTCCCCCGCCTCCCCGACGACGGTGTAGCCCTCCTCCTCCAGCATCTCCTTCAGATCGAGCCGGATGAGAGCCTCATCCTCGGCGATGACCACCCGGGTGGTCTGCGGCGGCACGTGCTCGTCGCCGCCGGCGGTGGCGGCGGCGATGTCCTCCGGGGTTTCGGGGGTCTCGGGGGCGCTCACGGGGCTCCTCGGGGTATTGCCTGGCTGCGGTAGGGGCACCCACGAGGGTACCGACCTCTTGTAAGCTAGGCGTCGCCGCACTCCGGTATGCCCCGGTAGCCCAGAGGTAGAGGCCCGGTGCTCAAACCACCGACAGCGTGGGTTCGAATCCCACCCGGGGCACTTGATCTTCATGCGATCCGGTGATGGGCGGGGATTTCCGCTCGCCCAGGCCAGCGCTTCGATCATGTTCGTATGTGTGTACGATCTTGAGACGCGCAGGCGCGCATTGAACCTGGTCGCTGAGGGACGCAGTCTGAACTCCGTCAGCAAGCAGCTGGGGGTGTCCCGGGCGTCGATCCGCAGCTGGCTCATCCGGCTCGACCCGCTCCCCTCCGTGGTGAAGCGGGAGCAGTGCGTGCGCTGCCGACCGCAGCCGGGTATGCCCACGGCACCCGGGGCGTACGCCTACTTGTTCGGGCTGTACCTGGGTGATGGCTGCGTCAGCCGCCATCACCGTGGCAACTTCTCCCTGCGAATCGCCTGTGCGGACGCGTGGCCGGGGCTTATTGCCGCCTGTGCCGATGCCATCCGCGCAGTCCGGCCCGAGAGCAAGGTCTGCCGCGTGCAACGCGAGGGGTGTGTGGCAGTGACCAGCTGGAGCGTCCATTGGCCGTGCCTGTTTCCCCAGCACGGTGCAGGCAAGAAGCACGAGCGGCGGATCGCCACCGACGCCTGGCAGCAGGAGATCCTCGACCGCCACCCCTGGCCCTTCATCCGCGGGCTGATCCACTCCGACGGCTGCCGCATCACGAACTGGACCACGCGCCTCGTCGCGGGTCAACGCAAGCGCTACGAGTACCCGCGCTACTTCTTCAGCAACAAGTCCGACGACATCCGCAAACTGTTCACCGACACCCTCGACCGGGTCGGGGTCGAGTGGGCGCACGGCAGACAGCGGACTCGCGGTGTCAAGAACATCTCCGTCGCCAGACGCGCCTCCGTCGCCCTCATGGACGCCCACGTCGGGCCCAAGTACTGACCCTCACCTCCCCGGTGTCCTGGAGGTGTCCGGGCGGCGTTCGGGCGCTGTCACCGTTCATCCACAGGCAGTAGAACGCGGCATCAACTTGACGTATGGTCGCGAGCATTGCTGTGCGGGGGAGCCTGCAGACCTACGGGAGGGGACGGCTAGGCGATGTCTGCGCCGACGCGACGACGACTGCGCCAGGGTGCGATGACCGCGGCGGTGGCCGCTGCCGCGATGGCGGCGTTGACCGCGTCGCAGGCGCCGGGGCTGGAGGCGGGGTCGGAGGCTCCGGGGAAGAGTGCTCCCGATCAGGCGCCGGGGGGCGGGGAGGACTCGATCACGGGTGGTTCTCCTTACTACACCGACTTGCCGCCGCTGGAGAGCGCCAATCCCTTGCCGGGGGACGATCTGGGGGACGAGGCCGACGAGTCCGGTATCCCGGCGACGGTGCTGGACGCGTACAAGCGGGCGGAGAGTCGGCTCGCGCGCAGCAGTCCCGGGTGCAATCTGGAGTGGGAGCTGCTGGCGGCCATCGGCCGGGTGGAGTCGGGGCATGCGCGTGGCGGGGATGTGACGTCGGATGGTACGACGCACAATCCGATCCTGGGGCCCGTGCTGAACGGGAACGGGTTCGCCAACATCACGGACACGGACGGCGGCGAGTACGACGGGGACACGAGTCATGACCGTGCCGTGGGTCCGATGCAGTTCATTCCGTCGACGTGGGCGACGTGGGGCAGCGATGGCAACGATGACGGGGAGCGGGACCCGGACAACGTCTATGACGCGGCGCTTGCGGCGGGGCGGTATTTGTGTGCGGGTGGGCGTGATCTGTCGTCGCAGGCGGATCTGGAAGCGGCGATCCTGGGGTACAACCAGTCGGAGTCGTATCTGCGTACGGTTCTGACCTGGTACGACTTCTACAAGGAGGGTGGCGCCGACCCGGTGCCGGATGGTTCCGGGGCCGATCCGGGTGACCGGAGCGACGGCATCAGTACGCCGACTCCGCCGCCGGACCGTTCGGGGAACGGCAAGCCGGGCAAGGACGGCGAGGACGGCAAGGGCGGTGGCAAGGGCGACGGGAACGTCGACGGGAACGTCGGCGGTGACGGTAAGGATCCCGGGGGTGAGGAGCCCTCGCCGCCGGATGACGGGGACGACACTCCGGGTGAGCCGGTGCCGACGATTGCGGATCTGCGGGTGGCGAGTGCGCAGTCGTCCACCGCGTATACCGGTGCCGACTTTGCCGAGCGTCCGAAGGTGCGGGCGGTGACGTCGCGGGGTGCGGGGGTGTCGGCCAAGACGGTGACGTTCAGTATTCAGGGTCAGACGGGCGCGGTGTTCGACGGTGGTGGGAAGACCGCGTCGGTGACGACGAACTCGTCGGGTTATGCGACTGCGCCGGTGGTCGGTGCGGGCAAGCTGACGGGGGAGTTCACGATCCGCGCGACGGCGGGGAGTGGTGTGAGCCCGGTGGACTTCGCGGCCGAGGTGGAGGCGTCGTACGGGCTGGCGCGTATGGGTGACGCGGCGTTGACGGCGGCGGCGGGCGGCGAGTTCGGTGCTGTCGAGGCGAAGGTGACGTATCGGGGCGGTCCGGCCGTGAAGGCGCCGGTGACGGCGGCGATGGTCACGGAGGCGGGCGAGCAGAACGACAAGGGCCCGTACTTCACGGACGCGGACGGCAATCCTGTCCGGAAGCTGAATCTGACGACGGCCGATGACGGCACGGTGGCGTTGCCGACCATTCACGCGGGTGATGCGGCGGGGACGTTCCTGCTGCTGTTGACGACGAACGAGGGCGTGACGCTGACGCTGGAGTTGACGGTGGAGTAGGCGCCGCCGGGTGTCTCCCGCCCGTACTCCCGCCCGGCTGCCGGTTGGTGGCCGGGCGGTCGGTGTTTCAGCGGTCCGTGTGCGTGCGGCGGGTGGTGTGGCGTGTGGGTGTGGCGGTGGCCGGGTCGTCGGGCCAGGGGTGTTTGGGGTAGCGGCCGCGTAGTTCGGCGCGGACCGCGGGGTAGCCGTGGCGCCAGAAGGACTTGAGGTCGGCGGTGACGGCGGCGGGGCGGCCGGCGGGGGAGAGCAGGTGTACCAGGAGTGGTACGCGGCCGTCGGCGATCCGCGGTGTCTCGTCGAGTCCGAAGAGTTCTTGGAGTTTGACGGCGAGTACGGGTTGCTGCGGGTCGGTGTAGTCGATGCGGATGTGGGAGCCGCTGGGTACGTCGATGCGTTCGGGGGCGAGTTCGTCGAGGCGGGTGGCTTCGCCGTGGGTCCAGGGGAGGAGTCCTTGGAGTACGCGGCGGGCGTCGGTGTGGCGCGGGTCGTCGTCGAGCCAGTCGTCGGCGCGGGCGAGGAGGGCGTCGTCGGTGACGTCGGGCCAGGGGGCGCCGAGGGTGTGGTGGAGGAAGGCGAGCCGGCGGCGGAGTGCGTGGGCGGAGTCGGTCCAGGTCAGGAGGGTGGTGCCGGTGCGTCGGAGTCCGTCGAGGCGGGCGGCGCGGAGGCGGGTGGGGTCGGGGTGGGGGAGGGGTTGTGTGTGGAGTTCCACGGCGCCGAGGCGGGTGACGCGGCGGGCTGTGACGTCGTGGCGGGTGGTGGACCAGGTGATTTCTTCGGTGGTGTCGAGGAGGGTTTCGGCGGCGCGGAGGGCGGTGGCCTCGTCGATGGGGGCGCCGAGGCGTAGCCGGGCTCCGGCGGCGCCGAGGGGGCGGTCGGCGGCGGCGACGGCGAGCCAGGGCTGGCCGCGGAGTGTGGATGCGGTGCCGGTTTCGACGCGGGTGCCGGATGCCATGAGGTAGGAGTCCTGGCCGCGTGCGCGGGCGACGCGTTCGGGGAAGGCGAGGGCGGCGACGAGTCCGGCGACGGCGTCGTCGCCGGTTGTGCGGCTGGTCTCGGGGGTGCTGGTCTGGGGTGCGGTGGTGTGGGGTGGCGGGGTGTCTCGGGCGGGTTCCGGGGGTGGGGTGGCGTTCCTGCGTTCGGCGGGGTCGCGGGGCCGGGGGTCGGGGCCGGGTGGTTCGGCGTGGGCTGCGGGGCTGGGTCCGGTGGTTGCGAGGGCGCGGCGGAGGCGTTGTGCTTCGCGGCGCCAGCGGGGGGCGTAGGGGTCGCCGCCGCGGCGGGCGCGGCGCCAGGCGGCGGCGAGGTCGTCGCCGTATGAGCGTGGCGGTTCTTCGCTGAGGAGGGCGACGGCTTCCGCGGCTGCCCGGGGGTCGGCTTCGGCGGCGGCGTCGAGGAGGGCGCGGCCGAGGCGGGGGTGGAGGCCGAGCCGGGCGAGGTGGGTGCCGCGGGGGGTGGGGCGGCCGGTGGTGTCGACGGCGCCGATTGCGCGGAGGACGTCGCGGGCGGCGGCCATGGCGCCGGGTGGCGGGGTGTCGAGGAGGGCGAGGCCGGTGGCGTCGGGGTCGCCCCAGCAGGCGGTCTGGAGGGCGAAGGTGGTGAGGTCGGCGACAGCGATTTCGGGTGAGGGGTGGCGGGGGAGCCGGTCGTCTTCGGCCTGGGGCCAGCAGCGGAGGGCGAGTCCGGGGGCTTCTCGTCCGGCCCGGCCGAGTCGTTGGGCGGCGGTGGCGGCGGAGACTCGTACGGTCGTGAGGGCGCCGAGGCCGCGGGCGTGGTCCATGCGTGGTTCGCGGGCGAGTCCGGCGTCGACGACGGTTCGTACGCCGGGGACGGTGAGGCTTGATTCGGCGACGGCGGTGGAGAGGATGATGCGGCGTTCGTCGGGGGCGCCGCCGCGTAGGACGGTGTTCTGGGTTTCGGCGGGTGCCTGTCCGTGGAGTTGCAGGACGGTTGCGTCCACGCCGGTGAGTTGCGCGGCGACGCGGGCGATCTCTCCGGCGCCGGGGAGGAAGCACAGGATGTCGCCGTCGGGTCGGCGCAGTGCTTCGCGTACGACGTCGGCGACGTGGGTGAGGAGTGCGGGGTCGACGCGGGTGCCGTGCGCGGGGCGTGTGCCGGGGGGTGGGGGCCGGTGGGCGATGGCGACGGGGTGCATGGTGCCTTCGGCGCGTACGACGGGGGCGGGGGCGGTGGTGTCGGGCGGGGTGAGGAGGCGGGCCCAGGCGTCGGTGTCGGAGGTGGCGGAGGCGGTGAGGAGGTGGAGGTCGGGGCGGAGGGTGGCGCGTACGTCGATGAGGAAGGCGAGGGCGGTGTCGGCGTCGAGGTGGCGTTCGTGGCATTCGTCGAGGAGGACGGTGTCGGTTCCGGGGAGTTCGGGGTCGCGCTGGAGGCGTTGGAGGAGGACGCCGGTGGTGACGACTTCGACGCGGGTGCGGGGTCCGGCACGGCGTTCGCCGCGGACGGTGTAGCCGACGTGGTCGCCGGTTTCCTCGCCGAGGAGCCAGGCCATGCGCCGGGCGGCGGCGCGGGCGGCCATGCGGCGGGGTTCGGCGACGAGGACGCGGCGGGGTGGGGTGCCGGGGGTGGCGCCGGGGGTGAGGCCGGCGAGGGCGAGGGGGACGAGGGTGGTCTTGCCGGTGCCGGGCGGGGCGGCGAGGACGGCGGCGCCGGGGCCGTCGAGGGCGGCGTGCAGGGCGGGGAGGGCGTGCCGTACGGGCAGGGCGTCGAGTGCGTCGGAGCGGAGGGCCACGGAGGTCAGTGTGCTATGGGCGGTGGGGCGGGGGGTGGCCGCCCGCGGTCGTCGGGGTGCGGGGTGGTGCTGCGGGGCCTTCAGGCGGCCTCGCACACGAAGATCGCCGTTCCGGGGATCAGGTGGCCGCGCAGCGGGGACCAGCCGCCCCATTCCTGGTCGTGCCAGTCCGGCCATTCCGGTTCCACCAGGTCCAGCAGCCGGAAGCCGCCGGCGACGACGTCGCGGACGCGGTCGCCCACTGTCCGGTGGTGTTCGACGTACACGGCGTGTCCGTCGTCGTCCTGCTCGACGTAGGGCGTGCGGTCGAAGTACGAGGCGGCGACGGACAGCCCTTCGGGTCCTGGTTCGTCCGGGAAGGCCCAGCGCACGGGGTGGGTGACGGAGAAGACCCACCGGCCGCCGGGTCGCAGGACGCGTCTGACCTCCCGCATGACGGCGGCGGGGGCGGCGACGAACGGTACGGCGCCGTAGGCGGAGCACGCGAGGTCGAACGTGGCGTCGCGGAACGGCAGCGCGGTCGCGTCGGCCTGGAGCAGCGGAAACGGTGCGGGTTCGGTGGCGCCGGGCCGGGTGGGGTGTCCGGTGGCGGCCGTGGCCAGCCGGCGGGCGTGTTGCAGCTGCCGGTGGGAGAGGTCGAGCGCGACGGGTTTCGCCCCTTGCTCCGCGAGCCAGCGCGCGCACTGTGCGGCGCCCGCGCCGACCTCCAGGACGGTGCGTCCGGTCAGCGAGTCCGGGGGGCCGAGGAGCCGTGCGTCGGCCTCGTCGAGTCCTTCGGGGCCCCAGACGAAGCGGGCGCCGTCGGGGCCGCCGAGGAATCCGCCGTGTTCGCGCTGGTAGTCGTCGGCGTTGCGGTCCCACCAGCTTCGGCTCGCTCGTCGGGTTTCCCGCGCGGGGACGGGACGTCGGGTAGCCTCTGCCGGAACATCCGCGGGGGTGGTGCCGTCGGCCTCGTGGGCGTGGGTTTCGTACTCGTGGACCATGGGCCGGACCCGTCGTACTCTCTTCCTGGCAGGCGCGAAGTGACGGAGCGCCACTGCTGCCGGGTATGGGGCGGCATGCCCCAGGTGCACTCTTCGCGCATTGACCATGCCCGGCTGCCCCCGTATGCTACAAGTTGCGCTGCGGGCCTGCGTGCCTCGGACGGAGCAGGCCGCGCTCGCATCTGTTGTATGTCCCCTCGGTTCACGAGGCGCTGCCGGACTTCCGGGTGGGAGTCGGGAAAGCGCCTCTCAGGCTGTCCGGCTTCGGCGGTGCGATCACAGGGCTCTCGGCGTGGAGTGACGACGACTCAATTGCCCGTACCGGAGCCCAATCCCACATGACGAGCAGCACCGAGAACACCGCGGCCGCCACTGAGCAGGTCGCGGTCAACGACATCGGTTCCGAGGAAGCCTTCCTCGCCGCGATCGACGAGACGATCAAGTACTTCAACGACGGCGACATCGTCGACGGCGTCATCGTGAAGGTCGACCGGGACGAGGTCCTGCTCGACATCGGCTACAAGACCGAGGGTGTCATCCCTTCGCGGGAACTCTCGATCAAGCACGACGTCGACCCGAACGAGGTCGTCGCCGTCGGCGACGAGATCGAGGCCCTTGTCCTGCAGAAGGAGGACAAGGAGGGCCGCCTGATCCTCTCGAAGAAGCGTGCGCAGTACGAGCGCGCGTGGGGCACCATCGAGAAGATCAAGGAAGAGGACGGCATCGTCACCGGTACCGTCATCGAGGTCGTCAAGGGCGGTCTCATCCTCGACATCGGCCTGCGGGGCTTCCTGCCCGCGTCGCTGGTCGAGATGCGCCGCGTGCGCGACCTGCAGCCCTATGTCGGCAAGGAGCTCGAAGCCAAGATCATCGAGCTGGACAAGAACCGGAACAACGTGGTTCTGTCCCGCCGTGCCTGGCTGGAGCAGACCCAGTCGGAGGTCCGCCAGACCTTCCTCACCACCCTGCAGAAGGGCCAGGTGCGGTCGGGTGTGGTCTCCTCGATCGTCAACTTCGGCGCCTTCGTGGACCTGGGCGGTGTGGACGGCCTGGTGCACGTGTCCGAGCTGTCCTGGAAGCACATCGACCACCCCTCCGAGGTGGTCGAGGTCGGCCAGGAGGTCACGGTCGAGGTGCTGGACGTCGACATGGACCGCGAGCGGGTCTCGCTGTCGCTGAAGGCGACCCAGGAAGACCCGTGGCAGCAGTTCGCCCGTACGCACCAGATCGGCCAGGTCGTGCCCGGCAAGGTCACGAAGCTGGTGCCGTTCGGCGCGTTCGTCCGGGTCGACGAGGGCATCGAGGGCCTGGTCCACATCTCCGAGCTGGCCGAGCGGCACGTGGAGATCCCGGAGCAGGTCGTGCAGGTCGGCGACGAGATCTTCGTCAAGGTCATCGACATCGACCTGGAGCGTCGCCGCATCAGCCTGTCGCTGAAGCAGGCGAACGAGACCTTCGGGCCGGACCCGATGGCCGTCGACTTCGACCCGACGCTCTACGGCATGGCCGCCTCGTACGACGACCAGGGCAACTACATCTACCCCGAGGGCTTCGACCCGGAGACCAACGAGTGGCTCGACGGGTACGAGAAGCAGCGCGAGGAGTGGGAGGGCCAGTACGCCGAGGCCCACGCCCGCTTCGAGCAGCACCAGGCGCAGGTCGTCAAGTCCCGCGAGGCCGACGCCCAGGCGGCGGCCGAGTCGGGCGAGGCGGCGCCGGCTCCGGCCGGCGGCGGTTCGTACTCCTCCGAGGGTGCCGACGACTCCGGCGCGCTGGCCTCGGACGAGGCGCTGGCGGCGCTCCGCGAGAAGCTGGCCGGCGGCCAGAGCTGACCGGGTTCGCGTGGCGTAGCGGGTAGGACGCGCGGCACGAGAGCACGGCTGTACGACAGGCGGAAGCCCGCTGTCCCTCCGGGGGCGGCGGGCTTCCGCCTGTCGTGTCCTCCGCCGCGGGTGTGTGGGCGTCCGCCGGGGGCGTGCGGGGGTGGGCGGGGCGCGTGCAGGCGCGCCGGGGCCGCTGCTCCGGGCGCGTACGCTGGGGTCATGTCCCTGTCCGTACGCCGGTTTCGCCTGCCCCGGGGGCGCGCCGCGGACGCCGCCCTCGCGGCCGGGGTCGGCGTGCTGGTGGCGCTGGGCACGGTGCAAGCGCTCGTGGGCCAGCGCCGCGAGTCGTGGGCGACGACGGCGCTGGGCTGGGCGCTGATCGCGCTGAGCTGCGGGGCGCTGTACTTCGCCCGCCGCTATCCGGCGGCGGTGGGCGTGTTCGTCGTCCTGGCCGTCGGCGTCTACTACGTGAGCAGCGCGTACGACGGTCCGCTGTTCGGCGCGCTGGTCGTCGCCCTGTACAACGTGGCGGCCGCGGGGCGGGTGCGCGCGGCGGTGGCGCTGGGGCTGCTCGTCATCGCCGGCACCACCGCGGGGACGGTGTCGGGCAACGACGACATCAACGGCGCCGCGCTGTTCATGCTCACCGGCTGGATCGTGGCGGTCGTGGCGCTGGGCGCCATGTGGCACGGGCGGCGGGCGCACGTCGAGAACGAGGCGCGCCGGCGCGCGACGGAGGAGAGGCTGCGCATCGCGCGCGAGCTGCACGACGTCATCGGGCACAGCATCTCGCTCATCAACGTCCAGTCCGGCGCCGCGCTGCACCGGCTGAAGAAGAGCGACGCGCCGGACCCGGCCGCCGCCGAGGCGCTGGCGACCATCAAGGAGACCAGCCGCGAGACGCTGCGCGAGCTGCGCACCACCCTCGGCGTGCTGCGGCACGTCGACGAGGCGGCGCCCACCGCGCCCCCGCCCGGGCTGACGCGCCTGGGCGAGCTGACCAAGCGCACGGCGGACACGGCGGGGCTGCGGGTGCGCACGGTGGTGGCGGGCGCGGAGCGGACGCTGCCGGCGGAGCTGGATCTGGCCGCGTACCGCGTCGTACAGGAGTCGCTGACGAACGTCGCGCGGCATGCGCGGGGGGCCACGGCCGTGACCGTACGGCTGGACTACGGTGAGCGTGAGCTGCGGCTGGAGGTCGAGGACGACGGGCGTGGCGGGTCCGGCGGCGGGTCCGGCGGCGGTCTCGGCGGCGGCAGCGGGATCGGCGGCATGCGGGAGCGGGCCAGGGCGGTCGGCGGGGAGCTGGCAGCCGGGCCGCGGCCGGACGGCGCCGGCTTCGTCGTCACCGCCCGGCTGCCCTACGGAACGGAGCACGCGCAGGCATGATCAGGATTCTGCTCGCGGACGACCAGAAGCTGGTGCGCGCCGGCTTCCGCTCGATCCTGGCCGACGAGGCCGACCTCGACGTGGTCGGGGAGGCGAGCGACGGCGACGAGGCGGTGGCCGCGTGCCGCGAACTGCGCCCCGACGTCGTGCTGATGGACATCCGGATGCCGGGCACCGACGGCCTGGAGGCCGCCCGGCGGATCGCCGTGGACGAGCGGCTGGCAGGCGTGCGGGTCGTCATCCTGACGACGTTCGACCTCGACGACTACGTGTACGGGGCGCTGCGTGCCGGCGCCGCCGGGTTCCTGGTCAAGGACACCGAGCCGGAGGAACTGGTCCACGCGGTGCGGGTGGCGGCGCGCGGCGACGCGCTGATCAGCCCGTCGGTGACGCGGCGGCTGATCGCCGAGTTCGCCGGCCGGGTGAAGGCGCCGGAGCCGAGCCCGCGGCTGAACGCGCTGACGGAGCGGGAGGCCGAGGTGATGGAGCTGGTGGCGGCGGGGCTGACGAACGACGAGATCGCCGATCGGCTGGTGCTGAGCCCGGCGACGGCGAAGACGCACGTGAGCCGCATCATGACGAAGCTGGGGGTACGGGACCGGGCGCAGCTGGTGGTGCTGGCGTACGAGTCGGGGATGGTGCGGCCCGGGTGGCTGGGGCCCTGACGGGACGGGCTCGCGGGTCTGGAGCCGTGGCCGGCCGGCGCGGGCGCGTGCGTGTAGGGAAACGCCGGGCACGTCGGGTGCGCGGGACGGGGGTGTCGGCGGGCGCGTCGGGCACGGGTGGTGCCGGCGAGTGCGGCTGCCCCCGGGTGGTGCGGGCGAGGGCGTCCGTGTCGGCGGGGCGGCCTACCCTGGGGCGGGTGTGCGGGGCTGGAGCAAGGCGCCGGCCGGGGGCGCGGGATCGGGGCCCGTACGGGGCCGTCGGGGTGCCACCTAGGGGATCGGCGCGGGTTCGGGGGCCGGTCGCAACCCGGGTAGTACGGGTCGGCCGGGGGGCGCAACCAGCGGGGTAGGGACGGTGTCCGCGTACGGGCGACGTGCCGGCCGCGGCCGCCGCCGCACGCTGGCGTCATGTCCGCACACACCGCACCTCCACCGCCCCCGCCCGACGCGCGCCCCGGGCTCTTCGCCCGGCTCGCCGACTGGTCGCGCCGGCACCGCCGGCTCGCGATCCTGCTCTGGGTCGCCGTCCTCCTCGGCGTCACCGCCGGCTCCCAGGCCGCCGGAAGCAACTGGCGCAACGACTTCTCCCTCCCCGGCACCGACTCGCAGGCCGCCACCGACCTGCTGGAGCGGCACGGCTCCGCGCAGGCCGGCGACAGCATCGAGATCGTGTTCCAGGACGAGCGCGGGATGCGCGCGGCCGGCACCGAGCAGGGCGTCGAACGCCTGCTGGAGCAGGTGCGCGGGCTGCCGAGCGTCGTGGACGTGCGCAGCCCGTACGCCGACGGCGGCGCGGCGGTCTCCGAGGGCGGCGACATCGCGTACGCCACCGTCACCCTCGACGGCAAGGCCGAGTCCGTGCCGAAGGCGGACGTCGAGGAGATCATCGACACCGCGCAGCGGGCCGGGAGCGACGCGCTCCAGGTCGAGCTGGGCGGCGAGGCCGTGCGCAGCGCCGAGGAGGGCGGCGGCGGGGCCGCCGAGGGGGCGGGCATGCTCGCCGCGCTGGTGATCCTCGTGCTGCTCTTCGGCTCGCTGGTGGCCGCCGCCGTGCCGCTGGTCACCGCACTGCTCGCGGTCGGCACCGCGGTCGGCCTGATCACCCTGGCCGGGCACGCCTTCACCGTCGCCGACTTCACCCCGCCGATCATGATGCTCGTCGGCCTCGGCGTCGGCGTCGACTACGCCCTGCTGATCTTCTACCGGTACCGCCACGAGCTGATCCGCGGCGCCGGCCGGGACAGCGCCGCGCGCATCGCGCTCGACGCCGCCGGGCGCACGGTCTTCTTCGCCGGCTGCACCGTGATCATCGCCCTCCTCGGCCTGGTCGCCCTCGGCCTGGGGTCGCTCCAGGGGGTAGCGCTCGCGGTGGCGCTGACCGTGCTGGTCACCATGGCCGCGTCGCTGGTGCTGCTGCCGGCGCTGCTCACCGTGTTCGGCCGCCGCATCCAGCGCCACGTCCTCGCGCGCGCCGGGAAGGCGGCGGCGAAGGGCCGGGTCGAGGGCCGGCGCTGGCGGGCCCTCGCGACCGCCGTGCAGCGCCGCCCGCTGCCCGCGCTGGTCGCGGCCCTGGTCGCGCTGCTGGCCCTGTCGGCGCCCGCGCTGGGCATGCGGCTCGGCTTCGCCGACGCCGGGAACGACGCGCCGTCCAGCACCAGCAGGCAGGCGTACGACCTGCTCGCCGAGGGCTTCGGGCCCGGCTTCAACGGCCCGCTCGTCGTCGTCGCGGAGGGCGGCGGGGACGGCGGCGCCGCGGCGGCCGCGGAGCGGGCGCAGGCCCGGATCGCGCAGGCCGGCGGCGTCGCCGCGACGACCCCGCCGCTGCCGTCCGAGGACGGCGAGGTCGCCACCGTCGTCGTCTTCCCGGACTCGGCGCCGCAGGACGCCGCGACCGCGGACCTCGTGCACGACCTGCGCGACGACGTGCTGCCGCCGCTGGCGGCCGACACCGGCGCGGAGTACCTGGTCGGTGGGTCCACCGCCGGCACCCAGGACTTCTCCGACACCGTCGCCGACCGGATGCCGCTGTTCGTCGCCCTGGTCGTCGGGCTGTCGACGCTGCTGCTGATGGTGGTCTTCCGCTCGCTGTGGATCCCGCTGAAGGCCGCCGTGCTGAACCTGCTGTCCATCGGCGCCGCGCTCGGCGTGATCACGCTGGTGTTCCAGGAGGGCTGGTTCGGGGTGCAGCCGGGGCCCATCGAGGCGTTCATCCCCGTGATGATCTTCGCGATCGTCTTCGGGCTCTCCATGGACTACGAGGTCTTCCTCGTCTCCCGGATGCACGAGGAGTGGGAGCGTACGAGGAACGCCACGCACGCGGTGCGCGAGGGCCTGGCCGTCACCGGGCAGGTGATCACCGCGGCGGCGCTGATCATGATCGTGGTGTTCGGCGCGTTCATCCTCAGCCCGGAGCGGATGCTCCAGCAGTTCGGCCTGGGGCTGGCGGTGGCGATCCTGCTGGACGCCGTGGTGATCCGCTGCCTGATCGTGCCCGCGGTGATGCAGCTGCTCGGCCGGCACGCCTGGTGGCTGCCGGGTCCGCTGGCCAGGAAGCTGCCGCGGGTGGCGCTGGAGCGGCCCGAGGAGCCCGAGGGGCGTGCGGAGTACGAGGGGGCGGAGCGCTCCGGGGCGCGGGGCGCCGGGATCCCGTAGGGCACCGGGTACCGCGCGGATGCGGCGGGCCCGCCCGTACGGCCGCGGCCACGGGCGGGCCCGCGCGTGCGGGCCCGTGCGTACGGGGCCCGTGCGCGTCCGGTACGGGCGCGGGGCCCGCACGCCCGTACGCCGGCGTCCGCCCCCGCGCGCCGGCGCCTCCGGGCGCTCAGCGGCGCTTCTCCGCCTCCTGCCGCCACTGCCCGTCCTCCCGGCGGTCGAGCCACACCACCGGGTGCTCCTCGGCCTCCGACAGCCGCGTCCACCAGCCGCCCAGCGCACCCCGCACCACCACCGTCGGCAGCGCCTCGGCCAGCGCCGCGCGGGCCATGTCGGGCTCGTCGCTGTTGCGCTCCTCGGCGGAGACGGTGTCCCAGGCGGAGAGCAGGCCGCGGGCGGCGTCGTAGGTCTCGACGGCGTACGGGCGTCCGGCCAGGTCGGCGCCGAGGGCCTCGCGCACGGCGGCGCGGCGGTCGGCGTCGGGGTCCAGGCGGATGTCGTAGTGGCCGCGGACGGTCAGCCAGCCGTCCGGTACGGAGAAGTCCGCGTCGGCGGCGGCGTTGCGGCCGGTGCAGGCCGGCGCGGTGGGGTCCCACAGCGCCTTCACCCCGTCGAACCCGCTGTCCTCCACCTCCTCCAGCCACTCCGCCAGGCTCCGCACCCCGCCCTCCAGGAACACCGCGTCCGGCCGGAACCGGCGGATGCCCTCGGCCGGCGGCCCCGTGTCGTCGGCGCGCACCTCGACGCCCTCCGCGCGCAGCCGGGCCACCACCGCCCGGGTGGGGTCGGCGGCGGCGTCGCCGCGGACGTAGACCTTGTGCACGCCGGGCGTGGCGGCGAGGTGGCGGGCCAGCACGACGGCCATGTCGGCGGTGGAGGCGGAGGAGCGCAGCTCGCCGGTGTCGGCGTAGCGGGGCTCGGGTTCGGCGCCGTCGTGGCGGCAGGCGCGTACGACCGGGAGGCGGAAGGACGTCAGGCCGCTCTCCGGCAGCCGGAGGGTGTGGTCGCCGCCGACCACCCCGGTCAGGCCCGGCTCCAGCTGCAGCCAGCGCGCTATCAGCCGGCGGTTCGCGGGCTCGGCGGACTCCTTGTGGGCGGTGAGGTCCGTGACGCCCAGCGGCGGCGCGGCCACGCCGCCGTTGCCGGCGCCGGTGCCGCCGTGGTCGGCGAGCGCCCGGGTCACGCTGCGGGTCAGGACGCTGTCCCGGCCGCCGCCCGGGTCGGCGTCCCCCAGGGCGCCGATGCGGTACACGCCGGTGAAGGCGGCGGCCGTGGTGGCGTCCGGCGACGGCGCTCCGCCCGGCCGCAGCCCGGTGCCGCCGGGCCACGCGGACACGACGATGCTCACGATCACGAGGATGCAGGCACCTATGGCGGCGAGCGTCAGCGAGCGTGACATACGGCCCCGGCCTCCACGCCGGTGCCACAGCCGATCCCGCAACGCGCCGCGCCCGCCCGGGACTTCACGTCCCGGCCCCTCCTGAGGCACGACGACCCCCTCCTTCCGCCGGGAAGGACGCAATCGGCCGCGGCGGGGTTCCGTCCCCGCACCAGAAGATCCGGCCGTCTTTCCGCCGGCGGCAGCGGCGCTGACCTGCCGTACGGCCGGGCCGCGCCGGCCCGCCCGGGGGCGTGCGCACAATCCGTTTGCGTCACCGGGAATCACCGCGGGCACGCGGGGTGTTACACACTCATGAGCATGTACGAATGGGACCCCAGCGGGCTCGCGGCAGTCGACGCGGTGCTGGAGCACGACTCGGCGGGGCTGACCCTGCTCTACCACCTCGAAGGCTTCATCGACGCCGGCGAGACCGGCGCCCAGATCACCGAGCGGCTGCTCGGCGACCTGCCGCACGAGGTCGTCGCCCGCTTCGACCACGACCGGCTCGTCGACTACCGGGCGCGCCGCCCCCTCATGACCTTCCGCCGCGACCACTGGGCCGCGTACGAGGTCCCCGCGCTCGAACTGCACCTCGTGCGCGACGCGACCGCCAGCCCGTTCCTGCTGCTGTCCGGCCCCGAGCCCGACGTGGAGTGGGAGCGCTTCGCGGCGGCCGTGCGGGAGATCGTCGAGCGGCTGAACGTGCGCCTCGCGGTCAACTACCACGGCGTCCCCATGGGCGTGCCGCACACCCGCCCGGTGGGTCTCACGCCGCACGGCAACCGCATCGACCTGGTGCCGGGCCACCGCAGCGTCTTCGACGAGGCCCAGGTGCCCGGCAGCGCCGACGCGCTCCTGGAGTACCGGCTCGGGGAGGCCGGGCACGACGTCCTGGGCGTCGCCGCCCACGTCCCGCACTACCTGGCCCGCACCCCGTATCCCGACGCGGCGCTGACGGTGCTGGAGTCGATCACCTCGGCGACCGGCCTGGTCCTCCCGGGCGTGGCGCACGCGCTGCGCTCCGAGGCCCTCAAGGTGCAGAACGAGATCGAGCGCCAGGTCGACGAGGGCGACGAGGAGCTGGTGGGCATGGTCCGCGGGCTGGAGCACCAGTACGACGCGCTGGCCGGCGGCGAGGACCGGGAGAACCTGATGGCCGAGCCTGCCGAGCTGCCCTCGGCGGACGAGCTGGGCAGCGCCTTCGAGCAGTTCCTCGCGGAGCGCGAGGAGGGCGACTGACGCCCGGCGCGCGCGAAGGAGGGCCGGGGCGCGGACGGTTCGGCCCCTCGCGCCTGCGGCGGGCGGGGGGCCGGTGGCGTACGGCACCTAGGCTGAGGTCATGCTGACGGTGGGACTGACCGGCGGGATCGGCGCCGGCAAGAGCGCGGTGGCGGAGCTGCTGGCCTCGTACGGAGCGGTGATCGTCGACTCCGACAAGATCGCCCGCGAGGTGGTGGAGCCCGGCACGGCGGGGCTGGCCGCGGTCGTCGCGGAGTTCGGCCCGGACGTGCTGGCCGCCGACGGCACCCTGGACCGGGCGAAGCTCGGCGGCATCGTCTTCGCCGACGCCGGCCGGCGCGAGGCGCTCAACGCCATCGTTCACCCGCTGGTGCGCGAGCGCTCCGCCGCCCTGACGGAGGCGGCGGGCCCGGACGCGGTCGTCGTGAACGACGTGCCGCTGCTCACCGAGAACGGCCTCGCCGGGCTCTACGACGTGGTCGTGGTCGTCGACGTCGCGCCCGCCACGCAGCTCGACCGGCTGGTGCGGCTGCGCGGCATGACCGAGGACGAGGCCCGCGCCCGCATGGCGGCGCAGGCCACGCGCGCGGAGCGGCTCGCGATCGCCGACATCGTCGTCGACAACGACGGGACCCCGGCGGAACTGGCGCCGCGGGTACGGGAGGTCTGGGAGCAACTGGTGGCGCTCCAGGGGGTCAGGGGGCGGAATAGCGGGGCATGATCCCGTGTTGGGGGGACGAATCCGGCACGGAAGACAGATGCCGGACGCCACGACAGGGAAGCCGGAGAGGACGAGGAAGGAGACGCCGTGGCCGAGCGCAGCCCGGAGACCGACGTCGTCGACTACCGGGCGGCCGAGCAACTGCTCGCCGCCCGCGATCCGCGCGGTGCCGTCCAGTTGCTCGACCCGCTGGTCGAGGCCCACCCCGAGAAGGTCTCGCCGCGGCTGCTGCGCGCCCGCGCGCACTTCATGAGCGCCCGGCTGCGCGCGGCCGAGGCCGACTTCCGCACGGTCGTCGAGCGGGAGCCGGACAACGCCTACGCGCACTTCGCGCTGGCCCGCACGCTGGAGCGGGCCGGCGGCGACCCCGACGAGGTGCGGCGGCACTTCCGGCTGGCGGCGGCGCTCGACCCGCGGCCGGACTTCTGGGACGCGGCCGGGTTCGAGGACTAGTGCGCCGGGGCTATCGCCGGATCAGGTCTGGTCCAAGCCCGCGGGGCCGTGTTCTGCTGGCCGGATGACGATCTCGCAGCCGTATCCGGCCCCGTATCCCACCGTCCCGTACGAGCCGCTCGGTGTGCCGGCGCCGGACGCCGAGGAGCGCAGCCGCGCCTTCCACGACGCCATGACGCGGCGCCGCACCGTGCGGGACTTCTCCCCGCGCCCGATCCCGGACGGCGTCCTGGAGTGGGCGGTGCGCACCGCCGCCACCGCCCCCAGCGGCGCGAACGTGCAGCCCTGGCGGTTCGTCGTCGTCACCGACCCGGACCGCAAGCGGCGGCTGCGGGAGGCGGCGGAGGAGTCGGAGCGGGAGTTCTACGCGCGCCGGGCCTCGCCGGAGTGGCTGGCGGCGCTGGCGCCGCTGGGCACGGACTGGCACAAGCCGTTCCTGGAGACGGCGCCCGCGGTGATCGTCGTCTTCGAGGTGCACAAGGGGCCGCAGAGCCCGCGCCCGTACTACACCAAGGAGTCGGTCGGCATCGCCGTCGGCTTCCTGCTCGCCTCGCTGCACCAGGCGGGGCTGGCGACGCTCACGCACACGCCGAGCCCGATGCGGTTCCTGGGCGAGGTGTGCGAGCGGCCCGCGGAGGAGCGGGCGGCGTACGTGATCCCGGTCGGCTACCCGGCGGACGGGGCGCGGGTGCCGGACATCCGGCGCAAGGAGCTGGACGACGTGCTGATCCGGCTCTGAGGCGCCGGGCCCCCTGCGCGTCGTACGCCGCGAGCCTGGGCCCGTGCCGAGCCGTGCCGCCGCGCAGCGCGCGGCCGGGGACCGTGCACCGACCGTTGACCGCGCAACGCGGCGCGCTTAGTCTGATGCCCGCATGCCAGTAAGCGCTTTCTAATGGCGGATTCAGACGCGGGAGAGGCGGTTGTGCGCATGAACGGCAGGCACGAGACGGACCCCGGAGCAGACGGGGCGGGCAGGTCCCGGAAGCCGGCGGCCGGCGCGATGGGACGGCGCGCACTGCTCGCCGCGGCGCTCGGCGCCGGCACGGCCGCCGCGCTCGGTGGCGCGGCCGGTCCCGCCGCGGCGGCCGACACGGCGGCCGGGGGCGGGTGCCACGGCAAGCGGCGTATCCCGCCCGGCGGCATCGGCATGCACCTCTACACCATGCGCCGGCCCCTGGCCACCGACTTCGCCGGCACCCTGCGGCAGCTCTCCGACATCGGCTACGCCACCGTGGGCGTCAGCGGCCGGCACGGCCACAGCGCCCGGGAGATCCGCGGCATGATCGACGACGCCGGGCTCGAAGCCGTGCTGGAGCACGTCGGCTACGGCACCGTCGCCGGCAGCGGCCTGCCGCAGGCGATCGAGGACGTTCACACCCTGGGCGGCAAGTGGGTCGTCGTCCCCAGCCTCCCCGGCGGGATGCACTCGCCGGCCGGCTTCCGCGAGGCCGCCCGCGCTCTGAACGAGGCGGGCCGCGCCTGCCGCGACGCCGGTCTGCAGCAGGTGCTCTTCCACAACCACGGCGGCGACCACGACACCGTGGACGGCGAGGTGCTCTTCGACATCCTCGTCAACGAGACCGATCCTCACCTGGTGGGCTTCGAGTTCGACCTGTACTGGGCGGTGCGCGGCGGGGCCGACCCGCTCACGTACTTCCGCCGGCACCCCGGGCGTTTCCCCGCGCTGCACGTCAAGGACATGGCGCCGAACGGCGACTTCGCCGACGTCGGCTCCGGCGTGCTCGACTTCGCGGAGATGTTCCAGGGCGCGAAGAGCGGCGGGGTCAGGCAGTGGCTCGTCGAGCACGACAACCCCTCCGACCCGTTCGCCACGGCGCGCAACAGCTACGAGCACCTCGAAGCGCTGCGCTACTGACGCGCGCCGCCGGATCACCGAGCGCCTCCGGCGCCTCCCCGGGCGGGGGGCGCGCCGGGCGGACCCGCACCCGGGCGGGTGTCCGCGGGTCCCGGCGCGGCGGCAGCGGCCCTCTCGGCGGGCTCTCCTGGCTCCCGCCGACGGCCGCTGCCGCCGGGCCCCGCTACGGCCGGTTCAGCGCCCTGGCCGCACCCGCGGCCACGGCGGTGGCGAGGACCCAGCCGGCCGCGACGAGCAGGTACGCCACCCACCGCGAGCCGCCGTCGGGCGTGAACGCGGTGCCCTGGCCGAAGTCGACGACCGGCAGCAGCGTGTCGAGCGTGTAGACGAACGGGTTGAACACGATGTCCTTCCCCGGCTCCAACGGCCGCGGCCGTTCCGCGTGGAAGAGCAGCGAGCCCAGCACCAGCAGCCCCGCCAGCCAGCCGACCGCGAGCTCGGGACGGTAGCCGTAGCCGACGGTGACGTCCTGGACGAGGCCCCAGGCGCGGGCGTACCAGGGCAGCCGGGCGCGGCGCGCCCGCTGCTTGGCGAGCAGCACGCGGCGGGCGTCGTCCTCGTGGCCGAGCCGGCGGTACACCGCGGCGAGCTGCTCGTACGGCTGCGGGACGTACGCGCCGTCGCCGCGGCGCAGCCAGGGCAGCCGCTCGGCGGCGGAGAGCGGGCTGTCCAGCTGCTCGTAGACGGCGCCGTCGAGGTGGACGCGGGACGGCCACGAGCCGGCGGTGTCGAGCAGCACGCCGAAGGTGGAGTGCCGCAGGTCTAGGGCGCCGGCGAGGCGGCCGGTGCGAAGGTCGGCCTCCGGGGCGCTGGTGCGGCGGACGGACAGCGCGACGGCGTCGGGGGTGTGCCGCGCGACGCTGCTGCCGCCGAGGTCGAGGCGGCCGGTGAGCTGCGAACCGGACAGCACGACCCGCCCGGTGGCCGTCACGCGGTCGCACTCGACGTCGCCGCCGGCCTGGATCCCGTACGCATTGAGGGCGGTGCCCTCCGCGTCGCCGCGCAGCTCCGCGCCGCTCATCACCAGCCGGCTGCCGATGGCCGTGCCGGCGATGCGCACCTCGCCGCGGGAGCGGAAGCCGTCGTCGAGCACGACGTCGGAGCCGATGTGCGCGCCGGGGACGTCGAGGGTCCGCCCGCCCGGGTGGTCGAGCGTGGCGGCGCGCAGGAACAGCGCGCCGGTGATCGCGGCGCCGCGGGCGGCGAGCCTGCCGGTGGCCGCCAGCCGGTACGCGGACAGGTCGCCGTCGATCTGGATCCGGGCGGCGTCGAGCGCCATCCCGTCCGGGGCGGCGTCGAGGGTGGCGGCGCGCAGGTCGACGCTGCCGCCGATGCGGGCGCTGCGCAGCACGATCGTGCCCCCGGCGGTGAAGCCGTCGCGCATGAGGACGTCGTTGTCGACCTGGAGGCGGGTGGCGTCGAGCGCGTGGCCGTCGGGGTTGTGGAGCCGGGCGCCGTTGAAGATGAGGGTGCCGGCGATGCGGGTGGCGACGAGCCGGACCTTGCCGGTCGTCGTGCAGCCGGTCATGCGGAGGCTGCCCTCGGCCCAGAGGTGGGAGGCGAGCAGGCCGGGCAGGTGCGAGCCGTTGAAGCTGAGCCGGCGGGTGCGGGCGCCGTAGAGGTCGACCGACTCCTCGAACGAACAGTCCCGGAGTTGCAGATGGTGCTCTATCTCCGCGTGGTCGAGCGCGAGCCGGCCGGCGATCCGGGCGCCGACGAGGTGGATCCCGGCGGTGTGCCCCGACTCGGCCTCGCGCGCGCCGAGCAGCAGCGCGGCGACGACCTCGGCGCGCACGACGCGCTCCGGGCCCCAGGCGGCGCCGCGGGCCGGGTCGTCCGTGGCGGGGTCGCCGACGCGGAGGTCGACGCGGCCGGCGGTGGGGAAGGCGTCCCACAGCCGCCGCTCGGTCGGGCTCAGATCCTCCGGTCCCACGTGTGCCGTCCCCCTCGTTCCCCGCGCCGAACCCGGCGCGGGCGCGCGCCTGCGTCCGCCCCGTACTCAACCACCCCCGCGGGCCCCCCGGTTGGGCGGCCCACCGGATCACCGCGCGGCACGGCGCCGGGGCCGGGTGGGCGCGGGCGGCCCGCGGGCCCGGCGCGCGGAGCAGCCCGAGGGCGCCGCCCGGCGCCGGGCGGGGCGGGGCCCGGGAAGGGCCGGACGCCGGGACGCCGGGAGGCCGCCCCGCGGACACGGCGGCGAGCGCTGCGGTACCGGAGAGGCGCCCCCCGGGCACGCCGAGCGGCCCCGTCGCCGACCGCGTATCCTCCCGCCGACCGACCGACCGACCGACCGACCGACCGACCGACCGACCACGGCCCGGCACCGCCGCCGGGCCGGGCCGGGCAACTCCCGCAGGACCCGCGCCCGTCCACCGCCGCCGGGGTCGGCCGCCCGCGGGCCCGCGCCCGGGCGCCGCCTACCGGCCCGCCCCCTGCATCATGGAAGCGTGCGGCTCGAAGCGATCACCTGGGAGCGGCTCACCGACGCGCTGGTCGAGCGCGTCGCGGAGTCGCAGGCGGCGGACGGCGGCCCGTGGCTGCGCGTCGCGGTGGACGGCGCCCCCGCGGCGGAGCCGGGTGCGCTCGCCGCCCGCGTCGGCGACGGCCTGCGGGTCCGCGGGCGCGAGAGCCTCGTCCTCGACGCGGGCGCGTTCCTGCGGCCCGCCTCTCTCCGCTACGAGTTCGGCCGCGAGGACCCCGACGCGTACTACGACACCTGGCTCGACACCGGCGCGCTCTGGCGGGAGGTCTTCGGCCCGCTGGAGCCCGGCGGTGACGGCCGGGTGCTGCCCGACTTCTGGGATCCCGGCACGGACCGCGCGACGCGCAGCCCGTACACGCAACTCCCGCCCGGCGCCGTCGTGCTGCTGCACGGTCCGCTGCTGCTCGGCCGCTGGTTCCCCTTCGACCTGGTCGTTCACCTCCGTCTCTCCGCCGCCGCCCTCTCCCGGCGCACACCGGAGCGGGACCGATGGACACTGCCCGCCTTCGCCCGCTACGAGGAAGAGGCCGACCCCGCCGCGGCCGCGGACGTGCTCATAGGACTCGACGACCCGCGGCGGCCGGCCTGGCGCCCGGAGCGGCCGTAGGCGGTCGTCAGCGGTTGTCGGCGACCGCCACCGGCCGCAGGAGGTCGCGGCGTGGCGGCGTCAGGGCAGCCGCTTCGGCCCGGGCGGTTCGTCGTCCTGCCGCACGGGCTCGTACGGGGGTATGGACCGGCCCGGCTGGAAGTGCGGGCCCTGTCTGATGTGCCGGAGCACCACCACCATGTCGACGGCGGTGATCGCGGCGAGAGCCGCGGTCACCGCGGCCCAGACCGGTTCGTCGACGACGATGAAGAACACCGTGCCCGCGACCATCCAGAGCACTCCCCAGAGGGACAGCCAGAAGCGCATCCGGAGCGGAGTGCGGGCGTGCACGGGCTCGTCACCGGAGCGGTTCGGCCTCATGCTCAGCACCTCCTGCCTCCAGCATCCGGCCATCCGGGGGGCGGGGTCCAACGCGGCACGCTGCGCGTACGACCGCCTACCGCGCGCAGCGCGCCAGGGATATCTGCCGGCCCGGCTGCCACACGGCTTCGGGCAGCCCCTCCGCCCGCTCGGCGTCCGCGAGCCCGTCGGCCCGGCGGGCGGCCCACGCCGCCGCCTCCGGCCCGTCCCGGCCGTCCGCCGGCGCGCCGGGCCGGCCCGCGCCGGTCGGCTCCGTACGCTCCGCCAGCTCCGCGACCAGCCCCGCCAGATCCAGCCCGGCCCCCTCGGTCTCGTCCACGTCGCACGCGGCCAGGCCGAGCTCGTGCTCCGCCGACTCAAGCTCGTCGACAACGTCGTGGTAGTCCATGCCTGGAAGCTACAACCCTCCACTGACAACGCCCGCCCCGCCCGGCCTCTGTGCCCTTTTTCCCCCGGCATATGACGCCCTGCCGCAGACGCCCCGCTGCGCCGCGCTCGCGCCCGCCCCGCCGCGGCCCGCCCCGCCGCCGACGGCCCCGGCCCGTACCGGGCAGTCGGCCGGCCGCCCCCGGTTGTTACCGTGACCGGCGTGACCACGCCCACCCACGGCGACGGCCCAGTGGGCCAGCCCGGCCAGCACGGCCCCACCGCCACCACCGAGATAGACCCCCGCGCCGCCGGCGACGTCCGCACCTCCTACGCCCCCGACCCCGACGGCGACCCGGACCCCGGCGAGATCGTCTGGACCTGGGTGCCGTACGAGGAGAACGACGGCCGCGGCAAGGACCGCCCCGTCCTCGTCGTCGCCCGCGAGCGCGCCGGCACGGTGCTCGCCGTCCAGCTGTCCAGCAAGCGCCGCGACGACGACCACGACTGGGTACGCATCGGCGCCGGCCCGTGGGACCGGGCGGGCCGCGACTCGTGGGTCGACCTGGACCGCGTGCTCCGCCTCCACGACGGCGGCATGCGCCGCGAGGCGTGCTCGCTCGACCGCCAGCGGTTCCACCTCGTCGAGCACCGCCTGCGCCTGCGCTACGGCTGGCGCTGACCCCGCCCGCGTACGGACGCCGCTGCCCTCACCGCGCCGTCAGCACCCGCGGCCCGTCCTCCGTGACCGCGACCGTGTGCTCGACGTGCGCCGCCCTGCTGCCGTCCGCCGTCCGCAGCGTCCAGCCGTCGTCGTCCACCCCGTACGCGTCCGAGCCGCCCGACAGCAGCATCGGCTCGATCGCCAGCGTCAGCCCGTGCCGCAGCCGGAAACCCCGCCCCGCGCGCCCCCGGTTGGGCACGGGCGGGTCCTCGTGCATCCGCCGCCCGATGCCGTGCCCGCCGAAGTCCGCCGGCATCCCGCAGCCCACCTCGGCGGCGACGCGCCCCACGGCGGACGAGATGTCCCCCAGCCGCCCGCCCGCGACCGCGGCCGCGATCCCGGCGTCGAGCGCGCGCTGCGTGGCGTCGATCAGCGCGGTGTCCTCGGGCCGCGGCGTGCCCACGGTGAAGCTGATCGCCGCGTCGCCCGTCCAGCCGTCCAGTTCGGCGCCGCAGTCCAGGGACACGAGGTCGCCGTCGCGCAGCCGGTAGCCGGTGGGGATGCCGTGCACGATCGCGTCGTTGACGGAGGTGCAGAGGACCGCGGGGAAGGGCGTGGCGGCGAACGACGGCCGGTAGCCGAGGAACGGCGATCCCGCCCCCGCCTTGTCCAGCACCTCCCGCGCGACCTCGTCCAGCTCCAGCAGGCTCACCCCCACGCCGGCCGCGTCCCGCGCGGCGGCGAGGGCGTCGGCGACGACGCGCCCGGCCTCGCGCATGGCGTCCAGCGCGGCGTCGTTCTTCATCTCGACCATGGCGTGACTCTCCCTCGGGTTCCCCAATTACTATACCGGTATTAGTATCACGCTCATGGTTCGCACTCCACTGACCCCCGAGGAGCGCCGCCGCGGCGAGCGCTTCGGCGCCCTGCTGCGCGCCGCCCGGGGCGAGCGCAGCATGACCGACGTCGCCGCCGCGGCCGGCATCTCCGCCGAGACGCTCCGCAAGATCGAGACCGGCCGCGCCCCCACCCCGGCGTTCTTCACGGTCGCCGCCCTGGCCGCCACCCTGGACGTCTCCCTCGACACCCTGGCCGGCGCCTGCGCCGTACCCGGGCCGGAAGCCCCCGCAAGCGCCCCCGCGGACCGGGCCGTCCACGCGGCGTAGTCCCCGCGGTCAACTCCCGCGCCCCGCATCGCCCGACCCGGTGAGTCCGCGGCCGCGGCGCCGTAGCCGCGGCCGGCGGCGGGCAAGGCGCAGCCATGACGTACGCGCACGGCCCCCGCGAGACCCCGCACGGCGACTGGGAGACGCGCTACCGCGCGGCGCTCGCGCGCGCCGGCGGCCGCGGGGAGGCGCTGCTGACGGGAGCCGCGGCGCTCGCGCTGTACGGGTTCCGCAGCGTGCCCGCCGCCGCGGACGTGCGCGTGGTCGACGTCCTCGTACCGCCCGCCCGGCGCCTCACCCCGCCCCCCGGCGTACGCGTCCACCAGCCGCTGCGCCGCCTGCCCCCGCCCGTTCACCTGCCGCCGGGGCTCCCCGCCGCACCGCCGCTGCGCGCAGCCGTCGACGCCGTACACACCGCCCTCGACCGCGACCGCACCGCCGCCCTCCTCGGCGAACTGCAGGACACCCACGGCACCCCGCCCGCCGACCTGGCGACCGCGCTCCGCGCCGCCGCCCTGCACACCCGCCCCGACGTCGCCGCCGCGCTCGCCGCCCTCGGCCGCGCCGTCCGCCCGCCCGCCGAGACCCGCGCCCGCGCCTTGATCGCCGCCGCCGCCCTGCCGCCCCCACTCTGGGGCGTCCCGCTGCACCTCGACGGCTACTGGCTCACCACCCCGCACGCCCACTGGCCCCGCACCGGCGTCCTCCTCCACCTCGCCGAGCCGCCGTACCGCGACGACGACGGCACCGTGGACCACCACAACGCCCTGGAATCCCTCGGCCTGCACCTCGTCCACACCACGCCCCACCAGCTGTTCCGCGAACCGGACGCCTTCACCGCCGCCGTCCGCGAAGCCCTCGCCGCGGCCCCGCACGGCCCGCCCGGCGAGCGGCTGCGGGCGCGCCCGTGGCGCAGGCGGGTGGACAAGCGGGTGCGGGACGGGGGGAGTTAGCGCCGGGAGACGTCGCGGGCAGGTGGAGGCCCCGCCGCTACGCCCCCTGCCCGGGCCGCCCCGGCCGCCCGCCCGGGGTGCGGACCGCCGTCGCCGCCGTCGCGCACCCCGCCGCCGCGGCTTCGCGCGGCGCGCGTCCCGCCTGCGCGGCGGCCAGATACGCGCCCGCGAAGGCGTCGCCGGCGCCCGTCGTGTCGAGCGGGGTGACCGGGGTCGCGGGGACGTGCACGGCGGGGGCGCCGGGGGCGGCGAGGTGGGCGCCGCCGGCGGCGGCGGTGACGACCGCGGTGGCGTCGAGCGCCGCGGCCAGGGCGCCGGCCGCGGCGGCGGGGGAGGGCAGGCCGGTGAGGAGCGTCGCCTCCGCGGCGTTGGGGAAGACGGTGTCCGCGCTCGCGATCGCCGCGAGGAAGTCCCGTACGCCCGACCGCGCGATGAATCCCTCCGACGCCGGGTCCACGCTGACCGTCGCCCCACGCGCGCGTGCCCCCGCGGTGACGAGCGCGGCGAGGGCGCGGCCGGGGGCGGTGAAGTACAGGTAGCCGGAGAGGTGTACGTGCGTGACGCCGGCCAGCAGCTCCGGGTCCCAGTCCGCCGGGCCCAGCCGGAACGCCGCCCCGCTGTCCGTCAGGAACGACCGCTCGCCGCCGCCGTCGACCAGGGCGACGACCTTGCCCGTGGGCGCCGCGGGGTCGACGCGGACGTGTGCCTCGACCCCGGCGCGCAGCAGCGCGGCGCGGTGCCAGTCGGCGGAGTCCCGGCCCGCGCGCGCCAGCAGGCGCGCCCGCGCGCCGCAGTGCGCCGCCCACGCGGCGACGTTCGCGCCGGCGCCGCCGGGCAGGATCGCGATCTCGGCCGGGGTGTCCGTGCCGGGGGCGAGGGGCGCGGCGTGGCGGGCGACCACGTCGGTGACGACGTCGCCGACCACCAGCAGCACCGCGCCGCCCGTCACACCCGGTCCCGCACCCGCCGCCGCCCACGCGCCGCCCGGCGCGCGCGGCAACTCACGCGGCGTCCTGCACCGCGATCTCCGCGGCGAGCCGCACGTTGCCCCGTACCGCCGCGAGGTTCGCCGCCAGCGACGCCCCCGCCGTGTGCTCCGTGAGGTACGCCAGCAGGAAGGGCGTGATCGCCTGCCCGCTCACCCCCCGCCGGTCCGCCTCCCGCAGCGCGTCGGCCAGCACCGCGTCGTGCACCGCGGGGTCCAGCTGCTCGCCGGCCGGCACCGGGTTGGCCACGATCACCGCCGACGGCGGCACGCCGAGGTCCCGCTGGGCGCGCAGCACCGCCGCGGCCTCCGCGGGCGTACGGACCGTCCACTCCACCGGCTCGCCGGAGGTCCGCAGGTAGAACCCCGGGAACTCCGCCGTGCCGTAGCCGAGCACCGTCACGCCCAGCGTCTCCAGCCGTTGCAGCGTCGCCGGCACGTCCAGGATCGACTTCACCCCCGCGCACACCACCGCGATCCGCGTCTGCGCCAGCAGCCGCAGGTCCGCCGACTCGTCCTGCGACTCCGCCCACTCCCGGTGCACCCCGCCGAGACCGCCGGTGGCGAAGACGCCGATGCCGGCCCGGGCCGCGAGGAACGCCGTGGCCGCGACGGTCGTCGCGCCGCTCGCGCCGAGGGCGGCGGCCGGCGCGAGGTCGCGTACGGTCAGCTTCCGCACGGCGTCGTCGGACGCGATCCGCGCCAACTGCGCCCCGTCGAGGCCGACGTGCGGGGTGCCGTCGAGAACGGCGACGGTCGCGGGCACGGCGCCGGCGGAGCGGACGATGTCCTCCAGCTCCGCCGCCACCCGCAGGTTGCGCGGGCGGGGCAGGCCGTGGGCGATGATCGTCGACTCCAGCGCGACGACCGGGCGCCGGTCCGCGAGCGCGTCGCGGACCTCGTCTGTCAGGTGCATGAGCCCACGGTACGTGCCGCCGCACCCCGGCGGTCTACGTGTCGTACAGGCCGTCCCACGGCTCGTGGAACCCGAGCCGGTCCGGGTACAACTCCGCCCAGTCCGGCTCGTCTTCGCCGGCGTCCGCGCCGCCGCCCGCGGCGCCCGGCGCCGGCGGCGCGTGCCGCTCGGCGACCAGCCCGAAGCGGATCCCGTCCACCGTGACCTCGAAGGGTCTGATCGCGATGTCGCCGAAGACCAGCCCCGGCAACTCGTCGAGCCAGCCCTCCATCTTCGCGTCCAGCCGCCCGTCCGCGGGGACGCCGGGGCCCGGGGTCCAGATGTCGGAGCCGGTGTGGTGGCCGTCGGCGCCGAAGCGGTGCAGAACGGCGAACCAGCGGCGGTGCTCCAGCCAGTCGGGGCCCATGCGGTAGCCGGGCGGGTACGCGGCGGTGATCGAGGCGAAGAACTGCCCGTCGTCGTAACGGCCGATGTTCTCGGTGCGGTAGCCGGGCTCGTGACGTATCGGGATGACCTCGGGGATCGCCATGGCCCAGACCTTAGGGGGTGGGCGGAACGGCCCGCATCCGGGCCCCGCCCCGGGCGGGCGGCGGCGCGCGCCGCGCGAGCGCGCGGACGCGCGGGGGGCCACACCGGCGGCGGCAGCGCCTACGGTCGGAGAATGGACGACGTTGACCGCGCTGCCGACCGAGACGCCGCCCCGCCCACCGGCGCAACCGACGACTCCGACGCCACCCCGACCCCCGCCCGCCCCCTCCTCCTGCTCGACGTCGACGGCCCCCTCAACCCCTACGCCGCCGGGGGCCCGCCGCCCGGCTACGGCGAGTACGTGGTCACCGGCATGCCCGCCGGACCCCTCCGGCTGTGGCTGCGCCCGGCGCACGGGGAGCGGCTGCTGTCGCTGCCGTACGAACTGGTGTGGGCGACGACCTGGATGCACGAGGCCAACACGGTCATCGGCGACCGCGTGCTGGGGCTGCCGCCGCTGCCGGTCATCGAGTGGCCGTCGATGTTCACCACCGACGACCCGGACGGGCTGTACTGGAAGACGCGGCACGTCGCCGCCTGGACCGCCGGCCGGACGTTCGCCTGGGTGGACGACGAGATCACGGCGGCCGACGCGGCGTGGATCGCCGAGCACCACGCGGGGGAGGCGCTGCTGCGGCAGATCAACCCCGCGCGCGGACTGGTGGAGGAGGACTTCGAGGCGCTGGAGGAGTGGGCCCGGGAGCTGGAGCGGAGCCGGCCGGGATGAGCGGGCGCGCGGTCCGCCGCCCGCCGCCCGCGTGCCGGGGAGTCAGCCGTCGGCCAGCTCCAGCAGCTTGAGGACCGTGTTCCAGTTGCGGCCGGTCGCGGTCACCGCCAGCCTGCGGCCGGAGAAGTCTGCCGCCAGCTTGGACCGCCCGAGCCCGCCGGGGCACCAGACGTAGACGACGCGGTCGCCGATCTCGTACCGGTCGGGGGCGTACGCCCCGGGGTCGGCGGTGCGGAACCAGGCGTCCTCGGGCGCCGGCCCGGACAGGAACACGGCCAGGAACCGGGACGGCTCCGCGGCCCCCTCCGGCAGCGGGTTGGCGGCGACGGCGGCGGCGACCTCGTCGCGGGTGCGGACGACGACCCCGGCCCGTACCCCGAACTCCTCCGCCACGACCGCCTCCACGGCCGCGGCGGTCTCCTCCGGCGGGGTGCCGGGGTCGTCGAAGACCACGTTCCCGCTCGCGACGTACGTGACGACGCCGCCGAAGCCGCGGCCGGTCAGCGCGGTGCGCAGCGCGGCCATGGGGACCTTGTTCCTGCCGCCGACGTTGACGCCGCGCAGCAGCGCGATCTGCTTGCTCATGCCCGGAGCCTCCCTCGTCCCTCCGTCGTCCCGGCCCGCCCCGGGCCCGCCGACGGCCGTGCCCGTCCGCTCACCGCGTCAGAACAGCGGCTCCGGCAGCACGCCCTCCAGCGCCAGCAGGCTCCGCTTCGTCTCCAGTCCGCCGCCGAAGCCGCCCAGGCCGCCGTCGCTCTCGATCACGCGGTGGCACGGCACCACGATCGGCAGCGGGTTCGACGCCATGGCCCGCCCGACCGCCTGCGCGGCGCCCGGCTCGCCGACGCGGTCGGCGAGGAACTGGTAACTGACGACCGATCCGTACGGCACCCGGGCCGCCAGCTCCTCCAGCACCCGCCGGTTGAAGCCGTCGGACAGCGACCAGTCCAGCTCCAGCCGGAAGTCCCGCAGCCCGCCCGCGAAATACGTCCGCAGCTGCTCCTCGGCCTCCGCTATGTGCCCCGCGGCACCCGCCGGTTCGGCCCCGCCGCCGGCACCCCGGCCCGCGGCGTCCGGAGGGGCGTGGAACCCGACCTTGACCAGCCCGCGGTCCGTGGCGGCGAGGAGCAGCGGGCCGATCGGCGAATCGACCACCCGGCGGCTCTGCCGGGGCGCGCGGGCCTTCGTGACGTCCATGCCGCGAGCGTAGAACACGGCACCGACAACCGCCTCCGCCCGCCGTCCGGCACCCGGGATTCCGCTTCGACGTGGGAAAACGCGCGGGTACCGATTGCGTATCGGCTGCGTCGAGGGCGGGGGGAACCACTTCGGTCCCGACTCGCACAGACCTACGATTCCCTGTGGTTGCCCTGTACATCTGTCGACAATTCCGTAGCCGCATCAGTAGACCGGGAGTCACTCCGTGCTCGCTGCCCCCGTGCCCGTCGACGGGTTCACGTATGGCCTGCTCACCCCCGTCACCGCCTTCGTCATGGCCGCGGTCGGCAGCGCCCTGGGGCTGCGCTGCACCATGCGCGCGCTGACCGTCGAGCCCGCGCGCCGGGCCGGCTGGCTGCTGCTCGGCGCGGTCGCGATCGGCACGGGCATCTTCACCATGCACTTCATCGCGATGATGGGCTTCACCGCCGACTCCGTCCACATCAGCTACGACGTGCCGATCACGCTGGCGAGCCTCGGCGTCGCGATCGTCGTGGTCGGCGTCGGCGTCTTCACCGTCGGCTACCTCGGCCGCACCGCGTTCGCCCTCACCGCCGGCGGCATCGTCACCGGCCTCGGCGTCGCGGCCATGCACTACCTCGGCATGGCGGGCATGAACATGGACCGCGGCCGGCTGGTGTACGACGGCGCGGTCGTCGCGCTGTCGGTGCTCATCGCCGTGGTCGCCGCCACCGCCGCGCTGTGGCTGTCGATGACCGTCAAGCGGTTCGGCGTCGCCGTGGGCGCCGCGCTGATCATGGGCGTGGCCGTCTCCGGCATGCACTACACGGGGATGGCGGCGCTGGAGGTGCAGGCCCAGGCCGTGAACGCGGCGGCGGAGGGCAAGAGCCCGGCGGAGATCCTGGCGCCGATCCTGATCGGGCCGGTGCTGCTGCTGGTGTTCGTCGGGCTGTTCGTCGGGATGGACCCGCTGGAGAACGAGTGGCGGGTGCCCGTCGACGAGGCGGACGCGGGCACCGCCGCCGGCGGAGCCGCCGCCCCCGAGCCGGCGGGCTCGGGAGCGGCGTCGTACTTCGAGCGGCGCGCCGGGCACGGCGGCGGCTGACCGGCGCCCGCGCCCACCGCCCGCGCCCTACTCCGCGGCCACCCCGAAGCCGGCGTCCTTAAGCGCCTCGGCGATCACGTCCGGCTTGTTGGTGATGATGCCGTCCGCGCCCCACCCGGCCAGCTCCACGGCCCGCGCCGGGTCGTCGACCGTCCACGTGTAGCTCTCCAGCCGCTTGCCGTGCGGGCCCTCAAGGGCGTGCACCGCCGCGTAGTACTCCGCGGACATGGTGCCGTGGTTGGAGTTGATCTGGTCGGAGAAGGCGGCGTACTCGGGCAGGTCCGCCACCGCGGGGGTGCCGAGGAAGCCGGTCTTCACGTCCGGCCGCAGCTCGTGCACGGTCTGGATGGAGTCCGCGCCGAAGCTCTGCACGACCAGCTTGTTCCTGACGGCCGCGCGGCTGAGCCAGCCCGACTTGCGCAGCTCGGTGAGGATCTCCTTCTCGATCCCCGGGTACAGCTGCGGCTTCTTGATCTCCAGCACCAGCTTCTGGCGGTTCTGCGTCACCCGCTTCATGTACTGGCGCAGGGTCGGCACCCGCGCGCCCGCCCACTCCTCGCCCTTCCAGCTGCCCGCGTCGAGGGTGCTGATCTCCTTCCAGGTGAAGTCGGCGACCTTCCACGGGGCGCGGCCGGGGTAGAGCTCCTCCACGTTCGTGGTCCGGGCGAGCGTGTCGTCGTGCATGATGACCAGCTCGCCGTCCTTGCTGCGCTGCACGTCGTTCTCGACCCAGTCGATCCCCATCTCGCGGGCCGCGTCGACGGCTTCGAGGGTGTTCTCCGGGGCGACCGCCGAGGCGCCGCGGTGGGCGACGGTCACGACCGGGGCGGCGGAGCCGGAGGCCGGGGCGGAGTCGGCCGCGGACTCGGCGGCGGTCGCGGTGGCGGTCGTGGCGGCCGCGGTGAGCACGATGCCGGCCAGGGCCGTCAGGGCGCCGGACGCGCGCGTAAGCGTGCGGGAGGGCATGCAGTCTCCTCGACTAGAGGTGATCACTTGTCGCCGCAGGGTCCCAGTGGCAGGCGACAGAGTACGAGGCCGGGGATGGCCAGAGATTGAACGCCGATATCGGCGCGGTGAACGCGGGCGGATCCGGGTCGGTGCAGGTGAACGTCCTGGGGAAGCGCTTACTGCCCGCGTCCGGGCGCCGTCGATCTGGCCGGAAATCATCTGGTCGGGTGACCGCATCCTTCGGTATTGCGCCAGGTCGGCGAGGGTGCCCGGGCGATCAGATCCGCGTTGTCGGTGGCGGGTCGTACGGTGGGGGCATGCGGCCCGTCACAGACATCGAACGCACCACGGCCCCCTTCGAGGTCGTCAGCCCCTACCGGCCGAGCGGCGACCAGCCCGCCGCCATCGACGAGCTCGAACGGCGGATCAGGGCGGGCGAGAAGGACGTCGTGCTGCTCGGCGCGACCGGCACGGGCAAGTCGGCGACGACGGCCTGGATGGTCGAGCGCCTCCAGCGGCCCACGCTGGTCCTCGCGCCCAACAAGACGCTGGCCGCCCAGTTGGCGAACGAGTTCCGCGAGCTGCTGCCGAACAACGCCGTGGAGTACTTCGTCTCGTACTACGACTACTACCAGCCCGAGGCGTACGTCCCCCAGACGGACACCTACATCGAGAAGGACTCCTCGATCAACGAGGAGGTCGAGCGCCTCCGGCACTCCGCGACGAACTCGCTGCTCACCCGGCGCGACGTCATCGTGGTCGCCTCCGTCTCCTGCATCTACGGCCTGGGCACGCCCCAGGAGTACGTCGACCGCATGGTGCCGCTGAAGGTCGGCCAGGAGATCGACCGGGACCAGCTGCTGCGCCGCTTCGTCGACATCCAGTACGCGCGCAACGACCAGGCCTTCACCCGCGGCACCTTCCGGGTCCGCGGCGACACCGTCGAGATCTTCCCGGTCTACGAGGAGCTGGCCGTCCGCATCGAGATGTTCGGGGACGAGATCGAGGCCCTCTCCACCCTCCACCCGCTGACCGGCGAGGTGATGAGCGAGGACGACAGTCTGTACGTCTTCCCCGCCTCCCACTACATCGCCGGCCCCGAGCGCATGGCCAAGGCCGTCGCCGGCATCGAGACCGAGCTGGGCGCGCAGCTGGGCGCGCTGGAGAAGCAGGGCAAGCTGCTGGAGGCGCAGCGGCTGCGCATGCGCACGACGTACGACCTGGAGATGCTCCAGCAGATCGGCACCTGCTCCGGCGTCGAGAACTACTCGCTGCACATGGACGGCCGCGAGACCGGCTCCCCGCCGCACACCCTGCTGGACTACTTCCCGGAGGACTTCGTCCTCGTCATCGACGAGTCGCACGTCACCGTCCCCCAGGTCGGCGCCATGTACGAGGGCGACGCCTCCCGCAAGCGCACCCTCGTCGACCACGGCTTCCGGCTGCCGTCCGCGCTGGACAACCGCCCGCTGAAGTGGGAGGAGTTCCTGGAGCGCATCGACCAGACCGTCTACCTCTCCGCCACCCCCGGGCCGTACGAGCTGTCCCGCGGCGACGGCGTCGTGGAGCAGATCATCCGGCCCACCGGGCTCGTCGACCCCGAGGTCGTCGTCAAGCCGACCGAGGGCCAGATCGACGACCTGGTGCACGAGATCCGCACGCGCGCGGAGAAGGACGAACGCGTCCTCGTCACCACGCTGACGAAGAAGATGGCCGAGGACCTCACCGACTACTTCCTGGAGCTGGGCATCCAGGTGCGCTACCTGCACAGCGACGTCGACACGCTGCGCCGCGTCGAGCTGCTGCGCGAGCTGCGCGCCGGCGAGTTCGACGTGCTCGTCGGCATCAACCTGCTGCGCGAGGGCCTGGACCTGCCCGAGGTCTCGCTCGTCGCCATCCTCGACGCCGACAAGGAGGGCTTCCTCCGGTCCGGCACGTCGCTCATCCAGACCATCGGCCGCGCCGCGCGCAACGTCTCCGGCCAGGTGCACATGTACGCGGACAAGATCACGCCGGGCATGGAGAAGGCGATCGACGAGACCAACCGGCGCCGCGCCAAGCAGATCGCGTACAACGAGGAACACGGGATCGACCCGCAGCCCCTCCGCAAGAAGATCAACGACATCGTCGCGCAGATCGCCCGCGAGGAGGTCGACACCGAGGCGCTGCTGGGCACCGGCTACCGGTCCACCAAGCTCGAGACCCCCGGGAAGGCACCGGTGCCGGAGCTGCGGCAGCAGACGAAGGCCGCCGCCCGGGCCGGGGAGGGCGCCGGGGCCGCGCCCTCCGAGACGCCCGCCGCCGACCTCTCCGCGCAGATCGAGGACATGACGGCCCGGATGCGGGCCGCCGCCGCCGACCTGCAGTTCGAGGTGGCGGCCCGGCTGCGGGACGAGGTGGCGGAGATGAAGAAGGAGCTGCGGCAGATGAAGGAGGCCGGGCTGTCCTAGCCCGGGGCACGGGGGCGTGACGGGACCGCGGAGCCCCCGGCCGGGCGTGCGCGGAGCGTGGCCGTACGGGGGCGCACAACCGGTGCTGTGTAGCAGGAGCGCCACAAATCCTCCACCAGGGGGAGCACAGGGCCGCTGTCCTGCGTAATGTTCGTGGCAGCGCGCCGGACATGGCGTGCTCGGAGCAGGAGGGGAAACACAAGCGTGTCGATCAACTTGACCAAGGGCCAGGCCGTCAGCCTGCAGAAGTCCGACGGGGGCTCCCTCAGCGTGGTGCGCATGGGGCTGGGCTGGCAGGCCGCCGAGCGTCGCGGTCTCTTCGGTAAGCGCACGCGCGAGATCGACCTCGACGCCTCCGCCGTGCTCTTCGCCGACAAGCAGCCCGTCGACGTCGTCTTCTTCCAGCACCTCGTCAGCGACGACGGCTCGGTGCGGCACACCGGGGACAACCTCGTCGGCGGCGCCGGCCAGGGCGGCGACGACGAGTCGGTCCTGGTCGACCTGGAGCGGGTGCCGGTCCACATCGACCAGATCGTCTTCACCGTGAACTCCTTCACCGGCCAGACCTTCGAGGAGGTGCAGAACGCGTTCTGCCGGCTCGTGGACGAGAGCAACGGCCAGGAGATCGCGCGCTACACCCTCACCGGCGGCGGCACGTACACCGCCCAGATCATGGCCAAGGTGCAGCGCACCGGCGGCGGCTGGGGCATGACCGCCCTCGGCTCGCCCGCGAACGGCCGCACATTCCAGGACCTCATGCCGTCGATCCAGTCGCTCCTCTAAGGGCGGCGGGACCGGGTTCCGAGGCATGTCACGACGTCGACGGCCGCAGCGAGTGCAGGGGAGGGCCGCATGACGGCCGAACTGGTCCGCGGGCAGAACCATCCACTCCCGCAGACCCGGGTGGAGATCAGGATCTCGGCGGGGAGCCCGGTGACGCCGGGCGCCACGCTGGGCGGAGAGGACGGCAGGGTCAGCGACCCCGGCCGCATCGCGCACCCCGGTGCGCCGCACCTGCCGGGCCTGGAGGTGCCCGGCCAGGCGGCGGCGGAGCACCGGCTGGCGGTCGACCTGGACGCGATGCCGCCGGACGTGGAGCGCGTCCACGTGCTGCTGGCGCTGCCCGCGGGAGTGCCGGGGCCGCGGAGCTTCGGCGCCATCGCGCCGCCGTCGGTGGCCGTCACCGGCCTCGACGGCACGGCGATAGCGCGGTTCGTCATCACCGGCCTGGACAGCGAGTCGGCGGTCACCGCCGTGGAGATGTACCGGCGGTCCGACGCGTGGAAGATCCGGGCCGTGGGCCAGGGGTACGCGGGCGGGCTCGCCGCCATGCTCGCGGACCAGGGCCTGCCGCAGGCCCAGCAGCTCGCCGCGGACGTCGAACGGGCCGTGGCCGAGGGCCTCGCCCGCGCCGTCGCCCCGGCGCCCCCGCCGACCGCGGGCGGGACGACGGGCGCGGGCGCACGGCGTCCGCAGCCGGCCGCCGAGGAGCGGCAGACCCGGTCCGGCCCCGTCGACTACCGCCACCCGCGCCGCGCCACCGCGACCGGCGCGGCGGGCGCCTCGGGCGGCGGGCCCGGCACGCCGGGCGGCGCGTCCGGCGCGCCGCGCGCCCCCGCCACGGCACCCCCGGCCCCCGGGGCCGGCGCCGCGAGCGCCACCGGAGCCGGCCCACGGCCGGGCGCCGGCACCACCGGCGGCGGCGTACCGCCGCAATCCGGCCGCGGCGCCTCGGGCCCGGCGGCGCCGGTCGCCGGCGACGCCGCCGGCTGGAGCATGGAGGAGCGGCTGTACAACCAGGTCTGGGGCATGTTCGAGGACCTGGCCCGCACGGTCGCCGCGTACCGCAGCGCCGTCGACTTCGCCGACTCCCGCATGGACCGCGAGCTCGACCAGCTGCTGGCCGACCCGCGCGCCCGCATGGGCTCCATCGCCGACTCGGCGCGCGCCGAGGCGCTCTCCCGCCACTCCACCCTGGTCGACCGGGCGCGCGAGGTCCTGGACCGCGACCTCGCGCAGCTCGTCGCCGAGGCCGGCGTCGTCGAGCCCGCGCTGCCGCCCGCGTACGCCTCCTGGGCGAGCCCGGTGTGGCACGAGTACGAGGTGCCCGCGGACGCCCCGATGGCCCTGCGCCTGGGCGACCTCCACCTCCCCGAGCACACGGAGCTGCGCATCCCGCTGCTCGTACGGCTGCCGCTGGAGCGCGGCCTGTGGGTGGACAGCGGCACCTCCTCGCTCGGCCCGGGCGCGCTCGACGGCGACCCGGAGCGGGGCTTCCCGGACGCCGCGGAGCGGCGCGCGCTCGCCCTCGACACCGCCGTGGCGCACGCCGCCCGGCTGCTGTCGGTCCACCCGGCGGGCGAGTTCAACGTCCACTTCATCGACCCCGGCGGCACCGCCACCGCGGCGCTCACCCCGCTGCTCCACTCCGGCGTCCTCGCCGAACCCCCGCCGAAGGGCGCCGCGGCCGTCACCGACACCCTCACCCGGCTGACCCAGCGGATCGACCTCGTACAGATGGCGCTGCGCAGCGGCGCGGCCGACGCGCTGCCGCCGGACCTCGACCCGGCCCAGCAGCTCCTCGTGGTCAACGACTTCCCGCACGGCTTCGACGACCGCGCCATCAACCAGCTGCGGTACCTCGCCGACGAGGGCCCGTCGGTCGGCGTGCACCTGCTGATCGTCGCCGACCGCGAGGACGCGAAGGGCTACGGCCCGCTGCTGGACCCGCTCTGGCGCGGCCTGCTGCGCCTCACCCCCACCCCGGACGACCACCTGGCCGACCCCTGGATCGGCCACGCCTGGACGTACGAACCCGCCCGCGCCCCCCTGGGCAGCCGGGTGCTGGAACAGGTGCTGGCCCAGGTCGCCGCGGCCCGCCGCGCGCTGCGCCGCTGACCGCTCGCCCTCGCCGCACACACGGCCCGCAGGCATCGCGCCCGCGGGCCGTTCGCGTTGCCGCCCGCTGACCTCTCTCCACCCTGTGACCTCGGCTTTTGATCAAGACTTTGCCAAGCATTGGCTCTTTCTATACAGTCGAATGTTGGGGGTGAGCTTCCAGTCGTTCAGGTGGAAGGCACGCCCGGCAGCCAAGACGCTGAAGATGCCGGACCTGCCTCGGAGGACGAGTGGACGTATCGCTGACCCTGTGGGTGCTCACGATCGTGGGCCTGTGTGCCCTGATCGGCACCGACTTCTTCGTCGGACGCAAACCCCATGAGGTGTCGCTCAGGGAGGCCGGCACCTGGACGATCATCTGGATCGTCCTCGCCGGACTCTTCGGCATCGGGCTGTGGATCTGGGGCGACAGCCAGGCGTCCGGTGAGTTCTTCGCCGGCTACGTCACCGAGAAGTCGCTGAGCGTCGACAACCTCTTCGTCTTCGTCATCATCATGGGCAAGTTCGCGGTCCCGCCGCAGTACCAGGCCCGGGTGCTCATGGTCGGCGTCCTCATCGCGCTCGTGATGCGCGCGGCCTTCATCGCCGCGGGCGCCGCCCTGATCGCCTCGTTCTCCTGGGTCTTCTACATCTTCGGCGCGTTCCTCATCTACACCGCCTGGAAGCTCGTCCAGGAGGCCAGGGCCGAGGAAGCCGACGAGGAGTGGGAGGAGAACCGACTGCTCAAGGCCGTCGAGCGCCGCTTCGCCGCCACGGACACGTACCACGGCACGAAGCTGTTCA
The DNA here is from genome assembly GCF_048656465.1 of Streptomyces sp. MAR4 CNX-425. Classification (NCBI taxonomy): domain Bacteria; kingdom Bacillati; phylum Actinomycetota; class Actinomycetes; order Kitasatosporales; family Streptomycetaceae; genus Streptomyces; species Streptomyces sp. MAR4 CNX-425. The sequence continues at coordinate 361,991 of NZ_JBMDLF010000001.1, read as the reverse complement.
TCACCGAGAACGGCAAGCGGCTGATCACGCCGATGCTGATCGTCATGCTCGCGATCGGCACGACGGACCTGCTCTTCGCCCTGGACTCCATCCCCGCGATCTTCGGCCTCACCCAGGACCCGTACATCGTCTTCACGGCCAACGCCTTCGCGCTCATGGGCCTGCGGCAGCTGTACTTCCTGATCGGCGGCCTGCTGAAGAAGCTGGTCCACCTCTCGTACGGCCTGTCGGTCATCCTCGGCTTCATCGGCGTGAAGCTGGTGCTCCACGCCCTGCACGAGTCCGGGGTCCACGTCCCGGAGATCAGCACGGCGGTGTCCCTCAGCGTCATCGGCGGCGTCCTGGTCGTCACGACGCTCACGAGCCTCCGCGCCTCCCGGCGGATCGACGCGGAGCAGGAGAAGCAGAAGGAGACGGAGCCCGCGGAGGCCCGCCGCCCGGGCCCGGGCGACGACTGACGGGCCCACGGAAGTGCCCTGCCCCGGAGGGCGTCCGGGGCAGGGCACGCGGGGCTCCAGGGCGTCAGCGGGGCTTCCGGGCCGCAGCTCTGCGAAGTCGGAAATCGCCACCCCTGAGTCACACCTGCGGGTGACTCGGCGTCATGCCGCGCCCTACACTCGGTTGCCAGGCGTATCCGTGTCGTAGCCGAGGAGCGGGGGCCGCCGTGGACCCAGCGAGCTTAGAAACCGTCCAGGCCGCGGTATCGGCGGCTGCCCAGGGCGGTGCGTCGGAAGCCGGGCGGCAGGCATGGGCTTCTCTCGCCTCCCTGGTCCGGCGGGCGTTCGGCCGGGACGCGGGGGCGCCGGAGGGGGCGGCGCTGCCGCTGGAGCGGCAGGACGAAAGGCAGGTCCGGGCGCTTGCCGCGCTGATCCATGCCCGGGCACTTCAGGACCGCGCGTTCGCCGCGGCGTTCGCCGAATGGCAGAGGTGCCACGAGGAGGCGCTGGGGCCCACGCAGGTGACCAACAGCGTCGGTGGGCATGCCCGGGTGACGAATCTCGTGCAGGGACAGAACGTCACCTGGAACACGAACCCGTAGGGGGCGGTGTGGCGGCCGAGGCCACCGACGACGTCCGCAACGAACTGGAGGACGTCCAGGCCCAGACGGTGATCCAGGCTCAGACCGTCGTCATCGAGGGCGGTTTAGGGCGAGTTGGGTATGCTGGAGCGCCCCCCTCGAAGCTGCTGAGGTTTTCCGTGGCCGACTTCGCCGACCTCGCCCGCCGCGCGCTGCGGGACCGCGGCTACTCGGTGCACGACGCTGCCCGCGCGATCGACCAGGACCCCGGCGAACTCGGGCGCGTCCTCGCCGGGGTCCGGGAGCCCTCGGTGAAGATCGCGAACGACCTCGACGATCTGGTCGGAGCCGGGGGAGCGCTGGCCGGAACGCTGATGCACCCCGACGATTCCGTGCGGGTCGCCGGCATCGCCGGCCACCCGTCCCGTATGGACGAGGGCACGGTCGAGGCCACCGCCGGGGTGCTGGCCGCGTTACGCCGCCTCGACGACTCCGCGAATCCGGAATGCGTGCTGCCGGCGACGCTCGCGCAGATGAGGGAGGTCACGCGCATGCTCAAAGAGGCGCGCGGGCCGCATCGGGACGCCTTCGCCGCGGTGGCCTCGGAGTACATCCAGTTCGGCGGGTGGCTGCTGGCGGAGGTGCGGCGGGACGCCGCGGCCGTGAAGCTCCTGGACGAGGCCGTGGAACTCGCCGACGAGATCGGCAACGGCACACTTGCCGCTCAGGCGCTCAACTTCAAGGGATACCTCGCGCGGCAGCAGGGACGGCAGCAGGGGGTCGCGCGCTGGTTCTCGGCCGCCGCGTACACCCCCGGCGCGCACCCTGCCCAGCGGCTCGGCGATCTGCTGCAGGCGGCCGCCGGGCTGGGGCACCTGGGCAAGCGGGACGAGGCCCTGCGGATGCTGGACGAGGGCGCCCGGCTGATGGACGAGGCCGACAGGCTGCCCCCGCCCGCCACGGCGTACTGGCTGACGCCCGAGTTCAGCCGGCTGTCCTTCGGCCTCTCGGCCCTGGCGCTGGGCCGCCACGACGAGGCGGCCGACCACCTGCGCAGCGGCCTGGCCGGGCTCCCGGAGGAGCTGCGCGGCGCCGCCTGGAACCGCGAGTACGTGGAGGCCCTGGAGGAGGCCGAGGCGGCGCGGTGACCCGGCACCGCCTCGGTCGTTACCAGCCGCGTTCGCGCCACTCCGGGAGGTGGGGGCGCTCCGCGCCCAGGGTGGTGTCGTCGCCGTGGCCCGGGTAGACCCAGGTCTCGTCCGGGAGTTCGGCGAAGACCTTCGTCTCCACGTCGTGCAGGAGGGAGGCGAAGCGGTCCGGGTCGTCCCAGGTGTTCCCGACGCCGCCGGGGAAGAGGCAGTCGCCCGTGAAGACGTGCGGGTGGCCGTGCGGGTCGTCGTAGACCAGCACGATGGAGCCCGGGGTGTGGCCGACGAGGTGGCGGGCGGTGAGGGGGACGCGGCCCACCGTGATGATGTCGCCGTCGTCGACGAGGACGTCCGTGGGGACGTCGATGTCGGCGGCGTCCGCGCGGCCCGCGTAGGTGCGGGCGCCCGTGGCCGCGACGACCGGGGCCAGGGCCTGCCAGTGGTCGCCGTGGCTGTGGGTGGTGACCGCCGAGGTGATGCCGTCGGGGCCGACGAGGGTGAGCAGGGTGTGCGGCTCGTGCGCGGCGTCGATGAGGAGCTGCTCGTCGGTGGCGCGGCAGCGCAGCAGGTACGCGTTGTTGATCATCGGGCCGACGGCGACCTTGGAGATCATCAGGTCCGTCAGCTCGTGCACGTCCGCCGCGCCGCCGACGGTGACCTTGCCCGTGTACGACATGGTTCCAGCTTCTCAGAGCGGGGGCAGGGTCGGCAGGGGGACGGCGCCGTCCTCGACGCGGACGCCGGTGCCCGTGGTGCGGCCGGCGAGCCAGCCCATCAGGGCGTACGGGGCGCCGGTCACCCGCACCGCGGAGGCACCGGACGGCACCGGGGCGCCGGTGGTCCACGTGTCGCCGCCGGGGGCGGAGAGCGTCAGCGGCGGGACCTGTTCGTTGCCGTCGAAGCGGGCGGTGAGGAAGTCGATCTCGCGGGCGACGAAGTCGTGCGGGAGCTGGTCCAGCGTGTAGCCGGCGTCCAGGTCCACGTGGTGCAGCTCCACCTCCACCAGCCGCCGGAACGGGATCCGCGCCATGACGTCCGTCACGCCGCCGCGCAGCTCGCAGCGGGCCGACCAGCCGTCCGGCGGGATGTCCGCCGCGGTCGCCGCCAGCCGCGCGGCGGTCGTGCGCACGTCGTGGAGCTGCTCGGCGAGCGGGCGGGGGGCGCCGGCGTCGATGTCGCCGTCGCGGGCTTCGGCGCTGGTGTACATGGGGCGGCCGGTCAGCACGTTGACCAGGGCGTCCGCGTTGCGGGCGAGGTGGGTGAGCACGTGGCCGCGGGTCCAGCCGGGGAGCGCGCTGGGGGCGCGGACCGCGTCGTCGTCGAGGCGGGCGGCGCGGTCGAGGAGGCTGTCGGTGGCGGCTCGTAGGGTGGCCATGTCACGTACGGGGTCGTACGTGCGACCTGCGCTTTCTGTCATCGGAACCCCTGGTGTCGAGCGGGCGGGAATGCCGGGCCGGACGTCGTTGTCAGACCCAGACGTTAGCGTGTGGCTCGATGGGAGAAAGCTGCGGACAGCTCCGCGGCCACCCCCATACGCTTGACAAGGGGTGCCGCCCGACCGGACGGTCCCCGCCGCTCATCACGAAAGGTCCGACCGGCGTGGCAGACCGTCTCCTCGTCCGTGGCGCTCGCGAGCACAATCTGAAGAACGTCTCGCTCGACCTGCCCCGCGACTCCCTCATCGTCTTCACGGGACTCTCGGGGTCCGGCAAGTCGTCCCTGGCGTTCGACACGATCTTCGCCGAGGGCCAGCGCCGCTACGTGGAGTCGCTGTCCAGCTACGCCCGGCAGTTCCTCGGTCAGATGGACAAGCCCGACGTCGACTTCATCGAGGGCCTGTCGCCGGCCGTCTCGATCGACCAGAAGTCGACCTCGCGCAACCCGCGCTCCACGGTCGGCACGATCACCGAGGTCTACGACTACCTGCGGCTGCTCTTCGCCCGCATCGGCCACCCGCACTGTCCGCAGTGCGGCCGGCCGATCACCCGGCAGTCGCCGCAGGCGATCGTGGACAAGGTGCTCGCGCTGCCGGAGGGCAGCCGCTTCCAGGTGCTCTCGCCGCTCGTGCGCGAGCGCAAGGGCGAGTTCGTGGACCTCTTCTCCGACCTGCAGTCGAAGGGGTACAGCCGGGCGCGGGTCGACGGGCGGACGTCGTCGCTGACCGACCCGCCCAAGCTGAAGAAGCAGGAGAAGCACACGATCGAGGTGGTCGTCGACCGCCTCACGGTCAAGGAGAGCGCCAAGCGCCGGCTGACCGACTCGGTCGAGACCGCCCTCGGGCTCTCGGGCGGCATGGTCATCCTCGACTTCGTCGACCTGGACGAGGACGACCCGGACCGCGAGCGGATGTACTCCGAGCACCTCTACTGCCCGTACGACGACCTGTCCTTCGAGGAGCTGGAGCCGCGCTCCTTCTCCTTCAACTCGCCGTTCGGCGCCTGCCCCGACTGCACGGGCATCGGCAGCCGCATGGAGGTCGACCCGGAGCTGATCGTCCCCGACCCGGACAAGTCGCTGGACGAGGGCGCCATCCACCCCTGGTCGCACGGGCACACCAGGGACTACTTCGCCCGCCTCGTCGGCGCGCTCGCCGACGACCTCGGCTTCCGCACCGACCTCCCGTGGGCCGGGCTGCCGCAGCGGGCGCAGAAGGCGCTGCTCCAGGGGCACCGGACGAAGATCGAGGTGCGCTACCGCAACCGGTACGGGCGGGAGCGGTCGTACACGACGTCCTTCGAGGGCGCCGTGCCGTTCGTCAAGCGGCGGCACGCGGAGGCGGAGAGCGACAGCAGCCGCGAGCGCTTCGAAGGGTACATGCGCGAGGTCCCCTGCCCGACCTGCGACGGGACGCGGCTGAAGCCGGTCGTCCTCGCGGTCACGGTGCAGGGGCGCTCGATCGCCGACATCTCGGCGATGTCCATCAGCGACTGCGCCGACTTCCTCGGGGCGATGGAGCTGACCGACCGGGAGAAGACCATCGCGGAGCGGGTGCTGAAGGAGGTCAACGAGCGGCTGCGCTTCCTGGTCGACGTGGGCCTGGACTACCTGTCGCTCAACCGCGCCGCGGGCACCCTCTCCGGTGGCGAGGCCCAGCGCATCCGGCTCGCCACGCAGATCGGCTCCGGCCTCGTCGGCGTGCTGTACGTGCTGGACGAGCCGTCCATCGGACTGCACCAGCGCGACAACCACCGGCTGATCGAGACCCTGGTCCGGCTGCGCGACCTGGGGAACACGCTGATCGTCGTCGAGCACGACGAGGACACCATCACGACCTCCGACTGGGTCGTCGACATCGGCCCGGGCGCCGGTGAGCACGGCGGCAAGGTGGTGCACAGCGGCCCGTTGAAGGAGCTGCTGGACAACGAGGGATCGGTCACCGGGCAGTACCTGTCGGGGAAGAAGGAGATCCCGACGCCGGAGATCCGGCGGCCGGTCGACGGCGAGCGGCAGCTCGTCGTGCGCGGGGCGCGGGAGAACAACTTGCAGGACATCGACGTGGCGTTCCCGCTCGGGGTGCTCACGGCGGTGACGGGGGTCTCGGGGTCGGGAAAGTCGACCCTGGTCAACGACATCCTGTACACGCACCTCGCCCGCGAGCTGAACGGCGCGCGGAGCGTGCCCGGACGGCACACCCGGGTCGACGGGGACGACCTCGTGGACAAGGTGGTGCACGTCGACCAGTCGCCCATCGGCCGTACGCCGCGCTCCAACCCCGCGACGTACACCGGGGTCTTCGACCACGTCCGCAAGCTGTTCGCGGAGACGACGGAGGCGAAGGTCCGCGGGTACCAGCCGGGCCGCTTCTCGTTCAACGTCAAGGGCGGCCGCTGCGAGAACTGCTCGGGCGACGGCACGATCAAGATCGAGATGAACTTCCTCCCGGACGTGTACGTGCCGTGCGAGGTCTGCCACGGGGCGCGGTACAACCGCGAGACCCTGGACGTGCACTACAAGGGCAAGTCCATCGCCGAGGTGCTGGACATGCCGATCGAGGAGGCGCTGGCCTTCTTCGAGGCGGTGCCGGCCATCGCGCGCCATCTGAAGACGCTCAACGAGGTGGGCCTGGGGTACGTGCGGCTGGGGCAGCCGGCGCCGACGCTGTCGGGCGGCGAGGCGCAGCGGGTGAAGCTGTCGAGCGAGCTGCAGAAGCGGTCGACGGGCCGCACGGTGTACGTGCTCGACGAGCCCACGACGGGGCTGCACTTCGAGGACATCAAGAAGCTGATCGGGGTGCTGTCGGGGCTGGTCGACAAGGGCAACACCGTGATCGTCATCGAGCACAACCTGGACGTCATCAAGACCGCCGACTGGGTCGTGGACCTCGGCCCGGAGGGCGGCAGCGGCGGCGGACTGGTGGTGGCGGAGGGCTCCCCGGAGGAGGTGGCGGCGGTGCCGGCCAGCCACACGGGGAAGTTCCTGCGGGACATCCTGGGCGACCGGGTGAGCGACTCGCCTCCGGCGCGGAAGCGGGTGACCGCCAAGAAGGCGGGGACGGGCGCGAAGGCGACGTCGGTCAAGACACCGGCCAAGAAGGCGGCGGCGAAGAAGGCGACGGCGAAGAAGACGGCGGCCAAGCGCCGCGGCTGAGGCGGCCGACCCTGGCGCGCGGTCGGGCGCGAGTGCCCGGGCGGGGCACGGGCCGGGACGGGGCGGGGCACGGGCCCGCGCGGCGCCTGCGGGCCGGAGCACGTCATGCGGCCGGACGCGGCGCCCCTGGTCGTCGGTTGTCCTCGGGTCGGAGCTCGTCGCGCGGCCGGGCGTGGCGGCCCTGGTCGTCGGTTGCCCTGGGGCCGGGCACGTTGCGCGGCCGGGCGTGGCGGCCCTGGTCGTCGATTGTCCTTGGGACGGGGCACGTCCCGCGGCCGGACGGGCGGCCCTGGTTGTCGGCTGCCGCGGGACGGGGCTCACCGCGCGGCCGGGCGTGGCGGCCCTGGTCGTCGGTTGTCCTTGGGCGGGGCTCGTCGCGCGGCCGGGCGCGGCGGCCCTGGTCGTCGGCTGCCCTAGGGACGGGGCGCCTCGCACGGGCGAGCGCGCGGCTGCCGGCGCGGCCCGGCGTGCCGGCCCGCCCTTGCCCCGCCTGACCGCCTGCCTGCCCGTACCCCGCGGTGCGGGCCGCAGGCCGCGCCGTACCCGTGTCACGCCGACACGCCCACCCCCTCCTACCTGGTACGGACCTTTCTGACCCGGTCTCAAATGACAGACCCGCGGCGGCAATTGTTCGGTCGGAGTTTGCGCGCGCCCTCTGGTGTAGACCACTTTCCGCTGCCAGGCTGTGGCCCGCCGTGCGCAAGAAGCGTGCGTTCCCGTGTCGTTCCAAGGAGAAAACGTGCTCAGAGCGGGAGTACGCAGTAAACCCTTCCGGCCCAGAGCCGTCGCGGCAGCGACGGCTTCCGTGTTGCTCCTCGGTACCCCCGCGGTCGCCGCCGGTCAGGAGCGGCCCGCCGCGCCCGCCGCCCCGGCCGCCGGTCTCGTCTCCGTGCCCGCCGGGGAGGGCATGGACATCGCCTCCACCTCCCGGCCCGTGGCCCCCGGCATGGAGCTGACCTCCTTCGAGCGGCTGGAGACCGACAAGTGGCTCAAGGCCGACGCGCTCAGCGTCGACCTGGGCGCCGGCACCCGCGTCGACTACCTCGCCGGCGACGTCTCCGACCGCGCCCCCGTCTCCGAGCTGGCCGCCGAGCACGACCCCGGCCCCGGCCGCACCACCGTCGCCGCCATCAACGCCGACTTCTTCGACATCAACGAGACCGGCGCCCCCCTGGGCCCCGGCGTCGAGGAGGGCCGTCTCACCCATTCGCCCGCGGCCGGGGTCTCCGACGCCGTGGGCGTCGGCCCCGACCAGGCGGGCCGCGTCCTCGACCTCTACTTCGAGGGCACCCTCACCCTCCCCGACGGCGAGCACCCCCTCGGCGGCCACAATGCCGCCAACGTCCCCGCCGACGGCATCGGCGTGTACGACACCCGCTGGGGCACGGCCGACCGCGCCCTGACCGTCGACGGCGCCACCGAGGTCACCGAGGTCGCCGTGCGGGACGGCAGGGTCACCGAGGTGACCGAGGGGCCCGGGAAGGGCGCGATACCCGAAGGCACCACCGTGCTCGTCGGCCGCGACACCGGCGCCAAGCTCCTCGGCCGGCTGGTGCCGGGGGACCGGGTGGGGGTGGAGTACGACGTCCGCACGGACGACGGCAGCCCCGTGCCCCGTACCGCGGTCGGCGGTCGCGGCGTCCTCGTCGAGGACGGCGTGCCGCAGGACTGGGAGGGCCGGCCGAACAACACCGCCGCCCCCCGCACCGCGGTCGGCTTCTCCCGGGACGGCGGCACCATGCACGTGCTGACCGTCGACGGCCGCCAGGCGGACGCCGGCGGCGTCACGCTCACCGAGCTGGCGAAGATGATGGACGCCCTCGGCGCGTACGACGCGCTGAACCTCGACGGCGGCGGCTCCTCCACCCTCGTCGCCCGCGCGCCCGGCTCCGACGAGCGGTTCGTGGAGAACTCGCCGTCCGACGGCCACGAGCGGGAGGTCCCCAACGGTCTGGCGTTCACCGCCTCCGGCGGCAGCGGCAAGCTCCGGGACTTCCGCGTCACCACCGCCGCCGACCCGGCGCTCGCGCCCGGTGTCGACCCGGTGCCCGGCGGCCACCCCGAGCGTGTCTTTCCGGGCCTGACCCGCGACCTCGACGCCGCCGGCTACGACGAGACGTACGGCCCGGCCCGGGGCCGCCCGTACTGGTACACCTCGCGCCGCGGCGTCGGCACCGTCGACGGCGACGGCACCTTCACCGCCCGCCGCGGCGGCACCGTGAAGGTCACCGCCCGGCGCGGCCACGCGTCGGGCAGCACGGAGCTGACCGTTCTCGACCGGCTGGACCGGATCACGCCCACCAGCGAGCGCGTCGGCCTTGCCGACCCGCGGGACGAGACGGCCTTCGGGATCGTCGGCCTCGACGCCCACGGCGCCAGCGCACCCGTCGACCCGGCGGACGTACGCCTCGACTACGACCGCGCGCTCTTCGACATCGACCCGGACCCGCGCAGCGGCGGGTTCACCGTACGAGCCGCCGGCGCCGACCCGACGGCGTCCGGCGTGCTCAAGGCGACCGTGCAGGGGAAGGTCACGCACGTCGCGCTGACCGTCGGCCTCACCGAGGCCGAGCTGGCGGACTTCGACGACGCGGCCGACTGGAAGTTCTCCACGGCCCGCGCCACCGGCTCGCTCGGCCCGGAGCCCGAGGGCCACACCGGCACCGGCATGAAGATCACGTACGACTTCTCCCAGTCGACCGCCACCCGGGCCGCCTACGTCACCCCGCCGCGGGCCATCGAGATCCCCGGCCAGCCGCTGAGCTTCGGGCTGTGGATCAAGGGCGACGGCAAGGGCGCCTGGCCGTCGCTGCACCTGAAGGACGGCGCGGGCGCCAACCTGGTCTTGCGCGGCGACTACGTCACCTGGCAGGGCTGGAGGAAGGTGATCTTCCAGGTCCCGGAGGGCACCCAGTACCCGCTGTCCGTCTTCCGCTTCTACCTGGCGGAGGCCAAGCCCGCCAGCCAGTACAGCAGCGAGGTGGTCATCGACGAGCTGACCGCGCAGAGCCCACCCGAGGTCGACCTGCCGCGCACCCCGGCGCACCCCGACCCGCTGATCGACACCGCCGCCGAGACGGCGGACCGGGACTGGCGGTACGCGGTGATGTCCGACGCGCAGTTCGTCGCCCGCGACCCGGACAGCGACCTGGTGCGGCAGGCGCGGCGCACGCTGCGGGAGATCCGGGCGGCCCGCCCGGACTTCGTCCTCATCAACGGCGACCTGGTGGACGAGGGTTCGCCCGAGGACCTGAAGTTCGCCCGCACGATACTGGAGGAGGAGCTGGGCGACGCCGTGCCCTGGTACTACGTGCCCGGCAACCACGAGGTGATGGGCGGTTCCGTCGACAACTTCGTCGCCGAGTTCGGCCCCGCGCAGCGGACGTTCGACCACAAGGGCACCCGCTTCCTGACCCTCGACACCTCCTCGCTGACGCTCCGCGGCGGCGGCTACGCGCAGATCGCGGAGCTGAAGCGGCAGCTGGAGGCGGCGGCGGAGGACCCGTCGGTGCGCTCGGTGACCGTCGTCCAGCACGTCCCGCCGCGCGACCCGACGCCGCAGCGGGCCAGCCAGCTCGGCGACCGCAAGGAGGCGCGGGTGCTGGAGGACTGGCTCGCGGACTTCCGGGCGCGTACGGGCAAGGGCGCGGCGTTCGTCGGCGGGCACGTCGGCACCTTCCACGCCGAGCACGTCGACGGCGTGCCGTACCTGATCAACGGCAACTCCGGGAAGGCGCCCGCCACCCCGCCCGGCGAGGGCGGGTTCTCCGGCTGGTCGCTGATCGGCGTCGACCACGTCTCGCGCGGCGAGCAGCACCGGGCCCGGCACCGGCCGCACCGCGGGCAGCCCGACTGGGTGTCCGTGCAGACCCGGCCGCACGTGGACGGGCTGGCGGTGACCGCGCCCGAGGAGGTGCGCGCCGGCCGCTCGGCGCCCGCGTCGGCGTCGGTGGCGCAGGGCGCGCGGCAGGTGCCCGTCGGCTGGCCGGTCAGCGCGGACTGGTCGGGTACGGACCGGCTGCACATCGGGCCGCCGCGGCAGGCGGACCGGCGTGACATCGCGGCGTACGACCCGGCCACCGGCGAGGTGACGGGGCTGCGGCCGGGGACGGTCACGCTGACGGTGACGGTCAACGGCGTCACGCGGGGGGACCGGGTGACGGTCACCCGGTAGCCCGCGGGCCGGACGGTCGCGGGGCCCCGCGGGGCTCCGCGACCGCGCCGCCGCGGATCAGCCGGCCGGCTCCGGCGGCTCCGCCAGTTCCGCCGCGTACGGCGGCTCGGCGCCCGCGCGCGAGCAGGTGATCGCCGCCGCGCGCGCGGCGTGGCCGAGCGCGGCGTGCCACCCGGCGTCGTCCAGGGCGGCCGGCGCGCCGGGGGCCAGGGCGCCGTGCGTGTCGAACCAGTGCAGCAGGGCGGCGTTGACGGTGTCGCCGGCGCCGATCGTGTCGACGACGTCGACCGGCGGCGCGGGCACGTCGTACCGCCTGAGGCCCGCCGCGGTCACCGCCGTCAGGCCCTCGCCGCCGCGGGTCAGCACCGCCGCCCGCGGCCCCGCCTCCAGCCACTCCGGCAGCGCCTCGGCCCACGGCCGCCCGCCGGCGAGCCACTCCGCGTCCTCCACCGACAGCTTCAGCAGCGCCACGTGCGGCAGCCAGGAGCGGAAGCGGGCGCGGTAGGCGTCGGCGTCGGCGATCAGGCCGGGTCTGACGTTCGGGTCGAGAAGGGTGAACAGCCCGTCCGCGGCGACCCGTTCGAGCAGCGTCTCGTACGCGGTCGCCCCCGGCTCCAGCACCAGCGAGCAGGTCCCCACCGCCAGCGCCCGCAGCTCCGCGGGCAGCGTGTCCGGCGCCCGGAACAGCCGGTCGGCGGTGCCTTCGGCGTAGAAGCGGAAGCCGGCGGAGCCGTCCGGGCTGACGTCGGCGACGGCCAGCGTCGTGGGCTCCGTACCCCGCTGGACGAGGCTTGTGTCCACCCCCGCGGCGCCGAGCCCCGCCATGAGCGACGCCCCGAAGGCGTCCGTCGAGACCCGCGAGGCGAACGCCACGGGCGCCCCGAGCCGCCCCAGCGCCACGGCGGTGTTGTACGGCCCGCCGCCCCGCACCGGCTGCAACGCGGGGAGCGCACCCCCGCCGCCGGCCGGGACGAGGTCGATCAGTGCCTCGCCACCCACCACGATCATGCGCCCAGTATGACGGCACCCCGCCCACACCGGACGCCCGTTATCCGGCGGTCCGCCGCCCGCCTTCCGCCCGCCGCGCCGGCCGGGCGGCGCCCGCCCGGGCCAGCACCCGGTCCGCCCGCCGCCGGGTGCGCCGCGTCGCGGCCCGGCTCAGCGGCAGCACGGTCACCAGGAGCGCGGCCAGGACGCCGTCGACGACGAGGACCAGCTCCAGATAGACGCTCAGGGAGTCCGTGGAGAAGGCGCCCGTCACCGCGACGAGGACCATCCACAGGACCACGGTGATCAGGACGTGGCGCCGGCGCTTGCGGGCGTAGGACTCCTCGGTCGAGTCCAGCAGGAACGGCGCGAACAGCAGCTCGACTTCGGGCCGGACCTCCGGGAGGGGGACGAGCCGCCGGCGGCCGGGGCGCATGCCCGGCAGCGGTCCGCCGCGGGGTGCGTCCGGGTGGCGCCGCGCGGTGCGGTCCGCGCGCTCGGCGGCGTCCGGCAGGCGGCGGAAAAGGAGGGTCGGGGCGGACGCCGTGGGGTGGGAGGCGATGCCGTCGTAGCGGTAGCCGTACTGCTCGGCGACGTAGACGAAGGCCGCCAGCCGCCGCGGCCGGACCCACGGGCTCCGCAGCCTGTGCGTGCCGCCGCCGCGCGCCGCCGTGGCCAGGAGGGATACCAGTTCCCGCCGCGCCCCCACCCGGAACCTCCCCGATGTCCGCCGCCACCGACACCCTCGCACGGCGGCGCGGTGGCGCGCCGGATGTCACCGGACTGTCGCGGGCTCGGTACACGGCTGTGGACAGCCCGCCGGGCGTCGGTGGCCGACAGTAGGGTGGGGACCATGGCAGACCCGTCCAGCTACCGTCCCAGGCCCGGGCAGATCCCCGACTCCCCGGGGGTGTACAGGTTCCGGGACGAGCACGGCCGGGTGATCTACGTCGGCAAGGCGAAGAGCCTGCGCCAGCGCCTCTCCTCCTACTTCCAGGACCTCGCCGGACTGCACCAGCGCACGCGCACGATGGTCACCACCGCCGCCTCGGTGGAGTGGACCGTGGTGGCCACGGAGGTCGAGGCGCTCCAGCTGGAGTACACCTGGATCAAGCACTACGACCCGCGGTTCAACGTCAAGTACCGCGACGACAAGAGCTATCCCTCCCTCGCCGTCACGATGAACGAGGAGTATCCGCGGGTGCAGGTCATGCGCGGCCCCAAGCGCAAGGGCGTGCGCTACTTCGGCCCGTACGCGCACGCGTGGGCCATCCGCGAGACCGTCGACCTGATGCTGCGCGCCTTCCCCGTACGGACCTGCTCCGCCGGCGTGTTCAAGCGCAGCGCGCAGATCGGCCGTCCCTGCCTCCTGGGGTACATCGGCAAGTGCTCGGCGCCCTGCGTCGGCCGTGTCACGGCCGCGGAGCACCGGGAGCTGGCGGAGGAGTTCTGCGACTTCATGGCCGGCCGCACGGGCGCGTACCTCAAGCGGCTGGAGCGGCAGATGCACGAGGCCGCCGAGGAGATGGAGTACGAGAAGGCCGCCCGGCTGCGCGACGACATAGGGGCGCTGAAGCGCGCCATGGAGAAGAACGCGGTCGTCCTCGCCGACGCCACCGACGCCGACCTGGTCGCCCTCGCCGAGGACGAGCTGGAGGCGGCGGTGCAGATCTTCCACGTCCGCGGCGGCCGGGTGCGCGGCCAGCGCGGCTGGGTCACCGACCGGGTGGAGGCCGTCGACACCGCCGGCCTCGTCGAGCACGCGCTGCAGCAGCTCTACGGGGACGAGCAGGGCGAGGGCATCCCCCGCGAGGTGCTGGTCCCGGCGCTGCCGGAGCCGGCCGGGCCGGTACGGGAGTGGCTGGCCGAGCGCCGCGGCGCCCGGGTGGACCTGCGGGTGCCGCGGCGCGGCGACAAGAAGGACCTGCTCGCCACGGTCGCGCGGAACGCGCAGCAGGCCCTCGCCCTGCACAAGACCAAGCGCGCCTCCGACCTCACCACCCGCTCCCGGGCGCTGGAGGAGATCGCCGAGGCGCTGGAGCTGGACTCCGCGCCGCTGCGCGTCGAGTGCTACGACATCTCCCATCTGCAGGGCGACGACGTCGTCGGCTCCATGGTCGTCTTCGAGGACGGCCTCGCCCGCAAGAGCGAGTACCGCCGCTTCGAGATCAAGGGCTTCGCCGGCCAGGACGACGTGCGCGCGATGCACGAGGTGATCACCCGCAGGTTCCGGCGCTATGTGCAGGAGAAGCAGAAGACGGGGGAGTGGGGCGACCCGGAGGCGGAGGCGGCGGCCGAGCGCGCCCAGGACGCCGAGGACGCCGAAGGCACCGGGAGCACCGGGGGCGCGGCCGCGCCGGACGGCCAGGCCGGCGCGCATGGCCCGAACGGCCGGAACGGTGTCTCCCCGGAGGACGGGCCCGCCGAGGGCCCCGCGGGCCGGGACCCGGACACCGGGCGGCCCAGGAAGTTCGCGTACCCGCCGCAGCTCGTGGTCGTCGACGGCGGGCAGCCGCAGGTCGCCGCCGCCCAGCGGGCCCTGGACGAGCTGGGCGTGGACGACGTGGCCGTCGTCGGGCTGGCCAAGCGCCTCGAAGAGGTGTGGCTGCCGGACAGCGACGACCCCGTCATCCTGCCGCGCAGCAGCGAGGGCCTGTACCTGCTCCAGCGGGTACGGGACGAGGCGCACCGCTTCGCCCTCGCCTACCAGCGCAGGAAGCGGGCCAAGAGCATGAAGGCCGGGCCGCTGGACGCCGTGCCCGGGCTGGGGGAGAGCCGCCGCCGGGCGCTGCTGAAGCACTTCGGTTCGGTGAAACGGCTGAGAAATGCGACTATTGATCAGATCTGTGAGGTTCCCGGCATCGGCCGCAAGACGGCCGAAACCATTGCCGCGACCCTCGCGCAGGCGGCACCCGCCGCGCCGGCGGTGAACACCGCCACCGGAGAGATCATGGACGAGTGAGGACCGGGGGACAGAGGGATGAACGAGAACGGGACGGACGAAACCGGCGAGGCCGCCGTGACCACGGGTGACCCGGGCCTCGGGCCGGACGGGACGGCGGAGTCCCCGGACGCCGCGGACGCCGCCGACACCGGACAGACGGGCACCCCTGAGCTGGTGATCATCTCCGGGATGTCGGGGGCCGGCCGGAGCACCGCCGCGAAGTGCCTGGAGGACCTCGGCTGGTTCGTCGTGGACAACCTGCCGCCCGCCCTCATCCCCACCATGGTGGAGCTGGGCGCCCGCTCGCAGGGGAACGTGGCGCGGATCGCGGTGGTCGTGGACGTCCGCGGCCGGGGCTTCTTCGACAACCTCAAGGAGTCCCTGGCCGATCTGAAGGAGAAGCAGGTCTCGCGGCGTATCGTCTTCCTGGAGGCGTCGGACAACTCGCTGGTGGCCCGCTTCGAGTCGGTGCGCCGCCCGCACCCGCTCCAGGGCGACGGCACGATCCTCGACGGCATCACCGCCGAGCGCGACCTGCTGCGCGAGCTGCGCGGCGACGCCGACCTGGTGATCGACACCTCCAGCCTGAACGTGCACGAGCTGCGCGCGAAGATGGACGCCCAGTTCGCCGGCGGCGAGGAGCCGGAGCTGCGCGCCACCGTGATGTCCTTCGGCTACAAGTACGGCCTGCCGGTGGACGCCGACCTGGTCGTGGACTGCCGCTTCCTGCCCAATCCGCACTGGGTCCCCGAGCTGCGCCAGTTCACCGGGCTCAACGAGGACGTCGCGCAGTACGTCTTCAACCAGCCCGGCGCCAAGGAGTTCCTCAACGGCTACGCCGAGCTGATGCACCTGGTCACCGAGGGGTACCGGCGCGAGGGCAAGCGGTACGTGACCATCGCCGTCGGCTGCACCGGCGGCAAGCACCGCTCCGTCGCCATGTCCGAGCGGCTCGCCCGCCGGCTCGCCTCGGACGGCATCGAGACCGTCGTCGTCCACCGGGACATGGGGCGCGAGTGAGCCGGATCGCCGGCGCCCGGTACCTCCGGCTGCGCCGCCGGGTCGCCCGCGGGCCCGGTTCGCAGCCGAAGGTGGTCGCGCTCGGCGGGGGGATGGGCCTGTCGGCCTCCCTCGCCGCGCTGCGCCGGATCACCGGCGATCTCACCGCCGTCGTCACGGTCGCCGACGACGGCGGCTCGTCCGGCCGGCTCCGCGCCGAGCTGGGCGTGCTGCCCCCGGGCGACCTGCGCAAGGCGCTGGCGGCGCTGTGCGGCGACGACGACTGGGGCCAGACCTGGTCCCGGGTCATCCAGCACCGCTTCACCAGCAAGGGCGAGCTGCACGACCACGCCGTCGGCAACCTGCTGATCGTCGCGCTCTGGGAGCAGCTGGGCGACCACGTCCAGGCCCTCGACCTCGTGGGCACGCTCCTCGGCGCGCACGGCCGGGTGCTGCCGATGTCCGCGGTCCCGCTGGAGCTGCGCGCGGACGTACGGGGCCACCTGCCGGAGCACCCGGAGAAGGTCGTCACCGTGGCCGGCCAGGCCACCGTGGCCCTGACCCCCGGCGAGGTGCAGCGGGTCCACCTGGTGCCCGCCGACCCGCCGGCCGTCCCCGCGGCGGTCGAGGCCGTCCGCGAGGCGGACTGGGTGGTGCTCGGCCCGGGCTCCTGGTTCTCCTCCGTCATCCCGCACCTGCTGGTGCCCGAGCTGCGCGAGGCCCTGGTGGAGACCCAGGCGCGGAAGGTCCTCTCGCTGAACCTCGCCCCGCAGCCGGGGGAAACGGACGGATTTTCCCCGCGGCGTCATTTGGAGGTTTTGCGACGACACGCCCCTAAACTCGCCCTCGACGTGGTGCTGGCCGACAAGGATGCAGTGCCCGGTGCGGCAGAGCGCGACGGGTTGCGCGAGGCTGCGAATGAGCTTGCGGGCTCGGTCGAGCTGGCGCCGGTGGCGCGGACCGACGGGACTCCCCGGCACGATCCGGAGCTGCTGGCCGCCGCGTACGACCGTATTTTTCGGATGCATGGAAGGATCGGGCCATGGCGATGACGGCAGCGGTGAAGGACGAGATCTCGCGGCTCCCCGTGACCCGGACGTGCTGCCGCAAGGCGGAGGTCTCCTCGACGCTGCGGTTCGCCGGCGGGCTGCACCTGGTCAGCGGCCGGATCGTGATCGAGGCGGAGCTGGACACCGGCGCCGCCGCCCGCCGGCTGAAGAAGGACATCCTGGAGATCTTCGGGCACGGCTCCGAGATGATCGTCATGGCCCCGGGCGGTCTGCGCCGCGGCAGCCGGTACGTGGTCCGGGTGGTCGCCGGCGGTGAGCAGCTGGCCCGGCAGACGGGCCTGGTCGACGGCCGCGGGCGGCCCATCCGCGGGCTGCCCCCGCAGGTCGTCTCCGGCGCCACCTGCGACGCCGAGGCCGCCTGGCGCGGCGCCTTCCTCGCCCACGGCTCCCTGACCGAGCCCGGCCGCTCCTCCTCGCTGGAGGTCACCTGCCCCGGCCCGGAGGCGGCGCTCGCCCTGGTCGGCGCCGCCCGCCGGCTCAGCATCCCGGCCAAGGCCCGCGAGGTGCGCGGCGTGGACCGCGTGGTCGTCCGGGACGGGGACGCCATCGGCGCCCTGCTCACCCGGCTCGGCGCGCACGAGTCGGTGCTGGCCTGGGAGGAGCGCCGGATGCGGCGCGAGGTGCGCGCCACCGCCAACCGGCTCGCCAACTTCGACGACGCCAACCTCCGCCGCTCCGCGCGCGCGGCGGTCGCGGCCGGCGCGCGGGTGCAGCGGGCGCTGGAGATCCTCGGCGACGAGGTGCCGGAGCACCTGGCGGCGGCCGGCCGGCTGCGCATGGAGCACAAGCAGGCGTCCCTGGAGGAGCTGGGCGCCCTCGCCGACCCGCCCCTGACGAAGGACGCGGTCGCGGGGCGTATCCGCCGGCTGCTCGCCATGGCCGACAAGCGGGCCGGCGACCTGGGCGTTCCCGGCACCGAGGCGAACCTCACGGAGGAGATGGTGGGCTGACGCCCCTGGACGGCGCCCCCTCCGGTACGCCCGCACCGGCGCACCTCGCCGCGGCACCCGCCGCACGTTCTCCGTACCTCTCGGCATCTTGACGTGGGCATGGCCCGTCCGCAGCCTTGCTGCTGTTCGTCCACGAGACAGACGACCCGAAGAGGGGCACATGAGACGAAGAGCGAGCGCGATCCTCGCATCAGCCGCCCTGCTGCTCGGCGGCCTCGCCGCCGCGCCCGCGGCCGGCGCCGCCGGGCCGGACCCGGCCACCGCCGCGGCCACCGACGACGAGGTGAAGGTCTTCACCGCCGACGTCACCCGCGCCCAGGTCCCGCTGCTGCTGGCAGCCGGGCAGGACGCCCACGAACTCGGTGAACGGGCCCCCGCCCGCGGCACCGCCGAGGTCGAGCTGTTCCTGACCGACGCCCAGGCGGCCGGTCTGGAGCGGCAGGGCGTCGACCTCACCGAGCGCAAGGTCCCCGCCCGCGCGAAGGCGCGCACCGAGGCCGCGGCCGACGGCGTGTTCCGCCCGTACAGCGGTCCGGGCGGGCTCCGGGAGGAGCTGACCGGGATCGCCCGGGAGCACCCGGACCTCACCAAGCTCGTGTCGATCGGCACGACCCTCCAGGGCCGGGACATCCTCGCCCTGAAGCTCACGAAGGGCGCCAGGAAGGTCCGGGACGGCGCCAGGCCCGCCGTGCTGTACCTGTCCAACCAGCACGCCCGCGAGTGGATCACCCCCGAGATGACGCGCCGGCTGCTGCACCACTTCCTCGACGGCTACGGCGAGGACCGCAAGCTCACCCGCATCGTCGACACCACCGAGCTGTGGTTCGTCCTCTCCGCCAACCCCGACGGCTACGACTGGACCCACCACCCCGACGGCGAGCGCCTCTGGCGCAAGAACATGCGCGACGTCAACGGCGACGGCGCGTACACCACCGGCGACGGCGTCGACCTGAACCGCAACTTCGCCTACAAGTGGGGCTACGACAACGAGGGCTCCTCGCCCAGCCCCGGCAGCCAGACCTACCGCGGGCCCGGGCCCATGTCCGAGCCCGAGACCCGCGCCCTGGACAGGTTCCAGAAGCGCATCGGCTTCGAGTTCGGGATCAACTACCACTCCGCCGCCGAGCTGATCCTCTACGGCGTCGGCTGGCAGGTCGCCACCGACACCCCCGACGACGTGCTCTACCGCGCGCTCGCCGGCACCCCGGAGAACCCCGCCGTGCCCGGCTACCGCCCCCAGGTCTCCTCCGAGCTGTACACCACCAACGGCGAATCCGACGGCCACGCCGCCAACGTCAACGGGATGATGATGTTCACCCCGGAGATGACCACGTGCCGGACGGCGTCCGAACTCGATCCGGACGACGCCTGGAACCCGGCGGACTGCCAGTCCGGCTTCAACTTCCCCGACGACGAGAAGCTGATCCAGGACGAGTTCGCCAAGAACATCCCCTTCGCCCTCTCCGTCGCCGAGACCGCCGCCCACCCCGACCGGCCGTCCTCCGCCGTCGGCACGGAGGCCCCCGACTTCACCGTCGACGCCTTCGACGTCTCCTACGCCCGCGGCCGCCACGACGCGGACCAGGAGGTCTCCGTCGTCGCCCGCAAGTCCGTCCGGCACAAGGAGCTGAACTACCGCGTCAACGACGGCCGCACCCGCGACCGGCACCTCAGGCCCTGGCGGGGCGGCGAGACCTACGGCGGCGAGGACAACATCCGCTTCGACGAGTACCGCGCCGAGGTGAAGGACGTCGAGCCCGGCGACGAGGTCGAGGTCTGGTTCACCGGCCGCACCCGCGCCGGAGAGCGCACCGCGAGCGAGCACTTCACGTTCACCGTCGCCGAACGCCCCCGCGCCGGCACGCTCGTCGTCGCCGAGGAGGGCGCGAAGGCCGAGCACGCCCGCACCTACGTCGACGCCCTGCGCGCCTCCGGCCGCTCCGCCGCCGTCTGGGACGTCGCGACCCAGGGGCCGCCGCACGCCCTCGGCGTGCTCGGCCACTTCCGCGCCGTCGTCCACTACACCGGCGCCGGCGCCCCCGGCGGCGACACCCAGCTCGCCCTGCGCGCCTACCTCAACGAGGGCGGCAAGCTGGTCGAGGCCGGCGAGCGGGCCGGCGGCGAGGCGGTCGTCGGCCGGGCCGAGACGGACGACTTCAGCCAGTACTACCTGGGCGCCTACTCCCGCTCCGCCACCGTCGGCCCCGACGGCTTCACCGGCGCCGGCGCCCTGCGCGGCGCCGCCGGCGGCCTCGGCGACGCCGCGGGCAACCCGCTGGACGGCGCCGGGGCGTACACCGTCACCTCCGACACCCTGCCCCCGGCGGACTTCCCGCAGTTCGCGTCCGCACCGGCGGGCGCGTACGAGGGCGGCGTCAACCCGTACGCGCCGTACGAGGGCGAGTGGATGGCGGTCGCCGGGCACGAGAACAACGACTGGCAGCGGCTCACCCGCACCGTCGACCTCACCGGCGTCACCGCCGCCGAGGCGCCGGCGCTGCGGACCGCGCTCAACTGGGACACCGAGGCCGGCTACGACTTCGTGCTCCTGGAGGCCCGCACCGCCGGCGGCGACGACTGGACCACGCTGCCGGAGGCCGGCGGGGCCACCACCGGTGAGGTGCCCGAGGAGTGCGGCGAGGGCTTCTTCATCAGGGCCCACCCGTTCCTGCGCCACTACCTCACCCAGGGTGCCGACGGCTGCACCGCCGGTGGCACCAGCGGCGCCTGGCACGGCCTGACCGACTCCTCCGGCGGCTGGCAGGAGGTCTCGTACGACCTCTCCGCCTACGCCGGCGAACAGGTCGAGCTGTCCCTGTCGTACGTCACCGACCCGGGCAGCGGCGGCAGCGGCGTCCTCGTCGACGACACCGCCGTGGTCGTCGGCGGCGCCGCGACCGGCGCCGAGGGATTCGAGAGCGGACTCGGCGCCTGGTCGACGCCCGGCCCGCCGCCCGGCAGCCCGCCGGCGGACGCCGACTGGACCCGCTCCGGCAAGCTCTTCGAGAGCTACGGGGCCGTCGCCACCCGCGACACCGTCCTCGTCGGCTTCGGCGTCGAGCACCTGGACGACCGGGCCGCACGAGCCGCTCTTCTGAGCCGCGCCCTGTCCCATCTGAGGCGCTGACGCACACCCGCTGACCGGCGACGACGCCGGACCGCGGCGGCGGCCCGCAGCCCAACCGGGGGGTGCGGGCCGCCGTCCGCGTCACCGGCGGGGTCCGGGCCGCCACGAGGGGGTGGAAGCGGTAGGGTCGGATGTGGTCGGGGATTCCCAGTCAGAGCACCGGTCGATGAAGGACCGGCGTACCAACGAGGAGATCGGTTCGTGACGATCCGCGTAGGCATCAACGGCTTCGGCCGCATCGGCCGCAACTACTTCCGCGCCATCCTGGAGCAGGGTGCGGACATCGAGGTCGTGGCGTTCAACGACCTGGGTGACGCCGCGACCATCGCACACCTGCTCACGTACGACACCCTGCTCGGCAAGCTCAAGGCCGAGGTGAGCCACACCGCCGACGCCATCACCGTCGACGGGCGCCCCATCAAGATGCTCGCCGAGCGCGACCCCGCGAACCTGCCCTGGGGCGAGCTGGGCGTGGACGTCGTCATCGAGTCCACCGGCATCTTCACCAAGGCCGAGGACGCCAAGAAGCACCTGGCCGCCGGGGCGAAGAAGGTCATCATCTCCGCGCCCGCCAAGGGCGAGGACATCACCATCGTGATGGGGGTCAACGAGGACTCCTACGACCCCTCCGCGCACCACATCATCTCCAACGCCTCGTGCACGACGAACTGCGTCGCGCCGATGGCGAAGGTGCTGGACGAGAACTTCGGCATCGTGCAGGGCATGATGACCACCGTCCACGCCTACACCAACGACCAGCGCATCCTGGACTTCCCGCACAAGGACCTGCGCCGCGCCCGCGCCGCCGCCGAGAACATCATTCCGACCACCACCGGCGCCGCGAAGGCCACCGCGCTCGTCCTCCCGCAGCTCAAGGGCAAGCTGGACGGCATCGCCATGCGCGTCCCGGTGCCCACCGGCTCCGTGACCGACCTGGTCGTCGAGCTGAGCCGCGAGGTCACCAAGGACGAGGTCAACGCCGCGTACCAGAAGGCCGCCGAGGGGCAGCTGAAGGGCATCGTGGAGTACACCGAGGACCCGATCGTCTCCTCGGACATCGTCAACACCCCGCCGTCCTGCACCTTCGACTCCCTGCTGACCATGGCGCAGGGCAAGCAGGTCAAGATCGTCGGCTGGTACGACAACGAGTGGGGCTACTCCAACCGTCTGGTCGACATCACCACCTTCGTCGGCGAGCGGCTCTAGGGCGGTGCACCCGCCGTGCCGGCCACGCCGCACGGCAGCCGGGGCGCCGCGGCTCCCCGCGCAGTTCACGTGGGCCGGGGCCCGGCCGCCGCAGGGCGGCGGGCCCCGCTCGTTCCGACGACCGGGCCGCCGTGCGCGCCGCTACGCGGCGGTGCGCGGGCGGCGTCAGCAGTGACGCAGGAGTCTCCATGAAGACGCTCGACGACCTCCTCGGCGAAGGCGTCGCCGGCCAGCGGGTCTTCGTCCGCGCCGACCTCAACGTGCCGCTGGACGGCACCGCCATCACCGACGACGGCCGCATCCGCGCCGTCGCCCCGACGATCGCCAAGCTGGCCGAGGCCGGCGCGCGGGTGGTCGTCGCCTCTCACCTCGGCCGCCCCAAGGGCGCGCCGGACCCGGCCTTCTCGCTCGCGCCGGTGGCGCGCCGGCTGGGCGAACTGCTCGGGGACTCCGCGAAGAAGACGGAGTTCGCCACGGACACCGTGGGCGAGAGCGCGAAGGCCACCGTCGCCGGGCTCGGCGACGGCGAGGTCACGCTGCTCGAAAACCTGCGGTTCAACGCCGGCGAGACCGCGAAGGACGACGCCGAGCGCGGCGCGTTCGCGGACGAGCTGGCGGAGCTCGCCGACGTGTACGTGGGCGACGGCTTCGGCGCCGTGCACCGCAAGCACGCCTCGGTGTACGACCTGCCGGCCCGGCTGCCGCACTACGTCGGCCACCTCATCGCCACCGAGGTGGGCGTCCTGCGCAGGCTCACCGAGGACGTCGCCCGGCCGTACGCGGTCGTGCTCGGCGGCGCCAAGGTCTCCGACAAGCTCGGGGTCATCGATCACCTGCTGGAGAAGGCCGACCGCATCCTCGTCGGCGGCGGCATGGCGTACACGTTCCTCAAGGCCAGGGGCTACGAGGTCGGCGCCAGCCTGTTGCAGGAGGAGCAGGTGCCCGCGGTCCGCGAGTACCTGGCCCGGGCCGAGCGGCTCGGCGTGGAGTTCGTGCTCCCCGTCGACGTGGTCGCGGCCCGCGAGTTCCCGGACGTCAAGGCGCAGGCGCCGACCGAGCCCGAGACCGTACCGGCCGACGCCATCCCCGCCGGCATGATGGGGCTGGACATCGGCCCGGAGTCCGGCCGGCTCTTCGCCTCGAAGATCGCCGACGCCGCCACGGTCTTCTGGAACGGGCCGATGGGCGTCTTCGAGCACCCCGACTACGCCGCGGGCACCCGCGCCGTGGCGCGGGCCCTGCTGGACAGCTCCGCGTTCACCGTCGTCGGCGGCGGCGACAGCGCCGCCGCGGTCCGGATCCTGGGCTTCGACGAGAACGCGTTCGGCCACATCTCGACCGGTGGCGGCGCCAGCCTCGAATACCTCGAAGGCAAGACGCTCCCCGGCCTCGCCGCACTGGAGGACTGACCCGAACGATGAGTGACAAGCCGACCCGTACCCCGTTCATGGCGGGCAACTGGAAGATGAACCTCAACCACCTTGAGGGCATCGCGCACGTCCAGAAGCTCGCGTTCGCGCTGCACGACAAGGACTACGAGGCCGTCGAGGTCGCCGTCCTGCCGCCGTTCACCGACCTGCGTTCGGTGCAGACGCTCGTGGACGGCGACAAGCTGAAGATCAAGTACGGTGCCCAGGACATCTCGCCGCACGACTCCGGCGCGTACACGGGCGACGTCTCCGGGCCCATGCTGGCCAAGCTCCACTGCCGTTACGTCGTCGTCGGCCACTCCGAGCGCCGGCAGTACCACGGCGAGGACGACGCGCTCGTGGGCGCCAAGGTCAAGGCGGCCTTCAAGCACGGCATCACGCCGATCCTGTGCATCGGCGAGGGCCTGGAGGTGCGCAAGGCCGGCGAGCAGGTCGCGCACACCCTCGCGCAGCTCGACGGCGCGCTGAAGGACGTCCCCGCGGCGGACGCGGAGAGCGTCGTCGTCGCGTACGAGCCGGTGTGGGCCATCGGCACCGGCGAGGTCGCCACCCCGGAGGACGCGCAGGAGGTCTGCGGCGCGATCCGGCGGCGGCTGGCGGAGCTGTACGGCGACGAGGTGGCGGCCGCGGTGCGCATCCAGTACGGCGGCTCCGTGAAGAGCGGCAACGTCGCCGCGATCATGGCGCAGCCGGACGTGGACGGCGCGCTGATCGGCGGGGCCTCCCTGGACGCCGACGAGTTCGTCAAGATCGTCCGCTTCCGCGACCAGTAGCCCGTGACCCCGGGCCCACTCTCCGTAGGCCGGGGAGTAGGCCCGGGCCGCCTGTTCGGCGTAGGCTGTCGGGGGCCGGGCACGCGGGACGACCGCGCCGGCCCCCTTCCGTACCCGTCCGTCACCGAGAGAGTTGGAAAAGCCGTGACCGTGGCGTTCTCCATCGCCCTGATCATCTTCAGCGGGCTGATGATGATGCTCGTTCTCATGCACAAGGGGAAGGGCGGCGGCCTGTCCGACATGTTCGGCGGCGGCATGCAGTCCTCCGTCGGCGGCTCCTCCGTCGCCGAGCGAAACCTCGACCGGATCACGGTGGTCGTGGGCCTGATCTGGTTCGCCATCATCGTCGTGCTCGGCCTGCTGATGAAGTTCGACAGCTGAGCCACCACGACGGCTGACGGTACGTAGACTGGGGCGCCCGCGGCGGGGTCGCCGACGATGCCTCGCCGCATTTCACGCAGGGAGTTACGACCGTGGCAAGTGGCAACGCGATCCGGGGAAGCCGGGTCGGCGCCGGGCCGATGGGCGAGGCGGAGCGAGGCGAGTCAGCGCCCCGCCTGCGGGTCCCCTTCTGGTGTTCCAACGGGCACGAGACCCGGCCCAGCTTCGCCTCCGACGCACAGATCCCGGACACCTGGGACTGCCCGCGCTGTGGTTTCCCGGCGGGCCAGGACCGGGACAACCCGCCCGACCCGCCGCGGACCGAGCCGTACAAGACCCACCTCGCCTACGTGCGTGAGCGGCGCAGCGACGCCGACGGCGAGGCGATCCTCGCCGAGGCGCTCGCCAAGCTCCGCGGCGAGATCTGACCGACCGGCCGCCGATCTGAGGCGGCGGATAGGGCAACCGCCCGAGGCGGCCGCCCGCCGGGCGCGCCTACGGTCCCGGCATGCGATCCGAGGAGCCGTCCCACACCCCCGTCGTCCGCCCGGAGGGCGGGTCCCCCCACGGCGCGCGGCCGCGCGTGCGCGGTACCCGCGGGCGTCCGGTGCCGTTCCCCGCACGGCGAAGTGCCGCCCCGAGACCGGGTGTGCCGGGGTCCGCCGATGGCCGCTGAGGCCACACCCCCGCGGGACGCCGCCGCACCGCCTGGCGTGGGGGTGCCCCCACGCCCGCAGGGCGTAGGGGGAGGGTTCGGGCGGCTGTGGTCGGCCGCCGTCGTCTCCCGCTTCGGCGACGCCCTGCGGGGCGCCGCGCTGCCGCTGCTCGCGGTCGAGCTGACCGACTCCGCGCTGCTCGTCGCGCTCGTCACCGCCTGCGGACACCTGCCCTGGCTGCTCTTCGGGCTGCTCGGCGGCGCCCTCGCCGACCGGGTCGACCAGCGGCGCGCCATGTGGACCGTGGACGTGCTGCGCGGCCTGCTCATGGCCGCGTTCGCGCTCGCGGTGTGGCTGGACCGGGCGGGCATCGCCCTGCTCCTCGTCCTCGCCTTCGCGCTCACCGCGCTCCAGACCGTCTTCGACAACGCCGCCACCGCCCTGCTGCCCGCCGTCGTGCCCGCCGCGGCGCTCGGCACCGCCAACGGGCGGCTGCTCGCCGGCCAGGAGGCCGTGCACCGCTTCGCCGGCACCCCGCTGGTGCCCGTGCTCGTCGGCGCCGGGGCGGCTGTGCCGTACGCCGTGGACGCCGTCACGTACCTGCTGGCCGCCGTCCTCGTCGCCGGCCTGCCGCACCGGACCGCCCCGCGACCGGCCGCCGCGCGGCCCCGTACTCCGCTGCGCCGCGACATCGGCGACGGCCTCGCCGCGCTGTGGCGCGACCCGGTGCTCCGGGGCGTCTGCGCGGCCACCGCCGTCGCCAACACCGGCATCGGCGCCCTCGTCGCCACGCTCGTCCTGCACCTCACCGGCTGGCTCGGCGCGGGCGCCACCGGCTACGCCCTCGCGCTCACCGCGTACGGGGCCGGCAGCGTCGCCGGCGGCGTGGCCGCGGGCCGCGTCGCCGCCGCCCTCGGCGAGGCGCGCACCCTGGTCGGGGCGGGCCTCGCGCAGGCGGCGTGCCTGGCGGCGTTCGGCACCGTACGCAGCCTGCCCGCGGCCGGCGCCGCGCTCGCCGTCTTCGGCTTCGCCGGGATGCTCTGGACCGCCACCGAGGTCACCGTCCTCCAGCGGCGCAGCCCCGCGGGCGCCATCGGCCGGGTCAGCGCCGCGTTCCGCACCCTGGCGGTCTCCGTCGTGCCGCTCGGGGCCGTGCTCGGCGGGGTGCTGGCCGGCTCGTACGGCATGAACACCCCGGCGCTCGCCGCCGCCGCGCTCGTCGGCCTGGCGGTGCTCACGCTCGGACCGGCGGCGCGCTCCGGGATCAATTAGGTTGGGTGCCATGGCCGACACCACGTCACGCACCAGGCTCGACCAGACCCCCGAGTGGCACGCCCTCGCCAAGCACCGCGAGGAGTTCGGCGCCACGCACCTGCGCGAGCTGTTCGACGCCGACCCCGAGCGCGGCCGCCGGTACACGCTCCGCGTCGGCGATCTCTACCTCGACTACTCCAAGCACCTCGTCACCGACGAGACGCTGCGCCTGCTGCGCGAACTGGCCGCCGCGACCGGGGTGGCCGGGCTGCGCGACGCCATGTTCCGCGGCGAGAAGATCAACATCACCGAGGACCGCGCCGTGCTGCACACCGCGCTGCGCGCGCCCAGCGCCGAGTCGGTCGAGGTGGACGGCACCGACGTGGTCCCCGGCGTGCACCACGTGCTGACCCGCATGGCCACCTTCGCCGACCGGGTCCGCTCCGGCGAGTGGCGCGGCCACACCGGCAAGCCGGTCCGCGCCGTCGTCAACGTCGGCATCGGCGGCTCCGACCTCGGCCCGGCCATGGCGTACGAGGCGCTGCGCGCCTACACCGAGCGGGACCTCACCGTCCGCTTCGTCTCCAACGTCGACGGCGCCGACCTGCACGAGGCCGTGCGCGACCTCGACCCCGAGACCACGCTGTTCGTCATCGCCTCCAAGACCTTCACCACCATCGAGACGATCACCAACGCCGCCGCCGCCAAGCGCTGGCTGCTGGCGGGCCTGGGCGCCGGCGACGAGGCGGTCGCCAAGCACTTCGTCGCCCTGTCGACGAACGCCGCGAAGGTCGCCGAGTTCGGCATCGACACGGACAACATGTTCGAGTTCTGGGACTGGGTCGGCGGGCGCTACTCGTACGACTCCGCCATCGGCCTGTCCCTGATGGTGGCCATCGGCCCGGTCGCCTTCCGGGAGATGCTCGCCGGCTTCCGGCTCGTCGACGAGCACTTCCGCACCGCGCCGCCGGAGGACAACGCGCCGCTGCTGCTGGGGCTGCTGGGCATCTGGTACGGGAACTTCTTCGACGCGCAGTCGCACGCCGTCCTGCCGTACAGCCACTACCTGTCGAAGTTCACCGCCTACCTGCAGCAGCTCGACATGGAGTCCAACGGCAAGGCCACCGACCGCGGCGGCGAGCGGGTCGGCTGGCAGACCGGGCCGGTGGTCTGGGGCACGCCCGGCACCAACGGCCAGCACGCCTACTACCAACTGCTCCACCAGGGCACGAAGATGATCCCCGCCGACCTCATCGGCTTCGCCCGGCCCGTCGCCGAGCTGGGCGACCTGGCCGGGCAGCACGACCTGCTGATGGCCAACCTCTTCGCCCAGGGCCAGGCGCTCGCCTTCGGCAGGACGGCGGCGGAGGTGGCGGCCGAGGGCGTGCCCGCGGCGCAGGTGCCGCACCGTACATTCCCGGGAAACCACCCGACGACGACGATCCTGGCCGACGGCCTCACGCCCTCGGTGCTGGGGCAGCTCGTCGCCCTGTACGAGCACAAGGTCTTCGTCCAGGGCGCGGTGTGGAACATCGACTCCTTCGACCAGTGGGGCGTCGAGCTGGGCAAGGTGCTGGCCAAGCGGCTGGAGCCGGCGCTCACCGACGGCGCGGACGTGCCCGGGCTGGACGGCTCGACCGTCGCGCTCGTCGACGCCTACCGGGCGCTGCGGGGGCGCTGACCTGCGGCGTCCGGCGGCGCTCGGCTCGCGGGGCGGAGGGCCGCGCGGCAGCCTGGAGGGATGCGGGTGCTGCGCGGAACCTCCTCCTGGTCCTACTGGATCGTGGGCGTGTACTTCGCCGCCGCCACCGCCGTCGACCTGGCGACCGGGCGCGGACACTCGATGGCCACGCTGCTCGCGGTCGCTCCGGTGTTCGTCGCGGTCAACGGCTCCCGGACCGCGATCCTCGTCTCCGGGGCGGTCGCGTTGCCCGTCACCGCCCTGCTGAGCTGGTGGAACTTCCACCTGGACCTGGAGTTCTGGGCCCGCGTCGCCGCCATCGTCATCGCGGTCGGAATCGGCCTCGCCGTCCACCACGAGCGCCTCGCGCGGGAGCGGCGGCTGGTGAACGTCACCCGGGTCGCCAACGTCGCCCAGCGGGCCCTGCTGCCTCCGCCGCCGGGGCGCGCCGGGCCGGTCCAGGTGGCGCACTCGTACCGCTCCGCCGCGGACGAGGCGATGATCGGCGGCGACTTCTACAAGGTGCTCGACACCCGCTGGGGCGTGCGCGTCGTCATCGGCGACGTGCGCGGCCACGGCCTCTCCGTCATCCCCACCACCGCCATGGTCATCGGCGTCTTCCGCGAGGCCGCGTACGAGGAGCCGGAGCTGGACCGGATCGCCGCCCGCATGGACCGCAGCCTGGCGCGGGACGGCGGCCCCGAGAGCTTCGCCACCGTCCTGCTGCTGACGATCTCGCCGCAGGGCGTGTGCCGCGCCCTCAGCCACGGCCATCCGCCGCCGTTGCTGCGCACCGTCGCCGGGCGCGTACGCGAGACCGACGTGTACAGCGGCCCGCCGCTGGGCCTCGGCCTGACGAAGCGTGTCGCGGAGGTCAAGGAGAGCACCGTGGTCCTCGCCGAGGGCGACGAGCTGCTGCTGGTCACCGACGGCGTGCTGGAGGCGCGCGACGCGGCGGGCGAGTTCTTCCCGCTGGCGGAGCACTACGCCCGCGGGCCGCGGCACGGCCCGCCCGCGGAGGTGCTGGCGGCGCTGCGCCGCGACCTGGCGGACTGGACGCCCGAGCTGCACGACGACTCGGCGCTGGTGCTGCTGCGCTACGCGCCGCGCCGGATCCGGCCCGCGTAGCGGGCCTCCAGGGCGGCGTTGTGCTCGTCGCCCGCCGGGATGTTCGCCGACAGGTACACCGGCGGCGTCGCGCCCCGCTCCAGCAGCAGCCGGACCGCCTCGGCGACGACCTGCTGCACCAGCAGCGCGCCGGTGATCGACGACACCGCGCACGCGGTGCCGCCGCCCGGCAGCGTGAGCACGGAGTCGCCGAAGGGGGCGCCGTTGTCGAGGACCACGTCCGCGTGGTCGGTCAGCCGCCCCCCGGAGGGGTGCCGGGACTCCGCGCGGGCGCCGTGGGCCAGCGAGGTGATCGCGATCAGCGGGTGGCCGTGCTCCTTGACGACGGCGGCCATCTCGACGACGCAGCCGTTGATGCCGGAGTTCGAGGCGATGACGAAGACGTCCTCGGGGGCCGGCGCGGCCAGCTCGTACAGCCGGCGCGCGGTGCCCGGGTCGCGCTCCAGCCTGGCGTCGCTGAGCAGCTCGGGGGGCTCGCCGCCGTAGATCACCAGGTCGCGCAGGGCGATCTTGTTCGTCGGTACGAAGCCGCCGGCCCGGCCCGCGATCTCGGTGGCCAGCGACTCGGAGTGCCCGGTGCCGAACGCCTGGACCACGCCGTCGCCGCCGAGCGCGTCCGCGAACACCCGGGCGGCGGCGTCGACCTCGGCGCGCTGCCCCTCCGCCACCCGCCGGAGCGAGGCCAGGGCGGCGGCGGTGAAGGCGGCTGCGCTGATCGGCTTGTCGGTCATCGGGGCTCCCGGGAGTGGTCTGGACAACGTGCCGTACGCGGGGTCAATCTCAGGCAGTCGCGTACGGCCCGTCAAGGGTGCGGGTGCGGCCGCGGCGGGGCGTCGACCACCGGGAGCGGGCAATGGAGAAGCTGGTCATCGGCATCGACGCGGGCGGTACGAGCCTCCGCGCGGCCCTCGCGCCGGCCGCCGGGGGCGCGGTGCTGCGCACGGCGTCGGCGGGGGCGGGGAACCCGCGGTCGGTGCCGGCGGAGGTGCTCACGGAGCGGCTGACGGCGTGCGTGGCGCCGCTGGCGGAAGCGGCGGGCGCGGGGGCCGGGACGGTCGCGGCGGTGGTGGCGGGCGTCGCGGGCGCGGACCCCCGGAACCCGGACGACAGGGGCACGCGGGTGGTGCACGCGGCCCTGCGCGCGGCGCTGCGCCGCAGCGGGGCGGGGGCCGCGCCGGTGCGGGTGTGCGGCGACGCGGAGATCGCCTTCGCGGCGGGACCGGGCGCGCCGGCGTCCGGGGTGGTGGTGATCGCGGGCACGGGCGCGTCGGCGTCCCGGATCGCGGACCGGCGGCAGACGGCGTCGACCGACGGCCACGGGTGGCTCCTGGGCGACGAGGGAAGCGGCTTCTGGATCGCCCGCGAGGCGCTGCGCGCGGCGCTGCGGGCGCTGGACGGCCGCGGGCCGGCGACGGCGCTGGCGGAGCTGCTGGCGGCGGCGACGGGCGGAGGGCCAGGGGCCGGCGGGGGCGGGGGTGCGGAAGGGACGGCGCAGGCGGGCGGCGGGCCGGGTGCGCCGGAGTCGGGCGGCGCCGGGTCGGGCGCGGTGGACGGGCACGGGCCGGACGGGCACGGGCCGGGCGCGGCGGGGGCGCGCGGGCGGGGCCGGGGTCCCACGGCGGCGCCGCTCGGTACCGGGTCCCGGTCGGCGGGGGTGCGGATGGCGCTCGTGGACGCCGGGTTCGCGGGGGCGCCGATGGCGATCGCGCGGCTGTGCCCGGTGGTCGTGCGGGCCGCGGAGGCGGGCGACGCGGTGGCCGCGGCGATCCTGGACGAGGCCGCGGACCGCCTCGCGGAGACGGCCGCCGTCCACGCGCCGGTCCCCGGCGAGCCCCTGGTCACCACCGGCGGCCTCCTCGGCCCCGGCGGGCCGCTGCTGCCCCGCTTCGCCGCCCGCATGCGCGCGTACGGCCTGACCCCGGCCCCGGTCCCGGACGGCCTGGCCGGCGCGGTCGCGCTGGCGCGCGCGATCCGCTGACGCGAGCCGGGGGCGGGTTCCTCGCCGCGCACGGCGGGGGCGGTGGGGGAGATCCGCTCCCGGCCCGGCGACGTCCCGCGCGCCCCGGGGCGCGCGGCGCGTTCGGGCGGTGCGGCCGCCGCGGGCCGGGGGCTGCCTCCGGCCGCCCCTGCCCAGGGCCCGCCGACGACGGCGGTGCTGACGGGCGCCTCCGGGCGGGCGCCCGGCTGCCGCCGCGCGTCGCTTCGGGCCGGGTGCCGCTTCCCTTCCGGCCGGGCGGCCGGTCGCGGGGCCGCAAGGCGCCGCCCGCGGCGGTGTCTCCCTCCGCCCGGGGCCGCCGCAGCGCGCGCTACGGCGACGCCGGCGGGTACAGCGTCGGGGGCAGCAGGGCCGCCGCCGGGCGGTCCAGGAGCCACAGCGTCCGCCGGAGGCCGCGCGCGCCCGCCGCCGGGGTCTGGATCTCGCCCGCGCCGGACAGCGCCATCGCCGCCGCCCGGGCCTTGTCCTCGCCCGCCGCCAGCAGCCACACCTCCCGCGCCGCGCGGATCGCCGGCAGCGTCAGCGAGATCCGTGTCGGCGGCGGCTTCGGCGCCCCGTGCACGCCGACGACCGTGCGCTCCGTCTCCCGTACCCCCGGCAGCTCCGGGAACAGCGACGCGACGTGCGTGTCCGGGCCGACGCCCAGCAGCAGCACGTCGAACGCCGGGACCGGCCCGTGGTCCTCCGGCCGCGCCGCGGCGGCCAGGTCGCGCGCGTACGCGGCCGCCGCCGCGTCCGCGTCGGCGCCGAACTCCGCCTGCGCCGCCGGCATCTCGTGCACCCGCGCCGGGTCGACCGGCACCGCGTCCAGCAGCGCGGCGCGCGCCTGGGTCGCATTGCGGTCGGGGTCGCCGGCCGGCAGGAAGCGCTCGTCGCCCCACCACAGGTCCAGCCGCGACCAGTCCACCGCGTCCCGGGCCGGCGCGGCGGCGAGCGCGGCCAGCAGGCCGTTGCCGTTGCGGCCGCCGGTGAGCACGACCGAGACGGCGCCGCGGGCGGCCTGCGCGTCCACGACCTTGGTGATCAGCCGGGCGGCGGCGGCCTCGGCCATCAGCTCCCGGTCGCGGTGGACGACGATCTGCGGCGCGCTCACGAGGACGGCTTCGAGTCCGGCGCCGCCTTCTTCGCGGGCCGCTTCCTCTTCCCGCCGGCCGCCGCGGACTCCGCGGACTCCGCGGACTCCGTGGCCGCAGCGGGGGCCTCCGCGGCCGCGGAGCCCGCGACGGCCCGCTCCACCGCTCCCGGCGGCGCCAGCCGCTCCACGCCGTACGCCACCGCGTGCGCGTACGCCTCGTCCGGGTCCAGCCGCCGCAGCTCCTCGGCGATCAGCTCCGCCGTCGTCCGCCGCTTGAGCGCCACGTGCCGCTCCGGCTGCCCCGGGACCGCCAGCTCCGCCAGCGCCCCGTTCGGCCGGTCGAGGCAGATCACGCCGTCCGTCGTCAGCAGCCGCACCGCGGTCAGCCCCGGCCCCGGCGAGCCCGTCCGCTCAACCGGCACGCCCAGCCGGTCCGCCAGCCACAGCGCCAGCAGCTCCGTGGAGGGGTTGTACTCCTCGCCCTCCACCACCGCCGACTCGATGGTCGCGTGCCGCTGGTCCAGCGCCGCCGCCAGCATGCTGCGCCACGGCGTGATCCGGGTCCACGCCAGGTCGGTGTCCCCGGGCTCGTACGCCGCGGCCCGCTGGCGCAGCGCGCCGACCGGGTCCTCGCAGGCCGCCGCGTCCGTGATCCGGCGGGTGGCGAGCTTGCCGAGCAGGTCCTCCGCCGGGTTCTCCGGCGCGTCCTCCGGCCACCACACCACCACCGGCGCGTCCGGCAGCAGCAGCGGCAGCACGACGCTCGCCGCGTGCCCGGCCAGCTCGCCGTGCAGCCGCAGCAGCACCGTCTCGCCGGTGTCCGTCTCGTTGCCGACGCGCACCTCCGCGTCCAGCCGCGCCAGCGCGCGCTCGCGCGGGGAGCGGCCGGGGCGCTTGATGACGACGAGGATGCGCGACGGGTGCTCCTTGGACGCCTGGCTGGCGGCCTTGAGCGCGTCGTAGTGGTTGCCCTCGTCGGTGACGATGACGAGGGTGAGCACCATCCCGACGGCCGGCGTGCCGGTGGCCCGCCGGGCGCCGACGAGCGCGGAGTTGATCTGGGCCGAGGTGGTCTCGGTGAGGTCGATGTTCATGGCCGCCGCCAGCTCCGTCCGTCTCGTGCCAGCATGTCGTCCGCCGCCCTCGGCCCCCAGGTGCCCGCGGTGTACGGCTCGGGCCTGCCGTGCGCGGCCCAGTGCTCCTCGATGGGGTCGAGGATCTTCCAGGACAGCTCGACCTCCTGGTGCCGCGGGAAGAGGTTGGCGTCGCCGAGGAGCACGTCCAGCAGCAGCCGCTCGTACGCCTCCGGGCTGGACTCGGTGAAGGACTCGCCGTAGGCGAAGTCCATCGTCACGTCCCGCACCTCCATCGAGGTGCCCGGCACCTTGGAGCCGAACCGCACGGTGATGCCCTCGTCCGGCTGGACGCGGATCACCAGCGCGTTCTGGCCCAGCTCCATCGTGTCGGTGGTGTCGAACGGCAGGTGCGGCGCCCGCTGGAAGACGACGGCGATCTCCGTGACCCGGCGGCCGAGCCGCTTGCCGGCGCGCAGGTAGAACGGCACGCCCGCCCACCGGCGGTTGTCGATCTCCAGCTTGATCGCGGCGTAGGTGTCGGTCCCGGACTTCGGGTCGATGCCCTCCTCCTCCAGGTAGCCGCGGACCTTCTCGCCGCCCTGCCAGCCGGCCGTGTACTGCCCGCGTACCGTGTGCCGGGCCAGGTCGGCGGGGAGGTGCACCGACTCCAGCACCTTGATCTTCTCCGCCACCAGCGGCTGCGCGTCGAAGGCCGTCGGCTCCTCCATCGCGGTCAGCGCCAGCAGCTGCAGCAGGTGGTTCTGGATGACGTCGCGGGCCGCGCCGATGCCGTCGTAGTAGCCGGCGCGGCCGCCGATGCCGATGTCCTCGGCCATGGTGATCTGCACGTGGTCGACGTACGACCGGTTCCAGAGCGGCTCGAACATCGTGTTGGCGAAGCGCAGCGCCAGGATGTTCTGGACGGTCTCCTTGCCCAGGTAGTGATCGATGCGGAAGACCTGGTCGGGCTCGAAGACCTCGTGCACGATCCGGTTGAGCTCCTCGGCGCTCTTCAGATCGTGCCCGAACGGCTTCTCGATGACCGCGCGCCGCCAGGAGCCGCCCGCCGGGTCGGCCAGGTTGTGCTCCTTGAGCTGCTGCACGACCAGCGGGAAGAACTTCGGCGGCACGGAGAGGTAGAACGCGAAGTTGCCGCCCGTGCCGCGCGCCTTGTCCAGGTCCTCGATGGTGGTGCGGAGCCGCTCGAAGGCCGCGTCGTCGTCGAAGTCGCCCTGGACGAACCGGAAGCCCTCGGAGAGCTGCTGCCACACCTCCTCGCGGAACGGCGTGCGGGCGTGCTCCTTGACCGAGTCGTGCACGACCTGCGCGAAGTCCTCGTTCTCCCACTCGCGGCGGGCGAAGCCGACGAGGGAGAAGCCGGGCGGCAGCAGCCCCCGGTTCGCCAGGTCGTACACGGCGGGCATCAGCTTCTTGCGCGACAGGTCGCCGGTGACGCCGAAGATCACCAGGCCCGACGGGCCCGCGATCCGCGGCAGCCGCCGGTCCTGCGGGTCCCGCAGCGGGTTGGTGCCGGAGGCCGTCACCGTCGACTACGCCCCCTTCGGTGCGCGGCGCTCAAGCTCGGTCCGGGTGGAGTCGAGCAGGTCGGTCCAGGACTTCGCGAACTTCTCCACGCCCTCGTCCTCCAGCAGGGCGACCACCTCGTCGTACGAGATGCCCAGCTTCTCCAGGGCGTCGAGGTCGGCGCGGGCCTCCGCGTACGTGCCGCGTACCGCGTCGCCGCGGATCGCGCCGTGGTCGGCGACGGCGTGCAGGGTCGGCTCCGGCATGGTGTTGACCGTGCCCGGCGCGACCAGCTCGTCCACGTAGAGCGTGTCCTTGTACGCCTTGTCCTTCACGCCCGTCGACGCCCACAGGGGGCGCTGCTTGTGGGCGCCGGCCTTCTCCAGCGCGGCCCAGCGGTCCGAGGAGAAGACCTCCTCGTACGCCTCGTACGCCAGCCGGGCGTTGGCGACGGCCGCCTTGCCGCGCGCCTCCTTCGCCTCGGGGGTGCCCAGGGCGTCGAGCCGCTTGTCGACCTCGGTGTCCACCCGGGAGACGAAGAACGAGGCGACCGAGCGGATCTCCGCCAGGTCCAGGCCGGCGGCCTTCGCCCGCTCCAGACCGGCGAGGAAGGCGTCCATCACCTCGCGGTAGCGCTCCAGGGAGAAGATCAGCGTGACGTTGACGCTGATGCCCTTGCCGATCACCTCGGTGATGGCGGGCAGCCCCGCCCGGGTGGCAGGGATCTTCACGAACAGGTTGGGCCGGTCCACCAGCCAGGCCAGCTGCTTGGCCTCGGCGATCGTGGCGGCGGTGTCGTGGGCCAGGCGCGGGTCGACCTCGATGGAGACCCGGCCGTCCTGGCCCTCGGTGGCGTCGTACACCGGGCGGAGCACGTCGGTGGCGTCGCGCACGTCGGCCGTCGTGATCATACGGACGGCCTCCTCGACGGTGACGCCGCGGGCGGCGAGGTCCGTGAGCTGGCCGTCGTAGCCGTCGCCCGCCGAGATGGCCTTCTGGAAGATCGTGGGGTTGGTGGTCACGCCCACGACGTGGCTCTCGTCGATCAGTTCGGCGAGGTTGCCGGACGTGATGCGCTTGCGGGACAGGTCGTCGAGCCAGATCGCGACGCCCTCACCGGAGAGGCGCTCTAGTGCGTCGGTCATCGGTATTGCATCTCCTGCCGTCGTTATCGTCTGGGTGCGCGTCTGTATGCGTTCAGCGACTTCAGCCCCGCAGGGATTCCCGGGCGGCCTCGGCGACGGCCTCGGCGGTGAGGCCGTACTCGCGGAACAGGACCTTGTAGTCGGCGGAGGCGCCGAAGTGCTCCAGGGAGACGACGCGTCCGGCCTCCCCGGTGAACCGGTGCCACGACATCCCGACGCCCGCCTCGACCGCCACCCGGGCCCGGACGGCGGGCGGCAGCACGGCGTCGCGGTACTCCCGCGGCTGCTCGTCGAACCACTCCACCGACGGCATGGACACCACCCGCGTCGGCACGCCCTCGGCCTGCAACTGCTCGCGGGCGCCGACCGCGAGCTGCACCTCGGAGCCGGTGCCGATGAGGATCACCTGCGGCTCGGCCCGCTCGCCGCCGGGGCCCTCGGCCTCGAACATCACGTAGCCGCCGCGGGCCGCCTCCTCGTTCGGCTCGTACGTCGGCACGCCCTGCCGGGTCAGCGCCAGGCCGTGCGGGGCGCCGACGCCGAACTCCTTGGTGTAGCGGCGCATGATCTCGCGCCAGGCGATGACGGTCTCGTTGGCGTCCGCCGGGCGGACCACGTTCAGCCCGGGGATCGCGCGCAGGCTCGACAGGTGCTCGACCGGCTGGTGGGTCGGGCCGTCCTCGCCGAGGCCGATGGAGTCGTGCGTCCACACGTACGTCACCGGCAGGTGCATCAGCGCCGACAGCCGCACCGCGTTGCGCATGTAGTCGGAGAACACCAGGAAGGTGCCGCCGTACACGCGGGTGTTGCCGTGCAGCGTGACGCCGTTCATGACGGCGGCCATCGCGTGCTCGCGGATGCCGTTGTGGACGGTCCGGCCGTACGGATCGGCGCCGGCCAGCGGGTTGTCGGCGGGCAGGAACGAGGCCGAGCCGGGGATGGTGGTGTTGTTCGACCCGGCGAGGTCGGCGGAGCCGCCCCACAGCTCGGGCACCACCGGGCCGAGCGCCTTCAGCACCTCGCCCGACGCCTTGCGGGTGGCGACGGCCTTGCCGGCCGGGAAGGACGGCAGCTCGTCCGCCCAGCCCGCGGGCAGTTCGCCGGCGCGGATCCGGTCGAACTCGGCGGCGCGCCCGGGGTTGGTCTGCCGCCAGACCGCGAACTGCTTGTCCCACGCGGCGTGCGCCTCCGCGCCGCGCTCACCGAGCGCGCGGGCGTGCGTGAGCACGTCGGGGTCGACCTCGAAGTGCTTGGCGGGGTCGAAGCCGAGGATCCGCTTGGTCGCGGCGACCTCCTCCTCGCCCAGCGCCGAGCCGTGCGCGGCCTCGGTGTTCTGCGCGTTCGGGGCCGGCCAGGCGATGATCGAGCGGGCCGCGATGAACGACGGCCGGTCGGTGACCGCCCGGGCCTCCTCGAAGGCCCGGTACAGCGCCTCGGGGTCCAGGTCGCCGTTCGGCTTCTGGTCGACCCGCTGGACGTGCCAGCCGTACGCCTCGTAGCGCGCGATCGTGTCCTCGGAGACGGCGGCGGCGGTGTCGCCCTCGATGGAGATGTGGTTGTCGTCCCAGAGCAGTATGAGGTTGCCCAGCTTCTGGTGGCCGGCCAGCGAGGACGCCTCGTGCGAGATGCCCTCCTGGAGGCAGCCGTCGCCCGCGATCACCCAGATGTGGTGGTCGAACGGGGAGGTGCCGGCGGGCGCGTCCGGGTCGAACAGGCCGCGCTCGTACCGCGCGGACATCGCCATGCCGACGGCGTTGGCGAGGCCCTGGCCGAGCGGCCCCGTCGTCGTCTCGACGCCGGTGGTGTGCCCGTACTCGGGGTGCCCGGGGGTCTTGGAGCCCCAGGTGCGGAACGCCTCCAGGTCGGCCAGCTCCAGGCCGAACCCGCCGAGGTAGAGCTGGATGTAGAGGGTCAGGCTGGAGTGGCCCGCGGAGAGCACGAAGCGGTCCCGGCCGGTCCACTGCGGGTCGGCGGGGTCGTGGCGCATCACCTTCTGGAAGAGGGTGTACGCGGCGGGGGCCAGGCTCATCGCGGTGCCGGGGTGGCCGTTGCCGACTTTCTGTACGGCGTCCATGGCCAGAACGCGGACGGTGTCCACCGCGCGGTCGTCCAGTTCGTTCCACTCGAGATCGGTGGTCGGCTGCGTGCTCACCCTTGTTCAGGGCTCCTCTCTCCACGGTCGGGAACTCCGGCGACCGGAAAGCACCGGGCGCCTTCGAGCCTATCCCGCTGGTACCAGACTGCCGGTGCCGGGCCGCTCCCGCCTGCCGGACCTCCGCCGAACGCAGCCCCCCGCGCGGGCGCCCCGGGCGGAACGCGTACCCGCTCAACACGGGGCACCCCCCGCGCCGGGGGCCGATACGCAGCGTCTACAGTGACGACGTACAGAAATCCCTTGACCCCGAGCAGAGGTGTCCGTGACGGCCGTCGAATCCCGACCAGCGGGTGTGCTCGGGCAGGAGGCCGCGCACCGGCCGGCCGGTGCCCGGGTCAAGGCGTTCGTGGCGCTGACGAAGCCGCGCATCATCGAACTGCTGCTCATCACCACCGTTCCGGTGATGTTCCTGGCCGCCGAGGGCGTGCCCGACCTGTGGCTGGTGCTCGTCACCTGCATCGGCGGCTATCTCTCCGCCGGCGGGGCCAACGCGCTCAACATGTACCTGGACCGCGACATCGACGCGCTGATGCACCGCACGGAGCAGCGGCCGCTGGTGACCGGGATGGTCCGGCCGGCCGAGGGGCTCGCCTTCGGGCTGGCGCTGACGGTGCTGTCCACGGTGTGGTTCGCCACCCTCGTCAACCCGCTGTCGGCGGCGCTCGCGCTGGGCGCGAACCTCTTCTACGTCCTCGTCTACACGATGCTGCTGAAGCGGCGTACCTCGCAGAACATCGTGTGGGGCGGCATCGCCGGCTGTATGCCGGTCGCGATCGGCTGGTCCGCGGTGACGAACTCCGTCTCCTGGGCCTCGCTGATCCTCTTCCTGGTGATGTTCTTCTGGACGCCGCCGCACTACTGGCCGCTGTCGATGAAGGTCAGGGACGACTACGCGCGCGTGAAGGTGCCGATGCTGCCGGTGGTGGCGTCGAACAAGGTCGTCGCCCGGCAGATCGTCGCCTACAGCTGGGTGATGGTCGGCGTCTCGCTGCTGCTGTGGCCGCTGGGCTACACCGGCTGGTTCTACCCGGTGGTGGCGGCGGTGCTCGGCGCGGTGTGGCTGCGCGAGGCGCACGGGCTGCTGCGGCGGGCGAGGGCCGGGGTCGTGGGCGGGAAGCTCAAGGAGATGCGGCTCTTCCACTGGTCCATCACCTATGTGTCGCTGCTGTTCATCGCGGTGGCCGTGGATCCTTTCCTGCGCTGATTACCGACGGGTAGCATCTGCGTCATGAGCGACGACGACCGCAGGACCCGCCGGCTCACCCGGCAGATCGAGTCCTTCGCGGGCCGCCACGGCGGCGCGCGGGGGCAGGTGGCGTACCTCGGCGAACCCGGCGCGCGGCTGGTGCTGGTCGGGGCGGACGGGGCGTGGGGCGACCTGGTGGCGCCCAGCACCGAGAGCGCGACCGCGGCGGCGGAGGCCGCGGGGGTGGCGTTGCAGGAGAGCTTCGACGGCGAGCTGGCGGCGGGGGTGCGGACCGGGCCCTACGAGTGGACGCGGATGGCCGGAATCCAGCTGGGCGGCCCGGCGAACCCGGCCGCGCCGGCGGCCTCCGGCCCGGAAGCGGGCGGGCCGGCCGAGCCGCCGGCGACCGGCGCCGGGCAGCCGGGGGAGGCCGGCCCGGACGGTACCGGCGGCGGCGGGCAGAAAAGCCCCTGAGCGCCGTCCGCCGGCCGCGGAGTGTGGCCCCGCCCACGGACCCCGCCCGGGCCGCGGCGGACCGAGCCGAGCCTGGCGACGGTACGGCGGCAGGCGGTGCCACGGGCGCGGGGAGCGGCGGCGGCGCCGGGGAGAAGGGCTCCTGACCGCCGCCCGTCCGTTCCGTCCGCGTCGGCTTTCGCCCCCCGGAGGGCCCCCGTCCCCGCCGGAGGCGACCCGCGCCTACGGCGCCGCGGAACCCACCGTCCGGGCCTCCGCCGGTGCCGCCTGCGGCGGCATTTCCGCCGGGCCCGTCTCCGGCCGGTGCCGCAGCGAGACGACCACCCGCAGCACCGCGATCCACACCAGCGTCGAGCCGAACAAGTGGATCATGACCAGGAACTCGGGCACGTCCGTGAGGTACTGCGCGTAGCCGACGACGGCCTGCGACATCAGCACCCAGAACAGGTCGCGGGTGCGGGACAGCGGTCCCGGCGGGCCGTCGACGAGCTTCAGCGTCACCCAGATCGCGACCGTCAGGGCGACCACCGCCCAGGCCGTGAAGGAGTGCACCTTCGCCGCGCTCTCCCAGCTGATCCACCCCATCCGGGGCACGTCGCTGGAGTCGCCCGCGTGCGGCCCGGTGCCGGTCACGACGGTCCCGGCGGCCAGCAGCACCACCGAGACCGCCACCAGCGCCCGGGTCAGCCGGCGCACCACGGCGCCGACGAGCATGTCGGGCCCGCCGTCGCCCTCGCGGGCGCGGTGCCAGGTGAGGTACGTGATCGTGATCAGCCCGGTGGCGAGCAGGAAGTGGGCCGCGACGGTGTACGGGTTCAGCTCGGTCAGCACCGCGGCGCCGCCGAGGACGGCGTTGCCCATGACCACCCAGAACTGCACCCAGCCGAGCCGGGTCAGCTCCCGGCGCCACGGCTTGGTGGCGCGGGCGGCGACGATGGCCCAGCCGACGGCCGCGCACAGCACGTACGTCAGCAGCCGGTTGCCGAACTCGATGGCGCCGTGCACGCCCATCTCGGACGTCGCCAGCAGGCTGTCGTCGGAGCACTTGGGCCAGGTGTCGCAGCCGAGCCCGGAGCCCGTCAGCCGGACCGCGCCCCCGGTGACGACGATGACGATGCTCATCAGCAGCGCGGAGAGCGTCGCGCGCCGGACCGTCCGCTGCGTCGGGGTCCAGCGCTCGGCGACGAGGGCGAGGGGGTTCTGCACGGCGCCTATCGTATGACGCCCCTTGTGCGCGGTTTCACGAGGGGTGCGGCGGGGGTCCCGTACGCCGGTGCGCGACCGTCCGTACGCGAGAGCCCGTGCGCGCCGCCCGGCCGCTCACTCCCAGCGGAAGAACCGCGCGGCCGCCGCCAGCCCCAGCACCGCCCAGCCGGCCAGCAGCCCCAGGTCGCCCCACGGCACCCCGCCGCCGTCCTGGAGGACGTCCCGCAGCCCGTCCGACAGCGCCGCGACCGGCAGCACTTCGAGCACCGCCCGCGCGCCGTCGGGGAACTTCTCCAGCGGCACGATCACGCCCCCGGCCACCAGCAGCAGTACGAAGACCAGGTTCGCCGCCGCGAGCGTCGCCTCCGCCCGGAGCGTGCCGGCCATCAGCAGCCCGAGACCGGAGAACGCCGCCGCGCCCAGCACCACGAGCAGCGCCGCCGCGAGCGCCCCGCCCGCCCCGCCGCGCGGCGACCAGCCGAGCGCCAGCGCGATGGCGGTCAGCAGCACCAGCTGGAGCGCGATCGTGACCAGCACCGCGGCCGCCTTCGCCGCCATCAGCCCGGCGCGCGGCAGCGGCGAGGCGCCGAGCCGCTTCAGGACGCCGTAGCGGCGGTCGAAGCCGGTGCCGATGGCCTGGCCGGTGAAGGCGGTGGCCAGGACGGCGAGCGCGATGGCGCCGGGGGTGAGGAAGTCGACGCGCTGGCCGGGGCCGGTGTCGACGACGTCCACGGCGCTGAAGAGCAGCAGCAGCACCGCCGGGATGACCATGGTGAGGAGCAGCTGCTCGCCGTTGCGCAGCAGCAGCCGGGTCTCCAGGCCCGCCTGCGCGGTGATCATGCGGGGCAGCGGCGCCGCCCCCGGACGCGGCGCGTGGACGCCGGTTCCGGCCTGCCGAGCACTCATCCGCGCAGCTCCTTGCCCGTCGGTTCCAGGCTGCTGTTTCCCGGGGGGCGACCCCCGTACCCCCGGGTGGTCCGGTTCACGAGCGCAGTTCCTTTCCCGTCAGTTCCAGGAAGACGTCCTCCAGCGTGCGGCGCTCCACCGTCATCTGCTCCGGCAGCACCCCGTTCTGCGCGCACCAGGTGGTGACCGTGGCCAGCAGCTCCGGGTTGATCTCGCCGCTTATCCGGTACGAGCCCGGGGACAGCTCCAGCGCCGCCGTCTCCGGCGGCAGCGCCTTCAGCAGCGAGCCGAGGTCGAGCCCGGGCCGGCCGGTGAAGCGCATGGTGTTCTCCGCGCCGCCGCGGCACAGCTCCTCCGGCGTGCCGTCGACCAGCAGCCGGCCGCCGTCGATGATCGCGACCCGGTCGGAGAGCTGCTCCGCCTCGTCCATGTGGTGCGTGGTGAGCAGCACGGACACCCCGTCGGCGCGCAGCTCGCGGATCAGCTCCCAGGTGGCGCGGCGGGCCTGCGGATCGAGGCCGGCGGTCGGCTCGTCGAGGAAGACCAGCTCGGGGCGGCCGACGACGGCCATGGCGAGCGCGAGCCGCTGCTGCTGGCCGCCGGAGAGCCGGCGGTAGGGGGTGCGGCCGCAGGAGCCGAGGCCCAGCCGCTCGATCAGCGCCACGACGTCGAGGGGGTGGGCGTGCAGCCGGGCGATGTGGTGCAGCATCTCGTCGGCCCGCGCGGCGGGGTAGACGCCGCCGGACTGGAGCATCACGCCGACCCGGGGCCGCAGCCGGGCGGCGTCGGCGAGGGGGTCGAGGCCGAGGACGCGCGCGGTGCCGGCGTCCGGACGGCGGTAGCCCTCGCAGATCTCGACGGTGGTCGTCTTGCCCGCGCCGTTGGGGCCGAGGACGGCGGTGACGTCGCCGCGGGCGGCGGTGAGGCCGAGGCCGGCCACGGCGGTCTTCCCGCCGTACCGCTTGACGAGGCCGGACACCTCGACGGCCGCGTCGGTGGAGGGCTGTTGCATGACTGCGAGTGTAAAGAGCCCGGCGGCCCGCCCGGCGCCGGGCCGGGAGGGTTCACGCCAGGGGGTGTGCGGGCCGCGGAGAGAACTTAGGTAACCCTTAGTGATGCATCCCACCGCACGGTGATCGGGACCCGGCTTGTCCCGCCCCGGCGAATTAAGCAACAATGGCGTTGTGAAAAACGTGGACCCGGGTGGGAGCACGGCGAAGGAGCAGGCGGCCGGGCCGGCCGTCGGCGCTGCCGTGCCCGCTGACGGGACGCGCAACCGCGTGGCCCGCTCCATCCTCGACCACGGCCCGTCGACCGCCGCCGACCTGGCCCACCGGCTCGAACTCACCCCCGCCGCCGTCCGGCGGCACCTCGACGCGCTCGTCGCCGAGGGCATCGTGGAGCCCCGCGACCAGCGGGTCTACGGGGCCCGCGGCCGCGGGCGCCCGGCCAAGGTCTTCGCCCTGACCGACTGCGGCCGGGACGCCTTCGACCAGGCGTACGACCAGCTCGCCGCCGACGCCCTGCGCTGGATCGCCCAGAGCGCGGGCGGTGGCGTGCGGGGGGAGGAGGCCGTGGCCGCCTTCGCCCGCGACCGGGTCGCCGAGCAGGCCGAGCGGTACGCCGCCCAGCTGGCCGGCATGCCCGCCGAGAGCCGGGTCGAGGCTCTCGCCCGGCTGCTCTCCGAGGACGGGTACGCTGCCACCGCGCGCAGCGCGCCCGGGGCCCCCGGCGAGCAGCTCTGCCAGCACCACTGCCCGGTGGCGCACACCGCCGAGCAATACCCGCAGCTCTGCGAGGCGGAGACCGAGGTCTTCTCCCGCTTGCTCGGCACCCATGTGCAGCGTCTGGCCACGATCGCCCACGGCGACGGGGTGTGTACGACGTTCGTCCCCGAAAACCGCGAGCACCACGCTCGCAGGCAGCCACCGACCCCCGGGAGGAACCCCGCATGACTGCGCCCATCGAGACCGCCTCCTCGGAGCATCCCGAGCTCGAAGGACTGGGACGCTACGAGTACGGCTGGGCCGACTCCGACGCGGCCGGCGCCGCCGCGAAGCGCGGCCTGTCCGAGGACGTCGTCCGGGACATCTCCGACAAGAAGTCCGAGCCCGACTGGATGCTGAAGACCCGCCTGAAGGGGCTGCGTCTGTTCGGCAAGAAGCCCATGCCCACCTGGGGCTCCGACCTCTCCGGCATC
Organism: Streptomyces sp. MAR4 CNX-425; assembly: GCF_048656465.1. Lineage (NCBI taxonomy): Bacteria > Bacillati > Actinomycetota > Actinomycetes > Kitasatosporales > Streptomycetaceae > Streptomyces > Streptomyces sp. MAR4 CNX-425. The sequence goes on along the minus strand of NZ_JBMDLF010000001.1, from coordinate 317,535 downwards.
GACTTCGACAACATCAAGTACTTCGTCCGGTCCACCGAGAAGCAGGCCCAGTCCTGGGAGGACCTGCCGGAGGACATCAAGAACACCTACGACAAGCTCGGCATCCCCGAGGCGGAGAAGCAGCGCCTGGTCGCCGGCGTCGCCGCGCAGTACGAGTCCGAGGTCGTCTACCACCAGATCCGCGAGGACCTGGAGGAGCAGGGCGTCCTCTTCCTCGACACGGACACCGCGCTCAGGGAGCACCCGGAGCTGTTCAAGGAGTACTACGGCACGGTCATCCCGCCCGGTGACAACAAGTTCGCCTCCCTGAACACCGCGGTGTGGTCCGGCGGCTCGTTCATCTACGTCCCGAAGGGCGTGCACGTCGAGATCCCGCTGCAGGCCTACTTCCGGATCAACACCGAGAACATGGGCCAGTTCGAGCGGACGCTGATCATCGTCGACGAGGGCGCGTACGTGCACTACGTCGAGGGCTGCACCGCGCCGATCTACCAGTCGGACTCGCTGCACTCCGCGGTCGTCGAGATCATCGTGAAGAAGAACGCCCGCTGCCGCTACACCACCATCCAGAACTGGTCGAACAACGTCTACAACCTGGTCACCAAGCGCGCGGTGGCCTACGAGGGCGCGACGATGGAGTGGGTCGACGGCAACATCGGCTCCAAGGTCACCATGAAGTACCCGGCGATCTACCTGATGGGCGAGCACGCCAAGGGCGAGACCCTGTCCGTCGCCTTCGCCGGCGAGGGCCAGCACCAGGACGCCGGCGCCAAGATGGTGCACATGGCGCCCAACACCTCGTCCAACATCGTCTCCAAGTCGGTGGCGCGGGGCGGCGGGCGGACCTCGTACCGCGGCCTGATCGAGATCGGCGAGGGCGCGGAGAACTCCAAGTCCAACGTGCTCTGCGACGCCCTGCTGGTCGACACGATCTCCCGCTCGGACACCTACCCCTACGTCGACGTCCGCGAGGACGACGTGACGATGGGCCACGAGGCCACCGTCTCCAAGGTCAGCGACGACCAGCTGTTCTACCTGATGCAGCGCGGCCTGTCCGAGGACGAGGCGATGGCGATGATCGTCCGCGGCTTCGTCGAGCCGATCGCCAAGGAGCTGCCGATGGAGTACGCGCTGGAGCTCAACCGGCTGATCGAGCTGCAGATGGAAGGTGCCGTGGGCTAGCCGCCCCGGCAGCACCGCACGGCCCGGGGGCCCGCCGGTGGCGAAACGCGCGCCGGAGCCGGGTCCCCGGAGATCAGCGAACACGATGAGGCAGAAAGCGAGTACGAGAACAGCCATGGCCGACGCCCAGAAGATCCCGGCCGGCTCCACCGCCGCCGGAACCATCGCGGTGGCCGCCGAGTCCACCGTCGCCACCAGGATGAGCGCGCCGCCGTCCTTCGACGTGGCCGACTTCCCGGTCCCGCACGGCCGGGAGGAGGAGTGGCGCTTCACCCCGCTGGAGCGGGCCCGCGGGCTGCACGACGGCAGCGCCGCCGCGACCGGCGAGCCCAAGGTGGCCATCACCGCGCCCGACGGCGTCGCCGTCGAGACCGTCGGCCGCGACGACGCCCGGCTCGGCCGGGCCGGCACCCCGGTGGACCGGATCGCCGCCCAGGCGTACTCCTCGTTCGAGAAGGCCACCGTCGTGACGGTGCCGAAGGACACGCAGCTCACCGAGCCCATCCGGATCTCGGTGCACGGCGAGGGCGGCGTGTCGTACGGGCACCAGCTCATCGAGCTGGGCGCCTTCGCCGAGGCCGTCGTCGTCATCGACCACACCGGCGACGCGGTGCTCGCGGAGAACACCGAGTACGTGCTCGGCGACGGCGCCCAGCTCACCGTCGTCTCCGTGCAGGACTGGGCCGACACCGCCGTGCACGTCGCCCAGCAGTCCGCGCTCATCGGCCGGGACGCGAGCTTCAAGTCCGTCGTCGTCACCTTCGGCGGCGACCTGGTCCGGCTGCACCCCCGGGCGCACTACGCGGGCCCGGGCGCCGAGGCCGAGCTGTACGGGCTGTACTTCACCGACTCCGGCCAGCACCAGGAGCACCGGCTGTTCGTCGACCACGACGCCCCGCACTGCCGCAGCAACGTGGCGTACAAGGGCGCGCTCCAGGGCGCCGACGCGCACGCCGTGTGGATCGGCGACGTGCTGATCCGCAAGCGCGCCGAGGGCACCGACACGTACGAGCTGAACCGCAACCTGGTCCTCACCGACGGCGCCCGCGTCGACTCCGTGCCCAACCTGGAGATCGAGACCGGCGAGATCGTCGGCGCCGGGCACGCGTCGGCAACCGGCCGCTTCGAGGACGAGCAGCTGTTCTACCTGATGGCCCGCGGCATCCCCGCCGACGAGGCCCGCCGCCTGGTCGTCCGCGGGTTCTTCGCCGAGCTCGTGCAGCAGATCGGCATCCGGGACGTCGAGGAGCGGCTCATCGAGAAGATCGAGGCCGAGCTGGAGGCGTCCGTGGCATGACCGACACGACCAACGCGACGTACGTCCGCGCCTGTGCGCTGAGCGAGCTGGAAGAGGACCTCCCCAAGCGGGTGGAACTCGGCGGCACGCCCGTCTCGGTCGTGCTGACCGGAGGCGAGGTGTTCGCGATCAACGACATCTGCTCGCACGCGAACGTCTCGCTCTCCGAGGGCGAGGTGGAGGACTGCCAGATCGAGTGCTGGCTGCACGGCTCCACCTTCGACCTGCGTACCGGCAAGCCCTCCGGGCTGCCCGCGACGCGCCCCGTCCCCGTGTACCCCGTCAAGATCGAAGGGGACGACGTGCTCGTCTCCGTCACCCAGGAGTCCTGAAGGCACCATGGCAACGCTTGAAATCCGCGACCTGCACGTCTCCGTCGAGGCCGACAACGCCACGAAGGAGATCCTCAAGGGCGTCGACCTGACCGTGAAGCAGGGCGAGACCCACGCCATCATGGGCCCCAACGGCTCCGGCAAGTCCACCCTGGCCTACTCCGTCGCCGGCCACCCCAAATACCAGATCACCTCCGGAACCGTCACCATCGATGGCGAGGACGTGCTGGAGATGAGCGTCGACGAACGCGCCCGCGCCGGCCTCTTCCTCGCCATGCAGTACCCGGTCGAGGTCCCCGGCGTCACCGTCTCCAACTTCCTGCGCACCGCCGCCACCGCCATCCGCGGCGAGGCCCCCAAGCTCCGCACGTGGATCAAGGAGGTCAAGGAGGCGATGGAGCGGCTGAACATCGACCCCGCCTTCGCCGAGCGCAACGTCAACGAGGGCTTCTCCGGCGGTGAGAAGAAGCGCCACGAGATCCTCCAGCTGGAGCTGCTCAAGCCGAAGATCGCGATCCTCGACGAGACCGACTCCGGCCTGGACGTCGACGCGCTGCGCATCGTCTCCGAGGGCGTCAACCGGGTCCGGGAGACCGGCCAGGTCGGCACCCTGCTGATCACCCACTACACCCGCATCCTGCGCTACATCAAGCCCGACCACGTGCACGTCTTCGCGGGCGGCCGGATCGCCGAGTCCGGCGGTGCGGAGCTGGCGGACAAGCTGGAGGAAGAGGGCTACGCGGCTTACGTGAAGGGCGGCGCATCCGAGTGAGCCAGCTGCCGGGCCTCCTCGACACCGAGGCGATCCGCAAGGACTTCCCGATCCTGGACCGCACCGTCCACGACGGGAAGAAGGTCGTGTACCTGGACAACGCGGCGACCTCGCAGAAGCCGCGCCAGGTGCTCGACGCGCTGAACGCGTACTACGAGCGGTACAACGCCAACGTGCACCGCGGCGTGCACGTCCTCGCCGAGGAGGCCACGGCGCTGTACGAGGGCGCCCGCGACACGGTCGCCGAGTTCATCAACGCGCCCAGCCGGGACGAGGTCGTCTTCACCAAGAACGCCTCCGAGTCGCTGAACCTCGTGGCCAACATGCTCGGCTTCGCCGACGAGCCGTACCGCGTGGACCGCGACACCGAGATCGTCATCACGGAGATGGAGCACCACTCCAACATCGTCCCGTGGCAGCTGCTCGCGCAGCGCACCGGCGCGAAGCTGAAGTGGTTCGGCCTCACCGACGACGGCCGTCTCGACCTGAGCGACCTCGACGAGGTCATCACGGAGAAGACGAAGGTCGTGTCCTTCGTGCTGGTCTCCAACATCCTCGGCACGCACAACCCCGTCGAGGCCATCGTCCGCCGCGCCCAGGAGGTCGGCGCGCTGGTCGTCGTGGACGCCTCCCAGGCCGCCCCGCACATGCCGCTGGACGTGCAGGCGCTCCAGGCCGACTTCGTCGCCTTCACCGGGCACAAGATGGCCGGGCCCACCGGCATCGGCGTGCTCTGGGGCCGCAAGGGGCTGCTGGACGACCTGCCGCCGTTCCTCGGCGGCGGCGAGATGATCGAGACCGTCTCCATGCACTCCTCGACCTACGCCCCCGCGCCGCACAAGTTCGAGGCCGGCACGCCGCCGATCGCCCAGGCCGTCGGCCTCGGCGCGGCGGTGGACTACCTCGCCGGCATCGGCATGGACCGGATCGAGGCGCACGAGCACGCCATCACCGGCTACGCGCTCCGGCGGCTCCAGGAGGTGCCGGACCTGAGGATCATCGGCCCGGCGACGGCCGAGGAGCGCGGCGCCGCGATCTCCTTCACGCTCGGCGACATCCACCCGCACGACGTCGGCCAGGTGCTCGACGAACAGGGCATCGCGGTCCGGGTCGGCCACCACTGCGCGCGGCCGGTCTGCCTGCGGTACGGAATTCCCGCGACCACGCGGGCGTCGTTCTATCTGTACTCCACCCCGGGCGAGGTCGACGCTCTGGTCGACGGCCTGGAGTACGTCCGGAACTTCTTCGGCTGAAGGGCGTGGGAACAGCGTGAAGCTCGACTCGATGTACCAGGACGTCATCCTCGACCACTACAAGCACCCGCACGGCCGGGGCTTGCGGGCCGGCGACGCCGAGGTGCACCACGTCAACCCGACCTGCGGCGACGAGATCACGCTGCGCGTGAAGCTCGCCGGCGGGACGATCGAGGACGTCTCGTACGAGGGCCAGGGCTGCTCCATCAGCCAGGCCAGCGCCTCCGTGCTGAACGAGCTGCTGGTCGGCAAGGAGCTGGCCGAGGCGCACCGGATCCAGGAGCGGTTCCTGGAGCTGATGCAGTCGCGTGGGAGGATCGAGCCGGACGACGCCATGGAGGAGGTGCTGGAGGACGCGGTCGCGTTCGCCGGCGTCTCCAAGTACCCGGCGCGCGTGAAGTGCGCCCTGCTGTCCTGGATGGCGTGGAAAGACGCCACGGCCCAGGCGCTGAAGGAGGCCGCAGCATGACGGACACCGACGTGACGACGAAGCCCGCCGAGGAGGAGGAGATCCGCGAGGCGCTGTACGACGTGGTCGACCCCGAGCTGGGTATCGACGTCGTCAACCTCGGCCTCGTCTACGGCATCCACGTCGACGAGGGCAACATCGCCACCCTGGACATGACGCTGACCTCGGCGGCCTGTCCGCTGACCGACGTCATCGAGGACCAGGCGAAGGCCGCGACCGACGGCATCGTCAACGACCTGAAGATCAATTGGGTCTGGATGCCGCCGTGGGGCCCCGACAAGATCACCGACGAGGGCCGCGAACAGCTGCGCGCCCTGGGCTTCAACGTCTGAGCAGCCCTCGGCAGGCCCGCCCCGGCACGTCCGGGGCGGGCCTGTCGCGTCTGAAGTGACTCCGGCGGACCCGGGCGGGCGAACGGACCGTAGAACCCGTGCGAACGCGTTCGGGCCGATCGGGCAACAAGAGGTGACAGCACTCCGCTCACACCTTCCCGATCGGGGACCGACCAGTGATCGATCCACCGCACGACATCACGGAGAGATTTGTGGAACCGCCGGAGGACGTCTCGCCGCTCGTCGAGGGAGACGCCGCCGTGATCGAGGAGTCGCTGGATCACCCCGAGGCGTTCGCCGCGCTCTACGACAGGTACGCCCCCGCGATACACCGCTACGCGGCCCGCCGGCTCGGCTCCGGCGCGGCGGACGACATCACCGCGGACACCTTCCTGGCCGCCTTCCGCGCCCGCGCCCGCTTCGACCCCGGCCGGACCAGCGCCCGGCCGTGGCTGTACGGCATCGCCGCCAACCTCATCGGCCGGCACCGCCGCGCCGAGGTACGGGGCCTGCGCGCCCTGGCCCGTACCGGCGTCGACCCGGTGGCCCACTCCTGGGTGGACGAGGCCGACGACCGGATCGCCGCGCAGGCCGCGCACGCCCCGCTCGCGGGTGCGCTCGCCCAGCTGGCGACCGGTGACCGGCACGTGCTCCTGCTCGTGGCCTGGGCCGACCTCACCTACGCGGAGGTCGCCGAGGCGCTCGGCATCCCCGTCGGCACCGTGCGCTCCCGGCTGAGCCGGGCCCGGCGCAAGGTCCGCGAGGCCGTCGGTTCCGATCCCCACTCCCCTCACGACGCACCGGAGGCGGCAACCCATGGATGAGATGTCGAAGTTGCGCGACCTGCGCGCCGACGCGCCGGCCCCCGACCGCGCCCGGCTCGCCCCCGGCCGCCGCCGCCTGCTCGACGCCGCCGGCGGCCGCAAGCGCCGCCGGCTGCCGGTGCTCGGCGACTGGCGCGTGGTGTCGGGCGCGGTGGCCGCGGGCGTCACGGCGGTGGCGCTGCTGTCGACGAACCTGGACGGCGGCGGTCCGGGCGGCGACCGGGGCGCGTCCGCGGCGGAGGGCGGCGGCCGGGTGACGGTGGCGAGGCCGGTGGCCCAGGACGCGCCGGAGCTGCTGCGGCAGGCCGCCGCGGTGGTCGCCGACGACCCGGTGCCGAAGCCGGAGACGGGGGACTGGGTGTACGTGCGGGACATCGACATGGAGATCGGCAACCCGGAGGACGAGTCCCCGGCCGCCACCGAGCAGTGGTACAAGTACGCCGACCCCGAGTTCGAGAACTGGAACGAGGGCGACGACCACTCGCCGCGCGAGCGCTTCGAGTACCTCGCCGAGCTGCCCGACGACCCCGACGAGGTGCTCCAGAAGGCCCGCTGGTTCTACCCCGAGGACGGCCGGCGGCCCGACACCGCGGACCCCGGCGCCGGGCGCAGCGACGAGGAGCTGGCCGGCTGGAACTTCGACGCGCTGCGCCTGCTGCTCCGCTCGACCCCCATGCACCCCCGGGGGCAGTCCCGCGTCTACGAGGCGATGGCCACCCTCCCGGGGCTGCGCGTGTCGGACACCGTCGTGGCCGACGCGGTCGGCCGGGAGGCCCTGGCGTTCTCCCTCGACGACGCCCGGGACCCCGACGGGGACGGGCTCCGGGACGAGGTGCTGATCGACCCCGACACGTACGCCTACCTGGGCACCCGGTACGTCGCCACCAGGAACACGGAAGGTCAGGAGTCCGGGCACCGGGCGAAGAAGGGCGAGGTCGTGATCAGCATGGCGATCGTCACCACCGGGCTGGTGGACCGCGAGGGCGTGCGCCCCTGAGCGGCCGGCGGCGTACGGGACCGGGGGCGTCACCGGCGGGAGGGGGCGGCGCGGCGGCGGAGCGGCCCGCCGCCCCCGCGCCGGCCGGCGCGTGTCGCCATCCGGACCGGCTCGCCTCCCCGGCCGGGCGCCGGTTAGCGTGCGGGGTATGACCGACGCAGCGACCTCCACCACCCACCGCACCGGCGCCGCCGCCACCGGCCTGGCCACCGTCACCCCCGACGGCACCGTCCTCGACACCTGGTTCCCCGCCCCCGCGCTCGCCGACGACCCCGGCCCCGCCGGCACCGAGCGGCTGACCGCCGAGCGCGCGGCCGAACTGCTCGGGGAGCCCGCGCGGGCGGCGCTGGGCCCGGACCCGCGGCGCGGGGTGGAGGTCGTCGCGGTGCGCACGGTGATCTCCTCGCTGGCCGAGAAGCCGGCCGACGCCCACGACGCGTACCTGCGGCTCCACCTGCTCAGCCACCGGCTGGTCCGCCCGCACGGGCAGAGCCTCGACGGCATCTTCGGGCTGCTGGCGAACGTCGCCTGGACCTCCCACGGCCCGGTGTCCCCCAACCGGATCGAGGAGGCGCGGCTCGCGGTCCGCGCCGCCGGCCAGCACCTCCAGGTCACCCACCTCGACAAGTTCCCGCGGATGGTCGACTACGTCCTCCCGGCCGGCGTCCGCATCGGCGACGCCGACCGCGTCCGCCTCGGCGCGCACCTCGCCGCCGGCACCACCGTCATGCACGAGGGGTTCGTCAACTTCAACGCCGGCACCCTCGGCACCTCCATGGTCGAGGGCCGCATCTCCGCGGGCGTCGTCGTCGGCGACGGCTCGGACGTCGGCGGCGGCGCGTCGATCATGGGCACGCTCTCCGGCGGCGGCAAGGACGTCATCTCCCTCGGCGAGCGCTGCCTGCTGGGCGCCCAGGCGGGCGTCGGCATCTCGCTCGGCGACGACTGCGTCGTCGAGGCCGGGCTGTACGTCACCGCCGGCACGAAGGTCGCACTGCCGGACGGCGCCGTGGTCAAGGCCCGCGAGCTGTCCGGCGCGAGCAACCTGCTGTTCCTGCGCGACTCCACCACCGGCGCGGTCCAGGCCCGGCAGCGCTCCGGCTCGTGGGGCGGGCTGAACGCGGCGCTCCACGCCAACGACTGACGCGGCCCGGCACCGCGTACGAGCCCGCCGCGCACGGTGTTTCCGTGCGCGGCGGGCTTTTTTCGGATCCGGGGCCGTCCCGAGGCATAGCGGGGGTGTGCGGGAGGCGTCTACAGGGGCAGGGTGACCCGGGCGAGGGAGGACAAGGGGAATGGACGCGGCGAGCGAGGCCGGCTTCCACGAGTTCGTGGAGTCCAGGTCCGGCGTGCTGTTCAGGACCGCGCTGCTGCTGAGCGGCGGCGACCGCCCGGCGGCGGAGGACCTGCTGCAGAACGCGCTGATCAAGGCGGCGGGGCGCTGGCAGCGCATCGACGAGCCGGAGGCGTACGTCCGCCAGGTGCTGTACCGCCAGCAGATCAGCCGGTGGCGGCTGCGCTGGCGGTCCCGTGAGCAGGTCGTCGCCGAGCCGCCGGAACCTGGCAGGTCGGCGGCCGGCGGCGACCCCGCGCACGACGCGGAGCTGCGGATCGTCATGGCGCGGGCGCTGCGCCGGCTGACCACCCGGCAGCGCACGATGCTCGTGCTGCGCTACTACGAGGACCTGCCGGAGGCCGAGGTCGCCGCGCTCCTCGGCTGCTCGGTCGGCACCGTGCGCAGCACCACCCGGCGGTCGCTGGACAAGCTGCGCGCCATGTCCCCGGAGCTCGCCTCCCTCACCCTCGCCCCACCCGGCACCCTCGACCCCGACCCGCCCGGCACCCCCGGACCCGTACGCGAAGAGCAGCTGACGGAGGTAAAGCCGTGAGAGTCGAGGAACTGGTGCGCCGATCGCTGCACCACATGGCGGAGTCGGACGCGCACCCCGACCCCGGACTGGCCGGGCGGGCGCTGCGGACGCGGCGCCGGCGCCGGGCGAGAGGGCTCGCCGGCGGCGTGGCGGCCGTCGCCGCCGTCGTCGCCGTGGCCGTCGCCGTGCCGCTGGCCGTGCCCGGTTCCGGCGGGGGAGAGCCGGCCGCGAGCCCGCAGGACGACGTGATCGGGCGGCCGGGGGAGTCGCCGCCGCAGCAGCTCATCGCCGCCGGCGACCTGGCCCTGTCCGCGTACCACACCCGCAGGACCGAGGCCCTCCCCGGTGGCGACACCATCGAGGGGCGGAGCTGGCGCCTGTACGACCCGGACACCGGCCGGTACGAGGAGACCGACTGGGCCTGGGTCGACGTCGCCCCCGGCATGCGCACCGCGGCCGTCCTCGAAAGGGGCCTGCCCGTGGACCGCATCGGCCTGCTGGACCTGGCCAGCGGCGAGGTGGAGCGGTGGATCCCGCTCGACCGCGGCGGCGTGGCCTCGGTGGAGTTCTCGCCGGACGGTGAACGGCTCCTGGCCACCGCCTACTCGCACAACCCCGACCGCCGCTTCAAGGACGCCTCGTACTGGCTGAACGACGACAAGGTGCCCGGCGCCAAGCCCAGCCGCACCGGTTTCTACGTCGTCGACGTGGACTCCGGCGACGCCGCCTACGCGGCCCTGCCGCACCGCGGGGACCCCGATATGCCCGATGACCCGGAGGTCGGCCGCGAGGACCTGAGCTGGAGCAGCGACGGCGAACTGCTCTGGGAGCACTCCCCGTACGAGCCGGGGCGCCTCTACTACGACCTGTCCGGCACGAAGGCCGACCGGCCGGAGCGGGAGAAGTACGTCTCGTACCCGGAGGCCGGTCTGTCGCCGAACGGCCGGCTGGTCGGCGGCGAGTTCGCCGGCGAGGGCGACGAGATCTCCTCCGAGGTGCTCGACGCGAAGACGGGCGAGCGCGTCACGAAGGTGCCCGGGCAGCAGCTCCTCGCCTGGGCCGACGACGACCGGCTCATCGCCTGGGGCTGCGACCCCGGGGTCTGCCAGGAGAACGAGTTCAGGAACCGGCTCGTGGTCATCGGCCTCGACGGCGACACGGTGATCCCGCTGTCCGGCGCCCGCGCCGGCAACGGCGGCGACGCAGGCCGCTGGGTCCCGGAGTTCACGGAGCGCTGAGGGCGCGGGCCGCCTTCCCCGCCCGGCCGCCACGCATGCCCGCCACCCCATAAGGTGGCGGGCATGCGTGACTTCACCACCGGATTCGGCTACGTCGGCAAGGGGCTGCGCTGGGCCGCGGGGCACGGGAGGTCGTGGGCCCTCGGGCTGCTGCCCGCGCTCATCGCGCTCGTGCTCTACGCCGCCGCGCTCGCCGCCCTCGCGTACTGGGCCGGCGACCTCGCCGTGTGGGCCACGCCCTTCGCCGACGACTGGGACTCGCCCTGGCAGGGGCTGCTGCGCGGGGTCTTCGTCGCGCTGCTGCTGCTCGGCGGCATCGGGTTCGCGCTGCTGACGTTCACGGCGGTCGCGCTGCTGATCGGGGACCCGTTCTACGAGGCGCTGTCCGGCCGCGTCGAGGAGTCCGCCGGCCACTGCCCGCCGGGCTTGGACGAGCCGCTGCTGCCGGGGCTGTGGCGGTCGTTGAAGGAGAGCGTCCATGTGCTGTCGCGGGCGCTGATGTTCGGCGTGCCGCTGTTCTTCCTCGGGTTCGTGCCGTTCCTCGGGCAGACGGTCGTGCCCGCGCTCGGCTTCGCCGTCGCCGGATTCTTCCTCACCGTCGAGCTGACCTCGTTCGCGTTGCAGCGCCGGGGGATCGACGTGCGCGGGCGGCTGGCGCTGCTGCGGCGGCGCAAGATGCTCGCGCTCGGCTTCGGGGTGCCGTTGGTGCTGCTGTTCCTGGTGCCGCTGGCCGCGGTGGTGGTGATGCCGGGCGCGGTGGCGGGCGCGACGCTGCTCGCCCGCCACCTCGTCGGCGACGACGTGGCGGCCCCGGGGCCGGCGCCGGTCCCGGGCCCGCCGCCGGCGGGGCCGCCGGTCCCCGGCGGACCGCCCGCCGCCGGGCCGCCGCCCGCGTCCGGGCCGCCGCCCGTCAGGGCCTGAGCCGGGCGACCGAGGGGTCGTGGTCGCTTGCCTGGTCGGCGTACTCGGCGTTGAGGTGCACGATGTCGTAGTCGGCCCGGGCGGCGAGCGCCGGGCTGGTCAGGATGTGGTCGAGCACCTGGGAGTTGCCGTTGTAGACGTACCCGTAGCGCTCGTCGCGCGGCAGCCGGTTCACCAGGTCGACGAGCGCGCGGCCGGCCGTCAGCCGCTCCACCGCCGGGGAGAAGGGGAAGTCGTTGATGTCGCCGGCCACGACGACCCCCGCCTTCCGGTCGACGGCCAGCACGTCCCGGACGAACCCGTTCACCGCCGCGGCCTGCGCGATCCGCTGCTCCTCCGAGCCGCGCGCGGGCGGCTGGAAGCGGCTGTCGAGGCTCTGGTCGCCGCCCTTGGAGTTGAAGTGGGTGGCGACGACGAAGACCGGGCGCCCGCGGAAGGTGAACTCGCCGGCGAGCGGCTTGCGGCTGTCGTTCCACGCCGGGTCTCCCGGGGCGATCCGGCCCGGGGAGGCGGACAGCGCCGGGGTGCCGCCGACGTCCCCGACCTCGACGGGGGTCGTGGCGTCGCCGCCGGGGCGGTCGGTGAAGGACACCCGCCGCGGGTCGAAGAGGAACGCGACCCGGATGTTGCCGCCCGGCCGGCCGCCGTCGGCGTCGTCCACGGGGTCGATCTGGCGCCACTCGTACGCGGGCCCGCCGGCGGCGGCGATCGCGTCGGTGAGCTTGCGCAGGGTCGCGCCGGCGCCGGTGACGCCGTCGTCGGCCGGGCCGTTGTCGTCCTGCACCTCCTGGAGGGCGACGATGTCGGGGGAGGCGAGGCGGTCCACGAGGGCGCGGGCCAGCCGGTCGAACTTCGCGTCGCCGTCGCGGGCGGAGAGGTTCTCCACGTTGTACGTGGCCACCGACAGCTCCGCGGCGCGCTGCGGGCGGGTCGACTCGCGGCCCGGGCCGGTCTGCTCCCCGGTGCCGAGGGTGGTGGCCTGGAGCTCGTAGCCGCCGAACTGGTCGTAGTCCAGCGGGCCCGCGGTGACGCCGCCGAGGTGGTCGCCGACGTCGAGGACCGGGAACGGGCGCTCGGCGAACGGGATGAGGGAGGCGACCTTGAGCCGGCCGCCGTTCGGGTCGCGGTAGCCGGAGTACAGCACGCCGCCGCGGGCGGTGCGGTTGCGGGCGGGCTCGGCGGTCACCCACAGCTCGTGGTACTCGCTGGTCGGCCCGACGACCCGGGCGTCGCGCACCGCGACCCGCATGCCCTCCAGCGACTCGTAGCGGTCGAGCGCGTACGAGCCGGGGCGCAGCCGCAGCTCCTCGATGCCGCCGCCGTCCGCGTCGGGCGCGTACCGGCCGGGGACGGTGGCGCCGCGGAGCGCGAAGGGGCGGGGGAGCGGGTTGCCGGAGGAGACGACGGTCCAGGCGGCGTCGGTCAGCTCGGTGACGGACTGCAGCCCGGCGCCCTTGCCGCCCGGGTAGTACTCGGCGACGGAGCCGGAGACCTCGACCGCGTCGCCGGGCGCGACGTCGGGGGTCGTGGAGCCGGTGAAGACGAAGACGCCCTCGCTCGTGGCGGCGTCGGTGTCGGGCCGGGCGTCCTGCATCCAGAAGCCGCGGGCGGAGCCGAAGGCGCGGACGGCGGTGACGGTGCCGGGCACGCCGGTCACCTGCGCGCCGGCGAGCGGCGATATCCGGGTGCCGCCCTGGATGTCGCGTATGCGGGTCTGCGCGTCCTGGCCGGCCCCGGCCCCCGCCGCCCCGGCGGCGGGGGCGGCGAGCAGCGCGGCGGCGAGCGCGGCGGCGACGGCGTACGGGACGGGGCGGGCGCTGCGGTGCATGGGGTGTCCTCCGGGGACGGGGCGGGGAACCGAGCGGGTGCATGACAGGTTCGGGACGGGGCGAAGGGATGTGCGTCTACGCGCGTCAATGTCGTGCGCGCGTACGGGTGTTGTCAAGGAACGCGAAGTGAACACCGGGGTGCCGCCCGGGAGCGGCCGCCGCCGGAACGGCGCCGTCGGCTCCCCGGCCCGGTGGGGGCTACGCTTGGGCAGCGTCCGATTGATCCCCAGTCTTCGGAGTTGTCGATGACCGCTGACCGCACCGTCCTGCCGCCCGTCCAGCTGCCCGCCGAGGCGCAGCTGGCGCGGGAGGCACTGGCCGCGCCGCTCTTCGCGCGGGCCGTCCGGCTGGCCCGCTGGGCCCGGCCGGGGCTGCGGGTGGGCGCCGGCGGCGAGCTGCCCGACGCCGAGGTGCGCGCGGCCGCGGCGGAGCTGGGCCTGCCGGAGGGCGCCGGCGACGAGGGCGACGCGCGGGCCGTCGCCGGCGAGGCGTGGCGTATCGCCGTGGACATCGGCCTGGTCGACGTCACCACGCCGGAGGACGGCGACGACGCCCTCGGCACCGCGGCGCCGAGCGCCGACCTCGGGCTGGTCACCGGCGGCGCCCCGGGCGACGTGCTGGAGCTGTGGGCCGCCGCCTGCGAGTGCGTGCTGTCCGACGCGGCGCTGCCGGACATGAGCGCGCTGGTGGAGCAGATCACCGCCGGCGAGGAGCCGGACCTCGACCGGCTGGACTGGGACCCGGAGGCCGACGCGGACTTCCTCGACGGCGCGCTCGGCAACCTCTACCTGCTCACCGCCATGGAGGGCCCCGGCGCCGACGGCGCCGTCCCGCTGCCGGCGCTGGCCGCCTCCCTGGTCGTACCGGACGACATGGACGAGCCGACCGAGGAGGTGCTCGCGGAGGTCTCCGAGGCGGTGCTGCGGCTCGACGAGCAGTTCCGGATGCTGGAGCCGGTGGGCGCCGTGGCGTACCGCCCGGTGGCCGAGGAGATCCTCCTCGAAGCCGCCGGCGCCGCCCCGGACGACGACGCGGACGAGGGGGACGTCTCCCGCTACGGCGTCGTCCGCCTCACCCCCCTCGGCATCTACGCGCTGCGCCAGCGGATGCTGGCCGAGGGGCTGGCCGCCCCGCTGGTCGGCGAGCTGGCGGGCGAGGACGCCTACGTCCTCCTCGACGCCCTGCCCCGGCTGCCCGACTCCGTCGCGCAGACGGAGGCGGTGGCCTGGCTGGAGGACCGCAAGCCCGCCGAGGCGGCCACCGCCCTCCTCGACGCCGCCCGCGGCGCGGACGACCGCGCCCCGGCCCGCCGGCTCGCCTGCCAGCAGGCGCTGGCCGTCGCCGGCGCGGACGCGGAGCCGGCGGTGCGGGAGGTGCTCCACGATCGCGAACTCGGCGGTCTGGCCCGGGTCTGGCTCACCGAGCGCGGCGTCGCCGGGGTGCCGCAGCCCGACGAGGACATGGTCTTCTGGCTGGCCATCGACACGGTCGCCGCCCAGCTGGGCGGGCTGCGGGACGACACCCCGGAGCTGCGCGAGCTGGTGGAGCACCTGGTGGGCAGGCACCGCGGCTTCTTCGGCGCGGCCTGGCGCGTGGACCACCCGGCGACCCCGGAGGTGCTGGAGGCGATGGGCCGCCTCCACCCGGACCGCCAGATCGCCAAGGACGCCCGCAAGGCGGCCTTCAAGGCCCGCTCCCGGCCCACCGCGTAACGCGCCCGCGAGCGCCCGGCCCCGTACCGTACGCGGCCGGGCGCTCGCGTGCGCCCCCACGCGGCCTTTGTCCTATGCCGGGATGAAGTGGACTGGCGTTCCTGCCAAAGCTCTTTTCGGCCGGGGCGAAAGCGGTTACGGTCCTGACGGCGGCGCGCGCCCGTCCGCATCCGAGTCACCCGTCACTTCACGGGAGGACGCAACGTGCACAAGACCCGACCGAGACTCCGCACCGCACTCGCCGCCTTCGCGGGAGCCCTGCTCCTCGGCAGCGGCCTCGCCCCCGGCCTGACCGCCGCCGGCGCCGCGCACGAGCCGCCGGCCGCCCGGGACGACGGGCCCGTCGCCCCCGACCTGCAACAGGTGACCCTCGCCAAGGGCGTCGACCAGGTCGGGGAGCCGATGGCGCTCGCCGTGCTGCCCGACGGCGCCGTGCTGCACACCTCGCGCGACGGCACCCTCTGGCACACCGGCGCCGCGGGCGGCACCCGCGTCGCCGCCCGGCTGCCCGTCTACCCGCACGACGAGGACGGCCTCCAGGGCGTCGGCGTGGACCCGGACTTCGAGGACAACCGCGCCGTCTACCTCTACTACGCCCCCGTCATGGACACCCCGCACGGCATCGCGCCGAGCGACGGCCAGCCCGCCGACTTCGAGGCGTACGAGGGCGTCAACCGCCTCTCGCGCTTCACCCTGAACGAGGACGGCACCCTCGACCTCGGCAGCGAGAAGACCGTGCTCGAAGTCGGCACCGACCGCGGCCGGTGCTGCCACAACGGCGGCGACATCGCCTTCGACAGCGCCGGCAACCTGCTGCTGTCCACCGGCGACGACACCGACCCCTTCGCCTCCGACGGCTACACGCCCATCGACGAGCGCGAGACCCGCAACCCGTCCTTCGACGGGCAGCGCTCCGCCGGCAACACCAACGACCTGCGCGGCAAGATCCTGCGGATCAAGGTCGACCCGGCCGACGGCTCGTACACCGTCCCGGACGGCAACCTCTTCGCGCCCGGCACCGAGAAGACCAGGCCCGAGATCTACGCCATGGGCTTCCGCAACCCGTTCCGGATGAGCGTCGACCAGGCCACCGGCACCGTCTACGTCGGCGACTACGGCCCCGACTCCGGCGCGGCCGACCCGGCGCGCGGGCCCGGCGGCCAGGTCGAGTTCAACCGGATCACCGAAGCCGGGAACTTCGGCTGGCCGTACTGCCACGGCGAGAACGACGCCTACATCGACTACGACTTCGCCACCGGCACCTCCGGCGCGGCGTTCGACTGCGCCGCGCCCCGCAACGAGTCGCCGCGCAACACCGGCCTGACCGAACTGCCCCCGGCCCAGCCCGCCTGGATCGCCTACGACGGCGACTCCCTGCCCGAGTTCGGCAGCGGCTCGGAGTCCCCGATGGCCGGCCCGGTCTTCCGCCACAACCCGGACCTCGACTCCCGGCTCCAGCTCCCCGAGCGCTACGACGAGCTGTTCTTCGCCGGCGAGCACGGCCGCGAGTGGATCAAGACCGTCGCCGTGGGCGAGGACGGCGGGGTCGCCGGCATCGAGGACTTCTCGTCCGGCAGCAAGATCATGGACATGGAGTTCGGCCCGGACGGGGCGCTGTACTTCCTCGACTACGGCACCGGCTTCTTCAACGGCGACGCCAACTCCGCGCTGTACCGCATCCAGAACGCCGCCCAGGGCTTCGCCCCCGAACCCGCCGCCTCCTCCGACGCGACCAGCGGGCACGCGCCGCTGAAGGTCGCGTTCTCCTCGGCCGGGACCGCCGACCGGGACAGCGAATACCTCACCTACCGCTGGGACTTCGGCGACGGCAGGACCTCCGGCAAGCCGAACCCGAAGCACACCTACAGCAAGGACGGCGAGTACTCCGCCGTCCTCACCGTCACCGACCCGGACGGCAACACCGGCACCTCCGCCGTCCGCGTCGTCGTCGGCAACACCCCGCCGGAGGTGGAGCTGAAGCTGCCGGAGGACGGCACGGTCTTCGAGTACGGGGACGCCATCCCGTTCGAGGTCTCGGCCACCGACGCCGAGGACGGCGAGGCCGACTGCTCCCGGGTGCGCGTGGACTACGCGCTCGGGCACGACACCCACGGCCACCCGATGACCTTCGAGAAGGGCTGCACCGGCACCATCGAGATCTTCGCGGAGGACCGGCACGACGACCACGCCAACCTCTTCGGCCTCATCCGCGCCACCTACACCGACGGCGGCGGCGCCACCGCCGGCGTACCCGCGCTGAACACCAGCGCCGAGCACAAGCTTCAGCCCGCCCACCGGCAGGCCGAGCACTTCGACACCGCCGAGGGCGCCGCGGCCGCCGACGCGGACGGCGCCGAGGGCGGCCGGGCCGTCACCGGCGGGGGCGGCGAGTGGATCGCCTTCGAGCCGTACGTCCTGAGCGGCATCGCGCACCTGTCCGCCCGGGTCGACGCCGCCGGCGGCGCCGGCGGCGCGCTGGAGCTGCGCGCGGGCGCGCCCGACGGGCCGGTGCTCGCCACCGCCCCGGTGGGCGGGGCCGCCGGCTGGAGCGAGGTGAGCGCCGAGGTCACGGACGCGCCCGCCGGGACGACGTCGCTGTACCTGGTGCTCACCGGAGGGGAGTTCGCGCTGGACAGCTTCCACCTGGGCCGCGGCTGACGCCGCGCGCCACACCGCACCGCCACCGCACGGCCGCCGGCGCCCCGAGGGAGCGCCGGCGGGCCGCGGCGGCGGGGAAGGCACGCACGCGCCTCCGCCGCGCGCGGGAGACCCGCGCGGCGGGGCGGAGACGGCGGCGCCGGGCGCGGCACGTTCCCGCGCCCGGCCCACCCGGAGCCGGGTCCGCACCGGTCGGCTCCGGGCGCCTTCCGCGCCGCGGCACCCCGTCCCCCCACGGCCCCTCAGGCCATCACCCGTACGCCCGACGACACCACCCGAGGAGCCACACCATGCGTCGTACGAGCCTGCCGCTCGCCGGCACCGCCCTGGCCGCCGCCACCCTCGCCGGCGGACTGCTCGCCCCGACGGCGGCCGCCGCCGGGGAGTCCGCCGCCGGCGCCGCCGGCGACACGACCTGCGCCGCCCCCGACGCCCGCCCGACCGTCCGCTTCCTGGACGACGACAGCGGGGTGCCCAACCGCACCGCCGGGGGCGGCTGCACGGTCAACGACCTCATCGACGACGAGCGCGCCTGGAAGAGCCGGGGCGCGTTCGTGGCGCACACCGAGAGGGTGTCGCGCTCCCTGATGCGCGCCGACGTGGTCAGTCCGTGGGAGTACGCGCGGCTGATCGTGACCGCGGCGAAGTCCGGCATCGGCGGCAAGCACGGGCCCGCGCCGTACGACGTGATCTTCGACGGCAGCCGGGAGTCGTTCGACGACTGGGGCTACGTCGGCGGGCGCGGCTTCGAGCTGAACGACGACGGCTCGATGGCCACCGGGCCGGAGCCGGCCACCGGCGGGCTCGGCATGCTCTGGTACGAGGAGGAGAAGTTCGGCGACTTCTCGCTGCGGCTCCAGTTCCGCGACCTGCGGGCCGACGACAGCCGCTCCAACAGCGGCGTCCTCGTCCGCTTCCCGGGCGTCGACCCGGCGGCCCACCCCGAGTGCCGGACGAACGACCCGGCGTGGGTGGCCGTCAACTGCGGGCACGAGATCCAGATCAACGACTCGGCCGAGACCGCCGGCAACGACCCGCGCAAGACCGGTTCGGTCTACGGCTTCGCCGACCTGGACCTCGCCGCCGCCCGGCCGGCCGACAAGGGCGTGTGGAACGACCTGGAGATCCGGGTGGTCGGGCAGCACTACACGGTGATCCGCAACGGCGAGGTCATCAACGAGTTCGAGAACGAGCCCGGCCTGCCCTTCCCGGGCCGCCCGGACGACCCGGGCACCAGCGGCCGGCAGTTCGCCGAGGGCTACGTCGGCCTGCAGAACCACGACACGCAGTCGGTCGTGGAGTTCCGCAACATCCGGGTACGCGACCTGGCGTAGCCCGGGGCGCCCACGAAGGCGGCGGGCTTGACCATGCCCTTCACGGTGCGGGAGTCGACGTACTCGCCGAGGGCGGTCATCTCCCACTCGCCGCTGAACTGCTTGACGAACTTCGCCATCAGCACGCCGGTGCGCGGCTCGGAGTGGGTGAGGTCGAAGCGGACCATCTCCTCGCCGGTCTGGCCGTCGAGCAGGCGGCAGTACGCCTTGGCGACGTCGGTGAACTTCTGGCCGGAGAAGGAGTTCACCGTGAAGACCAGGCCGGTGACGTCCGGCGGCAGGCCGCCGAGGTGGACGGTGATGACCTCGTCGTCGCCCGAGCCCTCGCCGGTGAGGTTGTCGCCGGAGTGCTGGATGGCGCCGTTCAGGATCTGGAGCTTGCCGAAGAAGCAGTTGTCGATCTTGTTGCGCTGGGGGCCGTACGCGATGACGGAGGCGTCCAGGTCGATGGACTTGGCCCGGCGGCGGCCGCCGCCGAAGGCGGGCTCCCAGCCCAGGCCCATCTTCACCGTGGTCAGCAGCGGCTGGCCGCCCTTGACCAGGGAGACCGTCTGGTTCTTCTGGAGGTTGACGCGGCCCTTGTCGAGGTTGACCTTCCCGGGCTGCCCGCCCGCCGGCGGCGGGCCGGGCTGCTGCTGCGGGGCGGCGGCCGGCGGCGGGCCGAAGCCGCCGGCGGCGGGCGCGGCCGGGGCGGCGGGCGCCGGGGGAGCGGGGGGCGGGGCGCCGGGGGCGGAGCGGTTCGGGAGCGGTGCCGGGGCGGAGCCCGGCATGGGCGCGGCCGGCGGCTGCGGGGCGGCGGGCGCCGGCGGCGGCTGCGGGGCGGCCGGGGCCTGCGGGGCGGGCGGCGGCTGGGGAGCCGCCGGAGCCGGGGCGGCCGGCGGCGGCGCCGCGGCGGGCGCGGCCTGCGCGGGGGCTGCCTGTGCGGGGGCGGCCGGCTCGTCGACGCTGACGCCGAAGTCGGTGGCGATGCCGGCCAGCCCGTTCGCGTACCCCTGGCCCACGGCGCGCACCTTCCACGCGTCGCCGCGGCGGTAGACCTCCACCACGACCAGGGCCGTCTCGCTCGACAGCCGCGGCGGCGTGAACGTGGCGACGACCGCGCCGCTGGCCGCGTCCCGCACCGTCGCGGTCGGCTCGGTCCCCGCGAACGTCCCGCTGTCCAGGCTGGCGGTGACCACGACCTTGTCGATGTCCGCGGGCACGCCCGCGGTGTCCACCGTGATGGTGTCGGCGGTGCCGGCCGACTGGTGGCTCACCCCGGGACCCGAGGGCTGGTTGTAGAAGACGAAGTCGTCGTCGGAGCGCACCTTGCCGGCGGTGGTGAGCAGGAGGCCCGAGACGTCGAGCCGCACCGGCGCGGTGACGTCCACGGCCACCCGGGCGGCGCTGAGCGGTAGGTTCGAGCCAGGGGTCATCGCAGTCATGCCCCGGCTAACGAACGGCCCCGGTCCGCGGTTCCTCCCGGGTACGCCGGAAGAGGACCGTCCGTGAGCTGGTACGCCCCGCGCCCCCGGCGGCCGCGGCCGCCCCCGGCGGGCGCAGGGTCGCCGCCGCCACCCCGGCCGCCGCCACCGCCATTCCGGCCACCGCCGCGAGCCCGGGCGCCTCGCCGAACATCGCGTACGCCCACAGCGCCGTGACCGGCGGCGTCAGATACATCAGCGCGCTGGTCCGGGTGACGCCGCCGCGGCGCAGGCTCAGCCAGTAGAAGCCGTACCCGCCGGCCGTGGACAGCACCACCACCCACGCCACCGCCAGCCAGAACCCGGCCCCCGCGGGCGGCGCGCCCCGCCCGCCGGCCAGCGCGACCGCGCCGAAGAGCGCGGCGCTGACCAGCACGTGCACCGGCACCGCGTCCGCCGGCGGCAGCGGGGAGCGGGCCCGGCGCTCCAGGAAACTGGCGCCCAGGAGCGCGGCCATGCCGGCGAAGGGCAGCGCGTACGCCCACGGCGGGGCGGCGCCGCCGGCGCCGAGGTCGTCCCGTACGACCAGGGCCACCCCCGCGAGCCCGACCGCGAGCCCCGCCCACTGCCGCCGGGTCACCGTCTCGCCGAGCAGCGGCCCGGCGAGCGCGCCGGCCGCCAGCGGCTGGAGCGCGGCGATCAGCGCGGCGGTGCCGGCGGGGACGCCGAGGCCCACGGCCCAGACGATGGCGCCCAGGTAGCCGCCCTGCGACAGGGCGCCGATCGCGGCCTGCTCGGCCAGCGCCCGGCGCGGCAGCCGGCGCCGGCGCAGCAGCAGCCAGCCGGCGCCGAAGAGCGCCGCGGCGGCGAGGAACCGCCACATCAGCAGGGTGTCCGCCGCGGCCTCGCGGGTGCCCAGCTCGGCGCCGATGAAGCCGGAGCTCCAGAAGGCGACCAGCCCGGCTGACACGGCCGTCGCACCCATGCCGACCTCCTTGATTAAACCGATCTGTTTACTGCCGCTGGCCAGTGTACTAAACAGGTCGGTATACTCGCGGGCGGAGGTGGTCGGAGATGGCGACGCAGACGGCCGGAGCGGCGGCGCCGGCGACGCGGCTCACGCCCGCGGCGCGGAAGGTCCTGGACGCCGCGGAGGCGCTGTTCTACAGCCGCGGCATCACCGCCGTCGGCGTGGACCTCATCGCCCGCCGGGCGGGCGTGACCAAGAAGACGATCTACGACCGCTACGGCTCCAAGGACGCCCTCGTCGCCGCCTACCTGCGCCGGCGCGACGAGCGCTGGCGCACCTGGCTGCCCGCCGAGGTCGAGCGCACCGCCGCCGGCGGCAGCGCCTGCGACCGGATCCTGGCCACCTTCGACGCGCTCGGCACCTGGATGGGCGGGCAGTCCCCGCGTGGGTGCAGCTTCGTCAACGCCGCCGCCGAGCTGCCCGACCCCGGGCACGCGGGGCGCCAGGTCATCGCCGATCAGAAGCACTGGCTGCGCGGGTACCTGCGCGACCTGTGCGAGTGGGCCGGCGCCGCCGACCCCGGGCTGCTCGCCGACGAGCTGCTGCTGATCCACGAGGGCGCGACCGTGCTCTACGGGCTGTCGGCCGTGCCCGACCCCGTCACCGTCTCCCGGCGGCTCGCCGAGGCCGCGCTGCTGCGCGCCGGCTGCACCGCCTGACGTCACCCCAGGTCGGCGCCCGGCCGCGGCGCAGTCGCGGCAGCGGCGGGGCGCAAGCGCTTTCCCACCGCGCCCGCCGCCGCCCCGCCCGGCGTGGAAGTCGTCGCCGCGGCACCCCTTGACGAACTCCCGGCCCCGTCCTACCTTCGGCGCGTCGTACTTCGTACGTCATATATGAGACGCGATACCTGAGACACCTAAGGGCGGCCATGACCTTCGCTCCCGGCCCGATCCCCTCCCGCACGCAGTACGTGCGGGAAGCGATCAAACACGCCATCCTCACCGGCAAGCTCACCCCCGGGCAGCCGCTCGTCGAGGCCGACCTCGCCGCGCAGTTCGGGGTCTCCAAGACGCCGGTGCGCGAGGCGCTCAAGACCCTGGCCGGCTCCGGCCTGGTGGTGATGAGCCAGTACAAGGGCGTCACCGTGCGCACCGTGGACGCCACCATGGCCCGCGAGGTCTACGACGTCCGGCTCCTCCTCGAACCCGAGGCGCTGCGCCGCACCGTCGCGCTCCGCGCCTCGCTCCAGGCCGCCGCCGACGCCCTGGAGCTCGCCGAGGCCGCCCCCGACGCCGCCGAACGCAGCCTCGCCAACCGCGACTTCCACCGCGCCCTCTACCTGCCCTGCGGCAACCCGCTGCTCAGCCGCATGCTCGACGACCTCCGCGACCAGGCCGCGCTGGTCTCCACCGTCGCCTGGTCCGCCAACCCCTCCTGGGAGCGCGAGGCCGGGGAGCACCGCGAGATCCTCCGGCTCGCCGCCGCCGGCGACGCGGCGGCGGCCGGCGCGGCGCTCCACGACCACATCGCCTCCTTCCTCGCCCGGGCGTTCCCCGCGTGACCCCCGGCGACGGTCCGCACCACCGCCGCCCCCGCGGCGCCCCCGCCGACACCGACAGGAAGGCCGGCCCCATGGACCACCTCAGGCCCGCGCTCGCCGAGGCCGTCGCCGTCCCCGTCACGCCCTTCGACGCCGCCGGCGACGTCGACGAGGACACCTACCGCGCGCTGCTCCGCCGCCTCCTCGACGCCGGCGTGCGGACCCTCACCCCCAACGGCAACACCGGTGAGTACTACTCCCTCGGCCCCGCCGAGCGCCGCCGCGTCACCGAGCTGACCGTCGCCGAGGCCGGCGGCGAGGCCGTCGTCGTCGCCGGCGTCGGCCACGACCTGCCCACCGCCGTCGACGCCGCCCGGCACGCCCGCGACGCGGGCGCCGAGATGGTGATGGTGCACCAGCCGGTGCACCCGTACGTCTCGCAGAGCGGCTGGGTCGACTACCACCGGGCCGTCGCCGATGCCGTCCCCGGGCTCGGGGTCGTCCCGTACATCCGCAGCGACCGCCTCGACGGCGCCCGGCTGGCCCGGCTCGGCGAGCTGTGCCCCAACGTCGTCGGCGTCAAGTACTCCGTCCCCGACGCCGCCCGCTTCGCCGCCTTCGCGCGCGACGCCGGCGGGGAGCGGTTCGTCTGGGTCGCCGGGCTCGCCGAGCTGTACGCGCCCGCCTACTGGGCCTGCGGCGCCACCGGCTTCACCTCCGGCCTGGCCAACGTCGCGCCCGGGGTCTCGCTCGCCATGCTGGCGGCGCTGCGCGCCGCCGACTACCCCGCCGCCATGCGGGTCTGGGAGCAGATCCGCCCCTTCGAGGAGCTGCGCGCCGCCGACGCCTCCGCCGACAACGTCTCCGTCGTCAAGGAGGCCCTGGCCGCCCTCGGCCTCGCCCGCCGCGACGTGCGCCCGCCGGGCCGCCGGCTGCCGGAGCCGGTGCGGGAGCGGGTGGCGCGGCTCGTACGGGGGTGGGACATATGACCGGCGACGCCCCCGGCCGGGGGCGCGAGCTGCGCAGCCACCGCTGGTACGGGGACGGGGTCGCCGCCGGACTGCGCTCCTTCAGCCACCGCGCCCGCACCCGGCAGCTGGGCTACCTGCCGGAGGAGCACCTCGGCAAACCGGTCGTCGCGATCCTCAACACCTGGTCCGACATCAACCCCTGCCACGCCCACCTCCGCGAGCGCGCCCAGGCCGTCAAGCGCGGCGTGTGGCAGGCCGGCGGCTTCCCGCTGGAGTTCCCGGTCGCCACGCTCTCGGAGACCTTCCAGAAGCCCACGCCCATGCTCTACCGCAACCTCCTGGCGATGGAGACCGAGGAGCTGCTGCGCTCGTACCCCGTCGACGGCGCCGTGCTCATGGGCGGCTGCGACAAGACCACGCCCGCGCTGCTCATGGGCGCCGCCAGCGCCGGCCTGCCGGCCCTCTTCGTCCCGTCCGGGCCGATGCTGCCCGGCCGCTGGCGCGGCGAGGTCCTCGGCTCCGGCACCGACATGTGGAAGTACTGGGACGACCACCGCGCCGGGCTGATCGGCGACTGCGAACTGGCCGAGCTGGAGTGCGGGCTCGCCCGCTCGCCCGGCCACTGCATGACGATGGGCACCGCCTCCACCATGACCGCCGCCGCCGAGGCGCTCGGCATGACCCTGCCCGGCGCCTCGTCGATCCCCGCGGTCGACTCCGGGCACGAGCGGATGGCCGCCGCGGCCGGCGCGCGGATCGTCTCGATGGTGGCGGAGGACCTGACGCCCGCGCGGATCCTCACCCGCGAGGCGTACGAGGACGCCGCCGCCACCGTCCTCGCCCTCGGCGGCTCCACCAACGCCGTCATCCACCTCGTCGCCATGGCCGGCCGCTCCCGCGTCGCCCTGGCCCCCGCCGACTTCGACCGGATCGCGCGCACGGTGCCGGTGCTCGCCGACGTGCGCCCCGGCGGCCGGTTCCTGATGGAGGACTTCCACTTCGCCGGCGGGCTGCCCGCGCTGCTGTCCCGCCTGGCCGACGTGCTGCACCTCGACCGCCCCACCGCCGCCGGCACCCTGCGCGAGCAGCTCGCCGGGGCCCGGGTGCACGACCCGGAGGTGATACGCCCCCGCGACAACCCCGTCGCCGCCGAGGGCGGCGTGGCCGTGCTGCGCGGCAACCTCTGCCCGGACGGCGCCGTCGTCAAGCACGTCGCCGCCGAGCCCCGGCTGCTCGTGCACACCGGCCCCGCCGCCGTCTTCGACGACTACCGCGAGCTGCAGCGCACCATCGACGACCCCGCCCTCGCGCTCACCGCCGACCACGTGCTGGTGCTGCGCAACGCGGGCCCCCTGGGCGGCCCCGGCATGCCGGAGTACGGCATGCTGCCGATCCCCGCGTACCTGCTCAAGCAGGGCGTACGCGACATGGTGCGGATCTCCGACGCCCGGATGAGCGGCACCAGTTACGGCGCGTGCGTGCTGCACATCGCCCCCGAGGCGTACGTCGGCGGGCCGCTGGCCCTCGTCGAGAACGGCGACCCCGTCACCCTCGACGTCCCCGCGCGCACCCTGCGGCTGGAGGTCGGCGACGCGGAGCTGGCCCGCCGCCGCGCCGCCTGGACCCCGCCGCCCCCGCGCTACGGGCGCGGCTACGGCGCCCTGTACGCCGACCAGATCACGCAGGCCGACACCGGCTGCGACTTCGCCTTCCTGGCCCGTACGGGCCGGGTGCCCGAGCCCTACGCGGGCTGACCCCCGAGCCGCCCCCGCCCGACCCCGCTCCACCTGTCCGACCCACCGAACGACGTTCGCGAAGCGCTTCGACGGCATCGATAGGAGCAGACATGGCCCAAGCCGTGGCCCGGCCGCCCGGAACGGCCCGGCGGCGCGCGGAGACCCGCAGCGGGGGAAGCCGGCGCGGCGGCAGCCGGCGCGGTGGGCCCCGGCACCTTCCGTATCTGCTGATCGCCCCCGCCGGGCTGCTGATGCTGGGCTTCATCGCGTACCCGATGCTCAGCGTCTTCTACTACAGCCTGCGGCACTACAACGTCACCAAGCCCTGGCGGAACGGCTTCGCCGGCCTGGACAACTTCACCACCCTGCTCACCGACGACCCGCTGTTCTGGGACTCCCTGGCCTTCAGCGCCAAGTGGGTCGTCGTCGAGGTCGGGCTGCAACTCGCGTTCGGCCTCGCCCTCGCCCTGATCGTCAACCAGACCTTCCTGGGCCGGGCGTTCGCCCGGGCGCTGGTGTTCTCCCCGTGGGCCGTCTCCGGCGTGCTCACCACCACGATCTGGATGCTGCTCTACAACCCCGCCACCGGCGTCAGCCGCTACCTCGCCGACGCCGGCATCGGCGAGTACGGCACATCCGTCCTCTCCGACACCGGCACCGTCTTCTGGGCCGCCGTCCTCGCCGAACTCTGGCGCGGCGTGCCCTTCTTCGCCATCCTCATCCTCGCCGACCTCCAGTCCGTCCCGAAGGACCTGTACGAGGCCGCCGCGGTCGACGGCGCCGGCCGGCTCCGGCAGTTCGTCCACATCACGCTGCCGCACCTGCGGGACGCGATCGTCCTGTCGACGCTGCTGCGCGCGGTCTGGGAGTTCAACAACGTCGACCTCCTCTACACCCTCACCGGCGGCGGCCCCGCGGGCGAGACGACCACCCTGCCGCTCTACGTCGCCAACACCGGCATCCACGGCCACGACTTCGGCTACGCCGCGGCCCTGACCACCGTCGCGTTCGTGATCCTCCTCTTCTGCTCGATCCTCTACCTGCGCCTGAGCAAGTTCGGAGGCGACGACCGATGAACACCGTGCCGCGCTGGCAGATCTGGCTCCCGCTCGGGTTCTACCTGCTGTTCACGCTCGTCCCGTTCTACTGGATGCTGCTCTTCGCGCTGCGCCCCGCCGGGTCCACCTCGCTGGTGCCGTGGCCGATGACGGGCGAGCACTTCGAGAAGGTGTGGACGGAGCGCAGCTTCGCCACCTTCTTCCAGAACAGCATGTACGTCGGCCTCGCCACGCTGGTGATGACCACCGGCGTCGCGCTCGCCGGCGGCTACGCGCTGGCCCGCTTCGACTTCCGCATCAAGAAGGTCTTCCTGCTCGGGCTGCTGTGCTCGCAGTTCATCCCCGGCGCGCTGATGCTCGTCCCGCTCTTCGAGATCTTCCGCAACCTCCAGATGATCAACTCGCTGGGCAGCGTCGTCGTCGCCGAGACGGTCTTCCAGCTCCCGCTGTCGCTGATCCTCCTCAGCACGTTCGTCAAGAACGTCCCGTACGCGCTGGAGGAGGCCGCCTGGGTCGACGGCTGCGGGCGCTTCCGGGCGTTCTGCGCGGTGGTGCTGCCGCTGCTGCGGCCCGGGCTGATCGCCGTCGGCTCCTTCGCCTTCGTGCACAGCTGGAACCACTTCCTCTTCGCGCTGATGTTCCTCAGCGAGCAGGACAAGCAGACGATCCCCGTCGGCCTCAACACGCTCATCGGCGCCGACAGCGTCGACCTGGGCGCGCTGGCGGCGGGCGGGGTGATCGCGGCGGTGCCGGTGGTGATCGTGTTCGCGTTCATCCAGCGGTGGCTGATCACCGGCTTCAGCGCGGGGGCGGTGAAGGGATGATCCTCCGCAACGGTTCCCGTACCCCCGTGCGCGTCGTGCTGGCCGGGGCCCGCGGCCACGGCCGCCGGCACCTGGAGAACATCCGCAGGCTGGAGCGCGCGGGCCTGGTCGAGCTGGCCGGCGTCTGCGAGACCCGGCCGCTGGCCGCCGCGGAGTTCGCTGGCGCCCCCGTCGCCCAGGACGCCGACTTCGCCGCGCTGCTGGGGCGTACCGGCGCGGCGCTGGCCGTCGTCTCCACCCCGATCCCCACCCACACCGACTTCGCCGTCGCCGCCGCCGGGCACGGCGTGCACCTGCTGCTGGAGAAGCCGCCCGCGCCGTCGTTCGCGCTGTACGAGCGCATCGAGGCCGCCTGCCGCTCCGCCGGCGTCGCCTGCCAGATCGGCTTCCAGTCGCTCGGCTCGCACGCCCTGCCCGCCGTCCGCGCGCTCGTCGCCGAGGGGGCCGTCGGCGCGGTACGGGGCATCGGCGCCGCCGGCGCGTGGGTGCGCGACGAGGCGTACTTCCGCCGCGCGCACTGGACCGGCCGGCGCCGCCTCGACGGCGCCGACGTCGGCGACGGCGTCCTCACCAACCCGCTCGCGCACACCGTCGCCACCGCGCTCGCCCTCGACGGCACGGCCCGGGCCCGGGACGTCACCGGCATCGACCTGGAGCTGTACCGCGCCTACGACATCGAGGCCGACGACACCTCCGCCGTCCGGCTGACCACCGCCCGCGGCACCGAGATCGTCGCCGCCGTCACGCTCTGCGCCGAGCGCGCGGCCGAGCCGTACGTGATGGTGCACGGCACCCGCGGCCGGATCACGTTCTGGTACAAGGAGGACCGCGTCCTGCTCCAGCGCGCCGGGCACGGCCCGGAGGAGATCACCTACCCCAGGACCGACCTCCTCGGCAATCTCCTCGACCACCTCCGCGACGGCACGCCGCTGCTCGCGCCCGTCGCCGCCGCCGGCGCGTTCATGCGGGTGGCCGAGGCCGTACGCACCGCCCCCGCCCCCGTGCCGCTGCCCGCCGCCGCCTGGCGCGAGGTGCCCGCCGCCGGGCCGGCCGGCGCGCGCCGCGTCGTGCCCGGCGTCGACGCGCTCGTCGCCGCCGGCGCGGAGCGGCTGGCCCTCTACTCCGAACTCGGCGCCCCCTGGGCCGCCGGCAGCGAGGTGAGCCCCGCATGACGATCCCCTCCCGCGACCGGCAGCCCGGCCGCACCCCCGCCGACGCCGCCACCCTGCTGTGCTGCGGCGGCCGCCGCGTCGGCCGCTACGTCCACCGCCCGCACCTCGACCACCGGCTGGCCCCGCGCCCGTACCTCCACCCGCTCACCACCCTGGCCGGCCTGCCGGTCACCGAGCTGATGCCCGCCGACCACCCGCACCACCTCGGCGTCAGCATCGCCGTCCCGGACGTCGCGGGCGGCAACTTCTGGGGCGGGCGCACCTTCGTCCGCGGCCAGGGCCCCGTCGAGCTGGACAACCACGGCGAACAGCGGCACGCCGGCTGGCTGCTGCGCGACCCGGACGGCTTCGTCGAGGAGCTGAGCTGGTACGCGGCCGGGGCCGAGGTGCTGCGCGAGCGCCGGGCCGTCGCCGTCGCCCCGGCGGGCGACGCGGCGTGGGCGCTGGGCGTGTCGTTCGCGCTGACCAACGTCTCCGGCGCGCCGCTGTCGTTCGCCAGCCCCGCCGTCAACGGCCGCCCCGGCGCCGGCTACGGCGGCTACTTCTGGCGCGCGCCGCGCGCGGACCGCCCGCCGCGGGTGTTCACCGCGGCGGCCGAGGGCGAGGCGGCGGTGCACGGGCGCACCGCGGGCTGGCTGGCGCTGGCGGCGGACGACTGGACGCTGGTCTTCGCCGGCGCCACCGACGCCACGCGCCGCGACCCCTGGTTCGTACGCGTCCGGGACTACCCCGGCGTCGGCTCCGCGCTGGCCTGGTCCGAGCGGGTGCCGCTGGCGCCGGGGGCGACGCTGACGCGGCGGGTCGTCACGGCGGTGGCCGACGGCCGGCTGGACCGCGCCGCCGCGGCGGCGCTGGCCCGCAGGGCGGTGGCCTGAGGGCCCGTGCGCCCCCGCCCGTGCGCCCCCGCCCGTGCGCCGCCGCCCCCCCCACCGACCCCGTACATCCTCCACCGGAAAGAGCCGACACATGACCATGACCACACCACTCAGAGCGGCCGCCGCCGTGTGCCTGGCGACCGCGCTCACCCTCACCGCGTCCGCCTGCGGCGACGACGGCACCGCCGGCGGCGGCAGCGAGGGGGAGGGCACCGGCTCGATCACCTTCTGGGACAACAACGGCGGCGTGCGCACGCCGGTGTGGAAGGAGATCATCGCGGACTTCGAGAAGGCGCACCCGGACATCGACGTCGAGTACGTGCCGATCCCGATCAACGACGTGCAGTCCAAGTACGACACCGCCATCGCGGGCGGCGGCCTGCCCGACGTCGGCGGCGTCGCCACCTCGTACCTCGCCAACATCGTCGCGCAGGACGCGCTGGAGCCCGTCGGCGACCGGATCGCGGCCGGAGCGCTGAACGGCGTGCTGGCCGAGAGCATGACCGAGAGCGTCCAGGCCGCGGGCGGGCGCGGCGACAAGATGTACTCCGTGCCGACCTCCGCCAACAACGGCACGCTGTGGTACCGCACCGACCTGTTCGCCGAGGCCGGGCTCGACGCCCCGACCACCTGGGACGCCTTCTACGAGGCCGCGGAGAAGCTGACCGACCGCGAGAACAACGCCTTCGGCTACACCATCCGCGGCGGCGAGGGCTCCATCGCCCAGGCGCTCGACGTGATGTACGGGCAGTCCGGCATCACCGAGTTCTGGGAGGGCGGCGAGACCACGGTCAACGCGCCGGAGAACGTCGCGGCGCTGGAGAAGTACACCGGGCTGTACAAGAGGGTCACGCCCGAGGCGGACGTGAACAACGACTTCGTGAAGATGGTCGCGCAGTTCGACAACGGCGACATCGGGATGCTCAGCCACAACCTCGGCTCCTACCAGGACCATCTGAAGGCGCTGGGCGACGACTTCGCCGGGCTGCCGCAGCCGACCGGGCCGGGCGGGAAGCGGGTGCAGGTCTCCAACCCGGTGGACGGCCTGGGGCTGTTCAGGTCGAGCGACAACAAGGCCGCCGCGTGGAAGTTCATCGAGTTCGCCGCCGGCCACGAGGCGAACAGCACGTGGAACGAGTCGGCGGCGCAGATCCCCGCCAACACCGAGGCCGCCCAGGACGCGTGGGTCAAGGAGTCGGCGCGCGAGAACGGCGCCTTCGCGTCGCTGACGGACGGCAGCACCACCCTCGTGCAGCTGCCGTACTACCTGCCCGACTGGAACAGCATCAGCAAGACGGACAACGAGCCCGCCTTCCAGAAGGTGCTCCTCGGCGAGATGAGCGCGAAGGACTTCCTCGACCAGCTGGCGGAGCAGCTGAACGAGGCCCGCGCGGAGTGGCAGGAGCAGCAGCAGTAGCGCACCGCCCGGTCCCTTTCGAACCGGGCCGGCGGCGGCCCGCGTACAGGTCGCGTCGCGCACCGCCGCCGGCCCTTCCCATGCCCGCACCAGCTCAGAGAAGGAGCCGCACCATGCGTCAACGGACACGGCACGCGGCGGGGTCGCTCGCGTGCTGCGCAGCACTCCTGGGACCGGCGGTGGCCACGGCCGCCGCCGCGCCCGGGCACGACCCGGCCCGCGGGACCCTCCCCGCCGGCGACGGCTGGGCCTCGGCGGCCGGCGGCACCACGGGCGGCGCCGCGGCCGGGAGGGACGACGTCCGCACGGTCCGCACCTGGGACGGGTTCCGGGCCGCGCTGGCGGCGGGCGGCGGCGGGCCGCGGATCATCCGCGTCGTCGGCACCATCGACGCGAACGCCGCCGGCTGCGCCTCGTTCGAGGCCCCGGGCTACGACTTCGCCACCTACCTCGCCGACTACGACCCCGCCGTGTGGGGCTACGACACCCCCGTCAGCGGCCCCCAGGAGGACGCCCGCGCCGCCTCCGCCGCCAACCAGGCCGCGGCGATCAAGGCGTACGTGCCCTCCGACACCACCATCGTCGGCGTCGGCAGAAACGCCGGCATCACCGGCGCCAGCCTGCAGATCAAGGACGCCGACAACGTCATCGTCCGCAACCTCACCGTGGAGAGCCCGCTCGACTGCTTCCCGCAGTGGGACCCCACGGACGGCGAACGCGGCGCCTGGAACTCGGAGTACGACGCGGCCGTCGTCCACAACTCCACCCACGTCTGGCTGGACCACAACACCTTCACCGACGGCCGCCACCCCGACAGCTCCCTGCCGCGGTACTACGGCGAGCTGTACCAGCAGCACGACGGCGAGCTGGACGTGGTCCGCGGCGCCGACCTGGTGACCGTCTCCTGGAACGTCTTCGAGGAGCACGGCAAGACCATGCTCATCGGCAACAGCGACTCGGCGGGCGACACCGACCGCGGCCG
Organism: Streptomyces sp. MAR4 CNX-425; assembly: GCF_048656465.1. Taxonomy (NCBI): domain Bacteria; kingdom Bacillati; phylum Actinomycetota; class Actinomycetes; order Kitasatosporales; family Streptomycetaceae; genus Streptomyces; species Streptomyces sp. MAR4 CNX-425. The sequence goes on along the minus strand of NZ_JBMDLF010000001.1, from coordinate 285,566 downwards.
GCTGCGGGTGACGCTGCACCACAACCTGTTCCGCGGCGTGGGCGAGCGGGCGCCGCGGGTGCGCTTCGGCCGGGTCGACGCGTACAACAACCACTACGTGGTCACCGGCACGGCGGACGAGTCGTACGCGTACTCCTTCGGGATCGGCTTCGAGTCGCGGCTGGTCGCCGAGAAGAACTCCTTCCGGCTGCCCGCCGGGATCGGCCCGGGCCGGATCCTGAAGAAGTGGAGCGAGGCGCCCGTGACGGCCGTCCGCAACCACGTCAACGGCGTCCCGACCGACCTCGTAGCCGCCCACAACGCGGCCAACCCGGACACCCCGCTGCAATGCGGCGCCGGGTGGACCCCGGAGCTGCGCACCCGGGTCGACCACCCGCGGGCCGTGCCGGGGGTGGTGCGCGCGCGGGCGGGCGCCGGCCGGCTCCGCTGACGCGGGACGGGCCGTGGGCGCGGCCCCGGCAGCGGTACGGATCCGCCGCCGGGGCGTGCCCCGGGCTATCCGATCAGGCTCCTCAGCAGGCACAATGCCAGCTGCCGTGCCCACGGCCACCGTCCCCGTCCCGGCTCAGGAGCACCCCCGTGTCCGACCACGTCACCGACAAGTCCCCGTCCCCGGCCCCGGCGCCGGGCCCTGCCGCCCTGGAGGGCCTCTTCCGCATCCGCGCCCGCGGCTCCACCCCCGCCCGGGAGATACGCGGCGGTCTCGCCACCTTCTTCACGATGGCGTACATCCTCGTGCTCAACCCGATCATCCTCAGCGGCGCCGAGGACAAGTACGGCAACCAGCTCGACTTCGGCCAGCTCGTCACCGTCACCGCGCTCGTCGCCGCCGTGATGACGGTCCTCATGGGGCTGACCGCCAACCTGCCGCTCGCGCTGGCCGCCGGGCTCGGCATCAACGCCGTCGTCGCGTACCAGATCGCCCCGCTGATGACCTGGCCCGACGCGATGGGCCTCGTCGTGCTGGAGGGCATCCTCGTCTGCCTGCTCGCCGCCACCGGCGTGCGCGAGGCCGTCATGAACGCCATCCCGCAGCCGCTGAAGATGGCGATCAGCGTGGGCATCGGCATGTTCATCGCGCTCATCGGCTTCATCGACGCCGGCTTCGCCACCCGCATCCCGGACGCCGCCAACACCACCGTCCCGCTGCAACTCGGCGGCGGCGGGACGCTCAGCGGCTGGCCGGTGGTGGTGTTCTGCGCCGGGGTGCTGCTCACCGTGTCGCTGCTCGCCCGCGGCGTGAAGGGCGCGATCCTCCTCAGCATCCTGGCGATGACCGTGGTCGCCATCGTCATCAACTCGGTCGCGGACATCGCCGACGAGGCGTGGGGCCTGACCGTCCCCGACTGGCCCGGCGACGTGGTCGAGGCACCGGACTTCGGGCTGCTCGGGGAGTTCAGCTTCTTCGGGGCGTTCGACGAGGTCAGCGCGGTGACCGTGGTGCTGCTCGTGTTCACCCTCTTCCTCACCGACTTCTTCGACACCATGGGCACGGCCGTCGGCGTCACCAGCGAGGCCGGGCTCCTCGACGACCGCGGCCGCGTCCCCCGCCTGGGCCGCCTCCTGTTCGTCGACGGCCTCGCCACCGTCGCCGGCGGCGCCGCCTCCGGCTCCTCCAACACCAGCTACATCGAGTCCGCCGCCGGCGTCGGCGAGGGCGCCCGCACCGGCCTGGCCAACCTCGTCACCGGCGCCCTGTTCGGGCTCGCGCTCCTGTTCACCCCGCTCGCCTTGGTCGTCCCCTCGCAGGCGGCGGCGCCGGCGCTGGTCGCGGTCGGCTTCCTGCTGATGACGCAGGTACGCCACGTCGACTGGACCCGCTACGACATCGCCGTCCCGGCCTTCCTGACGATCGCCGTGATGCCCTTCACGTACTCCATCACCAACGGTCTGGGCGCCGGCTTCATCGCCTACGTGCTCCTCCAGGCGGTGATGGGCCGCGCCCGGCGGGTGCACCCGCTGATGTGGGCCGTGTCGGCGCTGTTCGTGGTCTACTTCGCGATCGAGCCGATCGAGGACCTGCTCGGGGTGTGAGGGCCGGTGTCGGTGCCGCCGGGTAGCGTGCGCGGCATGGAGAGCGTCGAACTGAGCGAGTTCGTCGCGGACTTCGCGCCGGCCGTCCGCCGGGTGGCGGAGACCGGCGAGCGGGTGCGGGTCACCGACGGCGGCGAGCCGGCGCGGGTGCTGCTCGCGGCCGGCGAGCTGGCCGAGCTGGAGCACTTCGCGCAGCCGGACCGCCACGTCCACCGGCGGCCCCGGCCCACGGACGAGCGGTGGCGGCCCCACGGCCCGACGGAGCAGGGCCCGTACACCCGGTTCGTGCACAGCGACGGCGTGCGGATGACGTTCCTGCGGGACCGGGCGGTGGTGGCCGAGCTGCGGTCGGTGGCCGAGCTGGAGTGGGTGGAGGCCACCGCGGACGGCGGCCGCGCGACCGCCATGCCGCCCGAGCAGGCGGCGGCGTTCGAGGAGTTCCTCGCCCGCCAGCCGCCGTTCCCGGACGGCATCGCGTGGATCGCCGGCGACTGGCGGGAACAGCGGCCCTTCAGGGTGCTCGAATTCCTCAAGGGCGTCGCCGCCGAGGACGTCGCCCTCGCCTACGGGGCCGACCCCGGGGACATCGCCGACGGGCTGCTCCTGCGGGACCTGGGCGACGGCACCGAGGAGCTGATGGACGTGCTCGCCTTCGGCGAGACGGGCGGGTGGACGTGGCTCGGCCACCACCACGACGACTACGCCGGAGTCCTCGATCCGCCGCCCGCGGAGCGGATCACCCTGGTCGCGACCGCGGCCAAGGCCATCTATTCCTTCCACTACCTACGGGGCGGGGAGCACCAGAACCCCTTCCCGGTCGAGGACGTCCTCGTGCCGCGGCCCGAGATGTACGAACTCATCTGGTACACCCCCGGCGAGATGCCCTTCGTCCCCGACGCGCCGCTCGGTTTCCTCAACCGGCACCTCCGCCGCGCGGAGGAGGTGACCCACTGGACCGACCCCTTCGAGCTGTTCTTCGCCGGGCTGGAACGGGCCTTCGGCCTGGCCCTGCCCCGGCAGCACGTCACCGAGGGGCGGGTGCGCTGCGCCCGGCTCGTCAGCCGGGGGTGACGAAGCCCGACTCGTACGCCGCGATCACCGCCTGCGTCCGGTCGCGCGCGCCCAGCTTCGCGAGCACCGCGGCGACGTGCGACTTCACCGTCGCCGGCCCGACGTCCAGCCGGGCGGCGATCTCCGCGTTCGTCAGCCCCTCCGCCATCAGCCGCAGCACCCCCGCCTCGCGGTCGGTGAGCCGGGCGCGCAGCCCGGTGGTGCGGTGGGACCGGGCGTGCTCGGCGGCCAGGGCGCGGACGGCGGCGGGGAAGAGGAGCGAGTCGGTGCGGGCGACCAGGCGCACGGCCTGGACCAGGTCCTCGGCGGCCGAGCGCTTGAGGAGGAAGCCGGCGGCGCCGGCGCGGAGGGCGTCGTAGACGTAGGAGTCGTTCTCGAAGGTCGTGACGACGACGATGCGGGGCGGCGCGGGCATGGTGCGGAGCAGCTGCTCGGTGGCGCGGATGCCGTCGACGTCCGGCATCCGCACGTCCATCAGCACGACGTCCGGCTCCAGCCGGCGTACGACGGACACCGCCTCGGCGCCGGTGGCCGCTTCGCCGACGACGTCGAGGCCGTCCTCGGCGCCGAGGATGGCGCGGAGGGCGGTGCGGACCATGCGCTCGTCGTCGGCGACGACGATCCGCAGCGGATCCGGCCGCGCCGCGCGCGGCGGGCCGGAATCGGGGGCTGGGCCGGGGTCGGCGGGGTGCGGGGAGGGCGCGGGCCCTTCGCCGGCGGCGGGGCCCCCGGGGTCCGCCGCGGGATGCGCGGGGGGCCGCGGTGTCCCGGCGGGCGGCACGGCCCCGTCCCCGTGCGGCCCGTTCACAGCGGGAGCCTCGCCGTCAGGCGCCAGCCCCGCTCGTACGGGCCCGCCTCCGCGGCGCCGCCGAGCAGCCGGGCCCGCTCGGCGACCCCGCGCAGCCCCCGGCCGCCGCCCCGGCCCGCGTCCGTCCCGCCCGGGGCCTCCGGTACGTCGTTCTCCACCACGATCCGCAACTCCCCGCTCCCGTCCGCCCCGCCGTCCGTCGCCGTGATCCGCAGCCGCACCGCCACCGGGCCCGCGTGCCGCAGCACGTTCCCCAGCCCCTCCTGCACGATCCGGTACGCCTCCCGGGACACCGGCCCCGGCAGCGCCCCCGGGTCCACCGCCCCCCGCGCCCGCACCGTCGCCCCCGCCGCCCGGGTGCGGTCCAGCAGCGCGTCCAGCCCGCCGGCCAGGTCCGGCGCCGGGCCGGGCGCGTCGCTCTCCTCCTGCCGCAGCAGCCCCAGCACCGCGTCCAGCTCCGCGACCGCCGAGCGCGTGGTGCCCTCGATCGCCGCCAGCGCCTCCCGTACGAACGCGGGGTCCCCGTCGAAGACCCGCCGTGCCGCGCTCGCCTGGAGCGTGACCGCGCTCAGCGCGTGCCCCACGGAGTCGTGCAGCTCCCGCGCCAGCCGGTTGCGGCGGGCCAGGTCGGCGGCGCGCTCCTCGGCGGCGGCCAGCCGGTCGGCCGGGGTGGGGCCGAGGAGGGGCGGCGCGGCGCGGGCCAGCAGCAGACCGGCGGCCGCGGCCGCGGCGGCGAGCGCGGCGAGCAGCGCGAGGCCGAGCGGCGGCGCGAGCCACGTGGGCACCGCGAGCAGGCCCCGGTCCCGCTCGCGCAACGTGTCCGAGAACGGCGTCGCGACCAGCACCGCCGACATCGGCGGCACCGCCAGCGTCGCGCCGCTGACCGGCGCCCCGAGCCCCACGTGCAGCGTGAACCACCCGGCCGTCCGCCGCCGCGCCGCCCACGACCGGTCCGGCCCCGCGGGCGGCAGCCCGCCGCCGGGCACCCGGCAGAGCGCCTGCGCGGCCGAGGTCTCCAGGGTCCGCACGGTCGGGAACGCCAGCGGGGTGGCGGCGACGAGGGGCAGGGCGAGGAGGTACGCGGCGACCTGCCAGCCGAGGCTGCGGAAGGTGTCCGCGTCCCGGTCGACGAGCTGCAACGCCACGCCGACCAGGAGGAAGTACGGCATGAGCAGGGCCCCGCCGAGCAGCAGGTGCCCCCAGCGGAGCCGCACGACGTCCGCGGACACGCGGTCAGCTCCGCCGGGGGAGCGGGGAGCGCCGGCCGGCGCCCGCGGGCTCCGCGGCGGCGGGCCGGGCGGGGGACGGGAGACGGGTGGGGCTGGTGGGTTCGGTGGTGGCAGGTGCGGTGGGCGGCGGGGGAGTAGCGGGGGCGGGGGACCGCGGTCCGGCGAGGGTCGTGGGGCGGGCCGGGTCGGTGCACAGGGCGGGCGCCCCGTGCCCGGCGGGCCGGGGGTCACGCGCGGATGCCGCGTCCTGCCCGGGTGCCCGGCCCGCGTCCGGCCGCACCGGAACCGTGTCGCCGGCCGGTCCCGCGCCCCCGCCGGCCGCCGCAGGCGGCCGCGCGGCCCGCTCCGCGAGCAGGGTCGCGCCGACGGCGAGGACCAGCAGGCCGGTGATCACCCCGCCAGCGTAGGCGAGGTTCATCGGCTGCGTCGGCTGCCTGTCCTCGTCCACCGGGCTGTCCGTCACCAGCGACGTGAGCAGCATCCAGCCGCTCCACGCTGCCAGCGCCGACCCCCCGGTCCAGCCCAGCGCCGCGGCCGTCGCCAGCCGGGTCCGCGGCCGCGGGCGGTGCGCCGCCAGCACGGCGCCCGCCGCCGCCGCGAGGGCGCACGCCACCTGCACCGCCTCGTTCACGCGCAGCGCCGCGGAGCGCTGCCCGACGACGTGGCCCGACAGGCCGGCCGTCGACCCCAGCGCCCAGCTCAGGTGCACCGCCGCGACCGCCAGCGCCACCCCCGCGGCCAGCACCGCGAGCACCCGCTGCGCCGGTGCGGTGGGGGACGCGGGCAGGTCGCCGAGCCGGTCGCGCAGCAGGTGGCCCCAGCGGTCGCGTACGTACAGCACGAACAGCCCGCCGAGCGCGAGCGCCTGTACGCCGAAGCCGGTGTAGACGACGGTGAACACCCACTCGTGCAGGAACGACGCGCTGTCGTCCGTCGCCGCGCCGCCGCCCCCGAACAGCCGGACCACCGCTTGCAGCGGAAAGCCGACCACGATCGGCGTGAGCAGCCCGGTGGCCGCCCACAGCGGCAGCGCGACGAGCCAGGCGGGTGCCCGGCGGCCCCACGGCCGGGTGAGCGCGAACGCCAGCACGACGACGGCGGCGTCCATGAGGACGGTGAGGGAGTTGACGGCGGCCATGGTGCCGCGGTGCTCCAGCAGTTCGCTGCCGTCCGGGATGCCGACGGTGCTGCCGGCGATCCAGGCGGTCTTCAGCGTCAGGTACGGCAGGCAGGCGACGGTGGCGGCGAGCCGCAGCGCCCGGGCCGTACGGGTCGGGCGCGTCGTGGCCGGCGGCCGGGAAGCGGCGGAGGCGGCGGTGAAGTCCATGCCTTCACGCTCCCGCCGGGCCCCCGCCCCGCACGTCGCCCGCGCCGACGATCCGCCTCCGCCGCGCGGGGGAGAAGCGCCCCGTACTCAGAGGTGCCGCGTCGCCAGCGTGAGCCGGTCCCGGGCGTCGAGCAGCGCGTCCCGGATCCCCTGCTCGTGCGCCGGCGTCAGCCGCGCCACCGGCACCGAGCAGCTGATCGCGTCCCGGGCCGGCGTCCGGTACGGGATCGCCACCCCGAGGCAGCGCAGCCCCAGCGTCGACTCCTCGCGGTCCAGGGCGTACCCGCGCTCGCGCACCCCGTGCAGCTCCTCGATCAGCCGCTCCCGGTCCGTGACCGTGTGGTCGGTCATCGGCGCCAGCGCCTCGGGCAGCAGCGCGCGGATCTCGTCGTCGGAGTACGTCGCGAGCAGCGCCTTGCCCAGCGCAGTCGCGTGCGCCGGGAGCCGGCGGCCGACGCGGGTGAACGGCCGCAGGTAGTGCTGCGACTGGCGGGTGGCGAGGTAGACGATGTTCACGCCGTCCAGCCGCGCCAGGTGGATGGTCTCGGTCGTGTCGTCCGCGAGCCGGTCCAGGGTGGGGCGGGCGGCGGCGACGACCTCGTCGCCGTCGATGTACGACGTGCCGACGAGCAGCGCCCGCACCCCGATCCCGTACCGCGTGCCGGTCGCGTCCGTCTCCACCCAGCCCAGCTCCGTGAGCGTACGGAGAAGCATGTAGAGACTGGACTTGGGGTAGCCGACAGCCTGCTGGACGTCGCCGAGGCTGTGCATTCCGGGCCTGGCCGCGAAATACTCAAGCAGTTCAACGGTACGGACGGCAGACTTGACCTGTCCGCCCCCACCGGCGTCGGCGACCCCCATGGCGCTTGACCCCTCCGCTTGAGCAGCTGTAGAAGTGCACGAGATTCAAGTATAGAGACGGCGTTCAGAATACCGAACCAGCGGTATCGTCGGTCACCGTCCGCCACGTGTGCAAGAGGAACGGAGACATCTCAGTTGTCCGCACCAGTCTGGAGCGTCGATCCCCGTACCGGTAACCGCCGGGAGCAGGTCGCCACCGAGGCGACCGCCGAGGAGGTCGACAAGACCGTACGCGCCGCGCACGCCGCCGCCCCGGCGCTCGCCGAACGCGCGCAGCGCGCCCGGCTGCTGCGGGCCGCGGCCGATCTCTTCGACCGGCACGTCGACAAGGTCGTCGAGTGCGCCGACGCCGAGACCGCCCTCGGACCCGGCCGCCTCAGCGGCGAACTCACCCGCACGACCTACCAGTTGCGCGCCTTCGCCGACATTGCCGAGGCCGGCGACTTCCTCGACGTGCGCGTCGACCACGCCGACGCCTCCCTCGTCCCGCCGCGGCCCGACCTGCGCCGCTGGAAGGTGCCGCTCGGCGTCGTCGCCGTCTACTCCGCCTCGAACTTCCCGCTCGCCTTCTCCGTCCCCGGCGGCGACACCGCCAGCGCGCTCGCCGCCGGCTGCCCCGTCGTGGTCAAGGCCCACCCCGACCACCCCGGCACCTCCGAGCTGGCCGCGGCGCTGCTGCACCGCGCGGCCGAGGAGGCGGGGGTGCCGCAGGAGGCGGTCTCCGTCGTGCACGGCTTCGACGCGGGCGTGGAGCTGGTGCGCCATCCGGCCGTCGCCGCCGCCGGGTTCACCGGCTCGGTCCGCGGCGGGCGCGCCCTGTTCGACGCCGCGGCGGCCCGGCCCCGGCCCATCCCGTTCCACGGCGAGCTGGGCAGCCTCAACCCCGTCGTCGTCAGCGAGGCGGCGGCCGCGGAGCGGGCCGAGGAGATCGGCGCGGGCCTCGCCGGTTCGATGACGCTGGGCGTCGGCCAGTTCTGCACGAAGCCGGGGCTGGTGCTGGTGCCCGCGGGCGAGGCCGGGGACCGGCTCGTCACCTCGCTCACCGCGGCGGTCAGCGACACCGAGGCGGGCGTCATGCTCGACCCGCGGATGCGGACGGCGTTCGTCGCCGGTGTGCGGGAGCGGGCCGGGCTGGACGGCGTGCACAGCCCGGTGACGCCCGGCGCGAACGGGGAGCACACCGTCAGCGGCGGCTTCCTCACCGTCGACGCCGAACGCCTCGCGGGCGGCGGGGAGTACGACCTGCTGGTCGAGGAGTGCTTCGGCCCTGTGACCGTCATCGTGCGGTACGGGGACGTCGCCGAGGTCTCCGCGGTGCTGGCCCGGGTGCCGGGCAACCTCACGGCGACCGCGCACCTCGGCGCGGCGGAGTCGGAGCCGGGCGCGGAGGGCGCCGGGGACGCCGGCGCGGCGCGGCTCCTGGCCGAACTGACCCCGATCGCCGGGCGGGTCCTCGTCGACGGCTGGCCCACCGGCGTCGCCGTCGCCCCCGCCCAGCACCACGGCGGCCCGTACCCGGCGACGACGTCGACCTCGACGTCCGTCGGCGCCACGGCGATCGAGCGCTGGCTGCGCCCGGTGACGTACCAGAACGCCCCCCAGGCGCTGCTGCCCGCCGAGCTGCGCGACGGCAACCCGGCCGGCGTGCCGCGCACGGTGAACGGCGCCCGCGAGAGCTGACACACGGGACGGACGGGACGGACGGGACGGACGGGCGCGGGCGGTTCGAACGCCGCCCGCACTCGTCGCCCGTCCGGGTGGCCGGACCCCGCGCACCCCGCCCGGCTGCCCCAGGATGTCTCCCCGGGAGGGCCCGACGGCGCTCCCCGGGAGGAGCACCATGGTCCGGTCCAGGCCCCACGCCGCGGTGCGCGCCGCCGCGGCGTGCGCGGTCGTCGTCGCGCTGGCGTTCGCCGCCGTGCCGAACGCGCGCACGGCCGCCACGCCCCGCGTCGACCTCGCCGTCCTCGTCGTGGACGACGGCGGCGCGCCCGTCGCGGCCATCACCGAGCACCTGGCGGCGGCCGGCACGCCGGTCACCGCGGTGCGGCTGCGGGAGGAGGACCGGCCGCGGATCGACGGCCGGTTCCTGGCCGCCACGGACGGCGGACGGCCGCGGGCGCGGTTCCAGGCGGTGATCGTGCCGGGGAGCGGCTCCGCGGGCCGCGCGCCCGGCCTCGGGAGCGCCGAGACCGCCGCGCTCGCCTCGTACGAACGCCGCTTCGGCATCCGCCAGGTCGACGCCCACGCCGTCCCCCGCCCGCACTCCGCTCTCGGCGCGCCCGCCTGGTCCGGCCGCCTCGACGGCCGCACCGCCCGCGTCACCCCCGCCGGGCGGGCCGGGCCCTTCGGCTACCTCGGGGGCCCGGTGCCGTTCGCGGACCCCGGCCCGGGGACGCCCGGGACGTACGGCCATCTCGTGCGGCCGGGCGGGGACTTCACGCCGTACGTGGACGCCGCCGTGCCCGGGAAGGAGCCCGGCCGCGGTGCGCTCGTCGGCGAGTACGCCGCCGACGGCCGCCGCCGGCTGCTGGTGACCTTCGGCCGGCCCGGCGACCCCCTCGCCTACCGGCTGCTCGCCCGCGGCATCGTCGACTGGGCCACCGCGGGCGTCCGGCTCGGCGCCGCCCGCCACGCGTTCGCCGTCCACGTCGACGGCGTCCTCGGCAGCGACGCCCGCTGGGACCCCGCCGGCGACTGCACCTCCGGCACCCCCGGCTGCGCCGACCTGCCGCCGATCCGGATGACCGGCGCCGACGCCGCGTACGCCCGCACCTGGTCGGCGGACCGGAACCTCACCCTCGACCTCGTCTACAGCGGCGGCGCCGCCGACCGCCACCGCCGCGCCCACGGCGGCGCCGACGCCCTCGCGGACCGGCTGCTCACCGACCGCGAGGCGTACCGCTGGATCAACGGCACGTACGACCGCGCCCGGCTGGGCTGCGTTCCCCGGCCCGCCGGGCGCTGCGCGCGCGACGCGGCGGGAGCGGTGCGCTGGACGCCGGAGCGGCGCATCGCGCGGCAGATCGAGGACAACCTCGACTGGGCGCGGGCCCGGGGCCTGCCCGTGTCCCGCGACGAGCTCGTCACCCCCGGCCACACCGGGCTCGCCGCCCCGCCGCACCAGCCCCTCGACAACCCGCACCTCGCCCCCGCCCTCGCCGCCACCGGGGTCGGCCGGCTCGCCTCCGGCGCCGCCCGCGACCCGGTGCAGCGCCGGGTCGGCACGGCGCTGACCGTGCCGCGGCACGGGCTGGGGCTGTTCGCGGGGGCGGGGCGGGAGGAGGAGCAGATGGACGCGTACGCGTACGTGTACGGGCCCGGGGAGAGCGGGCCCGGGGAGGCGGCGGACGGCGCGGGCGGGCGCGCCGGGACCGGGCGGGCGGAGGGCCGCCACGCCGCGGGGGCCCGCTACCGCTCGTACCTCGTGCCGCGCGCCGCCCGCACCGCCCTCGGCCACGTCCTCGCCGCCGACCCCCGCCCGCACTACCTCCACCAGTCGAACCTCGCCGAGGACCGCATCGCGTACCCGGTGCTCGACCGCGTCCTCGCCCGCTACCGCCGCCTGTTCACCCCCGCCGCCCCGCTCGCCCACCCGCGCCCGCGCGCCATCGCCCGCGACCTGCGGCGGCGCGCGGAGTGGGCGCGGGCGGTACGGGACGGGGAGGTCACCGCCTACCGCGTCGGCCGTACGGTCACGGTGCGGGCGCCGGCCGGCACCGAGGTGCCCGCCACCGCGCCGGCCGGCACACGGCAGCGGTTCGCCCACGGCGGTGCGGCGTTCGGCCGCCCCTACGCCGGCCGGGCAACCGGCTGGACGCACCCCGACGCGCGCCGCGAGGCCGTCGTCCTCCGGCTGCCGTGAACACCCCGGACGCGCCCCGGCTCACCGCAGCGCCCGGGCCAGCGCCGCCGCGAACCGGTCCGTCGTGTCCCGGTCCCGCACCGCCAGCCGCAGCCAGCCGGGGCCGAGGCCGGGGAAGGTGTCGCCGCGGCGGACGGCGAAGCCGAGGCGGCGCAGCCGGTCGCGTACGGCGGGACCGGCCGCGGCGCCGTCCGCGCCCGTCACGTGGGCCAGCACGAACGGCGCCGCCGCCGCCCCGGCCGTGGTGACCGCCGCGAACTCCCCGAGCCTGCCCAGCAGATACGCCCGGTCGGCGGCGACCGCCCGGGCGGCCGCCGCCGCCTCCGCGAGCGCCTCCGGCGCGCACACCGCCTCGGCCGCCGCCAGCGCCGGCGTCGACACCGGCCACAGCGGCTGCGCCCGCGCCAGCGCGGCGACGGTGCCGGGGTCGCCGAGGACGTAGCCGACGCGCAGCCCGGCCAGCCCCCAGGTCTTGGTGAGGCTGCGCAGGACGACCAGACCCGGTAGGTCCGTGCGCCCCGCGAGCGACGCGCGCTCACCCGGCACCGCGTCCATGAACGCCTCGTCCACCACGAGCGTGCGCCCCGGCCGGGCCAGCGCGGCGACGGCGGCGGCCGGGTGGAGCACGGACGTGGGGTTGGTGGGGTTGCCGAGGACGACGAGGTCCGCGTCGTCCGGCACGGCCCTCGCGGGCAGCCGGAAGCCGTCCGCGGCGCGCAGCAGCACCCGCTCCACCCGGTGCCCCGCGTCCCGCAGCGCCGCCTCCGGCTCCGTGAACTGCGGGTGGACGACCACCGCCCGGCGCACCGCCGGCCGCAGCGCCCGGGCCAGCAGCACGAACGCCTCGGCCGCGCCGGCGGTGAGCAGCACCCGGCCGTCCGGCACGCCGTGGCGGGCCGCGACCGCGGCGCGGGCGGCGCGGTCGTCGGGGTAGGCGGCGAGCCGGTCGAGGGAGGCGGCGAGGCGGGCCTTCAGCCAGGCCGGGGGCGTGCCCGCGCGGACGTTGACGGCCAGGTCGGTGACGCCGGGGGCGGCGTCGCGCAGTTCGGCGTCGCCGTGGTGGCGCAGGTCGTGGCCGTCGTCGGGGAGGCCGGGGCGGGCCGGGGCGGGGGGCTCAGTGCGCATGGGCGTGGTCCCCGTGGGAGTGGTGGTGGCCGGGCCGGTGGCCGTGGCCGGTGCCGTCCTCGCCGGGGTGGAAGTGGGGCCGCTGCGGGGCGCCGACCTTGTCCTCGAAGCCGGGGAGGGCGACGCGGTAGACGCAGGAGTCGCAGTTCATCCGCAGATCGCCGGCGACGGCCTCGTCGTACCGCTCCGCCACCAGCTCCACCAGCTCCTCGGCCGCGCCGATGACCGCCGCGGTGCGCACGTCCACCGCCGGGTGCGCCGCCGCCCACTGCCGCGCCTGGCGGGCGACGCGGTCGGGGAGCACCCCGGGGAAGAGGAAGTACGGGAGCACGACGACGTGTTCCGCGCCCAGCCGCCGGCACCGCTCCAGACCGGCGGCCACGTCGGGTGCGGCGAGCGAGACGAACGCCGTCTCCACACCCGCGAAGCCGCGGCCCTCCCAGAGCAGCCGGGCCGCCTTGTGCACCTCGGCGTTGGCGTCGGGGTCGGTGGAGCCGCGGCCGACGAGGAGGACGGTCGTACGGGACCGGCCCGGAGCGGAGGAGCCCCCGGCGAGGGCTTCGTCCACGCGCCGGGCCAGCACGGACAGCAGCTTCGGGTGCGGGCCGAGCGGCCGCCCGTACGCGTACGACAGGCCCGGGTGGCGCTCCTTCTCGCGGGCCAGCGCGGCGGGGATGTCGCCCTTGGCGTGCCCGGCGGAGACGAGCATCAGCGGCACGGCCGCGAAGCGCCGTACGCCGCGGTCCACGAGCCCGGCGACGGCCTCGCCCAGCGGCGGCGGCGACAGCTCGATGAAGCCCCCGGCCACGGGCAGCCCGGGGGTGCGTGCGGCGAGCACGCGCACGAACGCGCGGAACGCCTCCGCGCCGGCGGCGTCGCGGGTGCCGTGGCCGGCGATGAGCAGGGCGGGCTTGGTCACGTGCGTCTCCTCGGTGGTACGGGACCCGGCGGCGCCGGGCACAGCGGTGCGAGCGGTCGGGAACGGTGGGCTACGTGGCGGGCGGCGGGCCGCCGCCGGGGCCGGGGGCGGGGCCGTGGCCGCCGGGGCGGTGCGCGGGGGGCGGGGCGTACAGCAGGGCGTTGACCGCGGCGGCGGCCACCGCCGAACCGCCCTTCTCGGAGACGTTGCTGACCGCCGGCAGCCCCGAGGCCCGCAGCTCCGCCTTGCTCTCCACCGCCCCCACGAACCCCACCGGCAGCCCGACCACCAGCGCCGGCGCCGCGTCCAGCGCGATCAGCTCCGCCAGCGCGGTCGGCGCGCACCCGACCACCCACACGGCGCCCGCCCCCACCTCCCCGTACGCCAGCCGCACGGCCGCCGCCGAGCGGGTCAGCCCGGGCACGGACACGGCGTCGCGCAGCCGGCAGACCGCGCGGCGGGCGGTGATGCCCGCCGCGACCATCTCGACGTCGGCGACGACCGGCGCGCCCGCGTGCAGCGCGGCGTGGGCGGCGCGCAGGGACGCCTCGTCGCAGACCAGGTCGCCGGCGTAGGCGAGGTCGGCGGAGGAGTGGATGACCCGCTCCACGACCGCGCGGGTCAGCGGAGGCAGCCGCGCGGTGTCGACGCGGGCCCGCAGCCGGCGGTACGACTCCTCCTCGATGGGGTGGACGGTCCTGGTCACGGGCGCTCCTCCGCTTCGTACGCGTCGACGGCGTCGGCCGGGCAGACCTCCACGCACTCCAGACAGCCGGTGCACAGGTCGGCGCGTACGAACAGGGCGCCGCCGCGCGGGCGGAGGGCGTGCTCGGGGCAGGTGAGGAGGCAGGCGCCGCAGCCGGTGCAGCGGTCGTTGACCGTGACGGGGGCGGCGTGGGCCGCGGGGACGGCGGGCCCGGGGCGGGGGGTCACGTCTGCCACCGGTAGCCGCGGGGGGTCACCATCCGGCCCGCGATCTCGCGGGTCGCCGCATTGCCCACCGTCACCACGGTCATCATGTCCACCGTCTCCGGGTCCAGTTCCGCCAGCGTCGTCAGCGTCACCTGCTCGTCCGGCCGGGACGCGTTCCGTACGACACCCACCGGCGTCCCCGGCGCACGGTGCTCCGCCAGCAGCGCCAGCGCCTCCGGGAGCTGCCGGCGGCGGGCGCGGCTGCGCGGGTTGTAGAACGTGACCACGAGATCCGACTCCGCCGCCGCCCGCACCCGGCGCTCGATGACCTCCCACGGCGTGTGCAGGTCCGAAAGGCTGAGCGCGACGTGGTCGTGCCCCAGCGGCGCGCCCAGCAGCGCCGCCGCGGCCAGCGCCGCCGTCACCCCCGGCACCCCCACGACGTCGATGTCCGCGCCCGCCTCCGCCAGCGCCGGCGCGGCCATCGCGTAGACCCCGGCGTCGCCGCTGCCGACCAGGGCCACCGCGTACCCCGCGCGCGCCTCGGCCACGGCGGTGCGGGCCCGCTCCTCCTCGGCGCCGAGGCCCGATTCGCGCACCCGGGTGCCGGGCCGGAGCAGGTCGCGGATCTGCCCGACGTACTGGTCGAGCCCGACGACCACCGACGCGCGGCGCAGCTCCGCGCGGGCCCGCGGCGTCAGCAGGTCCCGGGCGCCGGGGCCCAGGCCGACGAGCGCGAGCCGGCCGCGCGGGCGGCGGCGGGCCACGGCACAGGTCGCCATCGCGGGACGGGCGGCCGACTTCCGCTTCCGTACGAGCAGCTCCCCGCCCTCCCCGGCCGCCGTCAGCGCCGCCGCCTCCGCGACGCTCGGCGTCCCCACCGCGGCGAGGGGCGCCGCGGAAGGGGTCGGGACGTCCACGGCGGCCAGCACCGCGGCCGGGAACGTACGCAGCGGCACCCCCAGCCGCTCGGCCGCGGCGCACAGCCCCGGCTCGTCGGCCTTGGCGTCGACGGTCGCCAGCGTGGCCACCGAGCGCGGGCTCAACCCCGCCTGCGCGAGGGCGTCCCCGACGACGCCCAGCACCTCCGCCGTCTCCACCCCCCGGCTCGCCCCCACCCCGACGACCAGGGACGGCGGGCGGAGAACCGCTTCCCGGGCCGCGAGCGGCAGCCGGCGGTCCGTGACGTACAGGCGCACGTCCGTCGCCACCCCGCGCACCCCGACGTGCGGCGGAAGCGCGGGCAACGGCCACGTCGCGTCCGCCCGCAACGCCACCGGCGCCCCGTCCAGCACCGCCCGCGTCACCGCCGCCACCGCGCCCTCGACCGGCCAGCCGAGCGAGTCGAGGCCGGGGACGTCGACCGCGTCGGTGGCGGTGGTCACGACGGGCGCGCAGCCGTCGCCGAGCACGTCGGCGACCTCGGCGGCGAGTTCGTTCGCGCCGCCGCCGTGGCCGCCCAGCAGCGCGACGGCGAACCGGCCCGCCTCGTCGACGCAGACCACGCCGGGGTCGGCGGCCTTGTCGCGGAGCAGGGGGGCGAGGAGACGGACGGCGGCGCCGGTCGCGAGGAAGCAGACGAGCCGGTCGCACTCGGCGAAGGCGCGCTCCACGGAGGTACGGACCGGGGCCTCGTCATAACGGCGGGTCCGGTCCGGCCAGGCGTCCGCCAGCCGCCGGGCGGCGGCGGAGCCGGCGGCGGTGGCGGCGACGAGCCCGATCACGGGGCGGTCCGGCGGGGTGGTCACGGAGGTGGCCTCTCTGGGGGAGTCGGGGTGCGGGCTGGCGGGTCGGTGGGCTGGTGGGGGGCGGGTTGGGCCGGGGGTGCGGCTACGGGCGGGGGACCGCGGGCGGCGGATCCGGGCCCGGTGGGCGCACCGCCGCGTCACGGAGACCCCAGAGGACGAACACCGGATTCGTCGCCGCGAGGCGCGTCACCTCGCCCGGCAGCGGCGCCAGCCGGGAGGACTGCAGCAGCACCCCGTCCACCCCGAACCCGGCCGCCACCAGCGCGGCGCGTACCCCCGCCACCCGGTCCACGGCGGCCAGCGTCACGACCACCACCCGGCGCGCCCGCGCGGCACACACCGCGACGACCTCCGCCACGTCCCCGCCCCCGCCGCCGACGAACACCGCGTCCGGATCCGGCAGACCCGCCAGCGCGGCGGGAGCGGTGCCGGGCACCACCTGCACGTCCACGCCGTGCGCCGCCGCGTTGGCCCGGATCCGCCCCACGGCGTCGGCATCCCGCTCCACGGCGACCACGGCGGCCCCGAACCGCGCGCACTCCACCGCCACGGACCCGGACCCCGCGCCCACGTCCCACACCAACTCGCCCAGCCGGGGGGCGAGACGGGCGAGGGCCAGGGCGCGGACCTCGTACTTGGTGACCATGCCGGCGCGGTGGCCGAAGTCCGCCTCGGGAAGTGCCCAGCCCAGGCCGCGGGGGTGCGGAAGGGGGTACGGGCCGGGCCCGGCGAGGGTGCGTGGCGCGGAGGCGACGGTGCGGCCGGGGCGCTCGTCGAGACAGAGGACGACGTTGACGGCACGCGGCGGCCAGGGGCGGGCGGCGGGGCCGGTGTTGGCGGCGTCGGCGGCGTCGGCGGGGGAGAGGCGTACGACGTCCTCCGCGGCGGAGCCGAGGGCGGAGGCGACGAAGAGGGTACGGGGGACGCCGGCGGCGGCCAGCGCGGCACCGAGTTCGGCGGGCCCGGCGCCGGGACCGGTGAGGACGGCGGTCTTGGGGTGGGCACGGCAGACGTTGACGGCGGTACGGAGGTCGCGGCCGTGGGCGCTGACGACGGCGGCGTCGTCCCAGGGCAGACCGGCGCGGGCGAACGCGACGGCGACGGCGGGGGCGGTGGGGCGGACGTCGAGGAGGTGCGGGCCGAAGCGGTCGGCGAGGGCCCGGACGACGCCGAAGAACCCGGGGTCACCGGAAGCGAGGACGACCACGCGGGTGCGGGTGCGGGGGTGGGGTTGTCCCACTGCCCCGGACCCCCCGCGGGGCTCCGCCCCGGACTCCGGACCAGGCCCCGTGCCGGACCCCCCGAGGAACTGTGCCCCGACCTCCCGGGACTGCGCACCGGACCCTGGACCGGGCACTGCCCCGGACCCCCCGTGAGGCTCCGCCCCGGATCCCGGGCCCGGCCCCGCCCCGGACTCCCCGGAGGGCTGCGCCCCTGGCCCTGGGCTGGGCGCTGCCCCGAGCCCCCCACAGGGCTCCGCCCCGGATCCCGCTTCGGGGGCTCCGCCCCCGACCCCGCGCGGCTGTGCCCCGGGCTCTGCCCTGGACTCCCCCGGGGGCTCGCCCCCGGGCCCCTGGCCAGGCTCCGCTCCAGACCCCCCACCACAGGCTCCCCCGGCCCCCCGCGGCAGCGCCTCCGGTCCCTCAACCCCCTCCACATACGCCGCGATCCGCTCCAGCGCCGGCCCCAGCGGCCCCAGCGTCACGCACTCCGCACCCCGCGGCAGCTCCACCTCCGCCAGGTGCCGCGCCGCGCCCACCACCAGGTCCGCCTCCCCGATCCGCGCCGGAGGCGACCCCGTTCCGCAGCCTATGACCGTGATCACGACAGCAGCTCCCCGTCGCTCCGCGCCACCAGCACCCGCCCCGTGAAATCCACCATCGCCGCCTCCGCCGCGACCCGCCCCTCCGTGAAGCGCTCCAGCACCTCCGCCACCCGCCCGCACAACTCCCGCCCCGCCGCCGGCAGCACCCCCGCCGCCTCCCACAGCTCGTACGCGTGCCGCCCCGTGTTCGCCGCGCCCACCGCCGTCGCCAGGTCCTCCGGACCGCCCGCCGCCCGCGTGATCTCCGCCAGCACTTCCGGGTCCACCTTCGACCGCGTGTAGTGCGTCATCAGCACCCCCGCCGCCAGCTTCGTCAGCTTCCCGACCATCCCGACGAACACCACCCGCTCCACCCCCCGCTCCGCCGCCCTCCGCAGCGCCGCCCCCGTGAAGTCGCCCACCTCCACGAAGCACACCGACGGCAGCTCCGGCAGCAGCTCCATCGCTCCCCGCTCCGTCCGCCCGCCCGTGCACAGCACCACCGCCGTCTCGCCCTGCGCCGCCGCCACCGCCACCGCCTGCTCGACGCTCGCCCGCCACGACGCCGTCGAGAACGGCCGCACGATGCCCGTCGTGCCGAGGATGGAGATGCCGCCCAGGATCCCGAGCCGCGCGTTCGTCGTCTTCCGGGCCCGCCGCTCTCCGTCCGGCACGCTGATGGTCACGTCCACGCCCCGCCGCCCGAGGTCCACGACCTCCGCCACCGCCTGCATGATCATCTGCCGCGGTACGGGGTTGATGGCGGGGCCGCCCAGCTCCAGTCCCAGGCCCGGCTTCGTCACCACCCCCACCCCCACACCGCCGTGCAGCTCCAGCCCGGGCGCCGCGCGCCAGCTCACGGTGGCCGTGAGGTGCGAGCCGTGGGTGACGTCCGGGTCGTCGCCCGCGTCCTTCACGACCACCGCCTCCGTACGCCCCGGCCGCAGCTCCTCCGCCCGCTCCACCGCGAACGTCACCCGCCGCCCCGACGGCAGCGCCACCTCCACCCACCGCCGCGCCTCGCCGGTCGCCAGCAGCAGCGTCGCCGCGCGTGCGGCGGCCGAGGCGCAGGTGCCGGTGGTCCATCCGGTACGCAGCGCCTTCTGCCGCACCTTGGCCGTACGCGGCAGATCCGGCTCTCGCAGCTCCGGCCCCCCGGAGGGCTCCGGTCCCTCCGGCGGCCCCGGACCCGGACCGCCGGCGGCGCCGCCACCGGCGCCCTCCGCGTCCGCTCCCCGCTCGCCTGGCATCCGCTCTCCTACGCCCCGCCCTCGCGGAGCGCCCGCCGCGCCCCCGGCTCCGCCCGGCGGAAGCCGTGGAAGTGCCCCGGGTGGTACAGGTGTGACCGCGTGCCCGCCGCCGCCAGCGCCGGGCCGACGAGGAACAGCGTGTGCTTCCACAGCCGGTGCTGCTTCACCGCCGCTTCCAGCGTGCCGACCGTGCAGCGCACCACCCGCTCGTCCGGCCACGTCACCCGGTACGCCACGAGCACCGGCGTCGCGGCCGCGTAGCCGCCCGCGAGCAGCTCCGCTGCCAGCCGGCCGGAGCGGGCGGCGGACAGGAACACCGCCATCGTGGTGCCGTGCCGCGCGAACTCCCGTACCTCCTCGCCGTCCGGCATCGGCGTCTTCCCGCCGCCCAGGCGGGTGAGGATCACCGACTGCGCCACTTCCGGCACCGTCAGCTCCCGCCCCGCCGCGGCGGCCGCCGCGGAGAACGACGAGACGCCCGGCACGATCTCCACCGCCAGACCCAGCTCGGCGCACCGCTCCACCTGCTCCTGCGTGCCGCCCCACAGCGCCGGGTCGCCGGAGTGCACCCGCGCCACGCGCAGCCCGTCGCGGGCCGCCCGCCCGTAGACCGCGACGACCTCCTCCAGCGGTACCGCCGCCGAGTCGACGATCTCGGCGTCCGCGCGCGCGTGTTGCAGCACGTCCTCGTGGACGAGGCTCGCCGCCCAGATCACGACGTCGGCGTCGGCGATGGCGCGGGCGGCCCGGAACGTCAGCAGGTCCGCCGCGCCGGGGCCCGCCCCCACGAACGTCACCGTGCCGGTACCGGGGGCGGCCGGGCGCGTCGCCGCCGGTTCGGGTGCGGGGTCCGGTCCGGGTCCCGGGGCCGGTTCCGGCGGCCGTCCCGGCTTCCTCGCCTGCTCCGGCAGCCGCCCCCCGCTCACAGCTTGTCCCCCCGGCCCGCCCGCCGCGCCGGCGCGATCAGCGTCGACAGGTACGGCAGCGCCTCCGCCCCCAGCTCCGCCGCCGGCCGCACCGACTCCTCCGCCAGACCCAGCGACGACCCCCACACCGCGCCCTCCATCCGGCCGGTCTCCGCCAGCGCCCCGGCCACTTCGCCCGCCAGCCGCCCGAACTTGTACGCCACCACCGTTCCCGGCCCCCGCAGCGCCTCCGTCAGCACTGCCGTGCCCGCGGTCACCGGCACCAGCGTCAGCGGCTCGGTGCCCTCCGCGAGCACCGTGCCGCCGCGGGCCGCGAGGTCCTGCATCGCGGTGATGCCCGGCACGCTTTCCACCCGCACGCCGGGGAGCAGGGCGGTGACCGTCTCGGCGAGGTAGGTGAAGGTGGAGTAGACGTTGGGGTCGCCGAGGGTGGCGAACGCCACCGAGCGGTGCGCGCGCAGCAGTTCCACGACCCGGGCGCCGGCCGCGTCCCACGCCGCTTCGCGGCGCGCGGCGTCGCTGCGCTCGTTGAGGGCGAAGACGACGCGGACGACCTTCGCCCCGTCGACGTAGTGCAGGACCGTCGCCTCGGCGCGGCCCGTGCCGCCGCCCTCCAGCACGGGGACGACGACCACCGCCGCGGCCCGCAGCGCGCCCGCGCCCTTGACCGTGACCAGCTCCGGGTCGCCGGGGCCGACCCCGACGCCGACGAGTCGCATGCTCATGCCGCTTCACACCCTTCGACGAGCCGGCGCGCCACGGCGGGGGCGGCGGCCCAGTGCACATGCAGGTACGAGGCGTGGACTCCGCCCCGTACGAAACCTTCGACGCGCCGGGCCGGCCGCGTCATCCCCCATGCGGGCGTCGCGCCGGCGGGCGGGTCGAGCGCGGTGCGGTGGAACTCGTGCCCGCGCACGCGGGTGCCGGCCGCGGCGAGGGCGCTGTCGGCGACGGCGACCGCGTCGCGGTAGCCGAGGGTGAGCCGGTCGGTCATACGGGCCCGGGCGGCCAGCACGCCGCACATGGGCGCGTCGTCGAGGTCGCGGGCGAGGTAGACGAGGCCGGCGCACTCGGCGGCCACCGGGGCGCCGGCGGCGGCGAGGCGGGCGACGTCGCGGCGGAGCGGTTCGTTGGCGGCGAGTTCGGCGGCGTACACCTCGGGGAAGCCGCCGCCGACGACGAGGGCGCGGGTGCCGGGGGGCAGGGACTCGTCGCGGCGGGGGTCGAAGGGGACGACGTCGGCGCCGGCGGCGGTGAGGAGTTCGGCGTGTTCGGCGTACGAGAAGGTGAAGGCGGGTCCGGAGGCCATCGCCACCACCGGCCGTCCGGGCGGGCGGGGGGTGGTCCCCGATCCCGTCCCTTCCCGGGCCCGGGGGGCGCCGCTTCCCGGTCCGCCCGCGGTTCTCCTCCCCTCCGCCTCCGCCGGGGGCGGGGGCAGCACCGCCTCCTCCGGTGACCACGCCGCCACCGCCAGCGGCGGTGCCGTCCGCGCCAGCCGCAGCAGCCCCGGCACGTCGCACCGCTCCCGTACGCGCGCCGCCAGCGCCCGTACCGCCTCCTCCGCGTCCGCGCGCCGCTCCGCCGCCGGGACCAGCCCCAGGTGCCGCGACGGCGCCGTCAGCGACGGGTCCCGGCGCAGCGCGCCCAGCACCGGGACGCCCGCGGCGTCCAGGGCCTCGCGCAGCAGCTCCTCGTGGCGGTCGGAGGCCACCCGGTTGAGGACGACGCCCCCGATCCGCACCTCCGGGTCCCACGACGCGAACCCGTGCACCAGCGCCGCCACCGACCGCGCCTGTCCCGAGGCGTCGACCACCAGCACCACCGGCGCCCGCAGCAGCTTCGCCACCTCCGCCGTCGAACCGGCCTCCCCGGCGCCGGAGGCGCCGTCGTACAGGCCCATCACGCCCTCCACCACGGCCACGTCCGCGCCCGCCGCGCCGTGCGCGAACAGCGGGGCGACCAGGTCCGGGCCGCACATGTACGGGTCCAGGTTGCGCCCCGGGCGGCCGCCGGCGCGGCCGTCGGCGACCGCGAGCGCGTGGTAGCCCGGGTCGATGTAGTCCGGGCCCGCCTTGTGCGGCGAGACGGTCTGGCCGGCGGCCGTGAACGCCGCCATCAGGCCCGTCGCGACCGTCGTCTTGCCGCTGCCGGAGGCCGGCGCGGCGACGACCAGCCGGGGCACGTCCGTCACGGAACTCACCATTCGATCCCCCGCTGGCCCTTCTGGCCCGCGTCCATGGGGTGCTTGACCTTCCCCATCTCCGTGACGAGGTCCGCGAACTCCATCAGCGCCGCCGGCGCGTTCCGGCCCGTGACGACGACGTGCTGACTGCCCGGCCGGTCCCGCAGCACCGCCACCACCTCGTCGGTGTCCACCCAGCCCCAGTGCATCGGGTACGCGAACTCGTCGAGCACGTACAGCCGGTACGTCTGCGCCGCCAGGTCCCGCTTGACCTGCTCCCAGCCCTCCCGGGCCCGCGCCTCGTTGTCCGGCTCGGCGGCCTCCCCGGACGGCGGCCGCTGGATCCACGACCAGCCCTCGCCCATCTTGTGCCACGCCACCGTGCCGCCCTCGCCGCTCGCGCCCAGCACCCGCAGCGCCCGCTCCTCCCCGACCCGCCACTTGGCGGACTTCACGAACTGGAACACCCCGACCGGCCAGCCCTGGTTCCAGGCGCGCAGCGCCAGCCCGAAGGCGGCCGTGGACTTCCCCTTGCCCGGCCCGGTGTGCACGACGACCAGCGGGCGGTTGCGGCGCTGCCGCGTCGTCAGGCCGTCGTCCGGCACGGCGGCCGGCTGTCCCTTCGGCATCAGGCGGCCCTCCCCGCACTCCCCGGCCCGCGCCCGGCGGCGGTCCCGCCGGGCGCGGCACTCGCGCGCCGGTCCTCCCGGACCTCCCGTACGAGCCCGCTCACCGCCTCCGCCCGCAGCTCGCCCAACGCCACCGCCGGACCTCCCAGCCCTTGCGCCAGCTCGCCCGCGAGCCCCAGCCGCACCGGCCCCGACTCGCAGTCGACGACCACCGACGCGACGCCGTCCGCCGCCAGCAGCCGCGCCGCGCCGGCCGCCCGGCCGACCGGGTCCGGGCCGCCCGTCGCGCGGCCGTCGGTGACGACGACCAGCAGCGGGCGGCGCGCCGGGTCCCGCAGCCGCTCGACGCGCAGGGTGTCGCGGGCCCGCAGCAGCCCGGCGGCCAGCGGGGTGCGGCCGCCGGTGGGCAGCCGCGTGAGCCGGGCCGCCGCGGCGTCCACCGACGAGGTGGGCGGCAGCGCCAGCTCCGCGTCCCGGCCGCGGAAGGTGACCAGGCCGACCTTGTCGCGGCGCTGGTAGGCGTCCAGCAGCAGCGACAGCACCGCGCCCTTCACCGCGCCCATGCGCTGCCGGGCGCCCATGGAGCCGGAGGCGTCGACGGCGAAGAGCACGAGGTTCGACTCGCGGCCCTCGCGGACGGCTTCGCGCAGGTCGTCGCGGCGGAGGACGAGGCCGGGGCCGCGTCGCCCGCGGGTGCGCTGGTGCGGGGCGGCGGCCTGGACGGTGGCGGCGAGGTGCAGGGCGCCGAGGGCGCCGCGGGGGCGGCGGGCGGCGGTGGTGCGGCCGTGGGCGGTACGGGCGCGGGAGCGGCGGCCGGCGGCGCCCTCGCCGACGCCGGGTACGTCGAGGCGGCGGGTGCGGAACGGCTCGGCGGGGGGTTGTGCGTCGGGCCCGGCGCCGGGGTCCTCCGCCGGAGCGCCGGAGGCGGCGGGGGCGGAGTGCGGGGGGCCGTCGGTTCCGGTACGGGCCGGCTCCTGCGGCGCCGCGCCGGCGCCGGGCCGTTCCTGCGGCGGGCGGGCGCCGCCGTCGCCGTCCGGGGGGCCGTCCGGTGCGGGGTCCCGGGCGCCGTCCGGCCCCGGGCCGCCGTCCCCGCCCGGGCCGCCGTCCCCGTCGCCGCCCGGGCCGCCCTCGCCGCCGCCGTCCGGCCCGTCGTCCCCGGGGCCGGCGTGCTCGCGCAGCGTGTCGTCCAGCTTCTCCTCGTCCAGCCCCGGCGCGTCGAACGGGTTGCGCCGCCGCCGGTGCGGCAGCGCCAGCAGCGCCGCCTGCCGTACGTCCTCGGCCGCCACCTCCGTACGCCCCGACCACGCCGCCAGCGCCGTCGCTGTCCGGGCCATGACGATGTCCGCGCGCATCCCGTCCACCTCGAACGCCGCGCACGTCGCCGTGATCTGCCGCAGCGCCGCGTCCCCCAGCACCACCGCGGGCAGCCGTGCCCGGGCCGCCGCGATCCGCGCCCGCAGCGCGTCCTCCTCCGCCGCCCAGCGCGCCGCGAAACCGGCCGCGTCCGCGTCGTACGCGAGCCTCCGCCGCACCACCTCCGCGCGCTCGGCCGGCTCCCGGGACGCGGCGACCTCGACCGTCAGGCCGAACCGGTCGAGCAGCTGCGGGCGCAGCTCGCCCTCCTCCGGGTTCATGGTGCCCACGAGCAAAAAGCGGGCCGCGTGCCGTACGGAGACGCCCTCGCGCTCCACGTAGTTGGCGCCCATCGCCGCCGCGTCCAGCAGCAGGTCGACCAGGTGGTCGTGGAGCAGGTTGACCTCGTCCACGTACAGCACGCCGCGGTGCGCCCGGGCCAGCAGCCCCGGCTCGAACGTCTTCCGGCCCTCGGCCAGCGCCTGTTCGATGTCCAGCGCCCCCGCGAGCCGGTCCTCCGACGCGCCCACCGGCAGCTCCACCATCCGCGCCGCGCGCACGCCGTCCGTACGCCCCGCCTCGTGCGGCCCGTCCGGGCAGCCGGTGTCCGGCGCGGCCGGGTCGCAGGAGAAGCGGCAACCGGGCACGACGGCGACGTCCGGGAGGAGCGCGGCGAGCCCTCTGACCACGGTCGACTTCGCGGTCCCCTTCTCACCGCGGACGAGGACACCGCCGACGGCGGGGTCCACCGCGTTGAGCGTCAGGGCCAGCCGCAGGTCGGCCATGCCGACGACGGCCGCGAACGGATAGGGGACGCTCACGCGATCATCCTTCCTTCGGGTGAGGAAACCGACTGTTCCTGTGGCGCTTTGCGGAGATGCGTGACACTGGTCGTGCAGGTCCCGCAGCGGTGGGGATTGGGCCGTCGACGGTCGTTCGAGCTGTGTTTTCCCCGCGGAGGCGAGGCTTGCGAGTGGGTCATTCCTCCCCCTCGAGATCGCCCTCAAGTTCGAGGTAGATCTCCCGGAGCCGGGCCAGCGTCCGCTGGTCCGGCTCCGTCCACAGCCCCCTGTCGGCCGCCTCCAGCAGCCGTTCGGCGATGCCGCGCAGCGCCCACGGGTTGGAGCGCCGCATGAACTCCTGGTTCTCCGGGTCGAAGGCGTAGGTCGCCGCGAGCTTCTCGTACATCCAGTCGTCCACCACGCCCGCGGTGGCGTCGTAGCCGAAGAGGTAGTCGACGGTGGCGGCCATCTCGAAGGCTCCTTTGTAGCCGTGCCTTCTCATGGCCGCCGTCCAGCGCGGGTTCACCACCCGGGCGCGGAAGACGCGGTGCGTCTCCTCGCCCAGCGTGCGCGTCCTCACCTGCTCGGGGACGGCACTGTCGCCGACGTACGCCTCCGGCGAACCGCCCGTCAGGTGGCGCACCATCGCCACCATGCCGCCGTGGTACTGGAAGTAGTCGTCGGCGTCGAACACGTCGTGCTCGCGCGTGTCGACGTTCTTCGCCGCCACCTGGATCCGCCGGAACGCCGCCTCCATGTCCCCGCGCGCCGCCCGCCCGTCGAGCCCGCGGCCGTACGCGTAGCCGCCCCACACCGCGTAGACCTCCGCCAGGTCGGCGTCCGAGCGCCAGTTACGGGCGTCGATCAGCGGCAGCAGGCCCGCGCCGTACGCGCCGGGCTTGGAGCCGAAGACGCGGGCGGTGGCGCGGCGGCGGTCGCCGTGGGCGGCGGTGTCCTCGTCCGCGTGCGCCCGTACGAAGTTGACCTCCGGCGGCTCGTCCAGCTCGGCGACCGCCCGTACCGCGTCGTCGACCAGGCCGACGACGTGCGGGAAGGCGTCGCGGAAGAAGCCGGAGATGCGGACGGTCACGTCGATGCGCGGCCGGCCCAGCTCCGCCGCCGGCACCACCTCGAAGCCCGTCACCCGCCGGGAGGCGTCGTCCCACACCGGGCGGCAGCCGAGCAGCGCCAGGATCTCCGCGATGTCGTCGCCCTGGGTGCGCATGCAGGACGTGCCCCAGACCGTCAGCCCCACGGACCGCGGGTACGCGCCGTGGTCGGCGAGGTGGCGGGCGAGGAGGGACTCGGCGAGGGCGCTGCCGACGTCCCAGGAGAGCCGGGACGGGATGGCCTTGGGGTCGACGGAGTAGAAGTTGCGGCCGGTCGGCAGCACGTTGACCAGGCCGCGGGTGGGGGAGCCGGACGGCCCGGCGGGGACGTAGCCGCCGTCGAGCGCGCGGAGCACGTTGCCGATCTCGTCGGTGGTCCGGGCCAGCCGCGGCGCCACCTCCGCGCAGGCGAACTCCAGCACCCGGACGACGTCGGCGGTGTCCCCCTCGCCCAGCACCCCCGCGACGACCTCCGGCACCGCCGCGCCCTGCCACCCGCGCGCCTCCAGGCCCTCCGCCAGCCGCCGCGCCAGCGTCTCCAGCAGGTCGACCGCGTCCGACGCGGTACGCGCCGGACCCGCCACCCGCTCCGTCAGCCCCGCCGGCACCGCGACCCGCGCGCCCGGCTCCGCCAGCAGCTCCGCCTCGACCAGCCCCACCCGCGCCGCCAGCGCCGCCCGCAGCCCCGGCAGCGCCCCGCCGGTGCCGCCCCACACCTGCGCCGAACGCAGCACCGCCAGCGCCAGGTTCACCCGCGCCTCGCCGGCCGGGCCGGCGCCGAGCACGTGCAGCCCGTCCCGTATCTGCACGTCCTTGATCTCGCACAGCCAGCCGTCGACGTGCAGCACGAAGTCGTCGAAGTCGTCGTCCGCCGGCTGCTCCGCCACGTGCAGATCGTGGTGCAGCTCCGCGGCCCGTACGAGCGTCCAGATCTGGCCGCGGACGGCGGGCGCCTTGGCCGGGTCGAGGTCGGAGACGAGCGCGTACTCGTCGAGGAGCTGCTCCAGCTTCGCCAGGTCGCCGTACGAGTCCGCGCGGGCCATCGGCGGCACCAGGTGGTCGACCACGGTGGCGTGCCCGCGGCGCTTGGCCTGGGTGCCCTCGCCCGGGTCGTTGACGATGAACGGGTACACCAGCGGCAGGTCGCCCAGCACCGCGTCCGGCGCGCACCCCGCCGACAGGCCGAGCCCCTTGCCGGGCAGCCACTCCAGCGTGCCGTGCTTGCCCATGTGCACGAGCGCGTCGGCGCCGAACGTGCGGTCCAGCCAGCGGTACGCGGCCAGGTAGTGGTGCGACGGCGGCATGTCCGGGTCGTGGTAGATGGCGATCGGGTTCTCGCCGAAGCCGCGCGGCGGCTGGATCATCACCACGACGTTGCCGAAGCGCAGCGAGGCGAGCACGATCTCGTCCCCGGCCACGTACAGCCCGCCGGGCGGCTCGCCCCAGTGCGCGACGACCGCGGCCCGCAGCTCCGGGTCCAGGGCGGCGAACCACCGCCGGTAGTCGGCCAGCGGCACGCGCGCGGGCGCCGCCGCCAGCTGCTCCTCCGTCAGCCACTCCACGTCGTGCCCGCCGGCGGCGATGAGGCGGTGGATCAGCTCGTCGCCGTCGTCGGGGTGGCCGTCGACGGCGTAGCCCGCGTCCCGCAGCGCGTCGAGCAGGCGGACGGCGGAGGCGGGGGTGTCCAGGCCGACGGCGTTGCCGACCCGGGAGTGCTTGGTGGGGTACGCGGTGAAGACCAGCCCGATCCGCTTGTCGCCGTTCGGCGTGTGCCGCAGCCGCGCGTGCCGCACCGCGATCCCCGCGACCCGCCCGGCCCGCTCCTCGTCCGCCACGTACACCGGCACGCCGTCCGGGCCGTCCTCCTTGAACGAGAACGGCACCGTCACCAGCCGCCCGTCGAACTCCGGAATCGCCACCTGCATCGCCGCGTCCAGCGGCGACAGCGCGGCGTCCGAGCCCAGCCAGGCGGCCCGGGACGACGTCAGGCACAGCCCCTGCAACACGGGGACGTCCAGCGCCGCGAGCGCGCCCACGTCCCAGGTCTCGTCGTCCCCGCCGGCGGTGGCGTCGGACGGCCGGGTGCCGCCGGCGGCGAGAACGGTCGCCACGAGGGCGTCGGCGCGGCCCAGCAGCTCGAACAGGCCGGGGTCCGCGCCGCGCAGCGAACCGCAGTACACGGGCAGGGCGTTGGCGCCGCACGCCTCGACGGCGGCGCAGAGCGTGTCGACGAAGGCGGTGTTTCCGGAGAGTTCGTGGGCGCGGTAGAAGAGCACGCCCACGGTGGGCCGGTCGTCCTTCAGGACGTACGAACCGTGCACCCCGTACGCCGGCATGGGCCGCGGCGGTGCGAAGCCCTCCCCGGTGAGCAGCACGGTGTCGGAGAGGAACCGGGCCAGCTCGGCGAGGTTCGCCGGCCCGCCCTCGACGAGGTAGCGCAGCGCCTCCGCGACCACCCCGGCCGGCACGGACGACTCGGCGGTCAGCTCCGCGTCGGGCACGGCCTCGCCGCCGAGCAGCACGGTCGGCACGCCGGTGCGGCGGAGCGCGGCGAGACCCTCCTCCCAGGCGCGTTTGCCGCCGAGGAGCCGTACGACGACGAGGTCGGTGCCGTCGAGGAGCGCGGGCAGGTCGTCGGGGGCGGTGCGGGCGGGGTTGGCGATGCGGTAGCCGGCGCCGGAGGCGCGGGCGGCGAGGAGGTCGGTGTCGGCGGTGGAGAGGAGGAGGACGGTCGTCATGCACGGCTCGCTTCGGTAGGCGTCGTGGCCGGCGGCGTACGCAGCAGGGCGGCGCCGGCGGTGGTGAGCAGCGCGAGGGCGCAGACGCGGGCGGAGAGGCGTACGGCACGCTCGATGTCGCCGGCGTCGGGGGCGCGGCCCCCGGGGTTGAGCACCGCCCGGTGCTCGGTACGCCCCCCGTACGACAGCTCCCCGCCGAGCCGCAGCCCGAGCGCCCCGGCGAACGCGGCCTCCACGGGCCCGGCGTTGGGGCTGGGGTGCCGGGGCCCGTCCCGCCGCCAGGCGCGGAGGGCGGCGGCGGGAGCGGGCCCGGCGAGGGCCGCGAGGGCGGCGGTGAGGCGGGCGCCGGGGTAACCCACGAGGTCGTCGAGCCGGGCGGCGGCCCAGCCGAAGCGCAGGTAGCGGGCCGACCGGTGGCCGACCATGGCGTCGAGGGTGTTGACGGCCCGGAAGCCGGCGAGCCCGGGAACGCCGGCGACGGCGCCCCAGACGAGGGCGCCGACGACGGCGTCGGAGGTGTTCTCGGCGACGGACTCGACGACGGCGCGGGCGATGTCGGCTTCGCCGAGGGTGTCGGGGTCGCGGCCGCAGAGGCGCGGGAGGCGGCGGCGGGCGTCGGCGAGGCGGTGGGCGCGGAGGGCGTGGGCGATGCCGAGGGCCTCGCGGCGGAGGGAGGCGCCGCCGAGAACGGACCAGGTGGTGAGGGCGGTGAGCGCGGTGAGGGAGGTGAGGGGGGCGGGGGTGGTGTCGTGGGCGGGGGCACCCCCCGCACCCGCGGCCCGGCGGGCCCGCCCGCGGGCCGCCGCCGCCGCGGCCAGGGCGGCGGCGGCCACCGTCCCGCCCACGCAGAGCCCCGTGTGCAGGGCGCCCGCGGCCCGGGTGTCGCGCCAGAGGCGGCCTTCGAGCGCCGCCGCGGCGCGGCCGAAGGCCGCGACCGGGTGGGCGCGGCGGGGGTCGCCGACGAGGTGGTCGGCGACGTAGCCGAGGGCGGCGCCCAGGGCGTAGGAGCGCGGGCGCGACGTGGCGAGGAGTGTCATGGTGCCGATCTCGTGCGGAGGGCGGAGGGCGGAGGGCGGAGCGCGGGAGCGCGGATGGGGTGCCGTGCGGTTGCGGGCGCTCTCAGCCCGCCCCCGGCGCCACCCGCACCGCCCGCCGGGGCCCGCGCAGCAACCGCTCCGCCAACTCCCCGAACAGCAGCCCGAACCCGACCCACACCACCCCGTGCACCGCCACCGACGCGATCCGGAACCGCCACAGCAGATCCGCCGGAAAACCCTCCGGCACCGCCACCGACGACTCCGGCAGCAGCGCCACCGCCACCCCCGCCGCCGCCGTGAACACCGCTCCGCCCGCCACCGTCGCGTACCAGCCGCCCAGCCGCGGCACCAGCGCCCGCCCGGCCATCGCCGCACCGACCGCCAGCAGCACGCACAGCGCCACCATCAGGAAGTACTGGGCCGTCCGCTCACCCACCGTCTCCGCGTTCCCGACGCCCGGCGGGTTCGCCGGGTACTTCAGCGACGGCACCACCGAGACCGCGACCAGCCCGCCCAGCGCCAGCAGCAGCGCCGTCGCCCGCGGCCCGAAGCGGCCGACGCGGCCCAGCGCGTACGCCACGGCCAGCGCCGCGAGGCCGCCGAGCGCGACCCCGTACACGAGCATGCCCGTCGCGAGGCCCGCGGTGGATTGCAGGGAACGGCTGACGAGTTCGCCCTCGCCGCCCCCCTCCGCCGCCCCGTGGCCGTGACCGTGGCTGTGACCATGGCCGCCGCCCGCCGCGTGCGCCTCCCGCTCGATCGCCGCGTCGACCTGCGGCTCGCCCAGGAAGTACGCCACGACCAGCGCCAGCGCCCCGGCGCCCAGCCCCGCGAGCATCCCGCGCAGCAGCAGCCCGCGCACGGCCGCGGAACCCACAGAAATCTCCGATGTCATCAGAACTCACCCCTGCTCAGTGGCAGGGGAAGCCGAGCAGGTGCCGGCCGTCGTGCAACCACTCGTGCACGCCTTCGCCGGACACCAGGGACGTGGCGCCCTGTTCGGCGCCGACGAAGTACAGCAGAACGAGCATGAGGATCCCGCCGAACAGCGCCCACGGGGCGAGGGTCTTCAGCGGGACGGGTGCGATACGGACACCGGCCGATCCGTCGGCGGCGGGCGTCGTGGGTGACACGGCTGACTGAGCCATGGCGAAAACCTCCCTGGGATCACGCGTCCCATTCGGTGGAGCTCTGACGACGGTGCGGGTCTGACTCACCGGACCGCGCCCTGGCGGGCGTCGTCCGGCTCACAGTGGCGCGGCCGTGCCGGAATCTCACCGGGCTTCCGTTGCGCCGTCGTATGCGGTTGACGGGCTGACGATACCGTCGCTGCGGGCCGGCGGCCATACGGCCTCCGGCGGCCGAGTGGTGGAAGGGGCAGGTGAGACGGCTGGTGACGGTCCGGGTGATGCTTGTCACGCCGGCGATCAACGCCGAGCTGCGGCATGCGGTGTTCGGCGCGGACGAGCCGCTGGACGCGGCGGGTCGGCGTGCGGCGGAGCGCGCGGGCGCACGGGCGGCGGTGTCGCTCCGTACGCGCGCTCCCGCGTACGCCGCGCCGTCGGTGCGCTGCCGGCAGACGGCCGACGCGCTGGGGCTCGCGGCCGAGCCGGAGGCGGAGCTGGCGGACTGGGACGTCGGCCGCTGGCGCGGGCGGGGGCTGGAGGAGCTGGCGGCGGCGGAGGGCGAGGCGGTACGGGGCTGGCTGACGGATCCGGCGGCGGCGCCGCACGGCGGGGAGTCGCTGCTGCAACTGCGGGGGCGGGTGGGGGTGTGGCTGGACGGCCTGGCGGGCGGGGCCGACGCCTCCGGCCGCGTCGTCGCCGTCGCCGAGGCCGCGGCGGTGCGGGCCGCGGTCGTGCACGCCCTCGACCTGCCGTCCGAGGCGTTCTGGCGGCTCGACGTGCCGCCCCTCAGCCGCACCGAGCTCACCGGCCGCGCCGGCCGCTGGAACCTGACCTGCGGCGCCCCGCTCGACCCGGACCCCTGACCCCGTCCCCGGGCGGCCCGGGTCACGGGTCCGCGGGAATTCCGCGGGAATACCGCCCACCGCCCCGCCCGTTTGCCCCGTCATGCGAGTAGAGATCTGGTCCGACGTCGTCTGCCCCTGGTGCTACATCGGAAAGGCCCGCTTCGAGAAGGGCCTCGCCGCCTTCGCCGGCCGGGACGGCGTGGAGGTCGTGCACCGGTCGTTCGAGCTGGCCCCCGGGGCGCCGCGGGAGGGCGGGAAGTCCGTCGCCGAGGAGCTGAAGGCCAAGTACGGGGTCGACGACGCGCAGCTCAAGGCCATGGAGGACCGGGTCGGCGCCGCCGCCGCGGCCGAAGGGCTCGGCATGCGCCACGACCGGTTCGCCACCGGCACCTTCGACCTGCACCGCGTGCTGCACCTCGCCAAGGAGCGCGGGCTGCAGGACCGGCTGCTCGGCGCGCTGTACGAGGCGAACTTCGCCCAGGCCCGCCCCATCAGCGACGTCGACACCATCGTCGACATCGCCGCCGGCGCCGGCCTCGACGCCGCCGAGGTGCGCACGGTGCTCGCGGACGACACCGCCTACGCCGAGGCCGTACGCGCCGACGAGCAGGAGGCCGCGGAGCTGGGCGCCACCGGGGTGCCGTTCTTCGTCATCGACCGCCGCTTCGCCGTCTCCGGCGGGCAGCCGGCGGCGGTCTTCACTCAGGCCCTGGAGCAGGCCGCCGCCGCGGGCGGCCTGCAGACCGTCACGGGCTCCGGCGGCGACGACGGCGCCGTCTGCGCGGACGACGCCTGCGACGTCCCGTAGCGGGGCCCGAACGTCCCCGCGTACGACGCGACCGAACCGTCCTCGTCCGACGACCCCGATCCGTCGAACGCGCACGCCGGAGCTGCTGGCAGTGCCCCACCATCGGGCGCAGGGAGGCGAGGCGCGGCCGGGCGAGGAGTTCGTGCACGAGCCGGGTCCTGCCGACGCCGGCCCCGCAAGCCGAAGCCCCCGGACGCACCGGGGGCTTCGGCTCCGCTACGGCCTGCGCGTCACTGCACCGGGGTGAAGTCCCGCGCGCCGATGAACTCCGGCCGCCGTACGGGGGCCGCGAACGGCTCCACCGCCGTGTTCTCCACGCTGTTGAACACGAGGAAAACGTTGCTGCGGGCGTACGGCGTGATGTTGTCGCCCGAGCCGTGCATGCAGTTGCAGTCGAACCAGGTCGCCGAGCCGGCCGCGCCGGTGAACAGCTTGATGCCGTGCGCCTCGGCCATCTCCGTCAGCGCCCCGTCGGTGGGGGTGCCGGCGTCCTGCATCTGGAGCGACTTCTTGTAGTTGTCCTTCGGCGTGGCGCCCGCGCAGCCGAGGAACGTCTTGTGCGACCCCGGCATGATCATGAGCCCGCCGTTGGTCTCGTAGTTCTCCGTCAGCGCGATCGAGACCGACACGGTCCGCATGTTCGGCAGGCCGTCCTCGGCGTGCCAGGTCTCGAAGTCCGAGTGCCAGTAGAAGCCGCTGGCCCCGAACCCGGGCTTGACGTTGATCCGGCTCTGGTGGATGTACACCTCGGAGCCGAGGATCTGCCGCGCCCGGTCGAGGACGCGCTCGTCGCGCACCAGCTTCCCGAAGACGTCGCTGATCTTGTGGATCTCGAAGATGGAGCGCACGGTCTGCGTGCGGGACTCGACGATCGCGCGCTCGTCGGCGCGGATCCGCGGGTCGGCGACGAGCCGCTCCAGCTCCGCCTTGTACGTCTCCACCTCCTCCGGCGTGATCAGCTGGTCGACCGTCAGGAATCCGTTGCGCTCGTAGCCCTCCAGCTCCCAGGGCGGGATGGGCCCGTCGGCACCCGGTTCCGACCAGACCACCGGGTCCTGACGGGGCGTCTTCACTTCTTCGGCGCCGCGCGTCGGGTAGAGGTCGGTGACAGTCGGGGTGGCCATGGTTCTCAGTCCTCCTCGGTCAGCAGTGGGTACACGCCGTTCTCGTCGTGGTCTTCGCGACCCGTGACCGGCGGGTTGAAGACGCAGATGCAGCGGAAGTCCTGCTTGATGCGCATCGTGTGCTTCTCGTGGCCGTCCAGCAGGTACATCGTCCCCGGCGTAATGGCGTGCTTCTCGCCGGTCTCGTCGTTGGTGAGTTCGGCCTCGCCCTCGACGCAGACCACGGCCTCGATGTGGTTGGCGTACCACATGGACGTCTCGGTGCCCGCGTAGAGCACGGTCTCGTGGAGGGAGAAGCCGACGCGCTCCTGCGCGAGCACGATGCGTTTGCTCTCCCAGGTGCCCGACGCGGACTTGATATGCCGGTCGGTGCCCTCAAGCTCCTTGAAGGATCGGACGATCACGGTACTTCTGTGCCTTTCTTCTCCGGTGGTCGGCGGCGTTCGGTCGGTGGTCTTCGGCGTGTACGTACCCGTGCCTGCCCGCGGGCGGGTCTCGGACGGGTGGTCTCAGGCGGTCTCGCGGACCGCCCGGGTCAGCGTGCGCAGCCCCTGGTCCAGGTCGTCCGGCGTGGTCGTCAGCGCCGGCAGCAGCTTGACGACCTCGCTCTGCGGGCCCGAGGTCTCCAGGATCAGCCCCAGCTCGAACGCGCGGCGGCAGACCGCCGAGGCGCGCGCCGGGTCGGGGAACTCCAGCCCCCAGACCATGCCGCGGCCGCGGTACGAGGCGTCGGCGTCCGCGTGCTCCGTGCAGATCGCGAGCAGCGCCTGCTCGATCTGCTCGCCGCGGGCGAGGGTCTGCTTCTCCATCTGCCCGTCGGCCCAGTAGGTGTCGAGCGCGGCGGTGGCGGTGACGAACGCCGGGTTGTTGCCGCGGAAGGTGCCGTTGTGCTCGCCCGGCTCCCACACGTCCAGCTCCGGCTTGAACAGGGTGAGCGACATCGGCAGCCCGTAGCCGCTGATGGACTTCGACAGCGTGACGATGTCCGGCGTGATGCCCGCGTCCTCGAAGGAGAAGAAGGCGCCGGTGCGGCCGCAGCCCATCTGGATGTCGTCGACGATGAGCAGCATGTCGCGGCGTTTGCACAGCTCGGCGAGGCCGCGGAGCCACTCGGCGCGGGCCACGTTGATGCCGCCCTCGCCCTGGATGGTCTCGACGATGACGGCGGCCGGCATGTTGAGCCCGGAGCCCTGGTCCTCCAGCAGCCGCTCGAACCACAGGAAGTCCGGGACCTGGCCGTCGAGGTAGTTGTCGAACGGCATCGGGGTGCCGTGCACCAGCGGGATGCCGGCGCCGGCGCGCTTGAAGGCGTTGCCGGTGACGGCGAGGGAGCCGAGCGACATGCCGTGGAAGGCGTTGGTGAACGAGACGATCGCCTCGCGGCCCTTGACCTTACGGGCCAGCTTCAGCGCCGCCTCGACGGCGTTGGTGCCCGTCGGCCCCGGGAACATGACCTTGTACGGAAGGTCCCGGGGGCGCAGGACGACGTTCTGGAAGGTCTCCAGGAATCCGCGCTTGGCGGTGGTGGCCATGTCCAGGCCGTGAACGATGCCGTCGCGCTCCAGGTAGTCGAGGAGCGCGCGCTTGAGCACGGCGTTGTTGTGGCCGTAGTTGAGGGATCCGGCGCCGGCGAAGAAGTCGAGGTAGGTGTGGCCGTCCTCGTCGTACAGATAGCTGCCCTGGGCCCGGTCGAAGACCGCGGGCCAGCCACGGCAGTAGCTGCGCACCTCCGACTCCAGGGTCTCGAAGACGCTCAGGGCGGGCGGTGTGATGGTCACAGCGTTCTCCTGGGAGATGATCCGGTGTGTGCGGGGGGTACGAATGGCGGGGCTCAGCCCGTGAGGGGGCCGATGGCGTACAGCAGCTCGGGCTCGTGGCCGTCCGGGAAGTGCTCACCGCGGAACAGCACGTCGCGGTCGACGTCGGCGCCGTGGCGGCGCGCGTACGAACGGAAGAGCCGGTCGGAGGCGGAGTTGTCCGGGGTGATGGTCGTTTCCAGGCGCCGTATGCCGCGGTCCTTCAGCGCGCGCTCGGTGAGTCCGTCGAGCAGCGTGCCGGCCAGACCGCGGCCGCGGAAGGCGGCGTCCACGGCGATCTGCCAGACGACCAGCGTCTCCGGCCGGGACGGCCGGATGTAGCCGGTGACGAAGCCGACCGGGGCGCCGTCCGAGTCCCGCGCCACGACCGTGGTGTCGGCGAAGTCGCGACACCACAGCAGGTAGCTGTACGAGGAGTTGAGGTCCAGCGACCCGGAGTCGCGGGCGATGCGCCAGATTGCGGCGCCGTCCTCGATTCGCGGGGTGTCCAGCCGGACGTCCGTCTCGTCTGCAGCCGCGGCGCGGGGTTTATCGGGAGGGCCTGCTAGGTCTGCTTGTGCGGCAGTCATGCAGATTGAATTTACCTAGCGGAAATTGAAATCGCACGGCCGGTAGGGGTTACAAAAGGGACGTAGGTGTGTTATCCGCGGGCACGCGCGAGCGCGCGAGCCGAAGGGGATATGCCCGGTATCTCACGGAATTCCCGGGGGCATTCAGTGCCACGAGGGGGAAAGTAACGGCTTGATAACGACTGCGGCCAGTGTCCGGATTGAGAAGGTTGACTGGCCGAAAAATTTCCTGGTTTACCCGGCCGCGAAGCGGGCAGAAGAAGACGGGAAAATCACTTCGCCAGGCGACGATAAACTGCCGTTAAACATCCGTCAATGCCTCACACCCCGTGATCGCCCCTTCGCGTGAAAGGGGTTGTGGTGGATCCGGGCGCCGGTCCGGAAGGGCGCTTGGCTAGGGTGCCCCCATGAGCGAGGGGCCGGTGTTGCGCGTGAGGGGCCGGGTGCTGACCGGCCGCGAGGAGACCCGCGACGAGCTGTGGGTGGTGGGCGGACGCGTCACCTTCACGCCACCGGCCGCCGCCCGCGACGTCGTCGACGTCGAGGGCTGGGCGCTGCCGGGGCTCGTCGACGCCCACTGCCACGTCGGGCTCGACGCCCACGGCGCCGTGGACGCCGCCACCAGCGAGAAGCAGGCCCTCGCCGACCGCGACGCCGGCGCCCTGCTGCTGCGCGACGCGGGCTCCGCCGCCGACACCCGCTGGATCGACGACCGCGACGACCTGCCGCGGATCATCCGCGCCGGCCGCCACATCGCCCGTACCCGCCGGTACATCCGCAACTACGCCCACGAGATCGAACCGGCCGACCTCGTCGCGTACGTCGGCCGCGAGGCGCGGCGCGGCGACGGCTGGGTCAAGCTCGTCGGCGACTGGATCGACCGCGACGCCGGCGACCTGCGCCCCTGCTGGCCGCGTGCGGCGCTGGCCCCCGCCATCGCCGAGGCGCACCGCCACGGCGCCCGCGTGACCGCCCACTGCTTCGCCGAGGACTCGCTGCGCGACCTGGTCGAGGCGGGCATCGACTGCATCGAGCACGCCACCGGGCTCACCGAGGAGACCGTGCCGCTCTTCGCCGAGCGCGGCGTCGCCATCGTGCCCACGCTGGTGAACATCGCGACCTTCCCGCGGCTCGCGGAGGGCGGTCAGGACAAGTTCCCGCGCTGGGCCGGCCATATGCGCCGGCTGCACGCCCGCCGCTACGACACCGTGCGCGCCGCCTACGACGCCGGGATCCCCGTCTACACGGGCACCGACGCCGGCGGCTCGCTGGCGCACGGGCTGGTCGGGCAGGAGGTGGGCGAGCTGGTCGCCGCCGGGATCCCGGTGGCGGACGCCGTCTCGGCGGCGACGTGGGGCGCGCGGGCGTGGCTCGGGCGGCCGGGGCTGGTGGAGGGCGCGCCGGCGGACCTCGTCGTGTACGAGGCGGACCCGCTGGACGACGTGCGGGTGCTGACGGCGCCGCGGCGGACCGTGCTCCGGGGCCGGATCGTCGGCTGATATCCGGTAAGCGAGGGGCGGAAGGGGACTTCCGGGGCCTGATTCGCCCGAAGGGGTGAACGAGCGCACAGTGTCCGTCGTGTCACCCTGAGTGCGTAAGCATGGCGGGGCAGTTGACGTTCCGACGACCGTTCGCCCGTGGGGGGTTTGTTCCGTGTCCCGTCCGTCCCGTTTGTTCCGCCTGTTCCGCCTCTCCTGCCTGTTCCGCACGCCCGCGGCCGCCGTCACCGCGGCCGCCCTCGCCACCGGCCCCGCCCTGCTCCTGGCCGCGCCCGCACCCGCGTACGCCGACGACGACGGCGGCGCCGCCCCGGCCCGTACGGGCTCGGCCGCCGCGTCCGTGCTCCGCGCCGACCTCGACGTCTCCCTGCTCGACGACTCCGTGCGGGTGCCGGTGCGCGCCACCCTCAACGAGGTCCGCGAGCCCGCCGCCGGCCGGGGCTCCGGCGCCGCCGACAAGACTGCCCTCGACGTACGCGTCGACGGCCTCGCCGCCGCGCGGGACGGCCAACGGCCGGGCGGGGGCGATGTGGTGGACATCGCGCGCGCCGACGTCGCCACCGCCGCCGCCACCGTCGACGCGAGCGGCGCCGAGGCGTCGTCGCACCTCGCCCGCGCCGAGGTGCACGTCCCCGGCCTGCCCGCGCTGTCGTTGATCAAGGTCGAGCAGGTGACGTCGACGGCCGTGTGCCCGGTGGACGGGGAGCCGGAGGCCGAGTCCTCCGCGCCGGGGTCCGTCTCCGTGCTGGGCAAGCGCGTCACGCTCACCGCGGGCGGGGAGCCGACGGCGGTGACCGTGCCGGGCGTGGGGGAGGTGTCGCTGGGCTTCTCGCAGACGCGGACGACGCGTTCGACGGCGAGCGCCGCCGCGCTGCGGCTCACGGTGTCGGTGAACCCGCTGAAGCTGAACGTCGCCGCGGTCGAGGGCGAGGTGACGCTGGTCGAGGCGGAGTGCGCGACGCCGGCCGGCGGCGAGCCGGGGGAGCGCCCGCAGGGGGACGCGGAGCCGACCGGGGACGCGCGGCCCGCGGACGCCGCGGACGCCGGGGACGCCGCGGACCCGGCCGGTCCCGCCCCCGGCGAGCAGCTCGCCGAGACGGGCGGCAGCTCGGCCACCCCGTACCTGGTGGGCGGCGCGGCGGTGCTCGTCGGCCTCGGGCTCACCGGCGTGGCGCTGGCCCGCGGGCGTGCCCGGGGCTGAGGCGTGTACGTGCCGGTGCGTGCGACGCCTGCCGGGCACGCACCGGCACGGGCCGCCGGGCGCCCGTCCGCGGTCCGGCTCCGGCATCCGCGGCGCGTGCCGCGCCCGCGCGGCCCGGCCGGACACCGGACACCGGGGCGGCGCCGGACGCGGCGGGACGGAGGACTCCGCGGACCGCGCCGGAGGCGCTCAGCCGGCCGGCGCCCCCGGCGGCAGGAACGGCAGGTCGCCCGGGGCGCCCGCCTCGATCAGCCGCAGCAGCGCCTTGGTGTCCGCGTGCTCCTCGATCAGATCCCCCAGCCGCTCCAGCTGCTCCTCCCGCAGCCCCGCGAACGACGTGTCCGGCGCGGGCACGAACGCCCGCCCCGCGTCCGCCGCCACCCGGCGCAGGAACGCCCGCCGGAAGCCGTCGTTCTCCAGCGCCCCGTGCCAGTGCGTCCCCCACACCTGCCCCACCCGGCACCCGTCCAGGAACGGCTCCCCGCCCAGCACCTCCGCGACCCCGTGGTGGATCTCGTACCCCGCGACCGCCTCGCCCAGCGCCGTCCCCGCCGGCCGGGCCAGCGTCTTCCGGGCCGCGAACGCGACCCGTACCGGCAGCAGTCCCAGCCCGTCGACCTCGCCGGCCGGCCGCGCCTCCACCCCCTCCGGGTCGCTGATCCGCTCCCCGAGCAGCTGGAACCCGCCGCAGATCCCCAGCACCGGCCGCCCCTGCGCCGCCCGCCGCGCCACCGCCGCGTCGAGGCCCCGCTCCCGCAGCCAGCCGAGGGCCCGTACCGTGCCCCGCGTCCCCGGCAGCACCACCAGGTCCGCGTCCGCCAGCTCCTCCGGCCGGTCGGTGAACTGCACGGCGACGCCCGGCTCGGCGGCCAGCGCGTCGAGGTCGGTGAAGTTCGACATCAGCGGCACCGGCACCACCGCGACCCGCAGCACCTCCGAACCGTGCGGCGCCGGGGCCGGCAGCTCCCGGATCCGGCCGCGCAGCGACAGCCGCAGCCCGTCCTCCTCGTCGATGCCGAGCCCGTGCCGGTACGGCAGCACCCCGAGGGTCTGCCGTCCCGTCAGCCCGCGGAGCATGGCGAGACCCGGCTCCAGCAGCGAGACGTCGCCCCGGAACTTGTTCACCAGATAGCCCGCGACCAGCCCCTGGTCCGCCTCGCTCAGCAGCGCGGTGGTCCCGTAGAACGAGGCGAAGACCCCGCCCCTGTCGATGTCCCCGACCACCACGACGGGCAGCCGCGCCGCCCGCGCCAGGCCCATGTTGACGATGTCGCCGTGCCGCAGGTTGATCTCCGCCGGGCTGCCCGCGCCCTCGCAGATCACCGCGTCGTACGAGCGCCGCAGCTGCTCCAGGCAGTCGGTGACGGTGTCGAAGAGCGCCCGCTGCCGCTCGCCGTGGTAGTCCGCCGCGCTCAGCTCCGCCATCGGCCGGCCCAGCACCACGACCTGGCTGCGCGCCTCGCCGCCCGGCTTCAGCAGCACCGGGTTCATCAGCGCGCTGGGCTCGGTCCGGGCGGCCGCCGCCTGCATCGCCTGCGCGCGGCCGATCTCGGCGCCCTCGCGGGTGACGTACGAGTTGAGCGACATGTTCTGCGCCTTGAACGGCGCGACGGACACGCCCCGCCGGGCCAGCCAGCGGCAGATGCCCGCGGTCACGACGCTCTTGCCCGCGTCCGACGTCGTGCCGGCGACCAGCAGGCCGCCGGCGCGCGCCATCACTTGACGATCAGATAGATCCCGTACGCCACTGCCGCTGCACACAGCGTGAAGCATACGTAGGCGCCGGCCCTGGCCAGCGGGGTGGGGGCGGTCTCCGCGGCCGCGGAGCCGTCGGCGCCCCCGGGCCCGGGCTTCGGCGAGAGGCCGACGATGCCGGCGGTGAAGAGCCCCACGAGCCCCACGGTCATGACGAGGCTGACGCCGAAGACCTCGCCGAGTGCTGCCCAGTCGATGTCCATCCTGTTACCTCAGTGCTCTCGATAAGGGGTCGGCGGTCAGGCCGTGGCCCGCGAGGCGGGCCCGGAGGTGGTCCGCGGCGACGGGATGCTCACCGGCTCCACGGCGCCGTCCGCGGAGCCGTCGGCCGTGCCGTCCGGGCCGACCGGGCGGCCGGTCTCCGGGTCCACGTCGTTGACGTTGGAGTGGTCGACCCGGTTGCGGCGCGAGGCCGCCCAGATCGTCGCGCAGGCCGCGGCGCCGAGGACCGCGACCGTCACCACACCCCAGTCGCCCCGCTCGGCGAGGAACGCCGCCGCCCCGGCGATCAGGCCCGCGGCCGGGAGCGTGAGCCCCCACGCGGCGAGCATCCGCCCGGCCGTGCTCCAGCGCACCACGCCGCCCTTCTTGCCCACGCCCGAGCCCATGATCGAGCCGGAGCAGACCTGCGTGGTGGACAGGGCGAAGCCCAGGTGGGAGGAGGCGAGGATCACCGTGGCGGAGCTGGTCTGCGCGGAGAAGCCCTGCGGCGGCTGGATGTCGGTCAGGCCCTTGCCCATGGTGCGGATGATGCGCCAGCCGCCGAGGTACGTGCCGAGCGCTATGGCGACGGCGGCGGAGACGATGACCCAGGTGGGCGGGTCGGAGTCGGGGGCGAGGGAGCCGCCGGCGATCAGCGCGAGGGTGATGACGCCCATCGTCTTCTGCGCGTCGTTGGTGCCGTGGGCGAGGGAGACCAGCGCGCCGGAGGTGATCTGGCCGGCCCGGTAGCCCCGGGCGGTGCCGGCCGTGGAGCGGCCGCGGGCCATCCGGTACGTCAGCCGGGTCGCGAACGCGGCGGCGATGCCCGCGACCAGCGGCGCGGCGACGGCGGGGATGAGGATCTTCATGGCGATGGCGTCCATGTGGACCCCGTTCCAGCCGACGGAGACGAGCGTCGCGCCGATGAGGCCGCCGAAGAGGGCGTGCGAGGAGCTGGAGGGCAGCCCGGCGAGCCAGGTCAGCAGGTTCCAGACGATCGCACCCACCAGCCCCGCGAAGATCACTTCGGGCTGGAT
This sequence comes from Streptomyces sp. MAR4 CNX-425, assembly GCF_048656465.1. Lineage (NCBI taxonomy): Bacteria > Bacillati > Actinomycetota > Actinomycetes > Kitasatosporales > Streptomycetaceae > Streptomyces > Streptomyces sp. MAR4 CNX-425. Next base: position 243,874 of record NZ_JBMDLF010000001.1, on the reverse strand, counting down.
GCCGGACCCTTCGTCGATGATGCCGCCGGAGATGGTCTTGGCGACTTCGACGGAGAGGAAGGCGCCGACGAGGTTGAGGACCGCGCTCATCGCCACGGCGGCCTTGGGTTTGAGCGCCCCGGTGGAGATCGTGGTGGCCATGGCGTTGGCGGTGTCGTGGAACCCGTTCGTGAAGTCGAACACCAGAGCGGTGACGATGACGACTCCGATGATGAGAGTGAGGTGTTCCATGTACCCAGCAATCGGCTCGAAGGTCGGGGGCCGTGAGGAACGTAGGTACTCCGAGTGAACACAAGGTGAACTGGGTCGGGCGTGGCGATGACGGAGGCGAATGGGTGTCGCAATGTCGCCGGCGACCGCTTCATGTGCAGGTCATAGGAGGATACTGGTGCGTCACGCGTGGCGTGAGCTTATTCGGACGGCCCGGCGGACGTACGCCGACGGGCTCGTCGTCGGAACCTCGGGCAACGTCTCGGTACGGGTGGGCGATCGCGTGCTCATCACGCCGACCGGCGTCCCGTACGACGAGCTGGGGGACGACGACCTCGTCGCCGTCGACCTCCGGGGGCGGCAGACGGACGGCACGCTCCGGCCGACGAGCGAACTGCCCATGCACCTCGCCGTCTACCGGAGCACCGAGGCGCGTGCCGTGGTCCACACCCACGCCGTCCACGCCACGGCCGTCTCCACGCTGGTGCCGGAGCTGCCCGCCGTCCACTACGCGGCCGCGGCGTTCGGCGGCCGGGCGCGCGTCGCCCCGTACGCGCTGTACGGGTCGGAGGAGCTGGCCGCCGGCATGCTGCGGGCGCTGGCCGGCCGGTCGGCCTGCCTGCTCCAGAACCACGGCACGGTCGCCTACGGCGCCGACCTGGCGCAGGCGTACGACCGCACCGCGCAGCTGGAGTGGATGTGCCGGGTGTGGCTGGCGGCCCGCTCGGTGCCGGGGCTGGACCCGTCGCTGCTGACGCCGGGGCAGCTGGAGGAGGTGGCGGAGAAGCTCAAGGGCTACGGCCAGCGGTGAGCCCGGGGGCGCGGGGCCCTGACCCGGGCGGGTCCGCGCACTGGCAGGGCCGGGTCCGTACGCGGACAATGGCCAGGATGCGCATCAAACCGGTCGCCACCGCCGTGACCAGCCTCGTCGCCGCCGGACTCGGCGCCGGAGCCGCCGCCGTCGCCGCCGGCCGCTACGGCTCCCGGGCCGCCCTGCGGCCCGGCCCCGCCGGCCCCGCCGGGTTCGGCGGCGCCCGGCTGCGGGTGATCGCCGCGACCGACGGGCAGGTCACCCTCGCGCCCGGCGCGGCGCCCGCGCTGAGCCCCGAGACGTACGGCCTGACGGGCGACGGCGTGCACGCCGTCGTCGGCCCGGTGCTGCGCGCGGAGTCGTGGGACGGCGGCCGGCTGGTCCGCCGTCTGGAGCGGGTCACGTACGGCAGCCTCGACCCCGGCACCAGGGTGCGGCTGACGCCGAAGGTGTACGAGGGCACGCCGGCGTCGGCCCTCGGCGTCGCGTACGAGGACGTGACCGTCGACGGCCCGCTGGGGCCGCTGCCCGCCTGGTACGTGCCGGGCGCCCGCGGCACCTGCGTCATCGCCGCCCACGGCCTCGGCGGCACCCGCGAACAGACCCTCGCCGCCCTGCCGTTGCTGCGCGAGCTGGACCTGCCGGTCCTCGCCCCCGCCCAGCGCGGCGACCCCGGCGCCCCGCCGCCCCCGGGCGGCCGCGGCGCCCTGGGCCACACCGAGTGGCCCGACCTCGACGCGGCCCTGCACTGGGCGCTGCGCAACGGCGCGCGGCGCGCGGTGCTGTACGGCTGGTCCACCGGCGCCACCATGGCGCTGCGCACGGCGGCGGAGTCCGCGGCGGCCGACGGCGTCGCGGGGGTGGTGCTGGACTCGCCGGTCCTCGACTGGCGCGCCGCGGTACGGGCCCTGGCCGGCCGCTCCGGCGCCCCCGGGCGGCCGGCGCTGCCGGCGCCGCTGCGCGGCCTCGCGGTGCTGGCGGCCGGCGAGTACGGGGAGCTGGACGCCCCGCTCGCCGTCCCCGAGGCGCCATCGCTGCTGTTGCAGGGCCAGGCGGACGACGTCGCCCCGCCGGCCGCGGCGCGGGCGTTCGCCGCCCGCGGCGGCGACCGGCTGCTGCTCCGCGAGGTCCCCGACGGCCGGCACGCGGCGCTGTGGAACGCGACCCCGCGCGCGTACGAGGAGACCCTGCGCCGCTTCCTGACGCCGCTGCTCTAGCCGCCCACCCGCCTCGGCCCGGCGGCCGCCGCCACCGGCTCCGGCCACCTCCCGCAACCCCCGGATTGGGCTTTCGCCGCCCCACCGGCGAGACTTGGTGCGTGATGGCGCACCGTTCGCACCACCCGCCGCTCCGCCTCGTCCCCAGGCAGCCCCGTCGCGAGATGGCCGCCGCAGCCCGCCGGGCCGTCGTCGACCGGGCGCTACGCCCCGCGCCGCGACCCCCGGAGGGCATCGCGCCACCCCGGGTACTCGCCGGTCACGCCCGCGAACTGCTCGCCGAGGCGGTCCGCGTCGCCCGGGCGGCGGAGGGCCGCCCCCGGCCGTGGACCGACGCGCCGCCGGCCGAGTGGGACCGGGCCCGGCTCGCCGGCCTGGTCGAGGTGCAGGGCGCGTACGCCCGCCCGGCCTGGCGGCTGCGCGCCTGGGAGCGCGACGAGCGCGCCGTGCTCCGCGGCTGGGTCGCGCTCTTCGACGCCTGGTCGCTGGCCCACCCCGCGCCCGAGCCGCTGGCCCACGACTCCGTCGCCCTCGGCGACGCGATCGAGGCCATGCCGCAGATGCTCGCCCTGCTCCACCTCACCGGCGGCCCCGTGCGCGTGCCCGCCCTGCTCGACCTCCTCCGCCAGCGCGTCGAGGAGCTGCGCACCGAGCGCTGCGAGGTGGCGTACGGCAGCGAGGGCACCCCCGTGCCCGGCCGGGCCGCCGATCCGCCCCCGGCGGCGGTGCCGGACGCGGAGCTGGCGGCGCTGCTGCCCGGGCTGCTGGACTGGGCGCTGGCCGCGTTCGCCTCCGTGGGCGCGCTGACGCGCGAGGGCGGCGAGGTGTCGCTGACGCCGCTGGGGAACTGGGCCGTGTGGATGAAGATCGAGCAGATCTGCATCGCCGCCCAGGGCCCCGACGGGCACATCGAGAAGCCCGCCGAGGCGATGCTCCGCAGCTGCGCCGGGCTGACCCCGGGGCCGGCGCGCGCCGAGTACCGCGCCTGGCTGGCGGCGCGCCCTTCGGGCAGCGCGATCGCGGAGCTGCTGGAGGTGGCGCGCGGCGACGACGCGCTGCTGCGCGGGCTGGCGTTCGAGGCGCTGCGCGTGGTGGGCGCGGCGGCGCAGAGCGCGGTGCGCCAGGCGTGCGACGAGCCGATGCTGCGGCCGTACGCGCTGCTGTGGCTGGCCGAACAGGAGGGCGGCGACGCGGACGAGGCGCTGGGCGCGCTGAGCCGCCAGGAGGCGACCTGGCTGTGGGTGGACACCGCCGCCGCGGTCGCCGACCACGGCGAGGGGAGCCTGCTCGTACGGCATCTGGAGTCCGCGGTGCAGGGCAGCGTGCCGGCGCTGCTCGCGGAGGTGGGCGGCGCGGGGCATCCGCGCACGGTCCAGGTGCTGGTGGCGCTGGCCGCCGCGCACCCCGACCCGGCGGTGGCCAAGGCCGTCCGCCGGGCCGCCTTCCGGGTGCACACCGGCGGGGCGTGACCGCCGCGGGCGCCCGCCGGCCCGGGGCGGGCGCGCGTCAGCCGGGGTTCGGGGCGTACGTGCCGAAGCTCCAGACGTTGCCCTCGTGGTCGCGCGCCATGTAGTCCCGCGAGCCGTAGTCCTGGTCGGTCGGCGGCATCAGGATCTCCACGCCGTGCGCCACGGCCTGCCGGTGGTGCGCGTCGACGTCGGCCACGACCACGTACACCCCCGCCGGGCCGCCGGCGCCCATCGCCTCGTCGAACCTGCTGCCCGTGCCCTTGGACCCCAGCATCACCAGCCCGTTGCCCTGGGCCAGCTCCGCGTGCGCCACCTTGCCGTCCTCGCCCTCGTACACCGCGACCTCCCGGAAGCCCAGCCCCTCGGTCAGGAGCCGGACCGCGGCCTTCGCGTCGCGGTACAGCAGTGTCGGGTAGACGGTGGGGGTGCTTCCGCTGCCGGGCATGCCGATCACGTCCTCTCGGTGTCTCTACGGGCAGTCTGGCACCGGCCACCGACAGCGGCAGCCCGGCCGGAGGCCCGCGGCGGCCGCGGGGGTCCGGCGGAACAAACGGGTTGCGGCCCCCGATACACTTGCCGCATGGCCACTCTCCTCGTGCATGAGTAACGGCGAAGCTCCTTAAACATTCGTCCCTGCCGTCTGCCCACCTGCCCTGGAGAACTTCCGTGATCACCGCCTCCGGCCTGGAGCTGCGCGCCGGCGCCCGCCTCCTCCTCGAATCCGCCACCTTCCGCGTCGCCAAGGGCGACCGGGTCGGGCTCGTCGGCCGCAACGGCGCCGGCAAGACCACCCTCACCAAGGTCCTGGCCGGCGAGGGCCAGCCCGCCGCCGGCACCGTCACCCGCGGCAGCACCGTCGGCTACCTGCCGCAGGACCCGCGCACCGGCGACCTCGACGTGCTCGCCCGCGACCGGATCCTCTCCGCCCGCGGCCTCGACACCGTCATCCGCAAGATGCGCGAGGACGAGGACCGGATGGCCAACGGCAAGGGCGCCACCCGCGACAAGGCCATGCGGCGCTACGAGCGCATGGAGACCGAGTTCCTGACGAAGGGCGGGTACGCCGCCGAGGCCGAGGCCGCGACCATCGCCGCCAGCCTGGGGCTGCCCGAGCGGGTCATGGCCCAGCCGCTCCACACCCTCTCCGGCGGCCAGCGCCGCCGCGTGGAGCTGTCCCGGATCCTCTTCTCCGACTCCGAGATCCTGCTGCTCGACGAGCCGACGAACCACCTCGACGCCGACTCGGTGATCTGGCTGCGGGACTACCTGAAGACGTACCACGGCGGCTTCGTCGTCATCTCCCACGACGAACAGCTCGTCGAGACCATCGTCAACAAGGTCTTCTACCTCGACGCCAACCGCGCCCGCATCGACGCGTACAACATGGGCTGGAAGCTCTACCTCGCCCAGCGCGAGGCCGACGAGCGGCGCCGCCGCCGCGAGCGCGCCAACGCCGAGAAGAAGGCCGCCGCGCTCAACGCCCAGGCCGACAAGATGCGCGCCAAGGCCACCAAGGCCGTCGCCGCGCAGAACATGGCCCGCCGCGCCGAGCGGCTGCTCTCCGGCCTCGACGAGCAGCGCCAGGCCGACAAGGTGGCGCGGCTGCGGTTCCCCGACCCGGCCCCGTGCGGCAAGACCCCGCTGACGGCCGAGGGCCTGTCCAAGTCGTACGGCTCGCTGGAGGTCTTCACCGACGTCGACCTCGCCGTCGACAAGGGCTCCCGCGTCGTCATCCTCGGCCTCAACGGCGCCGGGAAGACCACCCTGCTCCGCCTGCTGGCCGGCGTCGAGAAGCCCGACACCGGCGCGGTCACGCCCGGCCACGGCCTCAAGCTCGGCTACTACGCGCAGGAGCACGAGACCCTCGACCCGGGCCGCTCGGTCCTGGAGAACATGGCCTCGGCCGCGCCCGACATGGACGCCGTCGAGATGCGCAAGGTGCTCGGCTCGTTCCTCTTCACCGGCGACGACGTCGACAAGCCCGCCGGCGTGCTCTCCGGCGGCGAGAAGACCCGGCTCGCGCTGGCCACCCTCGTCGTCTCCTCGGCCAACGTGCTGCTGCTCGACGAGCCGACCAACAACCTCGACCCGGCCAGCCGCGAGGAGATCCTCGGCGCGCTGCGCACCTTCACCGGCGCCGTCGTCCTCGTCACCCACGACGAGGGGGCGGTGGACGCCCTGGAGCCCGAGCGGATCATCCTGCTCCCGGACGGCGTGGAGGACCTGTGGAACCAGGGCTACGCAGACCTGGTAGCGCTTGCTTGATCACCTCCGTCTGGATCATTCGGCTCATGCGTGATCCATCATCTGAGTGAGAGCTGCTCGTACCACGGTGTGGCACCTGGTCACCGAGCATGCGGTGCCGGCTACGCGCGACGCCGCCGGACGCGCCGTGACCAGGTGTCACGCCACCGCCCCTGACCTGCTTAATCACTCGGAGCCGCGGTCCCGGGCGAGGTCCGGGGGCGGCTCGGAATGCTGGGCTCCGACGGCCTCCGGGGGGAACTGGGGAGAAAACCTCGTGCCGCGGACCTTGCCGAATGGGTGGCCAGGACGCGATAAAGGGGTGATCATGAGAGTCCAGAGCGCACTTCCGTACGAGGAGGCACGGGTGGCCGAGACTCTGAAGAAGGGCAGCCGGGTTACCGGCGCCGCGCGCGAAAAGCTCGCGGCTGACCTGAAGAAGAAGTACGACTCCGGGGCGAGTATCCGGGCGCTGGCCGAAGAAACGGGCCGCTCCTATGGATTCGTGCACCGGATGCTCAGCGAATCCGGCGTGACCCTGCGCGGTCGCGGCGGCGCGACGCGAGGCAAGAAGGCGTCGTCCTGACGGACCGCCGCGGCCGCCGTGACCGGCGCCCCGGCACCGTTCGGGCACCCGGCCGGTCCGTTGGACCGGCCGGGTGGTTACTGTTCGGTATATGACAGAGCTGCTGAACAGAGACGGCGTCCGCCTCGCCCTGGACGGCGCGGACGGAACGCTGGCCACGGTGACCCTCGACCGCCCCGACCGGCGCAACGCGCAGTCGCCCGCCATGTGGCGGGCGCTCGCCGCCGCGGGGCGGGAACTCCCCGGCAGCGTCCGCGTGGTCGTGCTGCGCGCCGAGGGCAAATCCTTCTCCGCCGGACTCGACCGGCAGGCATTCACCCCGGAAGGCTTTGCGGACGAGCCGTCATTCCCGGAGCTGGCCCGCTATTCCGACGGGGACCTCGACGCCGTCATCGCCGAATACCAGGAGGCGTTCACCTGGTGGCGGCGGAATGACATCGTTTCCCTGGCGGCGGTGCAGGGACATGCGATTGGCGCCGGATTTCAGCTGGCACTCGCCTGCGACCTCCGGGTGTGCGCGGACGACGCGCAGTTCGCGATGCGGGAGACCTCGCTCGGGCTGGTGCCCGATCTCGCCGGAACCCGGCCCCTGGTGCAACTCGTCGGATATGCGCGGGCGTTGGAGATGTGCGTCACCGGACGGTTCGTGCACGCGGAGGAGGCCGAGCGGGCGGGCCTGGCGAACCTCGTCGTCCCGGCGGCGGAGCTGCGGGCGGCGGTCGAGGACCTGGCGGCGGCGCTGCTGGCGGCGCCGCGCGACGCGGTGATCGAGACGAAGGCGCTGCTGCGGGGGGCCGCGGGCCGGTCGGACGACGAGCAGCGCGCGGCCGAGCGCGCGGCGCAGGCGCGTCGGCTGCGGGACCTCGCGGGGGTGGGGGAGTAGCGGGGCCCGGCCGCGGGGCGGGCGCGGTCGCGGGGCGGCTCAGCGGATGTCCGTGATGAGGACGGTGACGGTCGCCGCCGGGATACGGGCGCGTACGGCCGTGGCGACGTCGAGCGCGCGGTGCCGGGCGTCGGTGACCGCCCGTACCTCGGCGTGGCCGGCGACCTCGCGCACGTCGGCGTCGAGCAGCCCGGGCACGCGGGGCGCGGCGGCGGGCCCGGCGGGCGCAGGCGGGGCCGGCGGGGCGCCGCCGCCGGTGCCGTCCGCCGCCTGAGCGGCGTTCTGCGGGGCTTCCAGCAGGCCGGTCACGTGGATGTCCACCGCCGCCACGCGCAGCCCGAGGCGCTCGTCTGCGCCCCGCAGCAGGGCCGCCCGCAGAGCGTCGGCGGCGGCGGTCATCGGCCGGTCCGTCGCGGCGTCGCACTCCGCCGTGATCAGCAGCTCCCCGAACGGCAGCGCGCTCACCGGCGGCGGCCCCGGGACCGCCGCGCCCGGGCCCCGTTCGCCGGGGCGCCGCGCCGCGTCCGCCGCCCGCGCGCGACCCGCGCCGTGCGGGGGCTCCGCGGATCCGGAACCCGCGCCGTCTCCGTGCCCCGGGCCGGTGCCGTCCGCCGCCGGTGCGTCACCGCCGTCGTGTGAGGGCTCGGCGGATCCGGAACCCGCGCCGGTGCCGTCCGCCGCTGGTGCGTCACCGCCGTCGTGCGGGGGCTCCGCGGATTCGGGGCCCGCGCGGCCCGGCGCCGCTCCCGCGCCGCCCCCGTCGCGCACCGGCCCCGCCTCGCCCCCGGCGCCCTCCGCGTACCGGTCCGCCGGCTCCACCCGCAGCGCCGTCACCCGGACCCCGCGCACACCCGCCGCCGCCCGCCGCAGCACACCCGACGCCGCGCGCTCCGCGATCCACGCGCCGTCCGCCGCGTCGCCCAGGGGCAGCAGCCGGCCGAGCGCCACCTGCTCGCGCACCGCCTGCTCCCAGCTCCCCGCCGTCATGCGTCCCATCCTCCCCCACCCGCGCCCGCCGCCACCCGATCGCCGATCTCCGGTGGGCCGGCTGTCGCATTCCCCTGGCCCACCCCGGGCAGGGGACGGATAGTGGGGGAGCGAAACGCGCGCACGGCACGTGCGCCAGGAAGGGTGGAGACGGTGAACAGCGAGTCCACGGTCAGGGAGGCCACGCGGGAGCCGGCCCCGGCACCGCCGAAGGTGCTGGGCACGCGGCGCGGCACCGGCGATCCGGCGACCCGGGGGCGTACGACCATCGCCGACGGCGTGGTCGAGAAGATCGCGGGTCTGGCCGCGCGCGACGTCGTCGGCGTGCACGCCATGGGCAGCGGGCTCTCCCGCACCGCGGGCGCCGTACGCGACCGGCTGCCCGGCACCGGCCGGTCGCCGGCCGGGGTGCGGGCCGAGGTCGGCGAGGTGCAGACCGCGCTCGACCTGGAGATCGTCGTCGACTACGGGGTCTCCATCACCGAACTCGCCCGCGTCGTACGGGAGAATGTCATCTCCGCCGTCGAGCGGATGACGGGCCTCGAAGTGGTCGAGGTCAACATCGCGGTGACCGACGTGAAGCTGCCCGACGACGAGGAGGAGGACGCCGAGCAGCCGCGGTTGCAGTGACGGCGGGGCGGGCAGGCCGCCCCGGGGAGCTTCGGGAAGGTGCGTGCGATGAGCATGGCAGTGGTCGGCCTGCTGGCCGGCATGGCGCTGGGCTTCGCCGGCTACTTCGGCGGATTCGGTGCCTTCCTGCTGGTGGCGGCGCTCGGCGCGATCGGCTTTGTGGTCGGCCGGGTGCTGGACGGCGACCTGGAGCCGGGGGACTTCTTCCGCCGGCCGAGCGAGCGCGACGACCGGCGGCGGTGACCGGTGGGGTCCCTCGCGAGCGGGCACGCGGAGCAGGAGCAGCGTCAGGAGAGCGATCCGGCACGGGCCGGAAGCGCCGGTGAAGCCGAAGAAGCCGGCGAAGCCGCCGAAGCCGCCGTACCGGCGGGGGAGCGGGGCGCGACCCGGGTCGAGGACCGCGTCATCGCGAAGATCGCCTCGCAGGCGGCCCGCGAAGCGCTGCTCGGCGCGCCGGGAACCGACGCCGCGCACGCCGCCGTCGTCGTACGGGGCGACACCGCCCGCGTCCGCGTCGGGGTCCACCTCGGCTTCCCGTCCGACCTCGGCGGCCAGTGCCGCGCCGTGTGCCGGGCGGTCACCGAGCGGGTGGAGGCGCTGGTCGGGCTTGAGGTGCCGGAGGTGGCCGTGGAGGTCGAGCGGCTGCACACCACGGAGCGGCCGAACGCGCCGCGGGGGAGGGTGCGATGAGCGCGGAGAAGACGAAGTCCTGGCCCGCGGGCGGGGCGGCCGCGGAGCCGGACGAGTGGCGGCAGAGCACGTCGGCGTCCGGGTACGCCGCCGGACCGGACGGCGCGGGCGGCGGCCCCGCCGACGCCGCGGCCCGCTTCTGGTCCGTACGCCGGGTGCCCGCCGCGCTCACCGCCGCCGCGGTCACCGCGGGCGTCGGGCTGCTGCTCTACGACGTCGTCGCCGTACGCGCCGAACGCCCCGCGATGCGCTGGCGGCGCCGCGTCGCCGACGAGCTGGCCGCCCGCCCGCTCGACGACGCCTGGGTACTCTCCGCCGCCGGTGTGGCCGTGCTGGCCGGCGCCTGGCTGGTGGTGCTGGCCGTGACCCCGGGGCTCCGCGGGGTGCTGCCGATGCGGCACCCGTCGCCGGACCTGCGGGCCGGTCTCGACCGGCGGGCCGCGTCGGTGGTGCTGCGCGACCGGGCGATGCAGATCTCCGGCGTGCGCTCGGTGCGGGTCACGGTGGGCCGCCGCCGGGTCGGCGCCCGCGCCGAGTCCCACTTCCGCGAGCTGGACGACGTCCGCGCCGACCTCGCCGCCGTGCTGGGCGACGGCATCCGCGAACTGGGCCTCGCCCGTACGCCCGAGCTGTCCGTGCACGTGCGCCGGCCGCCGGCGAAGGGGTGAGCGCGATGCTCCGCGTGGTCAACCGCATCCTGCTCGGCCTCACCGGCCTCGCGGTCGCCGCGGCCGGCATCGCCGTGCTCGCCGCCGGCCTCGACCTGCCGCGGCCGGGCTTCGCGCCGTACGCCGACGGCTCCGACGACGTGCTGCTGAGCCGCGAGACCCGGCTGCGCCGGCGGGACGAGGGCTGGTGGTGGCCGACGGTGGTCGGCGGGCTGGCGCTGCTGGTGCTCTGCGGCGGCTGGTGGCTGACCGCCCAGCTGCGCCGGGCCCGGCTCGGCGAGGTCGTCGTCGACACCGGCGCCGGCGCCGTTTCCGTACCGGACGGGTCCGGAGCGGACCGCGGCCCGGGCGGCGACTGGGCCACCGCCACCGACCCCGACCGGGAGCCGGACACCGGCGCAGACCCCGACGGCCTCGGCGGCGAGGACGGCGACGGGCCGGACGGCCCCGCCACGCTCACGCTGCCGGCCGCCCCGCTGGCCCTGCTGCGCGGTTCGGCGCTGGAGGAGGTGCTCGCCGAGGAGGCGGGGGCGCTGCCGGGCGTGGAACGGGCCCGTGTCACCCTCACCGGCCGCCGCACGGCGCCGCGCGCCAGCTTCGGCGTGCTGCTGGGCCCCGGCGCCCGCCCCGCGGCGGCGGTGGACCACATCGAGGAGCGGGCGCTGGCCCCGGCCCGCGCGTCGGTGGGCCTGGCGCGGCTGCCCGCGGAGATCAGGTTCCGCTCCGCCAAGCACCGCCCGGAGCGCGTCTCCTGACCGCGCGGGCGCCGCCGCGCCCGCCTCAGATGCTCCGCCGCATGCCGCCGTCGATCGGCAGCATGATCCCGGTCAGGTACGAGGCCGCCGGCGACAGCAGGAACGCCGCCGTGCGGCCGAACTCCTCCGGCGTGCCGTAGCGGCCCAGCGGGATCTTCGCCTCCGTGCGCGCCCGCGCCGCCGCCGCGTCGCCGGACAGCGCGTCCAGCTCGCGGGCCCGGTCGGTGTCGATCCGGGCCGGCAGCAGGCCCACGACGCGCACGCCGCGGGGGCCGAGGTCGTCGGCGAGGGACTTGGCGTACCCGGCGAGGCCGGGGCGCAGCCCGTTGGAGATGGTCAGCCCCGGGATCGGCTCGTGGACGGAGCCGGAAAGCACGAAGCCGACGACCCCGCCCGCCGTCAGCTCGCCCGCCGCCGTCCGCGCCATGCGCATGGCGCCGAGGAAGACGGAGTCGAACGCCGCCTCCCACTCGGCGTCGGTGTTGGCCGTGGCGTTGCCGGCGGGCGGGCCGCCGACGCTGATGAGCACGCCGTCGAAACGGCCGAAGCGCTCCCGGGCCGCGGCGATGAGCCGGTCCGGGGTGGCGGGGTCCGCGTTGTCGGCGGCGACGCCGACGGCGGACTCGCCGAGTGCGGCGGCGGCGCCCGCCACGCGGTCCTTGTCGCGGCCGCTGAGCACCACCTTCGCGCCCTCGGCGAGCAGCTGCTCGGCGACGGCGAGACCGAGGCCGCGGGAACCCCCGGTCACGACGTAGGCGCGGTCGTTGAGTCCAAGATCCATGGGGTCAGTCTGCCGCCATCTGCTCGGCGGGCGCCAGGGATGGGGCACGCTCGTCGTCCGCGGCCTTCTCCTCGGCGTTCTCCGCGGCGTTCTCTGCGGCCTTCTCCCCGGCTTTCTCCTCTGCTTTCTCCCCGGCGTGCTCCGTGGTCCCTTCCGCGGCCTGCGCCGTCGCCCCGGCCGCCGCCGTTTCGCGGTCGCGGCGCTCGCGGCGTACGAGAATCCACCAGCCCAGCGGCACCGCCGCCGCGAAGATCCACCACTGGATCGCGTACGCGACGTGCACCCCGATGCTGCTGTGGTCCGGCTCGCCGACCGGCTCGGGCTGCTTGCCGGCGGGCTCCGGCGAGGTGGCGGTCAGCTCGACGAAGCCGCCGAGCACCGGGCCCGGGAGCCCGTCGGCCGCCTGGTGCCGGCTGTTGATCAGCATCACCATGCGGTCGGGCAGCCCCGCCTTGTCGCGGATGCCGCTGTCCGTCGTCTCGTCCGGGCGGAGCCGCCCGGTGACGGTGACCTCGCCGGCCGGCGGGGGCGGCACCTTCGGGAGGCGGGTGAGGTCGGCGCCCGCCGGCACCCAGCCGCGGTTGACGAGGACGGCGGCGCCGCCGTCGAGGCGGAGGGGGGTGACGACGAAGTAGCCCTGCTTGTCGTCGGCGCCGAGCCGCTGCCGTACGACGACCTCCTGCTCCGGCTCGTACGAACCGGTGGCCGTGACCCGGCGCCAGGTGTCCTCCCGCGGCACCGCGCGCCCCTCCCGCGTGAGCCGCTCCACCGGCACCGGCTCCGCCTTGAGGTTCCGCGCGACGAGGTCGTTGCGTGCGACCCGGTCCTGGTGGCGGTGCAGCTGCCAGAAGCCGAGCTGGATCATCACGGGGATGAGCAGGACGGCCACCAGGGTGACGATCACCCATTGGCGGGACAACAGGAAGCGGTACACCCCTTGACCGTACCCCCCGCGGCCCGGGCGCCCGACGCGACCCCGCTACCCCGCCCCGCCGTCCCCTTGCGGCGGCGCGTCCGCGGGCTCGACGTCCCGCATGAGGTGCAGGAAGGCGGCCTCGTCGAGCACCGGGGTGCCGTGGGCCGCGGCCCGCGTCACCTTGCTCGTCGGCGCTTGCGGGTCGTTGGTGACGAGCAGGCTCGTGTAGCGGGAGACGCTGGCCGCGACGTGCAGCCCCGCCTCGACCGCCCGGTCCTCCAGCAGGCTGCGGTCCACCGACGTGTCGCCGGAGAACGCCACGCGCATGCCCTGCTTCAGCCGCCCGCCGCGCACGTACCGCCCCGGGTTGGGGTACGGGGACGGGGGCAGCCGGCGGTTCGGCCGCCAGGTGCGCCACTGGTACGCCCCGTGCCCGCCCGGCGACCGGGTGCCGCCCGCGCCGGACCCGCCGGCCGCCGGCGCATCCGCCCACTCCGTCAGCGGCTGGCAGGCCAGCAGCGGCAGCCGGGCGCCGGCCTCGGCGGCCTGCCGCAGGCTGGGGCGGAAGACCTCGGCGAGGACGCGGGCGTCGTCCTCGGCGTCGTGGGCCCGGCGCTGCGCGACGCCGAAGTGGGCGGCCAGCGACGTCAGCCGGGCGTTGGGCAGCGGCAGCCGCAGCTGCCGGGCGAGCGCGATGGTGCACAGCCGGTGGCGCACGGGCGCCGTCAGCCCGGCGCGGGCGTACTCGCGGGCGATCATCATCCAGTCGAAGACCGCGTTGTGCGCGACGAGCACCCGGCCCTCCAGCCGCGCCGCGAACTCCTCGGCGACCTGGGGGAAGAGCGGGGCGTCGGCGAGCATCTCGCGGGTCAGGCCGTGGATCCACACCGGGCCGGGGTCGCGCTGCGGGTTGACCAGCGTGTACCAGCTGTCCTCCACCGCGCCGCGGGCGTCGAGGCGGAAGACGGCGGCGGAGACGATGCGGTCGTCGGACCGCAGGCCGGTGGTCTCGACGTCGACGACGGCGTACGCCTCGGGGTAGTCGGCGGGCCAGCCGTCGGGCGGGGCGGCGGGCGCGGGGATGCCGGGGTCCGCGGTCCCGGCCGGGCCGCTGGCGGGCGGGGGCGGCGCGGCCGGATCGGTGCCCGGAAGCGGCTCCTGCTGCGCGACTTGACGGGGATTCAGGTGCGCCGCGCGGTCTTCGAGCATGGAGTCAGAGCATAGAGCCTGCCACTGACACCGCCGCCCGCGCGGGTGCCGTCCGGGCGCGCGCCCGCGCGCCGTCCCACGGCCGGCGGATCAGCCGGACGGCTGTCCGGCCGCCGGTCCGCGCGGGGTGACCAGGCCCGTCTCGTAGGCGATCACGACGAGTTGGGCCCGGTCCCGGGCGCCCAGCTTCGTCATCGCCCGGCTGACGTGCGTCTTCGCGGTGATCGGACTGATGTGCAGCCGGGCGGCGATCTCCTCGTTGCTGAGGCCGCCGCCGACGAGCGTGACGACCTCCCGCTCGCGCCGGGTGAGGTCGCACAGCGCGTCCTCCGCGTCGGGCGTGCCGCCGGCGGGGCGGGAGACGTACTCCTGGATCAGCTTGCGGGTCAGCGCGGGGGACAGCAGGGCGTCGCCGCGGGCGGCGACCCGTACGCCGTGCAGCAGGTCCTCCGGCTCCATGTCCTTGACGAGGAAGCCCGCCGCCCCGGCGCGCAGCGCGCCCCAGACGTACTCGTCCACGCCGTAGTTGGTGAGGATCACGACGTGCACGCCGGCCAGCTCGGGGTCGGCGGCGATCCTGCGGGTCGCCTCGATGCCGTCGAGCACCGGCATCTGCACGTCGACCAGCGCCACGTCCGGCCGGTGCCGGGCGGCCAGCCGCACGCCCTCGGCGCCGTCGGCGGCCTCGCCGACCACCTCGACGTCGTCCTCGGCGTCGAGCAGCGCCCGGAACCCGCCCCGGATGAGGGCCTGGTCGTCCACGAGCAGCACCCGGATCACCGGGCGGCCTCCGCGGCGGGCCCGCCGGGCTCCGGCTGCCGCCGCTCCGACTGCTGCTGCTCCGGCCGCCGATGCTCCGGCCGCGGTGGCCGCGGCTGCCGCAGCGGCAGCTCGGCGCGTACCCGGAAGCCGCCCTCGGGGCGGGGCGCGGCGTGCAGCGCGCCGCCGAGCGCGGCGACCCGCTCGCGCATCCCGGTCAGCCCGATGCCCGGCTCCGGCGGCGCCCCGGGGTCGGCGGCGCCGTCGTCGTCGACCTGGACGACGACCCTCTCCGGCCCGTACGAGACCCGCACGGCCACCGCCGCCGCCGGCCCCGCGTGCCGGGCGACGTTCGTCAGCGACTCCTGCACGATCCGGTACGCGGCCCGGTCCACCTCCGCGGGGAGCTCCGCCCGCTCGCCCGTCACGGCCACCGTCGCCGGTACCCCCGAGCCCCGCGCCCGCTCCACCAGCTCCGGCAGCCGCTCCAGCCCGACGCCCTCGGCGCCGCCGTCCGCGTTGCGCAGCACGTGCAGCGTGGAGCGCAGCTCGCGCGCGGCGTCGCCGCTGGCCTCCTGGATGGCGAGCAGCGCCGCGGTGGGCTCCTCGCCGCGCTTCTTCGCCAGGTGCACGGCCACCCCGGCCTGCACCTTGATCACGGAGATGCTGTGCGTGAGGGTGTCGTGCAGCTCGCGGGCGATCCGCAGCCGCTCCTCGTCGGCGCTGCGCTGCGCGTGCTCGGCCGTCCGCTCCTCGGCCTGGGCGAGCATCGCCTCGTGCTGGATGCGCATCGCGGCGGCCATCGCGCACGCCAGCACCCAGCCGAAGGACAGCAACCGCTTCTCCAGCGCCGCGCGCAGCGCCTCGTCGCCGAGCGAGAGGAAGGGCAGCGAGCCGAGGCCGACGGCCAGCGAGAGCAGGGCGGTGACGAGGAAGAAGCCGCGGTGCCCGGCCCGGATGCAGCGGTATGTGGCGACCAGCACCGGCAGCACCGGGCTGCCGTCGGGGTAGCCGCGGAGCTGGTACGCGAGCATGGCCAGCACCGTGACCGCCAGCACCGTACGCGGGAAGCGCTGCGAGCCGATCAGCGCCGCGCTGCCCACCGTGCCGAGCACCCAGGCGAGCGCGTCGAAGCCGTGCCGGCCGTCGGGCGCCAGCAGCATCGTGCTCACCGCGGCGAGCGCCACGGCGGCGGCGAAGCCCGCGTCCCTGGCGCACACGCGGGAGTGGCGCGCGGCCTCCCGCCCGCCCTCGACCGCCGTCGTGAGGTAGCGGAGCACCGTGCGCTCGATGCTCGCCTCGGTCTGCGTTGCCGCCGTCATGTTCTGCACCGTAGACCAGTCCGTGCCGGTCAGGCGTCCTCCGGAAGGCGCAGCGGGCGCTGCTGCGCAGGTTGCAGCCGCCGCTCCGGTACGCCCCGGACGGCAGCGCGGGAGCCGCTCGGCGGACGATGACGGACGGCGGGGGAGAGGCGGATCGTGGAGCCCGACGGCAGCCGGCCGAGGACGGCCGGCAGCGCACGGCAGACGGGAGACCCACCATGCCCCTTCACGGAGCGGACGGAAACCAGCGGGTACGGATCCCGCGGCCGACGGCGCCGCGCCCCGCCGGGCGGCGCGCCGCCGGGCAGTGGGAGGCCGCGCGGCCGGAGCCCGGGCGGCCGGAAACCGGGCAGTGGGAGACCGGGCAGTGGGAGGCGGCCGGGTCGGGGGCGGCCGGGGCGTGGCGGCCGGCGGCCGGGCAGACGCGGCACCTGCGGCTGCGGCTGTGCGAGCCCGCGCGCCGCTCCGAGGCGCGCCGGCTGCTCGCGCTCGTCCTCGACGCGCCCCCGCTGCCCGGCGCCGACCCGGCGGTGCTGATCGCCGAGGTGCCGGACGGCCGGCGGGCGGTGGACGTGCTCATCGAGCTGGCGTGGTCCGGGATCGATCTGGACGCCTTCGGATTCGACGCCGCGGCGTGAGGGCGGTTCAACTGCCCGCCCCCCTGGGCCACTTCACACCGGAGGCCGCCCGTAGGGTGTGGCGCGTGCATGCAAAAAAGTGATGGCGCGGGCGAAGAGGGCGGTGACACGATCCCACGGTGGACTCACGATATCTGCGCGCATTCGTGACGGTGGCCGAGTCCGGCGGGATATCGGCAGCCGCCGAGCGCCTGGGCTACGCCCAGTCGAGCCTCAGCGCCCAACTGCGCCGGCTGGAGCAGGAACTCGGCGTGACGGTCGTGGTCCGCACCTCCACCGGCGCCTCCCTCACCGACGCCGGCCGCCGGCTGCTCCCGTACGCGCGCGAGGCGCTGGAGGTCGACGAACGCATGCGCCGCGCCGCCGCCGCCTCCCGGCCCCGGCTGCGCATCGGGGCGCCGGAGACACTGGCGGGCGAGTGGCTGCCGGACATCGTCACCGCCCTGCACTACGGCGCCGGCGGGCCGGACGCCGACGCCGAGATCAGCGTCGTCGTCGGCCCGCGCGCCCTGCTCGCGGAGCAGCTGGCCGCCGGGGAACTGGACCTCGCCTTCCACTTCGACGACGGCAGCCGGGCGGCGGGCCCCAGCGCCGTCGTCGGCCACGAAGAGGTGGTGGTCGTCGCGGGCCCGGCCCACCCGCTCGCGGACGCGGCGGAGGTGACGGAGGCGGACGTGCTGGCCGCGGACTTCCTCGTCGCCGAGCCCGGCTGCAGCTCCACCCTGCTCTACGACCGCCTCAGCCGCGACCTCCCCGCCCGCACCCGCACCGCCACCGCCGCCGACTCCCTGCCCGCGCTGCGCCGGCTGGCCGCGCACGGCCGCGGCCTCGCGCTGCTGCCGCGGCTGGCGGTCGTACGGGACCTGGAGGACGGCGGCCTCGTCGACCTCCCGCTGGCCACCCGCCCCGGCCCGGTGGCCATCGAGGCCCGCTGGCGCGCGGACCCCGGCTCGGCGGAGCCCACGCTGCGGGCCGTACTCCGCCTGGCCCGCCGCCACACCGACCAGCTCCCCGCCACCCCCACCCTGCGCCCCCGCCGCACCCCCGCCCCCACCGCCTGACCCCGGCGATCCGCCGCACCGGCCGGCACCCCGCCGGCGCCCCGCAGGCGCCCCGCCTGCCGCGGCCGGCCGAAGTTATTTGACTTGCCGGTAACCACGTCTGGTGCCGGTCCCGACTCCGCTCTATCGTGCGGAACATGCCCAATCTGCCGGATGTGGTGCTCTGGTCCATACCTGCGTTCCTGCTGCTCACCGTCGTCGAGGCGGTGAGCTACCGGCTGCACCCCGACGACGACGCGGCCGGCTACGCGTCCAAGGACGCCGCGACCAGCATGACCATGGGGCTCGGCAGCATCGTCTTCGACCTCCTGTGGAAGATCCCCATCGTGGCGATCTACGCCGGGGTCCACGAGCTGACGCCGCTGCGGGTGCCGGTCGAGTGGTGGACGCTGCTGCCGATGCTGCTCGCGCAGGACTTCTTCTACTACTGGTCCCACCGCGGCCACCACGTGATCCGCATCCTGTGGGCCTGCCACGTGGTGCACCACTCCAGCCGGAAGTTCAACCTCACCACCGCGCTGCGGCAGCCCTGGACGGGCTTCACCTCATGGGTGTTCTACCTGCCGATGGTCGCCGCAGGCGTGCACCCGGCGGCGCTGGCCTTCTGCTCCTCGACCAACCTCGTCTACCAGTTCTGGATCCACACCGAGCGCATCGGCACCCTCTGGCGCCCCTTCGAAGCGGTCTTCAACACCCCCTCCCACCACCGCGTCCACCACGCCTCCCAGGGCAACTACCTGGACCGCAACTTCGGCGGCATCCTCATCGTCTGGGACCGCCTCTTCGGCTCCTTCGCACCCGAGGGCGAGCCCTGCCGGTACGGGCTCACGAAGAACATCACGACGTACAACCCGCTGCGCGTCGCCACCCACGAGTACGCGGCCATCGCCCGCGACGTACGCGCGTCCCGCACCTGGGGCGAGCGGCTGTCCCACGTGTTCCGCCCGCCCGGCTGGCAGCCGCCGCGGGCCGATGGGGCGGGGTCGGCGCAGGTGTTGCAGGGCAGGTGAGCCGTCGGCGGGTCCGTCCGCCGGTCGCCGGGGGTCCGGTGTTGGGGTGGTGCCGGGGTGGGGGTGGTCGTCGGGTGGTGCGGTGCCGGGGTGGTTGGGGCGGTGCCGGGGTGGGCGGCCGTGCGTACGGGGGCCGGGTCGGGCGGCGGCCTGCGTTGGGGGGCCGGGGGCGGTCGGTGTGCCGGGGTGGGGCTCCACCCCGGTACCGACCCCCCGCCCCGGCGCCGCTCCACCCGGCGACCGGACACCGCCCCGACACCGCCCCGCCCCCGCTCCCGGCCTCCACCGTCCCGCAGACCGAACCGGCGGCCGCCGTGCTGCGTCCGTACGGGGCATGAACTACCGACCGCCCGCCATCGGCTGTCTCGTCCTCCTGGCCGGTGCCGCAACCGGCCTCTTCGCGTGGTCGTACGGCGCCAAGCCGATGCTGACCGGCGGCTTCGAGGGCGAGGGGCAGGATCTCAGCGTGCTCTGGGTGGAGCTGCCGATCATGCTCTTCGGCGTCCCGGCCGGCGCAGGCGCCGTCTGGGCGCTCACGGCCGCCGCTCTGCGGCACCGCTCGCGTGGCGCCCTCGCGCTGCTGCCCGTCGCGGCGGCGCTGCTCGCCCTGGGGTTTCTGGCCTGGGCCTGCGTGGGCTGGCTCGACCACGTCTCGGACGTGCCCCACCCCACGCCCGGGGCGTGAAGTCCCGCCCCGTGGCCCCGCCCGCGCTCACCAGGTCTTCCCGGCCTGCTCCCGGACCGTGCGGTTGATCCTGTTGAAGAAGTTCGTCAGCGCGATCTCCAGGGTGATCGAGCCCAGCTGCTCCTCGCTGAAGTGCTCCGCCGCCGCGTCCCAGACCTCGTCCGTCACCCCGGGCGCGTCGTCCTGGAGCCGGGTGGCGGCCTCCGCCAGGGCGAGGGCCGCGCGCTCCGCCTCGGTGTAGAACGGGGTGTCGCGCCAGGCGGCCACGTGGTGCAGTCGCTCGTGTGTCTCGCCGGCCTTCTTCGCCGCCTGCACGGTCGCGAAGACGCACGGGCTGCACCCGTTGATCTGGCTGGTGCGCAGGTGCACCAGCGACAGCACCCGCTGGTCCACGCCGCCGGCGTGGATCGCCTTGTAGAGGTGCTTGATCCCCGTCAACACGTCGGGGTTGGCCGGGCTCGTCGTGCGTGCTTCCATCGGTCCTGCTCCTTCATCGGTTACCTGTGCCCCTTCGGGCCCGTCACCCCCATGACGGAGCGGAACCGAGGAAGGTAACCAGCATGTCCGACCCCACCGCCGAGGCCGCCGAGGCAGACGCGGCCGCCGCGGCCTTCGAGGCGCAGCGCGGCCGGCTGCGCTCGGTCGCGTACCGCATGCTCGGCTCGCACGCCGACGCCGAGGACGCCGTCCAGGAGGCGTGGCTGCGGCTGTCCCGGCAGGACGCGGCGGAGATCCGGAACCTCCCCGGCTGGCTGACCACCGTCACCGGCCGCATCTGCCTGGACGTCCTGCGGGCCCGCCAGACCCGCCCCGAGACGGCCTACGACGACCGGCTCCCCGAGGTCGTGGCGCTCGACGACGGCCCCGTGCCCGAGGACGACGCGGTGCTCGCCGACTCCGTCGGGCTGGCGCTGCTCGTCGTGCTGGAGTCGCTCGGGCCCGCGGAGCGGCTGGCGTTCGTGCTGCACGACCTGTTCGCCGTGCCGTTCGACGAGATCGGCCGGATCCTCGGCAGGTCCAGCGGCGCCACCAAGATGCTCGCCAGCCGCGCCCGCCGGAAGGTGCGGTCGAGTGAGCGCCCGGCCGGGGCCGGTCCTGAGCAGCGGGCGGTGGTCGAGGCGTTCCTCGCGGCGGCGCGGGGCGGTGACTTCGAGGAGCTGTTGCGCGTCCTCCATCCCGAGGTGCGGCTGACGGTCGACACCCCCGACGGCACCTCCGTCACCCTCGGCGCCACCCGGGTCGCCACCGGCGCGCAGGTGTCCGCCCGGGCCGGTGCGCGGGGGCAGGCGGTGCTCGTGGACGGCGGGCCCGGGCTTCTCTCGCGGCACGAGGACGGCGCGCCGCAGGCGGTGCTCGGGTTCACCGTCGCCGGCGGGCGGATCACCGCGATCCGCATCGTGCTCGACCCGGCGGTGCTCGCCCGGCTGGACCTGCCGGAGCCGCCGCGGGGCGGGTAGCCCGCGGCCGGTCGGCAGGCCGGGCAGACGTGCGGCGGTCCGTGCGCCAGACTGAGCCCGTGACCGAAGCCGCCGTGCCCGCCCGCGGGCCCCGCCCGCGCCCCCGCCGGCGCCCCCGGGTGCGGCGCGGGGCCGTGGCGCGGGGCGCTGCCGGGGTGTTCGCGGCGGCCGCCGCGGCGCAACTGGTCGGGCAGCTGGCCGGGGCCGGGTGGCTCGTGCACGGGACGAAGCCGCTGCTGATGCCCGCGCTCGCCGCCTGCGCCGCCGCCCGCGGCGCGCCGCGGGCGCTGCTCGCCGGGCTGCTCTGCGGGTGGGCCGGGGACGTGCTGCTTCAGGTGGGCGGGGACGGGCCGTTCCTGGCCGGGATGGGGGCGTTCGCCGCCGGGCACGTCTGCTACCTGACGCTGTTCCGGCGGGCCGGCCGCCGCCTCGCCCGCGGGCCGGAGCGGCGGCTCGCCGTCGCGTACGGGGCCGCCTGGGCGGCCGGCGTCGCGGCGCTGTGGACCGGGCTCGAACCGGGGCTGCGCGGGCCGGTCGCCGCGTACAGCCTGCTGCTCGCCGCGATGGCCCTCTGCGCCGTCCGGTTCGGGCCGCGCGCCGGCGCCGGCGGCGCGCTCTTCCTGCTCTCCGACACCCTCATCGCCGCCGGTCTGGCGGACCGGCCGCAGCCGCCGGCCGCCGGGTTCTGGGTGATGGCGACGTACCTGGCCGCCCAGTACCTCATCGCGGACGGCGTGCTGCGCCGCTCCGCGCCGGCGGCCGGGCCCGCGCCCGCACCCGCGCCGCCGCCCGCGCCCGCGCCTGCGGACGGCGAAGGCCGGGCGGCGGCGCCCTGAGGCACCGCCGCCCGGCCCGGAGCCGTGCTACGTCACCGGCCGGCGCTCACCGCCGTACCGCGTCGTACGCGTCCACGATCCCGGCCCCGTAGAAGCCGTTGAACCGCTCGCCGCCGGTGCAGGTGGAGTCCTCCACGCCGTTGCCGTCCGGGTCGTAGAAGTCCGGGCAGCCCGGGTTGTCCGCCTGCCCCTTCATCATCAGGTGCAGCAGGGTGGGGGAGAGCCACCGGTGCTCGCTCTTGAGGAGCGCGGCGACGCCCGCGGCGTGCGGGGTGGCCATCGAGGTGCCCTGCAGCCAGCCGTACTTGTTCTCCGGCAGGGTGGACAGGATGCGGCCGTTCTTCGACGGCGTGTCCGGGATCTGGTAGCCGTCGCCGCCGGGTGCGGCGAGGTCCACGACCCGCTTGCCGTAGCTGGAGTAGTACGACTTGTCGTCGTTCACGCCGGTCGCCGAGACGGTGACGATGCCCGGCAGCTGCGTCGGCACGTCCCAGCACTCGGACGGGTCGATCGTGCGCTCCACCGGCGTGCTGTCGTCGGGGCTGGAGTCGTCCACGATCTCGTCGGAGGCCAGGTCGTCGTTGGAGTTGCCGGCCGCGGCGAAGTGCAGGGTGCCCTTGTTCATGGCGTACTTCGAGGCCCGGTTGACGGCGTCGACGATGGCCCGCTGGTCGGGGTCGTCGAGGCAGTTGTAGAGCCACGGGTCCACGTAGTAGCTGTTGTTGGTGATCTCGATGCCGTTGTCGCCCGCGAAGACGAAGGCGCAGACCACGGCCTCGGCGAAGAACAGCGCGGTGTCGGGCTCGCTGACCTTGAGCGAGGCGACCTGCACGCCGGGCGCGACGCCGGCCACGCCGACGCCGTTGCGCGCCGCGGCGATCTCACCGGCGACGTGCGTGCCGTGGTAGTCGCCCTGCGGGTCGAACGGCCGCCAGGCGCCCTCGCTGGTGTCGGCGACGCCGCCGACGCAGCTGGCGGACTGCTCGGCCGAGAAGTTGGCCTTGAGGTCGGGGTGGGTGTCGTCCACCCCGGTGTCGATGACGCCGACGGTCACGTCCCGGCTGCCGGTGGTGACCTTGTGCGCCTTGTCGGCGCCGATGGCCGGCAGGTCCCACTGCTCGTTCTCCAGCGGCTCGACGTCCGGATCCTCCGAACGGGCCTGGGCCGCGCCCTCGTAGACGTCCGGCGCGCTGGTCTCCAGCGTCCCCGACGGCTTCAGCGGCGCCGTACGGGTCGCGCCCGCGGACTGCACGCCGCGCACGTCGCGCAGCTCCTCCGCGAAGTCCGGGTTGGTGGAGTGGGCGACGAACACGCCGATCTTCTTGTACGCGACGACCACCGAGCCGTCCGCGTCGGCGATGGCGTCCTCGACCCGGTCGATCGTCCTGTGGTCGGTCCGCGTGTTGACCACGTAGGAAAGGGTCTCGTCGGCCGCCGCGGAGCCGCCACCGGGCTCGGGAGCCGACGCGGCGGAGGCCGCCCCCGGCAGGAGGGCGAGCGCCGCCGCGAGGGTCAGCCCCAGGGGCACTGCCAGCAGGCGCCGGCCGCGGGGTCGGAGATGAGCCATGGGATCTCCAGATCATCAGTCGGAATCCGCCGCGGACGCATCCGCGGTCAGGTACACGGCAAGCGAAACTAGCGCTGATCACCCGCGCCCATCAATACATCGCCCCGCAGTGTCTTTTGGCGTGTCGTGCACGTCAGGCCCCACGCGGCCCCCTCGGCACCCGCGTACGGCGGGAGCCCGGGCCGCCGGGAACGCAACAAACTGTTGAATGTCAGGCCCCTGGCGTAGGCTGCGAAAGGTCAGGAACCGCCGTGGGAGGGCCGTCACCATGCTGCGTGACACCTATGGACGAGTCGCCAGTGACCTGCGCGTCTCGCTCACCGACCGCTGCAACCTCCGGTGCACGTACTGCATGCCGGAAGAAGGGCTCAGCTGGCTCGGCAAGCCCGAGCTGCTCACGGACGACGAGATCGTCCGCCTCGTCCGCCTCGCCGTCACCGAGCTGGGCGTGACCGAGGTGCGCTTCACCGGCGGCGAGCCGCTGCTGCGCCCCGGGCTCGTCGGCATCGTCGAGCGCTGCGCCGCCCTCGCCCCCCGCCCGCGGCTCTCCCTGACGACCAACGGCATCGGCCTGGAGCGTACGGCCCCCGCCCTGAAGGCCGCCGGCCTCGACCGGGTCAACGTCTCGCTGGACACCCTCCGGCCCGACGTGTTCCAGCGGCTCACCCGGCGCAAGCGCCACGCCGACGTGCTCCGCGGCCTCGCCGCCGCGCGCGCAGCCGGCCTCGAACCGGTGAAGGTCAACAGCGTCCTGATGCCCGGGCTCAACGAGGACGAGGCCCCCGACCTGCTCGCCTGGGCGGTCGCCGAGGGCTATGAGCTGAGGTTCATCGAGCAGATGCCCCTCGACGCCCAGCACGGCTGGCAGCGCGACGGCATGATCACCGCCGGCGACATCCTCGCCTCGCTGCGCACCCGCTTCGAGCTGACCCCGGAGGGCGACGCGGCGCGCGGCTCCGCGCCCGCCGAGCGCTGGACGGTGGACGGCGGCCCGGCCCGCGTCGGCGTCATCGCCTCCGTCACCCGCCCCTTCTGCCGCGCCTGCGACCGCACCCGGCTGACCGCCGACGGGCAGGTGCGCAACTGCCTGTTCGCCCGCGAGGAGACCGACCTGCGGGGCGCGCTGCGCGCCGGCGCGCCGGACGCGGAGATAGCGCTGCTGTGGCGGGAGGCGATGTGGGGCAAGAAGGCGGGCGCCGGGCTCGACGACCCGGCGTTCGTCCAGCCGGACCGGCCGATGTCCGCGATCGGCGGGTGACGCGGCGCGGCCGCCCGAAGGTCGGGCGGCCGGGCGGCAGGTGGGAGGCGGCAGACGGCAGGCGCTAGGCGGCAGACGGGCGGGTGCCCGGCGGCCCCGCGGACGGCGGGCTTTCAGCCGTTTTCCGGTTCGCCCTTCCCGGCTTCCTGTCCGGCGCCCGGTCCGGCGTCACGTGCCGCGCTCTTCTCCGCGTCCTGCCAGTCCGCCAGCGTCACGACCTCTTTGAGGAAGCCGCGCAGGCTCAGAAAGCGGCTGAGATATTCGCGGTGCTCGTCGCACGCGAGCCAGGTCTTGCGGCGCTCCGGCGTGTGCAGCTTCGGATTGTTCCAGGCGACCACCCACACCGCGGGCGCACGGCAGCCCTTGGCGGAGCAGAGGAGAGCGGGGTCAGCGGTGTTCACAGGGTCCAAGAGTACGTCCCGGAAAAAGGGCGACGCCGGGCAGCCACGGGGGGAGCCGCCCGGCGTCGGTCCGTCGCTCCGACGGGGGATGCGGAGCGCGTACGAAGTATGTCACGCGAGGCCGCCCGCTCGGCACCGGATCCGCATATTTGATTTGAGGTTTTTCTGAGCTTGCGCGCTTGGTGATCAAACGGTCGGCGGAGCGCTGTCGCTGGTCGTCGACTCGCTCCCGGCCTGACCCCGGTCACCTGGGGTTTCGGGCGCCCGCGCGGTCCGCGGCGGCGGCGCGATCACTGTCCGTGGCGGGGTGACGGCGAAGGTGGACGGAAGCGAACGGACGTTCTCCCGGCCCGCGTTCGCGATGACGACCGCGAAGTACGGGATGAACATGCCGAGGACCAGGGCCACGATCGCGATGTGCCGCTCGACGTTCCAGAGCAGCGCGGCGGCCACCACCGACACGGCACGGACGATCATGGAGATCACGTACCGCCGCTGCCGGCCACGTACGTCGTCGTCCAGGCTCTGCCGCGCGCCGGTGATCCGGAACACGGCGGCATCGCCGTGGTGCTTCCGCTTCACGCTCCACCCCCCAGCTACCGGGTACTCCCCACGGTACGCCGCACAGGGCCGTCCCACGACGCCGGGGCGGCGCAGCCCGGCCCGCAACCCGAACGGCCGTGGCCGGAATGCGCTCCCCGGGACATCGCAGGAAACTGGCACCGCGGGCGGACACCGCCGCACGAGGAGGCGACATGAACTGGCTGTGGGCCATCATCGTGGGTCTGATCCTGGGCGTCATCGCCCGGGCCATCCTGCCCGGCAAACAGGCCATTCCCCTCTGGCTGACCACCGTCTTCGGCGTCATCGGGGCCATCGCCGGCAACGCCGTGGCCTCCGGGATCGGCGTGGACGACACCAAGGGAATCGACTGGATCCGGCACATCCTGCAACTGGCCGGCGCCGTGGCCGTCGTCGCCCTGGGCACCCCGCTGTACGACGGGATGCGGGGCCACAAGAAGCGCAGCCCCCGCTGACCGTCAGCCGGCCCCGGGCGCCGCCAGCTCCACCGCGGCCAGGTTGCGCTTGCCGCGGCGCAGCACCAGCCAGCGGCCGTGCAGCAGGTCCGCCGCGGCCGGCACGGCGTCCTCGCCCGTGACCTTCACGTTGTTCACGTACGCGCCGCCCTCCTTGACCGTCCGGCGGGCCGCCGACCTGCTCGGCGCCAGCCCCACCTCGGCCAGCAGCTCCACCACCGGCCCCAGCTCGGTGACCCGCGCGTGCGGCACCTCCGCCAGCGCCGCACGCAGCGTCGCCTCGTCCAGCTCGCCCAGCTCACCCTGCCCGAACAGCGCCCGCGACGCGGCGATCACCGCGGCGCACTGCTCCGCGCCGTGCACCAGCGTCGTCAGCTCCTCCGCCAGCGCCCGCTGCGCGGCCCGCGCCTGCGGCCGCTCCGCGGTCTGCCGCGCCAGCTCCGCCAGCTCCTCGCGGCCCCGGAAGCTGAGGATGCGCAGGTAGCGGTCGACGTCGCGGTCGTCGACGTTCAGCCAGAACTGGTAGAAGGCGTACGGGGTCGTCAGCTCCGGGTCGAGCCAGACCGCGCCGCCCTCCGTCTTGCCGAACTTCGTGCCGTCCGCCTTCGTCATCAGCGGCGTCGCCAGCGCGTGCACGACGGCGTCGGGCTCTACCCGGTGGATCAGGTCGGTGCCCGCCGTCAGGTTGCCCCACTGGTCGCTGCCGCCGGTCTGCAGCGTGCAGCCGTGCCGCCGGTACAGCTCCAGGAAGTCCAGGCTCTGCAGGATCTGGTAGCTGAACTCGGTATAGCTGATGCCCTCCTCGGACTCCAGCCGGCGGGCGACGGCCTCCTTGGCGACCATCTTGTTCACCCGGAAGTGCCGCCCGACGTCCCGCAGGAACTCGATCGCGGACAGACCCGCGGTCCAGTCCAGATTGTTGACCATCCGGGCCGCGTTCGGGCCCTCGAAGTCGAGCAGCGGCTCGATCTGCGCGCGGACCCGCTCCACCCAGCCGGCGACGACCCCGGGGTCGTTCAGCGTGCGCTCCGCGTCCGGCTTCGGGTCGCCGATCTGGCCCGTCGCGCCGCCGACCAGCGCCAGCGGCCGGTGCCCGGCCAGCTGTAGCCGCCGTACGGTCAGGACCTGCACCAGGTGGCCGACGTGCAGGCTGGGCGCCGTCGGGTCGAAGCCGCAATAGAACGTGACGGGCCCGTCCGCGAGCGCCTTGCGCAGGGCGTCCTCGTCGGTGGACAGGGCCAGCAGCCCGCGCCACCGCAGCTCGTCGACGATGTCCGTCACGTCTCTCGTATCTCCTCGAACTCGAACCCGCGCCGCCCGTGCGGCTGCGTACGAGGGTAATGGCAGCTACACGCCCCGGCTGACCGAGCTCATGTTGAAGTCCGGGATCCGCACCGGCGGCATCGCCGCCCGCGTGAACCAGTCGCCCCACTCGCGCGGCAGCGTCCGCTCGGTGGCCCCGGCCTCCGCCGCCCGGCCCAGCAGGTCGACGGGGGACTCGTTGAAGCGGAAGTTGTTCACCGCCCCGGTCACCTCGCCGTTCTCCACCAGATACACGCCGTCCCTGGTCAGCCCGGTCAGCAGCAGCGTGGCCGGGTCGACCTCGCGGATGTACCACAGGCAGGTCAGCAGCAGCCCCGGGCCGTCGTGCCCCAGCCCCGCGACCATCTCGTCCAGCGACTTCGTGCCGCCCGCCTCCAGCACCAGGTTGTCCGCCTCCGGCGTGACCGGCAGGCCGGTGAGCTCCCCGGTGAAGCGGTTCGTCAGCAGATGCCGCAGCGTGCCCTCGCGCAGCCAGTCCACCGGCCCGACCGGCAGCCCGTTGTCGAAGACCGACGAGTCGCTGCCGGAGGCGTGCGCGACGACGAACGGCGCCGACTCCAGACCCGGCTCCGCCGGGTCGCTGCGCAGCGTCAGCGGCAGCCCGGCCAGCTTCTCGCCCACGCGCGTGCCGCCGCCCGGCCGGCTGAACACCGTACGGCCCTCGTGGGCGTCGCGGGCACCGGCCGACCAGAACAGGTACACCAGCAGGTCGGCCACCGCGCTCGGCGGCAGCAGCGTCTCGTACCGCCCGGCGGGCAGCTCCACCGGGCGCTCCGCCCACGCCAGCCGCTGCGCCAGCTCCGCGTCCAGCTCGGCGGGGTCCACGTCGGCGAAGTCCCGGGTCGAGCGGCCCGCCCAGGCGGACCGCGTCCGGTCCGGGGACTTGGCGTTCAGCTCCAGCGTGCCGGTCGGCTGGTCGTGGCGCAGCCGCAGCCCGGTGGAGGTGCCCAGGTAGGTGGAGGTCACCATGTGGTTCGCGAAGCCGTACAGCTCCCGGCCGCCGGCCCGGGCGCGGGCGAAGGACTCGCCGAGCGCCGGCGCGAAGGCGGCGAACACGTCGGAGGTGGTCTCGGCGGGCGGCGCGGTGAAGTCGGCCGACGGCGGCACGCCCTCGACCAGCGGACGGGCGTCCTCCGCCGGACCGGCCTCGCGGGCGGCCGCCTCCGCGGCCCGTACCAGCGGCTCCAGGTCCCCGGCGGTGACGGCGGCGCGCGACACGACGCCGGTGGCCGTGCCCTGGCCGCCGTCGACGGTGGCGATGACGGTGAGCGTACGGCCGCGGGTCTCGCCGTTCGTCGTCAGGGCGTTTCCGGCCCAGCGCAGGTTCGCGCTCGACTCCTCCTCGGCGATCACGACGCAGCCGTCGGCGCGCGACAGCGCAAGCGCCCGCTCGACGGTCTCGTGCGGCGCGGTCGCCCCGGTCGTCCCCGTCATCGGCCGGCCTCCTGGGTGGTGTTGAGGATGTTGACGTTCCGGAAGAGGGCCGACGGGCAGCCGTGCGAGACGGCCGCGGCCTGCCCGGGCTGGGCCTTGCCGCAGCTGAACGTGCCGCCGAGCACGTACGTCTCCGGGCCGCCGATCGCCGACATCGAGCCCCAGAAGTCGGTGGTCGTCGCCTGGTACGCCACGTCCTTGAGCTGGCCCGCCAGCCGGCCGTTCTCGATGCGGAAGAACCGCTGGCCGGTGAACTGGAAGTTGTAGCGCTGCATGTCGATCGACCAGGACCGGTCACCGACGACGTAGATGCCCCGCTCCACCTCGCCGATCAGCTCCTCGGTCGTCGGCCCCTCGGGCGCCGGCCGCAGCGAGACGTTCGCCATGCGCTGCACGGGCACGTGGGCGGGGGAGTCGGCGAAGGCGCAGCCGTTGGAGCGGTCCGCGCCGGTGAGCTTCGCGATCCTGCGGTCCGTCTGGTAGCCGACGAGCACGCCGTCGCGCACCAGGTCCCACGACTGCGCCTGCACGCCCTCGTCGTCGTACCCGATGCTGGCCAGCCCGTGCTCGGCGGTGCGGTCGCCGGTGACGTTCATCAGGCCGGAGCCGTAGCGCAGCTCCCCGAGCTGGTCGAACGTCGCGAAGGAGGTGCCGGCGTACGCGGCCTCGTACCCGAGGGCGCGGTCCAGCTCGGTGGCGTGGCCGACGGACTCGTGGATCGTCAGCCACAGGTTGGAGGGGTCGACCACCAGGTCGTACGACCCGGCCTCGACGCTCGGCGCCGCCATCTTCTCCGCCAGCCAGCCGGGAATGCGCGCCAGCTCGTCGTCCCAGTCCCAGCCGGTGCCGGTCGCGTACTCCCAGCCGCGGCCCGCCGGCGGCGCCAGGGTACGCATCGAGTCGAAGCCGCCGGCGTCGGTGACGCTCACCGCGGTCAGCTCCGGATGGATCCGCACCCGCTGCTGGGTGGTGGAGGTGCCGGCGGTGTCCGCGTAGAACTTGTTCTCCTGCACCGCGAACAGCGAGGCGTCCACGTGCGACACCCCCGGCGCGCCGAGCAGCCGCTCACTCCACTCCGTCAGCAGCCCGGCCTTCTCGGCGTCCGGCACGTCGAACGGGTTCACCTCGTACGCGGAGACCCACGTCTTCGCCGCGTGCACCGGCTCCGGCGCCAGCTCCACCCGCTCGTCCGCCCCGGCCGCGGCGATCACCCGCGCCGACAGCTTCGCCATCGCCACCGCCCGCGCGGCGACCCGCGCCGCGGCGTCCATGGTCAGATCCACCCCGGCGGCGAACCCCCACGCCCCACCGTGCACCACGCGCACCGCGTACCCGAGGTCCGTGGTGTCCATGGCACCCGCCGGTCTGGCGTCCCGCAGCCGCAGCGCGGCGCTGCGCACCCGCTCCAGGCGGAAGTCCGCGTGCTCGGCGCCGAGCGCGCGAGCCCGCGCGAGCGCGGCGTCGGCGAGAGCGCCGAGCGGCAGCGCGAGAAACGCGTCGTCGAGGGATTGGGCCGACTTGCTCACGTGCTGCCCTCCGGTCTCGGTGGGTGGGCGCGGTCCCGAAGGCCCGCGCGGGCCTGCGGCAGATCATGCCCCGATGGGCCGCCGTACGCACGACGTTATCCGAGGGGGTGGGGTGGTCAGGTGGGTGGCGCCCGGGCGGGTGGTGTCCGGCCGGGTGGCGCCCCGCCGGGTGGTGGAGCCGGTACGGGCGCCACTCGACCGGCGACGCCGCCGCTCGCCGGGGGGCCGGCGCCGGGGGCCGGGGGCGGTGGGTGACGCGGCGACGGGGGAGGGGGCGTCGGGGGCAGCCGGGGCGGTGAGTGACCCGGAGCCGGGGGATGGGGCGGCGTCGGGGTGGGCGGGCGTGCGTGCCGGGGCGCGGTGTCGGGGGTGTGGAGCATTTGTCCCCCCGGGCCTCGCTGCCCGGCGTGTCGGGAGTGCCGGGCGTCGGGCCTGGTCGGCGATGGGCACGGAGCTGGCGGTGATCGGCTCTCATATCCCGACCGCGCCGCTGCCCGGGGCCCGATCCCTGCCCTGCGGCGCCCGCTCGCACCGCCCTCCGGGGCGCCGCGCGTGCTTCGGCGTGGCCGGGGCCCGCCGGGGTGCACGTCGGCGGGCGTAACCCGGCCCTCGTGGGTGATTTGGGCCGGTTTTGGGGGTGGGTTACCGCGGGTTCGTCACCGCCACGTGCGCGCCGAGTGGCCGCACGCACGTGGAAGGTCAAAACTCGGCCCCGGTGGGCGATTTGCCCTGGTTCGAGCCTGGGGTTACCGCCGGTTGTGACAAGCAAGCGGCATGCCCCCTCCGGGGGCGGCGAGTCGCAGAAGGCGCAGCGCCGCAGGGCGGCGACGCCAGTGGGGCGCCCTGCGGTGCGGACGCGATACGAGGCCGATCGCGGCCCAGCTCCGCACAGATCGCCGACCAAGCCCGACGCCCCGCACACCTGACACGCCGGGCAGCGGGCCCGGGGGCAAATGCTCCAACCCCCCGACGCCGCGTCCGCCACGCACGGCCGCTCACCCCGACACCCCTCGGCTGGCTGGACCCGATCTGGCTTTCCAGTTGGACCCCCTCGGGCATCGGGGGCGGGCCCGGTTCCCGGGGCCGGAACGGCTCGGCGGGCGCCGCGGCCGGAAAGGCTGTACCGGTCTCTTTGCGGCACGGTTCCTTGCCAGGCGCGATAGATGCCGCGGTGAGTGGAGCGGCCAGCGTCGTACGGTTCTTCCGGTGTGCTCAGTACCGGCCCCACCGTGCTGAGGTACCGCTCGGGCGGAAGACCACCTTGTAGCCGTTTGCGTGCGCCCATCGGGTGCCGTAGTCGGCCAGCTCGGACGAGCCGGAATGCAGGAAAATGGTGGCGAGTCTCTTGCCGGACTCGAGGTCCTTGCCGTGCAATATCTTGCCCAGCTGGGCTTCGGAGCCCGCTATTCCCACCATGACCGCCAGGCACACAAGTCGGTACGGGTGCCTGTCTCGCTGAAAGACGCGCGCGAGCGCCGGGTTGTAGATGCGTGGCTCGCATTGCCTCAGCATCGTATACAGTCTATGACCGCGCTGCTCGTCGATCCACATGCTGCCGGTCAGGCAGGTGAGGGTCTTCTCCAGCAGGCGCTCGACTCGGCTGACCTCGGCCATCTCGGTGGGAGTCAAGCCGAGACCGTTGCGCAGGGTGTCGTCCGCGCCGCATTTCCTCAACCGCGCGATGGCGCTTTCCCGGCCCGTGTAATAAGCCAGGTGCAGGGCCGTATCGCCACCCATATTTTGTGCATTCACGTCGGCCGTTTCGAGTACTTGCCGCAGTTCGGCTTCCGATGTGGCCGCCGCAGCACACACGGCGAAGAATTTCTGCATTTTCCGGCGGCTTCTCCGGGACCGCCTCACGGCGTAGACAGCCACAGGTATTCCGACGAGGAGCCAAAACACGGACACGATCACTTCGGACGTCTTCATGCCGGACTCCAGGGCCGGAGGGGACCTCGCTGCGTACCTTCCCGTTGCCCGGTAGTCTGCGCGGCGCCCGTGGGGACCCCTCCCGGGTACCGCTTTCCCGCGGGTGCCAGGCAGGCAGGTCCACCGCCTCGGCAGCCGCCGTCAGCTCCTCGTTGTAGGTGACGAACCCGTCCGGCTCCCTCCGCAGGGGCCCCGTCACGGTCGGCACCTCAACGACATCCGGCCGGCCTGCGGCGTGGAAGAGGTGTCCTTCGGAGGTCGTCCGGTCGCCTCTTGGTCCTGAACCTGGCGTCGACGACAACGGCCCCCGGAGGGCGCCGAGGGGCGACAGCAGAAGCACCCCTGGCCGGCACGGTTCCGTCTGCTTCTGTAGGAACCCCACAAGGGTCCGGCGTGGGGCTGTGTGGGGGGCGGAATGTCCGGGGCGGGGGGCGTACCGATAGCTTCTCGGGTGAGGTTCCCGGAGACCGTCCGGGGCCCACCAGGGAGAAGGGACGGGTCCTTGAGCCGCTCGGTTCTGGTCACCGGAGGCAACCGCGGTATCGGCCTCGACATCACCCGCGCGTTCGCCGAGGCGGGCGACAAGGTCGCGTTCACCTACCGCTCCGGCGAGCCGCCCGCGGCGCTGACGGAGCTGGGCTGCCTGCCGGTGAAGTGCGACATCACCGACACCGAGCAGGTGGAGCAGGCGTACAAGGAGGTGGAGGAGAAGCACGGCAACGTCGAGGTGCTGGTGGCCAACGCCGGCGTCACCAAGGACCAGCTGCTGATGCGGATGTCCGAGGAGGACTTCACCTCCGTCCTCGACACGAACCTCACCGGCACGTTCCGCGTCGTCAAGCGCGCCAACCGCGGCATGCTGCGGGCCCGCAAGGGGCGCGTCGTGCTCATTTCCTCCGTGGTGGGCCTCATGGGCTCCCCGGGGCAGGCGAACTACGCGGCGTCCAAGGCGGCGCTCGTCGGCTTCGCCCGTTCGCTGGCGCGCGAGCTGGGCTCGCGCAACATCACGTTCAACGTCGTCGCGCCCGGCTTCGTCGAGACCGACATGACGCGGGAGCTGTCGGAGGAGCGGCAGGCGGAGATCGTCGCGCAGGTGCCGCTCGGCCGGTACGCGCAGCCTGCGGACGTCGCGGCCGCCGTGCGCTTCCTCGCCTCCGACGACGCCTCGTACATCACCGGAGCCGTCATTCCCGTGGACGGCGGATTGGGCATGGGTCACTGACCACCATGAGCGGAATCCTCGACGGCAAGCGCGTCCTCGTCACCGGCGTGCTGCTGGAGTCGTCCATCGCGTTCCACGCCGCGAAGCTGGCCCAGGAGCAGGGCGCGGAGATCATTCTGACCGCGTTCCCGCGGCCCACCCTGACCGAGCGCATCGCGAAGAAGCTGCCGAAGCCGACGAAGGTCGTCGAGCTCGACGTCACCGACGACGAGCACCTCGGGCGGATCGAGGGCATCGTGCGCGAGGAGCTGGGCGGCCTCGACGGTGTCGTGCACTCGGTCGGCTTCGCCCCGCCGGACGCGCTCGGCGGGAACTTCCTGCACACGCCGTTCGAGTCGGTGGCCACGGCCATGCACGTCTCGGCGTTCTCGCTGAAGTCGCTGACGATGGCCTGCCTGCCGCTGATGCAGGGCGGCGGGTCGGTGGTCGGGCTCACCTTCGACGCGCAGTACGCCTGGCCGCAGTACGACTGGATGGGCCCGGCGAAGGCGGCGCTGGAGGCCACCAGCCGCTATCTGGCGCGTGACCTGGGCAAGGAGAACGTCCGCTGCAACCTGGTGTCGGCCGGGCCGATCGGCTCCATGGCCGCCAAGTCCATCCCCGGCTTCACGGACCTGGCGGACGTGTGGAACACCCGCTCGCCGCTGGAGTGGGACATGGCGGACCCGGAGCCGGCGGGGCGCGGGATCGTGGCGCTGCTGTCGGACTGGTTCCCGAAGACGACGGGCGAGATCGTGCACGTCGACGGCGGCGTGCACATGATGGGCGCGTAGCCCGGGGTCGAGGGGATTTCCGTACGGGCGGCTCCCGCGCCGGGGTCGCCCGTTCGGCGTAGGCGGGTGGGCCGCGGGCGGGGCGGCGGCGCACGCTGGAGGGGCAGTTACCGTCCCCTTGTGGTGCAGCAGCGACGCCGGTGTGCGCGGTGTCGCCGTACGGCCGAGGAGGTGCCGTGGTGCGTGAGGGCCCGCGTCGTTCCGGCCGCCGCACCCGGGGGACCCGGTGTTCCGCCCCTCGCCGTACGGGACTGGGGGCGGTGGCCGGCGCCGTCGCGGTGCCGGTGCTGCTGCTGATCGCGGGGACCGCGAGCGCCGCGGACGGGCCGGACCGGCCGGACGGGCGGGGCGGGCCGACGAAGGCCGAGTGCCGCACCACCGTCAGCGGGTCGGCCGTGACGGCCCGGTGCTACAACGCGGGCCCGTACACCGACCTCGTGCAGCTGCACATCGAGTGCGCCCGCTGGTGGGACCCGGACGTCGACGGGATGCCGACGCGGCTGGACCCGGCGGAGGGCGGGGAGCTGGGCGACCGCTGCTGGTTCGGCGTCGCCCGGGCGTGGGTCAGCCACGAGCGGCTGCGGGACGTACCGGACTGACGGCGGAGCCGCGGCCGGTCGGCCGCCGTCAGCCGCCGCTCGGCGCCGGCTCCGGCATGCACCCGTACGCGTGCCGGCCCGCCTCCTCCGCCGCCCGCTCGGCGTCCCCGGCGCGGATCGCGGCCACCATCCGGGCGTGGTCCAGGTGCTCCGCGGGCAGCAAGACGTCGCCGACCTTGGAGCGCAGCGTCGAGCGGACGACCTCGCCGAGGTCCGCGTAGACCGCGGTCAGCACCTCGTTGTGCGAGGCCGCCGCCACCGC
Source organism: Streptomyces sp. MAR4 CNX-425 (assembly GCF_048656465.1). Classification (NCBI taxonomy): domain Bacteria; kingdom Bacillati; phylum Actinomycetota; class Actinomycetes; order Kitasatosporales; family Streptomycetaceae; genus Streptomyces; species Streptomyces sp. MAR4 CNX-425. Next base: position 208,719 of record NZ_JBMDLF010000001.1, on the reverse strand, counting down.
CAGGTGCAGCGTCGCGTCCGCCTCGACGAACGCCGCCGCGTCCCCCGACTCCCACGCCTCCTCGCGCCGCCGCAGCAGCAGCTCCAGCTGCGCCATCTCCGGCTCCGTACGGCGCACCGCCGCCAGCCGCGCCGCCTGCGCCTCCAGCGCGCTGCGCAGCTCCGACACGTGCCCCGGCGGGGCGCCGGCGAACCGGCGCTGCATGACGCCGGCCAGCTCGCTCGTCGCGGCGACGTACGTGCCGGAGCCCTGGCGGATGTCGAGCAGGCCGTTGTTCGCGAGTGCCCGGACCGCCTCGCGGACGGTGTTCCGCGCGACGCCGAGCTGCTCGACCAGCTCCGGCTCGGTCGGGATGCGGCTGCCGACCGGCCACTCGCCCGCGGTGATCTGGGTGCGCAGCTGCGCGATCACCTGGTCGGTGAGGCTGGATCGGCGCGGCGACGTCAGTCCCATGTCTCTCCCGTGCTCGTACGGCGGAGGCTGCCGCGGCTGTCGAGGATGCCGAGTGGACAACCATTCATCCAATGATTCTATGATGGTCTGCATGTCACGTCGCAGCATCCTCGCAAAACCCGTCGAGACGCAGAGGGAGATGACCGGAGAAGCCCGGGCCACCGAGCCGGCCGAAGCCTCGCGGCCGTCCCCCGCGTCGCGGGTGGCGCCGTGGATGCTGCGGCTCATGGTCCCCGCGCTGCTGCTCGCGGCGGTCAACCTGCGGCCCGCGATAGCCTCGCTCGGCGCGCTGCTGGAGGACGTCCGCACCGACATCGGCATGAGCGGCACGGTCGCCGGGCTGCTCACCTCCATGCCGCCGCTCTGTTTCGCCGTCTTCGGCAGCCTCGCGCCCCGCTTCGCCCGCCGGTTCGGCCCCGTGGCCGTCGTCGCCGGCGGGCTCGTCGCGATCGCCGGCGGCCTGGCGCTGCGGCCGCTGCTCGGCAACACCCCGGCGTTCCTCGCCGCCAGCGCGCTGGCCCTCGGCGGCATCGCGGTGGGCAACGTGCTGATCCCCGTCATCGTCAAGCGCTGGTTCCCCCGCCGGGTCGGCTCGATGACCGGGCTCTACTCGATGGGCCTGGCCCTGGGCACCGCCTCCGCCGCCGGCGTCACCGTGCCGGTGAGTGACGCGCTGGGCGGCAGCTGGCGGCAGGGCCTCGGGGTCTGGGCCGCGGTCGCCGCCCTCGCCGCGGTGCCGTGGGTGGTGCTGGCGCGCGGCTCGCGCCGGGCCGCGCGCGCCGCCGACGGCGCCGGTGCTGCCGGTCCTGCCGGTGCCGCCGGTACGGGCGACGGAGGCGGCGGCCGGGGCGTCGGTGGGCAGGCGACGGAGCCGGAGCGCCCGGTCCGTATCGCCGCCAGCCCTACCGCCTGGGCGCTCGCCGTCTTCTTCGGCCTCCAGGCCACCGCCGCGTACGTCACCCTCGGCTGGCTGCCGCAGATCTACCGGGACGCCGGCGTGTCCGCGTCCACCGCCGGGCTGCTGCTCGCCGTCGCCATGGGCATGGGTGTGCCGCTGGCCTTCGTGCTGCCGCGGATCGCGGCCCGGCTGAACCACCAGGGGCCGCTGGTCGTGGTCCTCGGCGCCTGCGGCCTCGGCGGCTACGCCGGGCTGTGGCTGGCGCCCGCCGGCGGCGCCTGGGTGTGGGCCCTGCTGCTGGCCGTGTCGAACTGCGCGTTCCCGCTGGTCCTCACCCTCATCGGGGTACGCGCCCGCAGCCACGCCGGGCTCGTCCGGCTCTCCGCCTTCGCGCAGAGCACCGGCTACCTGATCTCCATCCCCGGCCCGCTGGCGGTCGGCGCGCTGTACGGGGCGACGGACGGCTGGGACGTGCCGCTGGCGGTGCTCGCGGTCTTCATGCTCGCCCAGGTCACGGTCGGGATCGCCGCCGGGCGCAACCGCGTGGTCGAGGACGAGGTCTGACCCGGCGCGGCGGCGCGCCGGCGCCGGGGCTCAGGGCGAGGCGATCGTGGCGACGACGCCGATGACCACCGTGATGGCGAGCATCGCGCCGAGCACGTAGAGCAGCTTGCGCTGTCCGTTCCGGGGGTTGGGGTCGAGCACGGGCATACGGCCAGTCTCGCATCCCCCGGGGGTGGTGCTAGCCCCACCCTCCCCTAGGGGGCCAGGGTCAGGGGGAAGTGGGTGGGTCACCGGATGGGACCGGCGCCCGCGGGTCCGTAAGTTCGAGGCAGTACCAAGGACCGGGACGTAAGGCGACCCCACGGAGGCGAAGATGTCAGCCGGTGCTCACACCCAGCCCGCACCGCCGGCCGCGCCGCAGCGCTGGCTGCCGTGGTGGTCCGTCGCCCTGCCGGTCGTCGCGTTCACCGTGCTGCTCGCCCTCCGGCTCGCCTGAGCCGTCACTCCTGGCGGGAGAGCCTGCGAACTGCCCGGACCCGGCGGCCCGTTTCGTGCGAAGCTGAGCTTATGAGCGCAGGAACGCCCCGCAGCATCGTTCTCCTCCGACACGCCAAGGCCGAATGGGCCCAGGACTCCGACCACGAGCGCCCGCTCGCCGAGCGCGGCCGCGCCGACGCCCCCGCCGCCGGAGAGTTCCTCGCGGCCCACGACATCGACCCGGAACTGACCCTCTGCTCCAGCGCCAAGCGCACCCGCGAGACCTGGAAGCTCGTCGTCGGCAAGCTCCCGCGCCGACCGCGGACCGTGTACGAGGAGCGCCTCTACGAGGCGTCGCTCGGCGAGCTGATCCAGGTCGTGAACGAGGTCCCCGACGACGTCTCCACGCTGCTGGTCATCGGCCACAACCCCGGCATGCACGGGCTCGCCGACGCCCTGGCCGGCTCCGCCGAGGGCGACGCGCTGAGCCGGCTGAGCCGCGGCTTCCCGACGTCGGCCGTGGCCGTGGTGGAGTTCTCCGGCTCGTGGAAGTCCGTGGAGCACGGCGTGGGCCGGCTCACCGCGTTCTGGACGCCGCACCAGCAGTGACCCCCGGCCGGCGCCGGCCGCCGGCTGCCCGCCGTCGGCCACCGCCGAAGGCGGCCGGACCGTGTCCGCGTTCTCGGGCATCATCGGGGCATGGGTGACACCCCCGCGCGGCTGCTCACGCTGCTGTCCGTGCTGCAGAGCGGCCGCGAGCACACCGGCCCGGAGCTGGCCGCACGCCTCGGCGTCAGCGTGCGCACGGTACGCCGCGACGTCGACCGGCTGCGCGCCCTGGGCTACCCGGTCGACGCCACCGTGGGCTCGGTCGGCGGCTACCGGCTCGCCGCCGGCACGGCGATGCCGCCGCTGCTCCTCGACGACGACGAGGCCGTCGCCGTCGCCGCCGGGCTGCGCACGGTGGCCGCCGGGGGCGTCGCGGGGATCGGGGAGACGTCCGTACGGGCCCTCGCCAAGCTGGAGCAGGTGCTCCCGGCGCGGCTGCGCCACCGGGTCGCGGCGGTGCAGCGGGCCACCGTGCCGCTGACCGTGAGCCCGGCGGGCGCGGTGCCGGCGGAGGGGGCGCCGGTTTCCGCGGAGGTGCTGGCGGTGCTGGCGGCGGCGTGCGCCCGGGGGGAGGGGGTGCGGTTCGGGTACCGGCCGAAGCGCGCGGGCCCGCCGGGCGGGGGAGAGGCGCCTGGAACCGGCCACCCGGGCCCAGCCGCCGGACAGGGCGTGGAGCCGCGCGGTACGCGCCCCGCGGGCGGGCCCGCGGCGGGCGCCCGGCACGTCGAGCCGTACCGCCTGGTCAGCACCGGACACCGGTGGTACCTCGTCGCGTACGACCGCGACCGCGACGGCTGGCGCAGCTTCCGCGTCGACCGCGTCGACGACCCCCGCCCCACCGGCGTCCGCCACCACCCGCGCGAGCTGCCCGCCGCCGACGCCGCCGCCTTCGTCGCCGAGTCCGTCGCCGGCCACCGGGGCCGCTACCGCGCCGTCGTCACCCTGCACGTACCCCTCGACGAGGCCGTACGCCGCCTCCCGCGCGGCGCCGGGCTGCTGGAGCCCGCCGGCCCCGACCGCTGCACGCTGGTCACCGGCGGCGACGCGCTCGACTGGCTCGCGGTGCGGATCGCGCTGCTCGGCGTCGACTTCGAGGTGCGGGAGCCGCCGGAGCTGGCGGAGTTCCTGGCCGGTCTCGGTGCCCGCCTCAGCCGGTCGTGTCCGCCGCCTCCACCTCGTCGCGCGTGATACCCAGCAGGTAGAGCACCGTGTCGAGGAACGGCACGTTCACCGCCGTGTGCGCGGCCTCCCGGACCAGCGGCTTGGCGTTGAACGCCACCCCCAGGCCCGCCGCGTTGAGCATGTCGAGGTCGTTCGCGCCGTCCCCGATCGCCACCGTCTGGTCCAGCGGCACGCCCGCCTCGGCGGCGAAGCCGCGCAGCAGCCGGGCCTTGCCGGCCCGGTCCACGACCGGGCCGGTGATCCGGCCGGTGAGCCTGCCGTCGGCGATCTCCAGGGTGTTCGCGGCGGCGAAGTCCAGCCCGAGCCGCTCCCGGAGGTCGTCGGTGATCTGTGTGAAGCCGCCGGAGACGACGCCCACCTGGTAGCCGAGGCGCTTGAGCGTACGGATCAGGGTGCGGGCGCCGGGCGTCAGCCGGACCTCCTCGCGCACCTTGTCGACCACCGACTCCTCCAGCCCGGCCAGCAGCGCCACCCGGGCGTGCAGGGACTGCTCGAAGTCCAGCTCGCCGCGCATCGCCGCGGCGGTCACCTCCGCGACCTCGGCCTCACAGCCGGCGTGCGCGGCGAACAGCTCGATGACCTCGTCCTGGATGAGCGTGGAGTCGACGTCCATCACCACCAGCCGCTGTGCCCGGCGCTGGAGCCCGGACGCCACGACGGCGACGTCCACGCCGAGGCGGGCGGCGGCGGTGGCCAGCGCGGTGCGCAGGACGCCGGTGGCGGCGCCGGAGACCTCGAACTCGACGGCGGTGACGGGATACTTCGCCAGCCGGAAGATGCGGTCGATGTTGCCGCCGGTGCCGGTGATCGCGGCGGCGATGCCGGCGGTCGACTCGGCGGTCAGCGGCTGGCCGAGCACGGTGACGTGGGAGCGGCCGGGGGCGCGCGGCTCGTTGTCGCCGGTGCCGGAGATTATCTCCGCCTCCAGGTTCATGGACCCGGCCCAGGAGTGGATCGTCGCGCGCAGCTCGCCCTCGGTCGCGCCCACGGGCGGGGTGACCAGCGCGCACAGGGTGATGCGGCCGCGGGTGACGATCTGCTCGATGTCGATGACCTCGACCCGGTAGGCGGCGAGGGTGTCGAAGAGGCCGGCGGTGAGACCGGGGCGGTCCCGGCCGAAGATCTTGACGAGAAGCGTACGCGCGAACGTGGTCATGATGAGACCACGGTATCGCGGTACGGACCGCGCGCGGCCCGCCGGGTGCGGGTTGCGGAGGGGGCCGGCGGGCCACCGGGCTGCGGGGTTGCGGTGGGCGGTACGTGCGGTGGCGGGCGGTCGAACGGACGGGGGAGGGAGCGTACGGGCGCGGCGGACGGCCGCCGCGCCGGATAGCGCCGGGCGGCCGCGGCCGATGCGTCGGCGACAACGATCCGCCGGGGGAGCGCGGGGGTTCTCCCGATTTCCGGTCCGCGTATATGCGTTACCACCGTCTGTAAGTGATCAAGTGCCCCAACGTGCGCGAATCCCCCTGGAGCGAGGAGAAGTGGAACCTCGAACTCCGAGTCCTGCGGTGGCCCCCGTTTTCGTGAAGCGACTGTTACTGAAATAGTTCCTCAGGATGTTCGCCATCCCTAGAATCCCTACGGGCCTGTTGAAGTCAGGTGCCGTACAGGGGGCACCTCGGGGGACAACTTTGTGGGGCATGGAGTGCCTGAACTCGTACTTGAACTGAACGGACAGACATGGACTCTCGACCCGGCGCGCGCCTACCGCGTCGGGCGGGATCCGCAGGGGGACGTGGTGCTGGAGGACGCCAGGGTCTCCTGGCGGCACGCCAGCCTCCGGTGGGGCGGCCGCGGCTGGCTGCTTGAGGACGTCGGCAGCACCAACGGCTCGTACGTGGAGGGCCAGCGGGTCCACCAGATCGAGGTCGGCCCCGGCTCGGTCGTGTATCTCGGCAACGCCACCGACGGGCCGCAGCTGCGGCTCTCCGCGCCGGTCGGCGCCGCCCCCGACGTGTACAGCGCGCAGACCGCGATGGCCGAGCAGACACCCGGCGCCCCGCAGGTCGCGCCGCCGCAGCACGCGCCCGGCGCCCCGGGCGCGCCCGGGGCCGGGCCCTGGGGCGGCGGACCCCCGCAGGGCCCCCCGCCCCAGGCCCCCCCGCCGCAGGGGCCCCCGTTCCAGGGGCCGCCGGCCGGCATGCCGCAGCAGCAGCCGTACGTACCGCCCCAGCAGCACGCGGCGCCGCAGCGTCCGCCGGCCGGCGCCGGCGTCGGCGCGGGCTCCGGCGGGCCCGGCGCCCCGGCCCACGGCGAGCGCAGCCCCACGACGTTCCACCAGCTCTCGCTGGGCCGCGTCACCCGCATCGGCCGTGCGCTGGAGAACGAGCTGGTCGTCTCCGACCTGCAGGTCTCGCGCCACCACGCGGAGTTCCGGTCCACGCCCGACGGCCGCGCCGAGATCGTCGACCTCGGCAGCCACAACGGCACGTACGTCAACGGTGAGCAGCTCCCGCAGCGCGGCCGGCGGGCCATCGGCCCCGACGACATTCTCGGCATCGGTCACTCCACGTTCCGGCTGGTCGGGGACCGGCTGGAGGAGTTCGTCGACACCGGTGAGGTCAGCTTCTCGGCCCGCCATCTGACCGTGAAGGTCGACGGCGGCAAGGTCATCCTGGACAACGTCTCCTTCGGCGTGCCCGAGAAGAGCCTGGTCGCCGTCATCGGCCCGTCCGGGTCCGGCAAGTCCACCCTGCTCAAGGCGCTCACCGGCTACCGGCCCGCGGACGTCGGCGACGTCCTCTACGACAACCGGAACCTCTACAAGCAGTTCGCTGAGCTGCGCCACCGCATCGGCCTGGTGCCGCAGGACGACATCCTGCACACCCAGCTCACCGTCACCCGCGCGCTGCGCTACGCGGCCAAGCTCCGGTTCCCCGGCGACACCGCCGAGGCCGAGCGCGCCGCCCGCGTCGACGAGGTGCTGCGCGAGCTGAAGCTGGACATCCACAAGGAGAAGCGGATCAGCTCGCTCTCCGGCGGCCAGCGCAAGCGCGTCTCGGTGGCCCTGGAGCTGCTCACCAAGCCGTCGCTGATCTTCCTCGACGAGCCCACCTCCGGCCTCGACCCGGGCATGGACCGCGACGTGATGCAGCTGCTGCGCGGCCTGGCCGACGACGGCCGTACGGTCCTGGTCGTCACCCACTCCGTCGCCGAGCTGGCGCTCTGCGACCGGCTGCTGGTCATGGCCCCGGGCGGCGGCGTGGCGTACTTCGGCCCGCCCGAGGAGGCGCTGAACTTCTTCGGCTACGACAGCTGGGCCGACATCTTCTCCGCCTTCGAGAACTACCGCGACTACGACTGGAAGGGCCGCTGGCAGGGCTCGCAGCACTACCAGATGTACGCCGCCGACATCGACGCCGTGGCGCCGCAGCCGGTCGCGATGCAGGCGCCGCAGATACTCCGGCCGTCCAAGCCGCAGGGCTGGATGCCGCAGCTGTGGACGCTGATGAGACGGTACCTGTCCGTCCTCGCCTCCGACCGCTTCTTCATCGCGCTCACCGTCATCCTGCCGGTGGTGCTCGGCGTGGTCAGCATGGTCATCCCCGCCGAGTTCGGGCTCGGCTACGGCCCGGCGAAGGTGCACCTGATCAACAGGGACGCGGGCACGATCATGCTCATCCTCGCGATCGGCGCCTGCTTCTCCGGCGCCGCGAACTCCGTCCGCGAGCTGATCAAGGAACGGGTGATCTACGAGCGAGAACGCGCCGTCGGCCTCTCACGCTCCGCGTACGTGATGTCCAAGGTGCTCGTCCTCGGGATCATCACGATCTTCCAGGGCGGCGTCATCAGCGCCATCGGCGTGCTCAGCCGCAGCAAGCTGCCGGAGGAGGGCGTGATCCTCTCCGACCTGCCGGCGGCGGAGCTGGCGATCAGCGTCACCGCGCTGGGCCTGACCTCGATGATGGTCGGCCTGATCATCTCGTCGCTGGTGAAGACCTCCGAGATGACGATGCCGCTGCTGGTCATGTTCGCCATCGTGCAGGTGGTCTTCACCGGGGTGCTGTTCCAGCTGCACGGCACCCCGGGCGTGGAGCAGATCGCCTGGCTGATGCCGTCGCGCTGGGCGGTGGCCGCGATGGGCTCGACCGCCGACCTGAACGTGCTGCTGCCGTGGGACAGCGGTGAGACGGACGCGCTGTGGGAGCACACCGCGGGCACGTACATGCTGAACATCGGCGTGCTGCTCGCCATGGGTGTGATCTGCGGCTTCGTCGTCGCCCGGCTGCTGCGCAAGCACGAGCCCGAGGTCATGCGCTGACCCCGCGCCGAACGGCGGGGCGCCCCCACGGCGGGGCGCCGATACGGCACACGGGCGGCACCCCTCGCAAGGGGTGCCGCCCGTCGCCGTGTGTGCCGGGGCCGGCCCGCGGCTGCGCCGTCGGCTCAGTACCAGTTGTTGGCCTGCCAGAAGGACCAGGCGTCGCAGGCGCTGCCGTAGCGGTCCTTCATGTAGTCCAGGCCCCACTCGATCTGGGTCTTGGGGTTGGTCCGCCAGTCGGATCCGGCGGTGGCCATCTTGGTCGCGGGCAGCGCCTGGACCAGGCCGTACGCGCCCGAGGAGGCGTTCTGCGCGGTGTGGTCCCAGCTGCTCTCGCGCTCCACGATCTCGGAGAAGCACTGGAACTGGGCGTCGCTCTTGATCATCTTGTCGGCGATGGCCCGGGGGGACTTGGCCGGGGTGCCGGAGGGGGCGGCGGCGGAAGCGACGGGGGCGAAGGACAGGGCGGCCGTGGCGGCCGCGGAGCCGGCAAGGGCGGCGATGACGGCCTTGCGGCCGCGTATACGGTGCATGCTCTCTCGCATCGTTCTCTGTGACCTCTTCACACGACGTCTGGGGACCCGGACATTGTTAGAGGAACGGGAAATCCACCGCAATGACCCCCATTACGACCCTGCCTCGTAGTGCGATCAGGGCCTTTGGTCCCGCGCCCGACGACCCCGGACCGGCCGCGTCCGGGTGGCCCGCCACTACTCCCGTTCGTAGGTGACGTGGGTCTCGTGACGCAGCTCACTGCCGGGGGACTTCCGCGGCTCGGCCGCGGGTCTTAGGACCCGGGTCCGACGGCGGCCCGGTCCGCGGCTGGATCACGCGGCGAGGCCCGGCGGGTAGCGTGAACCGCATGTCCACCCCAGCCGCCGGCCCGGCCGCCGGACTCGAAGCGGTCAGCCGCGCCCTGCTCGCCATGAGCAGGCAGTTGCAGGTCCGCGACGTGCTCCAGACGATCACGGCCTCCGCGCGCGAACTGCTCCAGGCCGAGTACGCCGCCCTGGGCGTGCCCGACGACCACGGCGGCTTCGCCCAGTTCGTCGTCGACGGCGTCAGCGACGCCCAGTGGAAGGCCATCGGCCCGCTGCCCCGCCAGCACGGCATCCTCGCCGCGCTGCTCAAGGACGCCGAGCCGGTGCGCCTCGGCGACGTACGCAAGGACCCCCGCTTCGGCGGCTGGCCCGGCGCCCACCCGCGGCTGAAGGACTTCATCGGCATGCCCATCGCCGACGGCGAGGAGGTCCTCGGCGCGCTGTTCCTGGCCAACAAGCGGTGCGAGCCGGACGACCCGCCCGGCCCGGACGGCTGCCGTTTCGACGCGGCCGACGAGGCCCTGCTGCGCACCCTCGCCGACCACGCCGCCATCGCCCTGACCAACGCCCGCCTCTACGAGCGCAGCCGCGAGCTGACCATCGCCGGCGAGCGCGCCCGCATCGCGCACGAGCTGCACGACGCCGTCTCCCAGAAGCTCTTCTCGCTGCGCCTGACCGCGCAGGCCGCCGCCGCCCTCGTCGACCGCGACCCCACCCGCGCCAAGGGCGAGCTGCAGCAGGTCGCGGGGCTCGCCGCGGACGCCGCCGACGAGCTGCGCGCCGCCGTCGTCGAGCTGCGCCCCGCGGCCCTGGACGACGACGGCCTGACGGCCACCCTCGCGACCCAGGTGCAGGTCCTCGACCGGGCCCACCGCGCCCGGGTCACCTTCACGTCCGGGCAGGTACGCGCCCTGCCCGCGGCGCAGGAGGAGGCGCTGCTGCGGGTCGCCCAGGAGGCCCTGCACAACGCGCTGCGGCACGCCGACGCCGGCCTGGTCGAGGTCGCGCTCACCCGGAGCGGCCGCGGCGCCCTGCTGCGGGTGCGCGACGACGGCCGGGGCTTCGACCAGGCCGACATCGGGGTCCGCTCCGCGGGGCGCCACCTGGGCCTGGTGTCCATGCGCGACCGCGCCGCCGGGGTCGGCGGCGGCCTGACCGTCCAGTCGGCGCCCGGCCAGGGCACCGTGATCGAGATGGAGGTGCCCGGTGGCTGAGGCGGGCGAGAAGCAGCGGACCGACGGCCCGGAGCGCGCGGACGCGCCCGGCGGCAGGATCCGCGTGCTGCTGGTCGACGACCACCAGGTCGTCCGGCGCGGGCTGCGGACCTTTCTGGAGGTGCAGGACGACATCGAGGTCGTCGGCGAGGCCGCCGACGGCGACGAGGGCGTGGCCCGTACCGCGGAGCTGGTGCCGGACGTGGTGCTGATGGACGTGAAGATGCCCGGCACCGACGGCGTCGAGGCGCTGCGCCGCATCCGCGAGTCCGGCAGCGCGGCGCGCGTGCTGGTCATCACCAGCTTCACCGAGCAGCGCACCGTCGTCCCCGCGCTGCGCGCGGGCGCCGCGGGCTACGTCTACAAGGACGTCGACCCCGAGGCGCTGGCCAAGGCGATCCGCTCGGTGCACGCCGGGCACGTGCTGTTGCAGCCGGACGTCGCCGGCGCGCTGCTGGCGCAGGAGGTCGGCGGCGGGCCCCCGCAGGGGCGGGGGACCACGCTGACCGAGCGGGAGCGCGAGGTGCTGGCGCTGATCGCGGACGGCCGTTCGAACCGGGAGATCGCCCGCGCGCTGGTGGTGTCGGAGAAGACCGTCAAGACGCACGTGTCGAACATCCTGATGAAGCTCGACCTCGCCGACCGCACGCAGGCCGCCCTCTGGGCCGTACGGCACGGCCTGAGCGGCTGAGACGACGTTCCACCGGTGCCGGGGCGCGCCGCTCCGGCACCGGTGGAACGTCGTATTCCGATCTGAGATTCATACTGTCGTGTAGATGTCGCCCGTCCGGCGCAACCGCGCCGGGCGGCCCGCGTTCTCCATGGCGTGCCGCGGCACCGGCCGCGGCGGACGCGAGGAGGACACTCATGAAGAACCTGAAGCGGGCTGCGGCCGTCACCATCGCCGCGGGCGGCCTGGCCGTGGCCGGCGCCGGCATGGCCGCCGCGCAGGGCGGCGCCGCGGCCGGCGGCCACGCCGTCGGCTCGCCGGGCATCGGCTCCGGCAACCTGGTCCAGGTGCCGGTGCACGTGCCCGTGAACGCCTGCGGCAACACCGCCACCGTCGTCGGCGCGCTGAACCCCGCGTTCGGCAACCTCTGCCTGAACCGCTGACGACCGCGGCCTCCCGGCAGCCGGGCCGGCCTCCGGGCACCCCCGCCCGCGGGCCGGCCCGGCGCGCCCGGCGTTCGTACGACCGCCGCGGATTGCGCCGAACGGTGGGCTACGGCCGCCGCGGCGTGTCCCGCTGGACTGCTCCGCCGTTGCGCAGCATGCACCCCCGAGCCCGGGGTGTGCACAGCCAACAGGAGGAACGACTTTCCATGCATGCAGTGAAGAAGGCCGCCTTCGTCCTCGCCAGCGCGGGTATCGCGGCCGGCGCCGGGGCGAGCGCGGCGGTCGCCGACTCCGGTGCCGGGGCCGTCGCCCAGGGCTCGCCCGGCGTCGTGTCGGGCAACGTGGCCCAGGTCCCCGTGCACGTGCCGGTGAACCTCGTCGGCAACAACGTGTCCGTCGTCGGCCTGCTGAACGCGCCGTTCGGCAACACCGGCGTCAACGGCTGACGGAGCGCACCTTCCGTCGCGTACGCCCCTCACGGCCCGCCCGCGGGGGGCGTACGCGCCGCCGCGCGCTCCCGCACGCCCCCGGCCCCCACGCACGCACGCGCGGCTCCGCGCCCGCGCGCGTCCGTGCCTCCCGTACCGGCCCGCCGCAGCACCGAAGCGGGCACCCCCGCCCGCCCCGCCGCCCGGCTTCCCCGAACGCGCGGCGGCCCGCGCACCCCGCCCCTCAGCCCCGCTCCAGCTCCTCCACGAACGCGTTGTACGCCGCCACCCGCGCCCGCCGCGCCGTCCGCTCCAGCGGCCGCAGCGCCTCCCCACGGGCCGCCATCTGCCCCGCGCTGACCGCCGCGCCGTGCCCGCCGCCCGCGTCCCGCGCGATGTCCACCAGCGCGCCCACCCGCTGCGCCAGCTCCAGCACCCGCACCGCCCGCGGCGGATACCCCGGCGCCAGCACCTCGCGCCCGCGCTCCGCCCGCGCCCGGTACGCCCCCAGCGCCGCCTCCGCGACCGGCCCCGACCCCGCCACGTCCAGCCGGGACAGCACCTCCGTGGCCTCCCGCATCGCCTCGGCCAGCTCCCGCTCCGCCTCGCCCAGCGACGGCACGTCCGCCGGCGGCGCCTCCCGCACCGGCCGGCAGCGCCACCGCACCCGGACCACCTCGTCCCCCTCCGGACCCACCGCCCAGACCTCCGGCACCAGCCCCAGCGGCGGCCCGCCCCGCACCAGCACCGCCTCGCCGGCGTCCAGCGCCAGCGAGTTGAACTCCGGCGGCCCGGACAGCCCCAGCAGATGCCCCGGCACCGGCAGCGCCACCGTGAAGCCCTTCGCCCCCAGCACCCGCAGCCGCCCCAGCGCCAGGGTCAGGCCCACCCCGTCCGCGGACTCCTCGTCCGGCAGCCCCTCGACCCGGTGCCCGTCGTCGTCCGCGACGATGCGCTCCGCGGCCTCGTCGGGCGAGATGTGCCCGGAAAGCAGGGCATTTCCCCAGGCCGCCAGCCGGCCCGCACGTGGTTCTTCGAGCATGGCACCAGCCTACGGACCGGGTCCGACATCGCGTGGCGTAGGTTTGCCCTGGGGCGGTGTCGCAGGCGCGCACCGCGTACGACGGACCGACACGGCAAGGGGAGACGGCACGCTCATGAGCGATGTACTGGAGCTGGTGGACGTATCGGTGGTCCGCGACGGCAGGGCTCTGGTCGACCAGGTCTCCTGGTCGGTCGCGGAGGGCGAGCGGTGGATCATCCTCGGCCCCAACGGCGCGGGCAAAACCACCCTGTTGAACATCGCCTCCAGCTATCTCTTCCCCTCCACCGGCACCGTCCAGATCCTCGGCGAGAAGCTCGGCGGCGTCGACGTCTTCGAGCTCCGCCCCCGCATCGGCATGGCCAGCGCCGCGCTCTCCGAGAAGCTGCCCAAGAGCCAGACCGTCCTGGAGACCGTCCTCACCGCCGCGTACGGCATGACCGCCACCTGGCAGGAGAGCTACGAGGACGTCGACAAGGAGCGCGCCGAGGCGTTCCTCGACCGCCTCGGCATGAGCGAGTACCTGGACCGCCGCTTCGGCACCCTCTCCGAGGGCGAGCGCAAGCGCACCCAGATCGCCCGCGCCATGATGACCGACCCCGAGATGCTCCTCCTCGACGAGCCGGCCGCCGGCCTCGACCTCGGCGGCCGCGAGGACCTCGTACGCCGCCTCGGCCGGCTGGCCCGCGACCCGTACGCCCCCTCCATGATCATGGTGACGCACCACGTGGAGGAGATCCCCGCCGGCTTCACCCACGTCCTGATGATCCGGCAGGGCAAGGTGCTCGCCGCCGGCCCCCTCGAAACCGAACTGACCTCCCGCAACCTCTCGCTCTGCTTCGGCCTGCCGCTCGTCCTCGACCGCGCCGGCGACCGCTGGACCGCCCAGGGCCTCCCGCTGTCCAAGGCGTGACCGCGGCCCGGCATCCCCGGGCATCTGTCCCGAATCGCCTGTCCCGCAATAGCATTGGACCCGTGGACGCATGGGTGTGGTGGCTGATCGCCGCCGTGGGCATGGGCATTCCTCTGGTGCTGACCGCCATGCCGGAGTTCGGCATGTTCTCGGTCGGCGCGGTCGCCGCCGCCGTGACGGCCGGCCTGGGAGGCGGCCTCACCGTACAAGTGATCGTCTTCGCGGTCGTCTCGACCGCCCTCATCGCCGCCGTACGCCCCGTGGCGCGCCGGCACCGCGGCCAGGGCGGCGCGACCACCGGAGTCGACGCCCTCAAGGGCAGACAGGCGGTGGTGCTGGAGCGCGTCGACAGCTCAGGGGGGCGCATCAAGCTCGCCGGCGAGGTGTGGAGCGCCCGGGCGCTCGACGCGGGCGAGGTCTACGAGCCCGGCAGGAAGGTCGACGTCGTGGACATCGACGGTGCGACCGCCGTCGTCATGTGACCGGAAGCGCCCATACGGGCACGGAGGTTCTGCCACACTCGCGGCTGGGCCGCACGATTGGATCACGAACCGGGGAGCAGCATGCAGCCGATCATCATCGTCCTGATCATCCTGGTGGTGCTCGTCTTCATCGCGCTCATCAAGACGATCCAGGTCATCCCGCAGGCCAGCGCGGCCATCGTCGAGCGCTTCGGCCGCTACACGCGCACCCTCAACGCCGGCCTCAACATCGTGGTGCCGTTCATCGACACCATCCGCAACCGCGTCGACCTCCGTGAACAGGTCGTCCCGTTCCCACCCCAACCCGTGATCACCCAGGACAACCTGGTGGTCAACATCGACACCGTCATCTACTACCAGGTCACCGACGCCCGGGCCGCCACCTACGAGGTCGCCAGCTACATCCAGGCCATCGAGCAGCTGACCGTCACCACCCTGCGCAACATCATCGGCGGCATGGACCTGGAGCGCACCCTGACCTCCCGCGAGGAGATCAACGCCGCGCTGCGCGGCGTCCTCGACGAGGCCACCGGCCGCTGGGGCATCCGCGTCAACCGCGTCGAGCTCAAGGCCATCGAGCCGCCCACCTCCATCCAGGACTCGATGGAGAAGCAGATGCGCGCCGACCGCGACAAGCGCGCCGCGATCCTCACCGCCGAGGGCGTCCGGCAGTCCGAGATCCTCACCGCCGAGGGCGAGAAGCAGGCCGCGATCCTCCGCGCCGAGGGCGAGGCCCGCTCCGCGGCGCTGCGCGCCGAGGGCGAGGCGCAGGCCATCCGCACGGTCTTCGAGTCCATCCACGCCGGCGACCCGGACCAGAAGCTCCTGTCGTACCAGTACCTCCAGATGCTGCCGAAGATCGCCGAAGGCGACGCGAACAAGCTCTGGATCGTGCCCAGCGAGATCGGCGACGCCCTCAAGGGACTCGGCGGCGCCCTCGGCAACTTCGGCCCGCCCTCGCCCACCGGCGGCGAAGCCGCCGCCGCCCCGACCGTCCCCGGGCCCAGCACCCGCAAGACCCCCACCTATCGCGAGCAGCCGCCGCTGGAGTAGCGCCACGCGCGCGCCCACCCGTACGGCACGAGCCCGCCCCCGGTCGCCTGACGACCGGGGGCGGGCTCATCTCCGTAGGAGAAGGACGCGGCGCTCACGCGCCGGGGCTCACGCGGCGACGGGCGCTCCGCGGCCCTCCGGCAGCGTCAGCCACTCCGGCAGCTGCTCCTGCTCGCGCACGCCCAGCGCCAGCAGCAGCGCGTCCCCCGGCGTCGGCTCGAAGGGCCGCCGCAGCAGCCGCATCCCCGCCTGCTCCGGCGTCCGGTCCGCCTTGCGGTGGTTGTCCGCCGCGCAGGACGCCACCGTGTTCAGCCAGGTGTCGCCGCCGCCCAGCGAGCGCGGCACCACGTGGTCCACGGTCGTCGCCCGCCGGCCGCAGTACGCGCAGCGGTGCCGGTCCCGTACCAGCACACCCCGGCGCGACCACGGCGCGCGTCTTCGGAACGGCACCCGCACGTACCGGCACAGCCGGATCACCTGCGGCACCGGCAGCTCCACGCTCGCCGCCCGCAGCCGCATGCCGGAGTGCGCCCGCTCGACGACGGCCTTGTCCTGCAGCACCAGCACCACCGCACGGCGGAGCGACACCGTCGACAGCGGCTCGAAGCTCGCGTTGAGCACCAGCGTCTCGCGCATCCCGGCCACACCTCCCGACTCGGCCCGCCGCGCGGCGGGGTGGCTCCACTGTGCCCGGGGAGATCGGCCGCGACAACGCAATTAGCCCGCCGCGGGCTCCTCGTGCGTGCCGATGAGCCGCGCCCGCGCGAGGGTGTGGAAGCGCAGGTTGAAGCCGACGACGGCCGGCGTCGCGGCGGCGTCCGGCCCCAGCTTCTCCTGATCCACCGCGTACACCGTGAAGACGTACCGGTGCTCGCCGTCGCCGGGCGGCGGGGCCGCACCCGTGAAATCGTGGGTCCCCGCGTCGTTCCGCACGGTCACCGCGCCCGGCGGCAGCCCCGCCATGTCGCCCGTGCCCGCGCCCGCGGGCAGCTCCGTCACGGACACCGGGATGTCGAACACCGACCAGTGCCAGAACCCGCTGCCCGTCGGCGCGTCCGGGTCGTAACAGGTGACGGCGAAGCTCTTCGTCCCCTCCGGGAACCCCGACCAGCGCAGCTGCGGCGAGGTGTTCCCCTTCGCCCCGATCTGCGCGTCGGGCAGCGGAGCGCCCTCCTGGACGTCGTGGCTGGTCACGGTGAACGACGGCACCGCGGGATGGAAGTCGTGGGGCAGCGGCGGCCGGTTCTGCTCGGGCACGTGAGACACCTCCGGGTGGCTGTGACGAGAGGGAGACGGCGTGGCGGGCCGCGTCGTACGAGACCCGCCACGCCGGCCAGCCTAACGAGCGGCGGCCCGGTCCCCGCCGCCCCCCGACACGCGGCTCAGAACCAGTTGCGCCGCGACCCGACCTCCGAGATCCACTGGTTCAGGTACGCGGTCCAGTCGGTCTCCTGGAAGTCGGTGAGCCCCACCTGGAACATCCGGAACGAGTCGCCGCCGTCCGTGAACAGCCCCGGCTTCTTGTCCATCTCCAGCACCACGTCCATCTGGTGCCCGTCCGCGAGGAACGTCAGCTCCACGGCCGTGATCCCCCGGTACTGCTGCGGGGCGTAGAACTCGATCTCCTGGTAGAACGGCAGCCGCTGCCGCGTGTTGCGGATGTGCCCGCGCTCCAGGTCCGCGCTCTTGAAGCGGAAACCCAGCCCGCCGAACGCGTCGAGGATCGCCTGCTGCGCCGGCAGCGGGTGCACCGAGATCGGGTCGAGGTCCAGCGAGTCGACGGCCCGGGCGATCTCCAGCTCGGTCGTCACGCCCACGTTCATCCCCGGCAGCCGCTGCCCGAGGACCGACGTCACCGGCGTCTCCCACGGCACGTCCAGGCTGAACGTCACGTTGTGCACGGCGTTCGGCTCGACCTGGAACGAACCGCCGAGCCGCTGCCGGTGGAACTCGATGTCCTGCTTGTACTCGTTGTCGCCGCTCTCCACCTCGACGCGCGCCTGCAGCCCGACGGACAGCCCCTCGACCTCCTGGGCCACGGAGCCGCCCTCGATGCGGACCTCGCCCTGCACGACGCCGCCGGGTACGACGTTCGCGTCGCTCAGCACCGTCTCCACCGACGCACCGCCCGCACCCAGGCTGGCGAAAAGCTTCTTGAACCCCATGTCGGACTCCCCTGCTCCCCTGTTGGACTGCTCAACTACGCTCACCCGACATGTGCCGCACTCCACCCGACCGCTCGTTCTTCCGTCGGCCCGTACCGGAGGTGGCGCCGGATCTGCTTGGCCGAACCCTACTGCGCCGAACGCCCGCCGGGACGATCTCTCCGCGACTCACCGGGACCGAGGCGTACGCGAAGGACCGGGACCCGGGTCCCCACGCCCACCGGGGCCGCACGGACCGCAACGCGCCCAGGTCCGGCCCCGCGGGACACATCTGGGGCCATTTCACGTACCAGGTGTCAAGGCGGTCAGCATGAACGAGGCGGATCTCGCCCACCCCGCCGAGGAGGTCGCCCCCCGGCTGCTCGGCACCCTCCTCAGCCACGAGACCCCCGAGGGAACCGTGAGCATCGCCATCACGGAGACCGAGGCGTACTCCGGTTCGGCCGACCCCGCTTCCCACGCCTACCGGGGCAGGACACCCCGCAACGCCGTCATGTTCGGGCCCCCCGGACATCTCTACGTCTACCGGTCCCACGGACTCCACTGGTGCGCCAACGTGGTCACCGGGACGGACGGCGTAGCGACAGCAGTCCTCATCCGGGCAGGCAGAGTCATCAAGGGGGAAGACCTCGCCCGGGAGCGGCGAGGGGGCAAGGCCGAGAGCCCACGTCTCGCCCGGGGGCCGGGGAACTTCTGCCAGGCGCTCGGCATCACGGCCGAGCACAACGGCACACACCTGCTGACAGGCGGCCCGGTCACGCTGACCGAGGGCGAGCCGGTACCCCCCGCACGCATCCGCGTCGGTCCCCGGGTCGGCGTGAGCAAAGCCCATGACTGGCAGCACCGCTTCTACCTCGCCGACGATCCGACGGTCTCGGCATACCGACTGAGCCCGCGGGCCAAGCCGTCCGCCGGAGCCTGAGCCCCGGTACGACCGGAACACCCGCGTCCCGCCCGCCCGCGCCGATCTCTGCCGCGCGGCGGTGCGGGACGGAACCGTCGGCACAACGCGGTAGCCGTGCGCGCCCGGCTCTGTATACGTTCGGCCGCATGGCCGACGACTGCTTCGCGCACCCACGGCTCGCCGCGATCTACGACCCGCTCCACCCCGACCGCAGCGACCTCGACGCCTACCTGCGGATCGCCGAGGAGTCCGAGGCACGCCGGGTGCTGGACATCGGCTGCGGCACCGGGACGTTCGCGCTGCTCCTGGCCGACCGCGGGATCGAGGTCGTCGGCCTTGATCCCGCGGCGGCCTCCCTCGATGTCGCCCGGGCCAAACCGGGCGGCGAGCGAGTGCGCTGGATCTGCGGTGACGCGACACACCTCCCCTCCCTGCGGGCCGACCTCGCAACGATGACGGCGAACGTCGCCCAGGCCCTCACCGACCCGCAGACGTGGCGGTCGACGCTGCGCGGAGCCCACGACGCCCTGCGGCCCGGCGGCCGCCTGGTCTTCGAGACACGGGATCCGGCCAGCCGCGCCTGGGAGGACTGGACGCGCGAGAGCTCCTACCGAGTGACGGAGATCCCCGGCGCCGGCTCCGTCGAGACCTGGGTCCAGCTCATCGAGGTGAGCCGGCCTTTGGTGACGTTCCGCTGGACCTACGTGTTCGCGGCGGACGGACAGGTGCTGACGTCGGACTCGACCCTGCGCTTCCGTGAGCGGGAGGAGGTCGAGCGGGACCTGGTCGCGCACGGGTACACGGTGGAGGACGTCCGCGACGCGCCCGACCGTCCCGGCAGGGAGTTCGTCTTCCTGGCCCGACGCCCGTGACCGTCGACGGACCACCCAACCCGCAGCGCCCCGACCGCTCTGACCGGCCCGGAGCACCGCCGCGCCAGGGCCGTCGGAGCTTGACGCGGTGGGGTGGGGTCCGTATCGTAGAGAGAGCCGCAAACGGCCTGGTGTCTGGCACGTTCTGATGCCGACACCATCCTCCAGACGATCTTTCGTGAACTTGAGTCTTCTCTCGTTGCGCTTCGGCAGCAACTACTGAGACCCCGGTTTTGGAGCGGAGCGAAGGCTTCGCTACAGTGGTGGAAACCGAAGGGAAACGCCCGGAGAGGCCCGTGAGGGTTTTGAAGGAAGTGTCCGTTCTTTGAGAACTCAACAGTGTGCCAAGTAGTCGATGCCAAGTGTTTGTGAAACACAGCATTACAGCAGTAGCGAGGCAGACTCGTTCTGTGGTGCTTTGATTCTGTTGAAGCATTTACGGAGAGTTTGATCCTGGCTCAGGACGAACGCTGGCGGCGTGCTTAACACATGCAAGTCGAACGATGAAGCCCTTTCGGGGGTGGATTAGTGGCGAACGGGTGAGTAACACGTGGGCAATCTGCCCTGCACTCTGGGACAAGCCCTGGAAACGGGGTCTAATACCGGATGTTCACCTCTGGGCGCATGCCTGGGGGTGGAAAGCTCCGGCGGTGCAGGATGAGCCCGCGGCCTATCAGCTTGTTGGTGGGGTGATGGCCTACCAAGGCGACGACGGGTAGCCGGCCTGAGAGGGCGACCGGCCACACTGGGACTGAGACACGGCCCAGACTCCTACGGGAGGCAGCAGTGGGGAATATTGCACAATGGGCGCAAGCCTGATGCAGCGACGCCGCGTGAGGGATGACGGCCTTCGGGTTGTAAACCTCTTTCAGCAGGGAAGAAGCTCCTTGGGGTGACGGTACCTGCAGAAGAAGCGCCGGCTAACTACGTGCCAGCAGCCGCGGTAATACGTAGGGCGCAAGCGTTGTCCGGAATTATTGGGCGTAAAGAGCTCGTAGGCGGCTTGTCGCGTCGGATGTGAAAGCCCGGGGCTTAACCCCGGGTCTGCATTCGATACGGGCAGGCTGGAGTTCGGTAGGGGAGATCGGAATTCCTGGTGTAGCGGTGGAATGCGCAGATATCAGGAGGAACACCGGTGGCGAAGGCGGATCTCTGGGCCGATACTGACGCTGAGGAGCGAAAGCGTGGGGAGCGAACAGGATTAGATACCCTGGTAGTCCACGCCGTAAACGGTGGGCACTAGGTGTGGGCGGCATTCCACGTCGTCCGTGCCGTAGCTAACGCATTAAGTGCCCCGCCTGGGGAGTACGGCCGCAAGGCTAAAACTCAAAGGAATTGACGGGGGCCCGCACAAGCGGCGGAGCATGTGGCTTAATTCGACGCAACGCGAAGAACCTTACCAAGGCTTGACATACGCCGGAAAACCGTGGAGACACGGTCCCCCTTGTGGTCGGTGTACAGGTGGTGCATGGCTGTCGTCAGCTCGTGTCGTGAGATGTTGGGTTAAGTCCCGCAACGAGCGCAACCCTTGTCCTGTGTTGCCAGCACGCCCTTCGGGGTGGTGGGGACTCACGGGAGACTGCCGGGGTCAACTCGGAGGAAGGTGGGGACGACGTCAAGTCATCATGCCCCTTATGTCTTGGGCTGCACACGTGCTACAATGGCCGGTACAATGAGCTGCGATGCCGTGAGGTGGAGCGAATCTCAAAAAGCCGGTCTCAGTTCGGATTGGGGTCTGCAACTCGACCCCATGAAGTCGGAGTCGCTAGTAATCGCAGATCAGCATTGCTGCGGTGAATACGTTCCCGGGCCTTGTACACACCGCCCGTCACGTCACGAAAGTCGGTAACACCCGAAGCCGGTGGCCTAACCCCTTGTGGGAGGGAGCCGTCGAAGGTGGGACTGGCGATTGGGACGAAGTCGTAACAAGGTAGCCGTACCGGAAGGTGCGGCTGGATCACCTCCTTTCTAAGGAGCACCGTGCCGGATGCACCCGAATGTGGTGCACGGCCAGCTCATGGGTGGAACATCGATTACGCGTCACGGCACACTGTTGGGTATCTGAGAGCGCGGGCACGGGAGTGTCTGTTTCTCTTATGGGTTGTTGTTTGAGAACTGCACAGTGGACGCGAGCATCTGTGGCCAAGTTTTTAAGGGCGCATGGTGGATGCCTTGGCACCAGGAACCGATGAAGGACGTGGGAGGCCGCGATAGGCCCCGGGGAGCTGTCAACCGAGCTGTGATCCGGGGGTGTCCGAATGGGGAAACCCGGCAGTCGTCATGGGCTGTCACCCGCTGCTGAATGTATAGGCAGTTGGGAGGGAACGCGGGGAAGTGAAACATCTCAGTACCCGCAGGAAGAGAAAACAACAGTGATTCCGGGAGTAGTGGCGAGCGAAACTGGATGAGGCTAAACCGTTTGTGTGTGATACCCGGCAGGGGTTGCGCAGGCGGGGTTGTGGGAGTGAGCTTTCACGGTCTGCCGGCCGTGAGGTGAGTGATAAACCGTTGCGATAGGCGAAGGGCATGCGAAAGGCCCGGCGTAGAGGGTAAGACCCCCGTAGTCGAAATCGTGACGGCTTGCTTGCTTGTTTCCCAAGTAGCACGGGGCCCGAGAAATCCCGTGTGAATCTGGCGGGACCACCCGCTAAGCCTAAATATTCCCTGGTGACCGATAGCGGATAGTACCGTGAGGGAATGGTGAAAAGTACCGCGGGAGCGGAGTGAAAGAGTACCTGAAACCGTGTGCCTACAAGCCGTGGGAGCGTCGCATGCCGGGACTTGTTCCTGGTGTGTCGTGACTGCGTGCCTTTTGAAGAATGAGCCTGCGAGTTAGCGGTGTGTAGCGAGGTTAACCCGTGTGGGGTAGCCGTAGCGAAAGCGAGTCCTAGCTGGGCGTTGAGTTGCACGCTCTAGACCCGAAGCGGGGTGATCTAGCCATGGGCAGGGTGAAGCGGCTGTAAGAGGTCGTGGAGGCCCGAACCCACCAGGGTTGAAAACCTGGGGGATGACCTGTGGTTAGGGGTGAAAGGCCAATCAAACTCCGTGATAGCTGGTTCTCCCCGAAATGCATTTAGGTGCAGCGTCGTGTGTTGCTTGCCGGAGGTAGAGCTACTGGATAGGCGATGGGCCTTACCGGGTTACTGACCTTAGCCAAACTCCGAATGCCGGTAAGTTGAGCGCGGCAGTGAGACTGCGGGGGATAAGCTCCGTGGTCGAGAGGGAAACAGCCCAGAGCATCGACTAAGGCCCCTAAGCGTATGCTAAGTGGGAAAGGATGTGGAGTCGCAGAGACAACCAGGAGGTTGGCTTAGAAGCAGCCATCCTTGAAAGAGTGCGTAATAGCTCACTGGTCAAGTGATTCCGCGCCGACAATGTAGCGGGGCTCAAGCGTACCGCCGAAGTCGTGTCAGCAGCATGTTAACTTTTATCGAGGGTGCTGTTGGGTAGGGGAGCGTCGTGTGCCGGGTGAAGCCGCACTGTGAGGTAGTGGTGGACGGTTCGCGAGTGAGAATGCAGGCATGAGTAGCGATACACACGTGGGAAACGTGTGCGCCGATTGACTAAGGGTTCCTGGGTCAAGTTGATCTGCCCAGGGTAAGTCGGGGCCTAAGGCGAGGCCGACAGGCGTAGTCGATGGATAACCGGTTGATATTCCGGTACCCGCTGTGAAGCGCCCAGCATTGAATCAGGTGATGCTAAGCCCGTGAAGCCCCCTTGTTGATCCTTCGGGTGATGCGGGGTGTGGTGGAGCCGGTGACCCGAGCTTGTAGTAGGTGAGTGATGGGGTGACGCAGGAAGGTAGTCCAGCCCGGGCGGTGGTTGTCCCGGGGTAAGGGTGTGGCCTGAGAGGCAGGTAAATCCGTCTCTCGTGAAGGGTGAGACCTGATGCCGAGCCGATTGTGGTGAAGTGGATGATCCTATGCTGTCGAGAAAAGCCTCTAGCGATGTTTCATGGCGGCCCGTACCCGAAACCGACTCAGGTGGTCAGGTAGAGTATACCGAGGCGTTCGGGTGAACTATGGTTAAGGAACTCGGCAAAATGCCCCCGTAACTTCGGGAGAAGGGGGGCCGCTTCCGGTGATCCGTTTTACACGGGGAGCTGGGGGTGGCCGCAGAGACCAGCGAGAAGCGACTGTTTACTAAAAACACAGGTCCGTGCGAAGCTGTAAGGCGATGTATACGGACTGACGCCTGCCCGGTGCTGGAACGTTAAGGGGACCGGTTAGTCATTCCTTTGGGGTGGCGAAGCTGAGAACTTAAGCGCCAGTAAACGGCGGTGGTAACTATAACCATCCTAAGGTAGCGAAATTCCTTGTCGGGTAAGTTCCGACCTGCACGAATGGCGTAACGACTTCTCGGCTGTCTCAACCATAGGCCCGGTGAAATTGCAGTACGAGTAAAGATGCTCGTTTCGCGCAGCAGGACGGAAAGACCCCGGGACCTTTACTACAGCTTGATATTGGTGTTCGGTTCGGCTTGTGTAGGATAGGTGGGAGACTGTGAAGCAGCCACGCCAGTGGTTGTGGAGTCGTCGTTGAAATACCACTCTGGTCGTGTTGGATGTCTAACCTGGGTCCGTGATCCGGATCGGGGACAGTGTCTGGTGGGTAGTTTAACTGGGGCGGTTGCCTCCTAAAGTGTAACGGAGGCGCCCAAAGGTTCCCTCAGCCTGGTTGGTCATCAGGTGGTGAGTGTAAGTGCACAAGGGAGCTTGACTGCGAGACTGACGGGTCGAGCAGGTGCGAAAGCAGGGACTAGTGATCCGGCGGTGGCTTGTGGGAGCGCCGTCGCTCAACGGATAAAAGGTACCCCGGGGATAACAGGCTGATCTTCCCCAAGAGTCCATATCGACGGGATGGTTTGGCACCTCGATGTCGGCTCGTCGCATCCTGGGGCTGGAGTCGGTCCCAAGGGTTGGGCTGTTCGCCCATTAAAGCGGCACGCGAGCTGGGTTTAGAACGTCGTGAGACAGTTCGGTCCCTATCCGCTGCGCGCGTAGGAGTCTTGAGAAGGGCTGTCCCTAGTACGAGAGGACCGGGACGGACGGACCTCTGGTGTGCCAGTTGTTCTGCCAAGGGCATGGCTGGTTGGCTACGTTCGGGAGGGATAACCGCTGAAAGCATCTAAGCGGGAAGCCTGCTTCGAGATGAGGACTCCCACCCCCTTGTAGGGGTTAAGGCCCCCTGTAGACGACGGGGTTGATAGGCCGGATCTGGAAGCCCTGTGAGGGGTGGAGGTGACCGGTACTAATAGGCCGAGGGCTTGTCCATAGCTGCTTGCGTCCACTGTGCGGCTCCCAGACAGCAAACCATTGCTGCTGGGTTGGCTGGAGTTTGTTCACTTAACTGAAGAGTGTGCTTGTTCGCTGACCCATCTTTAGGGTTTCGGTGGTCATAGCGTTGGGGAAACGCCCGGTCTCATTCCGAACCCGGAAGCTAAGCCCGACCGCGCCGATGGTACTGCACGGGGGACCGTGTGGGAGAGTAGGTCACCGCCGAACAATTATTGAGGACCTGTGGTCCCAGCGTGAGCGCTGGGACCACAGGTCCTTTTTGTTTGTTGTTCCGGTGTGACCGGAGTCAGAGGAGCGTAGAGAGAGATATGACCACCAACGAGCCCGACCGGCGTGACGAGGACCGTGGCCGCGGCCGGCGTCGTGACGGCGACGGGCGTGGTTTCGGCCGAGGAGACGGCGAACGGCGCGGGGGCCCCCGGCGGGGTGACGGAGACCGGCTGGGGCGTGGGCCCCGGCGGCAGGATGACCGTCCGCGTCGGGACTTCCGGCGTGATGACGACCGGACGCGTGGGCCGCGTCGAGACGATGACCGTCCGCGTGGTGGCTTCCGGCGCGACGATGACCGGCCGCGTCGGGATTCTCGGCGTGATGGCGACCGTCCGCAGCATGGGTTCAGGCGTGACGACGATCGGCCGCGTGGGCCGCGTCGGGACGACGACCGTCCGCGTGGCGGCTTCCGGCGCGACGACGATCGGCCGCGCAGGCCCCGGCGGGACGATGACCGGCCCCGTGGCCCTCGCCGCGACGACGAGCGTCCGCGGCGTGACTTCCGGCGTGATGATGACCGTCCGCGTGGCCCTCGCCGCGATGACGACAGGCCGCGGCGTGACTTCCGGCGTGATGACGATCGGCCGCGTGGACCCCGTCGCGATGACGATCGGCCGCGTCGGGACTTCCGGCGTGATGACGATCGGCCGCGTGGACCCCGTCGCGATGACGACCGGCCCCGGCGTGACTTCCGGCGTGATGATGACCGTCCGCGTGGCCCTCGCCGCGATGACGACAGGCCGCGGCGTGACTTCCGCCGCGATGACGGTCGGCCCCGTGGGCCCCGGCGGGACGGGGACCGTGACGGGCGTGGGTCGTACGGCCGTGGTGGGCGGTTCGAGCGGCGGGACGACCGGCGCGGGGATCGGGCGCGGGGGCCGCGGCGGGACGGGGAGCGGGCGCCCGTGCGGCGGCTGTCCATCCCCGACGACGTCACCGGGCTGGAGATCGACAAGGCCGTTCGGCAGGAGTTGCTGAGCCTTCCCAAGACGCTCGCCGAGGACGTCGCCAAGAACCTCGTCATGGTTGCCCGGCTGCTCGACGAGGACGCCCCCCGGGCGTACGAGCACGCCAAGGTGGCCCTGCGGCTCGCGTCCCGCGTCGGGGCCGTGCGGGAGGCCGCCGGCTTCGCGGCGTACCACACGGGCCGGTACCAGGAGGCGCTGGCCGAGTTCCGGGCTGCGCGGCGCATGAGCGGGCGTCCGGACCTCTGGCCGGTGATGGCCGACTGCGAGCGCGGCATGGGGCGTCCGGAGCGCGCGCTGGCCATGGCGGGCGAGCCGGAGGTGCGACGGCTCGACAAGGCCGGGCAGGTGGAGATGCGGCTCGTCGCCGCCGGGGCGCGGCGGGACCTGGGGCAGGCCGACGCCGCCGTCGTCACCTTGCAGAGCCCGGAGCTGGCCTCCAACGGTGTGCATCCGTGGACCGCGCGGCTGCGCTACGCCTACGCCGACGCGCTGCTGGAGGTCGGCCGGGAGGAGGACGCGCGGGAGTGGTTCGCGAAGGCCGTCGAGGCCGACCACGAAGGGCTGACCGACGCCTCCGACCGGCTGGCCGAGCTGGACGGCATCGAGTTCACCGACGCGCTTGACCCGGACTTGATGGAGGAGGCCGGGGAGACAGAGGAAGCAGAGGAAGCCGGGGGAGTCGCGGAGGACGGCGCTCAGGCGGCGCCGGCTGCCGCGGAGAGCGCCGGCACCGATCTCACCGACGAGGACGAGCCCGAGGACGAGCCCGCGGACGCGGACGAGGACGCCGACGAGGACTCCGGGCGCTGACTCACCCCAGGTCCAGCGCCCGCAGCACCAGCCCGGTCGCCGGCTTCGGGCCGAACGACGTGGACTTGCGCGGCATCGTCACACCGTCCCGCGCGAGTTCGCGTACGACGTCCTCCGCGACCGGTTTCATGAGCACCGCCGTCCCGCCCAGGCGCTCCGCCTGGGCGGCGGCGGCCTCGGGGTCGTGGACGTAGCCGATGTGTGCCGGGTCGTCCGGGAGCTGCCAGACGTGCTCGATGAGCGTGGCGTGCAGCACCGTGGCGTCCAGGCCGCGCCACGCCTCCGGCCTGTCGGTCCGTACCGTACGGGCCAGCAGCCCCGGGTCCGGGCGGTCGACCAGGTGCAGCACGCCCCGGCCGGCCAGCAGGAACGCGTTGCCCTCCGTCTCTTCGAGCGCCCGCAGCGCCGCGGGCAGCGGAACGTCGAGCGGCCGGACGCGGGCCTCGCCGTCGAGGAGCCGCAGCGCGTCGGCGGGCGGCAGGGTACGGAGCACGCGGTGGATGCCGCGGACGACGAGGGGGTGGCGGGCCGTGTCGACCAGCAGGACCAGCCCGTAGCCCCACGGTCCCGGGTCAGGGTCAGGCCCGGGTCCTGGCCCGGGTCCTGGTCCGGATTCCGCACCGGCACCGGCTCCGCCGTCGCGGGCCGACCGCTCGGCCCGTAGCCGCAGATACGTCGCCCACCGGTGGTGCCCGTCCGCGATGAGCGCCTGCCGCCGCGCCAGGTCCGCGCGCACGGCCGCGATCTCGTCCGTGTCCGTCACCGCCCACAGCCGGTGCGCGAAGCCGTCCTCCGTCGTCGTCGCCAGCAGCGGTGTCCGCGCCGTCGTGCGCGTGACGACCGCCGTGGTGCCGGTGGCCGCGCCGTCGCCGCGGTACGACAGGAGCAGCGGCTCGGGGTTGGCGGCGGTCTCGCGCATCAGGCCCGCGCGGTCGGCGACGACCTCCTCCATCACGTCCTCGTGCGGCAGCACCACGCCGGCCGCCGGTTCGCTCAGCGCCAGCAGCCCGATGACGCCCCGTTGCAGCAGGTCGCCCCGGCGCTGCTCGTAGACGTAGAGGGCGGGCCGCGGGTCGGGTACGAGGACGCCCTCCGCGCGCCAGCGCCGCAGGGTGTCGGCGGCGAGGCGGTGGCGGGCGGCGGGGTCGGCGGCCTGGGGGAGGATGAGGCGGACGATGTTGTACGGGTCGGCGGTCTCCAGGTGGTGCAGCCCGTCGGGCCGGACGACGACGTCGTACGGCGGGGAGGTGACGGCGGCGAGGCTGCGCACCCGGGACGGCGCGTAGCGCAACCCGCGGAAGGGGCGGATCTCAAGTCCGGGTGAACGCTGCATGGACCGGATCGTATGCGCCGTGGGCGGTGCGCGATGATCGAGGCGTAGGTATCGCGCCGTCCCCGGAGCCGCCGCCGTGTCCAGCCAGCCCCTCAGGACCCGTCCCGACGCCTGCGCGGAGCCGCTGTGCACGGTGTACGACACGGCGCTGCTGGACCTCGACGGCGTCGTCTACGTCGGCGGGGCCCCCGTGGAGCACGCCGTCGGCGCGCTGGCCGCGGCGCGGACGAACGGCATGCGCCTGGCGTACGTCACGAACAACGCCTCCCGCCCCGCGGCCGCCGTCGCCGAGCGGCTGACCGCGATGGGCGTGCCCGCCGCGCCGGCCGACGTGGTCACCTCGGCGCAGGCCGTGGCCCGGCTGGTGGCCGAGGAGGTGCCGCCGGGGGCGCGGGTGCTGGTGGTCGGCGGGGAGGGGCTGTACGGGCCGCTGCGCGAGCGGGGGCTCGTGGTCGTGGAGTCGGCGGACGACGACCCGGCCGCGGTGGTGCAGGGGTACGGCGGGCCGGGGATGCCGTGGGGGCGGCTGGACGAGGCGGCGTTCGCGGTGCAGCGCGGCGTGCCGTGGTTCGCGTCGAACGCGGACCTGACGCTGCCGTCCCCCCGCGGCGCGGCCCCGGGCAACGGCGCGGCGCTGGCGGTGGTCCGGCTGGTCACGGGCGCCGAGCCGCGGGTGGCGGGGAAGCCGGAGCCGCCGATGCACCGGGAGACGATCATCCGGACGGGGGCGCGGCGGCCGCTGGTCGTCGGCGACCGGCTCGACACCGACATCGAGGGCGCGTACAACGGCGGCGTCGACGCGCTGCTGGTGCTGACCGGCGTGACCCGCGCCGCGGAGCTGCTCGCGGCGCCGCCGCGGCACCGACCGGCGTACGTGGCGGCGGACCTGCGCGGGCTGTCCGCCGGGCAGCCGGAGGTGGCGGTGTCGGCGTTGTCGGGGGGCGCGGGCGGCGCGGGCGGGGATGTGACCGCGCGGTGCGGCGGCTGGACCGCGTCCACCGGCGGTACGGATCCGGAGCTGCGGCTCGACGGCGCCGGGCAACCGCTGGACGGGCTGCGGGCGTTGTGCGCGGCGGCGTGGACGTACGCGGGGGAGGGGGCCTGCGGTCTCGACGCGGGGAAGGCGCTGGTCCGCCTCGGCCTGTGAGTGCACACACACTCGAACAGTCGATCAGGGTAGGCTAACCTAACTGCGTGTTGGTCGACGCTGCTCCCCGTAAGGACACCGCGCCCCAGGACGCGCCCCCGCGCCGCCGGTGGTTCTCCCCGCGCGCGGCCGGCCTGGTTGCCTCCTGCGCCGCGCTGCTGCTCGTCTGCGTGGCGAGCGTCGCCGTCGGCGCCAAGTCCATCCCGCTGGACCAGGTCTGGCACGGCCTCTTCGCGTACGACGCCACCGACACCGACGTCGTCATCCGCGACATGCGCGTCCCGCGCACCGTCCTCGGCCTCCTCGCCGGCGCCGCCCTCGGCCTCTCCGGCGCCGTGATGCAGGCCCTCACCCGCAACCCCCTCGCCGAACCCGGGCTGCTCGGCATCAACGCCGGCGCCTCCGCCGCCGTCGTCAGCGCCATCAGCTTCTTCGGCGTCACCTCCGTCGCGGGCTACGTCTGGTTCGCGTTCGCCGGCGCCGCCGCCGTCTCCGTCCTCGTCTACGCGCTCGGCGGCAGCCGCAGCGCCACGCCCGTGCGCCTCGCGCTCGCCGGCACCGCCGCCACCGCCGCGCTCTTCGGCTACGTACGCGCCGTCGAGCTGACGGACACCGCGGCGCTCGACAAGATGCGCTTCTGGACCACCGGTTCGCTCGCCTCCGCCAACACCACCACCATCCGGCAGGTGCTCCCGTTCCTCGCCGTCGGCATCGTCCTCGCGCTGCTGCTCGCCCGCCCGCTGAACGCCATGGCCATGGGCGACGACACCGCCCGCGCCCTCGGCGCGAACCTCGCCCGCACCCGGCTGCTCGCCATGCTCGCCGTCACGCTGCTGTGCGGCGCCGCAACCGCCGCCTGCGGGCCCATCGTCTTCGTCGGCCTGATGATCCCGCACATGGTGCGCGCCGTGACCGGGCCCGACAACCGCTGGATCCTGCCGTACGCGGCCGTGCTCGCGCCCGTGCTGCTGCTCGGCGCCGACGTGCTCGGCCGGGTGCTGGCCCGGCCCGCGGAGGTGCAGGTCGGCATCGTCACCGTGATCCTCGGCGGGCCGGTGTTCATCCATCTCGTACGACGCCGGAGGATGGCGCAGCTGTGAGAACGCTCCACGTACGCCGCCCGAAGGGCGACCTGTCGGTACGCCTCGACCTGCGCGCCCTGCTCGTCTGCCTGCTGCTCGCCGCCGCCGCGCTCGCCGCCGCCGTGGTCCTCGTCGGCACCGGCGACTTCCCCATCTCCTTCGCCGACGTGGTGCGCACGCTGCTCGGCGGCGGCGACCCCGGGCAGGAGTTCGTCGTCCGCGAACTGCGGCTGCCGCGGGTCCTGGTGGGGCTGCTCGTCGGCGCGGCGCTGGGGCTGGCCGGGGCGGTGTTCCAGGCCGTCTCCCGCAACCCGCTGGGCAGTCCCGACGTGCTGGGCATCTCGCACGGCTCGGCGGTGGGCGCGCTGGTGGTCATCGTGGTGTTCAAGGACGGCTCGGACGCGGTCGCGACCGGCGCGGTGGCCGGCGGGCTCGCCACCGGAGCGGCGATCTACCTGCTCGCGTGGCGGCGCGGCGTGGCCGGCTACCGGCTCGTCCTCGTCGGCATCGGCGCCGCCGCCATCCTCACCGGCGTCATCAACTACCTGCTCACCAAGGCCGACCTGGTCGACGCCGCCCGCGCAACCCTGTGGATCACCGGCTCGCTGGGCGGGCGGGACTGGACGCACGTGTGGCCGCTGGCCGCGGTCTGCGCGGTGCTCGTGCCGATCGTGCTGGCCTGCGGCCGGCCGCTGCGGATGATGGAGATGGGCGACGACACGGCGTACGCGCTGGGCATTCCCGTCGAGCGGGTACGGCTCGTGGCGATGCTTGCCGCCGTGGTGCTCACCGCCGCCGCCACCGCCGCCGCGGGGCCGGTCGCCTTCGTCGCCCTCGCCGCCCCGCAGCTCGCCCGCCGGCTCACCCGCGCGCCCGGCCCCAACCTGGCGCCCGCCGCGCTGATGGGCGCCACGCTGCTGATCGTCGCCGACTGGGGGGCGCAGCGGGCCTTCGGCGCCGACCAGGTGCCCGTCGGCGTCGTCACCGGCGTGCTCGGCGGCGTCTACCTCCTGTGGCTGCTCGCCGCGGAGCGCCGGGCGGGCCGGATATGACCGGGCGACCGAACGAACGAACGCCGCACGCCGTACGCCGGACAGGAGCCCCGCAGTGAGCCGTCTCGCCGCCGAGAACGTCACCCTCGCCTACGACAGCAGGGTCGTCGCCGAGAAGCTGTCGGTGGCGGTGCCCGACTCCTCGTTCACCGTCGTCGTCGGCCCCAACGCCTGCGGCAAGTCGACGCTGCTGCGCGGGCTGGCCCGGATGCTGAAGCCGAGCACCGGCGCGGTGCTGCTGGACGGCGAGGCGATCGGGACGCTGCCGGCGCGGAAGGTGGCGCGGATACTCGGGCTGCTGCCGCAGTCGTCCGTGGCGCCCGACGGCATCACGGTCGGCGACCTCGTCGCCCGCGGCCGCTACCCGCACCAGGGGCTGCTGCGGCAGTGGTCGCGGGAGGACGAGCGGGTGGTGCAGGAGTCGATGGCCGCCACCGGGATCGCGGAGCTGGCGGACCGCTATGTCGACGAACTGTCCGGCGGGCAGCGGCAGCGGGTGTGGATCGCGATGGCGCTGGCGCAGCAGACGCCGCTGCTGCTGCTCGACGAGCCGACGACGTACCTCGACATCCAGCACCAGATCGAGGTACTCGACCTCTGCGCCGAACTCCACGAGACCCAGGGGCGCACGCTGGTCGCCGTGCTGCACGACCTCAACCACGCGGCGCGGTACGCGACTCACCTGATCGCGATGCGCGACGGCCGGATCGTCGCGGAGGGGCACCCGAACGACATCGTGGACGCCGCGCTGGTCGAGCGGGTCTTCGGGCTCAGGTGCCAGGTGATCGACGACCCGGAGACCGGCACGCCGCTGGTCGTCCCGGCGGCGCGCAAGGTGCGGGCGGCGGCGGCCGGCGGGGTCTGAGCGGGGTCCGGGCGGCGGTTCGGGGTACGGTTCGTGGCATGAGCGAGCCGACGCCGACGCCCACGCCGATGCCGACGCCCGCGGCGGAGCCCGGGGCCGCGGACGTGCCGCCCGACGCCGGGGCCGCGGTGTTCGCGCGTACGGGACCGGAGGCGGAACCGGAAGCCGTGGCGGAGGCCGAACCGGAACCCGCACCGGAACCCGCCCCGGCGGCGGCAGCGCAGGACGACGGGCCCGAGCCCGGCCCGCCCGAGCCCGAGCCCGGGCCCGTGCCGCTCGGCGTCGCGCGTACGCCCACCGGCAACGCCGACGTCGACGCCGCGCTCGACCGCCTCGCCGCCGCCGACGAGCTGCCGACCGGCGGCCACCTGGAGGTCTACGAGGACACCCACGGCGCGCTGCGCGAGGCGCTGGAGGAACTGGACCGCACCCAGGCCCCGCCGCCACCGCCGCCCCCGGCGCACACCCCCGGAGGCCCGGCTCCCGGCCGGTACGGCCAGAGCCACGCCCGCCCGGGCCCGTCCGCCCCCGCGCAGGCGCCCGCGCGCCCCGCGCCCGCGGGCCCCGCCCCGTACGGCCAGGGCCACGCCCGCCCCGCGCCGCCCACCCCCGCGTCCCCCGGCCCCACCCCGCCGCGCCCCGGCGCGCACCCGTACCGCCCGGGGAACCCGTGAGCGGTGGCCGGCGGCGCCGGCTCGACGCCGAGCTGGTGAGCCGCGAGCTGGCCCGCTCCCGCGAGCACGCCGGGCGCCTCATCGCCGCCGGCCGCGTCACCGTCGGCGGCCTGGTCGCCAGCAAGCCCGCCACCCAGGTCGAGACGTCCGCCGCGGTCGTCGTCGTCCCCGACGCCGCCGACCCCGACTACGTCTCCCGCGGCGGGCACAAGCTCGCCGGTGCGCTGGCGGTGTTCGAGCCGGCCGGGCTGCGCGTCGCGGGCCGGCGCTGCCTCGACGCTGGCGCCTCCACCGGCGGCTTCACCGACGTGCTGCTGCGCGCCGGCGCCGCGCACGTCGTCGCCGTGGACGTCGGCTACGGCCAGCTCGCCTGGAAGCTCCAAAGCGACGAGCGGGTCACCGTCCGGGACCGTACGAACGTGCGCGAGCTGACCGTCGACCACCTCGACGGCGAGCCCGCCGAACTCGTCGTCGGCGACCTGTCGTTCATCCCGCTCGGGCTCGTGCTGCCCGCGCTGGTGCGCTGCGCCACGCCCGACGCGGACCTCGTGCTCATGGTCAAGCCGCAGTTCGAGGTCGGCAAGGAGCGCCTCGGCAGCGGCGGCGTGGTCCGCGGCGCCGGGCTGCGCGCCGAGGCCGTGCGCACGGTCGCCGGGCAGGCGGCGGAGCGGGGGCTCGGCGCGCTCGGCGTGACGGCCAGCCCGCTGCCCGGGCCGAAGGGGAACGTCGAGTATTTTCTGTGGCTGCGCGCCGGGGCGCCCGCGCTGGACCCGGCGGACGTGGAGCGTGCCGTGGCGGAGGGGCCCCGATGACAGACCGCACCGTGTTCCTGCTCGCCCATACCGGCCGGCCGGCGGCCATCCGCAGCGCCGAGCTGGTCGTCCGCGGCCTGCTGCGCTCCGGCGTGGGCGTGCGCGTGCTCGCCGACGAGGCGGCCGACCTGCCGCTGCCGCCGGAGGCGGAGCTGGTGGAGGCGGGCCCCGGGGTGATGGACGACTGCGAGCTGCTGATCGTGCTCGGCGGCGACGGCACCCTGCTGCGCGGCGCCGCGTTCGCCCGCAAGTCCGGGGTGCCGATGCTCGGCGTCAACCTCGGCCGCGTCGGCTTCCTCGCCGAGGCCGAGCGGGACGACCTCGACAAGGTCGTGGACCGGGTGGTGACCCGGGAGTACGAGGTCGAGGAGCGGATGACGATCGACGTCCTCGTCCGCAACGAGGGCCGGACCGTGCACACCGACTGGGCGCTGAACGAGGCGTCCGTCGAGAAGGCCGCCCGCGAGCGCATGCTGGAGGTCGTCACCGAGGTCGACGGCCGGCCCGTCTCCCGCTTCGGCTGCGACGGCGTCGTCTGCGCGACGCCGACCGGCTCGACCGCGTACGCCTTCTCGGCCGGCGGGCCCGTCGTCTGGCCCGAGGTGGCGGCGCTGCTGATGGTGCCGATCAGCGCGCACGCCCTGTTCGCGAAGCCGCTGGTCACCTCCCCGGACTCGGTTCTGGCGGTGGAGGTGCAGCCGACGGGCCAGCGCGGCGTGCTGTGGTGCGACGGCCGCCGCAGCGTCGACCTGGCGGCCGGCGCGCGCGTGGAGGTGCGCCGGGGCGCCGTGCCGGTGCGGCTGGCGCGACTGCACCACGCCTCGTTCACCGACCGGCTGGTGGCGAAGTTCGCGCTGCCGGTGGCGGGCTGGCGGGGCGCGCCGAACTGACGCGCGGCCCGTCGCACGGGCGGTGCTCGCGTGCCGCGCCGCGGCCCGTTGCGGCGTCCCGCACCGCCCGCGGCCGGGGCGCCGATCATGACGCCCCTCGCGACCCGGTGCCGGAACCTCGTATGGTCGTACCGTGTTGGAGGAGATGCGGATCCAGTCCCTGGGCGTCATCGACGACGCGGTCGTCGAGCTGTCGCCCGGTTTCACGGCCGTGACGGGCGAGACCGGCGCCGGCAAGACCATGGTCGTCACCAGCCTCGGGCTGCTGCTCGGCGGGCGCGCGGACGCCGCGCTCGTACGCATCGGCGCCAGGTCCGCCGTCGTCGAGGGCCGGGTCGCCGTGCCCGAGGGCTCGCCCGCCGCGGTGCGCGCCGAGGACGCGGGCGCGGAGCTGGACGACGGCGCCCTGCTCATCAGCCGTACGGTCTCGGCCGAGGGCCGCTCCCGGGCGCACCTCGGCGGCCGCGGCGTGCCCGTCGGGCTCCTCGGCGAGCTGGCCGAGGACCTGGTCGCGGTGCACGGGCAGACCGACCAGCAGGGGCTGCTGAAGCCCGCGCGGCAGCGGGGGGCGCTCGACCGGTACGCGGGCGACGCGGTCGCCGCGCCGCTGGCCAAGTACGCGGCGGCGTACCGCAGGCTGCGCGCCGTCAGCGCGGAGCTGGACGAGATCACCACCCGGGCGCGTGAGCGGATGCAGGAGGCGGATCTGCTGCGCTTCGGTCTGGAGGAGGTCGCCGCGGCGGAGCCGCGGGCCGGCGAGGACGTCGAGCTGGCCGCGGAGGCCGAGCGGCTCGGCCACGCCGAGGGGCTGGCGGCCGCCTCCGCCGCCGCACACGCCGCGCTCGCGGGCGACCCGGCCGACCCCGAGGCCGTCGACGCCGGCACGCTCGTCGCGGGCGCACAGCGCGCCCTGGCGGCCGTACGGGCCCACGACCCGGCGCTCGCCGGGCTCGCCGACCGGCTCACCGAGGTCGGCATCCTCCTCGGCGACGTCGCGCAGGAGCTGGCGGCGTACGGCGACGGGATCGACGCCGACCCGCTGCGGCTGGCCGCCGTGGAGGAGCGCCGGTCGGTGCTCACCCACCTCACCCGCAAGTACGGCCACGAGCCCGCCGGCGGGCCGGCCGGCGGCGGCGGGGACGGGGCCGGCGACGGCAGCGTGGCCGCCGTCCTGGCGTGGGCCGAGGCGGGCGCCGCCCGGCTCGCCGAACTCGACGGCGACGACGACCGCATCGGGGAGCTGACCGCCGAGCGCGACGCGCTCCGCGCCGAGCTGGCGCACCTCGCCGAGACGCTGACCGAGGCCCGCGCCGAGGCGGCGGAACGCTTCGGCACCGCCGTCACCGAGGAGCTGACCGAGCTGGCGATGCCGCACGCGCGCGTGACGGTCGACCTGCGCCGCACGGAGGTCGCCGAGGGCGCCGACGGGCTGGAGATCGACGGCCGCACCGTCGCGTACGGCCCGACCGGCGTCGACGAGGCCGAGCTGCTCCTCGCCCCGCACCCCGGCGCCCCGCCGCGGCCGATCGCCAAGGGCGCCTCGGGCGGCGAGCTGTCGCGCGTGATGCTGGCGGTCGAGGTGGTCTTCGCCGGCTCGGACCCCGTGCCGACGTACCTCTTCGACGAGGTCGACGCGGGCGTGGGCGGCAAGGCCGCCGTCGAGGTGGGCCGCCGGCTCGCCCGGCTCGCGCGCGGCGCGCAGGTCGTGGTCGTGACCCACCTGCCGCAGGTCGCGGCCTTCGCCGACCGGCAGTTGCTGGTGGAGAAGACCAGCGAGGGGTCGGTCACCCGCAGCGGCGTCACCGTGCTGGACGGCGAGGCGCGGGTGCGGGAGCTGTCGCGGATGCTGGCGGGCCAGGAGGACTCCGAGACGGCCCGCGCGCACGCGGAGGAGCTGCTCGCGGCGGCCCGCGCGGGCGCGGAGTAGCCGCGAGCGGTGCGCGCGGGGCGGGTGCGCCCTGTGGGCCGAACGGGTGCCTTGGGCAACCTCCTCCCGGGGCGGTGCGTCTATCGAGGTAGTCGGGTGGAGTGCACCGTGCCGTACGGCCCCGGCCGCGCGTCTTCGCGGCGCGCGACGGGCGTGCGGGACATCGCCCGGAAGGGTGGTGCATGTCTGACCTGTACGCCCGTACAGAGCGGTTGACGGCGCCGAGCCGGGTCCGGCGGCTGCTCGCAGGTGGCATCCTGGGCTGGCCCTGCGACGCCACGGACAGGAGTTCCGGCCCAGTGAGCACCACCCCCGCACCGCCCCACGCCGCCACCGCGCTGCACGCCGTGCAGCTCGTCGGCCGCGGCGAGGCCGGCAGCGGCGCCCATGTGCGCTCGCTGGCGGCCGGGTTGGTGGCCCGGGGCATCCGGGTCACGGTGGTCGCGACCCCCGGCGCCGCCGAGCGCTACGGCTTCGCCGCCGCCGGCGCCCACATCGCCCGGCTGCCGGAGGGCGGCGGGCTGGCCACCGCACCGCTGTGCACGGCGACGGCGCTGCGCGCGGCGTGCGCGGGCGCGGACCTCGTCCACGCGCACGGGTTGCAGTGCGGCCTGATGGCGTGCTCGACGATCCTGGGCCAGCGCAGGCCGCTGGTGTTCACCTGGCACACCAGGAACCAGCCGGACGGGGTACGGGGCCGGGTGCTGCCGCTCCTCGAACGGCGGGTGTCCCGCTCCGCCCGCGTCGTCCTCGGCGCCACCACGGACCTCGTCGACGGCGCCCGCCGCCGCGGCGCCCGCGACGCCCGCCTCGCGCCGATCGCCGTCCCGGCACCGCGGCAGCCGCACGGCGGCGGCGACGGCGCCGCCCTGCGCCGCCGGCGGGTGCGCGCCGAACTCGGCACCCTGGACCGGCCCCTGGTGGTCACCGCCGCCCCGCTCGACGCGTCCGGCCCGCACGACCCGCTGCTCGACGCCGCCCGCCGGTGGCGGGCGCTGCCGGAGCAGCCGCTGCTGGCCGTCGCCGGCGAGGGCCCGGCGCGCGGCCGGCTCCAGCGCCGTATCGACGCCGAGAAGCTGCCCGTACGCCTCCTGGGCCGACGCGACGACCTGCCCCGGCTGCTGGCCGCCGCGGATGTCGCGGTGCTCTCGAGCCCGTGGGAGGCGCGCCCGGTGCTGGCCCAGGAGGCGCTGCACGCGGGCGCCCCGCTGGTGGCCACCGCGGTGGGCGGCGTCCCCGAACTGGTCGGCGACGCGGCGGAACTCGTCCCGTACGGAGACGCCCGCGCGCTCGCCGACGCGGTGACGGCGCTGCTGCACGACCCGGCCCGCCGGGCGGCCCTGTCCGCGGCGGGCCGCGCGCAGGCGGGCACGTGGCCGACGGAGGACGACACGGTCACGCAGGTCCTGTCGGTCTACGACGAGCTGATGACGTACTCCCACGCGTAGCCGCGGTGCGCCCGGGACGGCGGACGCGCGGCGCGGACTGGACCATGAGGTCCACAGTCGGTCCCGCTGACCAGCGCGGGGGCTAACCTGGCCGTGTGGCGGAAGGGGTGCGCGGCAGGAGTGACTCCCGGCTCACCGAGCGCGGGCGGGCGACCCGGGAGCGCATTCTGCGGGCCGCCGCCGACATGATGCACGTCAAGGGCGTGGCCGCCACGACCCTCGACGACGTCAGGGCGGCCAGCGGAACGAGCAAATCCCAGCTCTACCGCCACTACCCCGACAAGGACGCGCTGGTGCGGGACGTCGTCGCGTGGAACGCCGCGGGAGTGCTCGAACGCCAGCGCCAGCAGCTGCGGCGGCTCGGCTCGTTCCGCGGGCTGGAGCGCTGGCGCGATGCGCTGGTCGAGCGCAACGCGCTGCACAACGGGGCCCACGGCTGCCCCCTCGGCTCCCTCGCGAGCGAGCTGGCCGACCAGAACGAGGACGCGCGCAGGGCGGCGGCGGGGCACTTCGCCGACTGGGAGCGCCTCCTGGAGGCCGGCCTCGCGCGGATGAGGGACTCGGGGGTCCTCCGGGCGGACGCCGACGTCGGCGGGCTCGCGACCGGCCTCATGGCCGCGCTCCAGGGCGGCTACCTCCTCGCGCAGACGGCGCGGGACGTCGAGCCCATGAGGATCGCCCTCAACATGGCGATCGACCACGTGCGGATGTACGCGGCGGCCTCCGGGGGCGAGCCTCCGGAGAGCGGGATCTCCTGAGAAAATTTACGGACCATTTGGTCCAGAAAAATTGCGCGTCCCGCGGTACTGTATGCGCGGGCGCCGGTTCGCGGACCCCGGTGGCCCGCGGGACGTGCGAGAGGACCCGGGGATCCTGGGGCATGCCCCGGACGGCAGCGCCGCGTCGCCGCCGGGCGGATCCCTCGGCACGATGGAGGTACCGGGCTCGTGCTGACGCCGTACTCCCGAGCCGTCGCAGCGGCCGCCCCGACACGGAGAAGGAAGGCGACATGGGGATCATCTCGCGAGGCTTCCACGGGCGCAGGCCGCCCGAAGGCACGCATCTGCCGCCCGGACAGTACGAGACCACCGGCTTCCCGGTGCTGTCCGCCGGGCCCACGCCCCGCGTGCGGCAGAGCGAGTGGGAGCTCACCGTGACCACCGAGACGGGGCAGCGGCACGCGTGGGACTGGGCCGCCTTCATGGCCCTCCCGTCCGAGAACCCGACGGTGGACCTGCACTGCGTGACCAAGTGGTCGAAGTTCGGCACCGAGTGGTCGGGCGTGTCCCTGGACGTCCTGCTGGAGAACGTGGAGACGGCGGCCGAGTACGCACTCGTCACCTCGTACGGGGGCTACACCACGAACCTCCCCCTCGAAGACCTGCTCGACGGCAAGGCGTGGATCGCCTACGGCTACGAGGGCGAGGACCTGGCGCCCGAGCACGGCGGCCCGGCCCGGCTCCTCGTCCCCCACCTGTACCTGTGGAAGTCGGCGAAGTGGGTGCGCGGCATCGAGCTGGCGCACAGCGACACCCCCGGCTTCTGGGAGAGCGCGGGCTACCACGACTACGGAGACCCATGGCGAGAACAGCGGTACCAGGGAGACTAGGCGACCGGCTCCGCTGGCGGGTCGCCGAGGTCACCGACCGGCGCAGGGAGTCGGCCAGCGCGGTCACGCTCGTGCTCGACGTACCGGACTGGCCCGGCCACCTCGCCGGGCAGCACGTGGACGTACGGCTGACCGCGGAGGACGGCTACAGCACCCAGCGCAGCTACTCGATCGCCTCGGCCGCCGACGGCCGCCGCCTGGAGCTCACCGTCCAGCGACTGCCCGACGGCGAAGTGTCCCCCTACCTGGTGGACGAGCTGGTCCCCGGCGACCGGCTGGAGCTGCGCGGCCCCGTCGGCGGCTGGTTCGTCTGGCGGCAGGCGCAGCCGGAGCCGGTCCTGCTGGTGGCCGGCGGCTCGGGGCTCGTACCGCTGATGTGCATGGTCCGCGCCCGGACCGCCGCGGGGAGCCGGGTGCCGTTCCGGCTGCTGTACTCCGTGCGGGCCCCCGAGGACACGCTGTACCGCGCGGAGCTCCGGAAGGGCGCGCCGGGCCTGGACACCACGTACCTCTACACCCGCCAGGCCCCGGAAGGCGCGCGGCGTCCGCCGGGGCGCATCACCCCCGACGATCTGGCCCGCGGCGGCTGGCCCCCCGACTTCGACCCGACCTGCTACGTCTGCGGGCCCACGGGGTTCGTCGAGAAGACGGCCGCCTACCTGGTGCTGCTCGGACACGCGCCGGAGCGGGTCCGTACCGAACGCTTCGGCGACAGTGGAGGCTGAGATGGAGACCCCGGGAACCGACGACGGGGCCGCCGCCGACGGACACGTCGACGGCAACGCGCTGGCCGGACCCCTCTCCGAAATCTTCGCCGTCGACGTGACCGCCGCCACGAGCCGGTGCGCGCACTGCGGCTGCGCGGGCCCGCTCGCCCGCCTGCACGTGTACGGGCGCGCACCGGGCTTCGTCGCACGGTGCCAGCGGTGCGGCGGCGTCGTGCTGCGGCTGGTGCGCACACGAGGCACCGTGTGGCTCGACATGAGGGGCACCGTCTCGCTGGCGGTCCCCCTGGACGAGACGTAGAGCCGCGGCTACCGCGCCGCACGATCCGCTCGGTGAGACGCGAAGGACGGCGCCGCACACGCGGGTGACCGACATGCCGTACAAACAAGGAGGCGCCGGATGAAGGCGATTGTCGTGACGGACGAGGCCGCGGGAACGGCCGGAATGACGCTCGTGGAGCGGCCCGAGCCGGAGCCGGCGGGGAACGACGTCCTTGTCGAGGTCCATGCGGCGGGATACACCCCGGGCGAACTGACCTGGCCCGGAACCTGGACCGACCGCCTCGGCCGTGACCGGACGCCGTCCGTCCCCGGGCACGAACTGGCCGGAGTGGTCACCGCCCTCGGCTACGGCACGGCAGGGCTGTCGGTGGGCCAGCGGGTGTTCGGGCTCACCGACTGGACCCGCGACGGCACCCTGGCCGAGTACACGGCCGTCGAGGCCCGGAACCTGGCGCCGCTGCCGGGCGACGTCGACTTCACGGTGGGCGCGAGCCTGCCGATCTCGGGCCTGACCGCGTGGCAGGGACTCTTCGACCACGGCCGCTTCCACGCCGGGCAGAGCGTCCTCGTGCACGGTGCGGCCGGGGGAGTCGGATCCATGGTGACGCAGCTCGCGCGCGAGGCCGGCGCCTACGTCATCGGCACCGGACGGGCCGACGGCCGGCAGGCCGCACTCGACTTCGGCGCGCAGGAGTACCTCGACCTCGACAACGACTCCCTCGAAGACGTCGGCGGTGTGGACATGGTCTTCGACATGCTCGGCGGCGACATCCAGAAGCGGTCCGCACTCCTGGTCCGGGCGGGAGGAACGCTGGTGAGCATCGCCGGCCCGCCCGAGGCTCGACCCGCCGACGGCCTGGCGGTCGACTTCGTCGTCGAGGCCGACCGCGCCCAGCTGAAGGAGATCGTCCAGCGCGTCCGGGACGGCCGGCTGCGGACGAACATCGGCGACGTCGCCCCCCTCGACGACGCCGTCGCCGCCCTCAACCCGACCGGGCGGCGCAAGGGAAAGACCGTCGTCCGCGTGCGTGCCTGAGGAAGCGGGACGGGGCACACCCCCGGCCGGGCGGCGGGGGCGGCGGCGCGGGTCGGGCCGCCGCCGCCCGCTTCGGCAGCGCGGAGCGCTACCCGTACGCGCCCGACGCGCTCAGCCGCAGCGCCGTGTCGATCAGCGGCACGTGGCTGAACGCCTGCGGGAAGTTCCCGACCTGGCGTTGCAGCCGCGGGTCCCACTCCTCCGCCAGCAGCCCCAGGTCGTTCCGCAGCGCCAGCAGCTTCTCGAAGAGCTGCCGCGCCTCCTGCACCCGGCCGATCATCGCCAGGTCGTCCGCCATCCAGAACGAGCAGGCGAGGAACGCGCCCTCGTCGCCCGGCAGCCCGTCGCTGCCGGCCTCGTCGCCCGCGGTCGGGTAGCGGCGGATGAAGCCGTCGGGGGTGCCCAGCTCGCGCTGGATGGCCTCGATGGTGCCGATGACGCGCTTGTCGTCCGGCGGCAGGAACCCGACCTGCGGGATCAGCAGCAGCGAGGCGTCCAGCTCCTGCGAGCCGTACGACTGCGTGAACGTGTTCCGCTGCCGGTCGTAGCCCTTCTCGCACACGTCGCGGTGGATGTCGTCGCGCAGCCGCTGCCAGCGCTCCAGCGGGCCGTCCGCCTCACCCGACTCGATGAGCTTGATCGTGCGGTCCACGGCGACCCACGTCATCACCTTGGAGTGCACGAAGTGCCGCCGCGGGCCGCGCACCTCCCACAGCCCCTCGTCCGGGCGGTCCCAGTTCTCCTCGACCCAGCGGATCATCTTCAGCTGGAGCAGCGACGCGTAGTCGTTGCGGGCCAGGCCCGTCATGTGCGCGAGGTGGAGCGCCTCGACGACCTCGCCGTAGACGTCCAGCTGCAACTGGCCCGCCGCCCCGTTGCCGGCGCGCACCGGGCGGGAGTCCTCGTACCCCGGGAGCCAGTCCAGCTCCGACTCGCCCAGCTCGCGCTCGCCGGCGATGCCGTACATGATCTGGAGGTTCTCCGGGTCGCCCGCCACCGCGCGCAGCAGCCACTCGCGCCAGGCGCGGGCCTCCTCGTGGTACCCGGTGCGCAGCAGCGACGACAGCGTGATGGCGGCGTCGCGCAGCCACGTGAAGCGGTAGTCCCAGTTGCGCACGCCGCCGATGTCCTCGGGCAGCGAGGTGGTGGGCGCGGCGACGATGCCGCCGGTGGGCTCGTACGTCAGGGCCTTGAGCGTGATCAGCGAGCGGATCACGGCGTGCCGGTAGGGGCCGTGGTACGTGCAGTGCTCGGTCCACTCCTGCCAGAAGTCCTCCGTGGCGGTCAGCGCCGCCTCGGGGTCGGCGGGCTGCGGCGGCTCGCGGTGCGAGGGCTGCCAGCTGATCGTGAACGCCAGCCGGTCGCCGGGGCCGACGGTGAAGTCCGAGTACGTCGTGAGGTTCCGGCCGTACGTCGGCACCGGGGCGTCGATCCACACCGAGTCCGGCCCGGCCACGCCGACCGTGCGGCCGTCCTCGGTCTGGTGGACCCAGGGCACGATACGTCCGTAGGAGAAGCGCATCCGCAGCGCGGAGCGCATCGGGACCCGGCCCGTGACGCCCTCGACGATGCGGATCAGCTGCGGCGAGGCGCCGTCGCGCGGCGGCATGAAGTCGATCAGCCGGACCGTGCCGCGGGGGGTGTCCCACTCGGACTCCAGCACCAGCGAGTCGCCGCGGTAGCGCCGGCGGGTCGCGGGCGGCGGGCCGGCCTCGGGAGCGAACGCGGGACCGAGGTGCCAGAAGCCGTGCTCCTCGGTCCCCAGTAGGGAGGCGAACACCGCATGGGAGTCGAAGCGGGGCAGGCACAGCCAGTCGGCGGTGCCGTCGCGACGGACGAGCGCTGCCGTCTGCATGTCGCCCAGAAGTGCGTAGTCCTCGATCCGCCCGGCCACGTGCCTCTCCAGGTTGAAGTGCGTTCCGCAGAGGATAAAGCCTTCGCGCACGCGCGCGCGCCACGGTCGCGGGATTGCCCCTGGTCCGATCGGGTCAGGCGGCCGGAGAGGGGTCGGCGGCGGGCGCCGGCCGGGGGATGGCTGATACCCTGGTAGCCCGTGGAGCGGAGGGCCTGCCGGGCACGCGGCGGCGGCGCTCGCCGAGCGGCCCACCTCGATCCGGGGCACCCCGCGACGCACCTCATCAGCGACCACGGGAGCCCCTCTTGGCCATGCCATCCACGACGACCAAGCACATCTTCGTCACGGGAGGCGTCGCCTCCTCGCTCGGTAAGGGGCTCACCGCCTCCAGCCTCGGCGCCCTGCTCAAGGCGCGCGGGCTGCGGGTCACGATGCAGAAGCTCGACCCGTATCTGAACGTCGACCCGGGCACCATGAACCCGTTCCAGCACGGCGAGGTCTTCGTCACCAA
This sequence comes from Streptomyces sp. MAR4 CNX-425, assembly GCF_048656465.1. NCBI lineage: Bacteria > Bacillati > Actinomycetota > Actinomycetes > Kitasatosporales > Streptomycetaceae > Streptomyces > Streptomyces sp. MAR4 CNX-425. Next base: position 164,730 of record NZ_JBMDLF010000001.1, on the reverse strand, counting down.
CGACGGCGCGGAGACCGACCTCGACATCGGGCACTACGAGCGCTTCCTCGACGTCGACCTCGACGGCTCGGCGAACGTCACCACCGGCCAGGTCTACTCCACCGTGATCGCCAAGGAGCGCCGCGGCGAGTACCTCGGCGACACCGTCCAGGTCATCCCGCACATCACCAACGAGATCAAGTCCCGGATCCGGCGCATGGCGTCCGACGACGTGGACGTGGTGATCACGGAGGTCGGCGGCACCGTCGGCGACATCGAGTCGCTGCCGTTCCTGGAGGCCGTCCGCCAGGTGCGGCACGAGGTCGGCCGGGACAACGTGTTCGTCGTGCACATCTCGCTGCTGCCGTACATCGGCCCGTCCGGCGAGCTGAAGACCAAGCCGACGCAGCACTCGGTCGCCGCGCTGCGCAGCATCGGCATCCAGCCCGACGCGATCGTCCTGCGCGCCGACCGCGAGGTGCCCGCGGCGACCAAGCGGAAGATCTCGCTCATGTGCGACGTCGACGAGGCCGCCGTCGTCGCCGCCATCGACGCCAAGTCGATCTACGACATCCCCAAGGTGCTGCACGCCGAGGGCCTCGACGCGTACGTCGTCCGCAAGCTGGACCTGCCGTTCCGGGACGTGGACTGGACCGAGTGGGACGACCTGCTGCGGCGCGTGCACCAGCCGGCGCACGAGGTGACGATCGCGCTCGTCGGCAAGTACATCGACCTGCCCGACGCCTATCTGTCGGTCACCGAGGCGATCCGCGCCGGCGGCTTCGCCAACAGCGCCCGCGCCAAGATCAAATGGGTGCCGTCCGACGAGTGCCGCACCCCGCAGGGCGCGCGCAAGCACCTCGGGGACGTGGACGGCATCGTCGTCCCCGGCGGCTTCGGCGAGCGCGGCGTGGAGGGCAAGATCGGCGCGATCACCTACGCCCGCGAGAACCGCGTGCCGCTGCTCGGCATCTGCCTCGGCCTGCACTGCATCGTCATCGAGGCGGCGCGGAACCTCGCCGGCATCGCGGGCGCCAACTCCACGGAGTTCGACCAGGCCGCGACCGACCCGGTGATCTCCACCATGGAGGAGCAGCTCGACATCGTCGCCGGCGAGGGCGACATGGGCGGCACGATGCGGCTCGGCCTCTATCCGGCCAAGCTGGCGGAGGGCTCGGTGGTACGCGAGGCGTACGCGGACCAGCCCTACGTCGAGGAGCGCCACCGGCACCGCTACGAGGTCAACAACTCCTACCGCGGCGAACTGGAGAAGAAGGCCGGCCTCGCCTTCTCCGGCACCTCCCCGGACAACAAGCTCGTGGAGTACGTGGAGTACCCGCGCGAGACCCACCCCTACCTGGTCTCCACCCAGTCCCACCCCGAGCTGCGCTCGCGGCCGACGCGGCCGCACCCGCTCTTCGCCGGGCTGGTGAAGGCAGCCGTCGCAAGACAGGAGGGTGCGCGCCAGCAGGACGCCGCGCGACCGCAGGCCGGGGCGCGGGACGCGCACGCGGGCGCGGGCGCGCAGGAGCCGGTGGCCGCGGCGCGAGAGGCGGGCAACTGATGGCGGAGCTGACGGACACGGCGGCCGAGTGGGAGGTCGTCGCCAGCGAGACGCCGTTCACCGGCGCCAAGACCGCCGTGCGCACCGACGACGTGGTCATGCCGGACGGCACCGTCGCCCGCCGCGACTACCAGGTCCACCCCGGCTCCGTCGCGGTGCTCGCCCTGGACGACGAGGACCGCGTGCTGGTGCTCAACCAGTACCGCCACCCGGTACGGCACAAGCTCTGGGAGATCCCCGCCGGCCTCCTCGACGTGCCCGGCGAGAACCCGCTGAGCGCCGCCCAGCGCGAGCTGTACGAGGAGGCGCACGTCAAGGCCGACGACTGGCGGGTCCTGGTCGACGTCTACACCACCCCCGGCGGCTGCGACGAGGCCGTGCGCGTCTTCCTCGCCCGCGGGGTCACCGAGGCCGAGGGCGAGCGCTTCGCCGCCGAGGGCGAGGAGCTGGACCTCACCCTCGACCGGGTTCCGGTGGCGGACCTGCTGCGCGGCGTCCTCGCCGGGGACCTGCACAACAACTGCCTGATGCTGGGGGTGCTGGCCCTCCAGGCCGCCCGGGCCGACGGCGGGCTCGACGCGCTGCGCCCGGCGAACGCCCCCTGGCCGGCCCGCCCGTTCCCCGCCTGAGCGGGCCCGGCGCGGGCCCGGCGCGGGTCCGTTTCGGGCCCGGCACGGGCCGGTTCGGGCCCGCCGGGCGGTTGATCCGATGCGGTGATTTTCGTTCCGGCGTTCGGCCAGGTGCCGTCACGTGACCCGCCCCTCACGCCGGGTCAATTACGCTCGCGGCGTGACGGAACAGGCCGCCCCCCACCGGTTCGTCGGCAGGACCCGCGAGCTCGACGCCCTGCGCGCCGACATCGCCCGCGCCGGTCTCGACACCCTCGCCGGCCGCCCCGCGCCCCGCAGCCGGGTGCTGCTCATCGCCGGGCGGCCGGGCTCCGGGCGCAGCGCGCTCGCCGCGGAGCTGGCCCGCACCGTCGCGGCCGACTACCCCGGCGGCGTCCACACCGCGCGGCTCTCCGGCCCCGGCGGCGAGGCGGTGCCGCTGGAGCGGGCCGTACGGGACCTGCTCGACGCCCTCGGGGTGCCGCCGGTCGCCGGGGCCGGGCCGGAGCACCTCGCCGCCGAGCTGCGCGCCGCGCTCGCCGAGCGCTCCGCGCTGCTCGTCCTCGACGACGTCACCGCCCCCGAGCAGCTCCTTGAGCTGGTCCCCGAGTCGCGCGACTGCCTCGTCGTCGCCGTCGCCGAGGGGCCGCTGAAGGGCGTCCCGGACGTGCGCCCGTGCACCCTCGGCGGGCTGGAGCCCGCGGCGGCGCTGGCGCTGATCGCCTCGTACGCCGGCCAGACGCGGATCGCCTGCGACCCGGAGGCCACGCACGTGCTGGCCGAGGAGTGCGCCGGCCACCCCGCCGCGCTGGTGCTGGCCGGCGGGTGGCTCGCCGGGCACCCGCAGGCGTGCGTCGCCGACGCCGTACGGGAGCTGCGCCGCAAGGGCGACAGCACCGAGGGGTCCGCGGGGCGGCCGTCCGGCCCGAAGGCGCTGGCGCGGGCGTTCCGGCTCGTCCACGAATCGCTCCCGCCGGCCGTCGCCCACCTGCTGCGGCTGCTGCCGCTGGCGCCCGCCGGGCTCGTCGACGCCCACTCCGCCGCCGCCCTCGCCGGCTGCACCGTCGCCACCGCCCGCACCACGCTCGCGGACTGCGCGGGCCAGGGCCTGCTGCGCCCGGTGGCGGAGCCGGAGGGGGCCGGGCTCACGCAGTACGAGGTGCCCGGCTGCCTCCAGCCGCTGCTGCGCGAGGCGCTGGAGACCGGCGTCGGCGCGGAGGAGGCGCTGCTCGCCCGGGCCCGGATGCTGGAGCGGTACGTACGCCTCCTCCAGTCCTGCCGGGCCGTCACCGAGCCTGCCGGCTCGGCGGTGCACGCCCGGCTCGCCGGGCTGCCGCGGGCGCTGCGCTTCCCGTCGCCGGAGGCGGCCGCGGCGTGGCTGCGCAGCCGGCTGCCGTCGCTGCTGGCGGCGGCCCGGTCGGCGGTCGCCGACGGGGAGCTGGACACCCTGGCGCGGCGGCTGGTCGCCGCGCTGTCGCGGGCGCTGGGGGCGCACCGCGGCGAGGCGGACGCGGCGCCCGAGCAGTACCGGCTGCACGAGCTGGTGCTGGGCGTCGCCGAGCGGCGCGGGCTGGTCTGGGAGAAGGCGGCGGCGCTGCTCAACCTCGGCGACCTGGACCTGCGCGCGGAGCGGCCGCGGGCCGCGCTCGCGCGGTACCAGGGAGCGCTGGCGGCGGCGCGCGAGGCGCGGGATCCGCGGCCGGTGGGGCGGGCGCTGGAGTCGGTCGGGGCGGCGTACCAGGAGCTACGGGACTGGGGCCGGGCGGCGGACTGGTTCGGCCGGGCGCTGGCGCTGCGGCAGACGCGCGGCGAGCTGGCCGACGAGGCGCGGCTGCGGGCGCGGCTGGGGGCGGTCCACACGTACGCCGGGGCGTGGGGCTGGGCGCTGCGGGAGTGGCGCGGCTCGGCGGCGGCCCACCGGCGGCTCGGGGACGTGGGGGGCCAGGCGCGGGCGCTGGGCGAGGTGGCGCGGGTGCAGATGTACGCGGGGTACCGGGCCGAGGCCCTGCGGACGTGCACGCGCGCGATGGAGGTGGCGCGGGTCTCGGGCGACACGGCGCTGCGGGCGGCGGTGCAGCTCCGGCTGGCGGACCTCGTCGACGGCGCCGGCGACCCGGAGGCGGCGGAGCTGCACCGGGCGGCGGCGCGGCGGCTGGCGGAGCGGGTCCCGGAGCCGGCCGAGGGGCCCGTCCTCGCCCCCGTGGCGGAGCCGGAGCCACAGCCCACCGAGGAGCGCGCGGCGGAACCCGCGGCGACGCCCGCCCCCGAACCCGCCGAAGGGCCCGAGGCGGACCCCGCAGGGAAGCCCGCAACGGAACTCGTGCCGAAGCTCGTGGCGGAGCCTGCCGGGGAGCCCGTGGCGGACCCCGCAGGGAAGCCCGCAACGGAACTCGTGCCGAAGCTCGCGACGGAGCCTGCCGGGGAGCCCGTGGCGGACCCCGCAGGGAAGCCCGCAACGGAACTCGTGCCGAAGCTCGCGACGGAGCCTGCCGGGGGGCCCGTGGCGGACTCCGCGAGGAAGCCAGCAACGGGGCCCGTGACGAAGGTCGCGACGGAATCCGCCCGGGGGTCCGCGGCGGACTCCGCGAGGAAGCCCGCGACGAAGCTCGCGACGGCACCCGCCGCGGAGCCCGTGGCAGACCCCGCAGGGAAGCCCGTGACGAAGCTCGCGACGGAACCCGTAGCGGAGCTCCTGACGGAACCCGTAGCGGAACCCCGGCACGGGCAGACCGCGGAACCCCGGCACGGGCAGACCGCGGAACCCCGGCCCGGGCAGACCGCGGAACCCCGGCCCGGGTCGGCCGCGGAACCCCGGCCCGGGTCGGCCGCGGAGGCCCGGCCCGGGTCGGCCGCGGAGGCCGCGTCCGGGGCCGCGCCGGAGCGTGCGCCCGGCGGCGTCCCGGACGACGCCGGGGTACGCGCCCCGGAAGGTGCCCCGGACACCGCCCCGGCCGCCTCCGCGGCAGCCGCGGAGACCGCCGCCGGGGAGGGCCGGGAGGTCGTGGCCGAGGACAGTCCGAAGACGGGCCCGGCACCCCGCCCCGCCCCCGCCGACCTGTGAATCCATCGATCCATCGCAAAAATCTGTCTGTTTCAAAGGCTGGACTCAGAGGATTCCTTCATTTAAGAATGGCCAGGCCGCGGCGGACACCCCGACCGGGGCCTGACGTGATCCCCTCACCCCAAGGACCGTGATCCATCGTGAAGGTCGGAATTCCCCGCGAGATCAAGAACAACGAGTTCCGGGTGGCCATCACGCCTGCCGGAGTGCACGAGCTGGTCCGCCACCGGCACGACGTGGTCGTGGAGCAGGGCGCCGGCCTCGGCTCGTCCATCCCCGACGAGGAGTACGTCGCGGCCGGGGCGGAGATCCTGCCCACCGCCGACGACGTGTGGGCCGCCGCCGATCTGGTGCTGAAGGTCAAGGAGCCGATCGCCGACGAGTACCACCGGCTGCGCAAGGATCAGGTGCTCTTCACCTACCTCCACCTCGCCGCCTCCCGCGCCTGCACCGATGCGCTGCTGGAGTCCGGCACCACGGCCATCGCGTACGAGACGGTGGAGACCGCCGACCGGCAGCTGCCGCTGCTCGCCCCGATGTCGGAGGTCGCCGGCCGGCTCGCCCCGCAGGTCGGCGCGTACCACCTGATGCGCTCGCAGGGCGGCCGCGGGGTGCTGCCCGGCGGCGTGCCCGGCGTGGCGCCGGGGCAGGCGGTCGTCATCGGCGGCGGCGTCTCCGGCTGGAACGCCACCCAGATCGCCGTCGGGATGGGCTTCCACGTCACGCTGCTCGACACCGACGTGCGCAAGCTGCGCGAGGCCGACAAGGTCTTCGGCACGCGGGTGCGCACCCTCGCCTCCAGCGCCTACGCGCTCGGGCAGGCCGTCCTCGACGCCGACCTGGTGATCGGCGCGGTGCTCATCCCCGGCGCGAAGGCCCCGAAGCTCGTCGACAACGAGCTGGTGTCGCGGATGAAGCCGGGAAGTGTCCTTGTCGACATCGCGATCGACCAGGGCGGCTGCTTCGCCGACTCGCGCCCGACCACGCACGCGGAGCCGACGTTCCCGGTGCACGACTCGGTCTTCTACTGCGTCGCCAACATGCCCGGCGCGGTGCCCAACACGTCCACGTACGCGCTCACCAACGCGACGCTTCCCTACATCGTCAAGCTCGCGAACCTCGGCTGGCGCGCGGCGCTGCGCGGCGACCCGGCGCTCGCCCTCGGCCTCAACACCCATGAAGGGCAGGTCGTCTACGGTCCCGTGGCGGAGGCGCACGATCTTCCGGCGGCCGAACTCGCGCGCGTAATCGGCTGATTTCGCGCAGGTGCACGGCACATCGACCACATCGGCGACAGTGTCAACTCCGCATCACCGGCCGAACCTTGTCACCAGGGGTTCGGCCGGGCGCCACGCCGGCGCACAGCCCGCCCGAAGTGGTGTTCCACACCCGACACATCGTGCTCTGTCTGCGGGATTGTGTTGCTGCGGGACCCCGACACGCCATAGAGTCGCCAATCGTCGGCATGGTGCCACGCTGACCAATCGAGAAGTGCCCTGGTCACCTAGGAGGTAGGACGACTTGTGAATGAGTCGACATTTGCTCCCGGGGGTGGTCGTCCAGGCACGCCTGCGCGGGGCCACGAATCCCCGGGGGCGGAGGCGCCTGTCGGCTCCGTCGCCGTCCACACCTTCTCGGCACACGCACACCAGGGCGGAAACGCATACCAGAGCATGGACGGTCATCACGTGAACGCCATGACCGGCAGCCAGAGCGGCGGCGAGGACACGACCCGTATCGCCGCATCCGCCACCTCCGACTTCGAGGACCTGTCAGAAGGTCACTTCTACGATCCGGACGCGGACTACGAGCCGGACCCCGAGTACGCCGCGACCCTCGCCCCGGACGCCGCCCGGCAGCGCCGGGAGCGCATCGGCCCCACCGGCCGCCCGCTGCCGTACTTCCCCATCCCGGGCCCGGTCACCGACCACGGCCCGGCGAAGGTCATCGCCATGTGCAACCAGAAGGGCGGCGTCGGCAAGACCACGTCCGCCATCAACCTGGGCGCGGCGCTGGCCGAGTACGGCCGCCGCGTGCTGCTCGTGGACTTCGACCCGCAGGGCGCGCTCTCCGTGGGCCTCGGCGTCAACCCCATGGAGCTGGACCTCACCGTCTACAACCTGCTCATGGAGCGGGGCATGGCGGCCGACGAGGTGCTGCTCAAGACGGCCGTGCCCAACATGGACCTGCTCCCCAGCAACATCGACCTCTCCGCCGCCGAGGTGCAGTTGGTCAGCGAGGTGGCGCGGGAGCAGACGCTCCAGCGCGCGCTGAAGCCGCTGCTGGCCGAGTACGACTACGTCGTCATCGACTGCCAGCCGTCGCTCGGCCTGCTCACGGTCAACGCGCTGACCGCGGCGCACAAGGTGATCGTGCCGCTGGAGTGCGAGTTCTTCGCGCTGCGCGGGGTCGCGCTGCTCACCGAGACGATCGAGAAGGTCCAGGAGCGACTCAACCCCGACCTGGAGCTGGACGGCATCCTCGCCACGATGTACGACTCGCGGACGGTGCACAGCCGCGAGGTGCTCGCGCGCGTCGTCGAGGCATTCGACGACCACGTCTACCACACGGTCATCGGGCGCACCGTCCGCTTCCCCGAGACCACCGTGGCCGGCGAGCCCATCACCTCGTACGCGTCCAACTCCGTGGGCGCGGCCGCCTACCGCCAGCTCGCCAGGGAGGTGCTCGCCCGGTGCCACGCCGAGTGAGCCTGCCCGGGGCCGACGAGCTTTTCCGCACCACCGGGGGGACCGCGCTCCAGTCGTCCACGCCGCAGTCGGACCGGCAGCGGGCCAACGGCGAGTCGCCCGGCGGCACGCCGCGCGTGCCGGCGCCGAGCCGCGAGGGCGACTCGGAGGCGGTGGCCGCCGGTGCCGAGGCGGAGCCCGAGGCGGACGCCGACGAGGCGGGCGCCGAGGAGTCCGACGGCCCGGGCGGCGATACGGGCGCGGGCGCGCGGGGCGCGCGTACCGGCCCCGGCGGCAAGACCGGCCCCGCGGCCCCGGCGGCCGGCACCCGCACCACGGGCGGGCCCGCCCGGCGGGATCCGGAGGCGACCGAGCACGGCGGCCGGGAGGCGGGCGCCGACGCCGGCCCCGGCGGGCGGGCGCGGCAGGAGGAGCGCGAGCCGCCGGCCCAGCCCCGTACCAAGTCCGCGCGGCAGGGCGGTGGCTCGGCCGCCGCGTCCGCGCAGCCCCGGCGCGGCCGGGGGCGCGGCGCCGCGCGCCGGCCCAGCGGCCGCGAGCGGCACGACGAGAAGATCACGGTCTACGTCTCCGCCGAGGAGCTGATGGACCTGGAGCACGCCCGGCTCGTGCTCCGCGGCGACCACGGCCTGGCGGTGGACCGCGGCCGCATCGTCCGCGAGGCGGTCGCGGTGGTGCTGGCGGACCTGGAGTCGCGGGGCGACGCGAGCATCCTGGTACGCCGCCTGCGCGGGCGCTGACGGCCACCCGCTCCCGTACGTGCGCGCCGCGCCGCCCGCGCGGCCCCGTACCGGATGACCGGGGCGCCGCCCCGCCGGACAACAACCGGGCGCGAACCGCTCCGGGCGATACGCTGCGAGCGATGGACGAGAGGCACGACGACCCGCAGCGCCCCGCGCGTACCGCCCGGCGCTCCCTCGGCCGCGGCCCCGGGGTCGCCGCGACGCCCACGAAGCCCGCTCCGCCGCCCGCCGACCCGGATCCGGTGCGGGAGCCGTACCCCGAGCCGATGCCGCTGCCGAAGCCGGACCCGTCGCCCGTCCCCGGCACGCCGGAGCCGGCCCCGCTGCCGATCCCCGGCCCCGCCCCGCGCCCCGACGAGCCGAGCCCGGCGCCCGCGCCGTCCCCCGAGCCCGGCCCGGGGGAGCCGGACCCCGAGCCGGAGACCGAGCCCTCCCCGGCCGGCCCGGGCGGCGCGGAGCCGGACCCGGACCCGGAGCCCGCCCCCGACACGGCGCCCGATCCCGGCCCCGACACGGACCCCGAGCCCGGCGCGCACCCCGAGTCCGGCGACGGCGCCTTCCGGGTCCGGCTCGCCAACTTCGAGGGCCCCTTCGACCTCCTCCTCCAGCTCATCTCCAAGCACAAGCTGGACGTCACCGAGGTCTCCCTGCACCGCGTCACCGACGACTTCATGGCCCACATCCGCGGCATGGGCCCGGACTGGGACCTCGACCAGACCACCGAGTTCCTCGTCGTCGCCGCCACCCTCCTCGACCTCAAGGCCGCCCGCCTGCTGCCCGCCGCCGAGGTCGAGGACGAGGAGGACCTCGCGCTGTTGGAGGCCCGGGACCTGCTCTTCGCGCGGCTGCTCCAGTACCGCGCGTACAAGGAGATAGCGGGCATCTTCCAGCGCCGGCTGGAGGACGAGTCGCTGCGCCACCCCCGTACCGTCGGGCTGGAGCCGCACCACGCGGAGCTGCTGCCCGAGGTGGTCATCAGCATCGGCCCCGAGGGCTTCGCCCGGCTCGCGGTCAAGGCGATGCAGCCCAAGCCGGTGCCCCAGGTCTACGTCGAACACATCCATGCCCCGCTCGTCAGCGTCCAGGAGCAGGCTCAGGTCGTGGTCGCCCGGCTGCGCGAGCACGGCTCGGTCGGCTTCCAGGAGCTGATCGCCGACGCCCCCGACCCGCTGACCGTCGTGGCCCGGTTCCTGGCGCTGCTGGAGCTGTACCGGGAGCGGGCCGTGGCGCTGGACCAGGAGGGCGCGCTGGAGCCGCTGACGGTGCGGTGGACGGGGCGGGAGGACGCGGCGCCGGTGGTGACCGACGAGTTCGACACGCCGCCCGGGGACGAGCGTGGCGAAGGCGCAGACGCAGACGCAGGCGAAGGGGACGGCGAACGATGAGCGACGCGGTGGCGGACGTGCCGGAGACGGCGAACACAGCGAACCCGGCGGAGACAGTGAACACGGCGGAGACGGCGGCCGCGGAACCCCCCGCGGAGCAGCAGGCAGGACAGCAGCCGGCGGACCACCCTGAGCAGCCGTCGGCGAGTCCCACCGCCGCGCTTCCGCTGCGCCCCGCGCTCGAAGCCGTCCTCATGGTCGTCGACGAGCCCGTCACCGCCGAGCACCTGGCCAAGGTCCTCGACCGCCGCCCCCGCGAGATCGCCGACGCCCTGCGCGAGCTGTCCGACGAGTACACCGTCCAGGGCCGCGGCTTCGACCTGCGCCACGTCGCCGGCGGCTGGCGCTTCTACACCCGCGCCGCCTACGCCCCCGCCGTCGAGGGCTTCGTCCTGGACGGCCAGCAGTCCCGGCTCACGCAGGCCGCGCTGGAGACCCTCGCGGTCGTCGCGTACCGCCAGCCGGTCTCCCGCTCCCGGGTCTCCGCGGTCCGCGGCGTCAACTGCGACGGGGTCATGCGCACCCTGCTCCAGCGCGGACTCATCGAGGAGGCGGGCACGGAGGACGGCACAGGTGCGATCCTGTACAGGACGACGAACTACTTCCTGGAGCGGATGGGCCTGCGCGGCCTGGACGAGCTCCCCGAGCTGGCCCCGTTCCTCCCGGACGCGGACGCGGTGGAGGGCGAGTCCCAGGAGGGCGTCCCGTCGTTCGACGTGGACGACGACACCTGACCAGACAACGGACTGACGGTAGCTCGATGCGAAGCAGCGGCGGCAGGAACAGCAGGAAGCCCTCGGGCTCCGACCCCCGGGGGGCGGGCGGCAAGCGCGGCGCCCCACAGCGCGGCCAGGGCCGCCCCCGCCCCGAGGAGCGGCGGTACGAGAAGTCAGGCGCCCCCCAGGGCGAACGCCCGGGCGGCCCGGGGAAGGGGGGCCGGGGGCGGCGCGGCGGCACGCCGGCGCGGCCCGCGCGCTCCCGCGAGTACGACGCGCAGCTGGAGGAGCGGGCGAGGGAGCGGCACACCGGCCCGCAGCGGAAGCTGCCGAAGACGTTCGGCGAGCCGGAGGGCGAGCGGCTGCAGAAGGTGCTGGCGCGGGCCGGCATGGGGTCGCGGCGCGCCTGCGAGGAGCTGATCGACCAGGCGCGGGTCGAGGTCAACGGGCGCATCGTCACCGAGCAGGGCCTGCGCGTCGACCCGCAGACGGACGAGATCAGGGTCGACGGGCTGACCGTGGCCACCCAGTCGTACCTCTTCTTCGCCCTCAACAAGCCCGTCGGCGTCGTCTCCTCGATGGACGACCCGGAGGGGCGGCAGAACCTCGGCGACTACGTGGACAACCGCGAGACCCGGCTCTTCCACGTGGGCCGCCTCGACACCGAGACCGAGGGGATCATCCTGCTCACCAACCACGGCGAGCTGGCCCACCGCCTCACCCACCCCCGCTACGGCGTGAAGAAGACCTACCTCGCCGCGATCCAGGGCCCGCTCCCGCGCGACCTGGGCAAGCAGCTGAAGAACGGCATCCGGCTGGACGACGGCTACGCCAAGGCCGACGACTTCCGGGTGGTGCAGAACACCGGCAAGAACTACCTCGTCGAGGTGGTGCTGCACGAGGGCCGCAAGCACATCGTGCGGCGGATGCTCGCCGAGGCCGGCTTCCCCGTCGACAAGCTGGTACGGACCCGCTTCGGCCCCATCGCGCTGGGCGACCAGAAGTCCGGCTGGCTGCGCCGGCTCACCAACACCGAGGTCGGGATCCTGATGCGGGAGGTCGGCCTCTGACGCCCCGGCCCGTACGCCCGTAGCCGCCGGGCGCAAGGCGGCCTCCCCGCGCCCCGCGGGGACGCCGCCGCGTATCCTTGCGCCCGTGCGTACCGCCCTCGTCCTCGGCACCGGCCTCATCGGCACCTCCGCCGCCCTGGCGCTGACCCGCAGGGGCGTCACGGTCTATCTGCGCGACGAGGACGCCGACCAGGCCCGTACCGCCGCCGCCCTCGGGGCCGGCAGCGACGAGCCGCCCCCGGGCCCCGTGGACCTGGCCGTCGTCGCCGTGCCGCCTGCGCTCACCGGCCGCACCCTCGCGGACGCCCAGCGCCGCGGCGTGGCCGGCGGCTACCTCGACGTCGCCAGCGTCAAGGGCGGGCCCCGCCGCACCCTCGCGGAGCTCGGTGGCGACCTCACCCGCTACATCGGCAGCCATCCGATGGCGGGCAGCGAGCGCTCCGGGCCGCTGGCCGCCTCCGCGGAGCTGTTCGAGGGCCGCCCCTGGGTGCTCAGCCCGGGCGGGACGACCGACACCGAGGTGCTGAACCTCGCGCTGGAGCTGGTCGCACTCTGCCGCGCGGTGCCCGTGGTGATGGACGCCGACGCCCACGACCGCGCCGTCGCCCTCGTCTCGCACACCCCGCAGCTGGTCTCCAGCATGGTCGCCGCCCGGCTGGAGAGCGCCGAGGAGGCCGCCGTCCGGCTCTGCGGGCAGGGCATCCGGGACGTCACCCGCATCGCCGCCTCGGACCCGGCGATGTGGATCGACATCCTCTCCGCCAACCCCGGCCCGGTCGCCGAGGTGCTGTCCGAGGTCGCCGCCGACCTCGACGGGACGGTACGGGCGCTGCGCGCGCTCCAGGCCGCCGACGACGACAAGCGCCGCACCGGCGCGGCCGGCATCGAGGACGTGCTGCGCCGCGGCGGCGCCGGCCGCGAGCGGGTGCCGGGCAAGCACGGCGCCGCCCCCGCCGACTACGAGACCGTCACCGTGCTCATCGGCGACCGGCCGGGCGAGCTGGCGCGCATCTTCGCCGACGCCGGCGCGGCCGGGGTCAACATCGAGGACGTGCGCATCGACCACGCCACCGGCCAGCAGGCCGGGCGGGTGCAGCTCATGGTCGAGCCGTCGGCCGCGCGCGCGCTCACCGTCGCGCTGCGGGAGCGCGGGTGGCCGCTGAGGCAGTGACCGCGGCCCGCGCAGGTGCCGGTAACCTGGTCCCGCACAAGTCGACCCGGTCAACCCGGACGTATACCTGAGGAAGGGTGTCGTACACCCCGTGGACAGCGCTGCCAGGGCCCAGCGGGCCCCCGTGATCGTCGCCATCGACGGCCCCGCCGGCACCGGCAAGTCGAGCACGTCCAGGGCCGTCGCCGCCCGGCTCGGCCTGCACTATCTCGACACCGGCGCGCAGTACCGGGCCGCCGCCTGGTGGATGCTGGGCAACGGCGTCGACGTGCGCGACGCCGCCGCCGTCGCCGCCAACGCGGAGAAGCCGCAGATCGTCTCCGGCACCGACCCGGCGGCGCCCGCGATCACCGTGGACGGCGCGGACGCCGCGGGCCCGATCCGTACCCAGGAGGTCACCGCCGCGGTCAGCGCCGTCAGCGCGGTGCCGGAGGTACGCGCCCGGATCACCGCGTTGCAGCGGTCCATCGCGGCGGAGTCCGCGAAGAGCGGCGGGATCGTGGTCGAGGGCCGGGACATCGGCACGACGGTGCTGCCGGACGCGGACGTGAAGGTCTTCCTCACCGCGTCGGCGGAGGTGCGCGCCGCCCGCCGCAGCGGCGAGCTGAAGGGCAGGGACGCCCGCGACCTGGCGGCCACGCAGGCGTCGCTCGCCCGGCGCGACGCGGCCGACTCCGGCCGCAAGGTCTCGCCGCTGGCCAAGGCCGCCGACGCCATCGAGGTGGACACGACCGAGCTGACCCTGGAGCAGGTCATCGAGTGTGTCGTGACCCTCGTCGAAGAGAAGCAGCAGGGTCGGTGACCGAACCGGCCGGCGCGGTGCCGGAGACCCGGGGCGCGCTCGTCGGGCGGCGGATGTCCGCGCCCGTGATGCACGGCTACTTCCGGCCGCGGATACTCGGCGCCTGGCGCATGCCCGCCAGCGGGCCCGTGATCCTGGCCGGGAACCACTCCCACAACGTCGACGGCCCGCTGCTCATGGGCACCGCGCCGCGGCCCGTGCACTTCCTGATCAAGCAGGAGGCGTTCGTCGGGATCGTCGGCTGGTACCTGCGCACCATCGGCCAGGTGGCCATCGACCGCACCACGGTCGACCGGGCGGCGATCACCCGCGCGCTGGGCGTGCTGGACGAGGGCGGGGTGCTCGGCATCTTCCCGGAGGGCAGCAGGGGAGAGGGCGACTTCTCCTCGATCCGCGCCGGGCTCGCGTACTTCGCGGTGCGCTCCGGCGCCCCGGTGGTGCCGGTCGCGGTGCTGGGCACGGCGGAGCGGCGCAGCCGCGTGGTCAAGGCGCTGCCGCCGGTGCGCTCCCGCGTGGACGTCGTCTTCGGCGAGCCCTTCCAGGCCGGGTCGCCGGACGGGCGGCGTACGCGCAAGGCGATGGACGAGGCGACGCTGCGCATCCAGGACCGGCTGACCGCGCACCTGGCCGCCGCCAGGCGCGATACTGGCCGCTAGGGCGCCTGGCCCGGCCGACCGGGCCGGGTGCGCGCGGCCGAGAACGCAAGGACGAGGAACGTGATGAGCGAGACCGGCAGCTCCCCGGAGTACGACGAGGGCCACGGGGACGCGTACGACGGCGGGTCCGGGGAGCCGGAGCACGGCGAGCTGGGCGACGCCGAGTACGCCGAGTTCATGGAGCTGGCCGCCGAGGAGGGCTTCGACCTCGACGAGGTCGAGGGCGACCTGGCGCGGGCCGGGCACGGCCCGCTGCCGGTGCTGGCCGTCGTCGGCCGGCCGAACGTCGGCAAGTCGACACTGGTGAACCGCGTCCTCGGCCGCCGCGAGGCCGTCGTGGAGGACCGGCCGGGCGTCACCCGCGACCGTGTGACGTACGAGGCGGAGTGGGCCGGCCGCCGCTTCAAGGTGGTCGACACCGGCGGCTGGGAGCAGGACGTGCTGGGCATCCACGCGTCCGTCGCGGCGCAGGCCGAGTTCGCCGTGGAGGCCGCGGACGCCGTCGTCTTCGTGGTGGACACCCAGACGGGCGCCACGGACACCGACGAGGGCGTGGTGAAGATGCTGCGCCGGGCCGGCAAGCCGGTGGTGCTCTGCGCCAACAAGGTCGACGGGCCGGCGGGCGAGGCGGAGGCGGCGTACCTCTGGTCGCTCGGCCTCGGCGAGCCGCACCCGGTCTCCGCGCTGCACGGCCGCGGCACCGGCGACCTGCTCGACGCGGTGCTCGAAGCGCTGCCGGACGCGCCCGCGCAGGCGTTCGGCGGCGGGCTCGGCGGCCCGCGCCGGGTGGCGCTCATCGGGCGGCCGAACGTCGGCAAGTCGTCCATGCTCAACAAGCTGGCCCGGGAGGACCGCGTCGTCGTCGACGACGTGGCGGGCACCACCCGCGACCCGGTGGACGAGCTGATCGAACTGGGCGGGAAGACCTGGCGATTCGTCGACACCGCCGGCATCCGGCGCCGCGTCCACCTCCAGGAGGGCGCCGACTACTACGCCTCGCTGCGCACCGCCGCCGCGCTGGAGAAGGCGGAGGTCGCCGTCGTCCTGGTGGACGCGGGCGAGACGCTGACCGTGCAGGACACCCGGATCCTCTCCACGGCCGTCGACGCCGGCCGGGCGCTGGTCATCGCGTACAACAAGTGGGACCTGCTGGACGAGGAGCGCCGCTTCTACCTGGAGCGGGAGATCGAGCGCGACCTCGTCCAGGTGCGGTGGGCGCCGCGGGTCAACGTCTCGGCCCGTACCGGACGGCACATGGAGAAGCTGGTGCCGGCGCTGGAGACGGCGCTGGCGGGGTGGGAGACGCGGGTGCCGACCGGCAGGCTCAACGCCTTCCTGGGCGAGCTGGTGGCCGGCCAGCCGCACCCGGTGCGGGGCGGCAAGCAGCCGCGGATCCTCTTCGGCACCCAGGCGGGCACCCGGCCGCCGCGGTTCGTGCTCTTCGCCTCCGGGTTCATCGAGGCGAACTACCGGCGGTTCATCGAGCGGCGGCTGCGCGAGGAGTTCGGCTTCGAGGGGAGCCCGATCCGGATCTCGGTACGGGTGCGGGAGAAGCGGGGCCGCAAGAAGTAGCGGCCCCGGGCCGGTCTCCTCGGCTGGCTAGTCCCCGGCCGCGCGGTGGCGGTGCAGTTGCAGGTGCGACCGCAGGCGCCCGGTGGACGGCATGGCCGGCGCGGACGGGGTGGCCGGCAGGGACGGCCGGGCGGAGTTCATGATCGCGTCGAAGCGCAGCAGCTCCTCGCCGGAGCGGTCCCCGGGCAGCGCCCGGAAGAGCCGGCGGTACTCGGCGAACAGGGCGTCGTAGATCGGCGTCGCCGAGGTACGGGCGGCCGCGTGGGGCTCGTGGGCAGGGCGCATGCCGGGAATCGCGTGGTATCGGTGCACACCTCTGCAACGAAGGCGCGGCGCGGGGGGATGCGGGTGCGCGTTGCTCCGATCAGGTGTCCGTTGGCCGGGTGACGCCGCTCAGGTGCCGGTGAGGGGCATCGCCGCGCCGACGAGCAGCCCGCGCCCGGCGGCCTGCGCGAGCGCCTCGCCGAGCAGGTCCTCGCGCGGCTGCCGCCCGACGGCGCCCGCGGGCGCCGCGTACACCAGCACCTCCTGCTCCTGCGCCGCGGCGGCCCGCCAGCCGTCCGAGACCGGCAGCGGCTGGTGCGCCTGCCACCAGGCCGTCGGCGGCTGACCGGCGGCGCCGGGCTGCATCACGGCGTGCAGCCGGCCCGCGACGAGCAGCACGGACCAGCCGGTGACCGGGGCCGGGGGCTTGACCATGTCCATCACGGGCAGGAAGCCGCTCTCGATGAGCAGCGGCAGGAAGTCGTCGCCGGGGCCGTCGGAGCCCGGCCGGACGACGGGGGCCGTGGGTTCGACGACGAGCGCGGGGCGGGCGTCCTCGCCGCACATCACCAGCCCGCAGGTGACGCCGAGCACGGCCTGCCCCTCGCCGGGGTCGCCCGCGGGCGCGGCGGGGGCGGCCAGGTCGGCGGGGGGTTCGGGGGCCGCCGGGGCGACCGGCGCGGCGGGGGGTGCGGCGGCGGGGTGCGCGCCGTCGGCCGGGGCGCCGGCCGGGACGGGCACCGGGCCGGGCTCCGGCGCGGGGTGCGCGGCGGCGGGCGGGGGCGCGGGGGAGTGCGCCCCGGCGGGCGCGAGCGCCTGCTCCGGCACCGGTGCCTGGGCCTGCTCCGGGCCGCCGTCCGCGGTGATCGAGCGTACGGCGCCCTGGAGTTGGTCCTCGGAGACCGGCACGACCTGGGACGGGATGCAGGCGGCGTGGGCGAAGGCGAGCACCGCGGTCTCCTCGCCCACGAAGAGCACGGTGCTCGTCTGCTCCTGCGCGGAGTCGCCGGGGGCGCGGCAGGAGGTGCAGTCGTACGCGCCGGGGGCGGACTCCCCGGCGACGAGCCGGTCCGCCTCTTCGTCGCCGATCTCGGCGCGTACGGCGTCGCTCACTTCGAGCATGCGGGGCACGAGTCGCTCCTCGGTGTCGTGGTGCGTGTTCATCCGGGCTCAACGGGCGACCTGTGTGCGGAGTCACGCCCCCGGCGGCGATTGCCGGACGGGTGCGTACGGACGGTAGGGAGTGGGTCGGAAATTCTCACTGTGGGTCAACTGATGTGCGAATCACGTCCGTTGGTGCCGTGAGGCGAGCCACAGCACGACCGAAGATGTGCCGGACAAAGCCTGATTTGACCTGCGCGGCGACCTGTCCGGTATTGATCGATACCTGCGGTAACCCCCAACTGGCCTCGAATGACGGGGTCTTGGTTGATTACGCCCGACAAGCCTGCCTAGATTCGGCCGCCGCGTGCACCGAGCACCGCCCGGGCAGGGGACCCGGGTCCATCGAGAGGAACGTATGCCTTTCCCGAAGGGCGACATACGCGCCACCCGCAGTGACCGTACGACCAGTGAGGCAGGCACCACCATCAGCAGCAGGACACGCAGGAACGCCGCCGTCGTCACCGGAGCCGCCGCGCTCCTCACCCCCCTCGCGCTCCTCGCCACCGCCGCGCCGGCGGGCGCCGCGGACAGCGGGGTGTGGGACCGTATCGCCCAGTGCGAGAGCGGCGGCGACTGGTCCATCAACACCGGCAACGGCTACTACGGCGGACTCCAGTTCGCCGCGTCCACCTGGGAGGCGTACGGCGGCACCGCCTACGCTGCCACCGCGGACCGGGCCAGCCGGGAGCAGCAGATCGCCGTCGCCACGAAGGTGCAGGCCGCGCAGGGCTGGGGCGCCTGGCCGCACTGCTCCGTCGAGGCCGGCGCGTCCGGCGCCGCGCCGGCGGTGGGGCAGCCCGCGCAGGAGGAGCCCGCCGCGCCCGCGGAGCCGCGCACGGAGCCCCGGGCGGACCGCGGCGACCAGCAGCGGCAGCCGCTGAAGCGCGGCGACGGCAACTACACCGTGAAGACCGGCGACACGCTCAGCCGCATCGCCGCGGCGCACGGCACGCCGTGGCGCGAGGTCTACGAGGCCAACCGCGACGTCATCGGCGGCGACCCGGACGTCATCCTCCCGGGCCAGCGCCTGCACGTCTGACCGGCGCCGGGCGCCAATGGGGGTACCCCCGCCAGTCAGGGCGTAGCCGGTGGGGGAGCCCCCACCTCGGCGGGCTCGCCGCTGAACACCACGTTGCCGCGACGGAGTTCGTGCACCACCGTCGCCGCGGCCGCAAGGCCGGGCGGCAGACTCTGCTCCGCGACGACGACGGTGGCGGCGAGCCCGCCGAGCAGTTCGTACGTGCGCGCCGCCACCGCCGCCGACATCCCCTGACCCGGCTCGTCGAGCAGGACGAGCCGGGCGGGGGACAGCAGCGCGCGGGAGACCGCGAGCATCCGCTGCTCGCCGCCCGAGAGGGTGCCCGCGCGGCGCGCGAGCAGCGGCTCCAGCTCCGGATACGCCGCCAGTGCGGGCCCGGTGCCGCCGTCGCGGGCGGCGAGGCGCAGGTTCTCCGCGACCGTCAGCGAGCCGAACACCGCGCGCACCTCCGGCGTCAGCGAAAGCCCGCGCCGCGCGCGGGCGTAGGCGGGCAGCCGCGTGACGTCCTCGCCGCGCCACACCACGCGCCCGGCGGCCAGCGGCACGGTGCCGGCGAGAGCGCGCAGGGCCGTGGTGCGGCCGGAGCCGTTGCGGCCCAGCAGCACGGTGAGCCGGCGGGCGGGGACGGGGAGGTCGACGCCGTGGAGGGCCTCCAGCGGGCCGTAGCGGACGCGGGCGCGGCGGAGGGCGATTTCGAGGGTCACGGGGCCTCCGCGGGTGCGGGGGCGGCCGGGCCCGCCGCCGCGATCACCGCCGCGGGGGAGCCGGAGGCGACGATGCGGCCGGCGGCCATGGCGTAGACGGTGTCGGCAAGTTCGCCGACGAGTCCGAGGCCGTGCTCGACGACGAGGAGGGCCATGCCGTCGGCGGCGAGGGCGCGCAGGACCCGTACGAGCGCGGCGGTCTCGGCGAGGTCGAGACCGGCGGCCGGCTCGTCCAGCAGCAGCACGCGCGGACCGCCGGCGAGCGCGCGGCCGAGCTCGACGCGGCGCAGGGTGCCGGTGGGCAGGTCGGCGGCGGGGGCGTGGCGCACCGGCCCGTCGAGGCCGAGGAGCCGCAGCACGCGGCCGGTGGCCGCCGGGTCCCGGACGCGGCCCTGCTCGGCGCCGACGCCGACGTTCTCGGCGACGGTGAGGGAGGGGAAGACGGCGGGCTGCTGGAACGTCCGCGCCAGCCCGGCCCGGGTGCGCGCGTGCGCACTGCGCCGGGTCACGTCCCGCCCCGCGAGGACGACCCGCCCGGCCCGGGGCCGGAGGGTCCCGGCAAGACAGTGGAACAGGGTGGACTTGCCGGCCCCGTTGGGCCCGACCAGCGCGGTGACCCGCCCGGGGGCGACGAGGATGTCGACGCCGGAGAGGACGGGGAAGTCCCCGTACGAGACGGATACGCCCTGCGCGACGAGCACGGGACCGCCTGCGGCGGGCACGGGATCGCCTGCGGCGGGTCCCCCGGGCCCGCGGAGGCCGCCGCCGGCGGGCGAACCCGCCGCCGCGGGGCCCCCGGCGGCGGGTGGGGTGCCGCCGGTCGTGCGGGCGGGCGTTCGACGCAGCCGCGAGGCGGTTCGGCGGGCCACACCACCGCGGGCCGGCCGTGTTCCGCCGCCGCCGCCGGAGCCGGAGCCGCCGTCGCCCGGCCGCGGGGCTTCGCCCGGACCGGACCCCGGTATGTCCCGCCCGCCGACGCCCACGTCCCCCGCCGGCTCCGAGTCGCTGCGAGCGGGCCGGTGGGCTTTTCGCGGGCCGGGCTCGGACATGGCCGGCCCGCCGATGCCCCGGCCGTGCCCTGGTGTCCCCGCCGGGGACGTCTTCGCGTCGCCCGGACCCTGCGCCGAAGGCGCCGAGAGGCCACCCGCCGCCGTCAGGCCGGAGCCGGGCCTCGCGGCTCCGCCGGTTCTGCGCGCCGGTGGCGGCCCGATCCCGGCGGCCCCTGCGGGAGGCGTTCCTTCCTCCGCGGCTCTTGCGGGAGGCGTTCCTTCCTCCGCGGCTCCTGCGGGAGGCGTTCCTTTCTCCGCGGCTCCTGCGGGAGGCGTTCCTTTCTCCGCGGCTCCTGCGGGAGGCGTTCCTTTCTCCGCGGCCCCTGCGGGAGGCGTTTCCTCCTCCGCGGCCCCCGCCGGAGGCGCACCCTCCACCGCGATCCGCGCCGGAGGCGTCCCCGTGGCCCGCGCCGGAGGCACCTCGCCGCCCGCCAGGGACACGCGTACGCGCCGCCCCAGCGGCGTCAGCCTCCGGGGGCGGCCCAGGCGGGACGCCGCCCGGTGCAGGGCCTCGTACAGGCCGCCCGGGAAGCGGCCCAGCAGGACCGCCAGGACGCCGATGACCGCCGCCGCCATCCCGCCGCGCGTGCCCGCGTCCAGGCCCACCAGCAGCGCCGACGCCAGCAGCGCGCCCAGCATGCTGTCCGCGCCCACCACGACCACCGCCGCGAACCACAGCAACCCCCGCACCGGGTCGAAGGCGTTGGGGTCGAACGCCCGGGCGCCCATCGCCAGCATGCCGCCGCCCAGCGCCGCCAGCGCCGCGCCCGCCGCGAACGCGGCGACCTTCAGCGACGGCACCGGCACCCCCGCCGCCGCGGCGCCCGACTCGTGGTCCCGCATCGCCGCCAGCGCCCGCCCCGGGCGGCCCCGGCGCAGCGCCCACGCCGCCGCCACCGCGCCGGCGAGCAGCAGCAGTTCGAGTACGTAGAACGCCCGGTCGCCGGTGAAGCCCGCCGGGCGGCCCAGCGTCAGCCCCGACGTCGCGTACGGCTGCGCGAAGACGAAGCGGCTCACCGCCACCCCCACCGCGAGGGTCACCAGCGCCAGCGCCAGGCCCTGCCGCCGGATCGCCGGGTATCCCGTGAGCAGCCCCAGCGGCGCCACCAGCAGCACCGCGACGCCGAGCGCCGCCAGTTCCGGCAGCGCCGGCAGCCCCGGGAACCGGCCCGCCGCCAGCAGCGCCGTGAACAGCGCCCCCAGCCCCGCGTACGCCGCCTGGCCCAGCGAGACCTGGCCGCCGCGGCCCGTGACGACCACCAGCGACAGCAGCACCACCGCCAGCGCCGGCACCTGGACCGACGTGGTCAGGTCGGAGCCCGCGAGGCCCAGCGGCAGCAGGAACAGCACCCCCGCGACCAGCCACGGCCGCCCGTCGTCCGCCGCCGAGTCCAGCGTGGCGGCCGGGACCCGCAGGAAGCCGTCGCCGGAGCCCGACCGGAGCCGCGGCAGCGCCAGCGCCGCCACCAGCAGCAGCACTGCGAAGAGGTTGGCGCCGAGCGCCTGCACCACCTGCTCGCCCCAGCCGCCCGGGTGCAGCCGCGTCAGCTGCGCCTGCCCGACGCCGACCGCCAGCGCCACCGCCACCACCGCCGGCAGACTCCGCAGCCCGGCCGCGACGGCCACCCCGATGACGGCCATCACCAGCAGCGGCAGCCCGTACGGGTCCAGCCGGTACTCCGGCGCCAGCAGCACCCCCGTGACACCCGCCGTGAACGTGCCGAACGCCCAGCCCGCGTCGGCGACCCGGTCCGCGTCGATGCCGCTGAGCGCGGCCAGCCGCCGGTTGTCGACGACCGCGCGCAGCTCGCGCCCGAACCGGGTCCAGCGGGTGACCGCCGCGACCGCGGCGGCCAGCGACACCGCCGTGCCGAGCTGCACCCACGGGTCGGACGGCAGCAGTTCGGGCGCGTCCGTGCGCGCGCCGGTGCCCCAGACGAGCCCCGCAGCGCCCATCAGCAGCACGAACACCCCGAGCGAGGCCACGAGCGCCTGCGCGCCGCCCGCCCCTGCGCCACTCGACCGCAGCACCGACAGCGGCCGGAAGACGAACCGCCCCATCAGCAGCCCGATGCCGGGGGCGACGACGAGCAGGCTGACGGCCGCCGCCGCCCACAGCGGCCAGCCCCACCCGACGGCGAGCTGGCGCATGACGTACGCGGTGACCATCGCGACCGCGCCGTGCGCGAGGTTGAGCACGCCGGTGGCGCGGTACGTCACGACGACGCCGATGCCGGAGAGCGCCGCGGCGCTGCCCACCGCGAGCCCGGCCAGCGTCAGTTCGTACGTGAGCGACACCTCACGCCTCCGGGGGCCGGTCCGGCTCGCAGACCGGGCACGGCGCCAGCGGCCCGTCCCCGCCCGGTACCGGTGCGGCGCCGGTCTTGCCGTCGACGAGGGGGCACTCCGGACGGTGGTAGAGCGTCCCGCCGGGCACCGCCAAGTACGGGGCGTCGCCGCCGGTCTCCGCGGGCCGCGGCGCCGGACCGTCCGGACCGGCCGGACCCTCCTCGTCCCTGCCGTCCCCGTCCGCCGCCACCAGCAGCCCGTACAACTCCTCCACCCGCGCCGCCGCGAGCCCCTGGTCCCCGCGCGACAGCAGCACCGCCCCGGAGACGATCAGCGCCGCGCCCGGGATCGTGCAGGACGCCAGGTACGGGATCTGCCGCTCCGCGAACCGCTCGCCCGACACGCCGTACCAGCCGACGGCGCACAGCACCGCCCCGGCGGCCAGCGCGGCCCAGCCGCCCCACTGCAGGGCCATGGCCTTCAGCGAGTGCCCGCGCGCCGGGCCGGTTTGCCGCATTGTGCCCCCTGTGCATGTCAGCCGCCTGAGATGCACTATGCCGTGTGTGGTCGTACGACGCAGGGGACGGCACCAATCGGCGGGACACTTGACGCATGACGACGTTCAGGAGTGAGGACGGATGACCCGACGAGCACGCACGCGCAGCGCCGCGTGGCTGGCCGCGGCGGTACTGCTCACGGGGCTGGGCGCGGCCGGGTGCGGGGACGACGGCGGGGGCGCGGACACCCCGGACAGGACGCCGAGCGCGCCGGCGTCGGAGAGCAGTCCCGCCGCGGAGCCGGGCGGGGACGAGGAGGGCGCGGGCGGTGCCGAACCGGCCGACCCGGCCGCGGCGAAGAAGGAGATCGAGGAGAACTGGACGACGTTCTTCTCGCCCGACTCGGACGCCGACGCCAAGCTGGCGGTGCTGGAGGACGGCGAGGCGATGCGGCCGCTGATGACGGCCTTCGCCGACGACAAACGCTGGAAGCAGGTCGGCGCGAAGATCGCGGAGGTGGAGTTCGAGTCCGCCGAGAAGGCGCGGGTGACGTACGACATCACGCTGGAGGGCCGGACGGCGGTCCCCGGCGCCCTCGGCGTCTCCGTGTTGCAGGACGGCACCTGGAAGGTGTCGAAGAACGCGATCTGCACCCTCGTCGACTTGAGCGAGTCCCCCGCCCCCGGGTGCTGAGATGCGCCGCTGCGGGGGTGCCGCGAGGGCGGTGGCGATTCTTGGTGTGCTGCTGCTGACCGCCGCGTGTGGCAGCCGGGTGCCTGAGAGCGAGTTCGCCGAGCGGTCCGCGGGGCCGCCCGGCGGTGCCGCGCCCTCGGGCGCGGCGAGCGGGGAGCCGGTCCGGGTCGGGCTCATCGCCAGCGAGACGAGCCCGGTGGGCGACGCGTTCAGCGGGCCGCAGGACGGCGCGCGGGCCTACTTCGCGGCGCTGAACGCGCGCGGCGGCCTGGGCGGCCGCCCCGTCGAGGCCGTCACCTGCGACGACGGCGGCAGCGGCCTGGGCAACAGCGAGTGCGTGCGCGAACTGGTGCTGAAGGAGAAGGTGTTCGCCCTCGTTGCCACCTCCTCGCTGAACTACGCCGGCGCCCCGCAGGTCAGCGAGGCCGGCGTGCCGGACATCGGCGGCCAGCCGATCGGGGCCGCGTACGAGACGTACCCGCACCTCTACGCCATCTACGGCAGCCGCGCCCCGCGCACCGGCGGCGAGCCGGGCTGGGGCGGCGACCTGTACGGCGGCACCGAGGTCTACCGCTACTTCAAGCGGGAGCACGGCGCCCGCAGCGCCGCCGTCGTCTCGTACAACCAGGCGGCCTCGGCCTCGTACGCGCGCAGCGTCACCGGCGGGCTGCGGGCCGAGGGCTACGACGTCGTCACCGAGCAGGTCGACTTCACGCTGCCGAACTTCGACGCGGTCGCCGCCGACCTGCGCGCCCGCGACGTCGACCTCGTCTTCGACGCGATCGACACGGGCGGCAACGCCAAGCTGTGCCAGGCGCTCGACGAGGCCGGCGTGGAGCTGACCGCGAAGGTCACCAACGTGCAGAACTGGAACTCCACCGTCCGGGAGGACTTCGCCGACGCCGGCCGCTGCCGCAACTCCCTGTGGGTCACCGGCTCCAGCCGCAACTACGCGGACACCGGCCACCCGGCGGTGCGGGCGTTCCGGGACGGCATGGACCGCTACGCCGACACCGAAACCCGCTCGCAGTGGCAGCTGGAGGGCTGGGCGGCGGCGATGTGGTTCGCGGACGCCGCGCAGTCCTGCGGCGCGGAGCTGACGCGCGGGTGCGTCGAGGACTTCATGACGCGCGCCGAGCCGTACGACGCGGACGGGCTGCTGCTGCCCACCCGGTTCGAGCGGCTCGCCGAGCCGCCGGCGAAGCGGCGCACGTGCGTGTCGGCGGCCCGCTGGCAGGACGGCGCGAACGACGGCGCCGGCGGCTGGGTCAGCCAGGGCGAGATGACGGAGAACTGCTTCACGGTGCCGCAGCTGCCCTACCGGCCCTGACCGGCGCCCCTACCCGGGGGTCTCGGAGGGCGGCGCGGTCCGCTGCTCCTGCGGCACGGCGTACGGGTGGTGCAGGTCGAAGGCCGGCGACTCGGAGCGGATCCGGGGCAGGGTGACGAAGTTGTGCCGCGGCGGCGGGCAGGAGGTGGCCCACTCCAGGGAGCGGCCGAAGCCCCACGGGTCGTCCACGTCGACCTTCCTGCCCTCCTTCGCCGTGAGCCAGAGGTTGTACAGGAACGGCAGCGTGGAGGCGCCGAGGAGGAAGGCGCCGATGGTGGAGATCGTGTTGAGGGTGGTGAAGCCGTCGGCGGCCAGGTAGTCCGCGTACCGCCGCGGCATCCCCTCCACGCCCAGCCAGTGGTGCACGAGGAACGTGGCGTGGAAGCCGACGAAGAGGGTCCAGAAGTGGATCTTCCCCAGCCGCTCGTCCAGCATCTTCCCGGTGAACTTCGGCCACCAGAAGTAGAAGCCGGCGAAGGTCGCGAACACCACCGTGCCGAAGACGACGTAGTGGAAGTGGCCGACGACGAAGTACGTGTCCGTGACGTGGAAGTCCAGCGGCGGCGAGGCCAGCAGCACGCCCGTCAGCCCGCCGAAGAGGAAGCTGACCAGGAACCCGATCGACCACAGCATCGGCGTCTCGAACGACAGCGAGCCGCCCATCATGGTGCCGATCCAGTTGAAGAACTTCACCCCCGTGGGCACCGCGATCAGGAACGACATGAGCGAGAAGAACGGCAGCAGCACCGCCCCGGTGGCGAACATGTGGTGCGCCCAGACCATGATCGACAGGGCCGTGATGGCGATGGTGGCGGCCACCAGCATCACGTAGCCGAAGATCGGCTTGCGGGAGAAGACCGGGATGATCTCGCTGACGATGCCGAAGAACGGCAGCGCGATGATGTAGACCTCCGGGTGGCCGAAGAACCAGAAGAGGTGCTGCCACAGCAGCGCCCCGCCCACGGACCCGTCGAAGACCATCGAGCCCAGCCGCCGGTCCGACTCCAGCACCAGCAGCGCCGCCGCCAGCACCGGGAACGCCATCAGCACGAGGATCGAGGTGAACAGGACGTTCCAGGTGAAGATCGGCATCCGGAACATCGTCATGCCGGGCGCGCGCATCCCGATGATCGTGGTGAGGAAGTTGACCGCGCCCAGGATGGTGCCGAAGCCGGCCAGCGCCAGCCCCATGATCCACAGGTCCGCGCCGATCCCGGGGGAGTAGACGTCGCTGTTCAGCGGCGCGTACGCGAACCAGCCGAAGTCCGCGGGGCCGCTGGGCGTGAGGTAGGCGCTCACCACGATCAGCCCGCCGAAGAGGAACAGCCAGTACGACAGCATGTTCAGCCGCGGGAAGGCCACGTCGGGGGCGCCGATCTGGAGTGGCATGATCTCGTTGGCGAACCCGGCGAAGGTCGGCGTGGCGAAGAGCAGCAGCATGATCGTGCCGTGGATCGTGAACGACTGGTTGAACTGCTCGTGGCTGATCAGCTGCATCCCCGGCCGGGCCAGCTCCGCCCGCATCAGCATCGCCAGCAGCCCGGCGAAGAGGAAGAAGGCGAAGGAGGTGATGAGGTAGAGGTGCCCGATCTTCTTGTGGTCCGTCGTCGTCAGCCAGTCCACGACCACGGAGCCGTGCCGCCGGATGCGCGGGGGAGCGGGTGCCGGTGCCGCCTCTGTCGTCCCCATCGCCTCTGCACCTTCCGCTCGTGGCCCATGTGTGACGTCGACCTCGTCCACGGCACGACGGTGCCACCGGTGTACGGATCCGGCGCGCTACGCGCGTTCGCCCGGTGTGTCGCGGGGGCCGCCCGGGCTATTTATGCGGAGCTGACAACGGGCACCGTCCGGGGGAAATTCGGTGAATTTCAGCCTGACCGCAAGGTAAACGGCAGGTGAGTTTAGGGACACCGGAAGTATTTCCCGACAGCCCGTCAGGAGATGCTTTTCGGACGCCCGTACGGGTGCCCTTTCGGGCCGTTCGACGGCCGGCTGGCGCTGTGACAGAAGTGTGACCCGCGGTGAACAGGGCCGGGACATCCCCGTGCGGCGCGGCCCTACCGCGGCCGTGACCTGGGGCCTAGCGTGGACGTCATGGCGACTCCACCGAACCTGCCGACCCCGTCCCCGAACCCCGACGACGAGCCCGAGCGCTACGTCGGGCTGGCCGCCGCCGACGCCGAGGAGCAGGCCAGGGGGCGCGGCTGGAGCACGGTCCGCTCGCTGCCCCCGGGGGCCATCATCACCATGGAGTTCATGGGCGGGCGGCTGAACTTCACCGTCCAGGACGGCCGCGTCACGCGCTGCTGGGTCGGCTAGTACGGGCCGGGGCGCCCCCGGCGCCGGGGCGCGGCCCCGGCACCCGCTCAGCCGCCCGTGCGGGCCTGCGGGCGGCCGCCGGGGCGGTCCGACTGCGGCGGGCGGCGGTGGCCCGCCGGGGTGCCCGTGGGGCGCTCGTGCCGCGCGGGGAGCGGGCGGGGGGCCAGGTGCGGCCAGGTGTCGGTGCGGGCGGCCGAGCCCGTACCGGAGCTGACGCGGGCCATCTCCCGGGTGTTCTGCGACTGCGCGTCGGTGCCGGCCGGCGTGCCGGTGCCGGTCGGCCGCTGCGAGACGATCGAGACGCGGGTGGCCAGCGGGGACAGCGAGGCGGGCGCGGGCGGGCCGGCGGCCGGGTGGCCGCGCAGCCGGTCGCGGAGGCGGAACAGCCACGCCTCGGTGCGGGCCACGAGGGGCTCGAACCAGGGCAGGGCGAGCAGCACGAGCAGGCCGGCGACCCAGCCGAGCAGCACGTCGCTGAGCCAGTGCGTCCCGAGGTAGACCGTCGTCCCGCCGACGCCCAGCGCCACCGTCGCGCAGGCCACGGAGGCGGTTCTGCGGGCCCCCGGGGTCGACGCCAGGTAGGCCACGACGCCCCAGGTCACGACGGCGTTCGCGGTGTGACCCGAGGGAAATATATCGCCGCCGGCCCACATCTCGTTCGAGCCGATCTCGGTGGCGTAGTGCGGGCCGAGCCGGCCCATGCCGATCTTGGCCGCGCCGACCGTGACGTTCAGCAGGAGCAGCGAGCCGGCCAGGATGAGCAGCGGGCGCACGGTGTGCTGCCGCCAGGACCGCCAGAGCAGCCAGGACAGCACGGCGACGGCGGTGGGGGCGCGCTGTCCGAGCACCACGAAGTAGTCCAGGAAGGCGTGGTACTCCGGCCATTGCTTGTACGGCCGGTAGAGCATCAGCTGCCAGTCGAGGTGCACCAGCCACGACGTGACCACCACGGCCGCGACGATCGCCGCGTAGACGGCCAGCGACGACCAGAAGAGCCACAGCCGGGTTCTGGTCATGCGCGGCTGCCAGCCGCGGGGGGTGGTCGGGCGCTCCGCTACCTGCGCAGGCCTCTCGTCGGTACGCACGGAATCGACGCTACATGGCCGCGTGCCGGGGATTGACCAAACGGACGGATCTGTAATGCCTATGTGATGTGGACTGCCTCGTCAACGGCACTTACCCCACCGCCTTTTCAGGACTCTTGTCTTCCGCTTTCTGGGAATATCTGAGTGCGGCCAATCGGTCAATTGTTTTTCGCGCTCCTCCGTTTATCGGAGATTCGCCGTGCCGTTGCGGGCCGTTCGCCTGGCGGGCGGCCCGGTGCCCCCGTGGGGTGTGGCGGGCGTCACATCTGGTGCGCAAAGCCTCAACATGTCACTTCCCGGCCCGGGAACGGGCAATCATGGCACGTCAGCGGACCCGTTCGGACACACCGGGTGCAAGGTCCGCCGCAACCCGTAGCGCCGCCGCCCCGCCCGCCGCCGCCCGCGGTCCGCCGCGGGCGGACTCGCGTACGCTGTCGACTCGCGCGAGTCCGGGAGGTGCACAGATGTCAGGGACGGCCACGGCCACCGCCCCGCCGCGGAACGTTCCCGGCGGGTACGGCGCCGGTGCGGGACGCTGGACCGTCCTCGCCGTCCTCTGCTCCAGCCTGCTCCTCGTCGCCCTCGACGCGACCGTGCTCCACGTCGCCGTCCCGGCGCTCACCGAGGACCTCCGGCCCAGCGCCGTCGACCTGCTGTGGATCGTCGACGCCTACCCCCTCGTCGCCGCCTCCCTGCTCATCCTCTTCGGCACCCTCGGCGACCGCGTGGGCCGCCGCCGCGTGCTGCTCCTCGGCTACGCGATCTTCGGCGTCGCCTCCGCGCTCGCCGCCGCCGCGAGCGGCCCGCACATGCTGATCGCCGCCCGCGCGCTGCTCGGCGTCGGCGGCGCCATGATCATGCCGGCCACGCTGTCGATCCTGCGCCAGGTCTTCCCCGACCGCCGCGAGCGCGCCGCGGCCATCGGCCTGTGGAGCGCCACCGCCGCCGTCGGCGCGGCCATCGGGCCGCTGCTCGGCGGCTTCCTGCTGGAGCACTTCTGGTGGGGCTCGGTCTTCCTGGTCAACATCCCGCTGATGGTCGTCGCCGTGCCCGTGGGCCGCTGGCTGCTGCCGGAGTCCACCGCCGACGGAGCCGGCCCCTGGGACGTCCTCGGCGCGCTGATCGCGGCCGTCGGCCTCTTCGGCGTCGTCCTCGCCCTGAAGCACGCCGGCGCCGGCGACGGGCCGCTGGCCCCGTCGGTCGTCCTGCCGTTCGCGGGCGGCTGCGCCCTGCTCGTGCTCTTCGTCCGCAGGCAGCGCCGCCGCGCCCACCCGCTCGTCGACTTCACCGTCATCTCCTGCCGGTGCTTCGGCACCGCCGTGAGCTGCATCGTGCTCGCGCTGCTCGCCCTCGTCGGCCTACAGCTCGTCGCCGTGCAGTACATGCAGCTCGTCCTCGGCCTCAGCCCGCTCCAGACCGGGCTGCGGCTCATCCCGCTGACCCTCGCCGCCGTGGCCGCGGGGCTCGCGGGCTCCCGCATGGTCGCCCGGCTCGGCCCCCGCGCCATGGTCGCGCTCGGCTTCCTGCTCACCGCCGTGGCCGTCGCCGGG
Organism: Streptomyces sp. MAR4 CNX-425; assembly: GCF_048656465.1. NCBI lineage: Bacteria > Bacillati > Actinomycetota > Actinomycetes > Kitasatosporales > Streptomycetaceae > Streptomyces > Streptomyces sp. MAR4 CNX-425. The sequence continues at coordinate 134,715 of NZ_JBMDLF010000001.1, read as the reverse complement.
CTGACCAGCCTGGGCGAACAGGACCGGCCGCTGCTGCTGTGCGCGGGCTTCGTGCTGCTGGGGTACGGGCTGGAGACGACCATCTTCGGCGCGTACGAGTCGATGCTCAGCGAGGCCCCGGCGGAGCAGGCCGGCGGGGTCGCGGCGATCGGCGAGACCTCGTACCAGCTGGGTGCCGGCATCGGCATAGCGCTGCTCGGCAGCGTCATGAACGCCGTCTACCGCCCCGCCCTGGGCAGCGTGCCCGGCGTACCGGCCGGCGCGAGCGACGCCGCGGGCAACTCGCTCGGCGAGGCGTACGACATCGCCGGCGAGCTCGGCGGCGCCGCGGGCGCCACGCTGCGGGCCGCCGCGCGGGACGCGTTCGTCCAGGGCATGCACGTGACGCTGGCGGTCAGCGCCGGCCTGCTGCTGCTCGGCGCGGTCACGGCGCTGCGGCTGCCCCGGTCGATGGAGTGCGGGCCGCCGGACGGCCCGGGCCAGGCGTACGACGGCCGGTGGGACGTACGGCGTGTGCAAGAGGTCACGCCGCGTGCGGGCAGGCTGGACGGCGGCGATTACGCGCACGTAGCGTCGGGCCCTGACCCCGATGGCCGGCCGGAGGACGACAGTCATGCCCGCAAGCAGTACGCCGCCGTTCAGTCCCGCCGACCCGCTGGGGATTGACGACCTTCTCACCGCCGAGGACCTCGCCGTCCGCGACACCGTGCGCGGCTGGGCGGCGGACCGCGTCCTGCCGCACATCGCCGGGTGGTACGAGCGCGGCGAGCTGCCCGGCGTGCGTGAACTCGCGCGCGAGCTGGGCGGGATGGGCGCGCTGGGCATGTCGCTGACCGGCTACGGCTGCGCCGGCGCCTCCGCCGTGCAGTACGGGCTGGCCTGCCTGGAGCTGGAGGCCGCCGACTCCGGCATCCGCTCGCTGGTCTCCGTGCAGGGCTCGCTCGCGATGTACGCGATCCGGCGGTTCGGCTCCGAGGAGCAGAAGCGGCACTGGCTGCCGCGGATGGCGGCCGGCGAGGTCATCGGCTGCTTCGGCCTCACCGAGCCGGACCACGGCTCGGACCCGGCCGGGATGCGCACCTACGCCAAGCGGGACGGCTCGGACTGGGTGCTGACCGGCCGCAAGATGTGGATCACCAACGGGTCGGTGGCCGGCGTCGCTGTCGTGTGGGCCCGTACCGACGAGGGCATCCGCGGCTTCGTCGTCCCCACCGACGCGCCCGGCTTCGCCGCGCCCGAGATCACCCGCAAGTGGTCGCTGCGCGCCTCGGTCACCTCCGAGCTGGTCCTCGACGAGGTGCGGCTGCCCGGCGACGCCGTGCTGCCGGAGGGCGCCGGGCTGCGCGGCCCGCTGAGCTGCCTGACCCACGCCCGCTACGGCATCGTCTGGGGCGCGATGGGCGCGGCCCGGTCCTCCTTCGAGGCGGCGCTTGCGTACGCCCGCACCCGCGAGCAGTTCGGCAAGCCCATCGGCGGCTTCCAGCTGACCCAGGCCAAGCTGGCCGACATGGCCGTCGAACTGCACAAGGGGGTGCTGCTCGCGCACCACCTGGGCACCCGGATGGACGCCGGCACGCTGCGTCCGGAACAGGTCAGCTTCGGCAAGCTCAACAACGTCCGCGAGGCCATCGACATCTGCCGCACGGCGCGCACGATCCTGGGGGCGAACGGGATCTCGCTGGAGTACCCGGTGATGCGGCACGCCACGAACCTGGAGTCGGTGCTGACGTACGAGGGCACGGTGGAGATGCACCAGCTGGTGCTGGGCAAGGCGCTGACGGGGCTGGACGCGTTCCGGGGCTGAGCCGTCGCGGCCCAGCCCCGGTCCCGCGGTTCGATGTCCGGCCGCGTGCCTCAGCTCTGGTTGAAGAACCCGCCCTGCGTGGGGCGCGGCACCTCGCCGGGCACGATCGCGTACTCCGCGGGGGTCAGCAGGAACACCCGCGTCGCCACCCGCTCGATCGAGCCGCGCAGGCCGAAGGTCAGACCCGCCGCGAAGTCGACGACGCGCTTGGCGTCGCCGGCCTCCAGCATCGTGAGGTTCACGATGACCGGGACGCCCTCGCGGAAGAGCTCGCCGATCCCGCGGGCGTCGCGGAACCCGTCCGGCGACACGGTGGCGATACGGCGCCCCTTCTCCTGGGCGGCCTGGGACGCCACGCGCACGCGCGGGTCCGTCGTCCAGGCGGCGTCTCCCTGGGGCTCTGCGCTGTCGTCTTCGTACCCGTCGTAGTAGCGCTCGTCTTCGTTGTCGTCGACGAGGCCGAGCCAGGCACTAGCCCTGCGTACCGATCCCATGACGCCTCCTTCCTCTCCCGCGGCGTGGGCTGTCCCCGGTGCCGCCCGGGGATGTCTGTCCGCTCACCTATGGTCATCCATGATGCGGATGATGTGCCAATCAGATAGAGGGCACGCGCCGGGTTCGTGACAGTACTGGCACAGAAACGGCTGTCGCTTCGTCAGAGTTCCCCGAGCGCGGGTGGTCTGACGGGGTGACAGCTGATTTCCGCGGGGCCGGACGGGTGTTTCGGCCTCCGCTCGGGTGGTTCCGCCGCTGTTCGAGTGGTCGGGAGTCCGGCCGGGCCGGTCGGGCGGGGGCGGCGGCGCGATTGCGCCACCATGAGCCGGTGCCTACTTGTGCACAGCTGTCATCGTCTGAATACTCTCAGCAGCGCTTGTCAGGGGCACGACGAAAATCAGGGGCCCGCACCCCCACGGCGGAGATCACCGATCCCCTCCGGGCGAGCCCTCCCATGTTTTCTCTGCCCCGTGGCTGCGCCTCACGGACCTGCCCGCCGGCGGGTCCCCGAGCACACTCGGAGGACTGAGTGAGGATCAAGCGCACACCCCCACAGAGCGGCACCAGGAAGCGACTGCCCGTCGTGGCGGCGCTGACCGCCGCCCTCGCCGCCACCGCCCTCGCGGTACCGGCGTCGGGCGCCGAACAGCAGCCCGAGGGCTTCAGCGCCGCCACTCTCGCGAGAGCCGACAGCGCGGTGCTCGCCGCCGACGTCGGCGGCACCGCGTGGGGCGTCGACAAGAAGTCCGGCACCCTCGTCGTGAGCGTCGACGAGACGGTGACCGCGGCCGAGGTGGCCCGGATCAAGCGGGCCGCGGGCGCCGACGCCGACGCGGTGCGGATCGAGCACATGCAGGGCAAGCTCCAGCGCTACATCAACGGCGGCCGGGCGATCTACGCCTCCGGCTGGCGCTGCTCGCTCGGCTTCAACGTGCGCAGCGGCGGCACGTACTACTTCGTCACCGCCGGGCACTGCACCGACGGCGCGGGCACCTGGTGGAGCAACTCCGCGCGCACCAACACCATCGGCCCGACCGCCGGCTCCAGCTTCCCGACGAACGACTACGGGCTGGTCCGGTACAGCAACTCCGGGCAGTCCCACCCCGGCACCGTGAGCCTCTACAACGGCAGCAACCAGGACATCACCCGCGCCGCCAACGCCAGGGTCGGGCAGTCCGTCCAGCGCAGCGGCTCCACCACCGGCCTCCACGGCGGCACCGTCACGGCGCTGAACCAGACCGTGAACTACGGCGGCGGCGACGTCGTCTACGGCATGGTCCGCACCAACGTGTGCGCCGAGCCGGGCGACTCCGGCGGCCCGCTGTTCTCCGGTTCGACGGCCCTCGGCCTGACCTCCGGCGGCAGCGGCAACTGCTCCAGCGGCGGTACGACGTTCTACCAGCCGGTCGTCGAGGCGCTCAACCGCTACGGGGTGAGCGTCTACTGACCCCGTCGCACGGGGCCTGATGCGCCCCGGCCGCCGCCCCCGCCCGGACCCCCGCCGGGCGGGGGCGGTGCGGTTTCCGGGGCGACGGGCCCGGTCAGGGGCCGGACGCGGTACGGATGCGGTACGGACGCGGCCTCCCGGCCCTGTCTCCGGCCCGGCGGCGGAGCTACCGTGGAAGCAGACGGCTGACTCGCACGCGACGCTGGGGGCCGTGATGATCGAGGCACTGATCGCAGCGGCGGTGATCATCGCCTGCCTCGGGGCCATCTACGTGGTGGCCGGGGCCCGGGTGGTCAAGCAGTACGAACGGGGGCTGATCTTCCGGCTCGGCCGGCTCAGGCCCGGGATCCGCGGCCCCGGCTTCACGATGATCGTTCCGTTCGTCGACCGGATGCGCAAGGTCAACATGCAGATCGTGACCCTGCCCATCCCGGCCCAGGAGGGCATCACCCGGGACAACGTGACGGTCCGCGTCGACGCCGTCGTCTACTTCAAGGTCGTCGCCCCCGCCGACGCCGTCGTGCAGGTCGAGGACTACCGCTTCGCGGTCTCCCAGATGGCCCAGACCTCCCTGCGGTCGATCATCGGCAAGAGCGACCTGGACGACCTGCTCTCCAACCGGGAGAAGCTCAATCAGGGGCTGGAGCTGATGATCGACAGCCCCGCGGTGGAGTGGGGCGTCACCATCGACCGGGTCGAGATCAAGGACGTGTCGCTGCCCGAGACGATGAAGCGCTCCATGGCCCGGCAGGCGGAGGCCGCGCGCGACCGGCGGGCGCGGGTCATCAACGCCGACGCGGAGCTCCAGGCGTCCCGGAAGCTCGCGCAGGCGGCGCAGCAGATGTCCGACCACCCGGCCGCGCTGCAACTGCGGCTGTTGCAGACCGTGGTGTCGGTGGCGGCGGAGAAGAACTCCACGCTGGTGCTCCCGTTCCCGGTGGAGCTGCTGCGGTTCCTGGAGCGGGTGCAGCCGGGGGTGGCGGAACAGCTGGGCGCGCCGGGCGGCGGCGCCGGTACGGGGCCGGAGCCCGGCCCGGACACGGGTGCCGGGGCCGATACGGCAGCGGCAGACCTCGGGGCCCCGGCGGTGGAGCACGCCGGGGACGACGGCGTGCCCGCTCCGCTGGACCCGATCGACCCGCTGGGCGCGGTGGAGTCGGCCGAGGCCGCGGAGTCGGCGGAGGCTGTGGATCCGGTGGGCCGGCCGGAGGCGGTGGAGCCCGGGGACGCGGCGCCGGCCGAGGAGCTGGAGCCGCCGCGGCGCCGGGCGGAGCCGGAGGGCTGACGGCGTACGGGCGCGGGGCCGGCCGCGTACGGCCGGAGCCGTGCCCGGCCCGCCCCGGGTGCGTACCGGACGGCGCCCCCGCTACTCCGGCCGCCCGCCGAAGGCCGTCAGCGCGCTCTCCGCGGAGTTGCGCGCCCACACGAACTCGTCCGCCCACGCCGCCGCGCCGGCGTAGCCGGACTCCGCCGCGATGCGGGCGCAGGCCGCCCCGTAGTCGTACGCGGTCCGCCGCAGCGCCGCGCCGCCCGGCCCGAGCAGCGCCCAGTGCGCGCCGGGCCGGCCGTACGGCATGCCCACGCTGCCCGGGTTGACCACCAGCCGGCCGTGCGTCAGCCGGGCGAACGGCATGTGCGTGTGCCCGAGCACCACGGTCTCCACCTCCGGCCCCAGCTCGCCCAGCGCCTCCGCCCACCGCCCGGCCGTCGCGTCGACCAGCACCGTCTCGTCGTCCGCGCGCGGGGTGGCGTGGCAGAAGTACACCTGCCCGAGGCCGCCGACCGGCAGCGTCGCGCTCGCCGGCAGCGCCGCCAGGAGCTCGACCTGCTCCGCGCGCAGCTGCTCCGCCGCCCAGGGCGCGATCGGGTCGGGGATGCCGTCGCGGGCGCCGCGGCGGTACTCCACCAGCTCGCGGTCGGCGTTGCCGCCGACCCAGACGGCACGTTCGCCGAGCGCGGTCAGCGCGTCGAGGGTGCGGTCGGGGAGCGGCCCGGCGGCGAGGTCGCCGGTGAGGACGACGGCGTCGGCGGCGCGCACGTCGGGCTCGGCGAGCACGGCTTCGAGGGCCGGCAGCACCCCGTGGACATCGGAGAGCACGGCTACGGTTTCACTCATGCGACCAGGGTGCCGGGCGGCGGCGGCCGGCGGTCCCGCTCGACGAGGGCCTCCGGCCACGCCCGGGCCAGGACCTCGTCCGCCGTCTCCGCCGGGCTCTGGCCGGAGGTGTCCAGCCAGAGGCCGAGCCGCGGGGTCTCCTCGCGCAGCACGGCGTCCAGTTCCCGTACGCCCCACTCCCGTCCGTACGCCGTCTTCGCCCGCCCCGCCTCGCGCGCCGCCACCGCCTCCGGGCGCGGCGCCAGCACGACGACGAGCAGCGGGTCCGTACGGAACAGGCCCGCGGTCCGCGGCAGCTCGCCGCCCAGCACCACGTCCTGCGCCACCGCCGTGAACCCCGCCGCCGCGTACGCGTCCGCCGTACGGGCCATCAGCCGGTACCGCAGCCGCAGCTGCTCCAGCGCCTCCGGCGATCCGTCCGGCGTCGGCTCGGCGCGCCCGCCGACGACCATGCGGCGGAAGACGTCGCCGCGCACGTGCGCCGAGCGCGGCAGCCGCTCGGCGATCAGCTGGGCGACGGTGGACTTTCCGGCGGCCTGGACTCCGGTCAGCAGCAGCACGGCCGGGGGGTCGGGGAAAATGGGCGGCCTCCTCGGAATGCGGCCGGGACGCGGGGCGTTGCAGCTGGCGATATCGTCGCGAGTATCCGTATCACAGCAGGGAGATGCCCCATGGCGGCTGCCGCCGGAGAAGCACCCAAGGTCGACTTCTACTTCGACCCCTCCTGTCCCTTCGCGTGGATCACCTCGCGCTGGATTCTCGAGGTGGAACGCCAGCGGGACATCGACCTCCGGTTCCGGGTCATGAGCCTGTCCGTGCTCAACGAGGACCGCGAGCTGCCGGAGTGGTACCGCGACCTGATGGACCGGGCGTGGGGCCCGGTGCGGGTCTGCATCGCCGCGGCCCAGCAGCACGGCGAGGAGGTCCTGCGCGACCTGTACACGGCGCTCGGCACCCGCATCCACAACGAGGACGAGAAGGACTTCGACTCCGTCGTCGAGGCCGCCCTCGCCGAGGTGGGGCTGCCGGCCGAGCTGGCCGCGGCGGCGGAGACCGACGAGTACGACAAGGCGCTGCGCACCAGTCACCACGAGGGCATGGACCCCGTCGGCGAGGAGGTCGGCACCCCGACCATCCACATCGACGGCGTGGCGTTCTTCGGGCCGGTGATGACCGCCATCCCGCGGGGCGAGGAGGCGCTGCGGATCTTCGACGGGGCGCTGGCGATGGCGACGTACCCGAAGTTCTTCGAGCTGAAGCGCACGCGCAAGGGCGAGCTGAGCTTCGACTGACGGACCGGTCCGCGCGCCGGTGCGGACCGGGCACCCCGGGGCGCCCGGTCCGCACCTAGTACTCCGTCGCGGCGGCGGCCCGTGCGTCTCGTGTACAGCCACGCCGCCGCCGTCACCGCCAGCGGCCACAGCAGGTACGGGCCGGAGGCCGCCAGCAGCGCCGCGACCGCGACGAGCGCCGCCACCGCCGCCTTCCGCCCCGCGCCGCCGCGCGGCAGCAGCCGCAGCGCGGCGGCCACCCCGACCGCGTACACCGTGGTGAACGACCCCGTCGTCAGCAGCACCAGCGGCTTCGTGCCGGTGTCCGTGAGCGTCACCGCGGCCAGCGCCGCGAACGCCAGCGCCGAGATCACCGCCAGGCTGCGCCGCGGCACCTCACCGGCCGCGCTGCCCCGCGCCAGCCGCGCCGGCAGCGCGCCGTCGCGGCCGAGGGCGGCGCCCAGCTTGGCCGCCCCGGCGTAGTACACGTTCATGACGCCCAGGGTCAGCAGCAGCGCGGCGCCGGCCGCCAGGTGGCGGGCGGGGCCGCCGAGCGCCTCGTGGTCGAAGTCGCCGGCGGGGCTGACGTAGAGCCAGTCCAGCTCCGGCGGCGCGGCGCGGAGGACGTCGAGACCGGCCGCGTGCGCCGCGCAGAAGGGGCGGAACTCCGCCGGGAACCCCGGGTCGTCGAGGAGCCGGCGGCCGTTCGCGTCCGGCAGCAGCGACGCCAGCCCGACCACCACCAGCCGGGGCACCCCGGCCCGCACCAGCCCGGCCGTCAGCGCCGCCGCCGAGCCGCGGAAGAACGCGTCCGGGTCCGTGCCCTCCCCGTACACCGCCGCCGCGGAGACCGCCGCCGTGCAGCCGGCGGCCGTCTCCGCCACCGCCGCCGGGTCCGCCGCGTCCCCGGCCGCCAGCCGTACGCCGGCGCCCGCCACCCCCGCGTGCCTCGCCGGGTCACGCACCACGGCGACCACCTCGTGCCCGCGCCGCCGCGCCTCCGCCACCGCCCGGCGACCGGCCCTGCCGCCCGCCCCGTACACCGCGATCCTGCCCATCCCGCGTACCTCCACTTCCGTTCGTCCGGAGCCGTCCGCGCACGCTAGCCGGGCCCGCGGTTTCCTCCGGGATACCGGGACCGCGGCCTACGCTGGTCCGATGAGCGAGCCGCTGCGCCCCGACATGTTCGACGAGCTGTGCCCGTCGTCGCTGCTGCCGTTCCGCTTCGGCGCCAAGTGGGGCGCCCTGGTCCTCCGGTGCCTGGCGGACGGGCCGCGCCGCTTCTCCGAACTCCGCGTCCCGCTGCGGCGCGTGACGCCGAAGGTCATGACCCGCTCGCTGCGGGCGCTGGAGCGGGACGGGCTGGTGTCGCGCACGGTGCACGAGGGCCCGCCGCAGCGGGTGGAGTACGGGCTGACGCCGCTGGGGCGGAGCATGCTGGAGCCGCTGGACGCGGCGTGCGCGTGGGCGGCGGAGCACTGGGACGAGTTGCTGGACGCCAGGGAGGCGTACGAGCGGCGGGCGGGGGACCCGGAGGCCGCGGGAGCCGCGGAGGGCTGACCCGGCGGGGCGTCAGCTCCCGTGCGTGCCCGTCGCGCCGGTGGCGCCGTCCGCGTCGTCCGTGCCCAGCGGGAAGCGCAGCCACTGCCGCCACCGCCTCCCGTCGTACGCCACGAGGTCCACCGCCGCCACCCGCGCCGTGACCGGCAGCCGGCGCGCGAGGTCCGCCTCGATCGCCGCGTGCACCGCCTCGCCGCCGCTGTTCGCGACCGTCAGGTGCGGGTCGACGTCGCCGAGGACGCCGCCGTACGGCGGGTGGTGGGGCCACTGTTCGACGACCGCCTTCGTCAGCGCGCGCAGCGGGTCGTCCGGCTCGGGGACGAGGTACAGCACCCCGGGGAAGCGGCCGCAGCGCGCGAACGTCGCCGGGAACGCCGCGTGCGCGGCGAACAGCCGCCGCAGCGCGGCGCGTACGGGGGCGTCGACGCGGTCGCGGTGCAGAAAGGGGTAGAGCACGGTGACGTGGGCGGTGCCGCCGTGGGCGGCGGCGGTGTCGTAGCGGGCGCGCCAGTGCCGTACGACGGGGTCCACCTCCGGCAGCGACACGCTCAGCGCGGTCGTGCCGGGCGCGGTGGGCCAGCCCTCCGCCGCCGGTTCGGATGCGGGCGCGGGGGCGGCCTCGGGGTGGGGCATGCGGGGATCGTACGGTGCCGGGCGGGGCCCCGGGGGCGGCGGGCGGGGTCCGGGCGGCGGCGCCTCAGGTGTTCCGCGCCGTCCCGCACGGCGTACCGTGGCGATCATGACTACGGACCCCGATCTGCACCGGCGGCGCGCCTCCTCCTTCGGCAGCCAGGCCGCAGCGTACGCCGAGTACCGCCCCGACTACCCCGCGGCCGCGGTCCGGTGGGCCCTGGAGCCGGTCGCGGACCGCGACGAGCCGCACGTGCTCGACCTCGCCGCCGGCACCGGCAAGCTGACCGCCGCGCTGGTCGCCGAGGGCGTGCGGACCACGGCCGTCGAGCCGGACGCGGCGATGCTGGACGAGCTGCGGCGGGCGCTGCCGGACGTGCCGGCGCAGGAGGGCACGGCGGAGCGGATTCCGCTGCCGTCCGGGTCCGTGGACGCGGTGCTGGTGGGCCAGGCGTTCCACTGGTTCGCCCCGGAGCGGGCGCTGCCGGAGATCGCCCGGGTGCTGCGGCCCGGCGGGGTGGCGGCCGGGCTGTGGAACCACGGTGACCACGAGGTCGACTGGATCGTGGGGCTGGACGAGGTCACGCGTGGCGAAGCCTGCTTCGCGGATCTGGCGGAGGAGGTGGAGCTGCCGGCGCACGAGGCGTACGGGGAGGTGGAGCGGCGGCGGTTCCCCAACAGGACGCGGTACACGCGCGATTCGCTGACGGCGATGGTCGCCACGCACTCGCGGCTGCTGCTGTTGCCGGAGGACGAGCGGGCGCAGTTGCTGGCGCGGGTGCGGGGGTATCTGGCGGCGCGGCCGGAGACGCAGAGCGTGGAGTTCGAGGTGCCGATGGTCACGGTCGTCGACCGGGCGGTGCTGAAGGACTGAGGGATTGCGGGGCGGCGGGGCCGAAGGGCTGCGGGGCCGTCGTACCCGTCATACCTGAGAGCTACGTGGCGGGTGGGCTCCCGGGCGGGACGCGGACGAGGGCCGGCGGTTCGTAGCTTTCTCACCGGATCGCACCCGGTGAGAGGACCCCGCCATGGCACGGCCCCGGCATCGCGAACCCGGCTTGAGGCGCCGGGGGGCGGCACGCGCGTGGTTCCGCGGGGCGGGGCCGGGTGGCGGAGGGTTGCCGGGGGTCTGGCTGAAGGGCGGGCGCGACGGCGGGTGGTCCGGCGCGCGGCTTCGCGGGGGTGGGGGTTGCGGCTCCCGCATACGTGGCCGTGGCGGCACCGGCGCCGGGGTCTCCGGCGCGCGGCCCTTCGGCGCCGGTCCCGGCCGCGTCCGGGCCCTCCGGGCCCACCCGCGCGACTCCGGTCCCCCCGCCGCCCGCCGGAGGCGCCCGCGCGGGCGGCTGCGGCGGGCGCTGCTCGCCGGGGGCGTCGCCGCCGCCGTGGCGCTGCCGGTGGCCGCCGCCGCGCGGCCCGCCGCCGTGCCGGCGCCCGTGCCGGCCGTGCCGTTCGACGTGGCCGCCGCGACCCCCGCCGCCCTCGCGCAGCGGTACGCCGCCAACCGCGACGGCATCCGCGCCGCCGAGCGGATGGCCGCCGCCCACGGCGACCGGCGCCGCGCCGGCTCGCTGCGCGCCATGGCGGCGCCGGGGCGGCACTTCCTGTCGTTCGACGGCCGCGACGGCGGGCGCACCGCCGAGGTGTTCGGCGACCTGGCGCACGCGGGGCGGATCGCGGTCCTCGTCCCCGGCGCGGACACCGGCCTCGACGCGTACGGGCGCTTCCGCGCCGGCGCCGAGGCGCTGCACCGCGAGCTGCGCGCCCGCGCGAACGGCGCCCCGGGCGGCGCCCGGCCCGCCGCCGTCGTCGCCTGGCTCGGCTACGCCACGCCCGCCACCGTCAGCCCCGGGGCGCTGACCGCCGGCCGCGCCGAGGCCGCCGCCCCGCGGCTGCGGGCCTTCGTGCGCTCCCTGGCCGCCGCCCGCCCGGGCGCCCGGATCTCGCTGCTCTGCCACTCCTACGGCTCCGTGGTCTGCGGCCGCGCCGCCGCCGGGCTGCGGGTCGCGGACATCGTGCTGTACGGCAGCCCGGGGGTCGGCGCCGACCGCGCCGCCGCGCTGCGTACGCCCGCGACCGTGTGGGCGGGGCGGGGCGCGGACGACTGGGTGGGGGAGGTGCCGCACGTACGGATCCCGCTGCTCGTGACCAGCGTCGGCTTCGGCCCGGACCCGGTGTCGGCGGACTTCGGCGCCTGCCCCTTCGCCGCGGGCCCCGGCGGCCACAGCGACTACCTCGACCCCGGTTCCGTACCGCTGCGCAGCCTGGCCCGGATAGTGAGCGGCGAGGCCGCCTGCACCGGCCGCGTCCCGGCGCCCCTCCGCGGAGGCGGCCGTGCGTGACGCCGTCATGCGCATCGACGCCGCCACCCCGCCCGGCCGCGACCGCGGGATCGACGCCCTGCGCGCCCTCGCGATCCTCGGCGTCGTGCTCGGCCACTGGCTGGTCACCGCCCTCGTCGTCGACAGCGGCACCGTGCGCGCCGCCAGCCCGCTGCGCCACCTGCCCCGGCTGACGCCGGTCTCCTGGGCGTTGCAGACCCTGGCCGTCTTCTTCCTCGTCGGCGGCTACGTCGCCGCCCGCTCCGCCGCCGCCCGCACCACCTCCTACGCCCGCTGGCTCCGCGCCCGGCTCGTCCGGCTCTTCCGGCCCGTCGCCGCCGTGCTCGCCGTCTGGGCGGTGGTGCTCGGCGTGCTGCTGGCGTCCGGCGCCGGCTACGCGACCGCGCGGGCCCTCGGCAGGCTCGCGCTGTCGCCGCTGTGGTTCCTGCTGGTGTTCGCGGTGCTCACCGCGGCGACCCCGCTGGCCGCCCGGCTGCACCCGGCGTGGCCGCTGGCCGCGGTCGGCTGCGTCGACCTGTGCCGGCTGCGGCTCGACGGGCCCGCCGCGCTGGGCTGGGTCAACGTCGCCGCGGGCTGGCTCGTGCCGTACGCCCTGGGCGCGCGCGGCGCCCGCCGCGGGCTGCCGGGGCGGCGCACGGCGTGCGGCCTGCTCGGCGGCGGCGCGGCGGCGACGGCGGGGCTGGTGCTGGCCGCCGGCTACCCGGCGGCCATGGTCGGCGTGCCCGGCGCCGCGGTCTCCAACCTGGACCCGCCGACCCTCGCCGCCGCCGCCTTCGGCCTCGCCCAGTGCGGCGCGGCGCTGCTGCTGCTCGGGCCGCTGCGCCGGGCGCTGCGGCGGCCGGCGGCGTGGGCGGCGGTGGCGCTGCTCAACCTGTCGGCGATGACGGTCTACCTCTGGCACCAGACGGCGATGATGGCGATTTCGGCGCTCGGCCTGCTCGCGGGCGGCGGCGCGCTGCCGGGGCTGCACACGGTGCCGGACGGGGGCGGCTGGGTGGCGGCCAGGGTGGGGTGGCTGCCGGTGTTCGCGGCGGCGCTGCTGGTGTGCCGGGCGGCGTTCCATACGTACGAGAGAAGTCCGGCCCCCGCACGAGGTACCTAGGGTGGGGCGAGGGCGAGGGAGGGGACGATGACGAAGCGACGGGCCGCGGGGCTGCGGACGGTGCGGCGCGCGCTGCGGGCGCTGCGCGCGGACCTGTGGACGACGGCCGTCAGCCCGGAGCCGCGTACGCCACCGGCCGCCGGGCGCTCCCGGCTGCGCGAGTGGCTGCCGGCGCTGGCCGTGCCGCTCCTGCTGGTGCTCGCGGGCCTGCACGTCGCCGCCACCAACCAGTACGCCTTCGGCTACGACATGGGCATGCGCCCCGCCGCCCTGCTCGCCACGCTGCAGACGGCGGCGTTCCTGGCCGCGCTGACCCGGCCGGTGCTCGCCTGCTGGGTCACGACGGCGGCCATGGTGACCGTCGCGCGGTACGCGGACACCGCACCCGGCGCCGACCCGGGCGCGATGTTCCCGTGGACCGGCGTCGGGCTCGTGCTCCAGGCCGGGGTGCTGTGCGCGGTGGCGCTGCGCTGCCGGCCGCGGATCGCGGTCGAGACGCTGGTGATCAGCGTGCTGGCGGGGCTCGGCTACGGCTACCTCGTCGCCGGCGGCGAGGACGCCGTGGGCGTGCCGTTCGCCGTGCTGGTGCTCGCCCTCGCCACCGGCGGCGGCGTCGCGCTGCGCGGGCGGCGCGTGGCCCGTACGGAGCTGGCGGCGCAGGAGGAGCTGACCGCCGAGGAGCGCGCCCGGCGCGTGCTGCTCCAGGAGCGCACCAGGATCGCGCGCGAGCTGCACGACGTGGTCGCGCACCACATGTCGGTGATCTCCATCCAGGCGCAGGTCGCGCCGCGCCTCGTGGCGGACCCGCCGGCGGAGCTGCGGGAGAACCTCGCGGGGATCCGCGCGAGCGCCGTCGAGGCGCTGGCCGAGCTGCGCCGGGTGCTGGGCGTGCTCCGCGCCGACGACGGGGGAGCGGGCGCCGCCGCCCCCGACCCCCACCCCGACCCCTATGACGGACTGCACACGCCGCAGCCCACCCTCGACCGCCTCGGCGACCTCGCCGCCGCCGTGCGCCGGGCCGGGGTGGACGTCGACACCGGGACCGCCGGCGAGCCGTACGCGCTGCCGCCGGGCGTCGAGCTGTCCGCGTACCGCATCGTGCAGGAGGCCCTCAGCAACGTGGCCCGGCACGCGCCCGGGGCCCGCGCCCGGGTGGAGGTCGGCTACCACCCGGCGGGGCTCACGGTCCGGGTCGCCAACTCCGCGCCCGAGGGCGCCGCCCCGCCCTGGGCGGGCGCGGGGCACGGGCTGCTCGGGATGCGGGAGCGCGCGGCGATGCTGGGCGGCGAACTGGCCGCCGGCGCCACCCCGGACGGCGGCTACGAGGTCACCGCGATGCTGCCCGTGGCCCCCTCCGCGGCTCCCGTGCCCGCTGCCTTCGACGGTGAGGAAACCCCGTGACGGACATCCGCGTGCTGATCGCCGACGACCAGGTCATGGTGCGCCAGGGCTTCACCGTGCTGCTCGACGCCGAGCCCGGCATCGAGGTCGTCGGTCAGGCGGTGGACGGCGCCGACGCCGTCGCGAAGGCCGCCGGGCTGCGCCCGGACGTCGTGCTGATGGACATCCGGATGCCGGGCCTCGGCGGCATCGAGGCCACCCGCCGCCTCACCGAGCCGCCGGGCGCGGCCGTCCGGGTGCTGATCCTGACGACCTTCGACCTCGACGAGTACGTGTACGAGGCGCTGCGCGCGGGCGCGTCCGGGTTCCTCCTCAAGGACGCCTCGGCCGCCGAGCTGGCCCACGCCGTCCGCGTCGTCGCCACCGGCGACGCCCTGCTCGCCCCCGCCGTGACCAGGCGCCTCATCACCGAGTTCGCCCGCCTGACCCGCACCCCGCGGGCCCCGCTCCGGGACCGTGCGGGCGTCCTGACGGAGCGCGAGACCGAGGTGCTGGGCCTGATCGCGCAGGGCCTGTCGAACGCGGAGATCGCCGAGCTGCTGGTGGTGGCGGAGCAGACGGTGAAGACCCACGTGGGCCGGATCCTGACCAAGCTCTCCCTGCGCGACCGCACCCAGGCCGCGGTCTTCGCCTACGAAACGGGCCTCGTCCGCCCCACCGGCCGCTAGCGCCGGCCCGTACGGCCCGTACGGCCGCATGTCCCTCTGTTTCCCGGCGCCGCCGAACGCGCCGGGCGCGTGACGAATCTCATGCGCGTACGCGCGCGCCTCCAACTGCGTTGCCCGGCCGCCGAGATGGCCTGCGCGGCGCCGCTGAGCTGGGGAATCGCGGTGATCGGAGCGGTCGCCCGGAGGGCTTGGCGGAGCTAGGGTATTCGAACGAACGTACGATGACGTCTGTCGGGACAAAACGCCGAAATGGGGTGGAGTGATGGAGGTGCGGCATGGTGGGCTTCGCCCACGTGCACGTCGCGTCCGGTTACTCCGCCCGCTACGGCGCCGCCCACCCCGAGCACCTCGTCCGGCGGGCCGCCGAGCGCGGCATGGGAGCCCTCGCGCTGACCGACCGGGACACCGTCACCGGCGTCGTCCGGTTCGTCCGCGCCTGCGCGGCGGCCGGGGTGCGGCCGGTGCTGGGGGTCGACCTGGCGGTGGCGGGGGTGGCGCCGCCGCCGCCCGCGCCGCGGCCCCGTACCCCGGCGCGGGGCGGGGCGCACGTGGCCGAGCCGCCGCTGCGGTTCGTGCTGCTCGCGCGGGGACGGGCGGGGTGGGCCCGGCTGTGCCGCATCGTGTCCGCCGCCCACGCGGGGGCGACGGGCGGCAGCCCGCCGGTGGTGCCGTGGGAGGCGCTGCGCGAGCACGGCGGCCCCGGTCTGACGGCCCTGCTCGGGCCGCTCTCCGAGCCGGTGCGGGCGCTGGCGGTGGGCCGGGAGGACGTTGCGGCGACGCTGCTGGCGCCGTGGCGGGAGGTCTTCGGGGCCGGGCTCCGGCTGGAGGCCGTCGCCCACCGGCGGCCCGGCACCGGACCCGGATCGCTCCGCCTGGCGGCCCGCACCCTGGCGCTGGGCGACCGCACGGGCACCACCGTCGTCCTCTCCAACGCCGTCCGCTACGCCGACCCCGAGCAGCACCGGCTCGCGGACGTCCTGGACGCCGCGCGGCTGCTGCGGCCGGTCGACCGGCGCCGGCTGGACGGCGGGCAGCGCTGGCTCAAGGACGAGCGGGCGATGGCGCCCGTCGCCCGGCTGATCGCCGAGTGCGCCGGAGCGGACGTACGGCGCGCCCGCCGGCTGCTGGCGGACACCGCCGCGACGGCCGCCGCGTGCACGATCGACCCCGCGGCGGACCTCGGGCTGGGGCGGCCGCACTTCCCGGAGCCGGAGCTCTTCGGCGCCGGGCCGGACGCGCACGGGGCCGCGCGGCTGCTGCGCCGGCAGTGCGAGGACGGCCTGGCCCGGCGTGGCCTCGACCGCGACCCCGAGACCCGTACCCGACTGGACGAGGAGCTGACCGCGATCGCCACCCTCGGATACGACTCGTACTTCCTGGCCGTCGGCCAGGTCGTGGCCGACATCCGGGCCAGGGGCATCCGGGTCGCGGCCCGCGGCTCGGGCGCCGGCTCGCTGGTCTGTCACGTCCTGGGCATCGCCACCGCCAACCCCCTCGACCACCGGCTGCTGTTCGAGCGCTTCCTGAGCGTCCGGCGCAACTCGCTGCCCGACATCGACATCGACGTGGAGTCGGCCCGGCGGCTGGAGTGCTACGACACGATCTTCGACCGGTTCGGCAGGGAGCGGGTGGCGGTCACCGCCATGCCCGAGACGTACCGCGCCCGGCGCGCCCTGCGCGACACCGGCCTCGCCCTCGGCATCGCCCCCGCCGACGTCGACCGGATCGCCAAGAGCTTCCCGCACCTGCGCGCCTCCGACATCACCGGCGCCCTCGCCGAACTGCCCGAGCTGCGGCAGCTGGCCGCCGAGGCGCACCGCTACGGCCCGCTGTGGGAACTCGCCGAGGGCCTCGACGCCCTCGTTCACGGCATGGCCATGCACCCCTGCGGCGTGGTCATCAGCGACGCCACCCTCCTGGACCGGCTGCCCGTCCAGCCCACCCCGCAGGGCGACTACCCCATGGCCATGGCCGCGAAGGAGGAGATCGAGGACCTCGGCAACATCAAGCTCGACGTCCTGGGCGTGCGCATGCAGTCCGCGATGGCCCACGCCGTCGACGAGATCGAGCAGGCCACGGGCGACCGCATCGACCTGGACGACCCCGCCCAGGTGCCGCTCGACGACGTCTTCGCGTTCAAGCTCATCCAGAACAGCGAGACCCTGGGCCTGTTCCAGCTGGAGTCGCCCGGCCAGCAGGACCTCCTCTCCCGGCTCCAGCCCCGCGACCCGCAGGACGTCATCGCCGACATCAGCCTCTTCCGCCCGGGCCCGGTCGCCGGCGGCATGCCCGAGCGGTACGTCGCCGCCCGCCACGGCGGCGCACCCGCGTACGCCCACCCCCACCTCGAAGAGGTGCTCTCCGACACGTACGGCGTGACCATCTGGCACGAGCAGGTCATCGAGACCTTCCGGGTGCTGACCGGCTGCGACCGGGCCCTGGGGGAGATCGCCCGGCGCGCGCTCGGGGACGCCGGCCGGCTGCCCCGGATCAGGGACTGGTTCCACCGGCGGGCGCGGGCGCGCGGCTACGACGCGGCCGTACGGGACGAGGTCTGGAAGACCGTCGAGTCCTTCGGCGCCTACGGCTTCTGCCGGGCGCACGCGGTCGCCTTCGCCGTCCCCGCGCTGCAGAGCGCCTGGCTCAAGGCCCACTACCCGGCGTTCCTGCTGGCCGGCCTGCTCGAACACGACCCCGGCATGTGGCCCAAGCGGGTCCTCGTCTCGGACGCCCGCCGCCGCGGCGTGCCGGTCCTGCCCGTCGACGTCAACCGCTCCCGGGTGAAGCACACCGTGGAGAAGGACGCCGGCACGGACCGGTGGGGGGTGCGGCTCGCGCTGTCCGCGGTGCACGGCATCAGCGAGGAGGAGGGCGCACGGATCGAGGAGGGCCGGCCGTACGGGTCGCTGTCGGACTTCTGGCAGCGGGCCCGCCCCAGCCGGCCGGTCGCCGAGCGGCTGGCCGGGATCGGCGCCCTGGACGGCCTCGGCGACGGGCGCCTCACCCGCCGCGACCTGCTCCTCCAGATCGAGGAGCTGCACCGGCAGTCCCGGGCCCGCTTCGCGGCCGAGGGCCAGCTGCCCCTCGGCCGCGAAGCGGCCGGCGGCACGGAGCCGAGCGGGCTGCCGGAGATGACCGGACGCGAGGCCCTGGGCGCCGAGCTGACCACCCTCGGCATCGACGTCTCCCGGCACCTGATGGAGCACCACCACCGGCTGCTGCGCGAGATCGGCGCCACGGACGCGGCCCACCTGGCCGGCCTGCGCGCCGGCCGGCAGGTGCTCGTCGCCGGCGTCCGGGCCTCGACCCAGACCCCGCCGATCGCCAGCGGCAAACGCGTCATCTTCGTCACCCTGGAGGACGGCTCCGGCCTGGTCGACCTGGCGTTCTTCGAGGACTCCCACCCGGCCTGCGCGCACACCGTCTTCCACAGCGGCCTGCTGCTGGTACGCGGCACGGTCCAGGTGCGCGGCACCCGCCGCACCGTCGTCGGCACCATGGCCTGGGACCTGGACCGGATCGCCGCCGCCCGCCGCGACGACGGCCCCGGGGCCGCCCTCGCCCTCCTCGGCGAGGACCGCCCGCACCCGACCCCCGCCCGGCCCGGTCCCGCCGGGCCCGGCCGCACCCTGACCGACGGCACCGCCGGCGCCCGCCTGCACCCGTACGCCGACCTCCAGCCCGCCGGCAGCCGGTCGGCCGACCTGAAGAAGTTCGGCCACCGCAGCCCGGGGAGCGCGGGATGACCCCGCGCGGACGGCACATCGCGCACCTCCACCTGCACGCCTCGCTGAGCGGCGAGCGGTACGCGGAGGTCGTCGAGCTGATGGCCGGCGTCACGCCCCACGTCCAGGAGATGCCGCCCGACGCCGTACAGCTCGACCTGACGTCGGCGCTCCGGTACTTCGACCTGTCGCCCTACGACGCGGTGCAGCTGGTGAAGATGCGCCTGAAGGCGCTGTACGGCATCGACAGCAGCGCCGGACTCGCGGGCAACCGCATGCTCGCAGCCATGGCGGCCGACGCCTCCCCGCCCGGGGACACCACCCGGGTGCCCGCCGGGCGGGCGGCCGAGTGGCTGTCCCCGCGCCCGGTCGCCGCCCTCCCCGGGGTCGGCCGGGCGACCGCCGAGAAGCTCGGGCGGTACGGGCTGCACACCGTCGGGCAGCTCGCCGACCTGCCCGCGGCGACCCTGCAACGGCTCCTCGGCGTCAGCCGGGCCCGGCTGCTCGGCGACCGCGCCCGCGGCCACGACCCGCGCCCGGTCGCCCCCGCCGAGCCGGCGGCGTCCCTGACGGCGGAGCTCGTCCTGGACGCCGACTGCCTCGACCCCGCACAGCACCACCGGTCCGTGCTGGGGCTCGCCGACGAACTCGGCCGGCGGCTGCGCGGCGAGGGCCAGGTCGCCGGCCGCGTCACCCTCGTGGTGCGGTACGCCGACCGCACCACGACCACCCGGACCCGCGCCACGGCCGAACCCACCGACCACTCGCCGGCGCTCGCCGACACCGCCCTCGGCCTGCTGGCCGCCCTCGGGCTCCAGCGGGCCCGGGTACGCGCCTACACGCTCCGCGTCGACCACCTGCTGCCGGCGGCCGGCGCCTACCGCCAGCTCTCGCTGGACCCCGCCGACGTCCGGGCCCGCCTCGCCGAGGCGGCCGCGGACCGGGCCCGGCGGCGGTTCGGCGCCGGTGCGGTCCGGCCGGCCACCCTGGCGGCCCGCCGGCGGTCACCGCCCGGGTGAACCGGTGCCGGACCCGGTGCCGGGATCCGTGCCGCCCAGGGCGCGCTTGAGTACCTTGCCCATGTCGTTGCGGGGGAGGGCGTCGAGGAAGTGCACGGTGCGGGGCCGCTTGTGCGGCGCCAGGTGCCCGGCCACGTACGACGACAGCTCCGCGGCCGGCGGCGGGGTGCTCCCCGGCACCGGGACCACCCACGCGACGACGCGCTCGCCCAGGTCCGGGTCCGGCTCCGCGGTGACCGCCGCCTCGGCGACGGCCGGATGCTCCAGCAGCGCGTTCTCGATCTCCCCGGCGCCGATCTTGTAGCCGCCGGACTTGATGAGGTCGGTGGCGCGGCGGCCGACGATGCGGAAGCGGCCGGCCGCGTCCCGTACCGCCATGTCGCCGGTGCGGAACCAGCCGTCGCGGAACGCCGCCGCCGTCGCCTCGGGGCGGTTGAGGTAGCCGGTGAAGAGGTTCGGGCCGCGGACCTCGACCTCGCCGACCGTCTCCCCGTCGTACGCGGTGAGTTCGGCCCCCGCGTCGTCCACGAGGCGGGCGGCGACGGAGGGCAGGGGGACGCCGACGGTGCCGGCGCCGTCCGGGTCGTCGGGGCGGACGCTGGTGTTCATCAGCGTCTCCGTCAGGCCGTAGCGCTCCACGACCCGGCGGCCGGTGGCCGCGGTGAGCCGGCGGTGGTCCGCCGGCGGCAGCGCGGCGGAGCCGGAGACGAGCAGCCGGGCGCCGGCGAGGGCGGCGGCCAGCCGGCCGGCGGCCGGTCCGGCGTCGAGGGCGTCGGCGAGCCGGTGGTACATCGTCGGCACCCCGAACAGCATCGTGCCGCCCGCGTCCAGCGCCGCCGCGACCGTCTCCGGCGCGAAGCGCCCCACATGGTGCACGGCGCCGCCGCGGCGCAGCGGGCCGAGCACGCCGAGGACCAGCCCGTGCACGTGGAACAGCGGCAGCCCGTGCACCACGGTGTCGCGCCCGGTCCAGCCCCAGACCTCGGCGAGGTCGTCCAGGCAGGCGGCGAGCGCCCGCTGGGAGAGCACGACGCCCTTGGGCGGCCCGGTCGTACCGGAGGTGTAGACGACGAGTGCGGCGGTGCCGGGCGCGGGGGCGGCGGCCCCGGGCCGGGTGTCCGCGGCGCCGGGCCCGGGGCGCGGGCCGTACGCCGGCACGTCCACCCGCCCGATCCCCGCCAGCGCCTCCGGCAGCTCCGTGCCCGGCGCCGCCAGCACCAGCTCCGGCCCGCTGTCCGCCACGATGTGCGCCAGCTCCCGCACCCCGATGCGGGGGTTGAGCGGCACCGCCGCCACGCCCGCCGTCAGCGCCGCCGTCACCGCCACCGCGGTCGCCGGGTCCGGCGTCGCCCAGACCGCCACCCGCCGGGCGCCCGCGATCCGCCGGGCGACGGCGTCCGCCGCCGCGGCCAGCCCGCCGTACGTCAGCTCGGTGCCGCCGAAGCGCAGCGCGACCCGCTCGGGCGCGGTGCGCAGCGCGGGAAACAGCTCCCACGAGCCCTCCGCGCCCGCCGGCTCCCGCGCCTCGTCCCTCTCCCGCATCTCCACGATGCTCGCCTCCCCCTTGTTCTGTGCCGCGGAGGGCACCGTACCCCTTGGCGCATGGGCCGGAACGTTGCGCCGTTCGTGCGGGTTGCGTGGGTCTTTGGCGCGGCGGGCGGTGCCGGTGGCTACCGGAGGCGGGGGAGGGGGCGCATCTCCACGACGTTTGCCTCCCCCTCGTTACGGTGCCGCGGAGGGCACCGTAACCCGTCGCCCTAAAACCCGGACGCCGCACCACCCGTACGAGGCCCCGCACTCCCGCGCCGCGGCGGGCACCGCTCCCCGCGCACACAAAGAACGCCGCGCCGCGCGTGCGGACCGTGGCGGCCCGTCGCACGGCGCGGCGTTCGCCGGGGCTCAGCCCAGCGGGCGGAACCGCCGCAGCCGGAGGCTGTTGGCGACCACCGAGACCGAGGAGAACGCCATCGCCGCCCCCGCGAGCATCGGGTTGAGCAGCCCCGCGGCGGCGAGCGGGAGGGCCGCGGTGTTGTAGCCGAAGGCCCAGACGAGGTTGGTCTTGATGGTGCCCAGGGTGGAGCGGGCGAGCCGGATGGCGTCCGGCGCGGCCCGCAGGTCGCCGGTGACCAGGGTCAGGTCGGCGGCCTCGATCGCGGCGTCGGTGCCGGTGCCGATGGCCAGGCCCAGGTCCGCCTGGGCGAGGGCGGCGGCGTCGTTGACGCCGTCCCCGACCATGGCGACCGTACGGCCGTCCGCCTGGAGCTTCCGGACCGCGTCGACCTTGTCCTCCGGGAGGACCTCGGCGATGACCTCGTCGATGCCGACCTCGGCGGCGACGGTCTTCGCGACCGCCGTGTTGTCGCCGGTGAGCAGGATCGGGGTCAGGCCCAGGTCCCGCAGCCGGCCGATGGCCTGCGCGCTGGTCGGCTTGACCGCGTCGGCGACCTCCAGCAGGGCGCGGGCCTCGCCGTCCCAGGCGACCGCGATCGCGGTGCGCCCGGCCTTCTCCGACCGCTCCTTGGCCTCGGCGAGCCCGGCGGGCAGCTCCATGGCCCACTCCGCGAGGAGCTGCTGCCGGCCGACGAGGACCGCGTGGCCGTCGACGACGCCCTGGACGCCGAGCCCGGGCACGTTGGCGAAGTCCTCGGGCGCCGGCAGCGTGCCGAGGCGTTCGGCCGCCGCCGCGGCCACCGCCTGCGCGATGGGGTGCTCCGAGGCGTGCTCCAGCGCACCCGCGAGCCGCAGCACCGCCTCCTCGTCCTCGCCGTCCGCGGTGTGCAGGGCGTGCAGGGTCATGGTGCCGGTGGTGACCGTGCCGGTCTTGTCCAGGACGACGGTGTCGACCTTGCGGGTCGACTCCAGGACCTCGGGGCCCTTGATGAGGATGCCGAGCTGGGCGCCGCGGCCGGTGCCGACCATGAGGGCGATCGGGGTGGCCAGGCCGAGGGCGCAGGGGCAGGCGATGATCAGCACGGCGACCGAGGCGGTGAACGCGGCGGCCATCCCGTCGCCCGTACCGAGCCAGAAGCCCAGCGTCCCCAGGGACAGCGCGATGACGACGGGGACGAAGACGCCGGAGATGCGGTCGGCGAGCCGCTGCACGGCGGCCTTGCCGTTCTGGGCGTCCTCGACCAGCCGGGCCATCCGCGCCAGCCGCGTGTCCGCGCCGACCCGGGTGGCCTCGACGACCAGCCGGCCGCCGGCGTTGACGGTGGCGCCGGTGACGGCGTCGCCCACGGCGACCTCCACCGGCACGGACTCGCCGGTGAGCATGGAGGCGTCCACGGCGGAGGCGCCCTCGACGACGGTGCCGTCGGTGGCGATCTTCTCGCCGGGCCGGACCACGAAGCGGTCCCCGACCGCCAGCCGGTCTACGGGGATCCGCTCCTCGCGGCCGTCCCGCAGGACCGCGACCTCCTTGGCGCCCAGCTCCATCAGCGCGCGCAGCGCCGCGCCCGCCTTCCGCTTGGACTTGGTCTCGAAGTACCGCCCGGCGAGGATGAACGTCGTCACCCCGGCGGCGGCTTCGAGGTAGATATTGCCGGAGCCGTCGCTGCGGGCGATGGTCAGCTCGAAGGGGTGGGTCATCCCGGGCTCGCCCGCGGTGCCGAAGAACAGCGCCCACAGCGACCAGAGGAACGCCGCCGTCGTACCGCCCGAGATCAGCGTGTCCATGGTGACGGCGCCGTGCCGGGCGTTGGTCCAGGCGGCCCGGTGGAACGGCCAGGCGCCCCAGACGACCACCGGCGCGGCCAGCGTGAGCGAGAGCCACTGCCAGTACTCGAACTGCAGGGCGGGCACCATCGCCATGGCCACCACGGGCACGGACAGCGCCAGGGCGCCGAAGAGCCGCTGCCGCAGCGTCCGCAGCTCGTCGGGCGGCTCCGGGCCGTCGCCGGCGCCGCCTGCCCCGCCGTCCGTCCCGCCGCCGTCCGCGGCCGGTCCGGCGGCGGGGGCGGGCGGGGCGGCGGTGTAGCCGGTACGTTCGACGGTGGCGATGAGGTCGCCGACGTCCACGCCGTCGACGTACGAGACCTTTGCCTTCTCGGTGGCGTAGTTGACGGACGCCTCGACGCCCTCCATGCGGTTGAGCTTCTTCTCGATCCGTGCGGCACAGGAAGCGCAGGTCATGCCGCCGATCGCGAGTTCGACCTCGGCCGTCCTGCCTGGCGTGGTGGTGGTCATCGCTGCTCCTTGTGGCTCGCCATACCCCTAGGGGGTATTAGATCCTTCGCTCCCATGTATACCCCTGACCCGTATCGATTGCAAGTGTCGGTCTCCTCGCTTGACCGTATACCCCTCGGGGGTATGATGGCGCCCATCGAGGCCGGTCGCGACGACGGGCCGACCGAGAGGAGCAAGCGATGAACACCGCAGCCAGAGCCGGACTCTTCGCAGGCGTGCTCGCCGTCGCGTTCAGCGGGGCGTACGGGGTCGGCAGCGCCGTGGGGCCCGTGAACGACGACCCCGCCCCCGCCCACGGCGGACACGCCGAGGGCGGCGAGAAGGAGAAGAAGGGCAAGGGCGGCGGGCACGGCGGCGGGCACGAGGAGGGCGCCGGCCCCGCCGCGGGCGGGCTCCAGCTCTCCGAGTCGGGCTACACGCTCGACCTGGACACCGCGCGCGTCGACGCCCGCAGCCGCACCGAGCTGCGCTTCGCCGTGCGCGGCGCGGACGGCGAGCCCGTGACCTCGTACCAGCGGGAGCACGGCAAGGAGCTGCACCTGATCGTCGCCTCCCGCGACCTCGGCACGTACCGCCACCTCCACCCGGTCCGCGACGGCGAGGGCGTCTGGAGCGCGCCGGTCACGCTGCCGAAGGCCGGCGACTACCGCGTCTTCGCCGACTTCGTGCCCGCCGGCGGCCCCGGGACCGGCCTGACCCTCGGCGGCGACCTCGCCGTCGCCGGCGACTACGGCCCGGCGCCGCTGCCCGCGCCCGAGCCGACCGCGACCGTCGACGGGTACGAGGTGACGCTCGACGGCGGCCTCACGCCCGGCTCCGCGCGGGACGTGGAGTTCACCGTCGAGAAGGACGGCGAGCCGGTCACCGACCTGGAGCCGTACCTCGGCGCGTACGGGCACCTGGTCGCGCTGCGCGCCGGCGACCTGGCGTACCTGCACGTCCACCCGGGCGGCGAGCCCGGCGACGGGAAGACGGAGCCCGGCCCCGGGGTGGCCTTCTCCGCGACCGCGCCCAGCACCGGTTCGTACCGCCTCTTCCTCGACTTCAAGCACGAGGGCGAGGTGCGCACGGCGGCCTTCACCGTCAACGCGGCCGCGAGCGGGGACGCGCCCGCCGGGGAGAGCGGGACGGGCGAGGAGGCCGGCGACGGTCACGAGCACTGACGGCCGTGGTAGACCTGCTGCATGAGCAGCAGGAAAGCACTCGTACGCCGCCCCGGCCCGCGTCTCGCCGAGGGCCTGGTCACCCACATCGAACGCACCGCCGTCGACGGCGACCGGGCCCTCGACCAGTGGCGGTCCTACGTCGCCGCCCTCGAACTGCACGGCTGGGAGACCGTCGAGGTCGCCCCCGCCGACGACTGCCCGGACGCGGTCTTCGTCGAGGACACGGTCGTGATGTACCGGAACGTCGCCCTCGTCACCCGCCCCGGCGCCGACTCCCGCAAGCCGGAGACCGCGGGCGTCGAGGACGCGGTGAGCCGGCTGGGCTGCTCGGTGAACCGTGTCCGCGAGCCCGGCACCCTCGACGGCGGCGACGTGCTCAAGGTCGGCGACACGATCTACGTGGGCCGCGGCGGCCGCACCAACACCGAGGGCGTCCGGCAGCTCCGCGCGTGCTTCGAGCCGCTCGGCGCCCGCGTCGTGGCCGTCCCGGTCACCAGGGTGCTGCACCTGAAGTCCGGCATCACCGCCCTGCCCGACGGGACCTTCGCCACCCACCCGGGGCTGCTCGACGAACCGGCGCTCTTCCCCGGCCGACTCGCGGTCCCGGAGGCCGCCGGGGCGCACGTCGTCCTGCTCGGCGGCGGCGCGCTGCTGATGGCGGCGAGCGCGCCGCGCACGGCGGCCCTGTACGCGGACCTGGGCTATACGCCGGTGCCGGTGGACATCGGCGAGTTCGAGAAGCTCGAAGGCTCGGTGACGTGCCTGTCGGTACGGATGCGGGGCCTGTACGCCTGACGGCGCGGGGCGCCGTGCCGGGGGCGCGGGGGCGGCGGCGGGTGCATACCGCAGGGCCGGCGCTCGTATGCGGGGGCCAGCGCCCCACCGTCGGAACGCCCGCAGCAGGGCCGCCGCCAGGGGCGCGGCCCGACGGCGGGCGGCTCCGCGGCGGTGACGCCGGAAGGCGTGCCCCGTCCGCCTCGCCGGCTCCGGCCGCCCACCGCGCTCAGCGGCTCTCCGCCGCCACCCGCAGCGCCCCCGGCCGGGCCCGGACCGCGGAGGCCAGGGCCGGGGCCGGGGTGAGGTGGCCGCCGAGGCGGCGGCCGGCCGCGACCGGGGTGCGGAGGCCCGCCGGCAGGCCGACTGACGCGCGTAGAGCCGCGGCCTGACGACGTACCCGGGCGGCCGCCACCTCGCCCCCCGGGCCGCCCGCGGCCGCGTGCGCGGCGGCGAGCACGTCGAGGGTGCGCGCCGTCCAGTACGGGGTGTCGAGATGCCGCCAGATCGACAGGGCCTGCCGCGCCGTCGCCTGGGCCGCCGCCGGCCGGCGCGCGTGCAGCTGGAGGTCCGCCCGCGACCGCAGCGTCAGCGCCTCCCCGAACCGCTCGCCGAACCGCCGGTACGCCGTCAGGCTCTCGTCGAGCATCCGCTCCGCCCGCGCCGGCTCCCCGGTCACGTCCGTCAGATGCCCGAGCCACTGGAGCGCGTGCACCTCGCCCACCCGGTTGCCGAGCTCCGCGGCCAGTTCGCAGCTGCGCAGCATCCGCGCCGCGGCGGAGTGCACGCGGCCGACCGCGAGGTCCGCGAGGCCGAGGTTGCGCTCGGCGGACACCTCGCCGTGCCGGTAGCCGTGCTGGTGCGCGAGGGCCAGCGCGCGCTCGAACTCGCGCCGGGCGGCGCCGGGTTCGCCGCACTCCAGGTGGACGCTGCCCAGGGCGCAGCGGGCGTACGACTCGGAGCGCACGTTGCCGCCCGCCCGGGCCTGCTCGATGCCGCGCCGCAGACAGGCGGCGGCCTGCGCGTACTGCCCGCGCAGCCGCAGCAGCACGCCGAGCCCCGCCGCCGCGGCGGACTCGGCGGGGTGGTGGCCGCCCGCGTCGGGGCGCGCGGCCATGCCCGCCGCGCGCGGGCGCGCGCCGGGCTTCGCCCCCGCGGCCCCGCGCGGGTACTCCGGCGCGGAGGGCCCCAGCGCGGCGAACTCCTTCAGCGACCGCTTGAACGCCGCCACCGCCTCCCCGTAGCGGTCCTGCACGGTCTCCAGCTCGCCCAGGTCCCGGTGCAGGACGGCGACGCCGAGCCGGTCGCCGGCCGCGGTCGCCGCGGCCAGCGCCGTGCGGTGGGTCTCGCGCCAGTCGTCGAAGTGCGCCGCCGACTCGAAGAACGCCGCCAGCGTCGCCGCCAGCCGCCACGCGGTGCCCGCCTCGCCGGCGTCGGCGGCCTGGCGGACGAGGGCGCAGAGCGTGGTCCGTTCGGCCGCCAGCCAGGCCAGCGGGTCCGCCGCCGCCCGGGCAGCCTCCGCGGCCGGCGGGCGGTGGTGCGGCGCCGGCACCTGTACGCGGCCGGAGAAGCCGGAGGACAGGGCGTCGTCGGCGCGGCGGGCGAGGTCGAGGTAGGCGGTGAGCACGCGGCCGAGGGCGGCGGCCCGTTCGGCGGCCGGCTCGTGGGCGTGGGCGCGCTCGCGGGCGTAGAGGCGCAGCAGGTCGTGCAGGCGGTAGCGGGGTTCGCCGGCCGGGTCGGGGGAGTCCACCTCGACGAGGTGGTTGTCGACGAGCGCGTCCAGGGACCGCTCGGCGACGGCCGCCGGGTCGCACGGCGCCGTCTCGCACGGCGCCGTGTCGCCGAGCAGCGCCGCCACCACCCAGCCGGGCACCGCCGGCACGTCGAGCAGGCCGAGGAGCCGGAACGCCCGCTGCGCCACCGGGTCGAGGGCCGCGTACCCCAGCGTGACGCTGGCCCGTACCTCCAAGTCGCCCGCGACCAGCTCGTCCAGCCGCCGCCGCTCGTCGGCCAGCGCCTCGGCCAGCCGGGGCAGCGAGAGGTGCCGCCGGGTCGCCAGCCGGGCGCCCGCGATGCGCAGGGCGAGCGGCAGGTTGCCGCACTGGGCCGCGATCCGCGCGGCGACCGCGGGGTCGCGGCGGGTACGGTCGTCGCCGGCCGCCCGCGCCAGCAGCTCCAGCGCCTCCGCGTCGCTGAGCAGGCCCAGCTCGACGCGCAGCGCCCCTTCGAGCCCGGCGAGCCCCGCGCGGCTGGTGACGAGCACGGCGCTGTCGCCGGTGCCGGGCAGCAGGGGGCGTACCTGCCGCTCGTGGTCGGCGTTGTCGAGGACGACGAGGACGCGGCGGTCGGCGAGTTCCGCGCGGTAGCGCCGGGCCCGCTCCTCCACGCCCTCGGGGATGCCGGCGCCGGTCATGCCGAGCGTCTTGAGCAGCGACGCCAGCACCTCGCCGGTGTCCGCCGGGTGCCCCGCGCCGGTGCGCAGGTCGGCGTGCAGCTGGCCGTCGGGGAAGACGTCGCGGAGCAGGTGCGCGGCGTGCACCGCGAACGTGGACTTGCCGGCGCCCGCGACGCCGGTGACGAGAACCGTGCGCGGCGCCGGGTGACGCGCGTCGACCCGCCAAGCGTCGGGGCCCGGCCGCCGCGGATCGGGCGCCCCCGACCCGGCCCCCGGCCGGCCCAGCCACCGCAGCACCTGCACCAGATGGTCCCGCCGCCCCACGAAGTCCGGGATGCGGGCGGGCAGCTGGCAGTACGCCGGCCGCTCCGCGGCCCCGTGCCGCGGCGCCGGCTCCGGGCCGCCGGCCAGCACCGCCGCGTGCACCTCCTGAAGCTGCGCCCCCGGCTCCACGCCCAGCTCGTCCACCAGCGTCCGGCGGGCCCGCTCGTACGTGCGCAGCGCGTCCGAGCGCCGCCCCGAGCGGTGCAGCGCCAGCATCAGCCGGCCCCACAGCGGCTCGCGCAGCGGCTGCTCCGCCAGGAGCGTACCCAGCTCCGCGGCCAGCTCCGGGTGCCGGCCCACGGCCAGCTTCGCGTCGGCCAGGTCCTCCCAGGCCGTCAGCCGGCACTCCTCCAGCCGGGCGGCCTCGGCCCGTACGGCATCGGTGGCCGGCACGTCCGCGAACGCCGGGCCGCGCCACAGCCCCAGCGCCTCCGTCAGCGACGTGACCGCCGCCTCGGGGCGCCGGCCGGCGAGCTCCGCGCGGCCGGCGGCGGCGAGGGTCGCGAAGCGGGCGGCGTCGGTGCCGTCCGGCTCCACGGCCAGCTCGTAGCCGCCGGGGCGGGTGTGCAGCGTCTCCGGGCCGCCGCCCAGGGCGCGGCGCAGCCGGTGCACGTACACCTGGAGGGACTTGGCGGCGGAGTCCGGCACGTCGTCGCCCCACAGCTCGGCGATGAGCGCGTCGGCGGGCACGAACCGGCCCGCGTGGATGAGCAGATGGGCGAGCAGGGCGCGCTGCTTCGCGGCGTTTAGCGGGATCCACCGCGTGCCGTCACAGACGTCGAGCCTGCCAAGGATCCGATAGCGCATCACACCGTCCCCTGGTCACGGTCGTCGTGAGCTGCTCCGGCGTCACCTTCCTTGTACTGGGCGGTACATGTCAAGGATGCCCGCGTCGTGGCAGGCAGCGGACGCGCAACCGTCGCGCAACCGCCGCGCTGCGGAGAGGAATCGGACCCTTGCGGAGCAAGGCAAGGAGCGGGGTTTCGCTCCCAGGGTGAAGGGCCGTGCTCTGACCCCGCAGGTTTGACCTTAACCAGCAGCAGCGCTAGTTTGTGAGCGTGGCCACGAGCTATGTGAAGCGGGCTTTCAAGTACCGCTTCTATCCGACGGACGCGCAGGCAGCAGAGCTGTCGCGCACCTTCGGATGTGTTCGGAAGGTCTATAACCTGGCACTCGCCGCACGCACCCAGGCGTGGACGCGGCAGGAGCGCGTGAACTACAACCAGACGTCGGCGATGCTGACGGCGTGGAAGAAGACTGAGGAGCTGGCGTTCCTCAACGATGTCTCCTCGGTGCCGTTGCAGCAGTGCCTTCGGCACTTGCAGCTGGCGTTCACCAACTTCTTCGGCAAGCGGGCCAGATACCCGCGCTTCAAGTCGCGGAAGAAGTCCCGCAAGAGCGCGGAGTACACGACCAGCGGGTTCCGCTTCCGCGAGGGGAAGCTGACGCTGGCGAAGATGCGTGAGCCGCTGGACATCCGATGGTCCCGGCCGCTGCCTGAGGGGGCTTCCCCTTCCACGGTGACCGTGTCGCAGGATGCAGCGGGGCGCTGGTTCGTGTCCCTTCTGTGTGAGGACCCGGCCATCAAGCCGCTCCCCGCCACGGACACGGCGGTCGGGATCGACGTCGGCCTTGACCACCTCCTGACCCTCTCGACGGGCGAGAAGATCGCCAACCCGGGGCATGAACGCCGTGACCGGGCCCGGCTCGCCCTGGCTCAACGCCGCCTGGCGAAGAAGGCCAGGGGCGACGGTGCGAACCGGGCCAAGGCGCGGCGCAAGGTCGCCGGGGTCCACGCCCGGATCGCCGACCGGCGCCGTGACCTCCTGCACAAACTCACCTCGAAGCTCGTACGTGAAAACCAAACGCTCGTGATCGAGGACCTGACCGTGCGCAACATGGTCAAGAACCGGAGCCTGGCCCGCGCCATCAGCGACGCGGCGTGGGCCGAGTTCCGGAGCATGCTGGAGTACAAAGCCGCCTGGTACGGGCGGGAGCTGGTGGTCGTGGACCGCTTCTTCCCCTCCTCGAAGCTGTGCTCCTCCTGCGGCACCCTCGTCGGGAAGATGCCGCTCCACGTCCGCACGTGGACGTGTGACTGCGGCACGACCCACGACCGGGACGTGAACGCGGCGAAGAACCTGCTGGCCGCTGGACGGGCGGTTACAGCCTGCGGAGCCGGTGTAAGACCTCAACGGAGTTCTCCGGGCGGGCAGTCGGCGATGAAACAGGAAGTCACACGGCGCGAGCCGTGAGAATCCCCTCCGTCACGGAAGGGAGCGTCAAGAGCTACGTCTCCGGCTGGACCGAGGCGCTGCACGCGCAGGGCTACCTCTCCGGCCTGTACTCCAGCGCCTCCTCGGGCGTCCGCGACGCCGCCAGCGTCTACGACGACAGCCGCTACCTGCGCGTGGACCACCTGTGGTTCGCCTGGTGGAACGGCGCCGCCGACACCGACGGCGGCCCGTACGTCCCGGACGCGTACTGGTCCGACCACCAGCGCATCCACCAGTACGTCGGCGAGGTCTACGAGACGTACGGCGGCAAGCGCGTGCACATCGACCGCAACTACCTCGACGTCGGCGAGGGCACCGCGCCG
This sequence comes from Streptomyces sp. MAR4 CNX-425, assembly GCF_048656465.1. NCBI lineage: Bacteria > Bacillati > Actinomycetota > Actinomycetes > Kitasatosporales > Streptomycetaceae > Streptomyces > Streptomyces sp. MAR4 CNX-425. Next base: position 103,695 of record NZ_JBMDLF010000001.1, on the reverse strand, counting down.
CCGGTCACCTGCGCCACCGTCGACCTCGACTTCACCTCCTACGGAACCATCCGGTCCGGATCGACCGGCGCCCTGGTCGACGCCGCCCAGTGCCTCCTGGAAGCCGCCGGCCACGACCCGGGCGACGCCACCCCGACGGGCACCTTCGACGCCGGCACGACAGCCGCCACGAAGGCGTTCCAGACCGCCCGGGGCCTGGCCGCGGACGGCATCGTCGGCCCGCGCACCTGGACCGCGCTGCTGTCCCGGGGCAGCACGCCGCTGGTGCAAAACGGCGGCACCGGCGACGCCGTCACCCGGCTGCAGCGCGCCTGACCGCCGCGCTCGGCCGCACCGTCGACATCGACGGCATCTTCGGCCCCGCGACGGAGGCGGCGGTACGCGACTACCAGAGCGCCCGCGGGCTCGGCGTGGACGGGATCGTCGGCCCGGAGACCTGGGGCGCGCTGCAAGCCGGGCGGTGACCGGGACCCTCCGGGGCGGTGCCGGTGGCGGCTGCGATGATCGGCGTATGAGCACAGAAGAGGCGGACGCCGCGCCGAAGGGCGGTTTACCGCGACCCCACCGGCACCAGGAGATCGTGGACGTGCACCTGATACTGGTGCGGCGCGCGCCCGCGCCGGAGGTGCTGCTCGCCCGCCGGGCCGGCACGGGCTACGCGGACGGCCTGCTGAACCTGCCCAGCGGCCACCTGGAGGACGGCGAGAACGTGCGGGACGCGGTGCTGCGCGAGGCCGCCGAGGAGGTCGGGCTCGTGCTCGCCCCGGAGCAGGTCGAGGCAGCCCTCGTCATCCAGCACAAGCCGCCGGTGGGCCGGCCCCGGATGGGCTGGTTCTTCGCCGCCGAACTGCCGCCCGGCGCCCGGCCGGTGAACGCGGAGCCGGACAAGTGCGCGGGCATCGGCTGGTATCCGCTGGACGACGTGCCGGCCGACACCGTGGCGTACTGCCGCGCGGGCCTGGAGGCGTACCGGGCGGGGAAGCGGTTCGTGCTGCACTGGCACGAGCCGGGGGACCCGCTCGTGTACGCCCCGGGGGTGCCGGAGCGGGCCGTGGCGCTGCCGCAGACGGAGGGCCCGCGGTGAAGGGGTGCGGCGGCGGGCCGGCTCAGAGGTCCTTGAGGAACCGCTGTGTGGTGACGGCCGGCCGGTAGCCCAGCCAGCGGTTGACGGCGATCATCGGCGCGTTCTCCGCGTCGTTGCCCGTGTACGCGTCCGTGTAGCCGGCGGCCTGCGACGCCCGCAGCGACTCGTGCTTGGTGAGCTTCGCCAGCCCCCGGCCGCGGAACGCCCGCCGGGTGCCGGTCATCCCGGACGAGTAGCGCTCGTGGCCGTCGGTCTCCGCCAGGCTGAACGCCGCCACCAGCCCGTCCACCACGGCGGCGAACGTCAGCGCGTGGTCGAGCAGCGGCTCGCGCCAGGTGTGGTCGAGCCAGCTCTCGTACGACATGGCGTCGACCGGCGTGTCGCTGGGCTCGTCCGCGGACGCCTCGACGTCCGCCTCGTACAGCGGCCGCGGGTCGCCCGCGAAGTCCGTGAAGGGGCGCAGCTCCACGCCGGCCGGCTGCTCCGGCCGCGGCGGCAGCGGCGCGCGCAGGTCGCGGTGGAACAGGTGGCCGGAGCGGCCCGGGCGGTAGCCGTGCCGCCCGGCGAACGCGGCGCCGCGGCCGGTGCCGAACACCCAGGTGTACACGGTGGTCACGCCCTCCGCCGCGAGGTGCGCCTCGGCGGCCTCGACGAGCGCGGTGCCGACGCCGCGGCCGGCGTGCTCCGGGTGCACGTGCGGGTGGGCGATGCCCTGCCCCGGCGTGCTGCCGTCGTCGTTGACGTACGCCGTGACCTCGCCGACGACCTGCCCGTCGACCGCGGCGAGCAGCAGCCGCAGCCGCCTCTCCGGCGGCGCGGAGGCCACCTTCGCGCGCACCGCCTCGGGGGTCACGACGGTGAACGGCACCGCCGCGCGCCTGACCCCGACGACGGCGTCGGCGTCCTCGGGCCGGAAGTCACGTATGAGCGCTTTCGTGGCGCCGTACGCTACGGCGGCGGGACGCCGTTGTCGTGAGAATTTCCCGCCGCGGCCCACAATGAGTCCGTGACCATCGAGATTTTCGTCGACCAGCAGGCGCCCGAGGCCCCGTATGAGCAGGTGCGCGCCCAGATCTCCGCCCAGGCGCGTGGCGGCGCGCTCCCGGCCGGGACCAAACTGCCCACCGTGCGGGGGCTCGCCGAGCAGCTCGGCCTCGCCCCGAACACCGTCGCCAAGGCGTACCGCGCGCTGGAGGGCGACGGGGTGATTGAGACCCGGGGCCGGCACGGCAGCTTCGTGGCCGCCGCCGGCGACGCCGCGCGGCGCGAGGCGGCCGCGGCGGCGCAGGTGTACGCGCAGCGGGCGCAGCGCCTCGGACTCGACCACGGAACCGCGCTGACCGCGGTGGAAGAGGCGCTGCGCGCCGCCTACGCCGGCGCGTAGGACCCCGCCGGGCGGACCCGGTGGGGGTCCTCGGGGGTACACGCCGGAACCTGGGGCCTCGTCACCCGGGCCGGGCCGACGGCCGCGGTGCCTGCGGCGCCGGGCGGCGGCCTTCGTGCGCAGCGGCCCGGCCGACGAGGCCCACCAGGGCCGGGCCGACGACTGCGCAGACCGCACCCGGAGCCATCCGCGAACCGGCCCGGCCCGGGAGGCCGTCGCGCGGCGCCGAGCGGATACCCCCGTACTCCGCCCGGCGCCGCGCCGCTCTGGTGCTGGGGCGCTGGCTTGGTGCTGGTGACAAGCCTGGGGATGCCGGGGATCCGGCCGCAAGCGAACGGGGTCGACACGGGAAGCTGGAACGGGAATCGGACCACTCACCAGCGAGAACGGGACTAGGGTGGAACGCGTCGGAACGGGGGCCGGATGTGACTGACGCGGCGACGGAGAAATTCGCGGCGCTGCTGCGCGAGTTGAAGCAGCGCTCGGGGCGCAGCTACGGCTCGCTCGCGGCCCGCCTGCACGTGAGCACCTCGACCCTCCACCGCTACTGCAACGGCGACGCGGTCCCGGCGAGCTACGCCCCGGCGGAGCGCCTGGCGCGCCTGTGCGGGGCGACGCCGGAGGAGCTGGTGGAGCTCCACCGCCGCTGGCACCGCGCGAACGGCACCCGCCGCGGGGCGACTCCGCCGCGGGCGACGGGCGAGTCGCGGGCGGCGGGTGAGAGGGACCGGGGGCCCGGTGGCCGGGGGACGACGCCGTCGTGGGCGGGGGACGGGCCGGGAGGCGACGGGCCGGGAGGCCGGAGCGACCGGCCCGGTGCCGGTGGCCCCGCCCGCCCCGGTGGCCGCACCGGTGCCGACGGCCTTGCCCGCCCCGGTGACCCCGCCGCCGGGTCCGACGATGCGGCCGAAGCCGCCGACTCCCGCGTACCCGCCGGCACCTCGACCTCCACCGCCACCGCCACAACCGCGACCGCAACCACATCCGCGACCCGAACCCGCGTCTGGGCCCGCGGCCCGAGGCGCCGCGTGGTCGTGCCCGCCGTCGCGGCGGCCGCCGCCACGCTCGTCGCGCTGGTGGCGACCTCCAGCGGGTCCACCGGCGAAGGCAAGGGCCGGGCCGCCGGCGCGGCGGACCCCGGGAGCGCCGCGCTGACCGGCGAGAGACAGGGCGGCAGCCCCGAGGGGGGCAGGACTTCGGAGAAGGGCGGGTCCGCCGAGCCGTCCGAGCGGCGCAAGCCCTCGCCCGCCGGCGGCACCGGCACCGGCCGCGACGCCGGGCCCGGCGCGGCCCCCCGCAAGGGCGGGGCCACCGAGGCGGACCCGCCCGCGGCCGCCGCCCGTACGCCCCTCGCCTGGTCCGTCCGCTCCCACGTCTGGGAGTCCGGCTGCGACCACCGCTACCTGCTCGACAAGTCGCCCGACGGCGTGCCGCCCCCGCCCATGGCGCAGGACGCCGAGGCGTGGGCCACCAGCCAGGGCGCCGTCCACGGCGGCCGGACGAACGTCGAGGCCGCCATCGAGCCCCGCGGCGACCGGCAGGTGACCATCACCGCCGTCCACGTCCGCAAGGCCGCGACCGGCACCCCGCTGCCCTGGAACGCGTTCGCGATGTCCGAGGGCTGCGGCGGCGAGGTCACCGAGGCGTCGTACAGCGTCGACCTCGACGTCCCCCGACCCGTGCTCACCCCCCGGAACGGCGCCGACTCGACGGAGACCTGGGAGCCGCCCGCCCTCCCGTACCGCGTCACCCCCGACGATCCGCTGTCCCTCCTCGTCCACGCCACCACCGAGGACCACGACGTCCGCTGGTACCTGGAGGTGGAGTGGAGCAGCGGAGACGACTCCGGCGTCGTCCGCATCGACGACCGGGGCACGCCGTTCCGCACCAGCGCGCTCAAGGACCGCCCGGTGTACGGCTACGACACCCTCAATGGCGCCTGGTACCGGTACGGGCGGACCGAGGACCCGGCGACCGACGCGGCGACCGACCCGGCTTCCGACCCCGCGTCCCCGACGCCCTGAGCGGCACGGCGGTGAGCGGGCGGCGGCGAGGAAGCGGAAGGCGATCCGCCGCCGAGGGACGGAAACCGGCCAGACGAAACGGTTCTGCTGGTCAAGACGGCGTTCCGGACCGGGAATTGGGGATGATTCCCTTGTGGGGGATGCGCATGTGACGCAGGCAGACGATAGGGTTAGCCTGCCCGGGCCGGGAGCCCTCGTCAGGGTGGGGAGTGTCATGGATCAGATAGCAATGCGCGGCAAAGCGCGGGTGCCTGCGATCAACTGCGGGAGCACCGCGTCGCGGGCACGCGTCGACCGGCACCTCGCGGTGCTCGGCGGCCCCGCCGCCCCCCCGGGGGACACGGAAAGCGCCACCACGCTGATGCGTGAGCTGACCGCGCGTGAGGAGAGGGCGGCGAAGCCGGGCCGGATGGCGCGCGTTTCCCTCTTCGCCCCGCTGCGGAAGCTGCGGCGCACCCTCTTCGGCAACCGGAGGAGCTGACAGACAGCGAAGACCGCCTGCATCGGGGCGGGCGCGGCGACCCGGCATGCCGCGCCCGCCCCGATCGCTGTGCGCGTACGCCCTTTTCCCGCACCGCGTACGCCCTGAGCCCGCGCGGGATCCCGGCTCCCGGCACCCCGCGCGCGGCCCGCCGTTCCTCAGCCCCGCCCCCGCGCGCTCCGCCGCACCGCCAGCGGCACGAACACCGCCAGCAGCACCGCCGACCAGCCCAGCGCCGCCGCCACCGGATGCGTCATCGGCCAGGCCGCCCCCGCCGCGTCGTCCAGCCCCGGCGGGGCGCTGCCCGTCAGGTCCCGTACGGCCGTGACGTACGCGCTGAGCGGGTTCCACTCCACCACCGCCCGCAGCCACCCCGGCATCCCGTGCGTCGGCACGTACGCGTTGGAGAGCAGTTGCAGCATGAACGTGGTGCTCGCCAGCTGCCCCGCCGCCTCCTCGCCGCCGACCGCCGCGCCGAGGTGGATCCCGATCCACACCGAGGCGAACCGCAGCAGGAGCAGCAGCCCCAGCGCCCCCGCCGTCGCCGCCGCGCCGCCGTCGTTCCGCCAGCCCACGGCGTAGCCCACCGCCACCAGCGGCACCAGCCCGGCCGCGAACAGCAGCACGTCCGCGACCGCCTGCCCCAGCGGCACCGCCGCCCGGCTCATCGGCAGCGCCCGGAAGCGGTCCGTCACCCCGCGGCCGGTGTCGGCGGCGGCCTGGAGCATGCCGGTGACGAGGCCGCCGGCGGCGGTGGTGGCGAAGAGCCCGGGGACGATGTAGGTGCGGTAGTCGGCGCCGCCGGGGAGCGCGACGGAGTTGCCGAAGACGTAGCCGAAGAAGAGCAGCAGCGTCAGCGGCATCACCTGGGTGATGACGAGCAGGGCGGGGTTGCGCCGGGCGCGCCGCAGCTGGCGGCCGACCACGGCCATGCCGTCGTACGCGAGGTCGCTCATGCCGCCGCCTCCGCCCGGTCGTCGACGGACCCGGTGAGCCGCAGGAAGACCTCGTCCAGGGTCGGCCGGCGCAGGCTCGCGTCGACCACCGGCACCCCCGCCGCGTCCAGCTCCCGCACCAGGCGCGGCAGCGTCAGCCCCGGGTCGAGCGCCGTCGCCCCCACCGTGCGCCGCTCCGTGTCCAGCCGCGGTTCGCCGCCGGTGAGCGGCCCGAGGACCACGGCCGCCGCGGGCAGCGCCGCCTCCTCGGCCACGACCACCTCCGCGTACGCGCCCACGCGCCGCTTCAGCTCCTCGGGCGTGCCGGTGACGGCCGCCCGGCCGTGGTCGACGACCACCACCGTGTCCGCCAGCCGGTCCGCCTCCTCCAGGTACTGCGTCGTCAGCAGCACCGTCGTGCCCGCCGCCGCCAGCTCGCGCACCGTCGCCCAGATCTGCTCGCGGCTGGCCGGGTCGAGCCCGGTGGTCGGCTCGTCCAGGAAGAGCACCCGCGGCCGGGCCAGCAGGCTGGCCGCCAGGTCGAGCCGCCGCCGCATGCCGCCGGAGTAGGTGCGGGCGGGCCGGTCGGCGGCGTCGGCCAGGCCGAAGCGCGCCAGCAGCTCGTCCGCCCGGTCCCGCCCCGCGGCGCCGCGGAGGCGTTGCAGCCGGGCGAAGAGGCGGAGGTTCTCCCGCCCCGACAGGTCGTCGTCGACGGAGGCGGCCTGTCCGGTGACGCCTATGGCCCGGCGCACGGCGGCCGGTTCGGCGGCGACGTCGTGCCCGGCGACCCGGGCGGCGCCGCCGGACGGCGGGGCGAGCGTGGTCAGCACGCGCACGGCGGTGGTCTTGCCGGCGCCGTTCGGGCCGAGGAGCCCGCAGACGGTGCCCTCGGGGACGGCGAGGTCGAGGCCGCGGAGCGCGTGGACGTCGCCGTAGCGCTTCTCCAGCCCTTCACTAAGTACAGCGTACGTAGTAGTCATGCCGCCGAGGATAGCCGACTCGGTACGCTGTACGTAAACCGGTGACCGACGGCCCTGGGAAGGCGGCGATGGCAGGCAGCCGAGGCGCGGCGGACGGGGCGGCGCGCGGCGCCGTCCCCGAGGTGATCTGGACCCGCCCCGAGCGCACCGGCCGCGGCCCGCGGCCCGCGCACAGCCGCGCCGGGATCGCCGCCGCCGCGGTGCGGATCGCCGACGCGGACGGGCTCGACGCGGTCTCGATGCGGCGCGTCGCCGCCGAGATCGGCAGCGGCACCATGTCCCTCTACAACTACGTGCCGCGCAAGGAGGACCTGCACGAGCTGATGGTCGACGCGGCCAGCGCCGAGTACGACCTGTCGGTCCCGCTCACCGGCGACTGGCGCGCCGACGTGCTCGCGCTCGCGGAGCAGTCGCGGGACCTGATGCGCCGGCACCCGTGGCTGCCCCGGCTCACCGCGGACGCGGCGTACGGGTTCACGCCGCACACCCTGCGCTACCTCGACCGGTTCCTCGCCGCGCTGGCGGGCCTGGACGTGCCGCCGGGCGCGAAGATGGAGCTGGTCGCCATGGTCACCGCGTCGGTGACCAGCTACGTGACCTTCGAGATCGCCCTCGCCGAGCGGGCCCGGGCGCTGCCGTGGAGCGAGGCGGAGGAGCAGGCCGTGCGCGGCGCGTACCTGGCCGGGCAGCTGGCGACGGGGGAGTACCCGCACCTGGCCGGGGCGCTGGCCCAGGCGGCCGAACCCGGCGACTACGACGAGGCGTTCACGCGGATGCTGGGCCGGGTGCTGGACGGCTTCGCGGTGTCCGCGGACCGGACGGACTGACGGATTCCGTAGGTTCGTCCCCGTGCGGCGGTTTTCTGCGCCCCCTTGAAACCCGCCCGGCCCGGCACATACGTTCGGCTGCCATGTATCTCTCCCGGCGCCTGCTCGTCCTTCCGTTAGCCCTCGCCGCGACCGCCGCGGCCGGACTCGTCCCCGGCGCCGCGGCCACGGCCGGGCCGGGCGCGCCGGCGGCCGCGGGCGACCCGCTCTCGTACGTCGTCAACAGCCGCACCGACGACGCGACCCTGGACCGGGTCGAGGCCGCGGCCGAGGACGCCGGCGGCACCGTCGTGGCCACGTACCCGCAGATCGGCGTGACCGTCGCGCACTCCGCGCACCCGGACTTCGGCGACCGGCTGTGCGCCGTACGCGGCGTGCGGTCCGCGGGCGCCACCCGCACCGCGCCGCTGGAGAGCACGGCGGCGGCCCCGCAGGACGGCCCGTTCAGGCCGTACGAGGGCCGCCGGGCCGGGCTGGGCGGCGGCGACCGGAGCGCCGCGGCCGCCGCCCGCGGCGTACCGCAGGAGCCGCTGGAGGCCGACCAGTGGTCGCTGCGCGTCGTCCGCGCCGACCGGGCCCACGCCTACGCCACCGGCAGCCCCCGCGTCACCGTCGGCCTCCTCGACAACGGCGTCGACGACACCCACCCCGACCTCGCCGCCAACTTCTCCGCCGCCCGGTCCGCCGACTGCGTCGGCGGCGCCGCCGACACCTCCCCCGGGGCCTGGCGCCCGTGGCCCGGTGGCGGGGTCGCCGGCCACGGCACCTGGACCGCCGGCCAGGTCGCCGCCCCGCGCAACGGCGTCGGCATCGCCGGCGTCGCCCCGGACGTGACGATCGCGTCGATCAAGGCGTCCGGCCCCGGCCGCGGCTTCATCTACGCCGAATCCGCCGTCTGCGCGCTGGTCTTCGCCGCCGACCACGGCATCGACGTCGCCAACATGAGCTTCTCGCTGGACCCGTGGCACTTCCTCTGCTCCGACGACCCCGACCAGCGGGCCATCCTGGACGCCGTCACCCGCGCCAGCCGCTACGCCACCGGCAGGGGCGTGCTCCAGGTCGCCGCCGCCGGCAACGGCAGCCGGAACCTGGCCGACCCGACGTTCACCGACGTCGAGAGCCCCGCCGACGGCACGCCCGTCCCGCGCACCGTCGACCCCGCCGAGTGCCCCGTGGCCCCGCACATGCTGCCGGGCGTCGTCAGCGCCGCGTCGGTCGGCTCCGAGCACCTCAAGTCCGACCACTCGGACCACGGCCTCGGCGTCATCGACGCCGCCGCCCCCGGCGGCGACGACCACCAGATCCCCGACACCCCCTCGAGGGACCCGTACGTCCTGTCCACCTGGCCCGGCGGCGAGTACTCCTCCGGCCCCGGCACCTCCGCGGCCACCGCCCAGATCTCCGGCGTCGCCGCCCTCCTCAAGAGCGAGCACCCGCACGCCCCGCCCGCGCGGCTCCGCGCCCTCCTCTACGCCCAGGCCGACAACCCCGGCTGCCCCTACTTCTACGACCCGGACGGCGACGGCGTCGCGAACGCCGTCTGCCGGGGCGACGACCGGCGCAACAGCTTCTACGGCGCGGGCGTCGTCGACGCCCTCGACGCGGTCCGCCGGTAGCGCCCCCGGCCCCCGGCGCCGGTCCCGGCGCCGGGGGTCAGATCAGCGCGAACTGCCCCTCCGGGCCCTCCTCGCGGTGGTCCAGCACCGACGCCGGCCGGCGCGCCGCCGCGGGCGCGGGCAGCACGCCCGCCGCGTGCAGCTCCGCCGCCGTGATCTCCGCGCCGTACGGGCCGGCCGCGCCCCCGCCCGCCGCCGAGGCCCGCAGCTCCGCGAGCAGCGCCAGCACGGTGATCAGCTCCAGCAGCTCCGACGTCCACTCCTGCGGCCACGCCGCCGGCCGTATCGCCGCCAGCGTCCCCGGCTCCGCCGGCTCCAGCCGCTCGGCGACCCACTGCTCCAGCACGGGCACGCCGCCCTCGGTGAACTCCCACGCCCCGCGCGGCACCGGTGAGATGCGGCCCGCGCCGAGGAGCAGCGCCTCCTCCTCCGGGTCGTACGACACCTCCGCCGGCCGGGCCGGTATCGCCGCGCGCACGTACGGCCGCCGCCCGCCCGGCAGCCGCGGTTTCCCGCCCCCGCGGGCCCCGCGCAGCTGCACCGCCAGCAGCCGCCGCCCCAGCTCCACCCCGGCCCGCCACGCCTCTGCGTCCCCGGTCAGCGGCACCGCGCACCCGCGCGGGGTGGGCCGCCCGGCGGCCAGCACCCAGGCCAGCAGGTCCTCCGGCGTGACCTTGCCGCCGAGCCGCCGGCCCAGCAGCCGCAGCAGCCGGGGCGCGACGTTGGGCTCGCGGCCCCGGGGCCGCCGGTACAGCGGCCGGATCCGGCCCGGCCGCCCGGCGGGCGACCGCCCGTCCGGCAGCAGCGCGGACGCGACGACCGCGGGTCCGGCGTCCCCGGCGCCGCCCGCCGCCTGCGCCGCGTGGGCCGCGGGTGCCGTCTCGACGGCGAACAGCTGCCGGTCGTCCGCGACGCGCCACAGCTCGGGGCGGGCGGCGTCGATGAGCCGGTTGTCGGGGAGCAGCCACTGCCGGTCGTACGCCCCGTGCAGCACCCGCACCGGCTCCGGAAACGGCCCCGGCTCCCGCGCCAGCCGCCCGGTCCCGGCCGCCCGCCCGGGCAACTGGGCGACGGCCCGCTGCGGCGTCCGCGCCCGGCTGGACCGGAAGAGCGCGTCCCGCTCGGCGCCTTCGGCCCGTACGAGCGCGTCCCACCGCGCCCGCAGCGACGCGGCGTCGGGCGCCATGACCCACCCCCGCCCGAGCCTCAGCGGGGCGACGGACCAGGGCATGAGGTCGGCGAGCAGCGGGGCGGAGGAGCTGCCGTCGTCCGCCGCGGGCGCGGCCGCGGTGTCCGGTACGTCCGGCGCGTCCGCCGCCTCCGCCGCCTCCGCCGCACCACCCATGCTCCGTCCTCCCTCGCCTTCTCCGGCCGCCCGCAGGGCGCTTCGCATCCTACGGTCCGGGTGCGACATCCCCGCGCCCCGCCGCCGGGACACCCGGCTCACCGGCGCGGAGGCGGCGCCGCTGAGCCGGCCCCTCACGCCGGGCCCCTACGGCGCCTCCAGCGTCACGCTGAACGAGAACCGGTCGCCCCGGTAGCGGATCCGGGCCACGTCCACCACCCGCCCGCCGTCGTCGTACGAGACGCCGGTGTAGTGCAGGATCGGGCTCAGCAGCGGCACCCCGAGGAGTTCGGCGGTCTCCGGGTCCGCCAGGGTGGCCGTGACCGTGTCCGTGATGCGGGCGATCCGGACGCCGGCGCGGTCGCGGAGGACCTTCGTCATCGGCCAGCGCTCCAGGTCCGCCGGGTCGATGCGGGCGGCGGCCTCCGGACGGACGGTGTTCACGGCCCAGTTGGTCGGCTCGCCGGTCTCGCCGTCGTGGCGGAGGCGGCGGTACGTCACGGCCTCGTCCAGCTCCGGGAAGTACGCGGCGAGGTCGGCGGGGACCGGGGCCGGGCCGTGGGCGAGGAGCGTCGTGCGCTCGCCGGACTGCTGGGCGACGATCGCGTCGACCGAGCCCAGCAGCCGGACCGGGGTGGAGCGCCGCGCGGTCTCCTCGATGAACGTGCCGTGGCGGCGGTGGCGGGTGATCAGGCCCTCCTCCTCCAGCTCCTTGAGCGCCTGGCGGAGGGTGAGCACGCTGACGCCGTAGTGCTCGGCGAGCCGCTCCTCCGTCGGCAGCCGCAGCGGCGCGTCCGGCGAGCGGCCGAGGATGGAGGCGCGCAGCGACTGCGAGACCTGGTACCACAGCGGCAGCTTGCGGTTGAGCTGGAGCGAGTCGGGCGCGAAGAGCCCGGTCATGCCCGGAATTCCGGCCGCAGCCCCCGCCACACGTCGTCGTAGCCGCCTTGGAGGTGGTCCGCGTCCCGCGCCTGCGGGGTGAGCGTGACAGGCCAGCGGGTCTCGAACATGAACGCCAGCCCGTCGTCGATCTTCTGCGGCTTCAGCTCCGCCGCCGAGGCCCGGTCGAAGGTGTCCCGGTCGGGGCCGTGCGCGGACATCATGTTGTGCAGGGAGCCGCCGCCGGGCACGAAGCCCTCGGCCTTGGCGTCGTACGCGCCCTCCACCAGGCCCATGTATTCGCTCATCACGTTCCGGTGGAAGTACGGCGGCCGGAACGTGTCCTCGCCGACGAGCCAGCGGGGCGCGAAGACGACGAAGTCGACGCCGGCGAGCCCCGGGGTGTCGGAGGGCGAGGTGAGGACGGTGAAGATGGACGGGTCGGGGTGGTCGTAGCTGATGGTCCCGATGACGTTGAAGCGGTGCAGGTCGTACACGTACGGGACGTGGTTGCCGTGCCAGGCGACGACGTCGAGCGGGGAGTGGTCGTACGTGGCGGTCCACAGGTTGCCGCAGAACTTGTTCACCACCTCGACCGGGCCCTCGACCTCCTCGTACGCGGCGACCGGGGCGAGGAAGTCGCGCGGGTTGGCCAGGCCGTTGGCGCCGATGGGGCCGAGGTCGGGGAGGGTGAACGGGCTGCCGTAGTTCTCGCAGACGTAGCCGCGCGCCGGGGCGCCCGCGGTCAGCGGCTCGACGCGGAAGCGGACGCCGCGCGGGACGAGGGCGACGTGCCCGGGCTCGGCGCGCAGCAGGCCGAGTTCGGTGCGCAGAAGCAGCCCGCCGCGCTCGGGGACGACGAGGAGTTCGCCGTCGGCGTCGGAGAACACGCGGTCCATGGGCGCGTTGGCGGCGTACAGGTGGATGGCCATGCCGGTGCGCCGGGCGGCGTCGCCGTTGCCGCCGAGGGTCCACAGGCCGGCGAGGAAGTCGGTGCCGGGCGGGGGGTCGGGCAGCGGGTTCCAGCGGAGCCGGTTGGGGTCGGGGACCGCCTCGGCGAACGGGGCGGAGCGCAGCCCGCCGTTGTCCGCGCGCACGAAGCGGGGGTGCGCGGCGGAGGGGCGGATGCGGTAGAGCCAGGAGCGCCGGTTGTGGGCGCGGGGCTCGGTGAACGCGGAGCCGGACAGCTGCTCGGCGTAGAGCCCGAGGGGGGCGCGCTGGGGGGAGTTGCGGCCGGTGGGCAGGGCGCCGGGGAGGGCCTCGGTGCTGTGCTGGTTGCCGAAGCCGGGCAGGTACGGCAGCCCGTCGGCGGTCTTGCGTGCCTGCTCCGCCCGTGCCTGCTCTGCGCTGCTGGTCATCGTGGTACCGCCCGCCTTCCCGTCCCGGAGCCTCAACCATTCCTATGCACAACCATAGGAATGGTCTCAGGTGTACGTCCACGGCGCCAGCGGGCGCGCGTGACCCACCGCACGCCCGGATGCCCTGGGCGCCCAAAACTACCGGCGCTAGTTTGGTGCGGACACGAAGGAGGCGTACCGATGCAGGCTCACGACGGCATGTTCATCGACGGCCGGTGGCGGCCCGCCGCCGGCGACGGCGTCATCGAGGTGGTCGACCCCGCCGACGAACGGGTGATCGCCACCGTCCCGGCCGGGACCGCCGCCGACGTGGACGCCGCCGTCGGCGCCGCCCGCGCCGCGCTCCCCGGCTGGGCGGCGACCCCGCCCGCCGAGCGGGCCGCGCGCGTCGGGGCGCTGAGCGAGGCGCTGGCCGCCCGCGCGGAGGAGGTCGCCGCGACGGTCACCGCGGAGCTGGGCGCGCCGCTGGCGTTCAGCCGGAAGGTGCACGCCGCGCTGCCGGTCGCCGTCTCCGCCTCGTACGCGGAGATCGGCGCCTCGTACCCGTACGAGGAGAAGACCGGCAACTCCACCGTCCTGCACGAGCCCGTGGGCGTCGTCGGCGCGATCACCCCCTGGAACTACCCGCTGCACCAGATCGTCGCCAAGGCCGCCCCCGCGCTCGCCGCCGGCTGCACCGTCGTCCTCAAGCCCGCCGAGAACACCCCGCTCGTCGCCCGGCTCTTCGCCGACGCCGTCGCCGCGGCCGGCTTCCCGCCCGGGGCGCTCAACGTCGTCACCGGGTACGGCGCCGAGGCCGGCCGGGCGCTCGTCGAGCACCCCGGCACCGACCTGCTGTCGTTCACCGGCTCCACCGCCGTCGGGCGCACGGTCGCCGCGGCGGCGGGCGCCGCGGTCAAGCCGGTGGCGCTGGAGCTGGGCGGCAAGTCCGCCAACGTCATCCTCCCCGGCGCCGACCTCGCCCGCGCCGTCCGCGCCGGCGTCGCCAACGTCATGGCCAACTCCGGCCAGAGCTGCAACGCCTGGACCCGCATGCTCGTCCACCGCTCCGCCTACGACCAGGCGCTCGACCTCGCCGCCACCGCCGTCGCAAAGTACGTGCCCGGCGACCCCCGCGACCCCGCCACCCGGCTCGGCCCCGTCGCCAGCGCCGCCCAGCGCGACCGCGTCCACGGCTACCTCGAACGCGGCGTCGCGGAGGGCGCCGCGCTCCTCGCGGGCGGCCCCGGCGCCCCGGAGGGCCTGCCGCGCGGCTACTTCGTCCGGCCCACCGTCCTCGCCGACGTCACCCCGGAGATGATCGTCGCGCAGGAGGAGATCTTCGGACCGGTGCTGGCGGTCATGCCGTACGAGGACGAGGACGACGCGCTGCGCATCGCCAACGGCACGGTCTACGGCCTGGCCGGCGCCGTGTGGGCGGGCGACGAGGAGACGGCGGTGGCGTTCGCGCGGCGGATGGAGACCGGGATGGTGGACATCAACGGCGGGCGCTTCAACCCGCTGGCGCCGTTCGGCGGTTACAAGCAGTCCGGGGTGGGCCGCGAGCTGGGGACGGCCGGGCTGGCGGAGTTCCTGCACACGAAGGCGCTGCAACTCTGAGCCCGCCCCCGGCCGCGCCCACACCCCGCGACCACGAGCCCCCGGTGAACCGAAGCCCCCGACACGCCCGAGCCCCCGACGAACCGGAGCCCCCCGATGACCCGCGCCGCCGTCCTGCCCGCCATCGGCTCCCCGCTCGAACTCGCCGACATCGACCTCCCCGCCCCCGGCCCCGGCCGCGTGCGCGTCCGCCTCGCCGCCGCCGGCGTCTGCCACTCCGACCTCTCCCTCGCCAACGGCACCCTGCGCCAGCCCGCCCCCGCGGTGCTCGGCCACGAAGGCGCCGGCACCGTCGTCGAGACCGGCGCGGACGTGACCGGCGTGGCGCCCGGCGACGAGGTGGTGCTCAACTGGGCGCCGTCCTGCGGCACGTGCCACCACTGCGGGCTCGGCGAGCCGTGGCTGTGCGCCGACGCCGGCGCCGCGGCGGCCGAGCCGTACGCCTCCCGCGCCGGCACCGCCCTGTACCCGGGCCTGGGCACCGCCGCCTTCGCCGAGGAGACCGTCGTCCCCGCGCACGCCCTGCTGCCCCTGCCCGCCGGGGTGCCGCTGACCGACGCCGCGCTCCTCGGCTGCGCCGTGCTCACCGGCTGGGGTGCCGTGCACCACGCCGCCGCGGTACGGGCCGGGGAGTCCGTCGCCGTCTTCGGCGCCGGCGGCGTGGGGCTCGCGGTGCTCCAGTCCGCCCGGATCGCGGGCGCCGGGCCGCTGGTGGCGGTGGACGTGTCGCCGGCGAAGGAGGAACTGGCCCGCGCCGCCGGCGCCACCGACTTCGTCCTCGCGGAACCGGGCGCGGAGCGCGACACGACCCGGCGGATACGTACCCTGACGGCCGGCGTCGGCGCCGACGTGGCGATCGAGTGCGTCGGCCGGGCGGAGACGATACGTACCGCCTGGTCGTCCACCCGCCGCGGCGGGCGGACAACGGTCGTCGGCATCGGCGGGCACCAGGACCGGGTGTCGTTCTCGGCGCTGGAGCTCTTCCACTCCGGCCGCACGCTCGCCGGCTGCGTCTACGGCAACACCGACCCGGCCCGCGACCTGCCCGCCATCGCGGCCCAGGTACGCGCCGGGGCACTGGACCTCGGCGGGCTCGTCACCGAGCGCATCGGGCTCGACGGCATCCCGGCCGCCTTCGACGCGATGCTCGCGGGGCGCGGCGGCCGGGCGCTCGTGGTCTTCTGACGCCGGTACCCGGGGCCGCGGTGCCCGCCGGAATCGGGTCAGGCTGATTTGTTGACGCGGGCCGCGGCGCGCGTCAAGAAAGTGACCTGACGATCAAGCTGCGGCGATGTCCGTGTCTTCACTTCTTGGACACGAGAAGGTGCCGCAACCGCCTTCTCCCAACCGCCGCCGCCCTTTGGGCTGTTGGTGGATAAAGTTTGTTTGCGGTGGAGTCGAAGCGGTTCCCAGCATGGGGAAAAGAAGTTAACTTGATGCGCACCGGTCAGACAGGACGGCGTCCTCACCCCCCTCCCTCGGATGACGCCGCCCCCCCCCGGCGCGACGGCGCGCGCCTGTGCCACCCCCCACCGACCTCTCCACGGAGGAAGCGCGTGCACAGGAAACTCAGAAAGGCCATGGCCGCATTCGCCGGCGGCCTGCTCGTGACGTCGGGCGTGGTCGCGCTCACGGTCACGCAGGCGGCCACGGCCGCCCCGCAGAAAGCCGCCGCGGCGGAGTTCCGGCAGGTGGAACTGGCCAAGGGCGTGCCCGACATGGGCGAGCCCATGTCGCTGGCCGTGCTGCCCGACCGGTCGGTCCTGCACACCGCGCGCGACGGCACGCTGCGCCTGACCGACGCGAACGGCGACACCAGCGTCGCGGGCAAGCTGCCCGTCTACACGAACGACGAGGAGGGGCTGCAGGGCGTCGGCGTCGACCCGGGCTTCGCGTCCAACCGCTTCATCTATCTCTACTACGCGCCGCCCCTCGACACCCCCGGCGGCGGTGCCCCGGAGACCGGCACCCCGGCCGACTTCGCGCCCTTCGACGGGGTGAACCGGCTCTCCCGCTTCGTGCTGAACGAGGACGGCACCCTGGACACCGGCAGCGAGGTCACCGTCCTGGACGTGCCGGCCTCCCGGGGCCAGTGCTGTCACGTGGGCGGGGACATCGATTTCGACGCCGAGGGCAACCTGTACCTGTCCACCGGTGACGACACCAACCCGTTCGCGTCCGACGGCTACACGCCGATCGACGAGCGGGCCGACCGCAACCCGGCGTTCGACGCGCAGCGCTCCGCGGGCAACACCAATGACCTGCGCGGCAAGGTGCTGCGGATCAAGGTCAACGCCGACGGCTCGTACGACATCCCCGCCGGCAACCTCTTCGCGCCGGGTACGGAGAAGACCCGGCCCGAGATCTACGCGATGGGCTTTCGCAACCCGTTCCGGATGAGCGTCGACAAGGCCACCGGCACCGTCTACCTCGGCGACTACGGCCCCGACGCCGGCACCGCCAGCGACACCCGCGGCCCCGGCGGCCAGGTCGAGTTCAACCGCATCACCGAGCCCGGGAACTTCGGCTGGCCGTACTGCACCGGCGACAACGACGCCTACGTCGACCACGACTTCGCCACCGGCTCCTCCGGCGGCGCGTACGACTGCGGCGCCCCCGTCAACAACTCGCCGCACAACACCGGCCTGACCGAGCTGCCCCCGGCCCAGCCCGCGTGGATCCCCTACGACGGCAACTCGGTCCCCGAGTTCGGCAACGGCTCCGAGTCGCCGATGGGCGGCCCCGTCTACAACTACGACCCCGATCTCGACTCGGCCGTGAAGTTCCCCGAGGAGTTCGACGGCGACTACTTCGCCGGCGAGTTCGGCCGCCGCTGGATCAAGAACATCAAGGTGGACGGCTCCGGCGGGGTCGAGTCCATCAACGACTTCCCCTGGTCCGGCACGCAGGTGATGGACATGGCCTTCGGGCCGGACGGCGCGCTGTACGTCCTGGACTACGGCACCGGCTTCGGCAGCGGCGACGACTCCAGCGCGCTCTACCGCATCGAGAGCGTGCCCGCCGGGCAGGCGGGCGGCACCGCGGCCGGTGAGGAACCGAAGGTGGTCAGGGCCGGCGGCGACAGCGGCACCGCGAAGGCCGAGAGCGCGGCGTCGGTGGAGCTGAAGGCCCCCGGCGACGGGCAGCTCTTCGAGTTCGGCGACGCCGTGGACTTCCAGATCGAGGTGACCGACCCCGACGGCGGTGCGGTCGACTGCTCGAAGGTGACCCTCGACTACCTGCTGGGCCACGACTCGCACGCCCACCACCTCGCCTCCGCCTCGGGCTGCTCCGGCACCCTGCAGACCCCCTCGGACGGCGGGCACGACGTGAGCGCGAACATCTTCGGCGTCTTCACCGCCACGTACACCGCCGCGGACGGCACGACCGTCACCGACCAGCACCTCGCGCAGCCCCGGCACCGGCAGGCCGAGCACTTCTCCACCACCGAGGGCGTCGAGGTCGAGTCGGCCGAGACGGCAGAAGGCGGTTCGCGGGCCGGCGGCCTCGACGACGGCGACTGGATCGCGTTCGACCGGTACCTGCTGGAGGACGGCGACTTCACCGCCCGCGTGGCCGCCGAGGCCGCCGGCGGGGCCATAGAGGTCCGCGCCGACGCGCCGGACGGCAAGCTGCTCGGCACCGTCGACGTG
The DNA here is from genome assembly GCF_048656465.1 of Streptomyces sp. MAR4 CNX-425. Lineage (NCBI taxonomy): Bacteria > Bacillati > Actinomycetota > Actinomycetes > Kitasatosporales > Streptomycetaceae > Streptomyces > Streptomyces sp. MAR4 CNX-425. Next base: position 85,530 of record NZ_JBMDLF010000001.1, on the reverse strand, counting down.
CCGGCCACGGGTGGCGTGGACACGTACGAGGACGTGACCGCCACGCTGGCCGGCGCGCCGGCCGGGACCACCCAGCTCCACCTGGTCTTCACCGGCGCGGATGACGCGCCGTTCAGCGTCGACGCCTTCACCATCGGCTCGGGAGGCGCGAAGTGACCGACAAGAAGAGGCGAGTCCGGCGGATCGCCGTCCCGGTTGCCGCAGCGGCCCTGCTGGGTGCCGTGGCCGCGCTGCCGATGACGACCGGCGGTGCGACGGCGGCCCCGCCGGCGAAGGCGCCGGCGGCGGAGGCGGCCCCGTTCGACGTGCTCGTCTTCTCCAAGACGGCCGGCTTCCGGCACGACTCGATCGACGAGGGCGTCGCCGCCCTCACCCGGCTGGGCACCGAGAACGACTTCACCGTCACCGCCACGGAGGACGCCGGGGCGTTCACGGCGGAGAACCTGTCCCGGTACGAGACGGTCGTCTTCCTGCACACGACGGGCGACGTGCTCGACGAGACCCAGCAGGCCGCGTTCGAGGGCTACATCACGGGCGGCGGCGGTTACCTGGGCATCCACGCCGCCGCCGACACCGAGTACGGCTGGCCGTTCTACGGCGAGCTGGTCGGCGCCTGGTTCGCCTCCCATCCGGCGATCCAGGAAGCCACGGTGAATGTGGAGGACCACGAGCACGACGCCACCGCGCACCTGGACGACCAGTGGGTCCGTCACGACGAGTGGTACGACTACCGGGCCAGCGCGCGCGACACCGCGCACGTGCTGGCCACGCTCGACGAGTCGACCTACGACGGCGGGCAGATGGGCGCGGACCACCCCATCGCCTGGTGCCAGGAGTACGCGGGCGGCCGGTCCTTCTACACCGGCGGCGGCCACACCGCGGAGTCCTACGCCGAGCCGGACTTCGTACGCCACCTCCTCGGCGGCGTCCGCTGGTCGGCGGGCGCGGTGGAGGCGGACTGCGCGTGAGTCACCGCCGATCCTCATGACCCGTCGTCGTCGCGAGGGGCGACGACGAGGGACCGGCCCCCGGGCCGGACAGGCGAACGGGTGGCACGCCGAACCACCCCGCCGCCGAACCCAGGTGCCCGGCCGTCCCGGCCGGGCACCTGGTCGTTCCCGTCACCGCGGTCCGCCGCAGCCCTCCTCAGAGGTCCTGGATCCGGCGCCAGGGGCGGTCGGACTCCAGGGCGTAGGCCAGCTCCAGCAGCGTGCGTTCGTCGCCGTGGGCACCCGAGAGCATCACGCCGACCGGCACGCCGCCGGCGGCGGACGGTTCGGTGGCGGGGGCGGGAAGCGAGACGGCCGGGCTGCCGTTGATGTTGTTGATCGGGGTGAAGGCCACGTACGCGCGCAGGCGGTTCAGCAGCTCCTCGTACGGGACGTTGGGCGACAGGTGCCCCAGCCGCGGGGTGGTGTGCGCGAGGACCGGGGACAGCAGCACGTCGTAGCGGGAGAGGGCCGCGTCGTACGCCTCGTCCGCCGCGCGGCGCAGGCGGCGCAGGACGGCCGGGGTGGTGTGCATCCGGCGCAGGTACGTCCCGCGCAGGCCCTTGCTGAGCCCGTCCATCCGGCCGGTGTCGAAGTGCCGGTCGTACATGAACCGGCCGCCGGCGCCGGCGAGGAAGGCGAGCATCCCCCAGTAGGAGATGAAGTCCTCCTCGAAGCGGCCGTCGAGCGGCAGCGCGTAGGGCTCGACGGTGTGGCCCAGGCCCTCCAGCGCGGTGCCGACCGCGGCGACCGCCGCGCGCGTGGCGGCGTCGGTCGGGGCGCCCGTCGGCGACTCGGCCACCAGGCCGATGCGCAGGCGGCGCGAGCCGGGGCCCTCGACCAGGCCGAGCGGGGGCATGCGCGGGTTGCGCCAGTGCCGCTCGACCGCGGCGAGGAAGGCGGCGGTGTCGCGCACGGACCGGCTCACACAGCCGTCGCTGACCATGTCGATGGGCAGCCGGCGGCCGGTCTCGTTGGGGACGACGCGGCCGCGGGTCGGCTTCAGGCCGACGAGCCCGCAGCAGGCGGCGGGGATGCGGATGGAGCCGCCGCCGTCGTTGGCGTGGGCGATCGGCACGGCGCCGGAGGCGACGAGCGCGGCGCTGCCGCCGGAGGAGCCGCCGGGGGAGTAGGACGGGTGCCAGGGGTTGCGGACCGGCTCGTCGTTCTCGTACTCCGTGCTGGCGTTGAAGCCGAACTCCGGCAGCCGGGTCTTGCCGAGGAAGGTCATGCCGGTGCTGAGGAACTGGCGCGTGAACGGCGCGTGCCGGGGCGCGGGGTGCGGGGTGAAGGCGGCGGTGCCGTGGCCGGTGGGCAGGCCCCCGTAGTCGGTGTTGTCCTTGAGGAGGGTGGGCACCCCGGCGAGCGGGCCGGTGGCCGCGTCGTCCGTCCGGTACGTGTCGTAGGCGGGGACGGCGACGGCGTGCAGCTCGGGGTCGACGAGGCGGATGCGCTCGACGGCGGCGCCGGCCAGCTCCGCGGCGGAGACCTCGCCGGCGCGGACGAGGCCGGCGAGGGCGACGGCGTCGTGCGCGCCGAGGGCGTCGTCGCGGAAGGCGTGCACGGGCGCGCGGTCGGGCGCCCTCGCCGCACGCGCGGGGGCGGAGGCGCGCGGGGCGGCGCCCCCGCGCCTTCCGGCGGCGGCCTTGCCCTTCCGCCGCTCCTCGGTGACGTCGTCGGTCATGGCCTGCCTCCCGGTCGCTTCGGGGACGCTGCGACGGCGGCGGCCATCCGGTCCACCGCCTCGGTCAACACCTCGGGCGAGGTGGCGAAGTTCAGCCGCGCGTGGCCCGCGCCGCCCGTACCGAACGGGATCCCCGACGCCAGCGCCACCCGGCCGCGCTCCAGGAACACCTCGGCGGGGTCGTCCCCGAGCCCCAGCGCGCGGCAGTCCAGCCAGGCCAGGAACGTACCGTCCGGAACGCGGTACTCCACGCCGGGCAGCCGCTCCGCCAGCAGCCGCGCGAGCAGCCGGCGGTTCTCGTCCAGACCGGCGAGCAGCGCGTCCAGCCACGGCCCGCCGTGCCGCAGCGCCGCGACGTGGGCGATGGCGCCGAGGTGGCTGGGCCCGTGCGAGACCTCCTCCGGCATGAGCGCCAGCTCATGCGCCGACTCCTCGCCGGCCACCGCCACCGCCGCCTTCAGCCCCGCGAGGTTCCACGCCTTCGACGCCGACAGCAGGGCGAAGCCGCGGCCCGCCCCGGGCACGGTCAGATACGGCACGTGCCGCGCGCCGGTGCCGGGCGGCACCAGCGGGGCGTGGATCTCGTCCGCGACGACCCGCACCCCGTGCTCCTCGGCGAGCGCGGCGACCTGCGCCAGCTCGGCGGCGGTGTGGACGGTGCCGGTCGGGTTGTGCGGGCTGCACAGCAGGAACGCGGCGCGGTGACCGCCGCTCCGGGCGGCGGCGAACGCCGTCCGCAGGGCGTCGGGGTCGAGGCGGCCGTCCTCGCCGAGCGGGGCCTCGACCACGCGGCGGCCCAGGTTCTCGGTGAACGCGTAGAAGGGCGGGTAGACGGGGGAGTTGACGACGACGGCGTCGTCCGGGCCCGTGACCAGCTTGAGCACCTCGACGATGCCGAGCATCACGTCCGGCACGATCGCGATCCGCTCCGCCGGGACGCGCCAGTCCCAGCGCAGCTTCGCGAATTCCGCGAGCGCCTCGGCGTACGGCGCGACCGTCGCGTACCCCGTGTCGCCGAGGTCGACCGCCGCCCGCACCGCCTCGGCGACGGGCTCCGCGAGCCGGGTGTCCATCTCGGCGACCCACACGGGCAGCACGTCGGGCGGGTACGTCCGCCACTTCATCGACGTCCGCCGGCGCAGGCCGGCGAGCGTCTGCCCCCGCAGGGGGTTCGCCACCGGGGTGTCCGGCGCCGGCCCGGCGCTCATCGGGGCCCGCCGGCGGAGCGCGGCGGGACGGGGCGGGGGAGAGGGCTGCGCGATCGGGCCATGCCCGCCATGGTAGGTCGGCCCGCCGACAGCGGACCTGCGAATTCACGCCTCTCCCCGCGCCGGTTACCGACCGGTCGGCGCCACGGGGCCGGGGCGCGCGGGCCGCCGCCGCCCCGGGGCCCGCCTAGGGCGCCGTCACCTGCTCCAGCCACGCCCGGTGCGCGCCGCCGAACGGCCCGCCGCCCGCCGCCACCGCCGCCATCAGCCACGCGGCGGACTCCGTCGCCCGGGCCACGGTCTCCGCCGAGTAGCCGTAGCGCACCCGGTGTTCGGCGAACTCGTCCTCGTCCAGCAGCCGCGGCTCCCGCTCCCCGCGCCGCCGGGCGACGTCGAGGTCCAGGTCGACCATGGTGACCTCGGCGGCCGAGCGCCACCGCGGCGGCGTGGTGATGTCCACGTACAGGTCGGTGCGGCGCGGCGGGGCGTTGAACTCGGCGGTCCACCAGGCGTCCCGGGGGAAGAGCGCGACGTGCGCGGACTCGACCGGCACGGGCGGGCCGGTGCCCTTGCGCGTGGTGCCGCCGGCCGGCTGGCCGAGCCAGACGCCGTGCTCGTCCTCGCCGAGGCGGCGCATGGTCGTGTTCCAGTGGAGGGTGCCGTCGTACTTGCGGTAGATGACGCGTACCAGGTCGGCCATTGCCGGATCATAGCCCCGGCCGCTCCCCGGCCGCCGCCGCCGGCGCGGTGCCCCCGCGCGGTCCGCGTCCCGCCCCCCGCCCCGCCCGGGCGTCAGCCGGACGGCTGCCCGCCGAGCTGCGCGAACTGCATGCGCAGCCCGTCCACGAGCGCCCGCAGCCCGGTCTCGAACGCGCCCTCGTCCACCTCCCGCCGGTGCTCCGCCAGCAGGTGCGCCCGGCCGAGGTGGGGGTAGTCCTCCGGGTCGTACGCCGCGGGGTCGGCGACGAACCCGCCCGCGAAGGAACCCAGCGCGGATCCGGCGACGTAGTACCGCATCAGCGCGCCGACCCGCGTCGCCTGCGCCGGCGGCCAGCCCGCCCCGACCATGCCGCCGAACACGGCGTCGGCCAGCCGCAGCGCCGCCGGCCGGCGGCCGGGGCCCTGGGCCAGCACGGGCACGATGTTCGGGTGCGCGGCCAGCGCCGCCCGGTACGAGCGGGCCCAGGCGAGCAGCGCCTCGGGCCACGGCGTGCCGTCCTGGAACATCGACAGGTCGACTTCCGCGACGACGGCGTCGACGGCGGCGTCCAGCAGCTCGTCCTTGGTCGTGAAGTGGTTGTAGAGCGACGGTCCGCTGACCCCCAGCTCGGCGGCGAGCCGCCGGGTGGACACGGCTTGCAGCCCCTCGGCGTCGACCAGGGCGAGCGCCGCCGCGACGATGCGCGCACGGCTCAGCAGGGGCTTGCGGGGGCGGGCCATGGCGCACATGTTAGGGCGGCGGCGCCGCAAACTAGCACCGCTAACCGCGCGGGTCGGGGAAGGCGCCGGGCGCGCGCCCGGTTTCGTACGGCCCTAAGCGCTTGCTCAGCGTCGGGGGTAGGGTGGCCTCCGCTGCACCCGGGAGAGCGGAGAGCGCGCATGCAGGACGTCCAGGAGCCCGCGGCCTGGCGCGATGTCGAGCCGGAGGCGGCGCAGCGCCTGCTCGCCGCAGGGGTCGCGGCCTTCGCGGAGCGCGGCTACCACGCCACCACCACCCGCGACATCGCCGGCCGCGCCGGGATGAGCCCCGCCGCGCTCTACATCCACTTCAAGACCAAGGAGGAGCTGCTCTTCCGGATCAGCCGCGTCGGCCACGAGCGGGCGCGCGGGATCATCGCCGCCGCGGCGGAGTCCGAGGGCCCGGCGGGGGAGCGGCTGGCGCGTGCCGTACGGGCCTTCGCGGGCTGGCACGCCGAGCACCACACGACGGCGCGCGTGGTGCAGTACGAGCTGGGGGCGCTCGGCGAGGAGCACTACGCGGAGATCGCGGCGCTGCGCCGGGACATCGACCGGTTGCTCCGGGGGATCATCGCGGACGGTGTACGGGACGGCGAGTTCGCGGTGGCCGACGTGCCGGGGACGGCGCTGGCGGTGCTGTCGCTGTGCGTGGACGTGGCCCGGTGGTTCAGCGCGGCGGGCCGGAGGTCGCCGGACGAGCTGGGGGAGCTGTACGCGGACCTGGTCGGCCGGATGGTCGCGGCGCCGCCGCCCGGCGGGCCGGGAGAGCCGGGCGTACCGGGGGAGCCGGGCGGCGCTCAGAAGGAGTAGCGGGAGACCGACTCCGCGACGCACACGGGCTTCTCGCCGCCCTCGCGTTCGACCGTGTAGCGCACGGCGAGCTGCACACCGCCCGTGACCTCGGTGACGTCCACGATGGTGGCGGACGCGCGGAGCCGGGAGCCGACGGGGACGGGGGCGGGGAAGCGCACCTTGTTCGTGCCGTAGTTGACGCCCATGCGGACGCCGTCGACGGCGACGAGCTGCGCGGCGAAGAGCGGCAGCAGCGAGAGCGTGAGATAGCCGTGGGCGATGGTCCCGCCGAACGGGCCCTCGGCGGCCCGCTCCGGGTCGACGTGGATCCACTGGTGGTCGCCGGTGGCCTCGGCGAACAGGTCGACCCGGCGCTGGTCGACCTCCACCCAGTCCGAGAGCCCCAGGTGCTCGCCCACCGCGTCCTTCAGCTCGTCGACCGAGGTGAACGTGCGGGGCTCTGCCATGGGTGCCTCCCGGAATCGTCTAAGCGACTGCTTAGCATGGACGCGGTACGGGCCGGTGTCAACGGCGCGACCGGCGCGGCCGGGGCTGGGTACGGCCCCGGGGGTGCGGGCGCATCGCCGCCGGGCTTCCGCCGCACATACCGACCGGTTAGTCTGCGGCCAACCGGCAGCCGTGGGAAGGCGGGCATCGTGGGCAGCGTGCGGGGTGCGCGGGCAGTGGTCACCGGGGGCGGCGGCGGCATCGGCGCCGCGCTGGCGCGGCGGCTCGCCGCCGAGGGCGCCCGGGTCGCCGTCAACGACCTCGACGCCGCGCGGGCCCGCGCCGTGGCCGCCGAGGTCGGCGGCGTCGCGCTGCCCGGTGACGCCGCCGACGTGGTACCCGCCGCCCGCGCGGCCCTCGGCGGCGGCATCGACGTCTTCTGCGCCAACGCCGGCGTCGCCACCGGCGGCGGTCCCGAGGCCGCGGACGACGAGTGGACCGCCGCCTGGGACGTCAACGTCATGGCCCATGTGCGCGCCGCGCGCGAGCTGCTGCCCGAGTGGCTGGACCGCGGCGAGGGCCGGTTCATCGCCACCGTCTCGGCCGCCGGGCTGCTGTCGATGGTCGGCGCGGCCCCGTACAGCGTGACGAAGCACGCCGCCCTCGCCTTCGCCGAGTGGCTGTCGCTGACGTACCGCCACCGGGGCGTCGCCGTGCACGCCGTCTGTCCCCAGGGCGTACGCACCGACATGCTGCGCGCCACCGGCGCCGCCGGGGACCTCGTCCTCGCCCCCGGCGCGATCGAGCCAGAGGAGGTCGCCGAGGCCGTCATGGCCGCCGTGGCCGGCGACCGCTTCCTGGTTCTCCCGCACCCCGAGGTCGCCGGGTACAGCGCCGCCCGCGCCGCCGACCCGGACCGCTGGCTGACGGGAATGAACCGGCTCCAGCAGACCCTGGAGAGCGGGCCGGGATGATGCGGACGCCGCGCCGGGACCGGACGCCGGCGTGACACTGGGACGTGACACCGAGAGAAGCCGACGACGAAGGGGCGAGACCATGGCGCGGACGACGAGCGGCGACGGCCGGCCGGTGCCGGAGCGGCTCCTCGCCGTCGCCACGCGGCTCTTCGCGGAGCGGGGCTTCGACCGCACCTCCGTACAGGAGATCGTCGAGGCCGCCGGGGTCACCAAGGGCGCCCTCTACCACTACTTCGGCTCCAAGGACGACCTGCTGCACGAGGTCTACGCCCGCCTCCTGCGCCTCCAGCAGGAGCGCCTCGACCACTACGCGGCCCTCGACGCCCCGGTCGAGCTGCGGCTGCGGGAGGCGGCCGCGGACGTCGTCGTCACCACCATCGCCAACCATGACGACGCGCTCATCTTCTTCCGCTCGATGCACATGCTCGGCCCCGAGAAGCTCAAGGAGGTACGGGCGGAGCGGCGGCGCTACCACGAGCGCTTCCGCGGCCTGATCGAGGAGGGCCAGGCCGCCGGCGTGTTCTCCGCCGCGACCCCCGCCGACCTGGTCGTGGACTACCACTTCGGCGCGGTGCACCACCTGGGCAGCTGGTACCGCCCGGACGGGCCGCTGTCGGCGCAGGAGGTCGCCGACCACCTGGCGGACCTGCTCATGCGCGCCCTGCGCCCGTAGCCCGCGGCCCGCGGCCCCGCTCACCCGCCCGTCGCGTACTTCCGCAGCTCCCGCAGCGCCAGCGACCTCTGGTGCACCTCGTCCGGCCCGTCCGCCAGCCGCAGCGTGCGCGCGCCCGCCCACAGCGCGGCCAGCGGCGTGTCCTGGCTGACGCCCGCGGCGCCGTGCAGCTGCACCGCGCGGTCCAGGATGCCGACGACCTCCCGCGGTACGGCGATCTTGATGGCCTGGATCTCCGTGTGCGCGCCCCGGTTGCCGACCGTGTCCATCAGCCACGCGGTCTTCAGCACCAGCAGCCGCAGCTGCTCCACCGCCACCCGCGCGTCCGCGATCCACGTCTGCACCACGCCCTGCCGCGCCAGCGTCTTGCCGAACGCCGAGCGGTCCACCGCCCGCCGGCACATCAGCTCGATCGCCCGCTCCGCCATGCCGATGAGCCGCATGCAGTGGTGGATACGGCCCGGCCCGAGCCGCGCCTGCGCGATGGCGAAGCCGCCGCCCTCCTCGCCGATCAGGTTCGCGGCCGGGACGCGTACGTCGTCGAGCGCGATCTCGGCGTGGCCGCCGTGCAGGTGGTCCTCGAAGCCGTAGACCTGCATGGCCCGGCGGACGGTGAGGCCCGGGGTGTCGCGGGGGACGAGGATCATGGACTGCTGGCGGCGGACGTCCGCGTCCGGGTCGGTCTTGCCCATGACGATGAAGACGGCGCAGTCCGGGTTCATCGCCCCGGAGATGTACCACTTGCGGCCGTTGAGGACGTAGCTGTCGCCGTCGCGCTCGATACGGGTCTCGACGTTCGTGGCGTCGGAGGAGGCGACGCCCGGCTCGGTCATGGCGAACGCCGACCGGATGGCGCCGTCCAGCAGCGGCTCCAGCCACCGCGTGCGCTGCTCGGCGGTGCCGAACTGGGCCAGCAGCTCCATGTTCCCGGTGTCCGGCGCGCTGCAGTTGAGGACGAGCGGCGCGAGGTGGGGACTGCGGCCGGTGATCTCGGCGAGCGGCGCGTACTGGAGGTTCGTGAGGCCCGCGCCGTACGTGGTGTCGGGGAGGAACAGGTTCCACAGGCCCCGTCGGCGCGCTTCGGCGCGCAACTCGTGGACGACGGGCGGGGGCAGCCACGGGTCGTCCTGTGCGGCGAGCTGGGCGGCGGCGACGGGCTCGGCCGGGTGGACGCGCTCAGCCATGAAGGCGAGGAGGCGCTCGCGCAGCTCCTCGGTGCGCGCGTCGGGTGCGAAGTCCATCGCGGTCAGCCTTTCTCCAGGGTGGTGAGGCCGCCCGCGATGAAGAGGGGCACGACCTCGCCGATGCGGTCGAAGCCGCCGCCGACGGTCTGGCCGAGGGTGTGGCGGTAGTGGATGCCCTCCAGGATCACGGCGAGCTTGAAGTACGCGAACGCCGTGTACCACGACACGCGGGAGACGTCCCGGCCGGACCGGTCCGCGTAGCGGGCGGTGATCTCCGCGGCGGTGGGGTGGCCGGGGGCGTCGGCGGTGGTGGGGACGGGGGAGGGGCCGGGGCCGCCCAGGGGAGTGCTGTACATGGTGAGGAGGCCGAGGTCGGCGAGGGGGTCGCCGAGCGTCGACATCTCCCAGTCGAGCACGGCGGTCAGGGTGTCCGTGCCGGAGCGGGAGTCGACGAGGACGTTGTCGAGGCGGTAGTCACCGTGGACGACGGCGGGCGCGGCGGCGGGGGGCAGGTCGCGGGCGAGGGCGTCGTGCAGCGGATCGATCCCGGGGAGGTCGCGGCTGCGGGAGGCGTCGAGCTGCTTGCCCCAGCGGCGCAGCTGGCGCTCCAGGAACCCGTCGGGGCGGCCGAAGCCGTCGAGGCCGACGCCGCCGGGGTCGACGGCGTGCAGGTCGACGAGGGTGTCGACGAGACCGAGGACGATTTCGCGGGTGCGCGCGGGGCCGAGCGCGGCCAGCTGCCCGGCGGTGCGGTACGCCGTGCCGGGGGCGAACTCCATGACGTAGAAGGGGGCGCCGAGGACGGAGTCGTCGGTGCAGAGGAGCAGCGTGCGCGGTACGGGGACGGGGGTGGGGCGGAGCGCGGTGAGCACGCGGTGCTCGCGGGCCATGTCGTGCGCGGTGGCGAGGACGTGGCCGAGCGGAGGGCGGCGGACGACCCAGGTGCCGGTGTCGTCGGTGACGGCGTACGTGAGGTTGGACCGGCCGCCCTCGATCAGCCGGGCGCCGAGCGCGCCGCGGACGAGCCCCGGGAGTTCCGCGTCGAGGTGGCGGCGCAGCGCGCCGAGGTCGAGGCCGGGCGGCGGGCGGTCGTCGCTCATGCGGGTTCCCTCCGGGGGTGACGGTCGGGGCCAATGATGCCGACCGGTCGGTATGCCGTCCAGAGCCACGGCAGGCGCCGCCCGGCCGTGCGCGCGGAAAACCCCGCGGCCACGACGAGCCCCGGCCCCTGGGGGCCCACCCCGGGCCCTCTCTGGTTCCCCGCCGCGCCCGCCGCAGGCGCTACGCGTGGCAGGGCATCATCTCGCCGCCGTTCACCCTCGCCATGTCCGCGAAGTACTCCGCCGCATCCAGCGGGTGCCCCTCCGGTTCCCCCGCCAACTCGCTGTACGCCCGGTGCAGGTTCGCCACCAGGCGCTCCGGCTCCCGCAGCCCCGCCGACGCCGCCGCCTCCGGGTCGGCCGCCCGCGCCGTCTCCAGCGGTGTCCGCCCGGCCGCCCGCCCCGCCGCCGCCAGCTCTCCGACGTACCGCAGATACCGCTCCACCGTGTCGAACACCCCCGGGTCCGTCACCGGCCCGTGCCCCGGCACGACCGTCTCCGCGCCCAGCGACCGCAGCAGCTCCAGCGCGCGCAGCGACCCTCCGAGCGAGCCGAACGCCACGAACGGCGTCCCGCCGCACAGCGCGATGTCCCCGGCGAAGACGATCCGCTGTTCCGGCAGCCACACCACCGTGTCGCCCACCGTGTGTGCCGGGCCCGGGTGCAGCAGCCGCACCTCCGTGCCGCCCGCGGTCAGCGTCATCGACTCCGTGTACGTCATGTCCGGTGCCGTCAGCCGCACGTCCCCGTACTCCACCTCCGGCCACACCAGCTCCAGGTGGCGTCCCGAGGCGAGCACCTGTTGCCGGCACGCCGCGTGCCCGACGACGGTCGCCGGGGTGAAGACGCTGTTGCCGTACGTGTGGTCCCCGTGGTGGTGGGTGTTGACCACGAGCGACGGGTCGGGTGCCCCGCTGGCCAGCACCGCCTCGCGCAGCAGCCGCGCCCGGGGTTCGGTGGCGGCGGTGTCGACGAGCAGGGTCGTCGTGCCGTCGCTGACGAAGCCCGCGTTGCTCAGGCACCAGCCGCCGTCGGGCTGGACGTAGGCGTGCACGCCGGTGGCGAGCTGCACGCAGTACGGGGTGCGGGCCGCGTCGACCGCGCGGTTCACGACCTGCGCCGGGCTGCCGTCGATCCCGACCGCCGCCCCGTGTTCGTCGGGGCCCAGCGGTTCGAGCGCCGCGAACTGCGCGTCGAGCACGTCGTGCGGCACGAACAGCTCCTTGCGCTCCGCCAGCCGTTTGCCGACCAGCTTCCGCGTGCCGTCCAGGTGCAGGAAGTACAGCCCCGGCACGGCCGCCGCGAGCCGGTCGCGGTCCCGGCGGCGCAGGGCGGGCCGGCTCACGACGCCGCCGCTCGCGGCCCGGTTGCGGAACCAGTCGGCGACGGCGGCGTCGGGCGGCTCGTCGAAGTCGCCGGAGTGGCCGGAGTGGCCGGCCTCCAGGCTGATGTCCGCGCCGTCCGCGTACGGGACGTTGAGCCGCTCGGCCAGCTCCCGGCCGACGGTGGTCTTGCCGCATCCGGACACGCCCATGACGAGGATCAGCGGCACGGTGACGGGCATGCGGGTGTCTCCCTCAAGCAACGGTTCCTGCTTGCGCGGTGCTGAGTAGCGAGCTTAGGCCGGGGACGGGAGGGGCGCCGGAGCTGCGCGGAAGCGGCAAGGCGGGGTCCGGATAGCGGCTCCCCGCCGGCCGGAAGGCAATGGCAACGGCCGCGGCGCAGGCCGTAGAGACGGCCCCCTCACCACAGCAGCACCGCGGCGGACGTCGCCGACGCCACCACGCACAGCCCCGCGCCCAGCGCGAGCCCCGGCGGCATCGCCCGCGGCGCGGTGGCGGCCAGTTGCCTGATCCGCCGCTGGCCGGCGGCCAGGAACACCAGCCACGTGCACAGCGCCAGCGACAGCCCCGCGTACCCCCGGGCGGAGCCGCCGTCCACCAGCACCCGCCGCATCTCCAGCACCACCACGACCGCGAACGCCAGCGTCGTACGCCGCCACGCGAAGCGCGTGCGCTCCGGCTGCGCGGCGGGGTCCCGGGCGTCGCTCACCCGCCGGTCCCGACGAGCACCGCCACGATCAGCGCCACCGCCGCGACCGCCGTGCCCACCGCCAGCAGGCCGGGGAAGCGGGACTCCGGGAGGTCCTCGCCGCGGCGCATCGCGCGCTCGCAGTGGATCCAGTGGTTGACGGCCCGCACCGCGCAGAACGCGCCGCCCGCGAGCAGCACGGCGGCGATGGCGGTGCGGGTGGGGCCGTTCATGTCGTCGAGGAACTGGTCCGCGGCGATGCCGCCGCCGACGAGCGCCAGCGCGGTCCGTACCCAGGCGAGGAAGGTCCGCTCGTTGGCGAGGGAGAAGCGGTAGTCCGGTGTCCTGCCCTCGGCGCGCAGCCGCCGGGGCGAGAACCACAGCCGTACGGCGGACGGACGCTCGGGGTCGCTCACGGCTCCGACCCTAACCGAACGCCCGCGCGCGCCCCGGGGCCGACCCACCGCGCCCGGGCCCGGGCCCCGGGCGCGGAGACGTGCCCCGGAAAAGTGCCCCGCCTCCGGCGGTTGACGGGCGGGGGCTGGGTCAACAGGATCTAAACCGACCGGTAACCTTCTTAAGGGGCGGCAGCCATGGCCTACGACGCCGACGTGATCGTGATCGGAGCCGGCCTGGCCGGACTCGTCGCCACCGCCGAGCTGGCGGACGCTGGCCGCAAGGTCATCCTGCTCGACCAGGAGCCCGAGCAGGCCCTCGGCGGCCAGGCGCACTGGTCCTTCGGCGGCCTGTTCTTCGTCGGCTCGCCCGAGCAGCGCCGCCTGCGCATCCGGGACAGCCGCGAGCTGGCCTGGCAGGACTGGCTCGGCACCGCCGGCTTCGACCGCACGGAGGACCACTGGCCGCGCAAGTGGGCCGAGGCGTACGTGGACTTCGCCGCCGGCGAGAAACGCGCGTGGCTGCGCTCCATGGACATGTCGTTCTTCCCGGTCGTCGGCTGGGCCGAGCGCGGCGGCTACGACGCGGAGGGCCACGGCAACTCCGTACCGCGCTTCCACATCACCTGGGGCACCGGCCCCGGCGTCGTCGCCCCCTTCGAGCGCCGGGTGCGCGAGGCCGCCGCGCTGGGCCGCGTCGACCTGCGCTTCCGCCACCGCGTCACCGGCCTCGCCCGCAGCGCCGGGGTCCTCGACACCGTCACCGGCGAGATCCTTCGGCCCAGCGACGCCGAACGCGGCACGGCCAGCGGCCGGGAGGTCGCCGGGGCCTTCGAGCTGCGCGCCCAGGCGGTGATCGTCACCTCCGGCGGCATCGGCGGCAACCACGACCTCGTACGCGCCCACTGGCCGGAGCGCCTCGGCACCCCGCCCGACAAGCTGCTCTCCGGCGTCCCCGCGCACGTCGACGGGCTGCTGCTCGACGTCGCCGGGGCCGCCGGCGGCCGGCTGATCAACCGCGACCGCATGTGGCACTACACCGAGGGCATCGAGAACTGGAACCCCATCTGGGCCAGGCACGGCATCCGCATCCTGCCCGGCCCCTCGTCGCTGTGGCTGGACGCGACCGGCCGCCGGCTGCCGGTGCCGCTGTTCCCGGGCTTCGACACGCTCGGCACGCTGGAGCACATCATGAAGTCCGGCCACGGGTACACGTGGTTCGTCCTCAGCCAGAAGGTGATCGAGAAGGAGTTCACGCTCTCCGGCAGCGAGCAGAACCCGGACCTCACCGGCAAGAGCGTGCGTGACGTGCTGGGCCGGGCGCGCTCCGGGGCGCCCGGCCCGGTGCAGGCGTTCATGGACCACGGCGCCGACTTCGTCGTCGAACGGGACCTCGGCGCCCTGGTGCGCCGGATGAACGAGCTGACCGGCGACAAGCTCATCGACGAGGAGGCGCTGCGCCGCACCCTCACCGCCCGGGACCGCGAGATCGACAACCCCTACACCAAGGACATGCAGATCACCGCACTCCGCGGCGCCCGCGGCTTCCTCGGCGACAAGCTCGTCCGGGCCGCGCCTCCGCACCGCTTCCTGGACCCGAAGAACGGCCCGCTCATCGCCGTCCGGCTGAACATCCTCACCCGCAAGTCCCTCGGCGGGCTGGAGACGGACCTGTCGTCGCGGGTGCTCGCCGAGGGCGGGGAGCCGCTGCCGGGCCTGTACGCGGCCGGGGAGGCCGCCGGCTTCGGCGGGGGCGGCGTCCACGGGTACCGCTCGCTGGAGGGCACGTTCCTCGGCGGCTGCCTGTTCTCGGGGCGCGCGGCGGGGCGCGCGGCGGCGAAGGCGGTCGGCTGAGCGGCTACGGGCCGGGGGCTGGCGGCGTACCCGCAGGCCAGAGATCGGCGGCTACGGCTCCGCCCGCGGCGCCGGGTCCGGCGCCTGGCCGGGCGCCTTGGCCCGGGTCCGGGAGCGCCGGCCGCGCAGCAGCCCCGCGCCCGCGACGAGCCCGGTGGCCAGCAGGGTCACCAGCCCGAACGACACCGTGAGCGACGTCGCGTCGGCGACCTGCCCGATGGCCGCCGGGGCGATGAGCCCCGAGGCGTACATGATCGTCGCCACCCCGGCGATCGCCTGGCTCGGCGCGTCGGCGGAGCGCGCCGCCGCCGCGAAGACCACCGGCACGACGACCGCGATGCCCAGGCCCAGCAGCCCGAATCCGGCCATCGCCTGCGCCGGCGCGGACGAGGTGACGATCAGCACCCCGCCGAGCGTCGCCAGCACCCCGCCCGCGCGTACGGTACGCACCGGGCCGAGGCGCTCCACGACCGCGTCGCCGGCGAGCCGGGCCACGGCCATCGTCAGCGCGAAGCCGGTGGTGCACGCGGCGGCGAGGCCGGCCGAGGAGTCCATCTCCTCGCGCAGGTAGACCGCCGACCAGTCCAGGCTGGCGCCCTCCGCGAACACCGCGCAGAACCCGACCGCGCCGATCAGCAGCGCCGAGCGCGGCGGCAGCGCGAAGTGCGGCGGCGGCTCCTCCGCGTCGTGCGCGAGGGGCTCCAGCACCCAGCGGCAAGCGACGGCCGAGAGGGCGGTGAGGACGGCGGCGGCGATCGCGAAGTGCACCCGGCCGTCCAGCCCGGTGTGCGCGGCGACGGTGCCGGCCGCGGAGCCGGCGAGCGCGCCGCCGCTCCACATGCCGTGCAGCCCGGACATGATCGAGCGGCCGAGCCGCTGTTCGACGTCGACGCCGAGCGCGTTCATCGCGACGTCCGCCATGCCGGCGGTCGCGCCGTACACGAACAGGCCCGCGCAGAGCGTCGCGAGCCCGGGCGCGACGGCCGGCAACACCAGCGCGAGACACCACATGACCATCAGCCCGCGCAGCGCGCGGCGGGCGCCGAAGGTGTGGCTGATCCGGCCGGCGAGCGGCATCGCCGTGGCGGCGCCGAGCGCGGGCATGGCGAGCGCGAGGCCGAGCTGTCCGGCGCTGATCCCGGCGTGGTCCTGCACCCACGGGACCCGGGTGGCGAAGCTGCCGGTGACCGCGCCGTGCGCGGCGAACACCGCCGCGACGGCGTACCGCGCCCGCCGTATCCCGTCCGTGCCCGCCACCCGGCCTCCTCCGCCCGCCCCGGGACCGCGCCGGGTGCGCGGGTCCCGACCGACCCGTCTCGCATGCTTGTTCAGGTCGATTCCCGCCCACGATCGCACACGAACGCGCAGCCGCCCGCGCGCAGGTCCGCTCTTTCCCGCGGTCCGGGGTCTTGCCTCCCGCCGCCGCGCCCTCTACGTTTTGGCGTCGGACATCCCACCTCCTACGTCCCATGACTGAAGACCCATGACTCGGGGAGTCGACGCATGCGCACCGCGACCAGCCTCCTGTTCCTCTCCGCCACCGCCCTCCTCGGCACCCTCGCCGCGGGCCCCGGCACCGCGGCGGCCGACGCCGGTGACGCGGCCGCCGGCAAGGCCCGCTGCACGTCCTCCGTGCCGTACAGATCCGGCGAGGGCGGCTACGACACGTACCGCATCCCCGCCACCGTCAAGACCCGCGGCGGCTCCCTCCTCGCCTTCGCCGAGGGCCGCGTCGGCGGCGCCGGGGACACCGGCAACATCGACGTCGTCGTCCGCCGCTCCGAGGACGGCGGCTGCACCTGGGGCCCGATGTCCGTCGTGGCCGCCGGCGGCGGCGACACCCGCGGCAACCCCGCGCCGGTCGTCGACCCGAAGACCGGCGACCTGGTGCTGGTCACCTCGTACAACAGCGGCGAGGTCACCGAGGCCGAGATCATGCGCGGCGAGGTCACGCCCGAGCAGAGCAGGCGGGTCTTCGTGCAGCGCTCCACCGACGACGGCCGCACCTTCGACGAGCCGCGGGAGATCACCGCCGACGTCAAGCGGCCGGAGTGGCGCTGGTACGCGACCGGGCCGGGACACGCCGTCGCCCTCCAGCACGGGCCGCACCGCGGCCGGCTCGTCATCCCCGCCAACCACTCCACCAGCCCGCCGGCCGGCTCCGCCGACACCGGGCGGGAGGCCAAGTACTACGGCGCCCACGCCATCTACAGCGACGACGGCGGCCGCACCTGGGAGACGGGCTTCATCGACGACGAGTACGAGGGCGAGATCAACAGCAACGAGAACATCGCCGCCGAACTCCCCGACGGCCGCCTCTACTTCAGCACCCGCGACCAGAACGGCACCTCCGCCGGCAACCGCCTCGACTCCTACTCCGCCGACGGTGGCGCCACCCTGGACCGGCCCTACGAGGTGCAGCCGGACCTCGACGAGGTGCCTGTCGTCCAGGCCAGCGTGCTACAGCCGGTGGGCCGCCACGCGCCGCTGCTGTTCTCCGGGCCCTCGAACCCGGAGAAGCGGGAGAAGATGGCGGTCTGGCGCAGCGACGACGCGGGCCGCAACTTCACGAAGGTGACGACGCTGTCGCCGCAGCCGGCCGCGTACTCCGACCTGGTGCAGGTCAACGGCCGGACGATCGGCGTCCTGTACGAGACGGGGGACTCCGGGGCGTACGAGACGATCGAGTTCCGCCGGCTCGACCTGCGCCGCCTCGACGGCTGAAGACGTCCGCCGGCGGCCTCGACGGCGGGGCCGCCGGCGGACGGCGCGGCCGGCGGTGCCTGACGGCCGGCGACGCGTGTGGCCTAAAATGTGGCCAATGGTGGCGATCAGCGTCCTCGGTCCGATGGCCGCCGACGTGGACGGCGCACCCGCCGAACTCGGCGGCCCGCGCCAGCGCGCCGTCCTCGCGCTGCTGCTGACCGCGCGGGGCGCGACCCTCTCCGCGGACCGGATGATCGACGACCTGTGGAGCGGCGAACCGCCGCCGAGCGCGCGGGCCACCCTCCACGCGTACGTCTCCCACCTCCGCCGCGAACTGGAACCGGGCCGCTCACGCCGCGCCCCCGGACGGCTGCTGGTGAGCACCCCGCCCGGGTACGCCTTCCGGCCGCCGGAGGACGCGGTGGACGCCTGGCGGTTCGAGCGGGCCCTCGCGCGGGCGCGCGGGCTGCTGGCGGCGGACCCGGACCGGGCCCGCACGGAGACGGCGGCGGCGCTGCGGCTGTGGCGGGGCGAGGCGTACGCGGAGTTCGCCGACGCGCCGTGGGCGGCGGTCGAGACCGCCCGGCTGGGCGGACTGCGGCTCACCGCCCGGGAGACCCACGCGGCGGCGACCCTGCGCCTGGGCCGCCCCGCGGAGGCGGTGGCGGAGGCGGAGGCGCTCACCGGCGAGGAGCCGCTGCGCGAGGAGGGGTGGCGGCTGCTGGTGCTGGCCCTGTGGGCGGACGGCCGCCAGGCGGACGCGCTGGCCGCGCTGCGGCGGGTGCGGCGGGGGCTGGCGGAGGAGCTGGGCATCGAGCCGGGGCCGGGGCTGACGGAGCTGGAGGAGGCGATCCTGCAACGGCGCTGGTCGTCCCTGCGGGTCGGCGGGCCGCCGGCGCGTGCGGAGTGGGGTCCGGGGCCGGCGGGGACGGCTGCGGTGTCGGTGTCGGTGTCGGCGTCGGCGTCGGCCGGAGAGCCTGACGGCACCGGGTCTCGTGAAGTGCCGGGCTCTGGGCACCCGTGGGACGGGATGCCGCCGCCGGCCGGCGGAAGGTCCGCCGCGGCGGAGCCTGCGGCGGCGGGTCCGGCCGGGTCGGCCGGCCCCGAGCGCGCCGAAGTGCCGGGCCCGGCCGTGGGCCAGGGGCCCGGAAGCCGTCCGGTGTCGCCTCCGCGTGGCGCGGGGCCCGCACTGGCGGAGCCGGTCGGGACGACCGGCCTGGAGCGCGGCGAAACGACGGGTTCCGGACCGGAGGTGGATGCGGCGCCGCCGCTGCGCGGCGCGGCTTCGGACCGGCCCGCGGTGGATGCGGAGCCGGGGCGGCGGGGGGCCGCCGGCGGGCCTGTGCCGGGTGATCCGGGCGGCTCCGGGGGCTCCGGTCCGTACGGCACCGCTCTGCCGTCCCCTCCCGGACAGCCCACCCCCGACGGCACCCCGGCCCACGGTGACGGCCTCGATCCCTCCGCCCCCTCCCCGTTCCGCGGCGACTCCCCCTTCGTCGGCCGCGACGACGAACTGGCCGCGCTCGCCGCCGCCGCCGGCGAAGCGGCGGCCGGTGCCGTGCGGTTCGTACTCGTGGCGGGGGAGGCCGGGGCCGGCAAGTCGCGGCTGCTGGAGCAGTGCGCGGGGCGGCTGGGCGACGTGGGGTGGGTCACCGCCGTCGGCCGCTGCCCCGAGGCCGAGGGCGCGCCGCCGGCGTTCGCGTGGGAGGAGATCGCCGGCCGGCTGGCCCGGTACGCGCCGCCCGACCCCCGGCTCGCCGACGACCTCGCCCCGCTGCTCGACCCCGGCCCGCGCGCCGAGGCGCGGCGGGCCAGCGACCGGTTCCGGCTGCACCGCGCCTGCCGTACGTGGTTCGCCGCCGCCACCCGCGACCGGCCCCTCGCCCTCTTCCTCGACGACCTGCACCGCGCCGACCGCGAGACCCTCGCGTTGCTCGCCGGCCTCGCCGAGGACCCGCCCGCCGGCCGGCTGCTGGTCGTCGCCGCCCACCGCCCCGACGAGGGCGACCTCGCCGCCGTCCAGGCCGTCCTCGCCCGCCGCACCCCCGTGCGGCTGCCGCTCGACGGGCTCGCGCCGCCCGACGCCGTCCGGCTCGTACGTGCGCTGGCCCCCGTCGACGCCGGGACCGCCGCCGCCCTCGCCGAACGCACCGGCGGCAACCCGTTCTTCCTGCTGGAGACCGCCCGCATGCTCTCCGGCGGCACCGTCACCGCCGACGCGCTGCGCGCCGTCCCCGACGGCGTACGCGCCGTGCTGCGCCGCCGCTTCGACCGGCTGCCGCCCGCCGCGCTGCCGGTGCTGCGGCTCGCCGCCGTGGCCGGCCCGGAGGTGGACGTCGAGGTGCTGATCCGCGCGGCTGCCGCCTCCGGCGTGGGCGCCACGCTCGGCCCGGCCGACGGACACGCTCCCGAACTCGCCGCCGGGCGCGTCCCCGCACCGGCCCGCGAGGCCGGCGCCGCACCGGCCGCCGAGCGCGCCCCCGTGCCCACCGACCCGGCGCCCGCCGACAGGGCGCCCACCGCACCCGCCGTCCCACCTCCCGCCGACTCCGCCGACTCCGCCGACAACTCGGCCCCGCCTCCGCCGCACCACCACTCCACCGCCGAGGACACCGTCCTCGACGCCCTCGACGCCGGTCTCTCCGCCGGGCTCCTCACCGAACCCGGCCCCGGCCGCGTCCGCTTCGCCCACGCCCTCGTCCGCGACACCCTGCACGCCGACACCAGCGGCCTCCGCCGCGCCCGGCTGCACACCGCGCTCGGCCGCGCCCTGCGCGAGCTGCGCCCCGACGACGTCACCGCCATCGCCCACCACCACCTCCGGGCACCCGCCACCGCCACCGCCCGTACCGCCGTCGACTACGCCGTCCGCGCCGCCCGCCTCGCCGGCCGCCGCTACGCGCACGACACCGCCGCCGAACTGCTCGCCCAGGCCGCCGCCTGCGTCGAGCGCCACCCCGCCGCGTTCGCCGCCGAGGACGCGCCCGCCCGCCTCGTCGCGCTGCTCGGGCTGCAACTCCAGGCGCGGGCCCGCGGCGGCGCGGTCGTCGAGGCGCAGGACATCCGCGCCCGCGCCATGGACGTCGCCGAGCGGCACGGCCGGGACGACCTGCTCGTCGAGGCGCTGACCGCCTGGACCGAACCCACCGCCTGGGAGCGCAGGACCTACGCGCACGAGGACACCCGGTCCGTCGCCGCCCTGCGCCGGCTGCTGGCCGACGGCTCGCTCGCCGACGCCGCCCGCTGCCGGCTGCTGGAGGCCCTCGCCTCCGCCCTCGACAGCGCCGCCGGCCCGGGCCACGCCGCCCGCCGGGCGGCGGCCGAGGCCGTCGACCTGGCCCGCCGCCTCGACGACCCCGGGCTGCTCGCCCAGGTGCTCGCCACCCGGAGCCGGGTCATCGACTGGGAGCTCGACGCCGCGCCGCGCGAGAAGGTCGCCGCCGAGCTGGCGCAGCTCGCGGAGGACCACGACATGCCCGCGTACGCCTGGTTCGCCGACTACCTGGCCGCCGGCACCGCCGCCGTCCGCGGCGACGTCGCGGCGATCCGGCGGCACGTCGCCCGCGGGCTGGAGATCGCCGAGACCCACCGGCTCAGCGAGCCCGCCGCCGTCGGCCACGTCCAGCTGGCCGCGCTGCGCATGGCCGAGGGCGACCTCGCGGCGGCCGAGCGCGGCTACGCCGAGGCGGTCGCGCGGCTGCGCGCCAACGGCTCCCCGCACGCCGAGGCCATGGGGACGGTGTCGCGCTTCGCGCTCTGCTGGCTGCGCGGCCGGCCCGCGGACGCGCTGCCGGAGCTGCGGGCGGCGCTGCCGGTGTACGGGGCGCTCGCCGGCGACTCCCTCGCGCTGGCCCTGACCGACGCCGGCCGCCCGGACGAGGCCCGCGCCGCCCGCGCCGAACGGCCGCCCATCAGGCAGGACTTCTTCCACTCGCTCTTCCTCACGGCCCGCGCGCTGGCCGTGGTCGCGCTCGCGGAGCGGGACGAGGCCGCGGACCTGCTGACGGAGCTGCTGCCGCTGCGCGACGTGGTCGCGGGGGCCGCGAGCATGTGCCTGGCGATGCGGCCCGTCGCGCAGACGCTCGGCGACCTCGCCCTGCTCCTGGGCCGTACGGACGAGGCCGACGGCCACTACGCGCACGCCGCGGTCGTCGCGCGGCGCTGGCAGGCGCCGCACTGGCTGGCCGACGCGGAGAACGCCCGCGCCGCGCTCGCCCGGCCCCGCTGAGCGGCGCCGCAGCATCCCCGACGCCCGTTCCCGCCCGTTCCCGCCCGTTCCCGCCCGTTCCCGCCCGTTCCAAGAGGTCTCCAAGACGCCTGCAAGAGACCCGCCGCACCGTGTGCCGGAACCGATGGAACTGCCCAAGGAACGGTCATGACCCGACTGCTCGGCCGCCTCGGCGGCGCCACCGCGGCGCACCCCTGGCGGACGATCTCCGCCTGGCTCGTCGCCCTCGCCGCGTTCTTCGCCCTGGCCGGGGCGTTCGGCGGCACCCCGCACGACAACTACCGCGTGGAGGGCACCCCCTCCCAGGCCGGCACCGACTTCCTCACCGGCGCCTTCCCGGAGATGTCCGGCACCAGCGCCCGCGTCGTCGTCCACGGCGACTCCCGCGCCGACCTCCGGCCGGACGTGCTCGCCGACGTGCGTACCCGGCTCGCGGGCGTGACGGGCGCGGCCGTGGTGGACGAGCCGGTGTTCTCGCGCGACGGGGACACGGCGCTGTTCACCGTCAACTACGACATCCCCGTCACCGACATCAAGGGCTCCGAGGGCACCGACGCGCTGCGCGACGCCGCCGCCCCTGCCGAGGACGCGGGCCTCGACGTCGAACTGGGCGGGCAGGTGCCGGAGAACGTCACCAAGCCCGCCATCACCGCCGAGATGATAGGCATCGGCGCCGCCCTGGTCATCCTGCTCCTCGCGCTGCGCTCGTTCACCGCCGCCGGGCTGCCGCTGGTCGTCACCATCGCCGGTCTCGGCGTCGGGTTCTCGGGCGTGGGGCTGCTCGCCGCCGCCACCGACGTCAGCAACATCGCGCCCACCGTCGCCTCGATGGTCGCCCTCGGCGTCGGCATCGACTACGCGCTGCTGCTCGTCGGCCGGCACGCGGAGGGGCTGCGCCGCGGCCTCGCGCCGCGCGCCGCGGCGGCCGAGGCGACCGCCACCGCCGGGGCCTCCGTGCTCATCGCCGGCGCCACCGTCCTGCTGTCCCTCTTCGGGCTCCGGCTCAGCACGGTGGCGGTGTTCTCGTCCTTCGGCTACGCCACCTTCTGCACCGTCATCGCCGTCATGGCCGCCGCGCTGACGCTGGTCCCGGCGCTGTGCGGGCTGGCCGGGCACCGCGTCCTGCCGCGGGCCGAACGCCTCGGTCTCGTACGCCCCGAAGGCGCCGCGCGGTCGGCCAAGCCCGCCGGACCGGGGGAGTCCGCCGCGCCCGCCCCGCCGCGCGCCACCCTCACCGAGCGCTGGGCCCGCGCCGTCACCCGGCGCCCCCTGGCCGCCGGGCTCGCCGCGCTCGTCGTGCTGCTCGCGCTCGCCGCCCCGGTCCTCGGCATGCGCACCTGGCCGCAGGACGCCGGGAGCCAGCCCGAGTCCAACACCACGCGGCGCGCGTACGACCTCGTCGCCGCCGAGTACGGCGAGGGCGCCAACGGCCCGCTCCAGATCGCCGTCGACCTCACCCGGACGCCCGCCGACGCCCTGCCCGCGCTCCGCGAGGACCTGGCCGCCGCCGACGGCGTCGCCGCCGTGTCGCCGCCGCGCCTCAACGAGGCCCGCGACGCGGCCGTCATCGTCGTCACCCCCACCACCGGGCCGCAGGACGAGCGCACCCAGGACCTGCTCGACCGGCTGCGCGCAGGCGTCCTGCCCGAGGGCGCCGAGGCCACCGGCGTCGTCGCCATCTTCGCCGACATCTCCGACCGGCTCGCCGTCCGCCTGTGGGTGGTGATCCCGTTCGTCGTCGGGCTCTCGCTGGTGCTGCTCACCGTGCTCTTCCGGGCCCCGGTGGTGGCGCTGAAGGCGGCGGTGATGAACCTGCTGTCGGTGGCCGCGGCGTACGGCGTGATGACCGTGGTGTTCCAGACCGACACGGGCGCCCGGCTGCTGGGCCTGCCGCACGACGTCCCGGTGTCCAGCTGGGTGCCGATCCTGATGTTCACCATCCTGTTCGGCCTGTCCATGGACTACGAGGTCTTCCTGCTCTCCCGGATCCGGGAGGACTGGCTGGCCACCGGCGACCCGCACGGCAGCGTCGTGCGCGGCCTCGCGGCGACCGGCCGCGTCATCACCAGCGCCGCGGCCATCATGATCGCGGTGTTCACCGGCTTCGCGATCGACCCCGACGTGACGGTGAAGATGATCGGCGTCGGGATGGCGGTGGCGGTGCTGGCGGACGCGACGATCGTCCGCATGGTGCTGGTGCCGGCGACGATGACGCTCCTCGGGCGGGCCAACTGGTGGCTGCCCCGCTGGGCCGACCGGCTGCTGCCGGAGCTGCACCTCGAACCGCCCGCCCCCGCGGACCCGGGCGCACCGCAGCCCCGGGACGCTGCCACGGCCGACGGCGGCACGGGCCGGATCCCCGTCGGCGGCGGGGGGTGAGACGGCCGGGAGGGGCGGCCGGGCCCGGGCCCCCGTGGCCCCCGCCCCTCCCGGCCGCGTACGAGGGCCGCGACCGGCCCCGTACGGCTGCGGCCCCCGTCAGAGCAGTCCCGCCGCGGCGAGGTGCTTCTCCACCCGCCGCACCTCCTCCGCGTCCAGCGGGATCTGCGGCAGCATCGTCGCCGGGCAGTCGATGACGCCGCGCAGGTGCAGCGCCGCCTTGAAGGCGCCGAGGGCCGACGAGCTCATGCCCATCCGCGCCGGATTTCCGGACTGCACCAGCCCGAACAGCGCGATCAGCCGCTCCTGCTCGGTCCGCGCCGTCTCCCAGTCGCCCTCGCGGGCGCTGCGGTACAGCCGCGCGTAGCCGTGCGGGTCGACGTTGCCCAGGCCGGGCACGACGCCGTGGGCGCCCATCGCCAGCGCGCTGTCCACCATCGTCTCGGACCCGGTCAGGGCGGAGAACCCCGCCACCTTGTCCCGTACGCCGACGATGACGCGGCGCAGCCCCGTCTCGTCGCCGCTGGAGTCCTTGAGCCCGGCGAGCACCCCGTCGGCGGCGAGCGCCAGCACCAGGTCGTGGCCCAGCTTGGTGTGCACCGACACCGGCAGGTCGTAGGCGAAGACCGGCGCCCCCGTGCGGCCCGCGACCTCGCGGAAGTGGCGGTCGATCTCCGCCGGGTGGGTGCGGGTGTAGAACGGCGCGGTGACCACGAGGGCGTCCGCGCCCGCGTCGAGCGCGCCGCGGGCGTGGTCGAGCACCCGCGGCGTCGTCATGTCGATCGCGCCGGCGAGCACGGGCAGCTGGCCCCCGACGTGCCGTACCACCGTGTCCACCACGGCCCGGCGCTGCTCGTCCCGGAGATAGGCGGCCTCGGAGGAGGAGCCGAGGACGAAGAGCCCGTCGACGCCGCCGGCCACGAGGAAGTCCACCAGCCTGATCAGCGAGGCGGTGTCCACCTCGGCTTCCGGCGTCAGGGGGGTGCAGACGGGCGGTACGACGCCGGTCAGGTGGGTGGGAAGGGTCATGCGCTCTCCTTGGCTTGGATCACGAGATCGCGGGTGCTCTCCGCGGCGGCCACCGGATGGTGGCAGCGGAACCGGTGGGCGTGCTCCGCCTGCGTGACCGGCGGCATGGACGCGGCACACTCCTGGGTCGCCTTCCAGCACCGGGTACGGAACGGGCAGCCGCTCGGCGGCCGGGTCGCCGACGGCACGGGGCCGACGAGGGGGATCGGGTCGATGGGGTCGAGGAGCCCGGGGGTCGCCGAGAACAGCGCCCGCGTGTACGGGTGCCGCGCGGTGTCCGTACCGCGCTCCGCCGCGGAGCCGCCCCCGGAGCCCAGCGCCGCCGCGGGCCCCTCCTCGACGATCCGGCCCAGGTACATGGTGATGACCCGGTCGCTCATCCGCCGCACCGTCTGGATGTCGTGCGAGACGAACACCAGCGCCAGGTTCAGCCGCTCCTTCAGCTCCAGCAGCAGGTTGAGGATCTGCGCGCGCACGGAGACGTCGAGCGCGGAGGTCGGCTCGTCGGCCACCACCAGATCCGGCTCCAGCGCCAGTGCCCGGGCGATGGCCACCCGCTGCCGCTGGCCGCCGGAGAGCTGCCCCGGCAGCGCGTCGGCGAGCACCGGCGGCAGGCCGACGAGCGCCATCAGCTCCCGTACCCGCTCGGTGCGCTGCGCGGACGTGCCGCGGCGGTGCACGTCGAGCGGGTCGCGGAGGATCTGCCGCACCGGCAGCCGGCGGTTGAGGGCGGTCGACGGGTCCTGGAAGATCATGCCGGCGCCGGTGCCGATGGCCGTACGGCGCTCGCCGGCGCCCATCTCCCAGATGTCGCGGCCCCGGAACGCCACCGTGCCCGACGTCGGCCGCTGCACCCCCACCAGCACCTTCGCCAGCGTCGACTTGCCGCAGCCGGACTCGCCGACCACGCCGACCGTCTCGCCCGCCGCAATCGCCAGGTCGGCGCCGGTCAGCGCGTACACCCGGTCCCGGGCGAACAGCCCGCCGGTGCGCGCCCGGTGCACCACGTGCGCGTCGCGCACGGTGATCAGCCCCGGCGCCGCCCCGCCTCCCCCGGCCAGCCCGTCGCCCTCGACCAGCGGCTCGCCCTTGGCCAGTTCACCGAGCGGCCCGGGGCCGCCGTCCTTCGCGCTCATCGCAGCGCCTCCTTCCCCGCCTCGCCCGCGGCGGCGGCCGCCGGCTCCGCGGCGGGCTCGACCGCCGGGTGGTGGCACGCCACCTCGTGCTTGCGTTCCTCGCCCACCAGCTCCGGCGCGGTGCCCACGCACACGGCGCTCGCCACCGGACAGCGGTCGGCGAACCGGCAGCCGGCCGGGAAGTCCGCCGGCGACGGCACGACGCCGCGGATCTGCGTCAGCCGCTCCTGGGCCGACTCCAGCGACAGCACCGAGCCCAGCAGGCCGCGGGTGTAGTGGTGGGCCGGCGCCTCGACCAGGTCGGCGGTGGCGCCGGTCTCGACGATCTGCCCGCCGTACATCACCACCACCCGGTCGGTGACGTCGGAGACCAGCGCCAGGTCGTGACTGACCAGGATCAGCGCGAAGCCCAGCTCCTCGCGCAGCCGCAGCAGCAGCTCGATGACCTGCGCCTGCACCGTGACGTCGAGCGCGGTGGTCGGCTCGTCGGCGACGATGAGCTTCGGGTTGCGCGACAGCGCCATGGCGATCAGCACCCGCTGCCGCTGCCCGCCGGACAGCTCGTGCGGGTAGCTGCGCAGCGTCCGGTCCGGGTCCAGGCCCACCAGCTCCAGCAGTTCGGTCGCGGTGCGCGTGCCGCCGCGCCGGATCAGCTGCTTGAGCTGCGCGCGGATGGTCATCGCCGGGTTGAGCGAGCTGAGCGCGTCCTGGTAGATCATCGCCATCTCGTGGCCGAGGAGCCGGCGGCGTACCCGCATCGGCGTGCCGAGCAGCTCCCGGCCGTCGAAGACGACGCTGCCGCGGACCCGCGCGCCCGCCGGCTCCAGGCCCATCACCGTCAGCGCCGTCAGCGACTTCCCGCAGCCCGACTCGCCGACGAGGCCGAGGACCTCGCCGGGCCGGACGTCGAAGCTGATGCCGTCGACGATGTCGACGCCCGCGTGCCGCTTGTCGAAGCCGATCGCCAGGTCCGTCACCGACAGCACCGGCTCGCCGCCGGGCAGCGGCCGGGCCCGTTCGCGCAGCCGCCGGGCGGCCTCGGCGAGCCCGGGCAGCCGGAGCACCTCGCCGGTGCCGGGCGCGGCGGCCTCGACCCGGTCCTCGGCGCCGGCCTCCTTGACCGCCGTGCTCTCCGCCCGCCGGGCGGCGGGCGCCGCCCAGGCGTCCGAGATGCCCTCGGAGAGGATGTTCAGCGCCAGCACCGTCAGCAGCATCAGCAGGCCCGGGAAGACCGTCGCCCACCAGCCGCCGAGCAGCACCATGTTCTTGCCGTCCGCGATGACGCTGCCCCAGGACGGGTCCGGCGGCCGGACGCCGGCGCCGATGAAGGACAGCGACGCCTCGAAGACGATCGCCTCGGCGACCTGCACCGTGCAGAACACCAGGATCGGCGCGGCGCAGTTGATGGCGACGTGCTTGACGATGATGTGCGGCGTACGGGCCCCGATGACCCGTTCCGCGGTCACGTAGTCCTCGCCGTACTGGTCCAGCACGTTGGCCCGTACGACCCGCGCGATCGGCGGCGTGTAGAGGAACGCGATGGCGCACACCAGCACCGGGATGCTGCCGCCGAACACGGCGACGAGCACCGCGGCCAGCGCGATCCCCGGGAACGCCATGACGACGTCCAGGCAGCGCATCACGAACTCGTCCACCGCCTTGCGGGAGGTGGCGGCGACGGCGCCGAGGATCGCCCCGGCGATCAGCCCGAGCAGCGTGGCGCCCAGCCCGATGATCAGCGACCAGCGGGCCCCGTACATCAGCCGGCTGAGGATGTCGCGGCCGAGGCTGTCCTGGCCCATCCAGTGATCGCCGGACGGGTGCCCGGTGCCGTCGACCTGGGCCTGCTGGTCGAGCGGGTCGTGCGGGGCGAGCAGCGGCGCGAACACCGCGACCAGCACCACGAGGGTGAGCAGTCCCAGCGAGATCCGGGACATCCAGGGCAGCCGCTTGAGGCCGCGGAGCCGCAGACCGGGCCGGGCCAGCCGCTCCGCGAGCTGCTTGCGGCCCCCGAGGGTCACGAGCATCAGGTGGCACTCCTCAGACGGGGGTTGACCAGCAGATAGAGGATGTCGATGGCGAGGTTGACCACGACGAAGGCGAGGGCCGCGGTGATCACCACGCCCTGCACGACGGCGGGGTCGCCGTTCTTCACCGCGTTGATCATCAACGTGCCCATGCCGGGCAGCGAGAAGATCGTCTCGGTGACGACGGCGCCGCCCAGCAGATACCCCACCCGCAGCCCGAGGACCGTCAGCGGGTTGATGAGCGCGTTGCGCAGGACGTTGCGGCCGACCACGACGAGCGGCGGCAGGCCGCTGCCGATCGCCGTGCGCACGTAGTCCTTGTCCAACTCCTCCACCACCGCGGTGCGGACGACGCGGGTGAGCCCCGCGGCGACGCTCAGCGACAGCGCGATGGCCGGCAGCGTCATGGTCTTCAGCCAGCCCGTGAGGGAGTCCGAAGGGTTGACGTAGCCGCCGCTCGGGAACCAGCCGGCGTCCACCGCGAGGTACTGGATCAGCAGCAGCGCGACCCAGAACCCGGGGGCGGCGACGCCGATCAGCGTCCCGACACGGATCAGCTGGTCGGGCAGCCGGTCGCGGTAGATCGCGGCGGTGATCCCGAAGACCAGCGACAGCACGATGCCGATGGCCAGCCCCAGGAAGGTCAGCTGCAGCGTCAGCGGCATCGCGGTCGTCACCTGGTCGAGCACCGGCCTGCCGTTGAGCACGCTGAGGCCCATGTCGCCCCGCAGCAGGTCGCCGACGAACGCGGCGTAGCGGACCGGCAGCGGGTCGTTGAGCCCGTTCTCCTCGCGGAACGCGTCCAGTTGCTCGTCGGTGGGGTTGGCGCCCTGGAAGTGCGCCACCGCCGGGTCGATGTCCGAGAAGCGCATGACGAGGAAGACGAACAGCACGATCCCGAGCATCAGCGGGACGAGCAGGGCGATGCGGCGTAGCAGCATCCTGGCGATCTGGGCCACGTACGTGAGCTCCTAGCCTTGACGGACCGGGACGGAGAGCGCGCCCTACGCGGGCTTGGCCTTGAGCAGGTTGATGCCCGGGTAGGGCTGCGGCTGGATCCCGGTGATCTCGTCGGGGTCCCAGGCGGTGATCAGCTCGGTGTGGACCACCGGGTAGATGACCGCGTTCTCCGCGATGACGTCCAGGTACTCCTGCGTCATCTGCTTCTTCTTCGCCTGGTCCGGCTCGCGCGTGGCCGCGTCCATGAGCCGGAACAGCTCCTTGGCCTCCGGGGCGTCGGCCCAGCGGGAGTAGTCCATCCAGACGTTGTCCGCCGTGTAGTTGTAGCGGAGGATCAGGTCCGCGTCGATGCCCAGCTGGTTGGGGTTCGAGGCGGAGGCGACGACCTGGAAGTTCTCCTTCTGGTCCAGCTTGGTGAAGAGCGCGGAGGTCTCCTGCGGGTCGAGGGTGGTCTCCACCCCGATGGCGTCCCAGGACTCCTTGATGGTGGGGATGCAGTCCGCGATCCAGCTGACGGTCGACGCCATGAGCGTGACCTTCAGCCCGCTGACCCCGGCGTCCTCCAGCAGCGCCTTGGCCTTGTCCGGGTCGTAGTCGTAGACCGTCTTCGCCTTGCGGTAGGTGGGGTTGCCCTCGTCGAGGAAGGAGCTGGACGCCTTGCCGTAGCCCCTCAGCCCCGCCTCGATCAGTTTGTCGGTGTCGATGGCGTAGAACAGCGCCTGGCGCACGCGGACGTCGTCGAAGGGCGCCCGGTCGGTGTTGAAGAGCAGGAACATGTGGTTCATGCCGGCCCCGCCCTCGACGGTGAGGCCGTCCTGCTCCAGCTGCTTGACGTTGGCGTACGGGATGTTGTCGGCGATCTGCGCGCCGGCGTTGCCCCCGGAGATCTTCGCGACCCGGGGGGCGGCGTCCACGATGGACAGCCAGTTCATCTCCTTGAAGTTGGCCTTCCGCGGGCCGTTGTAGTCCGGGAACGCCTCGAAGGAGGTGTTCGCCAGCGGGTTGTTCGCCGTCATCCGGTACGGGCCGGTGCCGACGGTCGCCTCGGGCAGCCCGGTGTCGAGGTCCCGCCAGGCGCCGGACCTGCTCAGGATGTGCTTGGGCAGGATCTTCGCCAGGGACAGCCGGGACAGCCCGTCCGGGAAGGGGAAGTTCAGCACCAGGTCGACGGAGTTCTCGCCGGTCTTCTTCACCTCCTTCAGCCAGGCGGCGAAGAAGCCGTGGACGAGCGTCTGGGTCTTGCCGTCGAGTATCCGGTCGAAGGTGAACACCACGTCGTCGGCGGTGACCGGCTTGCCGTCGTGCCACGTCGCGCCGTCGCGGAGGGTGAACGACCAGGTCCCGGCCCCGGGGTCGGCGGGCGCCTCGGTCGCCAGCGCCGGGTAGGGCTCGCGGGTGAGGGGGTCGGAGTCGAGCAGCCCCTCGAAGATGTGGTGGTTGCTGGCCATCGAGAACGCGGACGCGGTCAGCGTGGGGTCCCAGCTCTGGTCGTTGCCGTACCCGATGACGGCGGTGACGGAGTCGGAGCTGTCGCCCCCGCCGGTGTCGGAGGTCGACTCCGGACCTCCGGAGCAGGCGGCCAGCGCCGGCGCCATGACGCCGAAGGCGCCCAGCGCCCCGCCGTACTGCAGCACTCGCCGGCGGTCGACGCCCGGCTCTGGTGAAACGTCGCTCACGGTGCCTCCAGGAGGGAAAAACAGGGGATGTCGCCGCGCCCGTCCCTGTCCCGGGGATGGGCGAGGTCGTGGGAGGTCCTACGTTCTACCTCTTGGCGGTGAACATAGAAGTCCCCCGGGAGGGAGGTCAAGAGGTCGGCGGGAAGCGTTATGCGGTGTCAACCGGCCGGAGCCGGTCACGGCGCCCGACCGGCCGCGCGCGGCCCGGGCTTGGGGGCGGCCGGTGCGCCGGGCCGGCGGGGTGCCGCAGAGCCGTGTCCGGCGGGTGGCGGAGACGTGACGGCCGCGCGTCGGCGGGGCGTCGAAGAACGCGGTGACGGGCCGTCCGGCCGCCGGCGGCCGCGGCGGCCTCAGCGCGTCGGTAAAACCGGACCGCCGGCGCGCGCCGCGCGCACGGCTGCGCTCATACGGCGGCCGCCAGCCCGCGGTGGCGTACGGACGCGAGCCAGGACTCCACGCGGGGCCGGTCCGGGGACTCCGGCAGCGGGCTCGCCGCAAGGGCCCCGTCGAGGCGCCGGGACAGCTCCGCCGTCCATGCCGTGACCTCGTCCCAGCTCAGCTCGCCGCGCCCGACCGCCAGCAGCCGCTCGCGGTACGGGCCGACGTCGACGCACAGCTCACCCGTGCGCAGCAGCGCCGCCCCGCTCAGCAGCAGCCGCAGCAGGTGCACCACCTGCTTCCACCGCACCTCGCCGGTGCGCTCCCGGCGGGCGCGGGCCCGGGTGAGCTGGCCGTACGCGTAGCGGCCGAAGGTGCGGTGGACCTCCCGGGACAGGAACGCCGGGGCCAGCTCGCGCAGCTCCGCGCCGAGCGGGGTGCTGCGCTCGACCAGTGGGGAGTGGAGCACCTCCAGCAGGTTCGGGTTGCCGTCGAGGGCGAGCGCGCAGCAGCGCTCCACCTCCCAGCTGAACTGCTCGGGCCGCGGCCCCTCCCAGTGCGCCGGCGGCTTCTCCAGCCGCCAGAACCACTCGGTCGGCGCGACGTACACCCCGCGGCGGTCCGTGTCGGACGCCGCCGTGGCCAGGTCGAAGGCGCGTGAACCCGCCACCACCGCCAGGATGGTGTGCTCCTCGACCAGCAGCTCGCCGCGCTCCATCCGGCCATCCTCGCCGGGCGCCGGCCCCGCCCGCGAACGGTTTTACGCCCCGGCGCGGGCGCCGGGGCGTACCGTGTCGGCGCCCGCGCCGGGGCGTTCGGGCTCAGGACAGCTGCCGCAGCACCTCCGCGGCGATCAGCTCCAGGTGGTCCAGGTCCGACAGGTCGAGGATCTGGAGGTAGAACCGCTGCGAGCCGGCGGCCCCGTAGCGCCCCAGCTTCTCCACCACCTCCGCCGGGGTGCCGGCCAGCCCGTTCTCCTTCAGCTCCGGCACCTTCCGGCCGATCGCCTCCGCCCGCCGGGCCACCTCGGCGTCGTCCTTGCCGACGCAGGCGACGAGCGCGTTGGAGTACACCAGGTCGGACGGTGCCCGGCCGGCGGCCTCGGCCGCCTCGCGGACCCGGGCGAACTGCCGCTCGGTGTCGGCCGCCGAGCTGAACGGCACGTTGAACTCCGCCGCGTAGCGGGCGGCCAGCGCCGGCGTCCGCCGCGCGCCCATGCCGCCGATCAGCACCGGCAACGGCGCCTGCACCGGCTTGGGCAGGGCGGGGGAGTCCGTCAGCTCGTAGTGCGTCCCGGCGTAGGAGAAGGTCTCGCCCGTCGGCGTACCCCACAGCCCGGTCACGATCGCCAGCTGCTCCTCCAGCCGCCCGAACTTCGCGGTCGGGAACGGGATCCCGTACGCGGTGTGCTCCTCCTCGAACCACCCCGCGCCGATGCCCAGCTCGACCCGCCCGCCCGACATCTGGTCCACCTGCGCGACCTGGATGGCCAGCGGGCCCGGCAGCCGGAAGGTGGCGGCGGTCATCAGCGTGCCGAGCCGGATGCGGCGCGTCTCGCGGGCCAGGCCCGCCAGCGTCACCCAGGCGTCGGTGGGGCCGGGCAGGCCGCTCACGTCGCCCATCTTCAGATAGTGGTCGGAGCGGAAGAATGCGTCGAAGCCGAGGTCCTCGGTGGCGCGGGCCACGGTGAGGAGGGTGTCGTACGAGGCGCCCTGCTGGGGTTCTGTGAAGATGCGGAGATCCATCCCGCCATTGTGCTTCAGCCGTGCCCGGCGGCTTCCCGGGGCACGGCGGGGTGCATAGAGTGCAACCACCGCACTGCCCGGCTTGCCGCGAGGGGGTCAGGATGACGGTCGTCTACCGCGCGCCGGAGGGGGACGACGGACTGGAGTTCACGGTCCGGCTGACCCCCGCGGAGACCGGGGCGCTGACCCGCGAGGCCCGGCTGCTGGCGGAGATCGTCGACAGCTGTCTGTGGGCCCTCGGCATGCTGCGTACGGGCGTGAACTCCCGCGACGAGGGCGGCCCGGCGCCGATCCCCGGCGACTGGTACGCCGCGCTGCGCGACCTGGAGCGCATCGCGCCGCGCATCGAGGGCACCCGGGACGCGGTCATCCGCGCGCTCGCCGAGTCCGGGGAGGGCACCGGCCGGCTGGCGCACGCGATGCACGCCGAGGAGGAGGCGGTCGTCCGGCGCCGCGCCGAGGTCCTCGGCAACCCGCCGTCGGAGTGGGAGACCTGGGCGGCGAAGGGGGCGGAGGAGTAGGCCCGTCGCGCAGCCCGGTCGCGCGGGCCCCGCTGCTCAGGCCCGTTCCACCAGCACCGCCGAGCCCTGCCCCACCCCGACGCACATCGTCGCCAGCCCCCGCCGCGCGCCCGTACGCGCCATGCGGTGCAGCAGGGTCGTCAGGATCCGCGCGCCCGAGCAGCCCAGCGGGTGACCCAGCGCGATGGCGCCGCCGTCCGGGTTGACCGTCTCCGGGTCGAGACCCAGCTCGTCCACGCACGCGAGCGACTGGGCCGCGAACGCCTCGTTCAGCTCCGTCGTCTCGATGTCGGCCACCGACCAGCCCAGCCGGTCCAGCGCCTTGCGGGTGGCGGGCACCGGGCCGACGCCCATGACGTCGGGGTGGACGCCGGCGGACGCGCCGGCCGCGTACCGGCCGAGCGAGGCCAGGCCCAGGTCCGCCAGCGCGTCCTCGCTGACCAGCAGCAGCGCCGCCGCCCCGTCGTTCATCGGCGAGGAGTTGCCCGCGGTCACGCTGCCGTCCGCCCGGAACACCGGCTTCAGCTGCGCCAGCCGCTCCGCCGAGGTGTCCTCGCGGATGCACTCGTCCGCCGTCACCTCCGCCCCGTCCCCGGGGGGTACGACCGGCAGCAGCTCGGCGTCGAAGTGCCCCGCCGCCCGGGCCGCCGCGGCCCGCCGGTGGCTGCGCAGCGCGAACTCGTCCTGCCGCGCCCGCCCCACGCCGTGCCGCGCGGCGACCTCCTCCGCGGTCTCGCCCATCGCGAGCAGCCCGTGCAGCTCGCGCATCCGCGGGTTGACGAGCCGCCAGCCCAGCCGGGTGTCGGCCGTCGCCAGGGCGCGCGGCAGCGCCTCGTCCGGCCGCGGCAGCACGAACGGCGCGCGGCTCATCGACTCCGAGCCGCCGGCCAGCACGACGTCCGCCTCCCCGGCGGCGATGGCGCGGGCGGCGGTCGTGACGGCCTCCAGGCCGGAGGCGCAGAGCCGGTTGAGGGTGGCGCCGGGGACGGAGTCGGGCAGGCCGGCGAGGAGGGCGGCCATCCGGGCGACGTTGCGGTTGTCCTCGCCGGCCTGGTTGGCGGCGCCCCAGTAGACGTCGTCGATGCGCGCCGGGTCGAGCGCCGGGACGCCGTCGAGCAGACCGCGGAGCACCCCGGCGGCGAGGTCGTCGGGGCGTACGGCGGAGAGCGAACCGCGCAGCTTTCCGATCGGCGTGCGGCGGGCGGCGGCGAAGTGGACGGTGCGCACGGGCGGGCCTCCCCATCGAAACTAGCGGTGCTAGTTTCGGACTATAGCCCCTCCGCCGAGACCGCGGCCAGCCGCCGCGGCCAGCCGCCGCGACCCCCCTCCGCGGTGATCGCTTACGATCGGACACGGTGCCCCGGACGCCCCGAAGCCGACGCGAGGAGAGCGCGATGAGCAGTGCCAAGGTTGCCGACCAGCTCGTGGAGGTCCTGCTCCAGTACGGGGTGAAGCGCATCTACGGCGTCGTCGGCGACAGCCTCAACCCGCTGGTCGACGCCATCCGCCGCAGCGACGGCGCCATCGAGTGGGTGCACGTGCAGAACGAGGAGGCCGGCGCCTTCGCCGCCGCCGCGGAGGCGCAGGTCACCGGGCAGCTGGCCGCCTGCGCCGGCTCCTGCGGCCCCGGCAACACCCACCTCATCCAGGGCCTGTTCGACGCGCAGCGCAGCGGCGCCCCCGTCCTCGCCATCGCCTCCCACATCCCCGCCACCCAGATCGGCAGCGGCTTCTTCCAGGAGACCCACCCGGAGAAGCTCTTCGACCAGGCGTCCGGCTACTGCCAGATGATCTCCCAGCCCGAGCAGATGCCCCGCATCGCCCGGATCGCCGCCCAGCACGCCGTCGGCGCGAACGAGGTCGCGGTGCTGGTGCTGCCCGGCGACATCGCCGACAAGCAGGCCGCGAACCCCACCGGCCATACCGTCCCCTGCGTCCGCCCGGCCTCGATCGTCCCCGACCCGCAGACCGTGCGCGAGCTGGCCGACGCCGTCAACGCCGCCGACCGCGTCGCGCTCTTCGCCGGCGCGGGCGTGCGCCACGCGCACGCGCAGGTGATGCGGCTCGCCGAGACCGTCAAGGCGCCCGTCGGGCACACGCTGCGCGGCAAGGAGTGGATCCAGTACGACAACCCGTACGACGTCGGCATGATCGGCCTCCTCGGCTACGGCGCCTGCTACGACGCGCTGCACGAGGCCGACCTCGTCGTCATGCTCGGCACCGACTTCCCGTACGACGCCTTCCTGCCGCAGAGCAAGACCGTGCAGATCGACGTCGACGCCACCCGCCTCGGCCGCCGCACGCCCCTGGAGGTCGCCGTGCACGGCGACGTCGCCTCCACCCTCGACGCGCTGCAACCGCTGTTGCGGGAGAAGAGCGAGCGGCGGTTCCTCGACGGCATGCTGCGCAAGCACGAGCGGGCGCTGACCAAGGTCGTCGAGGCGTACACCACCAAGGTCGACAAGCACGTGCCGATCCACCCCGAGTACGCCGCCCGGGTGCTGGACCGGCTGGCCGCGGACGACGCGGTGTTCACCGTCGACACCGGCATGAACAACGTCTGGGCCGCCCGCTACCTCACCCCCAACGGGCGCCGCCGCGTCATCGGCTCCTTCACCCACGGCTCCATGGCCAACGCCCTCCCGCACGCCATCGGCGCCGCCGCCGCCGACCGCGGCCGCCAGGTCATCTCGCTCTCCGGCGACGGCGGCCTGGGCATGCTGCTCGGCGAGCTGATCACGGTCAGGCAGCACGACCTGCCGGTCAAGACCGTCGTCTTCAACAACTCCTCGCTGGGCATGGTCAAGCTGGAGATGCTGGTCGACGGCCTGCCCGCCTACGGCACCGACCACAGCAAGGTCGACTTCTCCGCCGTCTCCCGCGGGATCGGCATCCCCGCCTGGCGGGTGGAGAAGCCGGGCGAGATCGAGGGCGCGCTGCGGGAGGCGCTGGCGGCCAAGGGCCCCGCGCTGGTCGAGCTGGTCACCGACTCCAACGCGCTGTCCATCCCCTCGCGCATCACGCTGGAGCAGGTGCGCGGCTTCGCGCTGGCCGCCGGGCGCACGGTCCTGGAGGGCGGCGTCGGCACCATGCTCGACCTCGCCCGCTCCAACCTCCGCAACATCCCCCGCCCCTGACCGTACGGGCCCGCGCCCGCCCCCGCGTACGGCGCGGGCCGCGCGGGCCGCGCGGCCCGCTCAAGTCAGCCAGGGCAGCTCGCCGAAGTAGCCGCCCCGCGCCGGCGGCGTGAGCAGCGCGTGCCGCGTACGGTACGTCAGCGGCTCACCCCCGGCCCGCGTGGCGGCCCGCGCCCGCAGGACCCAGCGCCCGGCGGGCACGTCCTTCGGCGGGGTCACCCGCCAGCGGGTGACCACCTCGCTGCCCGGCGCCAGCCGGCCGCGCGTCCGGCGGGTCGCGGCGCGCGCCTGCCAGCCCTCGGGGACGTCCAGCTCCACCCGCGCCCCGGTCCACGGCACGTCCGACCCGTTGTGCAGGGTGGCCGTGACGGTCAGCGCCCGGCCCGGCGCGGCGTAGGGCGGGGCCTCGACCGTCACGCCGTAGGGCACGCGCGCGTACGTGTCGCGCCACTCCCGGCGCGCGATCCCGACCAGCCGGGCGGCGATGTCCGGGTGCTCCGCGGCGCGGTCGACGGTCTCGCCGGGGTCGTCCGCCAGGTTGTACAGCTCCACCTGCCAGCGGTGGTCCGGCACCGTGCGGTCCTTGCCGGGCGCGAAGCGCACCGCCTTCCAGTCCCCGGCCCGTACCGCCTCCGAGATCCGCCGGATCCGGTCCCGGTCGGCGGCGCGGGCCAGCGGCGTCGAGGCCCGCTCGTTGCGGTACCAGTACAGGAACCGGTGCTCGGGCGCCGGGCCGGTGCCGGTGAGCAGCGGCGCGAGGGACAGCCCGTCGATGTCCCGGGGCGCGGGGGCGCCGCCCAGCTCCGCGAGGGTGGGCAGCAGGTCGATGTGGGGCGTGGGCCGGTCCACGGTGCGCGGCCGGATGCGGTACGGGGACCAGGCGATGAGCGGGACCCGGATGCCGCCCTCGTACAGGTTCCGCTTGTAGCCGCGCAGCGGGTGCTCGCGCTGGAAGAGCGCGGGCGTCACGCCGCCCTCCTCGTGCCGGCCGTTGTCGCTGGTGACCAGCACCACGGTGTCCTCGGCGACGCGGTGCGCGTACAGCTCCCGGATCACCGCGCCGACCATCGCGTCGAAGTGCGCGACCTGCGCGGCGTGCCCCTTGTCCGCCGGCTTCCAGTCCATGTCGCTGTACTCGCCGGTGTCCGGCACGGCGCTGGGGGCGTGCGGCACGTTGGGGGAGAGGTAGAGGAAGAACGGCTCCTCCGCGCGCGTGCGGATGAACTCCAGGGCGCGGGCGGCAAACTGCTCGGGGGCGTACGTGCCGCGCCCGCCCGCGCCGTTGCCCGCGAGCGGCACGCGGCGCCCGTTGTGCCAGAGGTACCGCGGGAAGTACCGGTGCGCGTGCCGGTGGGTCAGATAGCCGTAGAACTCCTCGAAACCGCGGTGGTTGGGGTGGCTCTGCTGGTCCGGCTCGTTCGGGCCGAAGCCCCACTTGCCGATGCACCCGGTGCGGTAGCCGCGCGCCCGCAGCAGCTCGGCGACGGTGGTGTCGGCGGGGCCGATCGAGGGCTGGATGCCGCGCATCGGGTTCTCCCGGACCCGGGCGTGCCCGCTGTGCAGGCCCGTGAGCAGCGAGGCGCGGGACGGCGCGCAGACCGGCGCGGAGGCGTACGCCGCGGTGAACCGCATGCCCTCGGCGGCGAGCCGGTCCAGGTGCGGGGTGTGGATGACCTGCTGGCCGTACGAGCCGAGTTCGCCGTAGCCGAGGTCGTCGGCGACGATCAGGACGATGTTGGGCCGCTCGCCGCGGGGGCTGCCCGGGGCCGCGGCGAGCGGGGCGGGCCGCACCGCCGCGATGCCGAAGCCGGCGGCGGACGCGGCGAGGAACCGGCGTCGGGTGGTCAACCTGCTTCCCCCTCTCGGACGGCAGGTGCCGGCGGTCAGCGCCGTCCGGAGGCGGGGACGGGGACGGGGACGGCACGCAGCGTCCCGGGGCGGTGCGACGGCGCCCGTGCCGGGTCCGGCCCGGGCGCTCGCCGGGGGTGCCGTCTGGTCGGGACGGCGTGTCGCCGCGCGGGGTCCCCCCGTGTGCGTACGGCATGACGTGGCGAGGGGACATTACCACCAACGGCTGACGCCCCCGCGTGCGTTGGGGGGCGCCGGAGTCCGTTCTTCCGGTTGTTCCGCGGCGGCTACCCGCGCCCCTCGCGCCACTCGCGTACCAACGCGTCGGCGTCCAGCGGGGCCAGCTTCAGCGGCGGTCCGACGGCGGGCCCGCGGTGCGCGGCGCGGATCTTCTCGTTGACCTCCGCGACGATCTCGCGCACCTCCCGCTCGCTCCGTGCCCTGGTCACGGCGTCGAGCGCGGCCTCGGCCGCCTTGCGGACGGCCAGCGAGGGCGGCAGCGCGGAGAGCTGCTCGCGGGCCATCTTCGCCTTGACCCACCACAGCTCGTCGTACGGCTGGTCGAGGTGCGCGAGGGGCTTGCCCCGGCCGGGGAGGTCGTCGAACTCGCCGCGCTCCGACGCCTCGCGGATCTGCCGGTCCACCCAGGACTCGAAGCTCACACCCGGCGGTTTGCGTTCGGTCATGTGCGGTGCTCCCTCCGCTCGCGGCGGTCGCCGGCAGGCCCCTCACCCGCCGTTTTCCCACCTCAACGGTAACCGCGGCGCCGGCGGCCGCGGCGGGCGGGCGGGGTCGCGCCAATGGCGGCTCTCAGCTTGCGCACACCTTGGTAACAATTCAGACAATGGCGTCGGAAGGTGTCCATCCGGCCCCGATAGGGAGACCCTCGTGCCCCGTCTGCGATCCGCGCGCCGCGCCCCGCGCCCCGCGCGCCCCACGCCGCGACCGCCGCGCGCCGCGCACCTCGCCGGCGCCGCCGCCGCGGCCCTCGCCCTGTCGGTCACCGCGGGCGCCTGCGCCGCGCCCGGGCAGGGCGGCCGGGCCGCCGCCGTCGACCCGCCGGCGGAGCTGGTGATGCAGCCCGTCGCCGAGTCCGGGACCGACCCCTTCACCGCGACCACCGCGACCCCCGACGGGGCCGACCCGTCGCCCGCGCGCACCGCCCCGCCGCCCGGGGGCGCGCCGCCGGCCAAGCCGGGCACGTACCAGCAGGTGTCGGGCGCGACGGCCGGGCTGTACGCGGGGGTGCGGAACGTCGCCAGCTGCGACGTCGACAAGCAGATCGAGCTGCTCGACCGGGACGAGGAGAAGGTGACGGCGTTCGCCGGGGCCCTGGGGGTCGAGGAGGCGGGCCTGCCGGACTATCTGCGCGGGCTCACCTCCGTGCTGCTGCGCGCCGACACCCGCCTCACCGGCCACGGCTTCGCGGACGGCGAGGCGCGCGCGTACCAGGCGGTGCTGCAGTCCGGCTCGGCGGTGCTGGTCGACGACCGGGGCGTACCGCGGGTGCGGTGCGCGAGCGGCGCCCCCCTGACGGCGCCCGAGGAGCTGAGCGCGGACGGCCGCTACGGCGGTACGGGCTGGCGCGGCTACCGGCCGTCGCGGACCGTCGTCGTCACGCCCGCGAAGGAGGCGCTGTCGCACCTGGTGATCGTGGACGTGACGACGAACCTCTGGTTCGAGCGGCCGGTCGGCGCGCGGTCCGGGCAGGACAGGAAGCTGCCGCAGCCGCCGCCGAACCCGTTCGCCCCGCCGTCGCCGGAGCCGGGCCGCAGCCC
Source organism: Streptomyces sp. MAR4 CNX-425 (assembly GCF_048656465.1). Classification (NCBI taxonomy): domain Bacteria; kingdom Bacillati; phylum Actinomycetota; class Actinomycetes; order Kitasatosporales; family Streptomycetaceae; genus Streptomyces; species Streptomyces sp. MAR4 CNX-425. The sequence goes on along the minus strand of NZ_JBMDLF010000001.1, from coordinate 45,190 downwards.
GGGCGGCGGGACCACGAAGAGCCCCGGGCCGACGGACACCCCGACCGACACCCCGACCGACGCGCCGACGGACTCGCCGACCGGGGAGCCGACCGACGGGCCCGGGACCGGGACGGGGGAACCGACCACCGCACCGCCCATGCCGGGCGGCGTCACCGAACCGGACCACGAGCGCGTCAACGCCGGCGGGCGGGACGGGGAGGACGCGTCAGCCCGCTGACCCCGCCGGCTCCGCCGTGCCCGCAGCGCCCGCCGCATCCGCCGAGCCCGGCGGTGCCGCGGGCGCGGCGGGCCGGCGCCGCACCGGCGTCAGCCGGAAACCGGTCGGCATCAGCGTGAGCCGCTCGGCTATCTCCAGCCGGTACCCGGGGTCGCCGCGCAGCTCGTACCGGCGCAGCAGCAGCCCCAGCACCAGCGTCGCCTCGTGCAGCGCGAACTGCCGCCCGATGCACGCCCGCTCACCGGTGCCGAACGGTTTGAACACGTGCGCCGGCCGGGCCCGCACCCGCTCCGGCAGGAAGCGGTCCGGGTCGAAGCGCTCCGGGTCCGGGCCCCAGACGGCGGGGTCGCGGTGCAGCGCCGGGGTGAGCACGATGGCCCACGCGCCCGCGCGCATCGGGTGCACGCCGCCCAGCACCGTGTCCGTACGGGCGGCGCGGGTGTACCCGGGCGCGGTCGGCCACAACCGCAGCGACTCGTCCAGCACCCGGCGCAGGTAGCGCAGCTTGCCCACCTGCCGGTACGACGGCTCCCCGGCGGGCCCCCACACCTCGTCCACCTCCGCGCGGGCCCGGGCCATGACGCCGGGGTGGCGGGCGAGGTAGTACAGCGCGAAGGACAGCGCGCCCGACGTCGTCTCGTGCCCCGCGACCAGGAACGTGAGGATCTGGTGGCGGATGTTCTCCGGCGACAGCCGCTCACCGGTGCGCGGGTGGCGGGTGTGCAGCATCAGGGACAGGAGGTCCTGCGCACCGGGGTCGGGGCGTTCGGTGCGCTCCCGGACGACCTCGTCCACGACGGCGGCGAGGTACGCGGCGTCGGCGGCGCCCCTGCGGCCGAGCCTGCGGGACTTCTCCGGGTCGATCGGGCGGGGCACGGTGGGGCCCTGGGCGCGGCGCAGCGCGCGGACCATGGCGGCGACGAAGGGGTGCTGCCCGGTGCGGTCGAAGGACCCGAAGTCGTAGCCGAAGCCGGTGTTCGCGATGGTCTCCAGGGTCAGCCTCGTCATGTCGGCGGACACGTCGGCGGCGGTCCCGGCGGCGGCGTGCGCGTCCCAGCCCGCGGTCAGCCGGTGCGCCATGGCGAGCATCACCGGGTGGTAGCGCTCCATCGCCTCGCGGGTGAACCCGGGCGCGAGTATGTCGTGGCCCAGCTGCCAGTGGGGCTCGTGGCTGTGGGCGGTGAACAGGCCGTCGCCGCCGATCTCGCGCAGGTTGTGCACGGCGAGCACGACGCGCTTGGTGAAGCGCGACTCGTCCGCCAGCTCGGCGGCCAGGTCCGCGCCGGAGACCACCACGATCTCCAGGCCGAAGACCTTGCGCCGGAAGATCGGCCCCAGCTCCCGGGCCATCCGCAGCGAGTCCTGCACGGGCGTGCCGGGGTCGATGCCGAGCACGTCGCCCACCACCGGCACGCGGCGGCGCGGGTGGGGGATGCGGGACAGCTCCGGCCAGCCTCCCCGGCGGCTCCGTAAGGACGGCTTCGCCATCGTGCGCCTCCCTTATTGAATCGGATTCAGTAAGCAGCCTGCGACACCGCTGAACCGGTGTCAAGTAAGGTGGCGCGATGGCTCGTTCCGACGCTCGTGGTACGCGGACGGGGCGGGCGCGTACCCGCATGGGAACCGAGGAGCGGCGCCGGCAGCTGCTGCGGATCGGCGCCGAGCTGTTCGCCGAACGGCCCTTCGACGACGTGTGGATCGAGGAGGTCGCCGAGCGCGCGGGCGTCTCCCGCGGGCTGCTCTACCACTACTTCCCGACCAAGCGGCAGTTCTACGCCGCCGTGGTCAGGCACGAGGGCGAACGCCTGCTGCGCATGACCGAGCCGGACCCCGCCACCCCCGTCGACCAGCAGGTGCAGCGCGGCCTGGAGGCGTACCTGGAGTACGCCGAGGAGCACGCGCTCGGCCTGCGCGCCTTCCACCGCGCCTCGGCCGCCGGGGACCGGGAGATCCGGGAGATCCACGAGCACCTGCTGGCCGAGCAGAAGCGGCGGATGGTCACGGTGCTCGACGCCCAGGCCGCCGCCGGCCTGCTCGACGGGACGACGCCCGCGGCGCTGCGGCTCGCCGTGCACGGCTGGCTGGCGTTCGTCACGGCCGCCGTCCTGGACTGGCTGGAGCGCGGGGAGCCGACGCGGGCCGAGGTGCAGGAGGTGTGCACCCGGGCGCTGCTCGGCGCGCTGTCGGGGGCGCTCGGGGACTGAGCGCGGCGCCGCCCCGGTCCCGACTCGTGAGGCCGGGGCGGCCGCCGTACGCTGGGGGTATGGCCGCCCGCCTACTCGACGCCACCGAGGCCGCGGACCTGGTACGGGCCGCGACCGCGGCACCGTCCATGCACAACGCGCAGCCGTGGCGCTTCCGCTGCCACCTCGGGCACCAGACCTTCGAACTCCGCGCCGACCCGGAGCGCGCCATGCCCGCCTCCGACCCGGACCGGCGCGCCCTGCACGTGGGCTGCGGCGCCGCCCTGTGCAACCTGCGCGCGGCCGCGGCCGCCGCCGGCTGGCGGACCGCGACCACGCTGTTCCCCGCCCCGGAGGAGCCGCTGCTGCTCGCCGCCGTCCGGCTCACCGACACGGGCCCGGACACCGGGAGGGACACGGGCCCGGACGGCGGGCCGGACACGGAGCTGGCCGCCCTGGAGCCGCAGATCGGCCGCCGGCACTCCAGCCGCTGGCCGTTCGCGGAGGACCCGGTGCCGCCCGGCGACGTGGCCGCCCTCGTCGAGGCGGCCCGGGCCGAGGGCGCGGCGCTGGTGTTCCCCGACGCCTGGCACGCGGCGTCGCTGCTGCCCCTGGTGCAGGACGCCGAGGTGCGCGACGCCGAGGACCCGGACCGCGCCGCGGAGCTGGCCCGCTGGACGCACCCCGGGTCCGCCCCCGCCGGCGGCGAGGGCGTCCCCGGCTACGCCTTCGGCCCCCGGCGCCACGGCGGCGCCGCCCCGGTCCGCGACTTCGCCGGCCGCACCCCGGTGCCGGGGCGCGGCGGCACGTCCTTCGAGACCGCGCCGAACATCGCCCTGCTGGGCACCCCCCGCGACACCCCCGCCGACTGGCTGCGCGCCGGTCAGGCGCTGGAGCGCGTGCTGCTCACGGCCACCCGCGCCGGGCTGGTGGCGTCGCTGACCAGTCAGGCCCTGGAGTGGGACGACCTGCGCGCCCTTGTACGGGACCCGCTGACCGCCGTCGGCCAGGTCCAGATGGTCCTGCGCATCGGCTACGGCCCGGAGGGGCCGGTCTCGCCGCGCCGGCCGGTGGCCGAGGTGCTGGAGATCGTCGGCAGCCCGCGCCTGTAGCCCGAGCGGCCCCCGAAACGACGAACGGCAAGGAGCGCCGCGCTCCCTGCCACTCTCAACTTATAGCGCACCCCGGGGCTTGCGGCAAGGCCGGGGGCACGTTGCAGAATCTCCCGCCAAGGCCATTGACCTGCACAAACAGGGGGGATTCAGGATCGACGTGATCATCGCCGGCGCCGGGCCGACCGGTCTGACGCTGGCGGCCGAGCTGCGGCTGCACGGCGTGCGCGTGGTCGTGCTGGAGAAGGAGGCCGAGCCGGCGAAGGTCGTGCGCGCGCTCGGGCTGCACGCGCGCAGCATCGAGCTGCTGGACCAGCGCGGCCTGCTGGAGCGGTTCCTCGCGCGGGGCAGGCGGCACCCGCTGGGCGGGTTCTTCGCCGGCATCGCCAAGCCGGTGCCGGCGCACCCGGGCACGGCGCACGGGTACGTCCTCGGCATCCCGCAGCCGGAGATCGAGGAGCTGCTCGACGCACACGCCCGCGCCCTCGGCGCCGAGATCCGCCGCGGCACCGAACTGACCGGGCTGACCCAGGACGCGGACGGCGTGACCGTACGCTCCGCCGCCGGCGAGCTGACCGCCCGCTACCTCGTCGGCTGCGACGGCGGCCGCAGCACCGTGCGCAAACTCCTCGGCGTCGGCTTTCCCGGCGAGCCCGCCCGGATCGAGACGCTGATCGCCGACGTCCGGCTGACCGCGCCGCGGGAGGAGGTCATGGCCACGGTGGCCGAGGTCCGCAGAACCCAGCTGCGGTTCGGCATCGTGCCGTTCCCGGACGGTACGTACCGCGTCATCGTGCCCGCCGCCGGGCTCACCGCCGACCGCGGCGCCGGGCCCGGCCTCGACGAGCTGCGGGCCCGGCTCCGGGCCGTCGCCGGCACCGACTTCGGTGCGCACGCGCCGACCTGGCTCTCCCTCCCCCGCCGGCTACGCCCTCATTGGCGGGGGTGCCCCCACTGGCGACGCCACCCGGCAGGCCGAGCGCTACCGCACCGGCCGCGTCCTCCTCGCCGGCGACGCGGCGCACGTCCACCCGCCGGTGGGCAGGCAGGGCCTCAACCTCGGCGTGCAGGACGCGTTCAACCTCGGCTGGAATCCCCCGCCGGCTACGCCCTCATTGGCGGGGGTGCCCCCACCGGCGGCCGAGGTCGCCGGCTGGGCGCCGGACGGCCTGCTGGACAGCTACCACGCCGAACGCCACCCGGTTGCCGCCGACGTGCTGGACAACACCCGGGCGCAGACGCTGCTGATGTCCACCGAGCCCGGCGCGCGGTCCGTACGCCGGCTCCTCACCGAGCTGATGGACGTCGAGGAGGTCAACCTGCGCCTCATCGAGAAGATCATGGCCACCGCCGTCCGCTACGACCTCGGCGACGGCCCCGCCCTCGTCGGCCGCCGGCTGCGCGACCTGCGGCTCAGCCGCAACGGCCGGCTCTACGAGCTGACCCGGGCCGGCCGCGGACTCCTGCTCGACCAGACCGGCCGGCTCTCGGCGGCGGGCTGGACGGACCGCGTCGACCACGTCGCCGACACCGTCGAGGCGGGCGACGCGCGCGATAGGGGCGGCCTGGCCGCGCCCGCCGTCCTGCTGCGCCCCGACGGCCACGTCGCCTGGGCCGGGGAGGACCCCGCCGGCCTGCGCGACCACCTGCGCCGCTGGTTCGGCGCACCGGCGGCCTGAGCCGCCCGGCCGCCGCGGCTCAGTACTCGGCGAGCAGCTCCTCCAGCAGCTGCCGGCTCCCGTCCTGCTTCTCCGCCGCCGCGCACAGCCCGTCCATCGTCAGCAGATAGCGCTCGACGTCGTTGCGCTTGTCGAGATAGAGGGCGCTGGTCAGCTGCTCGATGTACGCGACGTCCGGCAGGTCCGGCTCCGCGAAGCGGAGGATCGTCAGCGGGCTGACGACGGCGGCGAAGCGGCCGGTGGCCAGCCGGGCCACCTGGACCGTGATGTTCGACAGCTCCAGGATCCCCAGCAGGTGCTTGATCTGCGCGCGCATCACCCGCCGCCCGCCGAGCGGGCGGCGCAGCGCCGCCTCGTCGAGGACCACCCAGTAGCGCGCGGGCTGCTCGGCGTGGCCCAGGATCTCCTGGCGGCGCAGCCGCAGGTCGACGTGGCGCTCTATGGCCGCCTCGTCCGCGCTCGGGTACGCGACCTGCGCGAACGCGCGCGCGTAGTCGGCGGTCTGCAACAGGCCGGGGATGCGCTGGGCCTGGTAGGAGCGGATGAGCGAGGCGGCCTCTTCGAGACCGAGGAACGTCTCCATCCAGGTGGGCGTGACGTCGCTGTACTGGTGCCACCAGCCGGTGGTGTTGGCGCCGCGGGCCAGCGCGAGGTAGTGCTCGCGCTCGGTCTCGTCCTCCACCCCGTACAGCGTCAGCAGGGCGGCGATGTCGTGTTCCTTGCAGCCGCCCCGGCCCAGCTCCAGCCGGCTCAGCTTGGGCTGCGAGGCGCCGATGGTGCGCGCCGCGACCTGGAAGGTGATGCCGCGCAGCTCCCGCAGCCGCCGCAGCTGGTTGCCGAGGATGATGCGGCGCACGGTGGGCCCGCCTCGCGACGGGGCCGGCAGTGAGTTCGTCTCCGACAGGCGTGGCGCGTACATCGGGCTCCCAGGGATGATCAGGCCGCGCCCTTCAGTCTGGCATCGAGGGCGTCAACGTGTACAGGGAAAGCGATTGTTCACCTTGAATATGCCTCTGGTACGGGGCAGTTACCCCCGGCGCCTCAGGGCCGCCGCGCGAGCACCGCGCGGGCGCGTGGGCTGCCGTCCGGCCGCCGCCTCAGCTCCGGCAGCGCCGCCGTGCGCACCGCGAAGCCGGCGCGCTCCAGATCCGCGCGCACGTCCGGCAGGCGGAAGGTGCGGTAGTACATGACGAACCGCGGGCGCCACAGCGCGTTCCGTACCCGCATCACGGTGTCGAACCCCCACAGCGCCCAGTATCCCCGCGACCCCACCGGCGGCGGCGCGGGGACCGGGAAGGCGAAGTACCCGCCGGGGCGCAGCGAACGGAACACCTGGGCGAAGAGCGCCGGGCGCTCCGCGGGCAGGAAGTGGCCGAAGGCGCCGAAGCTCACCGCCAGGTCGAAGGCCGGCCCGAACGGCAGGGCCAGCGTGTCCGCCCGCACCCAGCGCACCGCCGGCGGCCCGGCCACGCCCGCGTACGCCCGGCGCGCCTCGGCGAGCATCCCGGCGCTGAAGTCGACGCCGACCACCCGCTCCGTGCACAGCCGCCGCAGCACCCCGGCGCCCGCGCCCGTCCCCGTGCACACGTCGAGGCCGTCCGCGAACGGCCCCAGCGGCTCGACGGCCGCGGCGAACGCGTCCAGCACGCGCTCGGGGGTGCGGAACGGGGAGTGGTCGAACTTCGGCGCGAGCAGGTCATAACCGCGCTCCGTGGAGGACAGGGCCTGCACGGTCAGCTCAAGAAGGGTCGGGCCCTCGGGACTGAACATCGGTGATCAGCGTAGTCACCGTCCGCCCGCACCGGCCGGCGGGATCGCCGCGCCCCCCGCGATCCGGGCGCGCGATCCCGCCGACGGGTCAGGAGCCGGACCGGACCGGCGCGCCGCGGAAGCACGGGCCACGTTGTGGCCGCCGAATCCGGAGGAGTTCTTCACCGCCACGGCCTCCCCGTCGCCCAGCTGCCACGGGGCGTCGTGGACGACATGGAGAAACAGGCCCCGCTCCGCCGCCGTGAAGTTGCGGGTAGGGGGCACCGTGCCGTGGTGGAGCGAGAGGACGGTGGCGATCGACTCGATCGCGCCCGCCGCGCCGAGGGTGTGCCCGATCATCGACTTGTTCGCCGAGACCGCCGGGGGCCGCGCGGTGCCCTCGAAGACGTCCCGTATCCCGCGGGCCTCGGACGCGTCTCCCGCGCCGGTGGCCACACCGTTGCCGTTCACGTGTGCGACGTCGGCGGGGGCCAGGCCGGCGTCGGCGAGCGAGTGCAGGATGGCCTTGGCGGTGCCCTTTCCGCTGGGCTCCGGCTGCACCAGGTGGTAGGCGTCGGAGGAGCTGCCGATGCCGACGACCTCGGCGTAGCAGCGGGCACCCCGCGCCCGGGCGTGCTCCTCGGATTCCATGATCAGGACGCCCGCCCCCTCGCCGAGCACCATCCCGTCCCGGTCCCGGTCGTACGGGCGGGACGCCGATGCGGGATCGTCCACCCGCTTCGACAGCGCCTGCATCGCCGCGAACGCCCCGAGGACCATCGGGTGCAGGGGCGCTTCCGCACCACCGGCCGCCACGACGTCCACGACGCCGCGGCGGATCAGATCCGCCGCCGTGGCGACCGCCTGGGTGCCGGACGAGCAGGCGCTCACCGTGGTGTTGGCGCCCGCCCGCGCGTCGAGGAGCACGCTCACGGCCGCCGCGGAGGCGTTGCCCATGGACAGGGGGGCGGTCAGCGGCGGGACCCGGTTCCAGCCCCGGTTCTTCAGCGCCTCCCAGCCGTCGATGAGCGCCGTCATGTCCGCCACCGCGGCGGCGACGACCACCGCGACGCGCTCCGGATCTCCCGCGAAACCCGCGAGCCCGGCGTCCTGCCAGGCTTCCCCCGCGGCCGTCACGGCCAGCTGCGCGGTACGGCTCAACCGCACCCGTTGCAGCGGCTCCAGGCCGGGCCCGGGCTCCACCCGCACCCGTCCGCCGATCTGGCGCGGCATGTCCCGCATGGCGGGGTCGTCGTCGAGACGGCGGATGCCGTTCTCGCCGCGCAGCATCGCGTCCCAGGTGCTGGTGACGTCGCCGCCGAGCGCGGTGGTCGCCCCGAGGCCGGTGACCACCACCTTCCTCCGCTTCCGTGCCCCGGGATGCGTCCTGCTCGTCTCCTGGTGGATCTCCCCCGACATGGCTTCTCCGATCTGGCTGTGGTCCGGGTGGGTCCTGCTGCCCCAGGCGTGCGACCTGCGCTCAGGGCCGGGTCCCGGCTTCGTGCGCAAGCTCGCCGGCCAGCTTGCCGGAGTCCTTCTGCACCTGGTTGACGAGCACTTTCCGGAGCAGCGCCCCGGGCATGACGCCGAAGTAGTCGCCGGGTTCGACCTCGAACGTCCAGTGCACGCGGGTGCCGCCCTCCGCTCGCTCGGCGTAGGCGTACGTGCCGATGTAGCTGAACGGGCCGGACAGCGTGTGGAACCTCGACCGCCTGCCCGGCTCGAACTCGTCGATCTCGACGGTGAAGACCATGTGCCTGCCGAGTAACCGGAAGGTGATCTCGTACCGGCAGCCCGGTTGCGCGGCCCCGTTCAGCAGGCGCGTTTCCACGCATGCCGACTGCCACTCCGGATCGCGAGCCGGGTCGGAGAGGACGGCGAACGCGTCCCGGGGCGGCACCGGCAGGTCGAATGCGTACTCAGCCTTGATCATCGTGGTGGTCTGCTCCCATGTGTGGCGCCATCGCCCGGGCGGCGACGGCGGCGTGCGGCGGATACATCACCGAGTTGTGGTCCCCGGGGACGTCGACGAGCTGGAGCGAGCCCTTGATCAGGGCTTCCCAGCCGAGCTTCGGCCCGTAGTCGTCTCCCTCGTCCGCCGCCCGGATCAGCAGCAGGTCGAGGTCGTTCGGCTCGGGCAGGTAGGTCTGCAGTGCGATGCCGTTGGCGAGGTACGCCTCGAAGTAGCGCAGGATCTGGGCGCGGTCCGCGTCCTCCGCGAGCACTCCGATGGCGGCCGCCTGCTGGAGGATGTGGTCGAAGGCGGTGTCGCCGCCGAGTTCCCGCAGGTGTGCCGCGGGGATGTCGAGGGTCTTCCCGTACGGCACCGCGAGGTCGCGGGCGAACCACGACAGAAGCGTGGCGTCGTCCGGGGACTCCGGGATGTTCTCCTCGATCGGCGCGCGGCTGTCGATGGCGGCGACGAGTTCGATCTCCTCACCGGCCGCGCGGAGCTGCGCCGCCACCTCGTAGGCGATCACACCGCCGAAGCACCAGCCGCCGAGCAGGTACGGCCCCGTGGGCTGGGCCTCCCGAACGTGTGCGAGGTAGCGCGTCGCCATGGCCTCCACGCTGACCTCGGCTTCGCCCTCGTTCTCGATGCCGGGGGCCTCCAGCGCCAGCACCGGCCGGTCCCGCGGGAGATGGCGGGTCAGCTCGACGTAGCAGAAGACCGTGCCGCCGAAGGGGTGGAACAGGAAGAGCGGGCGTCGGCCCGCTTCGCCGTCCCGCATCGTGACGAGCGGGGTGCGGGAGGTCTCCCGGCCTCCGCGGCGCACGACGGCCGCCAGCTCGGCGACGGTGCCCTGCCGCAGCATGACCGCGTTCGGAATGTCCACGCCCCACTCGTCGCGGATGGCCTTGCCGAGCCGGACCGCGAGCAGGGAGTGGCCGCCGACGTCGAAGAAGTTGTCGTGGACGCCGACGTCCGGGATGCCGAGGATCTCGGTCCACAGCCGTGCCAGCGTGATCTCCGTGGCGTCGCGCGGCTTCTCGAAGAGGGCCGCCGAGGTGACGGCGGGGGCGGGCAGCCGCTTGCGGTCGATCTTCTTGTTGGCCGTCAGCGGCAGCTCGGCCAGGGTGACCACGATGCCGGGCACCATGTACGGGGGCAGCGACCGGGCCGCCTGCGACTTGACGTGGGCCACGCTCAGCTCGGCGCCGAGGTCGGCCACCAGGTAGCCGACGAGGTGGTCGTCCCGTACGGCCACGACCGCCGCCGAGACCCCCTCCACCGCCTCCAGCACGGCTTCGACCTCGGCGAGCTCGATGCGGTAGCCGCGCAGCTTGACCTGGTTGTCCAGGCGGCCGAGGTGCAGCAGCCGCCCCTCGCTCGTCCACCGCGCCCGGTCGCCGGTGCGGTAGAGCCGCTGCTTCGGGGCGGCGGGCAGCCCGGTGACGAAGCGTTCCGCCGTCAGTTCGGCGCGGTCCCAGTAGCCGAGGGCCAGCCCCTCGCCGCCGATCCACAGCTCGCCGGGGAACCCCGGCTCCACGGCGCGCCCCTGCGGATCGAGCACGTACAGCCGCGTATTGGCGAGTGGCGCGCCGATGTCGATGCCGTCGGCGGGGCTCACCACGCCTGCCGTGGACCAGATCGTCGTCTCGGTGGGCCCGTAGACGTTGCGCAGACCGGCCACCCGTGGCGCCAGGAACTCCGCGAGTTCCCGGGGGAGTTCCTCGCCCCCGCAGAGCACGTTCAGCCGTTCGCCGCCGGTCCAGCCGGCGTCCCGGAGCATGCGCCAGGTGGTCGGCGTCGCCTGCATCCAGGTGGCGCCGGAGTCCGCCACCCGGGCCGCCAGCAGCGCGCCGTCGGAAGCCGTCGCGCTGTCGCACACGATCACCCGGCCCCCGGCCACCAGGGGCATGAACAGCTCCAGGCCGGCGATGTCGAACGAGATCGTCGTGACCGCGAGCAGCCCGTCCGAGGCCGCGAACCCGGTCTCGTCCCGCATCCCCAGGAGCAGGTTCACCAGGGCACGGTGGGGGATCGCCACCCCCTTCGGCCGCCCGGTGGAGCCGGAGGTGTAGAGGATGTAGGCCAGGTCCGCGGCGTCCGGCGGCGGGTTCCCACCGTCCCGGGGCGGCGGTGCGCCGGGGACGGAGGCGCCCGCGTCCAGATCGTCCAACCGCAGTACGGCAAGGCCGGGCAGCCAGCTCTCCCGCAGGGAGTCCTCGCTCAGCAGCAGCCGCACGCGAGCGTCCTCGGCCATGTAGGTCAGCCGGTCGGCGGGGAGCTGGGGGTCCAGCGGCACGTAGGCGGCGCCCGCTTCGAGCACGCCGAGCAGGGCGGCTACCAGCGGCGCGCCCCGCTTGGCCAGCACCGCGACGCGGTCGCCGGCGGTGATGCCGGCCGTTCGCAGGGCGGCCGCGACGGCGCCGGCCTCCGACCGGAGCCGGGCGTAGGTCCACCGCGCGCCGTCGGCGACCAGGGCGACCGCTTCGGGCGTACGCGAGACCTGGGCCCCGAAGAGTTCGGGGAGCCGGGCCGCGGGGATCTCCCTGACCGGTCCGGAACCCCAGTCCGCGAGCCGCCTCAGCTGCCGCTCGTCGCCGCGGACGAGGCTCCGCAGCGGCTCGTCCGGGTTCCCGGCCAGCGCCGCCACGGTGCCGACGTACGCCGCCGCCAGGTCACGCGCCGTACCCGCGTCGAAGATGTCGGTGTTGTAGCGCAGCACACCCGTGTACGCCCCGTCCCGCTCGCCGCCCATCTCGATCCACAGGTCGGTCTGGCCCTCCTGCTGCGGCAGAGGGTACGGGCGCAGGAGGGCACCGGCGACGGAGAGCTCGGCGGTGGCGCTCGGCTCCAGCAGGAAGAACTGGTCCATGCCGCCCAGGAACGGCAGCCGGTCCCAGGCGAATCCGGCCTGGTACAGCGGGGTCCGGCTGGGGTCCCGCGGTGGTGCCAGCTCGCCCACCAGCCAGGGGAAGGGGAGCTGCTGCGCCCGCGTCGCCTCCACCACCCGCTCCCGGGAGGAGGCGAGCAGCTCGCGGTACGTCGACCGCTCGTCGACCTCGCCGCGTACGACGACCGTGTTGACGAAGTTGCCGACGGCGTCGCGGTGGCCCCGCCGGAGCCGGCCGGAGGTCGGCGTACCGACCAGGAGGTCCGACTGGCCGGTCAGCCGGTGCAGGAGGACGAAGTAGGCGGTCAGCAGCGCTATGTACGGCGTCACCGCGTTGTCGCGCGCCAGCCGTCGCACCGCGTCCGTCACCGCGGCCGGCAGCGTGAAGGCAACCGAGGCACCGTCGTAGGCCGGTGCCGGAGGGCGCGGGCGGTCGCCGTGGAGGTCCAGACCCGCCGGCAGGTCCGCCAGCCGCGCGCGCTCCCGGGCGAGCAGCGCGGCGGCCCGCTCGCTCTCCAGGAAGGCGTGCTGCTCTTCGGCGTAGGCGGTGAAGGCGCCGCCGTCCGGCGTGAACCGGTTCGGCGTGCCTTCCAGACGGCTGCGCACTTCGGCGAGCAGCAGCCCCAGCGACCAGAAGTCGCAGACGATGTGGTGTACCACGACCGTCAACGCCCAGGTGTGCTCCGCGGTGCGATACAGGCGGACGCGCCACAGCGGCGGCTGCGACAGGTCGAACGGGGTCCGGCTGTCCGCCCTCATCTGGTCGCGCAGCTCCCCGGGAGCCAGGTGGCGGGCGTCGGCGAGCCGGATGTCGGGCCGCAGGGAGTCCGCGATCAGTTGTTCCGGCCCGCCATCGGCGCCGGGGCGGAAGTACCCGCGCAGCGCTGCGTGCTCGCGGATCAGGTCGTCCAGAACGGCCAGGGCCGAGGCCCCGAACTCCGCGTCCGCGGTGACCTCCGCGGCGAACACGACGTGGTAGGCGGAGCACTCCGGCTCCGTCTGGTGGATGAACCAGAGCCCGGCCTGCTGCGCGTTCACCGCTGCGCGCGGGGCGGCAGAGTCGCCGGTGGGTGCCGTCGTCTCCGTCGTCATCACTGGCCGTCCGTCGTCGCGGCCACGGGGGTGGCGTTCATCAGCTGCCACAGCGCCTCGGCGAGGGAGTCCACCGTCGGGTGGTCCCACAGCAGGCTCGCCGGGAGGTCGGTGAGGCCGCAGGTGTCCTCGATGTCCATGCCGACGGACAGCGCCGCCATGGAGTCGAGACCGTACGCGGTGAACGGCACGTCGGTGGCGAACTCGGCGGGTGGTAAGCCGGCCTCGGCGGCCATCGACTTCACGAGCATGTTCCGGATGTCGTCGATCGTCATGTCGCTCCTGCTCATGGGAGGTGAAAACCGTCGGTGGGGGCGGTGGAGACTTCAGCGGACGGGGGTGGGCGCGTGGTCCACGCGGGCCTCGCGGGCACCGGGCGCCGCCTGGCGCACGGTGCGAACGGAGAAGAACTCGTTGTCGGTGCGCTGGGCATGAAGCCGGGTGAAGAGTTTCCGCGCCGTCTCCGGTTCGAGATCGCCCGTCTCGTACGCGTGGACCTGCGGGCGGGCCAGGACAGCCGCCAGCCAGGAGCCTTCGGCGAAGAACCCGCCGAGGTGGTCGCGGTTGAACAGCCACACGCCGAGCGCGGCGGTCTTCGTGTGCAGGGCACACACGTCCTCGGCCAGCCGCAGCAGCCGGGTCGGCGTCGCCTTGGCGGAAGCGGTGGGCCCGGCTGTCCGGGCCGGCCGCGGCGGTGTCTCGGCGACCTGCACGAACAGCGCCTCCACGGCCTGACGCAACTGCTCGGCCCGGGCCTTGAGGTCGGTGAGCCGCCTCGCGTCGCAGCCGGCGGAAGGCGACAGCCCGGCGAGGCGGTCGGTCAGCGCGGGCAGGCTGGCGAACACCGCGTCCCGGCCGCGGCCGAACACGCTCCCGCGGGCCGGGTCGAATTCCGGCAGCTCGGCCCGCAGGTCGTACAGCGGGCGCCAGTCCTCGTCCCGCTCCCGGAGGCGGGCCTTCGCCATGGCGTGCAACTGGAGTGCAACGCTGTCGAGGCAGACCGGTTCGCTGCCGTCGAAGACCGAGACGACGGCGTTGTCGCGCAGCATCTTCTGGAAGATGCCCTCGTGTTCGATTGCGCGCAGGTAGGAGCGGGCGCCCAGGGCGCGGGCGAGCGCCTTGCCGTTGAAGTCGACGAGGCGGGCCACCGCTACCTTCGCCACGTTCCCCCAGACGCTGAACTCGCCGGGATACAGGTGGAGTCCGCGCATCGCCACGAGACCCACGCACTCTGCTGCCAGGATGCTCAGGTAGGCGTTGGCCAGGCCCTCGGACAGATACGGGATATCGCTGGCGGGGCCGTCGTAGAGAATCCTGTCGGACAGGAATCCGCACACCGTCCTCAGCATGGTGTCACCGGTGCCGAGAGACAGCGCGGTGCAGAAGGTCCTGGTGATCAGAAGCCCGCGCAGGGCGAGTTCGAGCCCTTCTCCCTCGGCGCCGAGCCGGCTGTTCGGGCCGACCCGCACACCGTCGAAGGCGACTCCACTGATGTCGCAGCCGCGCAGGCCGTAGGTGGGTACCCGGGGGATTCCGGTGATCCTTCCCGACGTGGTCCGCGACCTGTCCACCACGAACAGGGACTGCCGGCGTTTCGCCGGTGTGGCGTCGTTTCCGGTGGTGCCGAGCAGGACCACGTGGGTGGCGGTGCGGCCGCGGTTGATCGGCCACTTCTGGCCGGACAGGACGTACTGCCCACCGTGCGGCTCGGCGAGGAACTCGTTGGCGGCCAGGTCGGCGCCGTGGCGTGGTTCCGAGTAGGCCAGGCAGGGGACGACACCGCCCCGAAGCGCGGTGGCCGCGTACGCCGCCTGCTGACCGGCGTCACCGCCGATCCACGTCAGCATGTTCCACACCTGGGTGCTTTCGCTGACCGCGATGTTCATGTCCCTGCGTGCCAGCACCCGGGTGAGCATGAAGATGTCCTCGGCGGTGCGGAGTTCGCCACCGAGCCGTTCCGGCACGAAGTACCGGTGGAAACCGAACGCACGCACCTGCTCGATGCCGGCGGTCGGCAGTTCGTCACGTTCATCGAGTTCCAGACCGAGGGCGAAGGAAGTGGTATTGTCTATTCCGGTGGGATCGCCCAGCCAGTGCTCGAACTCTTCCGCCAGGACGGCGGCGCTCGTCATCATGGACTCCAATTCAACACCGCTGGGGACGCGGCGATCGCGTCCGGGGTGTGGTGTGGGGCAACACGAATCCGTGGTGTGCCCGAGAGGGCGGCCTGCGGGGTAGCGCCAGATCGGCTGCACCAGATCCACGCCAAGGCCGCGGAGACGATGTGCGGAGCAGATTATTCCGTGGGCACGGAACATCCTCTAGAATGCGCGAAGTTCCCCCTTCATGCGCATCAATGCTAGGTCATTCGAACAGAGTTCGCCACCGGTAATCTCCGGGAATTGCATTCCGCTTGTCCCGCCGGACAGCGGTGCGGCCGCCGGTGGCGCGGCCGGGTGTGTGAGTCGACAGAGGAGAACGGTGAATTCACCGTGGCCCTCAGGCCGCGGTGAACACGAGCACGGCGTTCTGGCCTCCGAAGCCGAAGGAGTTGCTGACCGCGGGTCCGGCCGGGGCCTCCCGCCCCTCCTTGGCCACGACGTCGAGGCCGATCTCGGGATCCTGGCTGTCCAGGTTGGCGGTCGGTGGCACGTATGCGTGCTCAACGCTGAGCACCGTCACCGCCGCCTCGATGGCACCCGCGGCACCCAGGGAGTGGCCCAGGACCCCCTTGACCGAGGTGACGCTCGGGCGGTCCCCGAGCACCCGCCGGATGAGCCGGCTCTCCATCCGGTCGTTCAGCGGTGTCGAGGTGCCGTGCGCGTTGACATGACGGATGTCCCGGGGCGCCAGGTCCGCGTCCGCGAGGGCGGCTCGCAGCGCGAGTTCGGCACCGCTGCCCTCCGGGTCGGGCGCGGTGGCGTTGTACGCGTCCGCCGACGCTCCGTAGCCGCTGACCCGCGCGCGGATGCCGGCCTTCCGTGCCTCCGCATCCGCCTGCCGCTCCAGGACGAGCACGGCCGCACCCTCGGCGAGGACGAAGCCGTCGCGATCGACGTCGAACGGGCGCGATGCCCCGGTGATGTCCTCGCGGCGCCCGGACAGCGCGCCCATCTGGCTGAACCCGGTGGAGATGGACGGCACGACGCAGGACTCCGTGCCACCGGTGACGACCACGTCGCAGACCCCGCTGCGCAGGAGTTCCCGCGCCGTGCCCACGGCGGTGGTGCCCGACGCGCACGCGGTGGCGGTGACCAGGTTGGGCCCCCGGGCGCCGATCTCCATGGCCACGTAGCCGGACGACATATTGGGTACCAGCATCGGAATGAGCGTCGCCGAGACCGCGGCCGGGCCGCCGTCGCGCAGTGCGTCGTACTGCTTCTCCCAGCTCGTCGCGCCGCCCAGACCGCAGCCCAGCACGACCCCGACCCGGGCGCCGTCCCAGTCGGAGGGGTCCAGGCCCGAGTCCGCCACGGCCTCGGCCGCGGCGGCGACGGCCAGCTGGTTGCTGCGGTCGAGCCGCCACGCCTTGCGCCGCCCGACATGGGCGGCGGCGTCGAAGTCCGGGACGGTGCAGGCGAAGCTGACCGGCATACCGGCCAGTTCCGGTACCTCACGTGCCGCCGTGGCCGCGGCCTCCTTGACCGCTTCCCAGGTCGCCGCGGTGCCCACGCCCGCCGCCGTCACCATGCCGATGCCGGTGACCGCGGCGTCGAAAGGCGCTCTACCCGATGGTGCGACGGCTGACATCAGACCGCCACCAGCTTCGCCTTTATCACTTCGGTGGCCCGGGCGACGGTGGCCTCGGCCGTGAGCTCGTCGTCGTCGACGGACACGCCGAACTCCGACTGGACGACGAGAGCGATCTCCACCAGTGCCAGGGAGTCGAAGTCGAGGTCGTTGAAGGTTCTCTCGGGCCGCACCTCGTCGGCTTGGACGCCGAATCCGCCCAGCAGGTTCACAAAGCGCTCGTACACGTCATTCATGGCGACTACTCCAGATCTCGATGTCGATGAGGGTTCGAATCGTTCAGTTCGGTGAGTCGGCTTGTCAGGCAGGACTGAGGTCCGGCCAGTGGAGTGCGGCGGCGCCCCAGGTGAGGCCGCCGCCGAAGGCGGTGGTCACCACGCGGTCGCCGGCGTGCAGACGGCCCGCCGCGGCGGCGTCGGCGAGGGCGAGCGGAATGGAGGCCGCCGCCGTGTTGCCCACCCGGTCGAGGTGGACGTGACAGCGTTCCCGCCCGAGTCCGAGCCGGTCGGCGACCGCGTGCACGATGCGGATGTTCGCCTGGTGGGCCACGAACAGGTCGATGTCGTCGACGCCCCAGCCGAACCGGTGCGCCACGGTCAGCGACGCCTCCGCCATCCGCTCGACCGCGTTGCGCATGACCTTCTTTCCCTGCATGCGGAAGTAGGGGTCGGCGCTGTCCGCGGTCTCCGGGCGGATCGGGTCGCGCGAACCTCCCGAAGGGACCATGATCATGTCGCTGCCGCTGCCGTCGCTGCCGAGCGCCGCCCGGCCCCAGGCGCCCGGCTCCCCCGCGTCCCCGGCGCGCAGGACGACCGCCCCGGCACCGTCGCCGAACAGGGCGCGCGTGGAGCGGTCCCCGGGGTCGAGAATGCGGGAGTAGGTGTCCGCCCCGATGACCATGACGGTGCCGGCGGAACCGGTTGCCAGCAGACCGGCCGCGGCCGCCAGACCGTAGAGGAAACCGGTGCACACGGCGCCGACGTCGAAGGCGGGGACCGTGCCCAGCCCTAACTCGTGGGCGACCAGCGGGGCCGTGGCCGGGCAGGTCCGGTCGGGCGTGGTGGTGGCCACGATCACCGTGTCCACCGCGGCCACGCCGGCCGACTTCAGCGCCCGCCGCCCCGCCTCCACCGCCAGGTCCGACGTCGCCGTGCCCGGCTGGACCACATGCCGCCTGCCGATGCCGGTGCGGGTCCTGATCCACTCGTCGGAGGTGTCCAGCTCCCTGCTGAGATCGTCATTGGTGATCACACGCGGGGGCAGCCAGGTGCCGAGGCCGCACAGGACAGGCGCGGGCAGACGCACGGCGTCCGTCATGGGTTTCCGTTCCCTTCCTCGTGGAGTCGTACGTCCGGGCCGGTCGGGTGACGCCGCAGCGCGGGGCCGTCCGACCGCCGCGGCGCTCGCCGAGGGGGGATCAGGTCGTCGCGCCCACCGCGACGTCACCGCTGGGCTCGTCCGGCCGGAGGGCGTTGCCGTCCTCGTCGACCTCGGGCGGAACGGTCGACAGCGCGCTGGAGTGCAGGTCTTTTGTACGGAGCAGGAGGAAGCCGATCAGCGCGGCGAGGAACCCGAGGCCGGCGCAGAGGACCATGGCGTCCTGGAACGCCGACATGAAGGCATCGAGTCCCGCCTCCCGCACGGGGTCCTGCATCGCGCCCGCCTCCTCGGCGACGGTGTCGATACTGCCGGCGCTGATGCCGTGGGCGGCCTCTTCCGCGGCGTCGGACCCCATCCGCTCGCCGACCGCGGAGGCCGCGAACTCCTCGGTCACGGTGTGCTGGAAGAAGGCGCCGACGCCCGCGATCCCGACCGCGATCCCGATCTGCTGGAACGTCTCGTTGATGCCGGAAGCCAGGCCCGACTTGGCCGGCTCCGCCACCCCGATGGCCAGTGCGGCCCGGGCCGGGTTGAAGGCGCCCATGCCGAAACCGGCGATGATCAGGCTCGGGAGGAGGACGGTCCAGGCCGAGTCGGCCTCCGCCCTGACGAGGAACACCAGGCCGATGGCCATGACCAGGGTGGAGCCGCCCAGCAGTACCCGGAACGGCACCTTCCCGATCATGGCGCCGATCAGCGCACCGGCCAGGAACATCGCGCCCGTCAGCGGCAGGAAGCGCAGGCCGGTCTCCCAGGCGTCGTGGTGCAGCACGTTCTCCAGGTAGCTGGTTTCGAAGAACACCGACGGCAGGGCCGCGGCGTTGCCGATCATGGCGACCAGGGAGATGCCCACGAAAGTGGGGTTGCGGAAGTAGGCGAGGTCGATCATCGCGCGCTCGCCCATGCGCCGCTCGATCGACAGGAACACCACGAGGAAGGCCGCGCTGATCGTGTACAGGGTGACCGTGGGAGCGCTGGTCCAGCCCTCTTCGGGCGCCCGGATGATCGCGAAGACGAGCGCGGCGAGCGTGATGCTGAAGGTGGTGAGGCCGGCCCAGTCGGTCGGGTGTGCGCGGGGGTTGAGCGATTCACGCACCCGCAGCGCGCCGACGAGCAGGGCGATGATGCCGATCGGAACGTTGATGTAGAAGATCCAGCGCCACGACATGGCCTCGATCAGCGAGCCGCCGATGAGCGGGCCGGTGCCGACCGCGAGGCCGATCGCCACGCCGAAGACGGTGAAGGCGGTTGCCCGTTCCTTGCCGCGGAACTCGTGGCCGAGCATGGCGGGACCGACCGCGAACATGATCGCGGCACCGACCCCCTGGACGGCGCGGAAGGAGCTCAGCGCCGTTGCGTCACCGGCCAGCCCGCAGGCGAGCGACGCCGCGGTGAAGACGGTGAAGCCGATCTGGAAGAGACGCTTGCGGCCGTGCCGGTCGGCCAGTGTGCCCGCGGCCACCAGGAAGATCGCCAGCGTGAGGGCGTAGGCGTCGAACACCCACTGCAGGTCCGCGAAGCTGCTGTCCAGATCGTCGTGGATCTGCGGCAGCGCGATGGCCACCACGCTCAGATCGAGCATCAGCATGAACGTGCCCAGCGAGACGGTGGCGAGCGTCCACCACCTCGTGGGCGACGGCGTGCGTTCCTCGGGCATGCGTGGGTTCTCCAATCGACGGAACTGTCAATCGAGTGGTGAGTCGATTGATGGAAAAATAGATCGTCGATAGTCCGTCCGTCAAATGGGTATGGTCCGGGGCGTGCCGGGCGTGCGTCCGGTGCGCTCCGCAAGATCGGCGAGGGTGTTTACCTGCGAGAATCCTTTGGTATCTTCGATCGTGGAGATTCCAATCAGTTGAGGGGAGTACGGCCTGTGGCGCGCTACCGCACCGCCGGGCAGGAGCAGGCACAGCGGCCCCGGAGCGACTTCCGGGTCGCCGAGCGCCCCGGGTACCTGCTCCACAAGGCGGCCATGCTTCTGGACGAGGACGTCGAGAAGCACCTGGTGGCCGGCGTCGCCATGCGCAGCCGCTACTTCCTTCTGCTGGCCACGATGGCCAGCGGGCCCGAGCTGTCCCAGAAGGACCTGAGCCAGCTGCTCAATCTCGACCCCACCACGGTGGTCACGGTGATCGACGAGATGGAGCGCAACCAGCACGTCGAGCGCAAGCGCAACCCCGCCGACCGGCGCCGCTATCAACTCCACGTCACCCCGGCCGGCCGGAAGGCGCTGGCGGCGGCGGAGAAGGTGGCCACGGAGGTCGAGTCGAGCTTCTTCGGCACGCTGACGGACAGTGAGCGCGAGACGTTGCGCGACATGCTCAGCAGGGTGATGGCGGGCCGCTGGCCCGCGTCCGTCTGCGAGCGCTCCCTCTAGGTCCGCACCCAGCCGGTCCGGCCCGGTGACGGGCCGCGACGGCCCCGTTCGGAGCGGGGGTGTTCAGCTCAGCCCCCGCCCGCCGCGGCGCGGTCCGGCAGCCGCCGGGTGCGGGGCACCGGGGAGGGCAGCAGCCACAGCACGGACAGCGCCGCGCCGGCCGTCGCCACCCACAGCGTCGGGCGCAGCCCGAGGGCGCTCCCGAGCGCCCCACCGGCGAGCGCGCCGAGCGGGCGGACGCCGAAGTTGACGGTCTGGAAGGCGCCCATGACGCGGGAGCGCAGGGCGTCGGGGATGGCCGCGGCGAAGTAGGAGTTGGCGGAGATGTCGAGGATCATCACGCCGAACGAGGAAGCGAACTCGGCGGCCAGCAGCATCCCGACGACCGCCGGCGTGGGCCCGCCGGCCAGCGGGACCAGCGTCAGCGGCACGCTGAAGCCGGCGAACCCCGCGGTCATCGACGGTCCCACCCCGAACCGCGCCACCACGCGGCCGGCGAGGGCCGCGCCGAGCAGGCCGCCGACCCCGCCGGCGCCGAGGGCGAGGCCGAGGAGCCCGGGGCCGAGGCCCAGCTCCTCGGTCGCGTAGAGCACGAAGAGGGCCTGGAAGATGAAGTTGAAGAAGTTGAGCGTCGCGGTCGCGGCGACACAGGCGCGCACCGCAGGCGTACGGAGGACCCACCGGATGCCGGCCGTCGCGTGCCTCTTCCCGCGGGCGGCGGGGGGCGGCTCGGCGGGGGATATCCGGCCCAGGAGGAGCGCCGAGACGAGATAGCTGAGCGCGTCGAGCAGCAGCGCGAACGGCGCCGTGACCAGCTGCACCAGACCGCCGCCCACCCCCGGCCCGGCGGTGAACGCGAACGCCCGGCTGCCGTTGAGCAGCGAGCTGCCCTGGACGTAGCGCTCGACGGGCAGGAGCGCGACGTACACGGTGCCGGCGCAGACGTTGAAGAGCGCGCCCAGGGTGCCGACGGCGAAGGCGGCCGCGTACAGGTGGGTGAGCGTGAGCGCGTCGAGGGCGTACGCGACGGGGATGGAGGCGACGGCCGCCAGCCGGCCCAGGTCGGCGGCGATCATCACCCGGCGGCGGCTGTGCCGGCGGTCGGCCCAGGCGCCGGCGGGGATCGAGAACAGCAGCGCGGGCAGCAGCGCGGCGGCGGTGAGCAGGCCCATGTCGCCCGCGCCGGCGCCGAGGAGGAGGACGGCGGCGAGGGGGAGGGCGATGCGGTGGACCTCGTCGCCGAGGACGGAGACGCTCTGGGCGGTCCAGTAGCGGCGGAAGGGGCGGTCGCGCAGCAGCTCCGGGACGGCGGGGAGGCGGCCGGCGAGGGTCATGACGGGCTCGGCGGGGACCCGGGGCCGGTGGGCCCGGGCGGCGCGGGCGGGTCCGCTCGGTCGGCCGCGTCGGGCGCGTCCGGCTCGTCCGCCGGGTGGGGCGGGTCGACGAACGCCAGGCGGAGCATGCTGACCAGCCGGGCACCCTCGGGGCGGCGCGCGGGGTCCTCGAAGCGGTCGTCGTAGCGGGCCATGAGCCGGGTGATCTCCTCGGTGAGCCCGGTCAGCTCCGCGGGCGTCAGGTACAGGCTCCAGTCGCCGGAGAACTCCGCCGCCTGCCACTCCCGCGGCAGCCGCTCGCGGGCGGCGAGCGCGGCGCCCAGCTTCCGCACGTACGCCTCCACCTGCGCCATCGTCAGGTCCCCGACCGCCTCCGTCGCTGCGGGGTCGTCGTACACGGCCTCCCAGTGCGTCGTACGCGCCGTGGCCCGCCACGGCTTCTCCCGCCCGCGCCCGCCGCCGGCCTGCTCGACCAGCCCGTACTTCGCGAGCATCCGCAGGTGGTACGAGCACCCGGCGACCGACTCGCCGGTCAGCTCCGCCGCCCCGGTGGCGGTGAGCGGCCCGTGCCTGCGGAGCAGGCCGACCAGCTCCATGCGGGTGGGGTGGGCGTACGCGCGCAGGGCGCGGGCGTCGGTGAGGTCGACGCGGTCGGGGCGCTCGATGGGGTCCGGCATGCTTCTAAAGATAGCTTTAGAAAGGCTTCTTTAGAAGCCCGGGAGGCGACGGGGGAGGAGAATGGGTCAGCGATGGACCTGGAGAGCGTCGCGGACGAGCTGTACGCGCTGCCGCCCGGCGAGTTCGTCGCCGCCCGCGGCCGGCACGTCGCCGCGGCGCGCACGGCCAAGGAGCCCGCGCTCGCCAAGGAGATCGCCGCGCTGCGCCGGCCGACGCTCGCCGCGTGGGCCGGCAACCTGCTGGTGCGCGCCGCGCCCGAGCAGGTCGACGCGCTGCGCCGGCTGGGGGAGGGCCTGCGCGCGGCGCAGGAGGGGCTCGCCGGCGAGGAGCTGCGCGAGCTGACCCGGCAGCGCAACGTGCTGGTCGCCGAGCTCGCCCGCGAGGCCCGCCGGCTCGCCGCCGAGGCCGGGCAGCCGGTCGGCGACGCCGTCCAGCACGAGGTCGAGGGGACCCTCCACGCCGTACTCGCCGACCCGGACGCCGCCCGCGCCTGGGCCACGGGCCACCTCGCCAAGCCCCTCACCGCCCGGACCGGCTTCCCGGGCACCGGCGCCGCCGCGGCCGCCGCCCCCGCCGCCCGCCCTGCCCGTCCCGCCCGCAAGCGGCACCTCAAGGCCGTCCCGGACTCCGGCAAGGCCCGCGCCGAGGAGCTGGCCCGGGCCCGCAGGGAAGCCAAGGCCGCCGAGCGCGAGGCCCGCGACCGCGACAAGGCCCGGCGCCGCGACGAGTCCCGGCGGGACGAGGCCGAGGCCCGGCTGACGGAGGCGGCCGACCGCGTCGGCGAACTGACCGACCGGCTGCGCGCCGCCGAGAAGACCGAGGCCGAGGCCCGCGAGGCCCTCGCCCGGGCCCGGCGCACCCTGACCGGCACCGCCCGCGCCGCCCGGGAGTCCCGCCGGGCGGCCGACAGGGCCGCGGCCCAGGTCGCCGGCCTGGAAGGCGGACGGGAAACCGGAGAGGGCGCCTGAGCCGTACGTGCGGCTCCGCAGGCGACCGGGACGACCCCGCCGCGCCACGGCGGGGCGGACTCCGCGGCGGACCCCGGCGGGAACGCGGAGGCCGCGGGACCTCCCGGGCGCCCGCGGCCCGGAGAAGGGTGCCTCGGATGTCACGCCCGGGCCGCGAGCGGTGTCTGTAGGGGAACCGGATCAACCGACGAGGGAGAGACCGTGACCGTACGCGTTCCGAAGGCAGACGTTCCCGCCGAGCTGAAGGAGGCCATGGCGCAGCGGTTCGCCGCCCTGCCCGAGCCCGTCGAAGTGCTGTTCAACAGCCCCGACGTGGCCACGTCCAACCTGGAGTTCTCCGCGAGGGTGGCCGGGTGGAACGCCGCCGACGCGAGCCTGAAGTCGTTCGCGCACATGGCGGTGGCCGCGCAGATCGGCTGCGGCTGGTGCCTCGACGCCGGCTACTTCCAGGCGCAGAACGAGCACCTGGACCTGGCCAAGGCGAGCCAGGTGCCGCGGTGGCGGGAGTCGGACGTGTTCTCGCCGCTGGAGCGGGAGGTGCTGGCGTACGCGGAGGACATGTCGGCCACGCCGCCGGCCGTCACCGACGAGCAGTCGGCGTCCCTGCTGGCGCAGCTCGGCCCGGCGGCGCTGGTCGAGCTGACCCTCTTCATCGGCTACGTCAACCTGGCGACCCGGTCCAACGTGGCGCACGGGATCGCCTCGCAGGGCTATTCCGACGCCTGCGAGATCCCGCTCGCCGCGCGCCCCGGCGGCACCGGGCGCGGGGAGACCCCCGCCGCCGCATGACGAACCCGGCCGACGACCCCTACGTCACCTACCGCGGCCTGCTGTTCACCGTCGCCTACGAGATCCTCGGGTCGGCGGCGGACGCGGAGGACGTCCTGCAGGAGTCCTGGCTGCGGTGGGACGGCGTGGACCGGTCGCGGGTGCGGGACCCGCGCGCGTACCTCGTACGGATCGTCACCCGCCAGGCGGTCAACCGGCTGCGGGCGCTGGCGCGCCGGCGCGAGGACTACGTCGGCGAGTGGCTGCCGGAGCCGTTGCTGACCACGCCCGACGTCGCCGAGGACGTCGTGCTCGCGGAGAGCGTGTCGATGGCGGTGCTCACCGTGCTGGAGACGCTCGGGCCCACCGAGCGGGCCGTGTTCGTGCTCCGCGAGGTCTTCGACGTGCCGTTCGCCGAGATCGCCGGCGCCGTCGGCAAGCCGCCGGCCACCGTGCGGCAGATCGCCCGGCGGGCCCGCCTGCACGTGGCGGCCCGCCGGCCGCGGGTGCGGGTGAGCAGGGCCGAGCAGCGGCGGGTGCTGGAGCGGTTCCTGGCCGCCCTGCGCACCGGGGAGGTGCAGGACCTCCTGGACGTCCTGGCGCCGGACGTGGTCCTGATCGCGGACGGCGGCGGGGTCGTGGCCGCCGCGGCGGCCCCGGTCCACGGGGCCGGGCCGGTGGCGGAGGTGCTCGCGGCCGCGCACCGGGTGCCGCTGGCGACGGCCGCCGTCCTGCTCAACGGCGCCCCCGCGGTCCGGCTCGACCTCGCCGGCGAGCCGGCCGCGGTGAGCCTGGAGCCGGCCGACGGGAAGGTCAGCCGGATCTACCTCGTCCGCAACCCGCACAAGCTCACCCGCCTCGACCGCCCCGCCCCGCTCACCCGGTAGCGGCGGGCCGGCGCCGGACGGGGCCGCCGGCCCGCCTTACCTCCGCGGTAATCGACGCCGCACCCGGGTGCCCCGCAAGGTGGAGTCACCGATCAGCAGTCGCCTTTCAGGAGGTCACCCGCATGTCCGTCTACGAGACCGCCGTCAGCCGCTACTTCGCCGCCTGGAACGCCGCCGACCCCGCCGCCCGGGACAAGGCGGTCGCCGCCGCCTGGACCGAGGACGCCACCTACACCGACCCGCTGGCCGAGGTCGGCGGCCACGCCGGGCTCGCCGCCGCGATCGCCGGGGCGCAGGAGCAGTTCCCGGGCTTCGAGTTCCGGCTCCTCGGGGCGGTCGACGGCCACCACGACACCGCCCGCTTCACCTGGGAGCTGGTCGCGCCCGACGGGTCGGCGCCGGTGCAGGGGTTCGACGTCGTGACGCTGGCCGAGGACGGCCGGATCCGTACCGTGCTCGGCTTTCTCGACCGCGTCCCCGGCTGACGCCCGCATCCCCTTCCGCAGGCCCCAGTCCCCGCCTCCGGCCCCGGTCCGGCGGTTCGGGGCGGGGTTGACACCGTGGGTCATGTCCATGACTGTCGAGGCCGTCGGTGGTGCGACTCCGGACCGGGGGCGCGCCGCCGGCGACACGCCGCCGACACGGAGGTACGTGGATGGGGGAGCCGACCTTCGGACTCCTGGGGCCGCTGCGCGTGTGGGCGGCGGGTGTCCCGATCCGGATCGGCGGGCCGAAGCCGCGGGCCGTGCTGGCCGCCCTGCTGCTGCAGCCCGGCCGCTTCGTCTCCGTGGACGTGCTGACCGAGGTGCTCTGGCCGGGCGGGGCGCCCCCGTCGGCCGTCGCCAACGTCCGCACCTACGTCCGCACCCTCCGCCGGACGCTGTCCGCCGCCGGCATCTCCCCCGCGGGGCTGCGGACCGAACAGTCCGGCTACGCGTTCGACAGCGCGCCCGGCGACGTCGACGTCCTGCTCTTCGAGCGGCGCCTGGACCGGGCCCGCGCCGCCCGCGACCGCGGCGACGACGTCGCCGCGCTGCACGGCTACGAGTCC
Source organism: Streptomyces sp. MAR4 CNX-425 (assembly GCF_048656465.1). Taxonomy (NCBI): domain Bacteria; kingdom Bacillati; phylum Actinomycetota; class Actinomycetes; order Kitasatosporales; family Streptomycetaceae; genus Streptomyces; species Streptomyces sp. MAR4 CNX-425. Next base: position 19,121 of record NZ_JBMDLF010000001.1, on the reverse strand, counting down.
GCCCTCGGCCTCTGGCGCGGCGGCGTGCTCCAGGACGTACCGGCCAGCGTGGTCTGGGACCCGGCCGTCACCAGGCTGGAAGAGCTGCGCGGGACCGCGGTCGACGAGTGCCTCGGGGTCCGGCTCCGGCTGCGGGACTACGCGCTGCTCCTCGCCGAGCTGCGCACCCGGCTCAGCGAGGACCCGCTGCGCGAGGACCTGTGGCGGATGCTCGTACGCGCCCTGCACGACTCGGGCCGTACCACCGAGGCGCGGTCCGCCTACGCCGAGGCCGAGCGCGTCCTCGCCGCCGAACTCGGCACCGAGCCGAGCAGGCCGCTGCGGGCCGTCGGCGAGGAGGTGTCCGGGTACGGGGGCCTGCGGCGCGCGGCGGCGCTCCCGCCCGTGTGCCAGTTACCCATGGACGTACCGGACTTCACCGGCCGCGCGGCGGAGACCGCCGCGCTGGAGAAGCTGCTGGCGGCGGCCGACCGGCGGCCCGTCGTCGTGGCGGTGTCGGGCCCGCCGGGGTCGGGGAAGTCCGCGCTGGCGGTGCACGTGGCGCACCGGGCCCGGGCGGCGTTCCCCGACGGCCAGCTCTTCGTCGACCTCGGCGGGCTGGGAGACCGGCCGCGCGACCCCGCCGACGTGCTGGCCGAGATGCTGCGCGGCCTCGGCGTCGTCGACAGCACCGTCCCCGCCGAGCGGAGCGAACGGGCCGCGCTGCTGCGCTCCCGGCTGGCGCAGCGCCGCTTCCTCATCGTGCTCGACGACGCCGCCGACGCCGCGCAGGTACGCCCCCTGCTGCCCGGCACCGGCGGCTCGGCCGTGCTCGTCAGCTCCCGCCACCGGATGCCCGACCTGCCGGCGCACCACTTCTCGCTCGGCGAGCTGCGGCAGGACGAGGCGCGGGCCCTGCTCGGCGCGATCGCCGGGCCGGACCGGCTGGACGGCGACGCGGCCGGCGCGGACCGGGTGCTGGCCGGCTGCGGCTCGCTGCCGCTGGCCGTACGGATCGCCGGCTCGCGGCTGGCGAACCGGCGGGCCTGGACCGCGACGACGCTGGCCGACCTGCTCCAGGACGAGCGCGGACGGCTCGACCAGCTCCAGGCGGGCGAGCTGGAGGTGCGGGCGAGCGCGGAGCTGAGCTACCGGCACCTGCCGGAGGCGGCGGCCACGGCCTTCCGGGCCTTCGGCCGGCTGCCGGCCGGGCCGGTGGGCGGCTGGCTCGTCGCCGTCGCCATGGGCGGCGCCGCGGACGCGGACACCGCCGCGACCGCCGACGCCGCCGCCGACGCCGCCGACGCCGACAACGCCGCCGAAGCGCTCGCCACGCTGGCCGACCGGCACCTGATCGAGGCCGTCGGGACCGACGCGCTCGGGATGCAGCGCTACCGCATGCACGACCTGCTCCGCTGCTACGCGCGCGAACTGGCCGACGCGGACACGTTCACCGTGCGCCGCCGGCAGCAACTCCGCATCGTCGACGCCCTCACCGCACTCGCCCGCTCCGCGAACGCGGCGATGCCCACCCGGTTCCTCGGCGTGACCGGCGGGAGCGGCGCGCCCGGCGAACCGGCCCCGACGGGCGGACCGGGCGCGGAGATCACCCGGGCCGTGCGCGCCCGCCCCGTCGAGTGGTTCGAGACCGAACGCCCCACCCTCGTCGCCACGGTGGAGTCCGCGCTGCGGCTCGGCCGCGTCGCCCGGGCCGCCGACCTCGCGCTGGAGCTGGCGAGCTTCTTCGACCTGCGCGGCTACTACGGCGACTGGCTGCGCACCCACCAGCTGGTGCTCGACGCCCTCCCCGCCCCGTCCGACGCGCGGGCCGCCGCGCTGCTCCGCAACATCGGCCAACTGCACCTCTACCGCGACCGCTACGCCGACGCCCGCGCCTCCTTCGCCTGGGCCCGCGCGATCTTCGGGGCCGCGGGCCACCCCGCCGGCGAGGCGGTCGCGGCGGCCGGCGAGGGATCCGTCCATCGGATCCTGGGCGACCTCGACGCCGCGCTGGCGACGTTCACCGACGCGCTGCGCGGGTTCCAGCAAGTCGGCGACCGGCACGGCGAGGCCGTCGCGCGCAACGCCATCGCCTCCGTATGGCTGGAGCGCAAGAACCCGTGGGCCGCGGCGTCCTGGCTGGACGGCGCGCTGGCGCTGGCCCGGGACCTCGGCGACCGGCACCGCGAGGCGCAGGTGCGCCGCCGCATCGCCGTCCTGCACGACCTGCGCGGCGAACCGGACCTCGCGCAGGCGGAGCTGGAGCGGGCCCTGGCCATCTTCGGCGACCTCGCCGACACGCACTGCGCCGCGTACGTGCAGGAGAGCATCGGCGAGCTGTGCCTGCGCCGCGGCAACGCGGGCCAGGCGTCCGCGCTGCTGGCCGACGCGCTGGCCGTGCAGCGGCAGCTGGGCGACCGGCGCGCGGAGGCCAGCCTCGCCTGCCTCCTCGGCGAGCTGCACCGGGCGACGGGCCGGGTGCAGACCGCGCGGGACTACTTCCACCGCTCGCTGTCCACCTGGCGCCGGCTGGAGGTGCACGACCGGGCCGAGTCGGTGCACGCGAAGCTGCGGTCGCTCCACTCCGGCCAGGGGTGACGCGCGTAGCGCGGGCGCGGCGAGGAGCGGCCGCACCCGCGGCGCGCGTGCGCGTGCCGGACGCGGGTACCTCTGCCGTACGCGCGTCAGCAGCGGTTCGTGCTCTTCAGCCGCCGGTCCAGGTAGTCGTACCACCGGACGCCCTGGACGACGGCGACGACGACGGAGCCGCTGTGGAGCTGCTCGTAGTGCAGGTGCGGGCTGATGTTGTAGATCGCCGAGGTGGCGCCGACCCGCCCGATCACCCGGCCGCGCCGCACGTGCGTGCCGCGCTGGACGGTGCGTTCCTTCAGGTGCGCGTACCGGGTCCGCCAGCCGTCGCCGTGCGCGATGACGATGGTGTTGCCGTAGCCGTTGCTCCGGGAGTAGTACGACGCGACGACCTTGCCGCCCGCGCTGGCGAGGACGCGGCGGCCGCGGTCGTCGGGGACGCCCTGGGCGTTGTAGTGGTTCCAGTCGATTGAGTGCGCCGGGCTGTGCCCGCGCCAGTTGTTGCCGCGCCAGACCTGCCCGCAAAGGAAGGGCATCCTGAACGCCGGCCGGGCCAGCGGCACCGCGCCCTCTGACGACGCGGCCGCCTGCGGCGCGGCGACGGCGACCGGGGCCGCCACGGCCACGGCGGCGGCCACGCCGACGGAGGCGAGCACTCGGCGGAAACGTCTGCGCATGGTTCTCCCCTTGTCGTCGGTGTCCCGGCGATTGAAGGAGGCGGCCATACAAAGCGGATACACAGGGCCGCGGCCGCCGCGTTCGCGTACGGTCGTCGCCATGGGTGGGGCGACGACGCGCGAGCGCACGCGATCGCGTGCGCGACGGGGGCCGGGCCCGGGGGCGTGGCCGCTGATCGGGGCCGCCGCGCTGCTCGCCGCGGCCCTGACCGCCTGCGACGGCGGCTCTCACGCGGCGGACGGCCGCGGCGGGCGGCCGGACTCCCCTTCCCCGAGCGCCACCTCGCGCGAGGCCGTCTGCGTCCGGCTCCTCACGTACTGGGCCCACGACCAGCTCAAGCCCGGAGGCGGCAGCCAGTCGGACTACCAGCAGAAGGGCCTGTCCGACGGACAGAACACGATCCTGCTCGACGTCGTCGAACTGGCCGAGCGGGAACGGCGCTCCCACGGCGCCGCGGCGGCCCGGAAACTCGTCGAGACCGAAGTGCGCAGGCGCTGCGCCGAGCGGTACGCGGGGGAGGACACCGCGCCGCCGTCCGCGGGCTGGCCGCAGTAGCGACGGGGACCGCACGGGATCCGTACCGGAAGTCAGGCGACATTCGAGGAGTTGACCATGTCCCTTGTGATCGTGGTGGGTGCCGGAGCCACCGGAAGCGCCGCCGCGCGCCTGCTCGCGGACGGCGGCCACCGGGTCCGCCTCGTCACCCGCAGCGGTTCCGGCCCCGGGCACCCGGGCGTGGAACGGGTCGCCGCCGACGCCGCCGACGCCGACCGGCTCACCGAGGTCGCCGACGGCGCCGCCACCCTGCTCAACTGCGCCGCCCCGCCCTACCACACCTGGGCCGAGGCGTTCCCGCCGCTGGCCGCGGCGCAGCTCACCGCGGCCGAGCGGACCGGCGCCGACTACGTACTCCTGGACAACGCCTACGCGTACGGACAGGTCGACGGCCCCATGACCGAGGATCTGCCGCCGGCCCCCAACAGCGTCAAGGGCCGCGTCCGCGCCGAGGTCTGGCGGCAGACGCTCGCCGCGCACGAGGCCGGCAGGGTGCGCGTCGCCACGGTCCGCGCCTCCGACTTCATCGGCGTCGGCGCGCTCTCCGTCTTCACCGCGAGCGTCGCGCCCCGGGTGCTGACGGGCCGGACGGCGCTGGTGCCGGCGGACCTGGACGCCCCGCACAGCTGGACGGCCACCCGGGACGCCGCCCGGGCCCTGGTCGCCGTGGCCGGGGACGGGACCGCCCGGGGCGGCGTCTGGCACGCCCCCACGCCGCCGCCGGAGTCCGTACGGGACCTGGCCGCGCGGCTGGCGCGGGTGGCCGGGGCGCGGCCGCCGAAGCTGCGGACGATGCCCGGCTGGATGCTCCGCGCCGGCGGCCTTTTCTCGCCGCTGGTACGGGAACTGCCCGAGGTCCAATACCAGTTCCGCCGCCCGTTCGTCCTCGACTCCAGCCACACCGAGCGCACCTTCGACCTCAGCCCCACCCCGCTCGACGACACGCTCGCCGACATGGCCGCGGCCGCCTGAGGGGGCGTACGCGACGTCCCGGTCACCACCCTCCGCACCCGGGCACGCATCCCGCGCGGCTTCGGCCCGAGCGCGGGCGGGCAGGTACTTGTCAGCGGCTCCGCAACGGACCGCGTGGCGCCGCGCATCCCCGATAGCATCGCCCGCACACGGAGAGAGGGGGGCCCGGTGAAGCGCCGTGAAAGTAGCCGAAAGACGACCGTCCGCGCCCGTCCTCACGATGGCTCGCCGGGACTGCTGGCCGTACCCTGTTCCCACGGCGCGCGGACGAAGGCGAGAGCAACTGGGGGCACAGGCGTGGAGGGACGCAGTCCTGCACGGGTTCGCAACGAGTTATTGGCCTCCATGGTCGACGTGCTCCAGGAGGCCGAGACCATGCGGCGCCCGGCCAGCATGGAGATGGTCCTCCAGGCCGTCGCCGCGGAGCTCCAGACGCCCCTGGAGCCGCCCCGCCCCGACCAGCCGTTGCGCGTCTGGCTGTTACGGCTCGTCGGGATCTGCGCGGACGTCGACGAAGGGCTGCAGGGCCTCGCGCGCTGCCTCGGCTACGTGGAACAGCAGTCCGTGCTCATGGACGAGCTGGCGCGGCTGCTGGACGAGTGGGAGGCGGCGGTCTTCTTCCGCTTCGACGACCTGCACCCCCTGCGGCCCGTGCTGCAGAAGCTCCCCTCGGACGCCCTGCTCACCCTCGCCCGCCGGGCCAGCCACTCCCGCACGCAGGAACTGGAGGCGTGGTGCAAGACCGGCTGGGACGTGTTCCTGCGGCTGGCCGGCGACAACACCACCGAGGACGAACTGCCGCCCTGCCTGGCGTACCTGGACCTGGCCGCGGACCTCCTGGTGGAGGAGGGGCGCCACGGCGAGGCGGAGGAGCTGCGCCGCTGGGCCCGCCGGCAGTCCCGGGCCAGGGGGCTCCTCGACGTCCAGGCCGACTGGGCCGCCACCAAGCAGCGCGTCCGTACGTCGCCGTCCGCCGAACCCTCCCTCCACCCGGCGTACCTGCTCATCCAGTGCGAGCCGGACGGCGTGGACCCCGACCGCTTCTACCTGTCGCACTGGCGCCAGGCCGACGCGGACGGCTGGCACCCCGTCCCCGGCGAGACCCTGAACGTGCGCCGCAACGACCTTGAGGTCGAGGTGGAGCGGCTCGTCGAACAGGCCGAGGCGCGCTGGGCGGACCTCCGGCAGCCGGTGGTCATCGAGTTCATCCTTCCGTGGGAACTCCTCCGGGAGCCCGTGGAGTGGTGGAACAAGGAGTCCGACGCGCGGCAGCCGACCCCGTTGGTCATGTACTACACCGTGGTGCTGCGGTCCCTCGACCGGCTGCGCAAGCCCTGGTACCGGCCGTGGAACAACCGCTGGCGGCAGCTGCGGGACACGCCGGCCGAGAGCCGGTCGCACTGGAGCAGACCCGGCCAGTCGGCGTTCCACCTCGAACGGGAGCTCCAGGAGGACGACCAGATCGTCTGCCTCGTACTGAACGAGGTCCCCGGCAGCGACTCGGAGACCGCGCAGGACGAGTTCACCGCGGCCCTGCGGGCGGGCATCCCGGCGATGCTCTGGCAGCGCGGCGCATCCGATCCCGCCTTCCGGGAGGCGGCGGCCGACATCCTCCAGGAGCGCAGTCTCGCCGGCCTGCTGGAGCGCACCCGCGTCTGGCGCAGACAGGCGCTCTCGCTCGGCCGGGAGAACTGGGACGGCCACGTCGGGCGTCATCTGGCCGTGCTGCTGGACGACCCCGAACGCATACCCGGACCTTCGAGCCGTCCCGACACGGGCGGCCCCGACCGGAGGCGGTGAGGCATGAAGGCAGGGAAGGAGAGGGCACGCGGTGACGTGGAGTACGTCGGCAGACATGCGCCACCGCCCCGACGAGGGGCGGCCGGGCACCGGTGCCCCGCGACCAAGGTGCCGTGAGGGCGGTGCTGCCCATGCCCGATGACGACGCGCAGGGTGAGCGGTCCGGGCCCGCGGCGGACCCGGCCGGTCCGGGCGGCACGTGGGCGGACGGACCGGATCTGACTCCGCTGTGGGACAGCTGGCCCGCCGGGGACGGCGGCGCACCGCACCGGGTGCTGCTGGTCGTCGACGCCCACGTCACGGTGCAGGTGTGGGGCCGGCAGCTGGCTCAGCTGCGGCGGGTGCTGACGGACAGCTTCGCCGAGGTACGGAGCCTGCGCCTGCTCCGTACCGACGAGACGGCGCCCGCGAGGGTGCACACCGACGTACCGCTCGACCCGGCGCGCCCGGCGGGGGCCCGGACCGTGGTCCTGGTCGCCACCGACGGCCTGGCCGCCGGCTGGCACCTGGGCGTCGTGCAGGAACTGCTGCGGGAGTGGGGACGGAAGCTGCCCGTCGCCGTGATCGAGCTGCTCCCGCCCCCGCTGTGGTACCGCACCGGCCTCACCGTCTCCCGCCTCCGGGTCCGGGCGGACCACGCCTGGGCCGCCAACGGCACCTGGGAGTGGCGCGAGCGGGACGTCCCCGCCGCATCACCGGGCCACCCGGACGACGACGCCGAGGGCGAACCGTCCGTCATGCCCGTGCTCTCCCTCACCCACCACGGCGCGCGGGCCCTGGCGCACCTGCTGTCCGGCGACGCACACCGCTGGGTCGACCTGCCGGCCTTCCTGGCCCACCGCTGGAAGAACCGGCCGGACCTCGCCCGGCCGCTGCCCTGGCTGGCCGAACCCCCCGACGGGACACGGCAGCAGCCCGCCGCGGACCGGGTCTTCGACTTCCGTGCCGCCGCCTCGCCCACCGCGTTCCGGCTGGCCACCCGGCTGGCCGCGGCACCGCTGAGCCTGCCGGTCATCCGCCGGGTGGTGGAGTCCACGCCCGTCGCGGGGCCGGTGCACGCCGCCGAGTTCTTCATGAGCGGGCTGGTGCGCCCCACCGGAGTGCACGACGACGCCCCGGGGGCCCTCGCGTACGAGTTCACCCCCGGCACCCGCGAGCAGCTGCTCGCCCTCGGGCGGCGCAGCGCCACCGCCCGTACCCTGCGTGACGTCCACGCGGTCCTGGCGTCGGACCCGGGCAGCGCCACGCTGCTGCCGCCGCTCGCCGCCCCGCTGGACGAGTCGGCGGTCCCGGCCGTCACCAGGCGGAGTGCCGCGTTCCTTCGGGTGGAGCTGGCCGCCCTGTCCGCCCTGTCCGGCTCATTCCCTCAGCGCGCCGCGATTCTGCGGAAAGCCCTGAAATGGCACGATCAGTGGAAAGCGGCCCGTTCCCCCGAGGCTCCGCCCACCGCATCGCCGACAGCACCACCCGTATCCGCAGCAGGCGAAGGAGCACCGTCCATGTCGACCACGTCCCAGCGCACCCTGGACACAGAGCGCGCCGGACGGCCGCGGATCTGGGGAAACCTGCCGCCGCGGAACCAGAACTTCACCGGCCGGGACGAACTTCTGGCGCTGCTCGAACAGCGGCTGCAGGAGGGGACGACGACGGTCCTGCCCGAGGCCATTCACGGGATGGGCGGCGTCGGCAAGACCCAGCTGGCGATCGAGTACGCCTACCGCCACCAGGACGAGTACGACATCGTGTGGTGGATTCCCTCGGAGCGGCCGGGCCAGATCGGCCAGTCCCTGGTGGAACTCGCCAAACGGCTGGGCCTGGAGACCACCTCCGAGGTCAACGTCGCCGCCCCCGTCGTCCGGGAGGCGCTGCGCGAGGGCAAGCCGTACGCCCGCTGGCTGCTGATCTTCGACAACGCGGACAGCCCCGAGCAGGTACGCCCCTACTTCCCCACCGGCGGCACCGGGACCATCGTGGTCACCTCCCGCAACCGCCGCTGGAGCCTGGTGGGCGGCTCCCTCGACGTGGACGTCTTCACCCGCGAGGAGAGCAAGAAGCTGCTGAGCCGGTCGGGCCCGGAGCTGGCGGACGAGGAGGCCGAAGCGCTGGCCGCGGCGCTGGGCGACCTGCCGCTGGCCCTGGTGCAGGCGGCCGCCTGGCGCACCGAGACCGGCATGCCGACCTCCGAGTACCTGCGGCTGTTCGAGGACAAGAAGAACGAACTCCTGGAGACCGCCCCGCCGCCGGACTACCAGCTGCCGGTCGCCGCCGCCTGGAACGTCTCGCTCGACCACCTGGAGCAGCGCAGCCCGACGGCCCTCCGGCTGCTGGAGCTGTGCTCCTACTTCGCCCCCGACCCGATCTCCCGCTCGGTCCTCAAGGGCCCGGGCCCGCAGAGCATCTACCCCGAGCTGGACTCCGCCCTCAACGACCCGATGAAGCTCGCCCGCGCCATACGGGAGATCAACCGCTACTCACTCGCCCGCATCGACCACCGCACGAACTCCATCGAGATGCACCGACTCGTGCAGCTCGTACTGGTGAACCGCATGAGTCCGGAGGAGCAGAACCGCATGCGCCAAGGCGCTCACTCCTTGATGGCCACCGCAGACCCCAAGGAACCGAACGACCCGTCGAACTGGCCGAGGTATGCGGAGCTGTACACGCATGTCATCGCCTCCGACGCCGTCAGGTCGGACCAGCCGTGGGTACGCCAGCTGGTGCTGAACGTCGCCCGGTACCTCTACCGCTGGGGCGACCACGACGCCGCGGTCGAGTTCTCCGAGGAGGCGTGGAGCGCCTGGACGGAGCTGTTCTCGGCGGAGGACTCGCTGTCCCTGCTGATGGGCCAGCACCTGGGCTTCATGTACTGGGCCGTCGGACGGTACGGGGACGCGGCCCGGCTGGTGGGCCAGCTGCGGCAGACCTACGACCGTACCCAGCCCGCGGACAGCGAGGACGCGCTCGAAGCCCTCCAGCTGGAGGCGGCCGTCCGGCGCGCGGAGGGACGCTTCGCGGAAGGCGCCGAGATCGACAAGGCCGCCCACGAACGGGCCCTCCAGGCGTTCGGCGAGGAGGACCCCACCACGCTCAACGTCGCCCACAACTACGCCGTGAGCCTGCGCCTCATGGGCGACTTCCAGGGCGCGCTGGAGCTGGACCGCCAGACCTGGCTGCTGCGGCAGCGGCTCTTCGGGCGCGACGACCCGCGCAGCCTCGCGACCGAGGTCTCCGTGGCCATCGACGTACGGGAGAGCGGCGACTACGTCGGCGCGCTGCCGTTGCAGGAAACGGCCGTGGCCGCCCGGCAGGACATCCTCGGCAGCCGCAACCCCTTCACCTTCCACGCGCTGCGCGAGCTGAGCATCACCACCCGGAAGGCGGGTGACCACGCCCGCTCGCTGGAGCTGGCCATCGAGGCCCACGAGGGCTTCACCCGCCGGTACGGCGAGGACCACCCCCGGTCGCTGGCCGCCGCCCTGAGCCTGTCCATCGCCCTGCGCCAGACCGGCGACCTGGACGCCGCCCGGGTCCGCGGCGCCAAGGCGTGCGAGGGCTACCGGCACGTGTACTCCGCAGAGCACCCGTACGCCCTGGCCGCCGACGTCGACCTCGCCCTCTCCGAACGCCTCCTCGGCCGCCCGGAGGAGGCCCGCCGCCTCGACGAGCACGCGATCCGCACCCTGACCGACGTCCTCGGGGACGACCACCCGCACACCCTGGTGGCCGCGGTGAACCTCGCCAGCGACATGGCGGCGCTCGGCGACCACGAGGAAGCCCTCCGCTGGGGGCGCCCGACCCTGAGCCGGTGCCAGGAGGTCTTCGGCACAGACCATCCCACCACCCTGGCCTGCGCGGGCAACCTCTCGCTGGACCTCGCGGCGAGCGGTGACGTCGAAGAGGCCACCGCGCTGCGCCAGGACACCCTGGAACGGCTCCGGCGGGCGCTTGCGGCTCCCGAGCCGCTGGAAGGTGAGGTTCCCACGACGCACCCGGCGATCCTGGCGTTCACCGCGGGGCTGCGGGCGGACTGCGACATCGACCCGGCACCGCTGTAAACCCGGGACGACGGCGGGGCGGGAGCCGCCCGCCTCGCCCCGGCCGGCCCGCGCGCGGCCGGCCGGGGCGGCCCGGTCCGTCCGCCGCGGCCCTCGGCCGCGGTCAGTCCGCCGTGCCCCCGGCGCCCAGCCAGCCGGCGAGTGCCACGGGATCCGCCGATACCTCTCCCGCCGCCCGGAGGGCCTCGTGCAGCGCCCGCGCCCGTTCGGGGAACCGCCGCAGGACCCGGGACGCGGCCCGGTGCGCCGGGTCGCCGGCCAGCGCCCGGCCCAGGACCGCCCAGGTCCCGACGGGAACGTGCGCGTCGCGCAGCCGTGCCCGCAGGGCGTGCTCCGCCGCCGTCCGGTCCCCCCGGGCCAGCAGCACGTCGGCGGCACCCGCTCCGCTCACGTCCTCGGCCGGGCCCGTCCGGTCCCCGCCCGTCTTGCCGAGGGAGTGCCGGGCGAGGACGCCCGCCACGTCGAGGAACGCCACCGCGGGGTCGGGCACCGTCGCGGGCTCGGCGGCGAGCGCGGACGGTGGCCGCCGGGCTCCCCGGATCCAGGCGCGCGCCGCCTCGTCCACGGCCCGCGCGGGCGGCCGCAGGTGGTGCTCGCGCCAGCGGGCCAGGTGGTCCGACGCCGCCTCCTCGGCCAGCCGGGACACCTCCGCGGGTACGTCGTCGGCCGCCGCCCACCGGTCGCAGCGCTCGCCGAGCGTGGCGATCAGGCGGGATCCCAGCGGCGTGAACCGCTCGTGGCCCCGTACCGCCGCCAGCGTGGCCCGTACCTCGTCGCGCCAGAAGACGTACTCGAAGTGGGCCACCGGCGCGTCCGCCGGGTCGACGGCGTGCCGGTGGGTGCGCCAGAAGCGCGCCACGCCGAAGAACGCGTAGATGCCCTGCACCAGGCCCTCCAGGGGGCGCGGGTCGTCCCGCCAGGGGGCGTGGAACAGCTCGGGCTCCGCCCCGTCGCCGGGCGCGGCCGGCCGGAGCAGCGGGTACAGGTGCAGCAGCGCGCCGAGCTTGATGTGCTGGAACTCGTGCACCAGCGTCGCGGCGAAGTGCGAAGCGCCGTCCGGCAGGGAGGCGTTCATACCGCCGAAGGCTTCACCCGTGGAACTGCTGTAGGGCCGAAACCTTTCTCTCGGCCCCGTCGGCGTGATCGAGAGCAGGCCGCGGCGCATCCCGTCGGCGGCGACCGGTTCGTCGCGTAACAGGATGCTCCACGCCTCGCCGGCGCACGCCTCCCACTGCGCCGCCTCGGCGTCCGGCAGAACGCGCGGCGGGCTGGTGCCGAGGTACGTGCGGTAGGGGTCGCACTCCTCCAGCGTCAGGGCGAGTTCGCGCCCGGGCGGTCCCACCGTGAGACGCCGCGTGGGCAGCCACTCCGCGCTCCGCCGGTCCCCGCCGGCCGCGACGACGGCCTCTCCCCGGTGGCCGGATAACTTCAGGCCGCCGCCTTCCCGGCCCGTGACCCGGGCCGTGCCCCACCCGTCCGCGTCCGCGGGCAGCACGGCGCAGCCCAGCGTGGGCAGGGGAACGTACCCCCGGCGCACCGGCACCGTGGCGGTGAAGCCGACCCCCGCCCGCCCGGCCGCGGCCGCGGCCACGGCGGACAGGTGCCCGGCGGTCACCCAGGCCGGCGCGTCCTCCGCCGGCTGACCGCGCAGCCGGCGCAGCGCGGTGGAAAGCCAGATGCCCGTACCGGGAGCCAACAGCAGGTCGTCGACCACCTCCGGCGCCCGCCGCTGCGCCTCCTCCAGCAGGGCCCACGCGTCGGCCGAAGCCTGTCCGCCGCTCTGGTCCAGCAGCGCACGGAGCAGCAACTTCCGGCGGCTCAGCTCCGCGTTGCGCAGCTCTCCGACGACCTCACGGTCACCGTCGCCCCTGATGAGGGCATCCAGGGCGGCCTCCGGGAGCCGGTGGAAGGCCGCACGGTCCTGCGGTGCACTTTCCTCTGCGGGCACCAGGTCTCCCCATGTCGGCCGTCGGCGGTCCCCACCCCGGCCTCAGTCGATACGCGCGCGGTCGCCTCCGTAGCCGCCCGCCAGCACCGCCGGAGGGTGGTCGATGTGGTGCATCAGCCGCTCCAGAGACGCCGCGATGGCCGGCCCTTGCATAGCGCGCAGCGATTCGAGAGAGACCCCCGAGAGGTCCAGGACCGCGGACTCTGCGTCAGGAATCTCCGACTCCATGGCTGCAAATCCCCTCCCGGTCGTGTGGTGGCATGTACGCGGCGCCGTTGCCTTAGCCAATGATGACCCAGCCGGGCAGGCGTCGAAACCCCGCGGGTCAGCCAGTCGGCAAACACGTCACCTGTGCCGTCGGGCCAGAGCGGCGGCCTCCGCGGACACCCGGGCCATCTCCGCGGACCCCTCCTCCCACACCCGTAACGCGGCCAGGAACTCGTCGAGCGTGCCGGGGTAGCGCAGACAGGCGCGGAGCACGCCGTAGAGCTCGGCCCGCAGCGTCGTGGCGCGGACGCGGTTGCCGTCGATCCGCGGGTCGACGTCGTCCAGCACCGTCTCCAGGCCGCCGGGCCGGCGCAGCGTGGGCAGTTCGGCCAGCGCCGCGACGAGGTCCTTCAGGTCGCCCATGGCCAGGCCGGGCGGCAGCCCCACCAGCGACGCCACCGCCGCCCGCCCGCCGCCCCCGGCCAGCTCCTCCCGCGGCGGCAGGCCGGCGCAGCCGCGCAGGACGTCCAGGTCGGCGGGGGACAGCACCTCGTACCAGCGCTCGACCCGGGTGGCGGCGAGCCGGCCGGGGCCGTCCGCGCGGTGGTGGGCGGCGACCACGCCGACCACGGCGTCGTCCGACCAGACGGCGGCGCCGGACATGCCCTGCCAGGGGGAGCGGTCCGACCCGACCGGCTCGGCGGGCTGCTGGACGGCGAGTTCGAGGGTCCCCTCGCGCCGGTTGGAGAGCGCGGCGACGGTGCCGGAGGCGTGAAAGGTGTCGCGGTACCGGCCGGGTGAACCGCCGCCGTCCTCGCGGAGCTTGAAGAGCGGAAAGCCGACCGCGGTGAACGGCAGCACCACGTCCGCGTCGGGGACGGCCGCGTACCGCGGCGGGTAGACGGCCGTGCCCCGCGGCGCCGCGAGCTCCAGCAGGGCGAGGTCGGCGGCCTCGGAACAGAGGCGGACGGCGGCCCCGGTGGTCCACTCCCCGGGCCGGTCGGCGTGGAAGCGGACGCGCAGGGAGCCCACCGGCGAGGCCACGAGATGCCCGGCGGTCAGGACGAACCGGTCGCCGACCCGGTACCCGGACCCGCGCCGCCCGCCCGCACCGGGCCGTCCGTCCGTACCGGCCGGAGAGCCGACGAGGACCTCGGCCACCCTGGCCATTTCCAGACCCCCCGCGGCGCGTTCCGGCCCCTGAGGCCCACCCCGGTCACCCACACGAGGAACGTACCCGCCGCCCCGGAGCCCGCACCACCCGCCCGAACGGCGAACGGTGCGGGCCGAGCCAGGCTCGACCCGCACCGGCCGGCGTCGGGCGCCCGGCAGTTACCCGCTGCTCAGTCCGCGTACCAGCCGGAAGCCGACCCGGTGGAACTGAAGAAGAACCTGTACTTGGTGCTGTCCTTCACGTCGGTCGCGATCACCTTCCACGCGCCCAGCTTGGCGTACTTGTAGCTGCTCTGGCAGTAGTCCTTGCCGGAGCTGGGGTAAAAGCACACCTTGACGTAACGGTTACCGCTGGTCATGTACAGGTTGATGTCGTTGCAGTTGCTCGACGTCGTCAGGACGTAGCCGGGAGCCAGATGGCCGCCCGAACCCTTGCTGAAGCTCCCCGCCCCGTCGTAGCACGCCCCCTGGACACCCGCCGTCGCCCCCTCGGACGCGGTGGCAGCGGCGGCGGTCGTACCGGTCAGGGCACCCGACACCAGCACCAGTCCGGCCACCGTGGCAAGCAGGCGTTTCACAGCCCTCATGAATCTCCCCCAGAGTCCGCAGTGCGCCCCCCGGCGCGGCCTGCGCCGCAGGCTTCACTGTCCCGTTCGTAACGTTGCAGCGGACCTCGGAGGTGTCAACCGGTCCGCTGCAACGCGCTGGCGCTGGCGCCCGCCACCGCCGAACGAGACCTCATTGCCGTGGGCGAGGACGTATCCGGCAGCTTCCCAGCGGCGGTTCTGGCGCTGGTAGACGGTTGCGTCGCCGTTGGCGCGTACGCGGCGGGAGAAACTGATGTCTCGGGGCGTGGTCATGGGACGGCTTCCTGTTCGAGTCGGTAAGGGCGTGGGCGGGTACGGGCGGCACGTCCCACTCCCGGCTGTGCGTACGGCCCCACGTGCCCCATCACCGCGCCCACCTTGCCGTTCCGTCGGTCGACCACCAGGGCGCCGACATCGGGCAAGATGGTGTGCCCGCCGGTACCAGAGGTAGGGGCCGTCATCGTGACCACCCCGGCGAGGCGGCGCGCGACCGGGCGTCCAGTCGCAGGGCGGGAACACATGGGGTGGCGCTCATTCGCACGGTGACGCTCCTCGGCGGCATGGTGCGTGCCCTTGGGTCCGTCGGTGCCGCAGGGTCGGCACCGATCCTCACGCCGGTCACCGGGACGAAGGAACCTCCACCCAACCCCCATCCGGGACGTCCCGCACCGTGCAGAACGTCCCTGGTGCCGTCCTGAGATGTAGAGGGAGACTCGTGCCGAACGAGAGAGTACGAGCCGTCATGGCAGCCTGAGGCTGGACATACGCGACTCTTGCCCAGGAGGTCGAGGTCGACCCCAAGTCGGTCGAGCGCTGGGTGAACCTCGGGCGTATCCCACGTCGTGCCACCGCCCTCCAGGCGGCCACACCGTCCGCATCGCGATCGGGGACCCCGACAGCGACAACGTCCAAGCCCGCGGTCAGGAGGAGCGGTTCGGCCACGGCATCGAATCCCGCTGAGGCCTCGCACTCATGCGCTACAGGCCGCTCGCCGGCACCCCCGGCCTCGAAGTCCGCACCCACGCAACTACGCTCTACAACTCCTTCTACCGCGCCGACGACCAGCAACTCGTCAACGCCCACGTCTGAGGCGTCAACGCCTACGCCGCCCCCGTATGGCATCTTCGCCGACACGAGGCAGGCGGCATGTTCGACACCTACGCCGAGAGCTTCGACGCTGTGTGGGCGACGGCAACGCCCGCATGAGAGGACGGCTGACCGTGGCCCGCACCGAGTACTACGACGACCCGAACGCGCCCCAGCCGAACAGCATGGTCGTCGCCGCATCCGCCGTCGTCACCGACGATCACGGGCGCATCCTCCTCCAGCGCCGCCGCGACAACGACCTCTGGGCACTGCCCGGCGGCGGCATGGACCTCACCGACTCCCTGCCCGGCACCGCCGTCCGCGAGGTCAAAGAAGAAACCGGCCTCGACGTCCAGATCACCGGCCTGGTCGGCACCTACACCGACCCGAAACACATCATCGCCTACACCGACGGTGAGGTCCGCAGACAGTTCAACGTCTGCTTCAACGCCCGCATCACAGGGGGCCAACTGGCAATCTCCGACGAGTCCACCGAGCTCCGGTTCGTGCCGCCGGACGAGATCGAGCAGTTGCCGATGCACCACACCCAACGACTCAGGCTCCAGCACTTCCTGGAACACCGCGAGAAGCCGTACCTGGGCTGAACCGCCGGACGGCAGTAGCGACGGCAAAACCAGCAAACCGCACTTCACCTGTGAAAAAGCAGGTCGAAGACTTCGCGTAGCACACGTACTATGTGCTGGCGGGGCTGGCCGCGGTTCTCGTTCACAACAGTAGTAATTGCCCTGAAGAGATCCCAGATTCTTCTGGGGATTCCTCCCTTACTCCTGGTGAAGCCGCAGAAGAAGTTGCTCAGGCTCAGGAAGAGAGGCAGCGACGAGCAGTGCTCCGAAGAGACGCCGTAGAAGAGTCTCCCAACCTCGGGCAGCGAGTGGGTGACGTTGTCGATAACGGCGTATCAGCAGCGGATCCCGATGGATCGCTCGTTACAACGGCCATTGTGGCCTACGATGTGCTCTGTAGGAGAGATAAAGCGGCGGAGCCTCTGAGGGGATCTCCCATGTCAGAATCGGTAGCGCAGGTCAAGGAGATACTGGGGCGCCTTGAGGTTGAAGGCGATCTGTCGCGCATATCCCCACGGGATGTGCGCCCGGCGGCATGGGACCGCACCACGCCTGAACTGCTCACACTGGTCGCCATCCATGTGGCCGTCGTGGATGCGTTAGGAAGTATCCCCGAAGACGGCAGCGTGGGCAGACTGCTGAATGAGGTAGTCGCCCATACACGAGGGCTGGAGGACCTTGAGGGCGTCGACATCGAAGGGCTGCTGCTTGCGGATGTGGTCCGATCGAGCCGCCTGGGCGGCCCGGAAGGGATTACCTGGGATGCGGCATTCCGCCTCCTCGGAGGAGTCGTCAGTATCCGAAAGATTTCTTCGGCAGAGCTTGATGACCTGCTGGAGAGGGCGGAAGTCAAGTGTCGTGAAATTCTGGAAAGTGGCCTCCTGGTGGAGCCTCGAATCCGCAGCAGCGAATATGGACCTTGGGATGTCTCGGAATCTTGGAGACCAGATGTCGAACGTCTTAACCTTGGCTCGTTGCTGGTGCCGCGTATACCCGGAGTCGACATCCTGCCGTACCGGGTAGATGGCATGATTGTAGGTGCAGTGGCAAAACTGGCTGGCATGAGATTTGTTGTGCAGGCATTC
This sequence comes from Streptomyces sp. MAR4 CNX-425, assembly GCF_048656465.1. Taxonomy (NCBI): domain Bacteria; kingdom Bacillati; phylum Actinomycetota; class Actinomycetes; order Kitasatosporales; family Streptomycetaceae; genus Streptomyces; species Streptomyces sp. MAR4 CNX-425. The sequence goes on along the minus strand of NZ_JBMDLF010000001.1, from coordinate 1,823 downwards.
CAGGTCGGCTCATCAAGCAGGACATGGAATTCATCCAGACAGGGCATCATCGAGAGCGCCGCAGCTAAGGGAGGAGAGGCCGCAGAGGCGATCCAGGCTCTAGGTCCAGAGGTTACAGCAACTCTTCCTGGACTCAAGGGTCAAGAGCCGCAGGTGTTCAGATTCGTCGGCTGTGATGGCCCTGGGTGGATTCTGAGAGGTATTGAGTCCGGGATCGGAGTCTCGTCGGATGTCATCGATGGAAGGATTCATTTCTTCTTTACCAATACAGTGGTCGATCTGCGGGATGCAGATTACGCCACTGGGGGAGCGGTCGTCTTGCGCTGGCCGACCGAACTGAGCTGACGAAGTCGCCGTGCTACTGGGAAGGCTATGAGCTCGTAACACGATCTTGTAGGAGTCCCGTCGGCCTGGGCCTGGACTGCGGCAGGGGATCCCCCAGTGGCGTCAGCGGCGGCAACGCGCAAACCTGCGGCGATGACCTGAACCACTGACCGTCTGAACGATGGCCCTGATGGTGGGACGAATATCCGGCGACGCGGCGAGCGCAGGGTAAGGGTTGAAGAAGTACGTGACCGACGAGATGAACGCGTAAGTGCGATTTCGGGAGCACCTGGTCGAGTATCTAGCACCGTGCAGGACGTTTCTCCTGTGGTAGGTGGTCTGGAGGGTGCCGAGCCGGTTACCCCTGTCGCCATGACAGCAGGCGTGATTGGTTACAACATAATGAGAAGATTGAGACGGAGATGAAAGCCGCGATGCTGGGTGATGCGTGGGAGCTCTGGCGTAAATACGAGTCTGATCGATTCCTTCCGCTGGAGGAGGAGAGGAAGTCTCGGCGGGCAGACGAGGGTCAACTCCCTCCGGCTTCCTTGTTCGCGGTGGACCTGGGTGGCTGGATGGCTGAACTGGAAGATCGGGTGGATCAAGCGCCGTTGGAAACGGTGCTCGACGAGGTCGGTGTGGAGTTGCCGCTCGCCGAGGCGATGCTCGTTGCACGCTCTTTCACTGCTGATGCAGAGGCTGCGGTTGAGGCGAGCAGCCGAAGTTTGGGGCGCGTGAGTAATTGGCTCGCCCTTCTCTCGTCAGAATATCGATACGAAGGGATGTCGGACACTGACGTGTCGAATCGCCTCGCGCTCGCCGCGGAATTTCTGCAGGGTTCAGAAGCGGAATATGTGAAACAGGCGGTCGGGGATGAGCGGTTTGCTGCCTTCGACGTTGTCCCTTCGCAGATTCGTCCTGCTGTGCGAGATGGGAGGGTAGGTCCATGGGATGCGGAGGAGGTGGAAATCCTCAGTCCCTCATACATTGACCTGGGTGCCCTCGCGATCCCTTATGTTTTTGGGATGAGAATCCGACCTGAATGGGATCGCGGAGTGGTCTGCGGGGTAAATCTCGCGATCGGGGGTACTGAGATCAAACTTGAAGCACTGCATATGGATGGCGGCGGATTGTGGGATGGCCTGCTCGGTGGTATCCGTGGCAGTCTTTTCTCGCGAGGGGTGGTCGCCGAGTCTTATCTCGCCAGCCTGGGTGTAGAATTGCGTGCGCGGGTTCCTCATGCTCGCCGCGCCTCCTCGATGTCCACCCGCTTTCTCGGTTGCGAAGGTCCTGGATGGCTGCTCCGTGGAACAGTAGAACATCCACAGGATGCTTATTTTCATCACAATCAGGTGCGTCGCGTTTTCGTCGACACGGTCGTAAATCCATCCGCGTCAGCAGGGCGAGATCGTGAGCGTATGCACCTCCGGTGGCCGCCGTCTCATGGTTGGGATGAACGGTTGACGCCAGTGTATTGAGCGTCTGCTTGAAAACCCCAG